>JAIXUG010000028.1 GCA_027484105.1 Comamonadaceae bacterium
AGACCGAGCACCTGGGCCAGCGCATCCCCAGCATCGTGTTCACCAAAGGCGGCGGCCTGTGGCTGCCCGAGATGGCCAGCCTGAACTGCGATGTGCTGGGCCTGGACTGGACCATGAACCTGGGCCGCGCGCGCGCCCAAGTGGGTGGCCAAGTGGGCGGCCCCGGCAAGGCACTGCAAGGCAACATCGACCCCAACATCCTGTTTGCGCCGCCCGCGCAGATTGCCACCGAGGTGCAGCGCGTGCTGGACAGCTTTGGCCAACCGCACACCGACAAAACCCAAACCGGCCCCACGCACATCTTCAACCTGGGTCATGGCATCAGCCAATACACCCCGCCCGAACATGTGACGGCGCTGGTGGAAGCGGTGCACAACCATTCGAAGAAGTTGCGGCAAGCTTGATTGAAGGTACGGGCAAGTCGGTGGCTTCAGCCACGACATGGACATGCATCTCAGCAGGGGAAGGTCGGACCTGAAAGTCCGACCTACGGGATGCGTCCGGTGATGTTGAGCACCACGCCTTGCACGCCGGTCTTCACGCCCGCCAGTTCCACTTGCCAATCATCGGCCTGCCTTTGGGCTGAGCCTGTTCTGGAAATCCGCGCGACCAGCCGCACTTGCTGCATGTCTGACAAAAGCGGCGGTGCGCCCATGCCCATGCTGTCGCTCAAAGAAAACGCCACAGGCCATGCGCTGGGCGTGCCACGCCAAATCGCCACTGGGCGACGCGAGCCCTCTTCGGCCAGCGCGTAAACGAACAAGGTCACACCCGATCCGAGTTGGTTTTGCACCTGCGGCGACACACGTACCTCGCCCTGGATGAGGGCGCGGCTGGCCCCGGACGCAGACGACCTGGCAGGCGCAGGGGCAGACGACGAGGCCAGTGTTGCGGCCCGTTCAGCTTGCTGACCTGGCGACGGCATGGCAACAATTTGCGCCCTTTCTGCCGCTTGGGCCAAAGCTTGTTGCAGGCCTTGTGCGGCCTCGCTGTCGGCAGGCACCAAAGTCAGGGCTTGCCCCCAATAGTTTTGCGCTTGGGCATACCGTTGTTCAGACAAGGCCGCGCTGCCTGCCAACACCAGCGCATTCAGGTGTTGGGGTTGCGCTTTCAACACGCTTTGAATCCACTGCCAGGGCTCGCCGATGTACGAGCCACCCGCGCTCAAGGCTTTCATTTGCGCGCGCTCAATCCACAAATCAGGCTCGGGCGCCAAAGCCAGCACGCGGGCCAGGGCTTGCTCGGCTTGGGTGTGCGCATTTTGCGCGGCATGCAAACGTGCCAGGGTCAGCCAGGCACGTGCGTCATCCGGCTTGTTGTGCGTGGCTTGTTGCCACACCCGGGTTTGTTCGGCCAATTGCTCAGGGGTGGTCGCGCTGATCTGCACGCGCTGGCTCAAGGGCAAGGGCCACCAGGTTTGTGGTGCGCCCAACTGCAGGTAACTCAAGCCGCTCAACAAGGCCAAGCCTGCGGCCAGCACACCCCAGCGCACCCCAGTGGCTGAGGGCTGCCTTGCACCGCTTGACTTGGGCATGGCCGCATCCTCCAGCACATGACGCATCAGCTCGTCACGGGCTGCGGCGTATTGGACGCTGCCCAAACGGCCTTCGGCCACAGCGCGGTCCAGATCGGCCAGGTGCTGTTGCTGGATGCGGCGATTGGCCAAGGCCTGCACATCCTCACCCGTGACTGCGCCCTCAGCGGTATGGGCCGCACGGGCCTGCGGCTTGAGCCCACGCCACAAGACCCCTGCGGCCAGCGCCCCCAAGAGCAACCAGCTCACACCCAAACCCAGCCAAGGCGGCATGTCGGACATCAGGACTCCAGCAGTTGGCGAACGCGCGTGCGCTCGCTGTCGGTCAAGGGGACAGGCGCCTGCGGCGCACGGCGCATCAGGCGCAGCGCCACCGCCAAGGCCAGCAAAAGCAAGACAAAGGGGCCAAACCACAGCAGCCAGGTGACGGGCTTGACCTCTGGCTTGTAGAGCACGAAGTCACCGTAACGGCTGACCATGAAGCTGCGAATGTCGGCATCACTTTGACCTTGCTCGATCAGGCTGCGCAACTCGCGGCGCAAATCCAGCGCGAGTTCGGCGTGCGAGGAAGCCAGCGTCTCGTTTTGGCACACCAGGCAACGCAGCTCGGCAGCGATGTGGTCCCAACGCACCTTCACGGCGGGCGACATGGGCGATTCAGCCTGCGCCGTGATCACGGCTTGCACAGGTGGCAGGCCCGCAGGCGATGGCGCACCCTGGGCCCATGCGTTCAAGCCCTGCGCTGCAAACCACAGGAGCAACATGCTGATTTTCAGGGCCGTGCGCATCAGGGCAAACTCCGCAACAAGGGCAGCAATTTGTGTTGCACCACATCGGGCGTCAAAGGCCCCGCATGTTTGAAGCGCACCACGCCCGCACGGTCCACCAAATAGGTTTCGGGCAAGCCGTACACGCCAAAGTCCATGCCGACTCGGCCATCCAAGTCCAACAAATTCACACCAAAGGCCTGACCGTGTTTTTGCAGCCAGGCTTGGCTGCGCTCGGCGGCCTTTTGGGCTGCGGGCGCGCTCAGTGGGTCCTGACCTGCCAAATCCGAAGCTTGCAGTTCCTTGTAGTTCAGGCCCACCATCTGCAGCCCCGGCTGGCGCGACAGCGCCATCAAAATCGGATGCTCTTCCCGGCAACCCGCACACCAGGTGGCCCACAAATTGACCAGTGTGAGCTGGCCTTTGAATTGCGCCTCGCTGAAGTTGCCTGAACTCCCCACCACCGGCAGGCGGAATGCGGGGGCAGGCTGACCGATGAGGGGGGATGGGATCTCCTGCGGGTTGCGCTGCAAACCCACGGCCAAAAACGCCACCATGCCCAAGAACAGCGCCAGCGGCACAAACACCCAGCGCGGCATGCGCTGGGCAGCGGGTTGGACAGACAGTGATCCGCTCATGGCTTGGCCCCCGTGGCAGCTGCACGCCAATCGCCCGACACGGCAGGAAGTGGGTCACGCGCAGGCAAGACAGCTTGCACTTGGCCTTGCGCATGCGCCTGCCGGTAGCGCCGATCAAACGCCGCCAAACCACCGCCCAACACCATGAACACCGCACCCAGCCAAATCCACGACACATAAGGCTTGTGGTAAACCCTGAAACTCCACTGCGCAGGCTCTCCCGCCAAAGGCTCGCCCAAAGACACATAGCGGTCACGCCACAGGTTGCGGTCTATCGCCGCTTCGGTCATGGGCATGGCGCTCGAGACATAACGGCGTTTTTCGGGCTGCAAGGTCCCCACCATGCGCTCCCCCTCGAACACCTGCATGCGGGCACGCAAGGCCAAATAGTTGGGGCCAAGGTGGTTGTCCACACTGATCAGCTGGTAGCGCACACCGGCCACTGTGACCGTCTCGCCCAGACCCAAACGCACATCGCGCTCCACCTCAAAAGACTTCACCCCCGTGATGCCCAGCACCAGCACCGCCACACCCAGGTGCGCGCCATGCATGCCCCACCAGGCCAAGCCCGGCGAACCGGGCTGACGCAGGCGCTGCGCAATTTGCCAAACGCCCGATAAAACGATCCAGCCGCCCAGCGTGCCGCCCATCACCGTCAGCCAACCACCCGCCGTGGCCAGGGGAGCGCCTGCGTCCTGTGGTGGTGCGCCCCAGCTGGCCCAAGCACTGGCTGCGAGCAGCGCCAAGGACCCGGGCACCACCAACTGACGCAAGGCCGCCCAGCGCGCCACATGCCAAGGCACCACCGAGCCCGGCACCATGGCCAGCAAGAGCGGCACCATCAGCGGCACAAACACGCGGTCAAAATACGGCGGCCCCACCGACAGCTTGCCCAGGTTCAGCGCGTCGATGATCAGCGGGTACAAAGTGCCCAGCAGCACCGCCGCCATGGCCACCACCAAAAGCACGCTGTTGAGCAGCAAGAACGATTCGCGCGATCCGGCGACAGGCTGCGAAGCATTGGCCCACTGCGGCGCACGCCAGGCGAACAAGGCCAGCGACACACCCACCACCACGGCCAAAAACAGCAAAATGAACACGCCCCGCCCCGGGTCGGTGGCAAAGGCATGCACCGAGGTCAACACGCCCGAGCGCACGAGGAAGGTGCCGAGCAAACTGAGTGAAAACGCGCCAATGGCCAAGAGCACCGTCCAGGCCTTGAACTGCCCGCGCTTGTCGGTGACCATGAGCGAATGGATGAGTGCCGTGGCCACCAGCCAGGGCATGAGCGAGGCGTTCTCCACCGGGTCCCAAAACCACCAGCCGCCCCAGCCCAATTCGTAATAGGCCCACCACGAACCCAAGGCAATGCCCAGCGTCAAAAAGCCCCAGGCCGCCACGGTCCAGGGGCGTGCCCAGCGCGCCCACGCGGCATCGAGCCGCCCCGACAACAGCGCGGCCATGGCGAAAGCAAAAGCCACCGACAAACCCACATAGCCCATGTAGAGCATGGGCGGGTGGATGACCAAACCCGGGTCTTGCAGCAAAGGCGTCAGATCACGGCCCTCGGTGGGGGCCGGAAACTGGCGCTCAAACGGGTTGGACAAGGCCAAAATGAAGGCCAAAAAACCCACCGACACCGCCCCCATGACGCCCAGCACCTGCGCCACCAGAGCCTGCGGCAGGCGCTTGGAAAACGTGGCCACCGCCACCGACCACAACGCCAGCATCAACACCCACAACAGCAGCGAGCCCTCGTGCCCTGCCCAAATGGCCGACAAGCGGTAGGGCGTGGGCAGCAAGGTGTTGGAGTGGTGGGCCACATACACCACGCTGAAGTCGTGCACATAAAAAGCGTGCCACAGCGCCAGAAAAGACAGCACGATCAGGCCCAGTTGCAATTGCGCCAAAGGCCTGGCCAGGGCTTGCCAATGGGCCCGCCGCGCCGACAAACTGCCCCACAGCGGCAGCACCGCTTGCGCCAGGGCGACCCAGGCCGCCATGATCAAAGCCAGGTGGCCCGCTTCAGGCCACATGGCAGGCTCCCATCCCATGCATGGGGTTCATCGCACCACCGCCGAAGTGTTGCGGGCCTTGGCCGCTTCGTCCAGCGCATGCTGGGCCTCGGGGGGCATGTAGTTTTCATCGTGCTTGGCCAGCACCTCGCTGGCCACGAACAACTGCCCCGCATCCAGACGGCCTTGCGCCACCACGCCCTTGCCTTCCTTGAACAAATCGGGCAGCAGGCCCACATAACGCACCGGCACCTCACGCTGCGTGTCGGTCACCACAAAAGCCACCGCCATGCCGTCGCGCTGGATGCTGCCCTCTTTGACCAAACCCCCCACCCGAAAATGCCCGTCTTTGGGGGCCTCGCCCGCCGCCACTTGCGTGGGCGTGAAGAAAAACACCAGGTTGCTTTGGAAGGCGTTGAGCACAAAAAACAGCGCCCCACACAAGAGCAAGAGGCCCAGGCCGATGCCGAACAATCTCTGATGACGGCTTTTCATGAGGTGACTCCAGAGGGCCAGTTGCCTGCGGGTTGGACAACGGTTGATGTGGGGGGCGCGGTGTCCTCGTGCTCGGCATGCATGGCCTCACACACCGCCTCAAGCGCTTGCTGTCTGCCCAAACGGGCCAGCCACACTTCCAGCGCCAGCAAGGCCGCGCTCACGCCCATGCTGCCCCAGACATAGACGCCATAGCCGCCCATGGCCCAAAACTCGGAGGCGCTCGACCACGTCATGCCCATCCCCTTGCCCATCGATAAGCCTGCACCTCGGGCAATTGCTGCACCCAGGCGGCATGGCTCTCGCGCACCAGAATCAGACTGCGCACCCGCCACAGCGCCATGGCCGCTGCGTACAACCACATCGCCAGGCTCATCAGCAGCATGCCCGTGAGCATCACGCTGGCCATGCGCGGCGACTGTGTGAACGACACCGATGCGCCCTGGTGCAGGGTGTTCCACCACTGCACCGAAAAATAAATGATGGGCACGTTCACCGCGCCCACCACGGCCACCAAGGCCCCGGCCTTGTCGGCACGACGTGGCTCTTCGATGGCCGAAGTCAGTGCGATGTAGCCCAAGTACAAAAACAGCAAGATCAGCATCGAGGTCAGCCGCGCATCCCACACCCAATAGGTGCCCCACATCGGCTTGCCCCACAAGGCTCCGGTCCACAACGACAAGAAGGCCAGCAAAGCCCCGGTGGGGGCCAGCGCACGGGTCATCAGACCCGACAGTCGGGTCTGGAACACCAGGCCCAACACGCTCCAGAACGCCATGGCCAGGTAAATCAGCATGGCCATCCAGGACACCGGCACATGGATGTAAATGATCCTGTAGGCTTGACCTTGCTGCGCGTCGGACGGCGCCACCATGAAGCCCAACCACAAGCCCGCGGCCGCCAGCAAAGTGGCCAACAAGGCCAACACTGGCCAGAGGCGGCCTGCCAAGGCGTAAAAATTTTGTGGCGCAGCGTAATGGAAGAGCTTCATGTCGGGTCCCTCATTCCAGTGCCAGGCGCAAAGCCGCCGCACAGGCCCAAGGGCTGAACGCCGCCGTGGCCAACAGCAAAGCCAGCAACACCGAGACATGGGCTTGCGCGCCCAGCCCTCGCATCTGAGCCTCGACCGCGCCCGCACCAAACACCAGCACGGGCACATACAAAGGCAAGAGCAAGAGCGACTGCAACACACCTCCGCCGCGCACCCCCAAAGTGAGTGCGGCACCAATCGCGCCCAACAATGACAAGACCGGCGTGCCGATCAACAAGGTCAAGGCCAGCATGGCCAGCGCCTCTGAACCAAGCCCGAACTGCAAACCCAACAGCGGCGACAACAGCACCAAAGGCAGCCCCGAGATCAACCAGTGCGCGGCCACCTTGGCCGACACCAGCCAGGACAAGGGGGCGGCCGACAAGGCCATCTGCTCCAGGCTGCCATCCTGGTGGTCGGCTTCGAACAAACGACCCAGGCTCAGCATGCTGGCCAGCAATGCAGCCACCCACAACACCCCCGGACCGATCAGGCGCAAGGTGTCTGGCTCGGGACCGATCGCCAATGGAAAGAGTGCGGCCACCACCACGAAAAAAAACACCGCGCCCAACCATTCGGCCTTGCGCCGCAAGGCCAGGCGCAGATCGCGCCGCAGCAAGCCCCACATGGCCTGCCAGGGGCTGGGCAGCGCCTGAGGCCAGTGGACGGCGGTGAGGACCTGGCTGCTCATGACACGCGGCCCCCACCGTTCAACAGCAATCTGGTACCCGGGCCTTGCAGCTGCACATCGTGGTGGCTGGTCATGACCACGGCGCCACCCGAGTCCACATGCGATTGCAACAGGGCACGGGCCGTGGCGGTGGCCTCGGTGTCCAGCCCCACCAAGGGTTCGTCCAGCACCCACAGCCGCGCCGGGCTGGTGCGCAAGCGGGCCAAAGCGACACCTTGGCGCTGGCCTTGCGACAACACGCGCACCGGCAAATGGGCCCGGCTTTTGAGGCCTTGGGCAGTCAGCGCCAACAGGGCTTGGTCGCGGCTGAGGTTCAAACCACTGACTTGGGCGTCCAGGCACAGGTTCTCACAGGCCGTCAGATCGGGCTTGAGCCCCAGGGCATGTCCGATGTAATGGAGCACCGAGCGGTCTGGACGGTGCATGGAAGGACGGTCCATGGCAAGCAGGGCATCGCTGGCCGCTGCAGGCCAGATCACCTGCCCCCGTGCGGCCGGTGCCAGCCCACACAGGATGCGCAGCAAACTGGTCTTGCCGCAGCCGTTACCGCCTTCAATGTGCAACCAGCTGCCTACGGGCACAGCCAAGCTCACGCCCTCGAACAAGGTCCGCTGGGCCTTTTGGCAGGCCAGGTCCATCGCTTTGAGCACCCAAGACGCCATGAAAGGGCTTTCTGGTCGGTTGAAGACAAAGCGAAGTGTAACGACAAATTGACACTTTGTGTGTGTCAAACACCTGGATTCGTGGGGCAATCAGGGTAAGCCCTCGGTCCATCCCCGAGGCCGGACAGGTTGCGACCAGAAAAAAACCGCCCGAAGGCGGTTTTTTGGGGGGCATCGGGCTCCCGCCCGATGGGGCCTGATCGGGCATCAGGCCTTTTTGGCCCAGGCCGAGCACCAGCCTTTGGCCGACACTTGCTTGGTGCCAAACAAAGGGCAACCGCCAGAGGCAGCACCCGGCTTGGCCTGGAACAAAGCGCAGTTGGCACAGTTGTTCCCTGCGGCGTACTTGGGGTTTTTGGCTTTGTCCACTTTGGTGGCGTCGGCTTTGTAAGCCAAACCCACGGCTTGTGGGTCTTTTTCGTCCAACATGGCTTGGGCAGAGGCTTCGCTGGCCACCATGACGGCAGTTGCAGCTGTGGCCACTTGCATCATGAAGACGCGACGATTGGAAGGGATGGCGGTGAAACGGGACATGCTGGACTCCTCGAAGGGTATGTCAGAAATTACTGGACAGTTCATTGTGCGCCAGTTCAGTCACTTTGTCTTGATCAGGGCAATACCCGAGCAAATCACACAGGAAAGCCCCTGACGCCCAAATGTCAACCAATCTGGACAAGCCCGTGTCAGAATGCTTTCTTTTTGAGGTCCGTGGCCCAAAGACAAGGGGGTTTCCATGTTGCAACTGCTGATCGGTCTTGTGCTCTTTTTGGGCATTCACTCGCTGCAAAGCGTGGCCCCCCAATGGCGGCAAGCCGCACAACAACGCTGGGGCGACTTGGGCTACAAGGCTATTTATGCCTCGATTTCCTTGCTGGGTCTGTACTTGCTGGTGCAGGGCTATGCCCTGGCCCGACTGGACCCGACAGTGCTGTGGACGCCGCCACGCGGCCTGCAGCACGCCACCATCTTGTTGATGTGGCTGGCCATGGTCTTGCTGGTGGCCACCTACATGCCCGCCAACCACATCAAAAGCAAACTGCGCCACCCCATGACCTTGTCGGTCAAGGTCTGGGCTCTGGGGCATTTGTTGTCCAATGGCAACCTGGCCGATGTGCTTTTGTTCGGTGGTTTTCTCGCCTGGTCGGTGCTGGTCTTTCGCGCTGCCCGTCAACGTGACCGCGCCAGCATGCGCTCTGCCCCCGAAGGCCGGCTGATGGGGACCTTGCTGGCCGTGGTGGTGGGCACTGGCGTCTGGGCGGCCTTTTTGATGGGGGGGCTGCACGTCTGGCTGGTGGGTGTGATGCCTTTCACCCGCGCTGGCTGAGCACCGAATTGACCGTGCTCCAAGCCCACACCCCAGCGGGGCTCAACATGGCAGCACCCGTGCGCAAGCTGTGCACCGATTGCGGCCTGTCCCGCACCAACGACCCCAAGCGCTGCGGCCAGGCCTGCCAGTTCATCCAGCCCGACTACCCGGGGCTCGAGCAGCGCGTGCATGGCCGCCAGCGCCAGACCGACACGCCACTTCACCGTGCACAAACCGATGAGTTGTTTTTTGGGCCCTACCAACAGATCCTGAGCGCCCGCATGGACCCGCCAGCACAGGGCGCGCAATGGACGGGCATCACCACCCGTCTGGCCGAAGTGCTGCTCGAAAAAGGCCTGGTCGACGCGGTGATCGCCATGGCCGCTGACCCGCACGACCGCTGGCGTCCGCGCCCGGTGCTGGTCACCCGCGCACAAGACATGGCGCAGTGCCGGGGCATGCGCATGGGTTATGCGCCTTTGCTCAGCCTGGTGGAGCCCGCGCTGGCGCAAGGCCACAAACGCCTGGCCGTGATCGGCATCCCCTGCCAGATTTACGCCCTGCGCGCCATCCAGCCGCAACTCGAACGCGAGCAGGGGCTGGAACAGCTGTATGTGATCGGCACGCCCTGCTCGGACAACACCACGACCGAAAATTTCCACCAGTTTTTGGGGCTGATTTCGGACCGCCCTCAAGACATCAGCTATGTCGAGTTCCGCGCCGATTACAAAGTGGAGGTGCGCACCGACCAGGGCGACAAGCGCCTGATCCCGTTTTTGAACTTGCCACTGTCCACCCTGCCACCCAACTTTTTCCCGCTGACCTGCCGCACCTGCGTGGACTACACCAATGTGCTGTCGGACATCACCGTGGGCTATATGGGTGGGCACGGGCAGCAATGGTTGCTGGTGCGCAACGCACGCGGACAAGCGGTGCTCGACGGCATCCAAGACCAGCTGGTCACCCGCGCGCCGATCAGCCGCGGCAAAAGAGAGGGGCCGGTGCGGGGCTTCATGGCCAACACCGAGCGCGCCGCAGGTGGCCTGCCGCTGCGCCGCATGCCCGCCTGGATCAAGCCCCTGGTCAACTGGCTCATGCCCCGGGTGGGCCCGCGTGGCCTGGAGTTTGCGCGTGCCCGGGTTGAGATGAAGGCCATCGAATCCATCTTGCACCTGCGCCGCGAAGCGCCTGCGCGCATGAAAAACATGCTGCCGCAGCACGTTTGGGATTTGGCGGCCCGTTATGGCCTCAAGCCTGAAACCACGCCCGAATCCGACACAGTCGAGCCCTCCACCCCCAAAATCTGAACACCAGCGTCCATTTAAAGTGTAAATTTAACTTGACACTTTGCCGCGTCTTTCGGATGATGGGACGAGAACAGTTTTGCGGATGTACGCCCCATGGCATTGACCTTCCCTTTTGCGGCCATCGTTGGTCAAGATGACATGACCCTCGCCATCCAGGTGGTGGCGGTGGACCCCTCCATTGGCGGCGTCCTCGTCCTGGGTGACCGGGGCACCGGCAAATCGACGGCGGTGCGGGCCCTGGCCGATTTGCTGCCGCCTATCCAGGTGGTCAAGGGTTGCCCTTACCGATGCGACCCGGCCAAACCGGCGGGCGCCTGCCCGGTTTGCCAGGCGCGTGACCCCCAAACCAAAGTCGTGACCGAGCGCCAAAGCGTGGCCGTTGTCGACCTGCCTTTGGGCGCGACCGAGGACCGCGTGGTCGGCGCGCTCGATCTGGAAAAAGCCCTGTCCCAGGGCATCAAGCAGTTCTCGCCCGGCCTGTTGGCGCAAGCACACCGGGGCTTTTTGTACATCGACGAAGTCAACCTGCTCGACGACCATTTGGTGGACCTGCTCATCGACGTGGCGGCCTCGGGCGAAAACCTGGTCGAACGCGAAGGCCTGAGCGTGCGCCACCCCGCCCGCTTTGTGCTGGTGGGCAGCGGCAACCCCGAAGAGGGCGAGCTGCGACCGCAGCTGCTCGACCGCTTTGGCCTGTCGGTGCAGGTGCGCACGCCGCAAGACCTGAAGCTGCGGGTGGACATCATCAAGCGCCGCGACGCCTTTGAAAAAGACCCGACCGCCTTCAAGGCGCAGTGGCACAAAGAGAACCAGAAGCTGCAAAAACGCATCCTCAAAGCACGTGAACGCTTGGCAGAAGTCACGGTGAGCGACGACATGCTGATGTTGTGCGCCCGCCTGTGCCAGCAACTGGGCACCGACGGGCTGCGCGCCGAACTCACCCTGCTGCGCGCCACCCGCGCCTTTGCCGCACTGCAAGGCCACAGCGCGGTGAAACCCGAACACCTGCAGAGCATGGCCCCGCTGGCCCTGCGCCACCGCCTGCGCCGCAACCCACTGGACGACACCGACTCGGGCGCCCGCGTGCAGCGCAGCGTGCAAGAAGTGCTGGCTGCCTGAAAGCACTGCACCGCCCTGCCGTTCATGGCCCTCGAGAACACCTCCACCCCGCAAAGCCTGGACGCTTGGCATGACGCCCTGACCAGCTTGCAAATCCTGCAGTTGGACCCGCACGGCCTGGGCGGTGTGTGCCTGCGCGCCCCGCACGGCCCGGTGCGTGAGCGTTGGTTGAATGCCTTGGCCCAGCTGGGCCTGCCGCTGGTCAAGCTGCCCGGCTCGGCCGATGCCGAACGTTTGCTGGGCGGCATTGATTTGGCCTACACCCTGCAAACCGGGCAGCTGCACATGCAAGCGGGCTTGCTGCAACAAGCCGATCAAGGCCTGGTATGCCTGCCCATGGCCGAGCGCCTGCCCCCGGCACTGCTGGCCCCGCTGGTGCAGGCGCTGGACTCGGCCCAAGTCGCCGCGACCCACCACGCCAGCGCCCCCACCGACACCCGCTTTGGCGTGGTCGCACTGGACGAATCCTTGCCCGATGAAGCGGGTGTGAACGCCGCACTCCAGGAGCGACTGGGCCTGTGGCTCGATTTGCAGGCGCTGTCGCCGTCCGACATTAACGCGGGGCTGGACCCTGGCAAAGACGATGCGCTGCAGATTCGCCTGAGCCCCGGCGCACTGGCGCGTGCACGTGAGCGCTTGCAGCGGGTCGAGGCCAGCGATGCGCAGTTGCACGCGCTGTGCGCTTCGGCTTGGGGCTTGGGCATTGGCTCCTTGCGCGCGCCCAGCCTGGCGCTGCGCGTGGCTTGCGCACACGCAGCCTTGAACGGGCGCAGCACGCTGGACGACGAAGACCTGGGCTTTGCCGCACGCTGCGTGCTCGCCCCACGGGCCACGCAATGGCCTGCGGAGCCTTCCAGTCAAGAACAGACCGCGCAAGACTCAGCGCCCGACGACGCTGAGCCACCGCCCCCCCCCCAACCGCCCGATCCGGCTGCCGGTGACCCGCCGCCCCCTGAGGCACACGGGGACGCGCCCACCGACTCACCGGCCCCAGAACCCACTGCCGAAGACCTGCAAGAGATGATGGTGGCCGCCGCCCTGGCCAGCTTGCCACCGCACATGCTGGACGCACTGGCCACACAACAAGGCGCGCGCAGCGGTCACACCTCAGGCCGCAGCGGCCAGACCCGCGCCGGGCAACAACGCGGCAGGCCCCTGCCCCCGCGCCCGGGACGCCCCGGCGGCCACGCACGGCTGCATGTGCTGGCCACCCTGCGCGCCGCAGCCCCAAGACAAGGTCTGAGACAGACCGCACCCCGGGTCACCATGCTTGGCGAAAGCCCAGCAAAAGGCCAAGCCCAACGCCGCATCGCGATCCGGGCAGAAGACTTCCACATCCAGCGCTACCAGCAGCGTTCATCGAGCTGCCTGATCCTGGCACTCGATGCCTCGGGCTCAGCCGCCCTGCAGCGTTTGGCCGAAGCCAAAGGCGCCGTCGAGTTGCTGCTGCAGCAGTCCTATGCGCGGCGCGACAGTGTCTGCATCGTGGCCTTTCGGGGCGCGCAGGCGCAACTGCTGCTGCCCGCCACGCGCTCGCTGGTGCGGGCCAAACGCGCCATGACCGGCTTGCCTGGCGGAGGTGGCACACCGCTGGCGCTGGCCCTCAAAATGGCGCACGAACAAGCGGCCTTGTTGCAGCGGCAAGGCGTCACGCCCCTCTTGGTCGTGCTCAGCGACGGTCGTGCCAATGTGACGCTGCAAGGTCTGGGTGGCCGCGCACAGGCACAGGCCGACGCCCAAAACTGGGGGCAGCAATGGCGCAGCAGCGGCCACCGCGCCCTGTGGATCGACACCTCGATGCAGCCCGATGCCCAAGCCCAGCAACTGGCCGCGACCATGGGCGCAAGCTACCTGCCCATGCCGCAGGTGCAAGCTCAGCGCATGGCCCACGCCATGGACAGCCTGCGCACCGGCCCGGCCTAGGCTCTGCCATGTTCGACCGCTTTTATCCCGGCATGTCTTGGGCCGCACACCAGGCCCACTGGCCCCATGCGCAGCACAGCCGATTTGTGCAGGCCGGGGGCATTCAGTGGCATGTGCAGATGATGGGCCAGGGCCCTTGCATGCTGCTTTTGCACGGCACCGGCTCGGGCAGCTTCAGCTGGCGCGGCCTGCTGCCCACGCTGGCACAACACTTCACCGTGGTCGCACCCGACTTGCCGGGGCACGCCTTCAGCAGCCGGGGCACTGAAGGGGCTCTGTCGCTGCCCGGCATGAGCGAAGGGCTGCGCGCCCTGATGCTGCAACTGCAACGCACACCCCAAGTCATCGTGGGCCATTCGGCCGGGGCTGCGATTGCTGCGCACATGGCCCTGCACATGGAGAGCCTCTCGCGCAGCACCCTGATCGGTCTGAACCCGGCCTGGCTGCCCTTGCCTGGTGTGGCCTCTTGGCTGTTCGGCCCGGCGGCCAAGTTGGCGGCGCTCAACCCGCTGTCGGCCTGGGCCACCACCAAACTGGCGGCCAAACCTGGCGCCGTGTCCGAGTGGTTGGGGCGCACCGGCTCCTTGCTCGATGCACAGGGGCTGGATTTGTACACCCGCGTGCTGAGCGACTCGGGCCATGTGCACGGCGTGCTGTCGATGATGGCGGCCTGGCGCCTCAAACCCCTGGCCGCGCGCCTGCATGAAATCCGCCAGCCGGTGTTCATGCACATCGGCGCGCAAGACCAGACCGTGCCCCCGGCCCTGGCCGACCAGGCCTGCCGCCTGTTGCCACAAGCACAGCAGCATGTGCAAGCCGGACTCGGCCACCTGGCCCACGAGCAAGACCCGGCAGGCACCAGCCACTTTATTTTGGGCTGCTGCAAGGGCTGACCTGCGTTCACGAGATGGGATGCGCCCGTCTTGTGGTACTTTCAGGCCATGGTTTTGTCCCTTGATTTCCTCTCATTGCCTTTGTTGGCGGCTGCAGCGCTGGTGTTCATCAGCGTATTGGCCGGGGTGTTTTCTGCGCGCATCGGTTTTTCTTTTTTGTTGATTTTTTTGGTGGTGGGCATCTTGGCGGGGGTGGACGGCCCCGGGGGGCTGGTATTTGACGATTTCCGCCTGAGCTTCTGGGTGGGTAACGTGGCCCTGGCGGTGATCTTGCTGGACGGCGGCTTGCGCACCCAGTTGGCCACTTTCCGCACCGGTTTGCGCCCTTCGCTCTTGTTGGCCACGCTGGGCGTGGTGCTGTGCACGGCCATCACCGGGGTTGCCGCCTATTGGCTGCTGGACCTGCCCTGGCCACTGGCTTTGCTGGTGGGGGCCATCGTGGGCTCGACCGACGCAGCAGCGGTTTTTTCACTGCTCAAATCTTCCGGGGTGCACCTGAACGAACGGGTGGCCGCCACACTCGAGATCGAGTCCGGCATGAACGACCCCATGGCGGTTTACCTGACCCTGACCTTCATCGCCATTGCCTTGACCATGGGGCAGCCCGACAGCGTGACGCCGGGTGTTTTCGACGTTTTGCTGTCCTTGCTGCAGCAAATGGGCTGGGGCAGCGTGCTCGGCCTGGCCTGCGGTTGGGCCATGGCCGAACTGCTCAAACGCCTGGGCCGTGGAGAAGACGGCGGCGGCGGTGTTCGGGCGCTGCTCATTGTCTCGGGTGGTTTGACGGTGTTTGCCTTCACCACCTGGTTTGGCGGCTCGGGCTTTTTGGCGGTCTACCTGATGGGTGTGGTGGTGGGCAACCGGGCCCGGCGGCAGGTGCGTGCATCCTTGTCGGCCATGGACGGCTACGCCTGGCTGTCTCAGGCGGGCATGTTTTTGTTGCTGGGTCTGTTGGTGACCCCTTCCGACATGTTGACCACCCTGTGGCCAGCCGTCGGGGTCTCGCTGGTGTTGATGTTCGTGGCTCGCCCACTGTCGGTCTGGTTGTGCCTGAAACCCTTGCATTTTTCCGGGCGCGAGATCACTTTCATCTCCTGGGTGGGCCTGCGCGGGGCGGTGCCGATTGTGCTGGCGGTGTTCCCAGTGATGGCGGGGGTGGAAGGCGCCAGCATTTACTTCAATGTCGCTTTCATTGTGGTGCTGACTTCGCTGGTGTTGCAGGGCTCGACGATTGCCTGGAGTGCGCGCCGACTGAATGTGGTCCTGCCTGACCTGGACGACACCGAGCATGCCCGCCTGGTGTTTGGCGATTTTGTCTTGGCAGCGCCCACACCCATGGGCGACTTGTGCTTGTTTTATGGTTTGGAACTGCCCTGCGATGCAGAAAAAAGTGTGGGCCAATGGTTGGCCGATACGCTGCACCGCCCGCCCGTCGAAGGTGATATGGCGCACCTGGGCAAAGCCGAGATCAGCGTGCGCGCCACCGAAGGCAACCGGATCACCCAAGTGGGTATCCGCATCACCTGAATCACCTCAACGCAGAAAATCTGCCACGGCCGGCAAGGATGTTTGTGCGGCTTCTTCCTGGGGCACATGCCCCACTGCGGGCCAGGACACCAAACGGCTGCCCGGGATGGCCTGCAGGTAATCGCGGGCATTGGCCAGCGGAATCATGGCGTCGGCCTCACCCCACAGCAGCAAGGTGGGCGCATTGATTTGGCGCAGCAGCGGCCCGGGTTCTTGCAGCACGGTCTGTTTCAAGCGCTCCAGCATGGCTTGTCGGGCCCCCGGGGCACGCAACAAGTCGTGGTACCTGTCGGTCAGCGCATCGCTCAGGCTGTCGGGCTGCGCATAAGCGGATTGCAAGTTCATGCGCAGCAAGAATTTCGGCAGCACGTGGCGCATCAGGCTCAAGGTGGCGGGCACCTCCATGGCCTGCCCGTATTCAAAACCTGCGCTAGAAAAACCGTCCGGGGCCACCAGCACCAGCCGATCGACGCGCTCGGGGTGGCGCGCTGCCATAGTCCAGGCGATGCGCCCGCCCATGGAATGGCCGACCCAACTGGCGCGCTGCACCCCCCAGTCGTCCAGCAAGCGCAGCAGCATGTGCACGCTGCGTGCATCGCTGTAATCGTGCGCTGGATCAGGCGTACTCAGGCCGCTGCCCGGTAAGTCGAGGCGGATCACACGGTGGGTCGCTGACAGCCCCTCGGCCCAAACGTCCCAGGTGTGCAGACTGGCGCCAAAGCCATGCAGCATGACCACCACGGGTGCTGCACGCGGCCCGGTGTCGCGCACATGCAGCTGCCAAGGGCCCACCGCACGCAAATCCGATGGTGCACTCAGGTAATGTTTGTGCAGTTGCTCGCGTGGCAGATCAGGGGTCCACAACCACAGCGACAGGGCGCTCAAAATGGTCAAAGCCAACATCAGGGGCTGTCGTCTCATGCGGCGCCAGCCGCGTGCCTTGCCTTCATGCCGGTGCGCCAAAGGGACCATTGAGCAAGACCGTCTGAACATTGAGCACCATGGCGATGCTGACCCAGACCCAGTAAGTGACCAAAAGCAAACTGGCCCAGCGCGACAAACGCCACAGGCCCATGACCAGCGCCAAAATCGACAGCCACAAAAAAACCACCTCGAACAGCGCCCAGTCCGGACGCTGCAGCTTGAAGTACAGCGCGCTCCACAGGATGTTGAGCAGCGCATTCACCCCAAACAACACCAGCACACGGCGGCGCAGCGCCAAGGTGTCAGCTGCCTGCCAGGCCAACCAGCCACTGATGGCGCACAGCGTGAAGATCGTGCTCCAGATCACACCGAAAGCGGCATCCGGTGGCTTCCAGGCGGGGTGGCGCAGGGCAAAGTACCAAGGCCCCAATTCAGTCAGAGCGGCGCCAATGCCCGCGGTGGCGTAGCTGAGCACAAAAGCCACCAGCAGGGCACGCAACGAAGCCCGGCTCATGCGCCATGGGGTCGCTCCGAGCAAACTGTGTTCAGGATGCGGGCTCACCAAAACCTCATGTGCGCGCCAAGCCCAACAGATGCGCCATGTCCTTGAAAAAAATGCGCACATGCGCCATCGGGTCTTTGCGCGCCAATTCCTTGTTCATGTAGGACTCAAACGTCAAACGCTGTACATCACGATCTTCACAGATTTTGACGAACTTCTCCCGACGGCGGTCGTTCTGGTACCAAAAATACTGCATCACCCCGAGGATCCAGAACACGCGGCCGTGCTGCTTCATGAAGCTCTTGCGACCTTGCTTGAGGCAGGCGCTGTTGCCGGTTTTGAGGGCCTGATGGGTGGCTTGGGCGACGCGGCGGGCGCAATCCATGGCGTAGTAAATGCCTTCTCCCGAGGAGGGTGCGACCACGCCCGCAGCATCGCCGACCACCACCACATCGCGGCCGTTATCCCATTGGGGCAAGGGCTTGAGCGGGATCGGCGCGCCTTCGCGGCGCAAGGTGGGCGCGTTCACCAAACCGGCGATTTCGCGCAACCGTGCCGTCGCACTGCGCAGCGAATAGCCCTTGTCGGCGCTGCCCATCCCCACGCTCATGGTTTTGCCGTGCGGAAAAACCCAGCCATAAAAGTCGGGCGAGACCTCACCCTGGTAATACACATCGCATCGTGCGGCGTCGTAGCCCGGCTGGCCAATGGGTGACTCGATGATCTCGTGGTAGGCAAACACATATTTGGTTTTGTGCGCGTTGGGGATGGCCTGACGCGCCACTTCAGAGCGCGCGCCATCGGCCCCCACCACCATGCGTGCGCTGACCTTCACGGGTCTGGCGTGTTCGCTGGCAGCATGCTCCTTGGGTGTGACCGGGGTGTAGTGCACCCACAGCTGCTGGTGGGCATCGTGCTCGATCTTGTCAAAAATGGCCTGGCACCGCACCGCGCCCGACTGGGCGGCACGTTCGCGCAAATACTCGTCGAATTCGTCGCGGTCCACCATGCCGACAAAGCCGTTGTCGATCGGGATATCGACCTTGTTGTCGGCGGGCGAAATCATGCGCGCGCAATTGACTTTGGCCACCAGCAAGTGATCGGGGATGTCGAAATCCTGGATCAAACGCGGCGGAATCGCCCCGCCACAGGGCTTGGTGCGGCCCTGACGGTCCAGCAACAACACACGCCAGCCTTGGCGCACCAAATCGTGGGCGGCGGTGGCGCCAGCGGGCCCACCACCCACCACCACCACATCAAAATCGGTCTGGTTCATGAGCTTGACCCACCTTTCAACAACACTGGACTATCAAAATGCAAGGACTGTCGCGCAGACGGCCCGGTGCGCAGGCGCACGGCCACCGCAGCCGAGACGGCAAACATCAACGCTTGCATGCCAAACACGGCCGCATAGGCCGTGCGCTGTTCACCCAACAAGGCATGGGCCAGGTCGCTGGCCGCCGTGCCCAGCAAACCACCCAAGCCAAAGGCCGCCGCTTGCGAAGCGCCCCACAAACCCATGCGCGTGCCTTCGCGGCCCGCGCCGCCTTCACCCGCCAAGCGCATCATGGTGGCGATGGCCGCGATGGAAAACGCGCCATTGGCCACGCCCAGAAACACCACATTGGCCTTCAGGGGCCAATCGGCCGACAAGGCCGAGCTGACCAAACCCACCGTGGCCAGCGCCGACACCAAGCAACCGCCCACCATCCAGTTCTGCACCGAGCCCAGGCGCCCAGCCACCCAGCGCGAGCCCGCGCCAGCGACCGCCAGCATGCCGATCAACACACCCATGTGGTGCCAGCCCGAGAGCTGCGTGGTCTGCCCCGGCGTGAAACCATGTACCGCCCCCGCAAAGGGCTCCAGGATCAGGTCTTGCGCGCTGTAAGCCAGCATGGACATGAACACGAAGACGGTGAAAGTACGCGCCGCCGGCTCAGACCAAACTTCTTTGAATGCTTCCTTGAAATTTTGCTTTTGCAGGCGCTCGGTGCTGACGCTGGGGGCCACAGGCACAGCGGGCTCACCGTCTTTTTCGAGGCCCCACAAACACACTGCGGTGATGCATGCCGTCACCACACTCAGCCCTGCCGAGACCTGCAAGAGCACCTGCGGGCTGTAGGGGTCGATCAACTTGCCCACCACACCGGCCGTGACGGCAAAGCCCACGATCATCATCAGCCACACCGTGGTGGCAGCCGGTGCGCGGCGCTCGTCGGGCACACGCTTGGCCATCAGGGCCAGCAGCGAAGTGCCGCAGGCGCTCACGCCCAAACCGATCAAACTGAAGGACAACCAGGCCAGCAGCGCCCCCCACACAGGCTCGCTGGCCATCCAGACGGTGGCCCCGGCGGCCATCACGCCGCCTGTGCCCAGCACCAACATGCCGCCCATCATCCAGGGCGTGCTGCGTCGGCCCTTGTCTGCACCAAAACCCATGCGCGGACGCACCATCTGCACCGCGTAATGCCAGGCCACCAAAAAGCCGGGCAACAAGGCGGGCAAGGCCAGCTCGACCACCATGATGCGGTTGAGCGTGGAAGTGGTCACCACCACCACGGCACCCAGGCAGGCCTGGATCAAACCCAGCCGGATGATCTGGAACCAGCCAAACATCGGTGTGCTCATGCCAACCCTCCGGCGCTCAGTGCGTGGTGCATTTGACGCAGACCCCAGGCACTGACCATCATGCCACTGACAAACAGCGGCACGCCAAAGGCCGACACATGCAAAGCACGCTCAACCGGTTGGCGCAAAAATTTGCGCATCAACGGCCCTTGCAAAACCGCCAAAGCCAACACGGCTGCCGCGTGCCATGGCAACTGCCAGTGGGCCAGCAACAAGGCCACCAACACCTGTGGCACCAGCATGAACACGCAGGCCATGCGCGCCGCGCCGTGCGCACCCAGCTGCACCGGCAGCGAGGCCACGCCCATGCGGCGGTCGCCCTCAATGGCCTTGAAATCGTTGAGGGTCATGATGCCGTGCGCCCCCACGCTGTAAAGCAGCGCCAGCGCCACGGCATGTGGCCCAGGCCATGCGCCGCCCAGCATGACGGCCGTACCGGTCAGCCAGGCCAGACCCTCGTAGCTCAGGGCGCAGGCGGCGTTGCCCCACCAGCCGTTGTTTTTCAGGCGAACAGGCGGCGCGCTGTAGGCCCACGACAGCGCAATGGCCAGGGCACAGGCCGCAAAGCCCCAAGGCCCCATGAGGGTGGCCCACAACAGCGACAACACTGTCCAGCCGATGGCAATGCCCAAGCCCCAACGGCCAGGCATGCGACCGGAAGGAATGGGGCGACCGGGCTCGTTGATGGCGTCCACATGCCGGTCAAACCAGTCGTTGACCGCTTGGCTGCTGGCACACACCAGGGGTCCCGTCAGCACCAAACCCAAGAGCAGCAAGCCCCAATGGGCCTGAAAATCCTGGCCGGACGCCACCACACCACAGGCAAAGGCCCACATGGGCGGGAACCAGGTGATGGGTTTGAGCAGTTCAGCCACCGTCCCCAGCGCAGGCCGCTTGAGCACGTTCCCTGTGGCGCTCGCAACAGGCGCAGAAAGGGAAGCTGAAGGGGGGGGCGCATGGGCCAATGGCGGGATGTCCATGCCCCGATTGTGAAGACGCTTTTCAAAATGTCAATCAAGATTGACACTTATTGTCATTTTTTGCTGACAATCTTCAGGGAAGATCGTTTTCAACCTCGGAAACCATGCCAAAGCGGCGCAGCTTGACGTAGAGACTTTGCCGCGACAAGCCCAGCATTTCGGCTGCCGAAGCGCGGTTGTTGTGGGTCAATTCCAAAGCCGCTTCGATGCAGATGCGCTCGATGGTGTCCACCGTCTCGCCCACGATGTCCTTGATGGGGCGTCGTCCCACCAATTGCGAGAGTTCGGCAAAGGGGTTGGCCTGGCTTTGGGAGACCGAAGCACCACCCTGCAAGCGGCGGTCCATGTCGCGCACAAAAAAGGCAAACATGGGCTCGGGTCGGGCCAGGCACACAGCCGACACCTCCACGGGCAAAGTCATGCCCGACAAAGTCCGAACCTCGGTCGCAAAATTGCGCACAGGCAATTGCTGGCGCAGACTGGTGTTCAACACACCCCAATCGACTGCCCCGCGCAGCAGCCAGCGCTCCAGGCTCTGACCCACCACTTGGGAAGAGGCCGTCAAACCCAACAAGGCCATGCCTTCCTCGTTGACGCTTTTGATCATGCCATTTGTGTCGGTCAGCAGCCAGCCATCTGGAAAGCGCTCCATGGCCTCGCTCAGCGCAGCCGAGGAACCGGCATCCTGGTGGGCCACCGGGGTGGTGTCACGGGTGACCAAGCGCACCAAGAATTGCGCACCACCTTCTTGCCGGAACACCGTGGCAGACACCGTCCAAGCCGTGGGCAAACCCGCAATCCGGGCAGCGCACATCTCGATGCGGCCCGTGGCCAATGCCGTGCGCAGCAAGGACTGGACCTCGCCTTGGCTGTCACCCTCAAAACATTCACGCACATCGCGACCCACCAGACGTTTGCCAGCGTCTTTCAACAAGGCCTGAGCACCCACATTGGCCTCGA
Organism: Comamonadaceae bacterium; assembly: GCA_027484105.1. Classification (GTDB taxonomy): domain Bacteria; phylum Pseudomonadota; class Gammaproteobacteria; order Burkholderiales; family Burkholderiaceae_C; genus Limnohabitans_A. The sequence continues at coordinate 21,902 of JAIXUG010000028.1, forward strand.
GCACGCGCTGGGTGCTGGCGTCCACCATCAGCACCGCCTCGGAAGAAGTGTCAAACAGCACCCGGTAGCGCGCCTCAATGTGACGCAGGCGCAAATAATCGCGCTCCATCGACTGCTGGGTTTCAACCAAGCGGCGCTGCAGCTCGGCCAGGCTTTCCAGGTCGCGCCCCATGGCCAGAAGCTTGCCGCCGCCCAGCGGCAAAACCACATATTGCAAGGCGACTTCGTTGCCCACGGGCGACATGTGGTTGACATGCCGCCAGCGCATCACATCAAGGGCCCCCTGGGACTGCAGCATTTCCTGAATCTTGACGCGGCTCTCGCTGGTGACAGTGTCGATCCAGCGGCGACCAATCCAGGACTGGCAACCCAAAGCGGCCAAGGTGTCGCGTCCAGTTGACACGTCCTCGATCACGCCCTGCGGGTCCATGACCAAGGTGACATCAGACACCACGCCCAATAACTGCGAAAACGTGGATGGGTCCAAAGAGGGAAGCTTCATGTTGTAAACCAAACGGGTTTGAGCATCAGGAAGTTGACACTTGAATTTGTCATACAAGTATAGGCTGAACAGAGCCGTTCAAGCCCTGGACCGTGCTTAATAAGTGTCATAAATGATGTGGATCAACATGTCACGGAATTGGATCGATCAAACGGGGCATGCCCCGCGTGACGCTGATCACCGTCGCAGGCGCATCTTCGGCCAAAACCCGGGCAGCCAAGCCTTGGAGCCGGTCGGGGTCCAGGTAGGCCATGGGGCCTCCTACAAACACCTGCAAATCCAGATTGTCAGAAGCAGCGCGCAGGAGGGGCAACAACACCTCCAAACTGCGGATGTGCCGGTCGGTGCTCACCGAAATGCCCACCGCATCGAACCAGTCAGACAGAAACAAGCGCTTGAATTCGCTCACATCCTGAGGAACCGCGACCGTCACCAACCAACCGGCGCGCTTGAAAAACTCGCTCAGCATGAACAGCCCCATGCTGTGCTGCGCGCCGGGCTCTGTCATCAACAGCAAGCTGTGACCATTGGCTGCTTGGGGTGACTCTTGCAAGAACTCCCCACTGAAATCATGCAACAGCTGCTGCAAATGAGAAGAGGCAATGGTCGTCATGGCGAAGTCGAGCCGGTCCGAACACCACCAATCGCCCAGCAAACGGGCACAAGGCGTGATGCCTTGCGTGTAAATGTCTTCCAGCGATTGCCCCTGGCGTTGCCAGCCAAAAACGACCTGCCGGGCCGCGTCGAGGCCCTGCAAACAGGCTTGAGCCAGGATCTGGATTTGGGCCAAATCGATGGCGGACTTGCCCGCAAAAGAAGTTCCAACTACCAAACGCGGGCCAACAGGCGAGCCCTGCCGCAAGGCTTCAGGCAAAGGGGAATGGCCGGGTGCCATTGGCGGAGAAGGGGTTTCAAGGTTGGATTTAGCCATGACAAGCACCGATCATCAGAGGGATACACCAGCGGCAGGCTCCAACAGATCGGAGTGCTCGTCGCACGAAGGTTTGAACCGATCAAATCCATGACCTCACAAACCACAAGTGTGAGTGTGAGTGGAATTCAAACGCCTGTATTTAGTGTAAACCCTAATCTGTGAAAATAATGTCAATTTATGTTGACACGCTGTATGTCCAGATTTACATTCAAAGCCAAACCCCCGTCCAACAAGGCTCTTCATGTCTGCTTCACCCTCCCCCGCTTTGTACACGCCGGCGCAGCGCGCCCGACGTGACGCGAGCCGGTGGACGCTGGTGCAAGGCGTGCTGGCCCCGGTGCAGTTCCTGATTTTTGGCATCAGCCTGTATTTGGTGATCAACAGCTTGCAGACCGGCGAGCACACCGACTGGGCCTTGGCTTCGGTGGTCATCAAGACCTTGGTGCTCTACGCCATCATGGTCACCGGCGCCATTTGGGAAAAAGTCGTATTTGGGCAGTACCTGTTTGCCCCCGCCTTTTATTGGGAAGACGTGGTCAGCATGGGTGTGCTGGCCCTGCACACCGCCTACCTTTGGGTCTGGTGGCAAGGCGTCTGGAGTGCCACTGACCAATTGATGCTGGCGCTGGCCGCCTACATCAGCTACGCCATCAATGCCGCCCAGTACATCCGCAAACTGCGCATGGCGCGGCTGCAAAAACACCCCTCTTCCACCTCCTTGCCCGACACGGGTGCACAGGCCAGCACATGAGCACCGTCATCCCCATTCGCGCAGAAACTTCCGCTCCAACCGCCGGTTGTACCGACGTTGTGCCCTTGGTCGAACGCGGCCAGCGCGAGGTGTTTTGCGGCCTCACCGGCATCATCTGGATGCACCGCAAAATCCAGGACGCTTTCTTTTTGGTGGTGGGCTCACGCACCTGTGCCCACCTGATCCAGTCGGCGGCGGGCGTGATGATTTTTGCCGAGCCCCGCTTTGGCACCGCCATCATCGATGAGCGCGATCTGGCGGGCCTGGCCGATGTGCACGAAGAACTCGACCGCGTGGTGGGCCAGCTGTTGGCACGCCGCCCCGACATCCGCTTGTTGTTCTTGGTGGGCTCTTGCCCGTCGGAGGTCATCAAGCTCGATCTGTCGCGTGCGGCCGAACGCCAAAACCAAATCCACCACCCCAAGGTGCGCGTGCTCAACTACTCGGGCAGTGGCATCGAAACCACCTTCACCCAGGGCGAAGACGCATGCCTCGCGGCCATGGTCCCCGGCCTGCCCACCAGCGCCGACACCGCACCCGCCCTGATGGTGGTGGGCACGCTGGCCGATGTGGTGGAAGACCAGATGCGCAGCCTGTTTGAGCGCATGGGTCTTCAAGTCAACTTCTTCCCGCCACGCAACAGCCAGGCCATGCCCGTGGTCGGCCCGAACACCCGTTATTTGTTGGCCCAGCCCTTCTTGGCCGACACCGCCCGCGCCCTGCAATCGCGCGGCGCGCAGCACCTGGCGGCACCGTTTCCGCTGGGCGTGGAAGGCACAACCGCCTGGCTGCAAGCGGCTGCCACCGAGTTCGGTGTGGTCCCGGATGTGTTTGAACAAGCCACCGCTGCGCCGCGCCAGCGCGCCGACAAAGCCCTGGCCACACAACGCCAGATGCTGCAAGGCAAGCGCATCTTTTTCTTCCCCGACTCGCAGCTGGAAATCCCGCTGGCCCGCTTTGTCCAGCGCGAACTGGGCATGGACCTGGTGGAAGTGGGCACGCCCTATTTGCACCGCCAGCACATGGCGGCCGAATTGGCCCTCTTGCCCACAGGCACCCGCATCAGCGAAGGCCAGGACGTGGACCTGCAACTGGACCGCTGCATCGCCGATGCACCGGACCTGGTGGTCTGTGGGCTGGGTCTGGCCAACCCGCTCGAAGCACAAGGCATCACCACCAAGTGGGCCATCGAGCTGGTCTTCACCCCCATTCAGGGCTATGAACAAGCTGCCGATCTGGCCGGTTTGTTCAGCCGCCCCCTCAAGCGCCGCCTGAAGTTGGCCGCATAAAGCGCAGGAAGACCTCATGCAACTGACGCTCTGGACATATGAAGGCCCGCCCCACGTGGGTGCCATGCGCGTGGCCACCGCCATGACCGATGTGCACTACGTGCTGCACGCCCCGCAAGGCGACACCTACGCCGACCTGCTGTTCACCATGATCGAGCGCCTGCCGCGCCGCCCCCCCGTCACTTACACCACCTTCCAGGCGCGCGACCTGGGCGGCGACACCGCAGAACTCTTCAAGGACGCCGCCCGCCAAGCCATGGCGCGCTTCCATCCCGCGGCCATGCTGGTGGGCTCGTCATGCACCGCCGAGTTGATCCAGGACGACCCGGGTGGTCTGGCCCAAGCCCTTCAACTGACCATCCCCGTGGTGGCCCTGGAACTGCCCTCTTACCAGCGCAAGGAAAACTGGGGCGCGAGCGAGACCTTTTACCAACTGTGCCGCCACCTGGTGCACAAACCCGACACCACAGAAAAGCCTGCCAAAGCGCGCCCCACGTGCAACCTCTTGGGCCCGAGCGCCCTGGGTTTTCGCCACCGCGACGACGTCAAGGAAATCACCCAGCTGCTGAAGGAACTCGGTGTGGATGTGGCCGTGGTCGCGCCCCTGAGTGCGAGCGTGGCCGACATCCAGAAGCTGGCCGAGGCCGACTTCAACGTGGTGCTCTACCCCGAGATTGGTCTTGCCACCGCACAGTGGTTGCAGCGCCAGTTTGACCAGCCTTACACCAAGACCGTGCCCCTGGGCAGCCACGCCACGCGTGACTTCATCGCCGAAGTCTGCGCCCTGACGGGTCTGCCGGTGCCCGGCCAAGACCCCGAACACGCGCATGCACCTTGGTACGCCAAGTCGGTCGACTCGACCTACCTCACCGGCAAGCGCGTCTACATTTTTGGTGACGCCACGCATGTGGTGGCCGCTGCCCGCATCGCCAGCCAGGAGATGGGCTTCGAGGTGGTGGGCCTGGGCAGCTACAGCCGGGAATTTGCCCGCGAAGTGCGCGACTGTGCCAAGCGCCATGGCGTGGAAGCCCTGATCACCGACGACTACCTGGAAGTCGAAGACCAGATCAACGCCTTGCAGCCCGAGCTGATTTTGGGCACCCAAATGGAGCGCCACATCGCCAAACGCCAAGGCATTCCCTGCGCGGTGATTTCGGCCCCGGTGCATGTGCAGGACTTCCCGGCACGCTATGCGCCGCAAATGGGTTTTGAAGGCGCCAACGTGCTGTTCGACACCTGGGTGCACCCACTCATGATGGGCCTGGAAGAACACCTGATCGGCATGTTCCGCGAAGACTTCGAGTTTCATGCCGGCGCTGCACCTTCGCATTTGGGCAGCACACGCCCAGCCGCAGAGAACAAGGCCCCTGCCGCAGTCCCCGCAGCCACGGCCCTGGCACCAGCAGCCGCCATCACCCCGGCGGCCCCATTGGCGACCGACAGCGTCCAAGCTGTCGCCATCCCGGCTCAGGCCGCTTCCAACCAGGCCACCTGGAGCCCTGAAGCCGAAAAGGAGCTGGGCAAGATCCCGTTCTTTGTGCGTGGCAAAGCCCGCCGCAACACCGAGCGATTTGCCCAGGACCTGGGCGTGGCGACCATCACCGTGGAGACGCTCTACGATGCCAAAGCCCATTTCAGCCGGTAAGTCCAACAACACCCAAGCACCGCGCATGAGCGTGGTGCTGCTGACCATGGACAGCCACCTGGCCAGCGCCGCGGAAAGCGCTGCCGAACGCTTGGCACGCGACCTGCCGGGCCTGCACCTGCAAACCCACAGCGCCTCGGCCTGGCGCGACAGCGAGAGCGCTCTGGCCGCGTGCTTGGCCGCCGTGGCGCAGGCCGACATCGTCATCGTCACCATGCTCTTCATGGAAGACCACTTCATGCCGGTGCTCGACGCGCTGCAGGCGCGCCGCGAGCATTGCGACGCCATGGTCTGCATCATGTCCGCGCCGCAGGTCACACAACTCACCCGCATGGGCAAGCTGGTCATGGGCCGCGAATCCACGGGTCTGATGGCCTTGCTCAAAAAGCTGCGCCCCAGTGCCAAGAACAAAGACACGGGTTCAGAGACCGGCGCGCCCTCGAGCGCGGGGGCCAAGCAAATGGCCATGCTGCGCCGTCTGCCCAAGCTGCTGCGCTTCATTCCCGGCACGGCTCAAGACCTGCGCCTGTTCTTTTTGACCATGCGTTACTGGCTGGCCGGGTCCGAACACAACATCGAGCACCTGGTCAAAACCCTGGTGCACCGCTACGCCCAAGGCCCGCGTGAACACCTGCGCGCCCTGGCCCAGCCGGAAGACCCGATCGAATACCCTGAGGTGGGCCTGTACCACCCGCAGATGAAAAACCGCATCAGCGAACAGCTGAGCGACCTGCCGGGGCACGGCCGTCAAGACCAACCCGCCGTGGGCTTGTTGCTGCTGCGCTCGTATTTGCTGGCCGGTAACACCGCGCACTACGACGCCGTGATCGCCTCGCTGCAAGCGCGCGGCCTGCGCGTGATCCCTGCCTTTGCCAGTGGGCTCGATGCCCGTCCGGCGATGGACCGTTTCTTCAAGCACGGCGGCAAATCCAAGATCCAGTCGCTGGTCTCGCTGACGGGCTTCTCCTTGGTGGGTGGCCCGGCTTACAACGACGCCAGCGCTGCCGAAGTGGCGCTCAGCGAACTCGATGTGCCCTACATCGCCGCGCACCCGCTGGAGTTCCAATCGATCGAGCAATGGGGCGGCTCCACACGCGGCCTGCTGCCGGTGGAAAACACCATCATGGTGGCCATCCCCGAACTCGACGGCTCCATCCTGCCCATGGTCTATGGCGGACGCCCTGGCCCTGCGGGACAAACCTGCACCGGCTGCGACAGGCGCTGCACCTTCCCCACCGGCCCGCGCAGCCAGGACATGTTCACCTGCATCGAGCGCACCGAAATGCTCACCGCCCGTGTCGAGCGCCTGGTGCGCCTGCGCGACAAGCCCCGCGCCGATCGCAAACTGGCCATCGTGCTGTTCAACTTCCCGCCCAACGCCGGCAGCGTGGGCACGGCCGCGTATTTGTCGGTGTTCCAGTCGCTCTTCAACACCTTGCAGCGCCTCTCAATCGAAGGCTACCGCGTCGAGCTGCCAGACAGCGTGGACGATCTGCGCAAGCGCCTGCTGCAAGGCAACGCCAGCCAGTACGGCACGCAAGCCAATGTGCTGCACGCCATCGACACCGGCCACCATGTGCAACACGAGCGCTGGCTGAGCGAGATCGAAGCGCAATGGGGCCCGGCCCCCGGCAAGCACCTGACCAACGGGCAGTCGATCTTTGTGCTGGGTGCGGACTTTGGCCAAGTGGTGGTCACGGTGCAACCGGGCTTTGGCTACGAAGGCGACCCGATGCGCCTGCTGTTTGAAACCGGCTGCGCCCCCACCCACGCCTTCAGCGCCTTTTACCGCTACCTGCGCGACGATTACGCCGCCGACGCGGTGCTGCACTTTGGCACGCATGGTGCGCTCGAATTCATGCCCGGCAAACAAACCGGCTTGTCGGCCCAGTGCTGGCCCGACCGCCTGATCGGCGCACTGCCCAATGTGTACCTGTACGCCGCCAACAACCCGTCCGAAGGCGCGCTGGCCAAGCGCCGTGGCGCAGCCACCTTGGTGAGTTACCTCACGCCCTCACTCACCCATTCGGGTCTGTACAAAGAATTGGTCAGCCTGCAGCAGTCGATTGAGCGCTGGCAGCAAATGGGCCCCGATCAAGCCCAGGACCGCGAAAGCCTCAGAAGCCTGATCCGCGAGCAAGCCCAAAGCATCGATCTGACCGTGCCCACCACCCAAGGCGACACCACCGCCTGGATCGAGCAGCTGCAAAACCAGTTGCTCGAACTCGAATACGCGCTGATTCCCGAAGGTCTGCATGTCATGGGCCAGGCTCCCACCCGTGAGCAACGCTTGGGCACCCTCAAAGTCATGGCCGACGCCATGGGCTTGAACGCCGCGCAAAACCCCGCCCTCATGGAAGCCCTGGTCGATGGCGCCAGCGAGGCGCAACTGAGCACGCTGTTCAGCACCGACCTGCCCGCAGGCGACAAAGCCCAGGCCGAGACTCTGCGTCAACTGGTGCGCAGCAACCGACTGCTGGGCGAAGACCACGAAATGCAAGGCCTGATGCGCGCCCTCGATGGCCGCTACCTGCAGCCCGCCCCGGGTGGTGATTTGATCCGCAACGCTGAGGTGCTGCCCACCGGCCGCAACCTGCACGGCCTGGACCCCTTCCGCATGCCCTCGGCCTTTGCCGTGCGCGACGGCCAGCGCCAGGCCGACAAACTCCTGGCCCGCTACCAGCAAGACCACCAGACCCTGCCCGAGACCGTGGCCATGGTGCTGTGGGGCACCGACAACCTCAAGACCGAAGGCAGCCCGATGGCACAAGCCCTGGCCTTGATGGGCGCCACGCCGCGCTTTGACAGCTATGGCCGCTTGGCCGGTGCACGACTGATTCCCCTGGCCGAACTCGGCCGCCCGCGCATCGATGTGGTGATCACCCTCTCGGGCATCTTCCGCGACCTGCTGCCCATGCAAATTCGCCTGCTGGCCGAAGCCTCCTTCTTGGCTGCCAGCGCCGACGAACCGGTCGAGCAAAACTTCATCCGCCAACACGCCCTGGCCTTCATGACCGAGCACCCCGGCAGCGACCTCGAATGCGCCTCGCTGCGGGTGTTTGGCAACACCGAAGGCGCATACGGCGCCAACGTGAACCACCTGATCGACAGCAGCTGCTGGGACAACGAAAACGAGCTGGGCGACGCCTTCACCCAGCGCAAAGGCTTTGCTTATGGCCGCGAAGGCCGCCCAGTGCGCAACACCGCCGTGCTGCACAGCGCGCTGGCCAGTGTCTCACTCACTTACCAAAACCTGGACTCGGTCGAGCTGGGCGTGACCAGCATCGACACCTATTTCGACACCTTGGGCGGCATCAGCCGCGCCGTGCTGCAAGCCAAGCACCAGCGCGATGGCAATGCGGCCGAAGCCCCACCGGTTTTCATTGGCGACCAAACGCAAGGCGAAGGCGTGGTGCGCAGCCTGACCGAACAGGTGGCCCTGGAAACCCGCAGCCGCATGCTCAACCCCAAGTGGCACGAGAGCATGCTGCAGCACGGCTACGAAGGCGTGCGCCAGATCGAAGCGCACCTGACCAACACCATGGGCTGGTCGGCCACCACCGGGCAAGTGCAGCCTTGGGTGTACCAACAACTGGCCCAGACCTTTGTGCTGGACCCCGCCATGCGCGAGCGCATGGCCCAGCTCAATCCCACCGCATCGGCCAAAGTGGCCAACCGCCTGCTGGAGGCCACACGCCGCCAGTACTGGCAACCCGACGCCGAGACCATGACAGCGCTGCTGCGGGCCGGTGAAGAACTTGAAGACCGCCTTGAAGGCATACAAGAAGGACTCCCAGCATGATCGAAACCACCAGCATCCCTGTGAACAGCATCCAGAGGGTACGCGGCGCAGATGGCGAAGGCAGCGTGCAAGTCCAGATGGACCCCACCGTCAAGATCGGCACCGCCAAGGTGTTCGCGGTCTATGGCAAAGGCGGCATCGGCAAAAGCACGACCTCGTCGAACCTGTCGGTGGCCTTCAGCAAGCTGGGCAAGCGCGTGCTGCAAATCGGCTGCGACCCCAAGCACGACTCGACCTTCACCCTGACCAAAAAACTCATGCCCACCGTGATCGATGCGCTCGAAACGGTGGACTTCCACGCCGAGGAGCTGCGCCTCGATGACTTCGTGTTCAAAGGTTACAACGGCGTGATGTGCGTCGAAGCCGGCGGCCCCCCTGCAGGCACCGGCTGCGGCGGCTATGTGGTGGGCCAGACCGTCAAGCTGCTCAAGGAGCACCACCTGCTCGAAGACACCGACGTGGTGATCTTTGACGTGCTGGGCGACGTGGTCTGCGGCGGTTTTGCCGCCCCCCTGCAACACGCCGACCGCGCCCTCATCGTCACGGCCAACGACTTCGACTCGATCTTCGCGATGAACCGGATCGTGCAAGCCATCGGGGCCAAGGCCAAAAACTACAACGTGCGTTTGGGCGGCGTGATCGCCAACCGCAGCGATGCCACCGACCAGATCGACAAATACAACGCGGTCACTGGCCTCAAAACCATGGCGCATTTCCCCATGCTCGACGAGATCCGCAAGAGCCGCCTGCAAAAGTGCACCTTGTTCGAGCTGGAGCCCACCCCTGCGGTCAAAGCCGTGCAAGACGAGTACTTGCGCTTGGCCGCTGCCCTGTGGCTGGGGGCCGATGCATTGCCCTCCATCCCGATGAAGGACCGCGACATTTTTGACCTGCTGGGTTTTGACTGAACGCCCGCATCAAAAACGCAAGAGAGCACCCCATGAACAGCACCGCTTACGAACAACGCCGCAGCCAGATCGAGCACTACTTTGACCGCACGGCGGCCGATGCCTGGGCTCGCCTGACCTCGAACGAGCCGGTGGGCCGCATCCGCGCCACCGTGCGCGCCGGGCGCGACACCATGCGCGAGACGCTGCTGTCGTGGCTGCCGCAAGACCTGCGCGGCCAGCGCGTGCTGGACGCCGGTTGCGGCACCGGCGCACTGGCCCTGCAAGCGGCCCTGCGCGGGGCCGAGGTGGTGGCGATTGATTTGTCGCCCACCTTGGTCAAGCTGGCCGCAGAGCGCATGGCCGCCGAACACCCCAAGATGCCCGGCTCGGTTGAATTTTTGTCGGGCGACATGCTCAGCCCCGATTTGGGCCACTTTGACCATGTGGTCTGCATGGACTCGCTCATCCACTACGACAGCGACCAAATCGCCGAAGCGTTGGCCGGTTTGGCGCAACGCACGCGCGGCTCCATGGTTTTCACCTTCGCGCCGCGCACGCCACTGTTGGCCTTGATGCACAGCGCGGGTCGCCTGTTTCCGCGCAGTGACCGTTCGCCCTCGCTCTCACCCGTGGCGCACGCTGATTTGCTGCAGCGCATGCAAAACCACATAGATTTGCAGGGCTGGCAAGGCGCGCGCATGCAGCGCGTGGCCAGCGGTTTTTACACCTCGCAAGCCTGGGAGTGGACCCGCTCATGAAGCTGCGCATCCCAGTTCCCCGCTGGATCACGGCCTACGGCACGCGCTTCATGCCGTTTGCCGACGCGGCGTCTCCCGAGCTGCCGATGGCGCGCCTGTTGCGCCTGTCGCTGTTTCAGGTGGTGATTGGCATGGTGACCGCGCTCTTGGTGGGCACGCTCAATCGGGTCATGATCGTCGAGCTGCAGGTGCCCGCCTGGTGGGTGGCGCTGGCTGTGGCCATTCCCATGGTGTTTGCCCCCCTGCGCACCCTGATCGGCTACCGCAGCGACACACACCCCTCAGCGTTGGGCCTGCGCCGCATTCCTTACATGTGGACCGGCACTTTGCTGCTGTTTGGCGGCTTGTCCATCATGCCGTTTGCCTTGTTGCTCTTGTCCGAGCCTGAAGCTGCGAACCTGTGGGTGGGTCAGCTGGGCGCGTGCCTGGCTTTTGTGTTGGTGGGCACCGGGATTCAGGTCACGCAAACCGCGGGCATGGCTTTGGCGCACGACCTGGCCACCGACGACAAGCGCCCCCGCGTGGTGGCCTTGCTCTACAGCATGCTGCTGGTGGGCATGATCGTCAGCAGCGCGGTGTTTGGCCTGTTGCTGAGTGACTTCAGCCCGCAAAAACTCATCCAGCTGGTGCAAGGCTGCGCCGTGATGGTGGCGGTGATGAACCTGGCCTCGCTGTGGAAACAAGAGGCACGCCAAGCCAAGCGTGGCCGCCGCGAAGCCGGTGGCTTTGCCCACAGTTGGCGCGAACTCATGGCCGAGCCCCAGATGCGCCGCTTTTTGTGGACCCTGGGCATCGGCACCTTCGCCTTCAACATGCAAGACATCGTGTTGGAGCCTTACGCGGCCGAAATTTTGAAACTCGACGTGGGCGCGACCAGCGCCTTGACGGCATTGAGTGCCGGTGGCGCTTTGCTGGCTTTCCTCTTGTCAGCGCGCTGGCTGTCCGGTGGCATGCACGCCTGCCGTCTGGCCAGCCTCGGTGTGCTGCTGGGCCTGCCTGCATTTGCGATGGTGATTTTTTCAGGTCCGCTCGAAGCGGCCTGGATGTTCCGCAGCGGCGTGGGCCTGATCGGTTTCAGCGGCGGCTTGTTCTCGGTGGGCATGTTGGTCACCGCCATGGGCATGGCCCAAGAAGGCAGCCCGCTCGGCCAGCTCGGGGGCTTGGTCATCGGCACCTGGGGCGCAGTGCAAGCCACCAGCGCAGGCGCAGCCATGGCGCTGGGCGGGGCTTTGCGTGACGGCGTGTCGGTGCTGGCCATGTCCGGCGCTTTGGGCGAGGTGTTGGTCACCCCCATCACCGCCTACAGCTTCGTCTACCACCTGGAAATGTATTTGTTGTTTGTCGTGCTGGTGGCCCTGGGTCCGATGTTGCGCGCCAGCCGTTTGGCCGCGCGATCACAGACCCAGAAAACCAGCCCCCCCCAACCCTTTGGCCTGGCGCAACTGCCGGGTTGATGCATTGATTTTTTGAAGGAGCACAGCCATGGAAACAGGCGCTATCACACAGTACATCGATGTGGCCCAAATCGTGTTGTACATGTTCTGGGCATTCTTTGCCGGGCTGATCTATTACCTCTTGCGCGAAAACCACCGCGAGGGTTACCTCATGGATTCAGGCCGCGAAAACGGCCCCAAGATCGAAGGCTGGCCACCCGTGCCCGAGCCCAAGGCATTCAAGACACAAGACGGCCACACTTACCTGTCGCCCGACTTGGCCCGCCCTGATGGCTCTTACAGCGCTCAACCCACCCACGGCTGGAATGGTGCGCCTTTGGAACCCGTGGGCGACCCGCTGCTCGCCGGTGTGGGGCCTGGCGCCTGGGCCATGCGCGCTGACATTCCTGACGCCGACCCGCACGGCCACCCCAAAATCGTGCCCCTGCGTGTGGCCACAGACCACTCGGTGGCCAAGCAGGACGTCGACCCCCGCGGCCTGCCGGTGTGGGGCGCTGACAAGCAAATCGCAGGCACCGTCTGCGACTTGTGGGTCGACCGCATGGAGATGATGTTCCGCTTCGCCGAAGTGCAACTGACAGGCTCTGACAAGCGCGTGTTGCTGCCCATGACTTTTGCGCGCATCAAGAAAGACGGCACACATGTGCAAGCCATCCTGGCGCACCAGTTTGCCAATGTGCCGCAAACCAAATCCAACGAGCAGATCACCTTGCTTGAAGAAGAAAAGATCACGGCTTATTACGGTGCAGGCACCTTGTACGCGACGCCTGAGCGCCAGGAACCAATCATATGAAAGCCACCCACGAGCACGAATGGGAAGCCGCCCCTGGCTTGCCCAGCGCGCTGCCCAAGGGTGAGCGCGTGGTCTGGCAAGGCGCGCCCGACTGGCGCAGCCTGGCGGTACACGCTTTTCATGTGCGCAAGATCGGCATTTACTTTGCGTTGATGCTGGTGGTGCAAGCCCTCAACCTGACGGCGCCTGACAGCGGCGCTGGCTGGAAACCCCTGGCCGAAGTGGACTGGAAACCCCTGATGGTGGCCGCCAGCCTGTACACCATCGCTTTGGGCTTGCTGCTGGGCACGGCCTGGGTGTCAGCGCGCAGCACGCTCTACACCCTGACCAACAAACGTGTGGTCATGCGCATCGGTGTGGTGCTGACGGTGACCTTCAACCTGCCTTTCAAGCGCATTGTGGGTGCCTCGCTCAAACCGCATGCGGGTGGCCAGGGCGACATTGCCCTGGCGCTGAACCCGGAAGACCGCATTGGTTGGTTCCACCTGTGGCCACACCAGCGTGCCTGGCATGTCACCCGCCCCCAGCCCACCCTGCGTTGTGTGCCCCAAGGCGAACAAGTGGGCGAGCAGCTGATCAGCCTGTGGCGCGCCGAACACCTCGGTGAACGCTTGCGCACGGCCGATGCCAGTGCCACACCGTCCCACAACGGTCACCACGAACACGGCATCCCGGCATGAACACCGTGCACAGCACCCGCAGACCCCAGCAGGGCCTGAACCTGCCCATGGCCTGGATCGGCGTGGTGTTGCTGGCCGTGTTGGTGGCCGTCGGCCTGGCCCGCTGGTCGGGCCTGGACCCGCGCAGCCCCGACGCAGCCGTGCAATGGCAACGCGCCCTGCACTTTGCCGACCTGCCTGGGGGTGACATCGCCGTGCTCGATGCCGACTCGCGCCAGAACGTCGCACGCTTCAGTGGCGAACAGGGCTTTTTGCGCAGCACGCTGCGCGCCCTGGCGCGTGAGCGTCAACGCGAAAAAATCAGTGCTGAAGCCCCCTTTTTGTTGATCGGCCGCACCGATGGGCGCCTGACCTTGCTCGACCCCGCCACCGGACAACGCATTGACCTGGAGTCCTTTGGGCCCAGCAATGCCGCCGTGTTTGCCAGTCTGCGCCTGGCCGGACAAGAGCCCATGCCCCAGAGTCACAGCCGCTGAATTTGATTGATTTACCCCCGGAGAACGCCATGACCGCCACCGCTGTCCAGACCATTGAAACCGCCGAAGACGCCAACAAAAAGGCGGTGCACGACGACATGATCAGCCCGCGCTTTTACACCACCGACTTTGCGGCCATGGACCGCATCAACATTGAGCCGGTGCGCGCCGAGTGGGACAAGATGATGGCCGAGTACGAGGGCGACAACAACCACGACCACTTCCAGCGCGATGAAGCCTTTGCCAGTGAAGTCGCCGCTGGCATGGCCACCCTCTCGCCCGAAATGCGCCAGGAATTCATGGACTTTTTGGTCAGCTCATTGACTTCCGAGTTTTCTGGTTGCGTGCTCTACAACGAGATCCGAAAGAACGTCAACAACCCCGACATCAAACAGCTGATGACCTACCTGGCACGCGACGAATCGCGCCACGCGGGCTTCATCAACCTGTCGCTGCGCGACTTCAATCTGGGCATCGATCTGGGCAACTTGAAGCGCACCAAGAAATACACCTTCTTCAAGCCCAAATACATTTACTACGCGACCTACCTGTCCGAAAAAATCGGCTACGCCCGCTACATCACCATCTTCCGTCAACTCGAAAAGCACCCCGAAAAACGCTTTCACCCCATCTTCCGTTGGTTCGAGTTGTGGTGCAACGACGAGTTCCGCCACGGCGAATCGTTCGCGCTGATCATGCGCGCCAACCCCAAGCTGCTCAGCGGCGGCAACAAGCTCTGGATTCGCTTTTTCTTGCTGGCCGTGTACGCCACCATGTACGTGCGTGACCACACCCGCCCCATGCTGCACGAAGCCATGGGCCTCGATTCGAGCGAATACGACTACCAGGTGTTTCGCATCACCACCGAAATCACCAAGCAGGTGTTCCCCTTGGCGCTCGACACCGACAACCCCAACTTCCGCCGTGGCCTGGAGCGCCTGTTCGCTATATCGCAAGCCATGGACAAAGCCAAGGCGCGTGGCGGTGTGGTGGGCAAGCTGCAGCAGGGCGTGTGCGCCGTCCAAGCGCTGTCCACCTTTGCCCGCCTGTACTTCATGCCCGTGATTGAACAAGACCTGTCGCCCCAGGTTCGCATGGAACCGGCATGGTGATTGAAGTCGTTTGGGCTTGCGTGTTCACGGCCCTGTGCTGGTGGCTCGGCACGGGCGTGATCCTCTGGCTCGACCGGCTGCCTGCGCGAAGCTTCCGTTTCAGCCTGGGCGGCTGGACGGTGCTTTTGGCTTTGAGTTTTTGGGGTGTGGCCCACAGCATGCAAGAGGTCAGCGTGTTCAACGCCTACCTCGCCTTTGGCAGTGTGATCGTCATGTGGGGCTGGCACGAGCTGGCTTTTCTGACGGGTTGGATCACCGGGCCGCGCAAAACCCCTCTGGACGCGGGCGTCACGGGTTGGCCACGCTTTGTGCAGTCGGTTCAGGTCATGCTCTACCACGAGCTGGCCTTGCTGGCCAACTTCGCCATCCTTTGGTGGATGCAAGCGGGCCAAGCCAGCCATGTGGCCATTTGCACCTTTGCGCTGCTGTGGTGCATGCGCCTGTCGGCCAAACTGAATTTGTTTTTTGGCGTGCCGCAGAACGGCGCGCAATACCTGCCCGATCACCTCAAGTACTTGGCCAGTTATTTCCGCACCACCACCGGCATGTCGCTGTGGTTTGTGCTGTCCATGAGCGTGGCCATGGGCACCTGGTTTTGGTTGGTGTGGCTGGCGCAGCAAGGCGCTGTGGCCATCACCACCGGCTGGGTCATGCTGGCCACTTTGCTGGGACTGGCCATCGTTGAACACATCATCATGATTTTTCCTTGGCCACTGGAGCGGCTGTGGGGTTGGGCCATGGGCCAGACCACCAAACCGGCATTGACCACACCCCCTTGAAGGCCCCCATGAACGCATACACCTCCGACGGCTTTGCCCCTCCTGGCAGCGCCCAGCGCCCCACCCTCACCGGGGGTTCGGAGCGCCCCATGGCGGTGGTCATTGGCAGTGGCTTTGGCGGGTTGGCTGCGGCCATCCGGCTGAGTGTCAAGGGCTACCAGGTCAAGGTGCTCGAAAAGCTCGACGCGCCTGGTGGGCGCGCCTATGTGCACCGCCAGGACGGCTTCACCTTCGATGCTGGGCCCACCATCATCACCGCGCCGTTTTTGCTCGAAGAACTCTGGGCCCTGTGCGGCAAACGATTTGCCGACGACGTAAAGTTGGTGGCCATGGACCCGTTTTACCGCGTGCGTTTTGCCGACGGCACCTGGTTTGACTACAGCGGCGACGCCGAACACATGCGCGCCGAAGTGGCGCGCTTTGAGCCCTCAGACCTGGCGGGTTACGAGCGCTTTTTGGAAGAGGCCGAGCGCTGCAAGACCCTGGGGTTTGAAGGCATGGGCGACATGGCCTTTGACAAGGTCAGCGACCTGATGGCCGCCATCCCCGACTTCATGCGCATGGGGGCCTGGCGCAGCCTGTACAGCCTGGTGGCCAAACACATGCGCAATGACAAACTGCGCATCGTGATGAGCTTTCACCCCTTGCTCATCGGTGGCAACCCCTTTGCCGTGACCTGCGCTTATGCGCTCATCAATTCGCTGGAGCGCACCTGGGGTGTGCACTCGGCCATGGGCGGCACCGGCGCCATCGTCAAGGGCCTGGTGGGTCTGCTGCAAGAGCGCGGCGTGCAACTGCGCTGCAATGCACCGGTGACGCAAATCCGCATCGAAAACGGTCGCGCCTGTGGCGTGGAGTTGCAAAGCGGCGAGTTCATCGCCGCCGACATCGTGGTGAGCAATGGCGACACCGCCTGGACCTACAAAAACCTGGTGGCCCCACAGCACCGCCGCGTCTGGACCGACCGCAAGATCGCCAAGGGCAAGTACTCCATGGGCTTGTTCGTTTGGTACTTCGGCACCTCGAAGCAATACAAGGATGTGCCGCACCACATGATGGTGCTGGGTCCACGCTACAAGGGCTTGCTGCAAGACATCTTCCAAAAGCACAAACTGGCCGAAGACTTCAGCCTGTATTTGCACCGCCCCACCGCCACCGACCCTTCGCTGGCCCCGGAAGATTGCGACACTTTTTATGTGCTCTCGCCCGTGCCGCACCTGGACAGCGGCACCGACTGGCCAGCCTTTGCCGAGACCTACCGCGCCGCCATCGCCGAGAGTCTGGAAGCCAGCGTGCTGCCGGGTTTGCGCGAACACATCGTGACCAGCAAGGTCAGCACACCACAAGATTTCCATGACCGGCTGTGGTCCTACAAAGGGGCCGGCTTTGGCCTCGAGCCACTGCTGCTGCAAAGCGCCTGGTTCCGCCCGCACAACCGCAGCGAAGACGTGCCAGGCCTGTTCGTGGTGGGGGCCAGCACACACCCTGGTGCGGGCGTGCCCGGCGTGTTGATGTCGGCCAAAGCCCTGGAAACGGTGGTCCCCCATGTCAAGGCCTGAACGCATCCCACCCTCCCCCATGCAGCCCCTTGCCCCCAGTTCGCCCGCCGAGCTGAACTTTGACTCGCAAGACCTGCAAGCTTGCGTGGCCATGATGCAGGGCGGCTCCAAAACCTTTTTTGCCGCCAGCCGCTTGCTGCCGCCCCGCGTGCGCACGGCCGCCATCGCGCTCTATGCGTTTTGCCGCGTGGCCGACGACTTGGTGGACGAAGCTGTGGCGGGCGACACACCGCTCGACGCCCTGCAAAACCGCCTGGACGCCATTTATGCGGGCACCCCGCAAGACCATGTGGAGGACCATGCCCTGAGCCTGGTGGTACAGCAATACAAACTGCCGCGCCATTTGCTGGACGCGCTGATCGAGGGATTTGCCTGGGACGCGGGCGGTCGCACCTACGACAGCATCGAAGACGTGCACGCCTATGCCGCGCGGGTGGCGGGCAGCGTGGGCGCCATGATGAGCTGGATCATGGGCCCGCAAAGCATGGACACCCTGGCGCGCGCCTGCGAGCTGGGCGTGGCCATGCAACTGACCAACATCGCGCGCGACGTCGGCCACGACGCCAGCATCGGCCGACTGTACTTGCCGCGCCGATGGTTGATCGAAGCGGGTGTCAACCCGCAAGCCTGGATGGCCGCCCCCGTCTTCACTCCGGCCATCGCTCAGGTCATTGAGCGTTTGTTGGAAGAAGCCGACCGCCTCTACCAACAAGCCCACTCGGGCATTGCAGCCTTGCCGCCCGACTGCCGCGCCGCCATATGCGCCGCCAGCATGATTTATGGCGAAATCGGCCACCAACTGCGCCGCGAGGGGCTGGACTCGGTGAACAAGCGCACGGTGGTGAGCACCACGCGCAAGCTGATGCTACTGGCCAGTGCCTGGACCCAAGTGCACTGGATTCGCCTGACCGACCATCACCCCGCCCCACTGCCCGCCATCACCTACCTGGTGCAAGGTTGCCAGGACGCCACACAGCAAACCGGCAACAAGGCCTATTTCCCGAACCGGGCCATGCCCCAGCGCGTGGCCTGGATGCTTGACCTGTTCGAGCGGCGTGAGAACGAACGCCTCGACCGCAACGCCATCCGCCCCTCATGACCGCTCTCAGCCAAGGCATCCAGGTGCGCATGCTCTACGTCAGCCACGCGGTCGGGCCGCAAAGTACCACCATGACCCACAGCATCCTGATGCAGGCGCAGGCACACAACCGCGCGCACAACATCTCTGGCGTACTCTGCCAGGGGCAAGGGTTCTTTTTGCAAGTGCTTGAGGGACAGCGCAGCCACATCAACGCGCTGTACGGCCGCATCCTGGCCGATACACGCCACAAAGATGTGGAATTGCTGCACTGGGAGGAAACCACGCAGCGCCTCTTTGGCCGATGGGCTATGGCCTTGGTGCACTTGTCGGTGAACGATCCCATGGTCAAACTGCACCACCCCGACTTCGATCCTTACGCTGCCCCTGGTCCTCGGGTCCTGCAGCAAGTACTGGACTTGGTTAAATCGGGGCAGCCGATCGAGTTGCCCGCACAATGAGTGAGGCCCCGCGTTCAGACACGCTCAGCCCACCCAATCGTCCCCAAGACTCTGCGCTTGCTCCAACACCAAATCCACCGCGGCTTCGGCCTGATCGGGCGGATATTTGTATTTACGCAAGATACGGCGAACCATCAGCCGCAACTTGGCCCGCACGCTTTCGCGCTCTGACCAGTCCACCGTCAGGTTGTCACGCAGGCTCTGGGTCAGCTCTTGGGCGATCTTCTTGAGCGTTTCGTCTTGCAGCTCGCGCACGGCCGATTCGTTGTTGGCCAGCGCGTCGTAAAACTTCACTTCGTCCTCGCGCAGGCCCAGCTGGTCGCCCCGGTTGGCCGCCTCACGAAACTTTTTCGCCATGGCGATCAGCTCTTCCATGACCTGAGCGGTTTCGATGCTGCGGTTTTGGTAGCGGCGAATCACATCGGCCAGCAAATCGCTGAACTTGCGGTCTTGCACCACGTTACTGGCAAAGCGGCTTTTGATCTCGCCTTGCAGCAACCGCTCCAGCAACTCCACCGCCAGATTCTTCTCGGGCAGGTTATTCACCTGCGCCAAAAAGTCGTCGTCCAGCAAGCCAATGTTGGGCTTGTCCAGACCCACGGCTGCGAAGATGTCCACCACCTCGCCCGACACCACGGCCGAGCTGATGATCTGGCGGATCGCCAGATCGCGTTGTTCATCAGTCTTGCGCTGGGCGCTGGCTTCGCGCTTGGTCAGGATCACCTTGACCGCTTGCATGAAGGCCACCTCGTCGCGGTGATCCTTGGCTTCGGCCAAAGTGCAGCACAGGCTGAAGGCATGGCTCATGGCCAGCGCATGGTCTGCAAAGCGCTTTTTGCCGTCACGCTCTTTGTCTGACTTGAGGCCCAGCACATGGTTGGCAGCTCCGGCCAGTGTCTTGTGCCCTCCCTTCAAAAAGCCAGAATAGTCAAAGCCGTGCAACATGGCCCGCAGTACATCGAGCTTTTCCAGCATCACGGCCAGCGCTTCGTGGGCATCCACCGTTGGCTTGCCCCGGCCTTTGCTGGCGGTGTACTCCCTCATGGCGGCTTTCAAGTCTTCGCCGATGCCGATGTAGTCCACTACCAGGCCGCCCTGCTTGTCCTTGAACACGCGGTTCACTCGGGCGATGGCCTGCATCAGGTTATGGCCCTTCATGGGTTTGTCCACATACAAGGTGTGCACACACGGCGCGTCAAAACCCGTGAGCCACATGTCGCGCACGATCACCAGCTTGAGCGGGTCTTTCACGTCTTTGAAGCGCGTTTCCAAACGCTTTTTGACCTGGCTGCTGTAGATGTGGGGGCGCAGCAGCGCCTTGTCGCTCGCGCTGCCTGTCATCACGATTTTGATCGCGCCTTGCTCCGGGTCGTCGCTGTGCCAGTCGGGGCGCAGGCGGGTGATTTCGTTGTACAGGTGCACACAAATCTCGCGGCTCATGGCCACCACCATGGCCTTGCCATCTTGCGCGTTGTTACGCACTTCAAAGTGCGCCACCAGGTCTGCCGCCACGCTGGCAATGCGCGGCTCAGCGCCCACTACCTTCTCCAAGGCGGCCCAATGGCTTTTGAGCTTGGCTTGCTGGCTTTCTTCTTCGTCCTCGGCCAGCTCGTCCACCTCTTCGTCCAGGTGGCTCAGCTCGCCCTCGTTCAGGCCCAGCTTGGCCAGGCGGCTTTCGTAATAAATGGCCACCGTCGCACCGTCTTCTTGCGCCTGCTGCATGTCGTACACATGGATGTACTCACCAAACACCGAGCGCGTGTCACGGTCGGTGCTGCTGACGGGTGTGCCGGTGAAAGCCACAAAAGTGGCATGGGGCAATGCATCGTGCAGGTGCTGGGCATAGCCTGCCTGGTATTTAACTTGGTATTCGGGCGGCGCAAAGTCAGCGGTGCTCGCCACCGTCTGCCCGTCGCCCGTGGCATAGGCCACCGCAGGACTCTCGCCGCCATTGACCTTGCGCGATTTGAGCTTGGCCTCAAAGCCATATTGCGTGCGGTGCGCCTCGTCGGCGATCACCACAATGTTGCGCCGCTGGCTCAGCACCGGGAAGGTGTCTTCGTCTTCGCCAGGCATGAACTTTTGAATGGTGGCAAACACAATGCCGCCCGAAGGCCGGTTGTCCAGCAACTCACGCAGGCGCTGGCGCGTGGTGGCTTGCTGCGGTTGGTCGCGCAGCAGATCCTGGCTCAGGCTGAACACACCCAGCAACTGCCCGTCCAGGTCGTTGCGGTCGGTGATGACCACAATGGTCGGATTCTCCAGCCGGGGCTCTTGCATCACGCGGGCAGCAAAGCAGGTCATGGTGATGCTCTTGCCACTGCCCTGCGTGTGCCAGACCACACCGCCCTTGCCACGGCGCGTGGCTTCATCGGTGCTGGCGGCAGTGACGACTTGCTCGACAGCAGCGCGCACCGCGTGAAACTGGTGGTAGCCCGCCACCTTTTTGACCAGCGTGCCATCGTCTTCAAAAAGCACAAAAAAGCGCAGGTAATCCAGCAGATAAGCCGGGGCCAGCACGCCCCGCACCAAAGTCTCCAGCTCCTGAAACTTGCCCAGCGGGTCCAGCGCCACACCGTCAATCGTGCGCCACTGCATGAAGCGCTCGACATTGGCCGACAGCGAACCCATGCGCGCCTCGGTGCCGTCCGAGATCACCAACAACTCGTTGTAGGTGAACACATCGGCCACCTGGTCTTTGTAGGTCTGGATCTGGTCGTAAGCCTTCCAGATGTCGGCATTCAGGTCGGCCGGGTTCTTCAGCTCAATCAGCACCAATGGCAAACCGTTGATGAACAAAATGTGTCGGGCCTGCGCGTGTGGCGCGGCCCCTTGATGGTGAACTGCTGCACCGCCAACCACTCGTTGCGGCTGGTGTCTTGCCAATCGATCAGCCGAACAAAGTCGCCCCGCGTCTCGCCGTCCTTTTGGTATTGCACCGGCACACCCGTGACCAAGACCCGGTGAAACGCCCTGTTGCCCGACAGCAGCGCAGGCTGCCCCAAATCCAGCACCTGCCGAAACGCGTCCTCGCGGGCAGCGGCAGGCACTGCAGGGTTGAGCCGGTCAATGGCCGCACGCAAACTGACGGCCAACACCAGCTCGCGTGTGCTGGCGCGCGCCAGTCGCGGGTCCAGGTTATCCAGATCACGGGCGTTGAGCGGCGTGTAACCGACCGAGGCCAGCCAGCCCAGGGCTTCTTGTTCGAGTTGGTCTTCGGTCACGAAGTCAAGCCACTTTGCGCTCAGGGATCAATGCAGGCTGCTGCTTTGTTTTGGCAGCTTTGAGCTGGGTCTCCAGAATGTGCTTGAGTTCAGCAGGCACAAAGCGCTGCAACACATCGCGCATCAACGGCTGGTAGCCCACCCCGTGAAATTCTGCAATGAGTTTGTAGTTGCGAATCAGGTCTTTGGGCAAACGGATCGAGATCGCCTGCAACTCCAGTGCATCCTCCAGAGCCTGTTCGTGACTGGCATCAGCTACACCCACAAACTCGGCATCTGCGCCCAGCGTGCGGTCATCCCACGCTTGCTCTGTATCTTTGATCTTTTTGGTCATGTGTAATCTCCTTGGTTGCACAGTGCTTTAAGCCACCATGCCAAAACGCTCATAGATCGCCAATTCCGCATCGTTGGGCTCATAAGCTGTTTTGAGTATCACCTGATCGCCTTTTTGTATATACGCAATTTTCAGCTTGCGATTTTGGTTTGTCAGGGCAATGAACCACAAAGTGGGTGGGTTGGTTTTGGTCAGTGCAAGATTGTCTAATAGCAACCGACCTTCCCTGTTAGCAAAGCAATTTTCCACCTCTCGAATGGTCACTTGATGCTTCTTTAGAAGCTTGGTTTTGATAGCCTCAGAAACGACCAGATTCTTCATTTATGCCTCCCTATTGTATATACAAAATAAAGTGCTCTGTTCTTAACCTCACCCTATCGCCTGAATCACCGGCCTGAACACCGCATTCATCTTGACAATGCGCTGCACAAACCAGTCGAGGTAGGCGCCCCATTGCGCTTCGTCTTCAATCGGGCTGTGTTGCCGCCAAATGGCGATGCGGCAGGCATGGGCGTCGGGCAGCTCTTGCCAGTCCAGCTCAAAGCCCAAGGCCTGCTCGATGCTGGGGCGTTGCGCCAACAGGGCTTGGTACATCCTCTTGGATTCGGCATGGTGGATGTAGACCTCCACACCCAGGCGGTCGTCGCGGTGGCTGGCGGTGGGGTTCAGGTTGAAACCTGCGCGGCCAATGGAATTGTTCAACCAATGCTGAGGTCGTGGCTTTTGCGGATTGATCTGCGGCGCGGCCGTGGCCAACCTGGCAACCAGCTCGGTCCACAGCTTGAGCTGCCGCTGCTTAGCGGGTGTGGCGTTGGCGGCCACGCGGGTTTGCTCGCGGCCCGACTTGGCCCAATCGTTGGGCTTGGCCATCACTTCAAATTTGGGCGCAAAAGGCGAATCGCCAATGCGCCAGAGTTCAACCTCCACCGCAAAAAAACTCAGCTCTTCGGTAGTGTTCTGGTTCAAAAAATCCAGCGCCGCCACATGCTCGGGCCGGAACGACTCGGCCACCCAAATCACCTTCTTAGCCCCTGTGCCCGCCGCGTAGGTGAGGATCTGGCCCAGGTGCGTGTGGTTGGTCTTTTCCAACTGGTTTTCGATGATGACCTGGTCATCCCCGCTGGTGCACAAGATGTCGAGCTTGAACTCACCGACCCAATGCTCGGTGGCGACCAGCTCCAGGTCAGGTAGACCCAGCGCATCGGCCAGCGTGTTGAGGTTGTCTTCTTCGGCCAGCCAGGGTGTGAAGTCGTTGGCTTCGTGCTTCCAGGCTTCGCGCAGGGGGACGCGTTCGAGTTTGCTGAGAGGTTTTTTCATTTTTTATGCAATAATTTGCACACGGACTGGGGATTCTCGGTCGGCATTGGCCTCCGGCGGTTGTCGGGGGCCTTTGTTTTTGTGGTCACGGAAACACTTTCGAGCCCCACCCCGCAGCGCGGCCATTGACCTGTACCAGTTTGCGCTTGATCACATCCACCGCACGATTGGCTTGTTCAGGTTTGAGCACCGACATGCCCATGGGTCTCGCCATCAAATCGGCCAACTGCAAACCCGATGAGTTCGATTGCTTGTCGGCAAACACCACCTCAAACGCGAACGACTCCTGGTTGTAATTGCCGCGATCACAAATACGGCGAAACTCCAGTTCCAATTCGTCGTCCTCATTGCGTCCGCGTTGCTCCACCACCAAATGCACTTTGGGGTTCTCGTTTGACCCAGCGTGCCATTCAGCCTGAGACTGCAAGAAAGCACTGATGCGTTCCAAACCATATTGCAATGCCAAGTGATAGGGGTTTTCTGGCTGTGTGTAACGCTTTTGCAGGGCATCTTTGCGGATCACCACCGACACCAGATGAAACGGCACCTTTTCAACAATGGCCGTCAGTTCATCCAGAAAGGCTTGCTTCAGAGCACGGGTCTTGAGGAAAGAAAATGGCCCCAAATCGCGGCGAATGTCTCGCTCATGCAAGATGACCTGATCGTGCCCAAAGTGCTGAAACTTAAAGGCCTGAACCGCTGGCACCACTTGCTGCGCATATTCATCCTTGCGCACGATCATGAAAGCCAGCACCAGCAAGGGAAAGTCCGGATCAATGCGGCCCATGGATGGACTGCCGCTTTCATCAACGAACACCAGATAGTCGCTGAATGGTTTGGCGGTCATTTCACACGCTTTCCATTTCAGTCCGCGTCTCAGTAATGCGCAACTGGCCAGAAATCAGACGAGAAAGCACGGTGTCGCGCAGCTCTGCAAGGTTGCTGGCTTGCAATGAGTTTTCGATCAGACGCTGCATGATCGGCTCCAACACACCATCTGCAGCACGCAGCACCTTATCACTTGGGACAAATACCTTTGCAGAGCTTAGGTGTGCCCGCTGAATATGCCCGATCGTAGTTGCCTTGCTGGCTGCAACTTGCCGGAAATGTTCAAGATGTTGTCGCGTCCAAAAAAAGTAAAACCACTTTGGAAAAATACCAGATGTGACCTTGAAAAGATGTTGGTTCAAAGCCCCTTCACCGCCACACCAAATTTCAACTTCAAGGCTTCCGGACCATGAAAAAAGAACGTCGCCATTCTGGACAACGTACTCAGGCTTGATTGATCTTGATGCCATGTCTGCACCGACTGTGTCACCCTTTCGCAGCTGCGCGATTTTGATGACTGGCAAATCGTGATCACCTGTTGGCGGGAACTTTTGTAAAGCCAAACCATTGAGAAACGAAGCTACAGCATCCAACGATTTAACATGCCACCCCTTCGGCACAGACCCCAACTCCGAATCTTCAAAGCTCTCGGGAAACAGGGCGGCGGTGGCTTCCTCCATGCCTTCCGGGGCGCGGCCTTGCATCTTGGCGTGGACGGGGTCGAAGTCCACGAACCAGGACTTGAACAGGGCTTGGGCGATGGCTTCGAGAGTTGTGTTGGTTTCGCGCAGGAGGGTGATGCGGTCGTCGAGACTGCCGAGAATACCGGCAATTAATCTCTGTTCATCTAAGCTTGACGGCCACAGAACTTCAATCGGATGGACATGATTCCGATTAAGCGTGGGGTTCGCAGAGCCAACATCTAAAGCACTTAGCTCTCTTGCATATCCACGGAAGAAGTAATAGACGTATCTTGGTTCATTACCGTGAAAGTCTTTGACCCAAAGCGATGTGTCATGAGGCCAGAAGTCGTGTTCTACGAAATGAACACTGCCAACGACACCTTTTCGCCCAAGTACAACACCGGGGGCTTTAACCATTGCAGTGTCGTGCCAGCTACTGATACCAGCAGAGGAGACAACAGGAACCGTTCCTGTGCGTTGTTGCGCCTTGGTGATATCAAAGCCACGCTGCAATGTTGCTTGGTCACCAATCGTCGTAACGGACCACTCAGAACTCATACCCCAGCCCCCCCAGCTTCTGGCGGATCAGCGCGTCTAGCTCTGCGCCTTTGGCCATTTGTTCGCCCAGTTTGGCGGTGAGCGTTTGCATCTTGTCGGCAAAGGCTTCGTCGTCGTCTTCCACTTCTTCGGCGCCCACATAGCGCCCGGGGGTGAGCACATGGCCGTGTTGGGCGATTTCGGCCAGGGTGACGCTGCGGCAAAAGCCTGCAATGTCTTGGTACCCGTCAGAGCCTGATCTCCAGTCGGCCACAGTCTGGCTGATGCGCTCGATCACTTCGTCAGTCAGCTCGCACTGAATTTTTGAAATCATCCGACTTAGCTTGCTTGCATCGATGAACAGAACTTCACCCTTGCGCTTTTTTTGTTTGGCCAAAAACCAAAGGCACGCAGGAATTGTGGTGTTGAAGAAAAGCTGCTTTGGCAGTGCCACCATCACCTCGACCACGTCGGCATCAACCATCGCGGCGCGGATCTGTCCTTCGCCGCTCTGGCTTGATGCCATGCTGCCATTGGCCAGCACAATGCCTGCCCTGCCCGTGGGCTTGAGGTGGTGCAGGATGTGTTGCAGCCAAGCGTAGTTGGCGTTGCCTTGCGGCGGAGTTCCATAAACCCAGCGGGCGTCACCGTCCAGGCTGGGGTGCCACCAATCGCTGATGTTAAAAGGTGGGTTGGCCAAACAAAAGTCAGCCCGCAGGTCGGGGTGTTGGTTGCGGGTGAAGGTATCGGCGGGTTCTTTGCCCAGGTTGTAGCCCATGCCGCGAATCACAAGATTCATCGCAGCGAGACGCCAAGTTGTTGGATTGGCCTCTTGGCCATAAATCGAAAGATCAGTTCGATTGCCGCCGTGGTCTTCGATGAACTTTTCGGACTGCACGAACATGCCGCTCGATCCGCAGCAGGGGTCGTAAATCTGGCCCTTGCTGGGCGAGAGCACCGCCACCAGTGTTTTGACAATGCTGGCGGGCGTGTAGAACTGCCCTCCCCGCTTGCCTTCGGCGCTGGCAAACATGCCCAAGAAATATTCGTACACCTGACCCAAGATGTCCCGGGCCTTCGACGGGTCGTCACCAAAGCCAATGGTGGAGATCAGGTTGACCAGCTCGCCCAGCTTGCCGTCGGGCAGTTGTGCGCGGGCAAAGCGTTTGTCGAGGATGCCTTTGAGTTTGGGGTTGTCGGCTTCGATCAGGCTCAGCGTGTCGTCGATGCGTTTGCCAATATCGGGCTGGGGCGCAGCGGCACGCAGGGCCTCCCAGCGGGCACCTTCGGGCACCCAGAACACGTTTTCGCTGGTGTAGTAATCGCGGTCTTCCAGCTCGGCAGCGATGTCTTCGTCGGCGGCGTCGCCATAAAAGACTTCGTCGGCCGGGTCGCGCAGGCGCAGCTTCAGCTCAGACTGGCGGGCAACAAAGGCGTCAGAGATGTACTTGACGAAGATGAGGCCCAGCACCAGATGCTTGTATTCGGCAGCGTCCATGTTGGCGCGCAGTTTGTCGGCCGAAGCCCAGAGGGTCTTTTTGATGTCGTCGAGCATGGGTGTTTATTGGGGTCCATCAGGCAGCCCAAGGGACTGCAGCCAATCGTTTTTTGGAATCTGTCTATTTTTGACTTAATCTGGGGCGGGGTTGGCGGGTTTGCGGCTATTTTTTGTTATGGATGTAACCAATGAGCGAGTGAGTCCAAAGATCTGGCAAGCTCAGGCCCCATGAATTGGAATGACACCGTGTCGGGCACAGGCCCCGTCTTTGCCCAAGGCCTGTTTTTGAGCCTGGGCCTGATCGTGGCCATTGGGGCGCAGAACGCTTTTGTCTTGCGCCAGGGCTTGCGTCGTGAGCATGTGGGCAGCGTGGTGGCCTTTTGCGCGGTGGCCGATGCGGTGCTGATCACGGCGGGCGTGTTCGGCATGGCGCAGGCGCTGGGCGACAGGCCCATGCTGGCGCGGGGTCTGGCTTTGGGCGGTGCGGCGTTTTTGGCGGTCTATGGCTGGCGGGCGCTGCAAAGGGCGCGGCAGATCAGTTCGCTGGATGTGACGAGCGTGGGGCAAGGCTTGAGCCGGGGTGCAGCGCTGGGGCAAGCGGCGGGCTTTACCTTGCTCAACCCGCATGTGTACCTGGACACGGTGCTGCTGGTGGGCAGCATCGGCGCGCAGCAGCCCGCGCCTTTGCAGGGCTGGTTTGCGGCCGGGGCCAGTGCAGCCAGTCTGTTGTGGTTCAGCGCCTTGGGCTTTGGGGCCCGTTGGCTGGCCCCCTGGTTTGCCCGCCCCCGCGCCTGGCAAGTGCTGGACGCGCTGATCGCAATGACCATGTGGGTGCTGTCGGCCCTGTTGGTGCGCCACGTGGTGAACGGGCTTTGAGGCGTATAAAACTCTTGGAAATAAAAAATTTGACTTTTATTTCATTTGGAAATATATTAGCGGCTTGTTCTGCACCACCAGCATGAACAACACGCAGATGGCCCACCGGGCGTCTGCTTCGGCATCGATTGACTTCGAACACCCTGTCCTGTTGAGCTGCAGGCCACGGCATTTTTCTCACCGCTCTGCGTCAGCCCCTGGATGGTTGGCGACTCGATTGATTTTGATTCCTCTGACTCCTCCCCGCACGGGCGCCCATGTCGCTTCGCCCCCGACACACCCTTTTTGCAGCGGCCTTGGCCGAACCCCTGCTGCCACGGCTTTGCGCCAGGCACGCCCTGCTTTGCAAGGCCTGGACCTGACGCCAGCCCTGCACCGCACCGCTTGTGCTTTCACCCAACATGCGGCGCGCGGCGTGCTCGACACAACCCGCAATTGGCTGCAAAACAGCCCCAACCCCGAACAAATGTGCTGAGGCCCTACGGCCCTGGTGCGTTTCCATGCGGCTTCTGGGCATCTGCCAGGAATCCGCTTTTTCCTGCATGTCGGCTTCGTTGAGAAGTTGTCATGCCACCTCTCTGAAAGGCTCTCACATGAGCAGCAAAATTTACGTGGGCAATTTGCCCTACACCATCGACGACGCCAGCTTGCGTCAAAACTTTTCTGATTTTGGCGGCGTGCTGTCGGCCAAAGTCATGATGGACCGCGACACCGGTCGCTCCAAGGGTTTCGCCTTTGTCGAAATGGCCAGCGCCGAAGAAGCGCAAGCCGCCATCACCGGCCTGAACGGCGTGTCGGTGGGGGGCCGTTCCATCGTGGTCAACATTTCCAAACCCAAAGAGCCCAGCACCGGCTATGGCAGTGGTTACCGCGACAGCCGCAACTGAACATTCTGTTGCCCACAAAAAAGCCGCTTTCGAGCGGCTTTTTTGTGGGTGCAGACCGGGTCAGGTCTGGATGGTTGACACAGTGTCCATCACTCACGCGGATCGCGTGGGCGGTTGAACCAATTGGCCAGCATGAACAAGCAGAAAACCACGAACATGATGATGAGGATGTGTTTGATTTCCATGGTGAGTCCTTCGGTGGTGAGGTGGATGCCAAATAAACAAGGTGTGTCGGATTATGCAGAGTTGGCCGGTGGACGCACAGACTGCCGCACCAAAGGTCCCATGGCCCACAGGGTCAGGAACAACAAGGCCATTTCAATCAGGTAAACGGTCGAATAACCCATGACGGGACTGCTGACCAGGGCCACGGCATCGCGCACGATGCCCCCCAAGGCCATGCCCACCCCCGCTGCTGTCGCTTGCACAGCCCCCCAGGCGCCCATGGCCAGGCCAATCTGGCCTGGCGGGGCCAACTGCATGGTGGCGGTGAGGGTGCCGTGGGCAAACAAACCGCCGCCCAGCCCGATCAGGAAAATCCCCAGCACAAACAGCGGAGGCCAGGCCAATGGGGCCGCCGCAATGACGGCCACAAACGCTGGCAGACCGATCCAGGCGCCCCAGCCGGACATGCGGTAGGCGTCGGCTCCGCGACCCAGCACGCGCGAAGCCCAGGCAAAGCCCAGCAGTCCGCCCAGCGCCAAAGTGGCCGACAGCATGGTGGTGCTGGACACACTCATGTGCAAGATCTCGCCACCATAGGGTTCAAGCAAGACGTCTTCCATGGTGAAAGCCATGGTGCCCAGACCCACCGCCAGCAAGCGGCGCAGCGTGTGGGGGCCTTGGCAAAACAGTTGCCAGGCTTGCGCAAAGGTGTGCTCGATGGGTGTGCCCGGTTTGCGCAGGCGACTGCGCGGCTCTTGCTTCCACAGCGCCACCACATTGAGCACCAGTGTGGTCACGGCCACCGCCTGCACCACGCGAATGAGCTGACCGGGACTGTAGTCGTGCAGCAAATAACCCAGCACCAGGGCGCTGCCGATCATGCCGATCAGTTGCATCACATACATCAAGCCCACCACCTGGGGTTGACGCTCGGGCGGAGCCAAGTCGGTGGCCAAGGCCAGGCCCGCGGTTTGCACTGTGTGCATGCCCAAGCCGACCAAGAGGAAGGCCCCAGCCGCCCCCACTTGCCCCACCCAGGCCGGGGCCTGGCTGGACTGTCCGGCGCCGGCCAGCACCAGCAGTGCAAAAGGCATGATGGAAAAACCACCGAACTGCAGCAAGCTGCCCATCCAGATGTAGGGCACACGCCGCCAGCCCAGCTGGGAGCGGTGGTTGTCGGAGCGAAAACCGATCAGGGCCCGCAAAGGGGCGATCAGCAAAGGCAGGGCCACCATGAAGGACACGAGCATGGCCGAGACCTTCAGCTCGACGATCATCACGCGGTTGAGGGTGCCCACCAGCATGACCATGGCCATGCCCACAGAAATTTGAAACAGCGACAAGCGCAGCAGACGCGACAGCGGCAAATCCTCACTGGCGGCATCGGCAAAAGGCAAAAAGCGCGGGCCCAGATTGGCCAGCGACTGCATCCATGAGGTGTAGGTTTTGCTCATATGAGAAGGACCAGGCGCTTGCGCGCCTGGCCTTTCGGCGGGACAAGCCCGTTACTTCTTCACCGCGGCATCCGCCGGGGCTGCGACAGCGACTTTGGCGCCGCCATTGAGGAAGTTTTTCACCCAGGTGGTGTTCAGGGTGAGCGCCAAGTGCACGCTGAACGAGGCAATCGCCACGGCCGCAATGAACACTGGGATACCCACCGAAGGTTTCACCACCAACCACATTTTCGAGTAGATCATGTTGTGACTCCTTTACTTGAGCCAGGGTGAGTAGATATAGGCCAGCAGATGGGCAAATGCGGCAATCATGCCGAAAATCTGCGTACCCTGGATGAGATTGCGGTGAATCTCTTCCGATTCGGCCTGGGTCAGTCCCGTTGGCCAGACTTTGTCTGAGTTAGACATAGTTTTCTCCTTGCAGAAGACGTGCACGGCCCGCACGAGGGCTATTCTTGGCCACCACGGCCAGGAATGGGGTGAGCTTGAGACAGGACGCACCGCGGCCATCGCCGGGTGGGTGAAGTTCAAGGCTGTTCATCTCAAGCCCGCCTGGGCATGCGCCAAGGCAGCATGGCTTGAACCACCGGTGACACCAGACGGGGCACCGACAGGGTTTCGTGAAAGGCGAGCAAAGGCTCG
Organism: Comamonadaceae bacterium; assembly: GCA_027484105.1. Taxonomy (GTDB): domain Bacteria; phylum Pseudomonadota; class Gammaproteobacteria; order Burkholderiales; family Burkholderiaceae_C; genus Limnohabitans_A. Next base: position 53,310 of record JAIXUG010000028.1, read on the forward strand.
CCCGCGTGATCGAATTTCAGCAAGGCACGCTGGTAAAACGGTGTGTCTTCCAACTGCTCATGAAGCTGGACAGGCTGCTTGCTGCGCATGCGCCGCGCGATGCGCCAGCCGGTCTTGGACAGGGTCTGCACAGGCGGTGTCTCGATGGTCTCCACCGTGCCTTGCGGCGTGAAGCGCAAGGACAGCGTGCGGTCGGCCTGTCCTGGGGCTTGCATGTCATAAAACACCACAGTGCTGCCATCGCGCATGCGTGCCCTGGACCAGTCCCAGGTGTGAAAACCCCGCTCCACCGGCTCATCGCCCTCGTTCGAGTCGAGGTAAGCGTGGCCTTGCCATTTCAAGTCGGGGGCACTCAGGTCCACCTCGATGCGTGCTGATGGGGCCAAGGGGCCCCAGCGGTGACGCCCGGCTTCATCCAAAGGCGTGGAATAGCCAAACAATTGCTGGGGCCAGAGCTTGATGCGGCCCCGGATGCGACGCGGCAGGGGCACACCCACTTCGTTGATGTCGATCGTCAGGCATTGGCCGTCCCAATCGAGCTGGCTTGGGCCCACGGTGAACTGCGACGCGCTGCGCGCGCAGTGCCTGCGGCCGCGCTCGGTCATGGCCCAGCGGCCCTGACCTTTGCTGTAGATCGCCACGTTGAGGGCGCAGTGGTCGTCCGGATCACCGCGTCCACGTCGCCTCGCCCACGCGTAATAAGGCGAGAACACACTGCCGACAAAAGCAATGAGGGTGATGCCGTGTTGACCGTCTTCACTCATGGCGTCGACATACCACCAAAGGTAGCCCCCCTCGGGAACGTGCTGGTCAAAGCGAGGCTCGCCATCACGGCCTCGGCCGCCCGTTGCCCGGACAAGGCCGCCATCGGCACGCCCGGCCCCGGATGCACGCTGCCCCCCGCCAGAAACAGGCCCTGCAGGGGTGTGGTGGAGCCAGGTCTGCTGAAGATGCTGGTCCAGCCGTGCGTCGCCTGCCCGTACAGCGCCCCCCCGCTGGCCGGAAAACGCCGATGGAAATCCTGCGGTGTGGTCCGGATGCTGTTGCTGGGGGTCGGTTGCAGTGGCAGTCCCAGTTGTTGCAGGTGCTGAAAGGTGTGGGTTTGGCATTGCTCTAAAGCCTCCTCGGTGATGCCGTTGCCATCACCGCAGGCGGGGGCGTTGACCAAACAAAAAATACGCTCGGCTTGTCCGGCATCCCTGTCGGCTGGTCGGTCTTGGGCACACACATAAACCGTCGGCTTTTGCGGCAGACGCTGGCGTTCAAAGATATCGTCGAACTCACTGGCGTAGCTGCTCTGAAAAAACACGTTGTGGCGGTCCAGTGCCACGCCCTGCACAGGCGTGTGCATCGACCAGGTCACTGCCGACAAGGAGCGCAGCGGGGCGTCTTGCGGCACTGCACGGCGCATGTCTTCACCCAGCAGGCCTTGGCGCAAGGCCGCCGCATCGCCATTGAAAATCACACGGTCAGCGGGCAAAAACTCACCGGACTGCAGCTGCACACCGCACACGCGGCCCTGGCGCTGCTCGATGCGCTGACAGGTGCTGCGGTAACGGAAAACCGCGCCACGACGACGGGCCACACGGGCCAGGGCCTCGGCCATGCCCACCATCCCGCCTTCGACCGACCACACGCCATCCATTTCGACCTGGGCGATCAGCATGAGGGTGGCGGGCGATTGCCAAGGCGAAGAGCCGCAATAGGTGGCATAGCGTGCAAACAATTGGCGCAGACGCGGATCGGTGAATTGATGACCCAGCTGTTGCCACAGGCTGCGCATGGGTCCGAGTTGCGCCAACACGCCCAAGCCCTTGAGCCCCAAGTCGCCCATGAAACCACCCATGCTCGGGCGCTGCGCGCGGATCATGGGGCCTTCCAGCGTGGCGTAAAGCTGGCGCGTGGTCTTGCAAAAATCACGAAAGCGTCTCGCCTCGTCACCCCCCGACCAGGCGGCAATGGCCGCTTCGCTCTCTTGCGGGTTGGCCGACAAATCGAGCTGGCTGCCATCGGGCCAGAAATGACGCGCCAGCACGTTCAGCGGCGTGATCTTCATCTCGGCCTCGACGCTGGTGCCCACACTGCGCAGCAAGGTGTCCAACACCCACCGCATGGTGAACACGGTCGGTCCGCTGTCAATGCGGGCGCCCAACACCTCACGGCTGTGGACCTTGCCGCCGGGGCCGTCTGAGGTTTCAACCACGGTCACATCGAGCCCCTGGTGGGCCAGCAAGATGGCGCTGCACAAACCGCCCATGCCCGCCCCCACGATGACCACTTGGTGTTCAGACATGGCTGGGCTCCAGGGTGGGCGTGCTCAACACAGCAGGCGAAGCCTGCGGCACTCGCAGCGCTGGCGATTCGTAATCGCGCCCGAGCCAGACCCCGGCCATTTGCAGCACCCGCATGCGCACAAACAGCGACTCTGAGAAAAACTGGTGCTTGTATGCAGCAGCACTGGCCACCTGGTGCGCGCCCTGGTGGGCGTATTGCAGCATGGCCGCCGTGTCTTGCCACAAGCTGAACGTGCATTGCCGGACCAAAGGCGCCTCACCCAAGCCCATGGCCAACAAGCAGCCGGGGGCATTCGACAAATCGGCCTGTGCAGCGGGCGCATAACGCCAAAAAGCCATGGCTTTGCTGGGCACGATGCTGGCGCGGGTCAACACGGCAAATGGCGCCGTGCCATCGACAGCGTCGCCCCTGCTTGGGCCCAAGGCCTCCGGGCTGCTGGCTTGCCAGGCTTGTTTGTCCCAATGGCCCCGAGCCGATTGCACCGACATGACGCCGGTCCAGCACTCGCGCGCGCGGCTTCGGTAGGCCTGAACCGCGGGACTGTCCAGAAACTTTTGGGCCAGATCCAGATGGGTGAAGGTGCAAATCAGGCCCTGGTGTGTGGCACTGGGGCGCAAGCTGAAACCACCGCCATGGCCACTGCCCATGACTTTGGCCATGGTCAGCCCCGGCACCTCTTTGTAGGGGCTGGCGCCTGCCACCAGTCGCAACCAACCCCAGCCTTGGTGCTGGCGCAAAAAGTCAGCCAGCAACACCACCACCACGCCGGACAGCGGGTCATGAAACGCGGGGCTGACTTCCATGACAGGCATCCGGCAATGGGCGAGTGAGGCTACTTGGCCGCGACTTTGGAAGCAGTCAAAGCGGGTTTGAGCAGCTCGGGAAAATCTTTGGCCATCGGAGCGCCATTGAGCGGTTTGTAGGCGCCCTGGTGGCAAGTCGCGCAATTCATCTTGGCCACGTCACCCGTAGGGCCCTTGCGGTGCGCCGGGAAGACTTCGGTCAAGGGCTCCATGTAGGTCAGGTTCAGGTCACGCGCCATGCGGATGCCGTGCCAGGCCGTGACGCGTTGGGGTGGGCTGATTTCCCAACTTTGGAACGACTGCGTGTTGTGGCAGTAGGTGCAGTTCACACCCAGCGCGGTCGACATGTGCGTCATCAGCCCATAGGTCCACTCAGCCTGCTTGATCGACTGGCGGTTGCCTGAGGGCAGCGGTGTGGGGCCATTGACCCGGATGTTTTGCTTGTCCAGCAAGAACGGGGTGAAGGGATCGTTGGGCAAAGAGGACAGGTTGACCACGTTGGAGGGCTCGTTTTGTCCGGCTTTGTCGCCAATGAAATTCGAGCCTTGCGGTTGAGGGTCCGACTTGAACCAGATCGCGCTGGGCACGGGCTCACCCCGGTGGCAGGTGTAGCAGGTCACACCGGTTTGGGCCACGTGCGGCTGCCAATCGGCGTTGATGTGCTGCGTCATCTCCACCATGCGGCGTGCCACCACCTTGGTGTACTTGCTGTCGTCTTCAAAATTGGGCAAGGCGTGGCAATAGGCACAACCTTCATTGGGAGCCACCCAGCTGGTCATGGAGACCATCAGGCGGTTGAACTCACCCACGCTCAAGTTGCCCAACACCTTGACGTTTTTGTACGCCTGCGAGGCCTTGGGGCCATCCGAGCCCGGTGAAGGAATGACCGCAGGTGGTTGGTTCTTGTCGGTTTTGACTTCGAGCAAGCGGGCGTTGTAGATCTGTGCCATGCCGGTGCCCCGGTAGCCACTTTGCACCGATTCAGGAATCGGCCTTTCGCAACCGGCCAGCACCAGACCTGCCAGCAGCAAGCCCAGACTCTTGAGCCAACGGCTGGCCCCTGTCGTGCAATTCAATGTGTTCGCGTTCATGGCTTGCCTCCAGTGCTCAGCGTGGGATCAACCACCGCTGGAAAAATCTCGGGATAAGGGGGTGCCACGCCATGCTTGATGGCCCACAGGTACCAGTTGTCCACCACCGTGCCGGTGAGCAAGATGCCGATGCCGCCCGTGATGGGGCACAGGACTGCAAACCACCAGGCCCAACGGTGAATCGATTCCATGGTGGCGTTGAAACCCATGGTCCAGCGCCAGAACAAGGCCGCGCGCTCGGAAGCAGTCCCCCGGTCGGTGATCTGCTCGATCTCGCGCTCACCGCCGTAACGTGTCACGGCCAAGATGGTGGCGCCGTGCATGGCAAACAGCAGGGCCGAGCCATACAGAAACACGATGGACAGCGCGTGGAAGGGGTTGTAGAACAGGTTGCCGTAGCGCAAGGAGAAGGCCGCTGTCCAGTCCAGGTGGGAGAAGATGCCGTAGGGCACGGCCTCACCCCATGAACCCATCAGGATGGGACGGAACAAACCCAGCACCAAGAACAACCAAATGGCGGCGGCAAAGGCCCACGCAATGTGCAGTCCCATGCCCAGCTCGACCGCGCGGCGGTAGGTGCGCGCCCACCAGAACATGATGGAAGCGGTGAGGAACAAGCCAACAATCAGAAACCAGCCGCCTTGGTTGAGCGGGGGCATGCTCAAGCCGTAGCTCGGCGGTGGCGGCTCCAGCGACAGCCAGAACAACTGGCGCACGAACTGGATCGGGTCGTAGTTGACCGAGGCCAGCATGTTCATGCCAATCAAGGTGAAAGCGATCAAGCCACACACGAGTGAGGCCAGGCCCAGGCCCCCCAGGTAGATCGGACCCAGCTGGGCATTGCCCAGCTTGCCGATCCAGTAATTGATCACAGGTTGTCCGGTGCGCGGACTGTTGCCGTGACCCAGCTCCACCCCGTGGTGGACTGGACCCACGGCTTGCACCGTGGTGAACAGGTTTTGATAGTCGGCCATTTGCGGTACTCCTCAATTCTTCAGATTCGGACGGGTTGTGCAGTCCGACTCAAACGGGCCACTGGGACCAGATCGGCAGGTTCAGCCACCAGCTCCACCACTCGGGCCAGCCACGGCTCCAGAAGGGGCCACTGAGCACGATGCACAGCGCGCTGAACAAAACCGCCGCCAGAGCCAGGAACAGGCCGACCCGGTGGATGCCCAATGTGCCCACCGAATAACCAATGAAATCCCGGAAAAAGGTGTCCTCATGCTCTGGGGTTTTGACCACTTGTCCAGGCTGTGGATTGGTCGAAGAAAGGACCAGGCCACCGTGCAGCGACAAGGCGAACACACTGGCAAAGAAGAAACTCACGGCGATCATGTGCGCCGGGTTGTAATGAAAGTGCAGGTACTGGTAGCCCACGTTCGAGACCCAGTCCAGGTGGCTGTAGATGCCGTAGGGGAAACCATGGCCCCAAGCGCCCATGAGCACCGGACGCACCACCACCAAAGTGACATAGGCCGAGATGGCCACACCGAAAGCCACAGGCACGTGGTAGCCCATGCCCAGCTTGCGGCAGATTTCGACCTCGCGCATCATCCACGAGCCGAACGCGCCGATGGCACACACCGTGATGAGCTGCCACAGGCCGCCTTCCATCAAGGGCGCAAAGCGCAAGCCATAGGACAAATCAGGCGGTGCGATGCTGATTTGCCAGATGTTCCAGGTCGGTCCTTGTGAGGCACCCCACAAGATCAGGGCCGTGCCCAGGAACGAAAAGAAGAGGGTTGTGACGCCGAAGAAACCGACGTAAAACGGTCCGACCCAAAAGTCGAACAAATCACCACCCAGCAGGGTACCACCGCGAACACGGTACTTTTTCTCAAAATTCAGCATGGCCATGGTTGGGTCCTCCTGCCTCAGTGGATGAACAGGTGCCGCATTGAAGGGGCTTCAATGGCAGCACCTGGACGGCAAGTCCTGAATCAGGACTTGGATGCTGGCAACGATGCCACCGCAGCGGGCAGCGGCGAGTTTTGCGCCGATGCTGCTACAGGCTTTTTCGCGCCGTCGAGCCAATTGAATTTGTTCGTGCTGAGCAAGATGAGGTGAATCATCGCGGCCAGGCCGAACAAGAAAATACCCTGCAGCACCATGGCACGCAATGGGTCGTACAGTCGCCAAATTCTCCACATGGTGAATCTCCTAAATGATGTGGGACATGAAGGTGTACACCGCAGCTTTGACCCCCTGACTCATGCTCTTGGCATCTTCAGCACCGGGCAACAAATCGCGCCAGTGAACGCCGACCAGCTTGGCCAGAACGACGACCACAAACAGACAACCGAATCCGATGAGAAAGATGGACCAATACGCCGGGGATTCATCCGCACGCGAATGGTCCTCGTTGAGGTGGGTGGTGTTTTGCATGACAGTGACTCCGTCAATCAATGGTTAAAAAACAGGCTCTGAATCAGAACCAGGGACGCCACGCCCAGACCAGGATGTGGGCCAACACAGCAACTGCTGTAAAGCCCACGGTGCCCTGCATCCAGTAGTGGTGGAACTCCTGGGCTTCCTCATCGGTGAGTCCGGAAATTGATGTCTTGGTGGACATGTTTTGCTCCTGTTAACGAGGCCTTGCGACCCGGGTTGCGCACAGCCCGCGCAGATGGGCATCCGCAGCCAACGGCCACGACATCCTGGGCAAGGCACCGACCCTGTCGGCCCCTGCTGTTGTGAGTGACGGGTTTGGCGTCTTCATGCCGCCACCCCCAGACCCAGTTCGCGGCTGGCCGCGTTCACATGGGCTTCGGTCACTTCGTTTTGGCCTTGCGCCTGCGACAGCTGCTCGGCCTGATCGCGCAAACGCTTGGCCGCAGAAATCTGCACCAGCACCGGTTGGCTCTGCACCACATCGCGCAAACGCTGCTGGGCCTGCTCTTGCCAGCTGGCATTGGGGGCCACCACGCCACGCGCCTGCGTGGCTTCGACCTTGTCCATGTCGGTGCCCAAAGGCAGAATGTGGAACAGCGCATCAAACAGGGCGTTGCACACCTCTTGCACCACATAACTGGCCCCGCTGTACCCCATGAAAGGGGTGCCGGTGTGGCGGCGGATGATGGCGCCCGGGAACGAGGCCGGAATGAAGGCCGCCCGCATCGGGCCGCCCCCGGAGATTTCGCTCAGGTACATGCGCTCGTTGTAGCTGCCGAACATGATCAGGGGCGTCTGGGTCTTGACCAGTTCGCGCACAGTGGCGTTGTCGGTCTTGGTGCCTGCGGTGCGAGAGATGCTGAAGCGGCAGGGCAAGCCCATCTCTTTTTCGAGAAAGTTTTTGAGGCCCCGCGAATAGGTCTCGCCGGCCACCACGGCAAAGCTCGCGGTGGCAAAAAAGTCTTGCGTGACCGAGCGCCACAAATCCCACATGGGTTTGAGGGTGGTGTGCTTTTCCCGCTCAATGAAGGGCTCGGGGTCGAGGTGGAGCAGTTGACCGAGCTTGCGCAGGAAGTTGGTGGTGCTGTGCAGGCCGATGGGTGCTTGCAGGTAGGGACGCTCTAGCGACTCACACAACATGCGGCCAAATTCACGGTACATGCAAATGTTCACATCGGCTTCGACCAGTCGGGACACATCGGCCAGGTGACTGCCCAGCGGAAAGACCATGTTGACCTCGGCCCCGATGCCCTGCACCAGTCGGCGGATTTCGGCCAGGTCACTGGCGCTGTTGAAGGTGCCGTAGCACGGTCCAATGATGTTGACGCGGGGTTTTTCACCCTCCGGGCGATCTGCAAACGGTTTGCGCGCAGGCACTTTGCGCAGGCCGTACTCGCTCCAGAGCCAGTACATGGCGCGGTTGGCGCATTGCCACTGGTCTTCGTCGATGGTGCGCGGCAAAAAGCGGGCGATGTTGGTGCCTTCGGGCGTCACGCCGCCGCCGATCATCTCGGCGATCGAGCCGGTCACCACCACGGCGGGCAACTCGGGGTCGAGCGTGGCATGGGCGCGCTTCATGGCGCCTTCGGTGCCTTCGCGGCCCAGCTGTTCTTCGGCCAGACCTGTCACCACAATCGGCAATTCGTGCGGGGGCAAGGCGTCGGTGTAGTGCAGCACCGAGGTCACCGGCAGGTTTTCGCAACCCACCGGACCATCGATCACCACTTGCAAACCCTTGATGGCGGTGAACACATACACCGCACCCCAGTAGCCGCCTGCGCGGTCATGGTCCAGGATGAGCGGCGACTTGGGCGCGGCCGTTGTGGGGCTTGCAGGAGACATTTGGTTCATGAACCCATCTCCTCGGCTTTGCGCTTTTTCAGCAATTTTTCAATCTGACGTCGGGTCTCGGCCTTGAACTCGGGGCGGTCCTTGGGCACCGACTCCCACACACCAGCAGCGTGGCCTGCGCCCACATCGCCAAAGAAATCCTTCATGGCGTCAAATCGGGCCTGGTTGCCCATCGCCGCTTGCACCACCTGCACCAGCGACCCGGCACCGGCCACGCCCATCAGGGGCCTGGCCGAAATCAGGTTGGTGAAGTACAGGGAAGGCACACTGTTTTGCTTGGCGATCTGCACCACCGGTGTGGTGCCGATGGCCAGCTGTGGCCGGTATTCGTACATGGCGTTCAGGTCTTGCTCCAAGGAGGCGCGCATTTGCACCTGCACGCCTTTGGCCTGGAGCCACTCGATGTCGTGCGCGTTCCATTCGGTCGCGGGGCAGGCGGAGCCGACGTAGCGCACATCGGCACCACACTCGATCAGCAAACGCCCCACCAGCAACTCGGAGCCTTCGTAGCCGCTCAGGGTGATGCGGCCAGAAATGGGCTTTTGCATCAAGAGACCCCGCATTTGCGTGAGCGCCTGGTTGCGCGCCAGATCGATCTGCGACTGGGCAATGCCTGCCGCCTGGCCGATGTTTTGCAACCAGTCTTGCGTGCCTTCCAGACCCACCGGGGCCGAGCCCACCACGGGGCGACCCGCCGCTTTGAACTCGCGCACGCTGGCGGTGTAAAACGGGTGGATGGCCGCAGCCACCGAACAGTCGAGCGCCGCATACAACTCGCGCCATTCGCGGGTGGGCACCACCGGGCCTGCGGCCAAGCCCATGGGGGCCAGCATCTGACCGATGATGACCGGATCGGCCGGGAACATCTCGCCCAGCAAAGCCACTGTGGGCAAGGCGCCTCGGCCTGCGCGAGGCGCGGCCACCGGACCGTTGATGATTTCTTCGCGGGCGTATTTGAGCATGGCCCCGGCCAGCACGTCCTTGGCCTCGGCATGGGTGGGCACCCCAAAGCCAGGCACGTCAATGCCGATGATGCGCACGCCGTTGATCTCTTTGGGCAGCAGCTGCAGCGGCACACCACTGGCAGTGGGCACACACAGGTTGATGATCACCACGGTGTCGACCTTGTCCGGGTCGGCCTCGGCGTGCACCGCTTCGCGGATGTCTTCGAACAACTTGCCGGTGACGAGCGACTCGGAGTTGAAAGGCACATAACCCACACTGCGGCGCGCGCCGTAAAAATGCGAGGTGAACGTCAGGCCATACACGCAGCAGGCCGAGCCCGACAGCACGGTGGCGGTGCGCTTCATGCGCAGACCCACGCGCAGCGAGCCAAACGCCGGGCACATGCTTTGCGGCTGGTCATGCGGGCCCGCATCCGGCTGGCGCGGGTAGTCGCGGGCGTATTGGTCGAGCACCTCGGACTTGCCGGCTTCCTTGGCAGCCGCCACCATGGCTTCGGTGCCCGCGTGGCAGCCCATGCCGTCGCCTTTCAGGCCTGCGGGGTTCGCAGCTTGGGGGCTGGGATGGATCGGGATGGTGCGTGTCATGGCCTGTTCCTGTGGGTGTTTCGGCGGCTGCGTTCAAGCAGCGTCGTAGACGACTTCCAGTGAAGGCTTGATGTCTTCGTGCTTGCCCACCATGTCGAACACGGTGGCGGGTTCGAGCACCACGTTGCGACCGACCACGTCGGCGCTGAACAAGCCCAGCAATTGGTCTTGCGTTTGGGGTTTGGGTCGCTGGGGTGGCGCTTCGGCGACGTTTTTGGCCAACTCGGCAAACAACGGCCCCCACTCGCCATCAGGGCGACCAATGATTTCGTAGCTGGCGCTCTTGCGGCGAATGTCCTCGTTGGCCGGGATTGCGGCCAGCACCGGAATGCCCGCGTTGGCCGCAAAGGTCTGGGCCTCGCCCGTGCCATCGTCTTTGTTGATGACCATGCCCGCCACGCCCACGTTGCCACCGAGCTTGCGGAAATACTCCACGGCACTGCAGACGTTGTTGGCCACGTACAGCGACTGCAAATCGTTGCTCGCAACCACAATGACTTTTTGGCACATGTCACGGGCAATGGGCAGGCCGAAACCGCCGCACACCACGTCGCCCAAAAAGTCGAGCAGCACGTAGTCGAAGCCCCAATCGTGAAAGCCCAGTTTTTCGAGCGTTTCGAAGCCGTGGATGATGCCGCGACCGCCGCAGCCGCGACCGACTTCGGGGCCACCCAATTCCATGGCGAACACCCCATCGCGCTTGAAGCAGACATCGCCAATGCTCACCGCCTGGCCCGAGAGCTTGAGGCGCGAGGAGGTCTCGATGATGGTGGGGCAAGCCTTGCCACCAAAGAGCAAGCTGGTGGTGTCGCTCTTGGGGTCGCAGCCGATCAGCAGCACTTTTTTGCCCTGCTGGGCCATCATGTAAGACAGGTTGGCCAGCGTGAAGCTTTTGCCAATGCCGCCTTTGCCATAGATGGCAATGATTTGCGTCTCTTTGGTCACTTCGTTGGTGCTGACGGCGTCGGGTTCGACGTCGGCCTCGCGGCGCAGCACTTCAACAAATTTGATGGGCTGGGTGGTAGCGGTTTCTGTGTTCATGCTGTGGCACTCCAATCAAGGATCATCTTGAGACAGCTCGCATCTCCGAAGGCAGTCTCGTAGGCAGAACCAGCATCCGTCGATGGCTGGGTGTGGGTGATCAAACCGTCAAGCGACAAGCGGCCGGTGTGCACCAGCTGGTTGACGGCCAACAAATCCGGGCGCTTCCACTCGGCTGCGATGCGCAGGCGTGCTTCGCGCATGAAGGCCGGGGCGTAGGCGAAAGACAGGTCGTGTTTGTAAAAACCGGCCAGCACCAGTTCGCCACCAGGGCGCAGGCGTTGGATCAGGCTGTTGAGCAAGCTGCCATCGCCGCTCACGTCGTAAATCGTGCCGTAGTCGCGGCGTGGGTCGTCCTGGGGTTGCATGACGGTGTAACCCTCGGCCCCGGCGAAGCGCTCGGTTTGGGTTTCCCAGACCGTGGGTGCAGGCAGGCCTGCGGCCACGGTGAGACGCGCCAGCAGGCGGCCCATGACCCCATGGCCAATGATGAGCTCGGGGGGCGCAAAGGGCTCGTGCTGCCCGCCGCCTGAGACGGCGTGGTAAGCGGTGGCAGCCAAGGCCAACAGCACCGCTTGCGCGCCCAAGTGCTCATCCACGGTCACCACCTTTTGCTCGGCGACTACTAGGCGCGAGGCCGCGCCGCCAAACAAACTCTTGACCCCGGTGAAGCAATTGGCGCCGGGCACAAACACCCGCTGACCGGCTTGCACGCCCGAATCGGTGGCGGCGCGCACCACACGGCCCACCGTCTCGTATCCGGGCACCAAGGGGTATCCCATGCCCGGAAAGGGCGGCATGCTGCCGTCCCAGAGCATGCGCTCTGTGCCCGTGCTGATGCCGCTGAACTCCACGGCCACCTCGATTTGTCCTGCTTGCAAAACGGGCAATTCCAGGGCCTGCAAACTCAGCTGCTTGGGGCTGTTGAAAACGACGGCATGTGACTTCATGGCTGTATTTTTTGCTTTACATCAAATTATGTCAAAGTTAATTGACACAATTCTCCGAAACCAAGGGTAAACACTGAGATTTCCGCCCCACAAGGATGCGCGCGTGGATCGGCATGGCGTTGGGTACCTGCTCCACATGGGAAAACCCCGCCTCTTGCATCATGTTTTGCAGCTCCTGGGGGGTACGCAGCCGTCCAGCGCCCATCGCCAAAAGGTAAAAGTGAAAGTAAGCATCCACTGACGCTTCTGGCTGACCGGCTTCGGCGTCGGGTTGGGCCATGGGTTCGGCCAAGAGCAACACCCCACCCACGGGCAAGGCCGCGTAGGCTTTTTGCAATATCTGTCGCACCACGGCATCCGGGTGGTCGTGCGCCACGCGCACCAAGGTGATCAGGTCGGCCCCTTCGGGCAAAGGGTCATTGAGGAAACTGCCCGGGTGCAAGGCCACCCGCTCGGTCAAGCCCTTGGCCTGCAGGCCTTCGCGGGCCAAAGCCAGCACGGGCGGCAGGTCGAACATCTTGAATTGCAGGTGGGGGGCGTGTGCGGCCAACTCACTCACAAATCGGCCCCGCCCTGCGCCCACGTCGAGCACGCAGCGGTGTTCGTCAAAAAAGTAGGACGACAGGATTTCCTGCACCACAAAGCCCTGCGAAGCCGCCATCAACTCGGAGTAGCGGGTGAACTTGTCCACCTCGGCCTGAGGCATGGCAGGCTTGGGCTGTTCATGGGCATAGGGCCAGTACTCGGCCATGCCACCGCTCCAGGCGTTGCCCAAAAACTGCAGTGGGTCCTGCATGTCCTGGTAGAGCAAATGGTTGTGCTCGATCATCTGCGCAATGCCCTCGTGCTGCGCCAATGGCACACCCAAGGGACCCAGGCCAAAACGGCCCTGGCTGCGGTGTTCCAAAAGGCCCAGCGCCACGGCCGACAACAGCAGGCGCTGCAACACCGCAGGGGCCAGGCCCGTGCGGCGCGCCAGATCGTTCAAGTTGGCGGGGGCATGGTGCAAGGCGCGAAACAAGTCAAGCCGCACACAGCCCAGCAGCACCTGGCTGTGCACAAAACCGGCCATCAGGTCGAACAGTTTGCGGGTGCGACGGCGCGTGAGCCAGCGCGTCAAAGGATTGCCCAGCGACCAACGGTACAAGCCAGGGTGCGCATACCAATGCTCCAGGCGCGCTTGCCAGGCATCCTTGAAGGAAGTGGACGCAGTTCGGGCCTGCACGGCGGCCAAGTCAAGGGGTTGGGACATGGTGCTTCCTTTGCGGCTTGCAGGTTCGGCCATCAATGCGTGGCGCCCATGCGGCCAGCGGATACCTCGGGGTGACTCTTGAAATACCCCTCACACAAGGCTTTGGGCACCAAACGCTCGGCTTCGAGTTGCACCAGCTGGCGCAACATGTCCCGGCAGGAGCACGGTGGAATCGAGGTGGCCGCCTGCTCAATCAGGTGGTCAAAGTGGGCAATGGCCCCCTCCAGCCCCAAGGCCTGCGCCGAACTGGGGCGGGCATGCAGCGCATCCTGGCCTGCAGGCTTGCCCAAGGTGGCCGCATCGGCGATCACGTCGCGGATGTCATCGGCCACTTGGTAGGCCTCACCCAGATAATTGCCCAAGTGCGCCCAGGGCTCAGGCTCTGCACCGCAGCTCAAGGCCCCTGCGCAGGTGGCCGACACAAACAAGGCCCCGGTTTTGGCGCGCTGGTACTGCACCAGATCGGCGCTGCTCTCGCATTCCCATGCTTGACCAGCCACGATGCCGTGTGGCAAACCAACGCCCGAAGTCATGTTGTCCATCAAGTGGATCAGGCGATCGGGCCGCTGCGCACCGGCTTGCAACAAGACACGGTAGGCCATGACGATCAGTCCGTCGCCGGCCAAAAGCGCCAGCGGTTCGCTGAACGCCTTGTGCACTGTGGGGCGACCGCGCCGCATGTCGGCGTTGTCAAAGGCGGGCATGTCGTCGTGCACCAGGGAGGCGCAGTGCATCAATTCGAGCGCGACGGCGGCCGCATTGGTCAGCTGGGGCGCATCGTCACCACAAGCGGTGGCCACGGCCATGCACAACTGCGGGCGGATGCGGGCACCACCCGAAAACACCGCATGGCGCATGGCTGCCACCAACCGCGGCGGAGCCCCCACACCGGCGGCCAGCTCAAAATGCGTGCTCAGGGCTTGCTCAGCGCGTGTCAACAGACTCATGGGACCTCCGACAGGAACGACCTGTCAACTTCAACTGACAGGCATGAGTGTCAATATAACCTGATAATGTCAACTGTCAATCTTTATTGACACCACAAGGAAAGGCCGAACCATGGGCATTTGGTTGGAATTGGGGATTTTTGGGCTGGTCTTCGTGTTTGCTTTTTGGCAAATGCACGATGTGCGCAAAGCGCAAGAACAAACGCGCCAGCAGCGGGCACGGGAAAAAGCGGCCCAAGAAGCGCTGGAGGCCGCCGCCGCATCGGACGACAAAGCCAAGGAAAAAGATTGAATCAGGGCATCACGCCCCTCGCCCACAGGGTGGGCTGCTACGAAGCGTTGAACTGCAGCGCAGCCAGGCTGGCGTAAAGGCCGCCTTTGGCTTGGAGTTCAGCGTGCGTGCCCTGCTCCATCAGGCGGCCGCGCTCGAGCACCCAGATGACATCGGCCCGCTGCACCGTGGCCAGGCGGTGCGCGATGACCAGCGTGGTGCGACCCACCATGGCTTTGTCGAGCGCAGCTTGCACCATTTTTTCGCTTTGCGCGTCGAGCGCACTGGTGGCTTCGTCCAACAACAACAAGGGCGGGTTTTTCAGAATCGCCCGCGCAATGGCGATGCGTTGACGCTGCCCGCCCGACAAACGCACACCCCGGTCGCCCAAATAGGTGTCAAAGCCCTCAGGCAGATCACGGATGAACTCTTGCGCATAAGCGGCCTCAGCGGCTGCGTGCACGTCTTCCAGGCTGGCGTCAGGGCGGCCGTAGCGGATGTTCTCGATCACCGTGCCCGAAAAAATCACGGGCTCCTGCGGCACGATGGCCATGCGTTCGCGCAAGTCGTGCAAGCCCATCTGATCGATCGACACGCCGTCCAGCACGATGCGGCCTGACTGCGGGTCGTGAAAGCGCATCAGCAAGTCGAACAAGGTGGTTTTGCCAGCGCCGCTCGGCCCCACCACGGCCACGGTCTGGCCGGGATGGATCTGACCCGTGAGTTGGTCCAGCGCCCAGGTGCCGGGGCGCGAGGGGTAATGAAAGCGCACCGATTCGAGTTGCAAAGACGAGCCACCTTGTGGCCAGGGGGCTTGTTGCGGGTTCGCGGCAATCTTCAAATTCGATTCGGTGTGCAGCAACTCCATCAGGCGCTCGGTGGCACCGGCGGCGCGCAGCATGTCGCCATACACCTCACCCAAGACCGCAAAGGCACTGGCCAGCAAGATGACATAAAACACCGTCTCGCCCAATTGACCTGCCGTGCTGGTGCCCTCGCGCACCGCCAGCGTGCCCATGTACAGGCCCCAGAGCAGCACCGCGCTGGAGGCCATGATGATGAAACCCACCAGCACCGCACGCGCACGGATGCGGCCCAGTGCCGTGCCCAGGGCACGCGTGGTGGAGTCGATGAAGCGGCGCGTCTCGCGGCCTTCGGCGGTATAGCTTTGCACCACGCTGATGGCGTTCAGCACCTCGGAGGCAATGGCACTGGAATCGGCCACGCGGTCCTGGTTGGCGCGCGAGAGTCGGCGCACCCGGCGGCCCAAATACACGCTCGGAAAAATCACCGCCGCCAGCACCGCCACCACCTGCAGCATGAGCACAGGGTTGGTCCACACCAGCATCAAAAGCGCACCCGCACCCATGACCAGATTGCGCAGGCCCATGGAAAAAGACGAGCCCACCACGGTCTGCACCAAGGTGGTGTCGTTGGTCAGGCGCGAGAGCACTTCACCCGACTGCGTGGTTTCAAAAAATGCGGGGCTTTGCTGGAGCACATGGCCGTAGACCGCGTTGCGCAGGTCGGCCGTGATGCGCTCGCCCAACCAACTCACCGTGTAATAGCGGCCCGCAGAAAACACCGCCAAAGCTGCCGCCACTCCAAACAGTTGCAAGAAATTGCCCGACAGCTGTTCTGCAGTGGCCCCACTGGCCAAACCCTGGTCGATCAACTGGCGCAGAACCCATGGAAAAGCCAGCGTGGTGGCTGCAGCCAACAACAAAAACAAGGCCGCAATGGCCAAGCCCACGCGGTAGGGTTTGAAAAAAGGCACCAGGCCCGTGAGCGATTTGGGGGAAGCAGCCATGCGCAGTCGAAGACCCATGCGAAAAAGAACAAAAAGCCCGGCAAGCATAACGGCAAACCGGAAACAGCCCGGCTCACCGTTCGCTCACATGTCGATCACCACATTGCCCACCGTCTGACCCGCCTCCACAGTGCGGTGGGCCTGCGCCACCTGGTCCAGGGCAAAGCGCGCGCCAATGCTGTGCTGCAGCTGCTGGTCTTGGAGCAGCTGCTGCAAACGCGCCACAGCCTGTTGGCGTTGGGCGGGCGTCAGGTCGTACACCAGAAAGAATTGCACACCCAAGGATTGGAAGAGCCAGGGCCGAAACGGCAAAGCCACCTCCAGCGCGTTGGAGCCATAGCACACCACCTGGCCGTGTGCGGCCAAAGCGCCTTGCGAGGCCCAGGCGGCGGTGGTGGAAAAATCCATGTCGATGATGACATCGGCACCGCGCCCCTGCGTGAGGGTCTTGACGCGATCGGGCACCGACTCGGTCTTGTAAAAAATCGCCTCTTGCAGGCCTGCAGCCCGTGCGTGAGCGGCCTTGGCCTCAGAGCCCACGGTACCGATGGCACGACCTCCAGCCAGCGTCACCATTTGCGTGATGTAGTGCCCCACCGCCGAAGACGCGCCGGTGACCAAAACGGTTTGCCCGCGCAAGTCGCCTGCCAGACGCTCGGCCAGAATCACCGCCTGCACCGCCGTCAGGCCCGGAATGCCCATGCAGGCCCCGGCAGCCATGTCGGTGTGCGCGGGCAAGGGCACCGCCTGCGCCTGGGGCAAGGCAATGTATTGGGCGCACGTGCCCATCGGGCGCTGCCACTGACCATTCCACAGCCACACCCGCTCACCCACGCGGGCAGCGTTCACGCCCGCGCCCACGGCTTCGATCACGCCCGCGCCATCGCTGTGCGGCACGATCAGCGGGTCGGTCAAGGCCCGCGCACGGCGCGACTTGACGTCCGAGGGGTTCACACCCGAAGTGGCCAGGCGCACCAGCACCTCACCGGCTTGCGCCGTGGGCGTGGGCAACTCCCCCACCACCATCACGTCTTGGGCTTCTCCGTTGCGGGTGTACCAGGCTGCTTGCATGAGGAATCTCCTTGATGAAATGAAGCTTTGAAAAAATGCCGCCTATGTTCGCACTGGGCGCGCTCAACGCAAGCCATCCCACAAGAGCTTGCAGCCCGTGAGGAACATGCCCCAGCGAATCAGGCGGTAAAACAAAGTGGGGTCCATGCGGCGTGCCAGTCGCACGCCCACCCAAACGCCCACAGGGGCCAGTGGCAACAACACCAAGGAGGTGGCAAAGTTGCGCATGTCCAGCAAACCCAGCCAGGCGTATGGCCCCCACTTGGCCATGTTGATGAAGAAAAACAAGAAAGCCAGGGTGGCTGTGAACTGGACCGGCTTGAGCTTGAGGGGGACCACATAGGCATTGACCGGTGGCCCGCCAGCATGCGAGATGAAACTGGTGAACCCCGACGTGATCAGCAAAATTGCGCCCAGCCATCGGGGGGGCGGCGGGCTGTCAGGGCGGGGCTTGAACAAGATTTGCTGCGCCAGAAAAAGCAAGGTGAATGCGCCCACAATGGCCGCCACCACCTTGGCATCCAGCAGCTTGAACAGCACGGCGCCGATCGCAACGCCGACCATGGCAAAGGGCAGCATGAATTTGAGCAGGGCCTTGTCAAAGTCTTTGCGAAAAGCGGCCATGCCCAAGAGGTCCATCACCAGCAAAACGGGCATCAAAATCGCGGCGGCCTGCGGCACCGTGACGGCCAGGGCCATCATGGGCACCGCCAGGGAGCCAAATCCGGATCCAAAACCGCTTTTGCTCAAACCCAGCAGCAGCACCGCCGGCACTGCGATCGCGTAGAAGAAGGGGTCGGTGATGAGGGGAAAATCCATGAGGCCTGTGTGGCACCCCATGGCCTGCCCACAGCGGACGCCTGGCGGTGCTGCGCCATCTTAGCCCTCGGGCAGCGATTGGGCGTGCCTGTTTGCGACACCCCTGGCGTCACGCTTGGGGCTGCCCTTCATTTTTGAAGCACATAGGTCCCAGGCGCTGGACACAGCGGCGGCCAGTCCTGCGTGCCCATGGCCGGGGGCAGCTCGGGCACACCCGAGTGGGCTTGCAGCCATTCGAGCCAATGCGGCCACCACGAACCCTCGCGCTTGGGGGCTGTTTCCAGCCATGCGTCCGGGTCCAGATAAGGGCCATCGTGCAACTGGGTCAGCGCTTGATAACTGCGTCCAGCCACCCCCGGCGGGTTGACGATGCCCACGTTGTGCCCGCCCGAGGTCAGCACAAAAGTGGTGTCCACGTTGGTGAGCAAATGCAGTTTGTGCACCGAGCGCCAGGGCGCCACATGGTCGCGCACGGTGCCCACGGCATACATCGGACACTGGATGGCCATCAGCGTGACCGGTTTGCCATGGACCGGATAGCGCGCGCTGGCCAGGTCGTTGTTCAAGAACATGCGGTGCAAATACTCGGTGTGCATGCGGTAAGGCAATCGGGTGCCATCGGCGTTCCAGGCCATCAGGTCGCTCATCGGTCCCCGCTCGCCCAACAGGTATTCCTTGAGCAGACGCGACCAGATCAGGTCGTTTGAATTCATCCACTGGAAGGCGCCCGCCATCTGCGTGCTATCCAGATAACCTTGGTCCCACATGATGTCTTCCAGGTGCGCCACCTGGCTGTCATCGATGAACAGCGCCAGCTCGCCCGGTTCACTGAAATCGGTTTGCGCAGCAATCAGTGTCATGCTGGCCAGGCGCGCATCGCCATCACCCGCCATGGCCGCAGCGGCCATCGCCAGCAGTGTGCCGCCCAGGCAATAGCCCACCGCGTGCACGGGCTGCCGGGGCAACACACGACCCACCGCATCCAGGGCGTCCATGACACCCAGGCGCAAGTAATCGTCCATCGACAGATCACGGTCCTCGGCCCCCGGATTGGCCCAAGACATGGCAAACACCGTGTGCCCTTGGTCCACCAAGTAACGGATCAGCGAGTTGTGCGGCGACAGGTCGAGGATGTAGTACTTCATGATCCACGAGGGGACGATCAACACCGGCTCAGGCCGCACCTTCGTGGTGCTAGGGCTGTACTGGATCAACTCGATCAAATGGTTGCGGTACACCACCTGCCCGGGCGTGGTGGCCACATCGCGGCCCACCTGGTAAGCCTCAGCGCCTGGCGGGGGTTCACCCGAGGACTTGCGCTGCACATCGTCCAGCCAGTTTTGAAAGCCCTGACGCAAATTGTCCCCGTGGGTGCGCTGCGTGCGCTCCAGCACCTCGGGGTTGCTCAGCCAGAAGTTGGCTGGCGACACCATGTCCAGCATCTGCCGCACCGTGAAGCTGACCACCGCCTCGTGGTGGGGGGACACGCCGCGCACGCCGTGCGTGGCGTCTTGCCACCATTGCTGCGTCAACAAAAACGACTGGCTCAGGGCATTGAAGGGCCAGCCTCGCCAACCAGGGTGTGCAAAGCGGGTGTCGTGCACCGGAGGCTCGATGCAGGGTTTGCAATGGGCCTGCTGCGCCTGGGCCACATAAGCCAGCCACTGCTGGCTGTTTTGCAGGGCCCGTTGCCACAGCTTGAGCTGCTCGGCTGGGTTGTGCGACAAATGGGTCAGCCAATCGTCAAAGGCCATGCGCAGCGAAGCCATGGACACGCCTTGCGTCCAAGGAGACCACTGGGCATGCGCCCAGCGGTCGAGCATGGGACCGGGATGCTCACGGGACAAATCGGCTTGAGAGGAGGCAGGTCGGGTGTTCACGCGCCCATGCTAGGCGTCGGGTCCTGGCTTGACCATCTGTCTTTCGATCTGTTTTGGGAGCGGC
Source organism: Comamonadaceae bacterium (assembly GCA_027484105.1). Classification (GTDB taxonomy): domain Bacteria; phylum Pseudomonadota; class Gammaproteobacteria; order Burkholderiales; family Burkholderiaceae_C; genus Limnohabitans_A. The sequence continues at coordinate 73,399 of JAIXUG010000028.1, forward strand.
AGCCCACAAAACCCTGATGCCCGAATTGGTTTTACCCGCGGGTGACAGGCGCCGCGGCCGGACACACACACAATACGCCACCTTTCACCACAGGCATTTGGATACCCATGACGCGCTCCGGCTTGAACGTTCTTGGTGGCGAATTGATCCCCTGCTCCTATGACCCCCTCACGGGTTACTTCAGGGACGGCTGCTGCAACACCACGGAAGAAGACGTGGGCACCCACGTGATCTGCGCCAAAGTCACACAGGCTTTTTTGAATTACTCACGCTCTCGTGGCAATGACTTGATGACACCTCGGCCAGAACACCGGTTTGCGGGATTGAAAGCCGGGGACCGCTGGTGTTTGTGTGCCTTGCGGTGGCTGGAAGCATTTCAGGCGGGCGTTGCGCCTCCTGTGGTGCTCGAAAGCACGCACCAAAAAGCCCTGCAATACGTGACCCTGGAGCAACTGCGCGAATTTGCCTGGGTGCCGCACTGACAGGGCCAGCGCTCACATCATCATGCTGAGCTGAAACACCGAATTGGGTGCACGGGGCATGACGGGGGGCGGCAAGGGCTTCAAGCGGAACTGGCCCATCATGGAAGTGACCCGCGCGTCCCGGGGCATGAAAGGCACCGCCACATCCGACAAGGTTTGCGCTTGCAGCAAGGCTTGCATGTTGTTCTGAATGTCCGACTCCAGAGCTTTCATCGGGTGGTCAGGGTCGGTGTAGAGCTCGTCAAAGGCATGCACCTCTTCAAAGTGCTTGACCACATCCCACAAGCTGATGTCCTCGGGGTTGCCACGTATTTGGTAGCCCCCACCCGGGCCACGGTGGGCGCGGATCAAACCGGCTTCACGCAGTTCTTTGAGGATGGACTCGGTGTACGAAGAAGACAAGGACAGGCCAGTGGCGATCTCCTCTGTGGTCACCGGCTTGACCACCGAGCGAGACGTGATGAACACAGCGATGTCAAGGGCTTTGACGGTTTTCTTCTGGATCATGCGCTTCTCCGTTAACGACGAGATATTCTATGACCATGCAGTCACAAAACAACCCATAATTTTCAAAATAATTTCAACCGTTCATTTATGTCTGAAATAGCACTACAAAAAGCGCTGAAAACGGGCTTGGCTGCGTTGTTTTTCAGGGGCTATGGCGCATGAAACGCCATGTGGCCGTCGCATTGGCCGTGGTCACCAGTGGGGTGGTGTTGGACAGCCATGTGGACTGGGTGGAGATGGACGGCCGCAGCTTGCTCGAGGTCAATGGCCAGCACTTTGACCTGCGCGGCTGGGCCGCTGATCAGGCCCTGACATGGCGGCGCGATTGCAGCGCCTTGCAGGCTCTGCCCGCCGACAGTCCCACGGCCTTGGCGGTGTTGCCGGTGATCCAGCAGCACAGCCTGCCCGACTCACAAAGTGCACGCTGGTTGCAGCTTTACCAATGGGGCGCCTGGAGCGTGGCCGAAGTGGCCTTTGAGACGCTCAAGCCCACGCTGGTGGTCTTGCACGCGCAAGACGGCCAGTGGCGTGTGCAAGACAAAGCCGTCTGGAGCGGCTCCACCGCCCCTTGGCACAGCGCCGACTTCGTGCGCCGCTACCTGCGCCAGCAAGCGCCCGAGCTGCCGCAGGTGCTGCTGCATTGCGTGCCCATTGATCCGGTGCGCTATGGACCGGGGCCCGGTGGCCTGGGTCCGCTGTCCACCGGCGCCGCAACCCGGCCATGAGCTACCGCCTGGTCTGGTTCAAACGCGACCTGCGCCTGCACGACCACGCGGCGCTGGCACACGCCGCGCACCAGGGGCCGGTGCTGTGCCTGTACATCGTCGAGCCCGAACTCTGGGCGCAGCCCGATGCCGCGCTGCAACACTTTGAGTTTGTGCGCGAATCACTCACCGAGTTGCACCATGAACTGCAGGCCCTGGGCGGCAGCTTGCAGGTGCGCGTGGGGCCTGCGGTGCAGGTGCTGGCCGCGCTGCACGCACAAGCGCCGTTTGCCGAATTGGTGGCGCACGAAGAAACCGGCAACGCCTTCACCTACGCGCGCGACCTGCAAGTGGGTGCGTGGTGCCAAAGCGTGGGCGTGGGCTGGACTGAATTTCAGCAATTTGGCGTGGTGCGACGCCTCAAAAGCCGCAACACCTGGCAAGCCCGCTGGGAAGCGCACATGGCCGCACCGCAAGCGGCGCTGCCCGCACTGCAGTTTTTCAAGCCCCCAGAAAACCAGGGGCCCGACAACATGCGCGCACCCCCCGGCTTGCAACACAACCCGGCCCAGCGCCAGCGCGGTGGCCGCCGCTTGGGACTGGAAACCCTGCACAGCTTTCTGGATGCACGGGCGCTGGCTTACCGGGGCGGCATTTCCTCACCACTGTCTTCGCCCACGGCCTGTTCGCGCCTGTCGACCTACCTGGCCTATGGCTGCGTCAGCCTGCGCGAGGTGGTGCAAAGCACCCGCGCTGCGCTCGATGCCCTGCCCCCGCAAGCCAGCAGGCACCGCGCAGGGCTGGTCGGTTTCATCAGCCGTTTGTATTGGCATTGCCACTTCATTCAAAAGTTAGAGAGCGAGCCCGAAATCGAGTGGCGCAACATGCACCGGGGTTACGACGGGCTGCGCGAAGACGGCTGGAACGACGCCCACTTTGCGGCCCTGACATCGGCCCGCACCGGCTGGCCCATGGTGGACGCTTGCGTGGTCATGCTGCACCAAACCGGCTGGCTGAACTTTCGCATGCGGGCCATGCTGGTGTCGGTGGCGGCTTACCCCCTGTGGCTCGATTGGCGGCCCGTAGGCCACTGGCTGGCCACCCAGTTTCTCGACTACGAGCCCGGCATCCATTGGAGCCAGCTGCAAATGCAGTCGGGCACCACCGGCATCAACACCACGCGGGTGTACAACCCCATCAAACAAGCGCAAGACCATGACCCCAAAGGCATCTTTGTGCGCCGTTGGCTGCCGCACATGCGGCGTGTGCCCGACACCTGGTTGTTCGAGCCCTGGCTCATGCCCCCTGAAGTGCAGCGCCACTGCGGCCTGACGGTGGGCAGCGGACCCGATGCCGACATTCCCCTGCCCGTGGTGGACCTGGCCGAGACCACGCGCACCGCCAAAGCCGCGCTGCACGCACGCCGCGCCGAACCCGGTGTGAAAGCGGGCAAAAAAGCCATCATCGACAAACACGCTTCGCGCAAACATGGCACGGGCCAGCAACGCGATGTGTTCACCCGGGACAGCGACCCCCCCAAGACCAGCCGCCGCAAATCGGGCAAGTCATCCCCCGCCAACACCCCACCCAGCACCCAGCTGGGGTTTGATTTTTAAAGCATGCGCACCACCCTTTTCTGGTTTCGAAACGACTTGCGCCTGCACGACCAACGCGCACTCCAGCAAGCCATCGCCCACGCCCAAGCGCACCAGCAAGCCCTGCTGCTGGTCTATGTGCACGAACCTGTGCAAGACGAGCCCACCGCCTGGGGCTTTCGCCGCATGGGCGCGCACCGCAGACGCTTTGTGGCCGACACCCTGCAAGAGCTGCAAGCTTCTCTGCAGGCACTGAACCAGCGCCTGGTGTTGCTGCACGGCCCCGTGGCCCAAGTGCTGCCCGCCTGCGCAAGCTGGGTCCAAGCCGACACCGTGTTTTGCGAGGACATCGCCGCACCCGAAGAAGAAGCGCAGGTGCAAGCCCTGATCAACGCGGGCCTCACTGTGCAAAGCCTGTGGCAATCGAGCCTGATCGAACCGGAAGCCCTGCCCTTTGCGGCCGAAGAGATGCCGCAGGTCTTCACCGAGTTTCGCCAGCGCATCGAGTCGGCGCGGCTCCAACCGCTGGCACCGCTGCCTGCGCCGACCCAACTGCCCGCCCCGCCCACTGAGCACTTGACCACCTTGCCCGGCTGGACCGAAGACGCCTTCACGCTGCTGCAAGCCCACACCGAGGACGATGCGCACCCACGCTCGAATTTCCCCTACACCCAAAGCGCCTGCCGGGGCGGCAAAGCCAGCGCATTGGCCCACCTGCAAAGCTACCTCACGCCCCCTTGGCCCGACCGCTACAAGCAAACCCGCAACGCCCTGCAAGGCCAGCACACCAGCAGCCACTGGTCGCCCTGGCTGGCCACGGGCGCGGTGTCGGCCCGCCGCATCTGGGCCGACCTGCGGGTCTACGAAAAAAAACACGGCAGCAACGATGGCACCTATTGGCTGTGGTTTGAGCTGCTGTGGCGCGACAACTTCCGCATGCTGCACCTGCAACACGGCCCGCAACTGTATGCCGCTCGGGGCTTGTCGAACTTGCCCAAGCCCTCGCACTTTCCCAAAGACTTCCAGCGCTGGTGCAGCGGCCAAACCGGCGAGCCCATTGTGGACGCGGGCATGCGCGAGCTGGCCGCCACGGGCTTCACTTCCAACCGCATGCGCCAGATCGTGGCGAGCTTCTTGGTTCATGATTTGTCATGCGATTGGCGCGCGGGCGCGGCCTGGTTCGAATCGCAGTTGGTGGACTTTGACGTGAGCAGCAACCAGGGCAACTGGCTGTATGTGAGCGGGCGCGGCACCGACCCGCGCGTGGGCAGGCGCTTCAACCCCGTCAAGCAAGCGCAAGACCACGACCCGCAAGGCCGTTTTCAAAAGGCCTGGCTTTTGCCCTGACACTGGCCCGGATCTGCCGGGGGTGCAGGGATAATGCGCGCCATGATCTTGTTCATGGCCCCCCACGCCACAGCGCCCCACCCGCCCAGAGCCGTCGCATGCTGAGCGGTGTGCTGTTCGCTTTGGCCGCAGGCCTGATGTGGGGCCTGGTGTTTGTGGGGCCGCTGCTCTTGCCCGACTACCCGGCCGCGCTGCACACCTTTGGCCGCTATCTGGCTTTTGGCCTGATCGCCCTGCCCTTGGCCTTTGTGGACCGCGCCGACATCCGGCGCCTGACCCGCGCCGACTGGCTGGCTGCGCTGAAACTCGCCGCCATTGGCAACGTGCTGTATTACCTGTTCCTGTCCAGCGCCATCCAGCGCGCAGGTGGTGCGCTGCCCACCATGATTATTGGCACCCTGCCGGTGGTGATTGCGGTCGCAGCGAATGTGCTGAACCACCAACGCGACGGGCGCTTTCCCTGGCGTCAACTGGCTCCGCCATTGGCGCTGATTTTGCTAGGCATCGCTTGCGTGAACCATGTGGAATGGACCACCTTGCTGCAAAACCCGCAAGCCGATACCGTCCGCTACATCACCGGAGCCCTGCTGGCCATTGGCGCAGTGGTCTGCTGGACCTGGTACCCCCTCAAGAACGCCGACTGGCTGCGCGGCCACCCCGAGCGCAACCCGCGCGTGTGGGCCACGGCGCAAGGCCTGGCCACGCTGCCCCTGGCCTTGCTCGGCTATGCAGGCTTCTGGATCTGGGCCAGCGCCACACAGAACCCTCTGCCCATGCCCCTGGGGCCGCGTCCCCACGAATTCATCGGCCTCATGATGGCGATTGCACTGTTCGCTTCGTGGCTGGGCACCCTGTGCTGGAACGCTGCCAGTCAACGCCTGCCCACGGCCTTGGCTGGGCAGTTGATCGTTTTTGAAACCCTGGCTGCTTTGGGCTATGCCTTTTGGCTGCGGGGCCATTGGCCCGAGCCATTGACCATGGCCGGCATTGCGCTCTTGGTGCTGGGCGTCATTGGCGGGGTCAGGGTCAAAGCGGTCTAGGGCAAAGGTTTGAAACAGGCAGGGTTTCCACTGATCACGCAGACATTCAATGTGTATACAGTCAAGAACACAAAAAAATGAATTGACACCGGTGGAGAACCTTTTTGGTGCCACCCTTTCCCCTCGCTTGCACCAGGAATGGGAATTTTTAGGGGAACAACCTGACACCGTCTGTCAGGCAGGTGCTTGATAATGGCACCGATTTTGCTAGACATGAATCACCGTTTATTTGAACCTGGAGCCCCCATGAACAAGCGTTTCCTCATCAAGGCCACCGCCGCATTGGCTGCTGTCGCAGCATTTGGTTCTGCACATGCGCAAACCACCCCCATCAAGTTCCAACTGGACTGGCGTTTTGAAGGCCCATCGGCTTTCTTCTTGCTGCCTGCTGCCAAAGGCCATTTCAAAGATGCCAAATTGGACGTGACGGTGGACTCCGGCAACGGCTCTGGCGGCGCGGTGACCCGTGTGGCCTCGGGCACTTATGACTTGGGCTTTGCCGACTTGGCCGCCTTGATGGAATTCCACGCCAACAACCCCGACGCCCCCAACAAGCCTGTGGCCATCATGATGGTCTACAACAACACACCCGCTTCGGTGATGGCTTTGAAGAAATCCGGCATCAAAAACCCGGCTGATCTGGCAGGCAAGAAATTGGGCGCCCCCGTGTTTGACGCCGGTCGCCGCGCCTTCCCGATCTTCCAGAAAGCCAACAACATCGGCAACGTGACCTGGACCGCCATGGACCCACCTTTGCGCGAAACCATGCTGGTGCGCGGTGATGTGGACGCCATCACCGGCTTCACCTTCACCTCGCTGCTCAACATCGAAGCGCGTGGCGTGAAAGTCGAAGATGTGGTGGTCATGCAGTACCCCGACTTTGGCGTGAAGCTCTACGGCAACGCCATCATCGCTTCGCCCAAGATCCTGAAAGAAAACCCAGCGGCCGTCAGAGCCTTCCTGAGCGCGTTTGCCAAAGGCGCCAAAGAAGTCATGGAGAACCCCGCAGCGGCCATTGAAACCGTCAAGGCCCGCGACGGCATCATCAACACCGCTTTGGAAACACGCCGCTTGCAACTGGCGATCGACACCGTGATCAACAGCCCCTCGGCCCGCGCCGAAGGCTTTGGCCAGGTGAGCGGTCCCCGTCTGTCGCTGATGGCATCTCAAGTGTCTGATGCCTTCAACACCAAGACCCGCGTGAAAGCCGAAGACATCTGGAACGGCTCTTTCCTGCCCACGGCCAAAGAACTGGACATCTTGCCCAAAGCCAAAAAATAGGCCCGCCAGCTTTGCCGACAGGTCATGCCTGAAGGCAAAGCGGGTCATCTCCTGGTGCAGGTTCACCATGGCTTGAGCCCACTTCAACTCCCCGGAGTCAGTGGGCTTTTCAAGGGGATGTTTTGTATACACTTTCGAACACCATTTCAGAGCTCACACCATGACCCAAGAATCATTCGTTGATTTCCAGAATGTCTGGCTGGCCTACAACGACGAGTTGCTGGCACAAAACCACTTCGCGGTGGAAGACATCAACCTGCAGGTCAAGCAAGGCGAGTTCATCGCCATCGTCGGCCCTTCGGGTTGCGGCAAATCAACCTTCATGAAGCTGACCACGGGCCTGAAAATGCCCAGCAAAGGCCAAATCCTGGTCGACGGTCAACCGGTGACGGGGCCTTTGAAAATCAGCGGCATGGCCTTTCAGGCTTCGTCGCTTTTGCCCTGGCGCACCACGCTCGACAACGTGTTGTTGCCGCTCGAAATCGTGGAGCCCTACCGCTCCAATTTCAAGGAAAAAAAGGCCGAATACGTCGAGCGCGCCCGCAAGCTGCTCAACACCGTGGGCTTGGGGGGCTACGAAGACAAGTTTCCCTGGCAACTGTCGGGCGGCATGCAGCAGCGCGCCAGCATTTGCCGCGCCCTGATCCATGAGCCCAAGATGCTGCTGCTCGACGAGCCTTTTGGCGCGCTCGACGCCTTCACGCGTGAAGAACTCTGGTGCATCTTGCGCGACCTGTGGTCGGCGCAAAAGTTCAACGTGATTTTGGTCACGCACGACCTGCGCGAGTCGGTGTTTTTGGCCGACACGGTGTACGTCATGAGCAAGAGCCCCGGCCGCTTTGTGGTGAAAAAAGAAATCGATCTGCCGCGCCCGCGCGATCTCGAAATCACCTACACCCCTGAATTCACCAACATCGTGCACGAGTTGCGCGGCCACATCGGGGCCATGCGCAAGACCGGTGCAGCCATCAACCAATAAGCGGGAGACCCCACATGCAAAAAAAATCTCTTGAAAGCTGGTCCCCCTGGATCTTGCTGGTCCTGAGCATCCTGCTTTGGGAAGGCCTGTGCCGCGCCTTCAACGTGTCGGAATTCGTCTTCCCCAGCCCCTCGCGCATTGCGCAGCAAACTGTGGAGTTCAGTGATGTGATCGCTGGCCACGCCTGGCGCACCTTCTGGGTGACCATGGTGGGCTTTGGCATCGCCATCGTGGTGGGCGTGTTGCTGGGCTTCATCATCGGCAGCTCACGCCTGGCATATGCCGCCGTGTACCCGCTGATGACCGCCTTCAACGCTTTGCCCAAAGCGGCCTTCGTGCCGATTTTGGTGGTGTGGTTCGGCATCGGCATCGGCCCCGCCATCCTCACGGCCTTCCTGATCAGCTTCTTCCCCATCATGGTGAACATCGCCACCGGCCTGGCCACCTTGGAGCCAGAGCTCGAAGACGTGCTGCGCGTGCTGGGTGCCAAGCGCTGGGACGTGCTGGTCAAAGTCGGCCTGCCCCGCTCCATGCCTTATTTTTACGGCTCGCTCAAAGTCGCCATCACCTTGGCCTTTGTGGGCACCACCGTGTCCGAGATGACCGCCTCGAACGAAGGCATTGGCTACCTGCTGATCTCGGCCGGTTCTGCCATGCAAATGGGCCTGGCCTTCTCGGGTCTGGTGGTGGTGGGGGTCATGGCCATGGCGATGTACGAGTTGTTCAGCGCCATCGAAAAGCGCACCACGGGCTGGGCACACCGCGGCTCGCAGGGCGAATAAGGCCAAGGCAGCATGACCTGCCTCCTGGGGCTGGCTTAATGGTCAGCCCGCTCGGCCTTGCTGGCCAGCGCTGAATGGCCACGCTGTTGTTTGCGGCTGACACCGCCATGGCCGATGAGTTCATCGAACGAGCGTTGGCTTTTACCAGCGAACTGCTCGAAGTTTCTGGTTGATGAATTTCATGAGATGCATTTGGCGCGTCATTCGCTTGCACCGCCGAACTTGGGGGTTTAAATCGCTACAATCTCACCCCAAGGAAGCGTGGCAGAGTGGTCGATTGCACCGGTCTTGAAAACCGGCGACTCGAAAGGGTCCGTGAGTTCGAATCTCACCGCTTCCGCCATATCACTTTAATAACGCTCCTGACGGGGCGTTTTTCATTTGCAGCCCAATTCACGCTTTGGTCTTCACGATGGCCAGATCGAACAATATCCTGCCGATCCGGATGCAAGGGTTTTCATGGTTGAAGGGGCTTTCCCCAAGCTGACCTCATTTGATTAAAATCTCAAAATGATGGAAAAAACCAACAGTCCCTTTGCTTCCGCCTACTTGCGCTTTTTACAGCTGGCGCAGGTGGTACAGGCCTTACCCGATGGCTTGGAGATGGATGCCAATGAAAAAGCCTTGCTTCAAGCGGTGGTTTTGCGCTGGTACGAAGGCCAGCCCATGACCGTGCGAGAGGCCATTGGTTTGACCGAACTTGGGTCGCCCGCCACACTGCACAAACGCATCACGCGTTTACGTGACAAGGACATGCTCAGCACCTTGAATCAGGATGGTGATCGACGCGCCAAGTTCCTGAGCCCTACGCAGCGCACGCTGGACTACTTCAGTCACCTGGGGCAATCGATGCAACAAGCGCATCAAAACCAAAGCGCATGAAAGTTCTGCTTCAGCATGCTTTCGAAAAGACAGCGCTGGCTTTGCTCAGCGCTGTTTTGTTTGTGAGCTTCTTCAAGCTCAATGGCTGGATGTTCGGTTTTTTTGAATACAGCGAAGGCATCAGCTGGGTGTTTTTACCGGCGGGCTTCAGAATCATTTTGGTTTTGGTACTGGGTTTGCCGGGTGCGGTGGGTCTCGTGTTGGGCGGCTGGTTCATCGACAGCGCACTTTTCGAGACGGAGAACGCAACTTTGGCCCTCATGAATGGCCTTGTGAGTGGCTTCACACCTTGGTTGGTGATGAAATACCTGCAGCATCGGCAATGGCTCAACCCTCAACTGCACACCCTGACCACGTCCAAACTGCTCAACATCACGCTGATTTTTTCTGCAGCCAGTGCCCTCACCCACCAATTGATGTGGTGGATGCTCGATCGCCCTGAGTTGAACATCTGGGTCGACATCTGGCCCATGTTTTTCGGCAATGTGCTGGGCGCATTGTTGATGCTCTACGGCTTCAAGTTTTTGCTGGATCGCACCCGAAAATTGAACCGAAAAATTTTTTGAGTTGCAAACCTACAGGATGGCTTTTATGGGCTGTCAGCCAAAAACAGCGCTTGCAAATCACTCAAGAAATCAAAGCCTTTGTCAGTCGGCCAAACCCGGTGCAGGTCTCGGCCGATCCAGCCCATTTTTTCCGCCTCTTGCAAACCAGCCTGAATGCTGGTGAAGGACAAGCCGGTGCGGTCCAAGTAGTCGGCCAAAGCAAAACCATCGCGCAATCGCAAAGCGTTGAGCATGAACTCAAACGGCAAGTCCTGGCGTGAGACCTCGGTACTTTGCGTCACGGGCTCACCCTTCATGGCCTGCTGCATGTACAGCGCGGGCTCGCGGTAGCGGACTTGCCGCAGCACACGGTGCGCAAAACTGAGCTTGCTGTGCGCGCCTGCACCAATGCCCAAATAGTCGCCAAACTGCCAATAGTTCAGGTTGTGGGCGCATTGGTGTCCGGGTTTGGCATAGGCCGAGACCTCGTAACGCTGCAGCCCGGCCGAGGCGGTCAACTCGGTGATGCGGTCCATCATCTCGTAGGCCAAATCGTCTTCGGGTAAGGCGGGCGGGAACTTGGCGAACACGGTGTTGGGCTCGATGGTCAGGTGGTAGATCGAGATGTGCGGTGGCGCAAAAGCCAAAGCGGTCTGGATGTCTTGCGAGAGGCCTTCGAGCGTCTGGCCTGGCAAGGCGTACATCAGGTCCAGGTTGAAGGTGTCAAACACCTGCGCAGCCTCGGTCACGGCAGCCAGCGCTTGGTCACGGTCGTGCACCCGGCCCAAGGCTTTGAGGTGAGCGTTGTCAAAACTCTGTACGCCAATCGACAAGCGGGTGATGCCCGCTTGGTGAAAGGCCTTGAAACGGTCTTTTTCAAAGGTGCCGGGGTTGGCTTCCATGGTGATCTCGGCATCTGGCGCCAAACGCACACGGGCGCGGATGCCCGAAATCAAGCGGTCAATCGCCTCGGGCGAGAACAAGCTGGGCGTGCCGCCGCCCAAAAAGACAGTTTGAATGCTGCGGCCCCAAATCAAAGGCAAGCTCGCTTCCAAGTCAGCCAACAGCGCGTGGATGTAGGCGTCTTGTGTCGACACCGGGTCAGCACCCTCACGCAACTCGTGCGAGTTGAAGTCGCAATACGGGCACTTCTTGATGCACCAAGGCAGGTGCACATACAGCGACAGCGGCGGCAAGGCGTTCAGTTGCAGCACGCCTGGGCGCATGGCGTGCACCGGGTCCATCATGGGGTTCATGGCACTGCGCTGCCCAGCCAGCGTTCACGCATCAGCGCCAGCATGGCTTGCGCAGCGCGGCCCCGGTGGCTGTGGGCGTTTTTCACCTCGGGGGGCAACTCGGCAAAAGTCTTGCCGAATTCAGGCAACAACATCACCGGGTCAAAACCAAAACCGTTCGTGCCCCGGCGCTCGGGCGTGATCTGCACCACCACCCGGCCCACGGCAATCAGCGGCTCCGGATCGTCGGCACTGCGCACGGCCACCAGGGAGCTGGCCATGGCGGCTCGGCGGTTGGCAATGCCCTGCATTTGCGCCAGCAAAGCCGTGACGTTGGTGTCATCGCCCTTGGGGTAACCAAAGCGGGTGGCGTAAAACGCCGTGTCCACGCCAGGCTGGCCACCAAACGCATCCACACACAGGCCCGCGTCATCGGCCAGCGCGGGCATGCCGCTCAGCTGCGCCGCATGGCGCGCTTTGGCCAAGGCGTTTTCCACAAAGGTTTTGAACGGCTCGGCAGCTTCAGGGATGTTCAGCTCGGACTGGCGCACCAGCGTCATGCCCAGCGGCGCCAACAGGGTTTGCAGCTCGGCCAGTTTGCCCGCATTGTTGGAGGCGAGAACGATTTTCATGAGCGGACAGGTTCAGGCGCTGAAGGTCAGGGTTTGGGGCTCGTCGTGCGCCTGCTTTTGCAACTGCACCAGTTGGGCTATGCCTTTTTCGGCCAGCGCCAGCATGCGGTCCATCTCGACACGGGTAAAGGCCACCCCCTCGGCGGTGCCCTGCACTTCCACAAAGTTGCCTGCGCCGGTCATGACCACGTTCATGTCGGTGTCGCAAGCCGAGTCTTCGGGGTAATCGAGGTCCAGCAAGGCGGTGCCGTTTTTCAAGCCCACCGAGATGGCGGCCACACGGTCAAGGATGGGCGATTCGGTCAGTTTGCCGGTTTTCATCAACCAGTTCACCGCGTCTTGCGCCGCCACAAAAGCGCCGGTGATGCTGGCCGTACGGGTGCCGCCATCGGCTTGCAGCACATCGCAATCCAGGTGAATCGTGCGCTCGCCCAGCTTTTTCAGGTCAAACACCGCGCGCAGCGAGCGGCCAATCAGGCGCTGGATCTCTTGCGTGCGGCCGCTTTGCTTGCCGCGAGCGGCTTCACGGTCGCCCCGGGTGTGGGTGGCGCGCGGCAGCATGCCGTATTCGGCGGTGACCCAGCCTTCGCCGCTGCCTTTTTTGTGGCCTGGCACTTTTTCTTCGACCGAGGCGGTGCACAGCACGCGGGTCTGGCCAAACTCAATCAACACCGAGCCTTCGGCGTGCACGGTGTAAGCGCGGGTGATGCGCACCGCGCGCAGGGCGTCGGCGGCGCGACCGGTTCGGATGTAAGAGTTGGTGGTGTTCATGTTGGCGCTGAAGGGGTTGGCCCTTGGGTCCTGGCCGTGCGCCCGGCAGAGAACGGGCGGGGCGGACACAAGAGTTTGAGATAATGCCTCGTTTCATGCTCAGCCCAGCTGGGCATCAGCAGCGCGTCATGGTCCATGGGGCCAAGCGCTGTCACAAGGAACTTGATCGATGCCAGTTTACAGTATGACCGGATACGCCAGCGTGCAGCACAGCCCGCTGGCCGCAGACGGTGAAAGCCCTGCCAACGCGGCCCCGTCAGCCCGGCTGGGTCTGGAAATCCGCTCGGTCAACAGCCGCTTCCTGGACCTGAGTTTTCGCTTGCCCGAAGAACTGCGCCAACTCGAACCCGGCCTGCGCGAGCTGATCACCCGACAGATCAAACGCGGCAAAGTGGAAGTGCGCGCCAGCCAGGACGCTGGCGACGGCGCGGCCCTGCAAGCGCCCAACCACCAAGCCTTGCAAAAAATAGCCGCTCTGCAAGACAAAATTCAAGACTGGTTGCCTGGTGCCCGCGCTCTGAGTGTGGCCGATGTGCTGCGCATGAGCGCTGGCAGCGCGGGCCAAACCGCACCCGACGAAGCCGCTTGGATGCAACTGGCCAACCAAGCAGTGGACGCGCTGCGAGAAGCGCGCGCCCGCGAAGGCGCCCGCCTGACCGAGATGCTCCAAAGCCACATCACCCAGCTGCGCAGCCTGGCGGAACAGGCGGTGCCGCTGGTGCCGCAACTGGTCGAGCAGCAGCGTCAGCGCTTTTTGGAGCGGTGGAAAGACGCCATGGCCTTGGCCGATGGCAGCCAGCTGCCCGAAGCCGCCCAAGACCGCGCTCTGACCGAAGCCACGGCTTTCGCCATCCGCATCGATGTGGCCGAAGAACTGACCCGCCTGCGCTCGCACCTGGACGAACTCAGCCGCCTGCTCACCCAAGGCGGTGACATTGGCAAGCGCCTGGACTTCCTGATTCAGGAGCTGCACCGCGAAGCCAACACCCTGGGCTCCAAATCGGCCGTGCTGGAAATGACCCGCATCTCGGTGGACATGAAGGTGCTGATCGAGCAAATGCGTGAACAAGTCCAAAACATCGAATAAAGAGCACCCACATGGATTACCCCGGAAACCTGTTTGTCGTGGCCGCCCCCAGCGGGGCTGGCAAATCCAGCTTGGTGAAAGCCTTGATGGAGTTGGATTCTCGGGTGCAGCCCACCGTCTCGCACACCACCCGTGCACCTCGCGGTCAGGAAAAGCATGGCCGCGAGTACTTTTTTGCCTCGGCGCAAGAGTTTGACGCCATGGTGCTGGCAGACGCCTTTGTCGAGTGGGCCCATGTGCATGGCCAGCGCTACGGCACCTCCAAAAAGATGATCGAAGAGCGCATGGCCCAAGGCGCCGATGTGGTGCTGGAGATCGATTACCAGGGTGCCCTGCAGATCAAGAAGATGTATGCCAATGCGGTGCTGATCTTCATTTTGCCGCCGAGCTGGGAAGAGTTGCGCTCACGCCTGGAGCGCCGGGGTGAAGACACCGCCGACATCATTGAGCTGCGCTTGCAGAACGCGGCGGTCGAGATGTCCCAGGCTCGGGAATTCGACTTCGTTATAATCAATGAAGTATTTGATCGTGCTCTGTTTGACCTCAAATCGGTTGTTCATGCCCAGCGGCTCAAGTACCACGTGCAGCGCCGCGCCCGGCCTGACACCTTCCAAGCGCTCAAAATCGCCTGAATCCCATTCAGCCTTTCTCAAGGAAAACCATCATGGCCCGCATCACTGTTGAAGATTGCCTGGAACAAATCCCGAACCGCTTTCAGCTGGTTTTGGCCGCCACTTACCGTGCGCGCATGTTGAGCCAGGGCCACACCCCGCGCATTGAGAGCAAAAACAAGCCTGGTGTGACTGCATTGCGCGAAATCGCGGCAGGCAAAGTCGGGATCGAAATGCTCAAGCGCGTGTCCTGAAAAAATGCCAAGGGCATGGACCGGTTGACACCGGTTTTGCTCCTCTGAAATCGCCCCAGTTTGGGGCTTTTTTTTGGCCTTTTTTTCATGACCTGTGCGGCTTACGTTACATTGAGGCCATGAGTGCCGTGATGCCCAAAACCCCCAAAGCCAGTCCCAACCGCCCCAAAGCGTTGGACCCGGCCGCAGCGAATGCAGCAGCGGCCAGCTTTGCGGTGCTCGAAGCGCAACTGGACTATCTGAACGAAGCCGACACCGACATGGTGCGCCGCGCTTACAAATATGCCGACGAAGCCCACCTGGGCCAGATGCGTAAAAGTGGCGAGCCTTACATCACCCACCCCATCGCGGTGGCGGGTTTATGCACCGAGTGGAAGCTCGATGCCCAGGCTCTGGCAGCCGCACTGCTGCACGACGCCATGGAAGACTGTGGCATCACCAAAATGGCGCTGATCGAGCGCTTTGGCTCACCCGTTGCAGAATTGGTCGATGGCTTGACCAAGCTGGAAAAGCTGGAATTCAACACCCGAGAAGAGAATCAAGCCGAGTCGTTTCGCAAAATGCTGCTGGCCATGGCGCGTGATGTGCGCGTCATCCTCATCAAGTTGGCCGACCGCACCCACAACATGCGCACCATGTCGGACATGCCGCGCAGCAAATGGGGTCGCATCGCGTCCGAGACGCTGGAAATTTATGCACCCATTGCCCACCGTTTGGGCCTGAACCAGATCTACCGTGAGCTCCAGGATTTGTCTTTCAAGCACTTGTTGCCTTGGCGATATGCGGTCCTTTCCAAGGCCGTCTCTCGCGCGCGTAACCGGCGCCGCGACCTGATCCAAAAAGTGCAGGCCGATGTGGAGGCCATTTTTGCTCAGGCCCACATGGACGTGCGCATCAGTGGTCGGGAAAAAACCCTGTACTCCATCTACAAGAAGATGGATGAAAAACACCTGAGCTTTGCCCAAGTGACCGACATTTATGGCTTTCGTGTGATCGTGCCTTCGGTCATCGACTGTTACACCGCTTTGGGCTTGTTGCACCAGATCTACAAGCCCGTGCCCGGCAAGTTCAAGGACCACATCGCGATTGCCAAGGTCAATGGCTACCAATCGCTGCACACGACTTTGGTAGGCCCTTCGGGCGTCAACGTCGAGTTTCAGATGCGCACCGAACCGATGCACCTGGTGGCAGAGTCGGGTGTGGCGGCACATTGGCTCTACAAAGAGCACGAATCCGCCAGCGCCCAGTCCGAGCGCTTGGGTACGCAGTGGCTTCAGTCGCTGCTCGACATTCAAAAAGAAACCCGCGATGCTGCCGAGTTTTGGGACCATGTGAAAGTTGACCTCTTTCCCGATGCGGTCTATGTGTTCACACCCAAGAGCCAAATCATGGCCTTGCCACGCGGTGCCACCGTGGTGGACTTTGCCTATGCCATCCACAGCCGAATTGGCGATCACGCCATGGCCGCCCGCATCAATGGCGACCAAGTCCCCTTGCGCACGGAGCTGAAAAACGGCGATGTCGTCGAAGTCATCACCGCCCCTGTATCGGCCCCCAACCCAGCCTGGCTGGGTTTTGTGCGCACCGGGCGCGCACGGTCCAAAATTCGCCACCACCTCAAGACCATGGCCCAAACCGAGTCGGTGGACTTGGGCGAAAAATTGCTGTCTCAAGCCATGCGGGCCGAAGGCATCCACCAACTGCCCGCCAACGATGACGCCCACCATGCGCTGTGGGACAAGTTGCTGCGCTTTACGGGCAACCGCAACCGACAAGACTTGTTGATGGACATCGGCCTGGGTAAGCGCATTGCCACCATCGTGGCCAAACGTCTCACCGCCTTGTTGTCTGAGATGGGCCAAAAGCCCGATGCTTTGTTGATGACGCGCGAGCGATTCACTGCCCATGAATCGATCTCACAAGGCGCGATCATCCTGGATGGCAGCGAAAACGCATCTGTTGTCTTTTCTCGTTGCTGCCGTCCATTGCCCGGTGACGACATCGTGGGTTATTTGGGGCGTGGTGAGGGTCTGGCGGTGCACACCAGGGACTGCGCGACTGCCCGCAAGCTCGAGCACAAAGACAGCGAGCGCTTCATCGGTGTCGAATGGTCAGATGAGTTGAAGCGCAGCTTTGAAACGTCGATCAACGTCACCGTGGTGAATGGCAAAGGGGTGCTGGCCCGGGTTGCTGGCGCCATGGCCAGCGCCGAGACCGATATCGTCCATGTGGACATGGGGCACGACACCCCGCAAGACACGGCTGAATTGAAGTTTGTGATCGCGGTGCGCGACACCGCCCATCTGGATCAAGTGCTGCGCCACCTCAAACGCACACCCTCGGTCATCACGGCCGAACGGCAGTCTCACAAAAGCAATACGCCTCCAATGTGAGCGCTGCTCAGGCAGAGCTGGGGTAAGAAACTGCCAAGACCTCGATGCTCAGCACGCCAGATGGTGTGACCAACTTGAGCTCATCGCCTTCACGGGACTTGAGCAAAGTGCGCGCAATCGGCGAGACCCAACTGACTTGGCCCTGCAAGCTGTCGGCTTCGTCGATGCCCAAAATCGTGACCGTGCGCTCCTGGCCCGCAGCTTCCGCATAAGTGACCGTGGCGCCAAAGAACACTTGATCGCGGCCGTGATGGACTGCCGGGTCCACCACTTCGGCGATTTCCAGACGCTTGGTGAGAAAACGAATACGGCGATCAATCTCGCGCAGGCGCTTTTTGCCATACAGATAATCACCGTTTTCTGACCGGTCACCGTTGCTGGCAGCCCAATGCACGATCTCGACCACTTTGGGGCGTTCGTCATCGATCAAGCTGAACAACTCGGCTCTCAAACGCGCATAGCCCTTTGGGGTCATGTAATTGCGCGTGCCTGCTGGCAGAGCGGGCAAACCCCATTCTTCGTCGTCGGATTCGGTGGAAATGACCTGACTCATGTTCGTTGGCCCAAAGAAAAAGCCCACAACTTGCGTTGTGGGCTTTCTTGTTTTGGTGCGGCTGGCAGGAATCGAACCCACGACCCCTTGGTTCGTAGCCAAGTACTCTATCCAGCTGAGCTACAGCCGCATCATGTCTCGAATTATAACAAGCTTTTATGGGCTCTCTGGAGGTCGCCGCAATTAAATGACCTCTGGAGAAGACCCCTGGAGGAAGCGCGCCTCAGAGGCTATCCTCACACCACATGACACATGCCATCCCTGCCGGAGACCCCTTGAACATGCCCATCACACACCCTTCTGGATCCATTGTCGACGTGTCAGGCCTGGAGGTTGGTCACTTCACATTGAGTGAACGGCTGACGGGCTGCTCTGTGGTTCTTGCCCCCAATGCTGCCGTGGGTGCAGTAGATGTGCGCGGGGCCGCTCCGGGCACCCGGGAGACCGATTTGCTGGACCCGTCCAACCTGGTGGACAAGGTGCACGCGGTGGTGCTCAGTGGCGGCAGCGCTTTTGGCCTGGACGCAGCCACAGGCGTGGTGCGCTGGCTGGAAGAACACCACATTGGGTTTGAAACCGGCTACGGCCGTGTACCCATCGTGCCCGCCGCCGTGCTGTTTGACCTGCCCGTGGTGCGCAAGGGCGACAACCCACAAGCCCGTCCGGGCGCTGAGGCCGGTTACGCCGCCTGCCAAGCGGCATCGACGGCCACGCCCGCAGCCGGCAATGTGGGCGCAGGCGCGGGGGCCTGCGTGGGCAAACTGTTCGGCCTTAACCGCTGCATGAAAGGCGGCATCGGCAACGCGAGTGTTCGCGTGGGCCCTTGGGTAGTGGGCGCCTTGGTGGCCTGCAACGCGGTGGGGGATGTGATCGACCCCGCGACAGGTCAAATACTGGCGGGTGCCCGCACGGCCGATGGCCTCAACCTGCTGGACACCCAACGCGCATTGCTGGCGGCTGAGCGCGGCAACCGCCCCCTGTCCGGCACCAACACCACCATTGGTGTGGTCGCCACCAACGCCAAGCTCACCAAAGCGCAGGCCAAGCGCCTGGCCATTAGCGCCCATGACGGCCTGGCCCGCAGCATCCGCCCCGCACACACCACCTTGGACGGCGACACCTTGTTTGCCTTGGCCACTGGCTCCGAAGCCAGCCCACCCGACCTCATGTTGCTGACGGTGATGGCCGCCGAAGCCACAGCCCTGGCCACGGTCGATGCGATTCGGCAGGCGCGGGGCATCATTACCCAAACCGGGCAAGTTCCTGCGGCCATGAACATCTCTGCCTGAGCCCAAAAACGAAAAAAGCCCACTTGGCTAGAAGTAGGCTGAGTCTTGGATCGAAATGGTAGGGCGTGACAGACTTGAACTGTCGACCAAAGGATTATGAGTCCTCTGCTCTAACCAACTGAGCTAACGCCCCCACCGAAGCCTCGATTGTAGTGGGCGGCAGGGGCTTATTTGGTCTGGCTCAGCGCGTTGCTGACCAGGCGAGAGGTGATGTTGACGATCTGGATCATGCGGTCATAGGGCATGCGGGTGGGGCCAATCACACCCAAGGTGCCCACCACCTGACCGTCCACCTCGTAGGGCGAACTGACCACCGACAACTCCTGCATGGGCACGATCTGACTCTCGCCGCCAATGTAAATGCGCACACCTTCGGCCTGGCTGGACACATCGAGCAAGCGCATGAGCTGGGTTTTTTGCTCAAACAACTCAAACGCACGGCGCAAGTGGCCCATGTCGCTGGAAAAGTCGCTCACCGACAGCAAGTTGCGTTCGCCCGCAATCACCACCTCGTTTTGGTCATCGGCCAGCGCCTCAGAGCTGACCTGCACGGCCGCTTGCATGAGAGTGGCGATTTCGCTTTGCAGGCTGACCAACTCTTGCTGTACCCGGTTGCGCACCTGCTCGATGGCCATGCCGGCATAGTGGGTGTTAAGGAAGTTGGAGGTTTCGATCAACTGACTTTGGGAGTAATCGGTCTCGGTGAACAGGATGCGGTTTTGAACATCGCCTTCGGGCGAGACGATGATGACCAACAAACGCCGCTCGGACAGGCGCAAAAACTCAATGTGTCTGAACACTGAGGCACGCCGCGGCGTCATGACCACGCCCACAAAATGCGACAAACTCGACAGCAAATTCGCCGCACTGGCGATGACTTTCTGGGGCTGGTCAGGTGTGAGGGTCGGGGTTTCCAGACTGTCGCGCTGCACTGTCAGCATCGTGTCCACAAACAGGCGGTAGCCTCGGCTTGTCGGGATGCGCCCTGCCGAAGTGTGCGGGCTGGCAATCAGGCCCAGCTCCTCCAGATCCGACATGACGTTGCGGATGGTGGCAGGCGACAAGTCCAGGCCCGAGGCCTTGGAGAGGGTGCGAGAGCCAACGGGCTGACCGTCCGCAATGTAGCGTTCTACCAGCGCTTTGAGCAATAACTTGGCACGTTCGTCGAGCATTTGGCCATTTTAATGATGTAATTTACGCATGAGATCAAAGTTCCGTCACGTTGCACTTTTTGGCAAGTACCACACGACCACCCAAGGTGGCGCGTTGGAGAGCTCACGGCGTGCTTTGGACGATGTGGCCCAGTTTTTGAACAGGCAGGGCTGCGATGTGGTACTGGACAAGGACACGGCTGCCCACACCGGTTTGAACCGATACCCGGTGTTGGAGATGACCGAGATCGGCACGCAGTGCGATTTGGGCCTGGTCATTGGCGGAGATGGCACCATGTTGGGGATTGGCCGCCAGATGGCCCGCTATGGCTTGCCTCTGATGGGCATCAACCAGGGGCGGCTGGGCTTCATCACAGACATCCCCCTTTTGAGCTACCAGGATGTGCTCTTGCCCATGTTGCAGGGCCACTACCAGACCGAAGACCGCAGCTTGCTGCAGGCCCAGGTTGTGCGCGACCAGCGCTGCGTGTTCAGCGCCTTGGCCATGAACGACGTGGTGGTCAACCGGGGAGGCACCTCGGGCATGGCCGAGTTGCGCATCGAGGTTGATGGTCATTTTGTATCCAACCAACGCGCCGATGGGCTGATCATTGCAAGCCCTACGGGCTCTACGGCTTATTCACTTTCGGTCGGTGGACCCTTGATGCACCCCTCGATTGGGGGCTGGGTGATGGCGCCGATTGCGCCGCACACCCTGTCCAATCGACCCATCGTCCTGCCCGAGTCGTCCGAGATAAGCATCGAAATCGTGGCGGGGCGCTATGTCAGTGCCAATTTCGATATGCAATCACTGGCCGATCTGATTTTGGGTGATCGGATCATGGTGCAGCGATCTGAACACAAAGTCCGATTCTTGCACCCTGCAGGCTGGAACTACTTTGACACCCTTCGCAAAAAAATGCATTGGAATGAGGGCGCTTGAGCCGTGGCACTGACGCACATCACCTTGCGCGACTTTGTGATCGTGCACGAACTGGCGCTGGACCTGAGCGCAGGCTTCAGCGTGTTGACCGGCGAGACCGGGGCAGGCAAATCCATTTTGATCGATGCCCTGCAACTGGCCCTGGGCGCCCGAGCTGAAGCGAGCGTGGTGCGCGAGGGCGCTAGCCGCTGCGAGGTCTGCGCCGAATTCGACACCACACCCCGGATTCAAGCTTGGCTCGAACATGCCGGATTTGAGATCAGCGCCAATTTGCTGCTGCGCCGCACAGTGGACACCGCGGGCAAAAGCCGCGCCTGGATCAACGGCAGCCCTGCCACCGCCACCCAGCTGCGCGAGATTGGTGAACAACTTCTGGACATCCATGGCCAACACGCTTGGCAAAGTCTGACCCGTCCCGACGCTGTGCGTGGATTGCTGGACGCCTATGCAGGCACCGACACACGGCAACTCAAAGCCGCCTGGCAGGCTTGGCGGCAGGCCGAGCAAAAACTGGCCGACGCCCTGCAAGCACAGAGCACTTTGGCCAACGAACGCGAGCGTCTGGCCTGGCAAATTGGCGAACTGGAAAAGCTCAATCCTCAGGTTGACGAATGGCAAGAGTTGAGCACGCAACATGGCCGACTGGCGAATGCGCAAGCCCTGATCGATGGGGCCAAGCAAAGCACCGCCATGCTGGAAGGTGAAGACCATGGCGACGACGAAGGTGCTTTGCGTCAGCTCTCGCGCGCCATCCAGACCTTGCAGTCGCTCGGTCAGTTTGAGCCTGAGTTCCAGGCCTTGGCCGATGTGCTGACCTCGGCCCAGGCCCAGGCCGAAGACGTGGCCTACAGCCTGCACGCCTATTTGCGCAAAACCGATCTGGATCCGGCCCAACTCGCAGAGCTCGATGAGCGCATGGGCCTGTGGCTCTCACTGGCCCGCCGCTACAAGAAAACGCCGGACGAATTGCCGCTGAGTTTGCAAACCTGGCGCCAAGATCTGGCGCAGCTCGATGCCGCGGCCGACCTGGACAGTCTGCAAAAAGCCGAACAAGCGGCCCACAAAGCCTGTCTGCAAGCGGCCAAAGCCGTTTCGCTGCAACGCCAAAAGGCGGCCAAACCGTTGGCCCAAGCGGTCAGCAGCGCCATGCAGCAACTGGGCATGCAAGGCGGCCGTTTTGAGGTGCAGCTACAAACCCTGGACGCGCCTGCACAGCACGGTCTCGAAGAAGTCAGCTTTCTGGTGGCTGGGCACGATGGCAGCACGCCCCGCCCAGTCGGCAAAGTGGCCTCTGGCGGCGAACTGTCCCGGATTGCCCTGGCGATTGCCGTGACCACCAGCGAACTGGGCGAAGCAGGAACCTTGATCTTTGACGAAGTCGATTCTGGTGTGGGTGGCGCTGTGGCCGAAACTGTGGGTCGCCTCATGAAACAACTGGGGCAACACCGTCAGGTGCTGGCCGTGACCCACCTGCCCCAGGTGGCTGCCTGTGCTGACCAGCACCTGCTGGTCAGCAAAGCCGCAGCCAAGGGCCAGGTCAGCAGCCAGGTGCGTAGCGTGGAGGGTGAGGAGCGCGTGAGCGAAATCGCCCGCATGTTGGGCGGCGAAAAGCTGTCGGCCACCACCTTGGCCCATGCGCGTGAAATGCTGGGCACCCCTTCCAAACCCCTTGGCCGCAAGGCCGCACAAAGCTGAGCATGGACATCATCCTCATCACCGGCATGTCCGGCTCCGGCAAATCGGTGGCGCTGCACGCGCTTGAAGACGCGGGCTATTACTGCGTGGACAATTTGCCCCCTGAGCTGCTGATCCCCTTTGTCAAGCTGGAACAACAACACAAAGAAGAGCGCCTGGCGATCGCCATTGACGTGCGCAGTGCCAACTCGCTGCACCTCATGCCGGAACAAATGGCTTTGCTGCGTGAGATGGGCATGACCGTCAAATCGGTCTTTCTGGATGCCCACTCGGACACCTTGCAACGCCGCTACTCAGAATCCCGCCGCAAGCACCCGCTGTCGGGCGGCAACAAGCCGCAAAGCGACAAGGCGCTGTTGGAGACCATCGAATTCGAACGTGAATTGCTGGCCGAGTTGCGTGAACGCGCCCACGTCATTGACACCAGTTTATTGCGTTCGGCACAGCTGCAAACCTACATCAAATCCCTGGTCAGCGCCCCAGCAGCCCAACTCACACTGGTGTTCGAGTCCTTCGGTTTCAAGCGTGGCATCCCCTCAGATGCTGACTATGTTTTTGATATCCGCATGCTGCCCAACCCGCATTACGAAAGCGCCTTGAAACCACTGACCGGGCGTGATGAACCCGTGCAGGCCTATTTGCGTCAGTCCGAAGAATTCGTTCAGATGCAGCTGCAAATTGAAGGTTTTCTCAAACAATGGATTCCAGCCATCGAGCGTGACCACAGGAGTTACGTGACCGTGGCCATTGGCTGCACGGGTGGCCAGCACAGGTCAGTGTTCATGGTCGAGCAACTGGCCGCGAGCTTTGGTGCACGCTGGCTCACGCTCAAACGGCACCGCGAACTCGACGCGGTCTGAACGCAGCCAGGCCGCCTCAAACGCCGCCCGCAAGTCGTTCAGAATCTTTCAAGCGGTCGCCAACAGCATCCTGATGGGCGCTGGCAAACCCATCGCAGGCCACGCGCTGGCCTGCACCCATTGGCCTTCACACGCGGGGCCCCGCGCCGCTTTGCCCACCATGCGCACCGGATGCAGATGCAAGTCGCGGTGTGTCAGCACATGTTTCCATGGCTCGATGTATTGAGGCTGTCCGCCCTGCGTCCAAGCGGCCAGCAAGTCGGCTTCGGACTCAAACACGGGCAAGCTGTACAAACCCGCCCAAATGCCTGTGTTGGGCCGCTTTTGCAGCCACACCTGTCCTTGCGCATTCACCGCCCACAGCAGCCACAGCGTGGCGCTGCTGCGCTTGAGTTTGCGGGTTTTGACGGGATAGGCCAGCGGCTCGCCCTGCGTTTGGGCCTGGCAAACCGCACGCACAGGGCAGGCCTCGCATTGCGCCTTGCGCGGCAAACACACAGTGGCCCCCAAATCCATCAGGGCCTGGGTGTAACGCGGCATATCAGCAGCACTTGCAGGCAAAAGCGCTTGCGCCAAAGCCCATAAAGCTTTTTCGTTTTTGGCCACCGCCAAATCCTCGCCATAGCCCAGCACGCGGGTCAGCACGCGCTTGACGTTGCCGTCCAAAATGGCGGCCCGCTCCTGAAAGCAAAACGCGGCAATTGCAGCGGCCGTCGATCGGCCAATGCCAGGCAGGGTTTGCAAGTCTTCAGCGCGGCGCGGAAAGGCGCCGCCAAAACGACCCATCACCTCTTGTGCGCACTTGTGCAGGTTGCGGGCGCGACTGTAATAGCCCAAGCCACTCCACAGGGCCAGCACATCGTCTTGCGGCGCAGCAGCCAAAGCGTCCACAGCGGGGAATCTGGCCAAAAAGCGCGGGAAGTAATCGAGCACCGTGCTCACCTGCGTTTGCTGCAGCATGATCTCGGACAACCAGACGCGGTAAGGATCTTGCGTGTTTTGCCACGGCAGGCTCTGGCGGCCATGCTGGCGCTGCCAGTCCACCATGAGGCGAGCAAAACCAGCAGGCAATGCGATCAAGGTTTCTGGCATACGGGGCAATAAAAGGTGGTGCGCTGGCCTTGCAGCATGGACTTGATCGGGGTGTGGCACGCGCGACAAGGCTCCCCTGCTCGGCCATACACGGCCGCCTCCAATTGAAAGTAGCCCGTGCGGCCCTCGGCGCTCACAAAATCCTTGAGCGAGCTGCCGCCTTGCTGCACGGCGCGAGTCAACACCTGCACGATGGCAGCCTGCAACTTGACCACACGGGGACGGGACAAGCGGGCGGCCTTGGTGGTCGGGCGTATGCCCGCCATGAACAAGGCCTCGGAGGCGTAGATATTGCCCACGCCCACCACCACATCGCCGGCCAGCAGCACTTGCTTGATGGCCGACTGGCGTTTTTTCAAGGCATCGGCAAAAGCAGTCACCTCGAATTGACCATTCAAAGGCTCCACGCCCAATCGCCCCAGAAGTTTTTGCGCTTGTGGCGCGTCTTCAGAAGGGGCCCAAACCACTGCACCAAAACGGCGCGGATCGTGCAGGCGCAACACGCCCCGATCGGTCACCAGGTCCATGTGGTCATGCGGCCCAGCTGGCGGCTGTGCCGGCGCAAAATTCAGGCTGCCTGACATGCCCAGATGCACCAGAAGCAGGCCCTGATCCAAGTCGAGCAGCAGGTACTTCCCCCTGCGGCGCACCGCCATGATTTGCCGCCCCACCAGACTGTGGGCAGATACACCCAAGGGCCAACGCAGGGGTTTGCCCAGGCTCAGTGCCTCGATAGAGGCCCGCACAATTCGATCGGCAAAGCTGCGGCGTGTGACTTCAACTTCGGGGAGTTCGGGCATAGGCTTGTGTAGAAAAAGGGACTTCAACCGCCCAGCTCAAACCAGCGGATGCCTGGATTATGATGAACCCATGAAATTCTGGCTTCCAGTTGCATTGGTGTTGTCGATCGCTCTCGGTGCGAAGGCTCAAACTGCTGCGCGCACTGCCAGCTCCCCACCATCGCCGCCTGCTCAAAAATCGGCTCTGGATGCCGCTCTCTTTTACCAGCTTCTTTTGGGCGAAATGAACATCCGAAGCGGCTCACCTGGCAGCGGCTTTTCGATCATTTTGGATGCGGCTCGCAAAACGCGTGACCCATTGTTGTTCCAAAGGGCCGTCGATGTGGCGCTGCAATCGCGCTCGGGTGATGCTGCACTGCAAGCGGCCCAAGCCTGGAAAAGTGCTTTACCCGAATCCACAGAAGCCAATCGTTATTTGTTGCAAATCTTGTTGGCGCTTAACCGTGTTGATGAAGCTGGCCAAGCCCTGTCGGTGTCGATCCGGGACTTGCCGGCCGAGGAGCAAAATGCCGCTATCGGCTCGATCCCACGGGTTTTTTCGCGTGTACAAGACAAAAAGCTGGCCGCAGACACCGTAGAAAAAGCCCTTGAGGCCGCTTTGAAACAAGCGCCAACAGCCGCCGCAGCCTGGACCACCGTGGGACGGATGCGGCGAGAGGCCGGCCAAGTCGCCCAAGCTGTCGAAGCGGTCCGCAAGGCTGTGGCCGCTGATGCTTCGGCCTCTGGCCCTGTCTTGCTGGCGCTCAGCATGGCCAGTGCCGCGCCTACCGATGTATTGCCCTTGCTCCAAAATGCCATGCAAGGTCAGGTTGCGCCAGAGCTTCGCTTGGGTTACGCCCGCTTGCTCATCGGCCAACACGCATACCCGCAAGCCCTCACGCAATTGCTCAAACTCAATGCCGATCATCCGACTTTTGCGGATGGTTGGCTGGTGCATGGCCTGCTCTTGCTTGAAACCAATCAAAGAGAAAGCGCAGAAGCCAAACTGATCAAGCACATCGAATTGGCGCGCTCAACTGGCCGCGA
This sequence comes from Comamonadaceae bacterium, assembly GCA_027484105.1. GTDB lineage: Bacteria > Pseudomonadota > Gammaproteobacteria > Burkholderiales > Burkholderiaceae_C > Limnohabitans_A. The sequence goes on from JAIXUG010000028.1 coordinate 99,935, forward strand.
CCCTTCGCTCACCACCGGGCTTGGGGAGTCCTTGATGGCTTTGGCCCAAATCGCCCAGCGCAAAGGGCAATTTGCACAGGCGCAGCAGTGGTTGGCACAAGTGCCCACTGACGCCGACCCCATCAAACTGGCCAGCCGTCAAGCCGATCTGCTCACTCAACAAGGCCGTCTTGACGAAGCGCGGCAGGTGCTGGAGCGGATCAGAGCCAACACCCCTGAATTGGCCGTGAGAAAGGCCTTGGTGCAATCACAATGGTTGCGCGACAACAAACAAGTCGCCAATGCGCATGCTTTGGTCCAGCAAGTCCTCAAATCACACCCCCAGAACACAGAGTTGATGTCCGAATTGGCCATGGTCAATGAAAAACTCAAACGCTTTGACGAGATGGAGATTTTGCTGCGGGAGTTGATGAAACGAAAACCCGATGACCCGCATGCATTCAATGCGCTGGGTTACTCGCTGGCAGACAGGAACATCCGACTGGCCGAAGCGCGGCAATTGATCGTTCAAGCGCTCCAATTGGCGCCGCACGATCCCTACATTCAGGACAGCCTAGGCTGGGTGGCCTACAGACAGGGTCAATTCGCAGAGGCCTTGCAGGTTCTGCAAACCGCTTACAAGGCCAAACCTGACGCTGAAATCGCAGCCCATTTGGGAGAAGTGCTCTGGGTCATGGGCCGACGTGATGAAGCGGCCGTCATTTGGCGGGAAGGTTTGCTGCTCAAATCAGACAACGACACCTTGACCGAAACCCTCAAGCGTTTTCATTTCAAACCATGATGACGGCCTTGAAAGAGACGGTTAACGCGCGGGCCTCCACATGACTGTGCAGCGCATCCAAAGATGCATCATTTGTCTTGGCCTCATGCTGCTGACTGCTTGCGCCAGTCCACCGCCCAAAACCTCGGCGGAGAATGCCAACTGGTCAGGCCGTTTGCTCATTCAAGTGCTCCATGATCCACCGGAGTCCATGAGTGCCAGCTTTGAGTTGCAAGGCTCGGCCCAGACCGGTCAAATGGTCTTGCTCAGTCCTATTGGCACCACATTGGCACGCCTGCAATGGCAGCCTGAATTTGCTCGCCTGGAGCAAGGTCAGCAGCAAGTTCAAAGCACCAGCCTTCAACAACTGGCAGCACGCTTGACCGGGACAGAACTGCCCATAGCCGCTTTGTTTGAATGGTTGGCAGGTCGATCAGCCGACGCCCCGGGATGGGAAATTGACTTGTCTTCACACGGGCAAGGCCGCATCTTTGCTGAGCGCACTCGGCCTGCGCCCACCACGCGCTTGCGGATTGTTTTGGACCGCTGAACCACTGAACACTTCATGGTCATAATCAGGTCATGAAATCGTTGCACGATGTGCCTGCCCCGGCCAAACTGAATCTCTTTTTACACATCACAGGGCGTCGCCCAGACGGCTATCACTTGCTCCAATCGGTCTTCATGCTGATCGACTGGTGCGACCAACTGCATTTCGAGAAACGATCCGGTGGTGCCATCAGCCGTGAAGACCTGACCCTGGTTTTGCCCGAGCAAGACCTGATCATGCGTGCAGCCCAATTGCTGCAAAAACACACGGGCTGTACCGAGGGCGTGCACATCGCCGTGGACAAACAAATACCCGCACAAGCGGGTATGGGCGGCGGTTCATCCGATGCGGCTACTTGCCTGTTGGCACTGAACCGCCTTTGGAATTTGAAACTTGATCTGCCCGCGCTGGAAAAATTGGGCTTGGAACTGGGCGCTGATGTGCCCTTTTTCTTGCGCGGTCGCAATGCCTGGGTCGAAGGTGTGGGTGAAAAAATCACCCCGATTGAGCTGCCGCCTGCACAGTTTTGGGTCATCAAACCCCCTGCAGGACTCAACACTTCTGAAATTTTTACGCACCCAGGGCTCAAACGCGACACAAGCACTGCTATAATTTCGGTCTTTGCTTCAGACCCCTATGGTTTCGGTCTCAATGACCTCCAACCTGTTGCTCAATCTCTTTGCCCAGAAGTGACCCAAGCACTTGATGTGCTGGAAAAAGCGGGTTTAAGGGCTAGAATGACGGGCTCTGGTAGCGCCGTGTTTGCTCCATGGGATGCAAATATGCCCGATTTATCGGTTCCCGATGGATTTGTGGCAAGGCGCTGCAGCAATTTGGAATTCCACCCCTTGTGGGGTTGGGCATCCAGCGATAGTTGATCGGTCGGTCGCTGTTTCAGCGGTCAACCTGTGTAGGGGAGTCGCCAAGCTGGTTAAGGCACCGGATTTTGATTCCGGCATGCAAAGGTTCGAATCCTTTCTCCCCTGCCAAATACGTTCATTCGTACAGGCCCTTTTATCTGATCGCTGGAATGCACATGCAGCCTGCTTCACTCCCCCCCGATTTCATGTTGTTCACCGGCAATGCCAACCCCGTTTTGGCGGCCGAAATCGCCAAACACTTGGGCACGCAGCTCGGTGCGGTCGATGTGGGCCGTTTTTCTGATGGTGAAGTCACCGTCGAGCTCAAACAAAACGTCCGGGCCCGCGAGGTGTTCGTGGTGCAATCGACTTGCGCGCCCACCAACGAAAACCTGATGGAATTGCTGATCATGGTGGATGCGCTCAAACGCGCATCGGCTGGTCGGATCAGCGCTGTGATCCCCTACTTCGGCTATGCCCGACAGGACCGCCGCCCACGCTCCACCCGAGTGCCCATTTCAGCCAAAGTCGTGGCCAACATGCTGCAAGCCGTGGGTGTGGACCGCGTCCTCACCATGGACCTGCACGCCGACCAAATCCAGGGTTTCTTCGACATTCCCGTTGACAACATTTACGCCTCGCCCGTTTTGCTGGGCGACTTGCGCCAGCAAAACTACGACGACCTGATTGTCGTGTCACCCGATGTGGGCGGTGTGGTGCGTGCCCGGGCCTTGGCCAAACAGCTGGGCTGCGATCTGGCCATCATCGACAAGCGCCGCCCCAAAGCCAATGTGTCAGAAGTCATGCACGTCATCGGCGAGATCGAAGGCCGCAACTGCGTGATCATGGACGACATGATCGACACCGCGGGCACACTGGTCAAAGCGGCCGAAGTGCTCAAGGAGCGCGGTGCCAAAAAGGTTTACGCCTATTGCACACATCCGATTTTTTCGGGTCCGGCCATCGACCGCATCACCAAAGGCGAAGCGCTCGACGAAGTCGTGGTCACCAACACCATCCCGCTGACGGCTGAGGCCGCAGCGTGTTCCAAGATTCGCCAACTCTCCGTGGCACCGCTGATCGCCGAAACGATTCATCGGATTGCGCACGGCGAGTCGGTGATGAGCCTGTTCTCCGATCAAGCCTGATCGGGGAAAAGGCCAACCGTGGCCAGCTGTCCTTGAGGACTGGCTGGCTTTTTTGAGTCAGGGTCACACTGGTCGCGGTGGACCCCAGAAGGAGAAATCTATGAAATTCGTCGCTTTTGAGCGCGCCAAGCAGGGCACGGGTGCGAGCCGCCGTCTCCGCAATTCCGGTCGCACACCGGGCATCGTTTACGGCTCCACATCGGCGCCTCAACTCATTGAGCTGGACCACAATGCTTTGTGGCACGCCCTGAAAAAGGAAGCCTTCCACGCTTCGATCCTGGACATGGAATTGAACGGTCAGTCCAGCAAAGTTTTGCTGCGTGACTACCAGATGCACCCCTACAAGCAGTTGGTGCAACACATCGACTTCCAGCGCGTCGATGCCAACACCACATTGCACATGAAAGTGCCATTGCACTACAGTGGCCAAGACGAGTCTGAAGCTGTCAAGACCGACAAGTGCACCATCACCCACGTGATGACTGAAGTTGAAGTGGCTTGCCTGCCTGCCAACCTGCCCGAATTCATCGCGGTGGATTTGAAAGGCCTGACCCTGGGCAAATCGCTGCACCTGGATGACATCACACTGCCTGCAGGTTGCAAGGCCGTCACGCATGGCAAGAAAAACCCCGTCTTGGTGGCTGTGGTCGCTCCGGTCGAAGAAGTGGTGGCAGCCCCTGTGGCCGCTGCACCTGCAGACGCCAAAGGCAAGGGCAAAGGCAAGAAGTAATCTTCTTGCTTGGGCTTGTCAGCCCTGCTCTCAAAGGCCCGCGCTGCGGGCCTTTTTGCTTGGGCCCACCGCACGCCGGAACGCCAAGCCCCGTGCCCAAGGATAATCACCCACCATGATCAAACTGCTTGTCGGTCTGGGCAACCCGGGCCAGGAATACGAAGACACCCGCCACAACGCCGGATTCTGGTGGATCAATGCCATCGCCCGAGAACTGAAGCTTGCCTTGGTACCTGAACGCAGCTACCACGGCCTGATGGCCCGCACCACCGTCAATGGCCAAACTGTCTGGTTGCTCGAGCCTCAGACCTACATGAATTTGTCCGGCAAATCGGTCAGCGCTTTGGCGAAATTTTTCAAAATTCAGCCGCAAGAGATTTTGGTGGCGCACGACGAACTCGACATCCCGCCCGGTGAAGCCAAGCTCAAGCTGGGCGGCAGCCACGCCGGACACAACGGCCTGCGCGACATCCATGCCCAACTGGGCACAGCCGACTATTGGCGACTGCGCATTGGCGTCGGCCACCCCGGCGACAAGGCCGAAGTGGTCAGCTGGGTCTTGAAGAAACCCATGCTGGAGCACCGCAAAGCCATTGAGGACAGCATCCACCGCGCGGTGCTGGCCTTGCCGCTGTTGCTGGCTGGTGACATGGAAAAAGCCATGGTCAAAATCCACACCAGCAAGCCCCCAAGGCCCAAACCACCCAAGCCCCCCAAACGCCGCCGGCCCCCACGACCGAGCCCGGTGCAAAGGGCTAGACCCTGAGCCTCACTGCCCTTGCAAGCGGCGGTATTTGGCCCAGAGCGACTCCTGGGTTTCAATGTGCTGGGGGTTGACGGGAATGCACGCCACTGGGCAGACCTGGACACACTGCGGCTCATCAAAATGGCCCACACATTCGGTGCATTTGGACGGGTTGATTTCGTAGATTTCTTCGCCCAAATAAATCGCTTCGTTTGGACATTCAGGTTCACACACATCGCAGTTGATGCATTCGTCGGTGATCATCAGTGCCATGGCTGGGGCTCCGCAAAGGTCTGCATCGAGGTCATGTCCGGATTATCGGCGACAGACCTGAGCCCGAAAAACTGCAGGGCTGTTGCCGATCTCTGGGCCCCGCATCTCCAAAGCCTTCAGGAGCTGCACACGCCCGGCAGCATGCGCCTAAAATGGACCGCATGATGAACGCCGACCTGCACTGCCATTCCGTCATCTCCGACGGCACCCTCACCCCGGAAGCCCTGGCCGAACGCGCCAAAACCAACGGGGTAGAGCTTTGGGCGCTGACCGACCACGATGAAGTGGGTGGTCAAGACCGCGCCCTGGCAGCAGCTCGCGCGCAAGGTCTGCCCTACCTCACGGGGACCGAAATCTCGGTGACCTTTGCGCACCAGACCGTGCACATTGTGGGCTTGGGTTTTGATGCACACAACAGCGCCTTGGTCGAAGGCCTGCGCCGCACCCGGGGCGGGCGCAGCGAACGTGCGCAGGAAATGTCGGATGGCCTGGCCAAAGTCGGTATCCGCAATGCCTATGAAGGTGCCCTGCAATACGTGGGCAACCCCGAGCTGATTTCACGCACCCACTTTGCCCGGCATCTGGTCGAAACCGGGGTGTGCAGCGACACCTCCGAGGTGTTTCGCAAATACCTGACCGAAGGCAAACCTGGCTATGTGCCGCACCGCTGGGCACGCCTGCAAGAAGCCGTGCAATGGATCACCGATGCCGGCGGCATGGCCATCATCGCCCACCCAGCACGCTACGGCTTCACGCCCAATGAAGAATATGCCCTGTTCAGCGAATTCAAGGCCCACGGCGGTCGCGGGGTCGAAGTCGTCACGGGCAGCCACTCGTCCCCTGAAGCTGTTCGTTACGCGGAAACCGCACTCGAATTCAACTTGGCTGCTTCTCGCGGCAGTGACTTTCACAGCCCTGATGAAAGCCGCATCGACCTGGGCACCCTGCCCTACTTGCCGGGCCAACTGACACCCGTTTGGGAACTGCTGGCCGATCGCATTCAGTGAACCACAGCCAGCAAGTCAGGCACTGCATGGCATCGGATTGGGCCGCCAGAAGCCTTCCATTGAGACCACTGCGCAACGATCCCTGACAACCCTATGGCCCAGTTTTTCAGCGTACACCCCGACAATCCGCAGGCGCGTTTGCTCAAGCAAGCCGTGCAATTGCTCAACCAGGGCAGCGTGCTGGCCGTTCCTACCGATTCCAGCTACGCGCTGGTCTGCCACCTGGATGACAAGAACGCCGCCGACCAATTGCGCCGGATTCGGGGCATCGACGACAAGCACCACCTCACCGTGCTGTGCCGCGACCTGAGCGAGTTGGCCAACTACGCGCGGGTGGACAACCGACAGTTTCGCGCCGTCAAGCAAGCCACTCCGGGGCCCTTCACCTTCATTCTGGAGGCCACCAAGGAAGTGCCACGCCGCGTCAGCCACCCGCAACGCAAAACCATCGGCCTGCGCGTGCCCGATCACAAAGTTTTGCAGGCCTTGCTGAGCTTGCACGGTGCGCCGCTGTTGGCAGCCACACTCATCATGCCGGACGAAGCGTTGCCGCTCAATGATGCACAGGACATCCGCGAACGGCTGGAACACCAAGTGGGCGCGGTCATCGATGCAGGGGCCTGCTCGCTGGAGCCCACCACCGTGATCGACATGAGCGGTGAGTCGCCCGAAGTGCTGCGGCGCGGCCAAGGTGACCCGGCGCTGTTGGGCCTTTGACTGGGCAACAGCGACACCGCGCAAAAAAGAAAAAACCTTGCCGCAGCCAATGCGCCACGGCAAGGTCCAGCCCAAACCGGCAGAAAAACTTACTTCAAGTCACCTGCCAAGCTCGCCAGTGTGTCTGGAGAGATATCGATGTGCGATGGGTAATGGGTATGGTCGCAACCGAGCTTCACACCGGCACCGGCCTTGACAGCGGCGCACATGACGGGTGTCAGCTCAAAGCGCACAAAGTGCACAGCCGAGGTTTTTTCATCGGTCTCGCGATCCAGGTCTTCGTCGGCAATCGCATACACGCGGCCATGGCCTTCGACCTCAACAAACATGCGGTCCTCCACACCGATCAGCTTGGCCAATTCGCGCTTGCGCTCGTTGATGTCGGTGTATTCGATCATCATGGTGGCTTTCCAGTTGCTGCCATCCGGCACCAATGGGGCGTAGGCCTCGATCTCTTGCAGGATGCCCTCTTCTTCAAAGACTTTTTCGATGCGCAGCATCTCCTGAATTTGATAGCGGATCGTGGTCTCGCTCTCAAACTGCATGTTGATGTGCTCGCCCAGCTGCACGCTGCGCAGCTTGCGGTGGGCGATCACTTCGGGCTTGTGGACCTTGCGCCACTTGGTGTAGGCCTCCAAAGACATCAGGGTCTCGGGCGTGATTTTTCCGGTCAGTTGCATGGCAGTGTTCCTTATTTGAGACCGTAGGCTTTGCGCACCAGGGTCAAGGGGTGGTTCAATTCCGGGGCGCCCAGGCCATTGACCTCAAAGCCTTGGGCAATGTGGTGACCGCCCAGCGGGCAGTCGGAGCTGATGAAATCGGGCTTGGAGCCGTCCTTCATGGTGGCCATGGCTTTGAACACCGGCTTGCCGATCTTCATCGCCATCTCGTGTGAGCCTTTTTTGACGCCGTAGGTGCCGGCATGGCCCGAGCAACGCTCGATGGTGTTGATTTCGGTGTCCGGGATCATTTTGAGCATTTCCTCGGTCTTGCGGCCGATGTTCTGCACCCGGCCATGGCAGGGAATCTGGTAGCTGATGTTGCCCAGCTTTTGCGGGAACTCGGTCTTGAGCAAGCCGTCGCGTTTGCGGGCCATGAAGTACTCGAAGGGGTCCCACATCGCGTCCTTGACCAACTGGGTGTCCGAGCAGTCCGGGAACATCAGCGGAATCTCTTGCTTGAACATCAAGGCACAGCTGGGCACCGCCGCCATGATGGCGAAGCCGTCTTTGGCGTACTTGGCCAGCACGGGGATGTTGGCTTCTTTGGAGTCCTTCACCGAATCCAAGTCACCCAGCTCCAGCTTGGGCATGCCGCAGCACTTTTCTTTCTCGACCAAGACATAAGGGATGTCGTTGTGGTCCAGGATCTTCAGCAGGTCGTGGCCAATGCCGGGCTCGTTGTAGTTGATGTAGCAGGTCGAGAAAATCGCCACCTTGCCCGGTGTCTTCTCGCCATCCACCACTTTGGAAGCCTGGGCATCCGGCGCGCTGGAGCGGAACTTTTGGGTGGCCAAAGTAGGCAGCCAAGCATTTTTGTCCACGCCCGCCACGCTCTCCATGATGCTGCGCGCCGCTTCGGTCTTGTTGATGGCATTGACCGCCTGCACCACGATTGGAATGCCCGCAAATGAGCCGTGCGTATCGGTAGAGGCCAGGAACTTCTCGGCCGCGCCCACTTCGCCTTTTTTGAACTTGATGGCCTTGGCCCGCAGCATGGTGTGAGGGAAGTCCAGGTTCCACTCGTGCGGTGGTGTGTAGGGGCACTTGGTCATGTAGCACAGGTCGCACATGAAGCACTGGTCCACCACTTTCCAGTAGTCCTTCTTGTCCACGCCATCGACTTCCATGGTGCTGGACTCGTCCACCAGATCGAACAAAGTGGGGAAAGAATTGCACAAGCTCACGCAGCGGCGGCAACCATGGCAGATGTCAAAAATGCGCTCGAGCTCGTCGAAGCACTTTTCTTCGTTGTAGAAGTCGGGGCTCTCCCAGCCGAGGGCGTGCCTGGTGGGGGCTTCGAGGTTGCCTTCTTTGGCCATGTTGTGCTCCTTTGGGTTTTTATCGGGTTTTTCTGAAGGCTCGGTAGCCAGAGCCCTGAGAAAAACCCGCTGCCCCTTGCGGTGCAGCGGGTCATCGGACAGAGGGAATCAATCCACCAGTTCGTTCAGGGCTTTCTGGTAACGGTTGGCATGTGAACGCTCAGCCTTGGCCAGCGTCTCAAACCAGTCGGCGATTTCGTCAAAACCCTCTTCGCGAGCGGTCTTGGCCATGCCAGGGTACATGTCGGTGTACTCATGGGTTTCGCCAGCCACAGCCGAAGCCAGGTTTTGACGTGTGGAGCCGATGGGCAGACCGGTGGCTGGGTCGCCGGATTGCTCCAGGAACTCCAGGTGACCGTGGGCGTGGCCTGTTTCACCTTCAGCGGTGGAGCGGAACAGGGCTGCCACGTCGTTCTGACCTTCAACGTCAGCTTTGTTCGCGAAGTACAAATAGCGACGGTTGGCCTGGGATTCGCCGGCAAAGGCGTCCTTCAGGCATTGTTCCGTGCGCGAGCCTTTGAGTGCTGCCATGGATATCTCCTTGTGGGTTTTGAGTCGATTGCCCTGGCAGGATCGCCAGAGACTCCATAGATTAACCCTGCACTGCCCAGTCTGCCTAATAGATTGATCCAATGAACTTGATTAATCCACGCTATTGAAGGAGTTGATTGATTAAGATCATCAAACAACGATGCCCCATTTGTCTTTGGACTGCTCGGATGGCGCTCAGACCTGCAAGCCAAGTCATGCAGCGCTGCCCATACTTTGCCCGCCCTCATCAGGGACAGCCCTAGGTAAAATCGAGGGTTTTGGACCCACCCCGGTCCAGCGCGGCGTCTGTTGAGGTGCCGCCTTCTTTTTGAAAAGCCCCGCCATGAGCAACGCATCCGCCACCCCGGTCCAACAGCCCGGCCTTGAGAGCCTGTCCAAATCCTTCGAACCTGCCGCACTGGAAGCCCATTGGGGACCCGAATGGGAACAGCGTGGCTACGGCGTGGCCGGATTCCGTGGCACACAGGCCCCCAAGGACGGTGCATCCGCCTTTGCCATCCAGCTGCCGCCCCCCAACGTCACGGGCACCCTGCACATGGGTCATGCGTTTAACCAGACCATCATGGACTCGTTCACACGCTACCACCGCATGTCGGGTTTCAACACCGCCTGGATCCCCGGGACCGACCATGCCGGCATCGCCACGCAAATTGTGGTCGAGCGCCAGCTGCAGGCCCAAGGCATCAGCCGCCACGACATGGGCCCCACACCGGCAGAAGCACGCAAAAACTTTGTGAGCAAAGTGTGGGAGTGGAAAGAAGAGTCGGGCAACACCATCACCAGCCAGATGCGCCGCATGGGCGACAGCGTGGACTGGAGCCGCGAATACTTCACGATGGACCCCAAACTGTCCAAAACCGTGACCGAAACCTTTGTGCAGCTCTACCAGCAAGGCCTGATTTACCGCGGCAAGCGCTTGGTGAACTGGGACCCGGTGCTGATGAGCGCCGTGTCGGACCTCGAAGTCGAGAGCGAGGAAGAAGACGGCTCGATGTGGCACATCCGCTATGACTTGGCCGATGGTTCTGGCAGCCTCACGGTGGCCACCACCCGCCCCGAGACCTTGCTGGGGGACGTGGCCGTGATGGTGCACCCCAAAGACGAGCGCTACAGCGCCCTGATTGGCAAGCAAGTGAACCTGCCGCTGTGCAACCGCACCATCCCGGTGATTGCAGACGACTACGTGGACAAGGACTTTGGTACTGGCGTGGTCAAGGTTACGCCAGCGCACGATCAAAACGACTATGCCGTCAGCCAGCGTCACAAGGAATTGGCACAAGTGTGTGTGATGACCTTGGACGCAAAAATCCAATCGTTTGCTGATGTTTACCTCACACCAAAATCAAAAATCTCCTATCCCAAAGAGGTAGATGGAAGTTTTATGGAGCACAGCCTGGGCAGCATCGCAGCTGACAACGGCCTCCACATGGATACATGGATTAAGGGCCCATCCTTGCCCTTGCCTGAAAAATATCGTGGCCTCGACCGCTTCGCAGCACGCAAACAAATTGTCAACGACCTCGAAGCAGCGGGTCAATTGGTGGAAGTGAAAAAGCACAAGCTCATGGTGCCCCGCTGCGCCCGCACCGGCCAGGTGATCGAGCCCATGCTGACCGACCAGTGGTTCGTCGCGATGAATAAAGTCAGTGACAAAGACCCCACCGGCAAGAGCATCGCGCAAAAAGCCATCGACGCGGTGCAGTCCGGCGAGGTGAGTTTTGTGCCCGAGAACTGGGTCAACACCTACAACCAATGGATGAACAACATCCAGGACTGGTGCATCAGCCGCCAGCTCTGGTGGGGCCACCAGATTCCCGCTTGGTACGACGAAGACGGCCAGGTCTATGTGGCGCGTGACGAGGCCGAAGCGCAGGCCCAGGCTCCGGGTAAAACCCTCAAGCGCGACGAAGACGTGCTAGACACTTGGTACTCCAGCGCACTGGTACCTTTCAGCACCATGGGCTGGCCTGAAAAGTCCAAGGACTACGACTTGTATTTGCCCTCGTCCGTGTTGGTCACCGGCTACGACATCATCTTTTTCTGGGTCGCCCGCATGATCATGATGACCACGCACTTCACAGGGCGTGTGCCGTTCAAGCATGTGTACATCCACGGCCTGGTGCTTGACGCGCAGGGCAAGAAGATGAGCAAGTCCGAGGGCAATGTGCTCGACCCCGTCGACCTGATCGACGGCATCACCTTGGCGCCTTTGCTCGAAAAGCGCACACAAGGCCTGCGCAAACCGGAGACCGCGCCCAAGGTGCGCAAGCAAACCGAAAAAGAATTCCCCGAGGGCATACCGGCCTATGGTGCGGATGCGCTGCGCTTCACCTTCGCAGCGCTGGCCACGTTGGGACGTTCCATCAACTTTGACAGCAAACGTTGTGAGGGCTACCGCAACTTCTGCAACAAGCTGTGGAACGCCACCCGCTTTGTGTTGATGAACTGCGAAGGCCTGGACTGCGGCCTCAAAGAGCACACCAAAGCCGAATGCGAGGTGGGCGGCCCGGCGCATGGCTACCTGGCCTTCAGTCAAGCCGACCGCTGGATCAGCTCGCAGCTGCAACGCGTCGAGGCCGATGTGGCCAAAGGCTTTGCCGAGTACCGCTTGGACAACGTGGCCAACACCATTTATGACTTCGTCTGGAACGAGTTCTGCGACTGGTACCTCGAAATTGCCAAGGTGCAAATCAATACCGGCAACGAAGCGCAGCAACGCGCCACGCGCCGCACCTTGATCCGCACGCTCGAGACCATCCTGCGTTTGGCCCACCCCATCATTCCCTTCATCACCGAAGAGCTCTGGCAAAAAGTCTCGGTGGTGGCAGGACGTCCTGGCTCGTCGGTCAGCATCGCAGCTTACCCCGTGAGCCAGCATGAGCGCATCGACACAGCGGCCGAAGCCCATGTGGCCAAGCTCAAAACCTTGGTGGATGCCTGCCGCAACTTGCGCGGCGAGATGAACGTCTCGCCCGCCACCCGCATGCCCCTGTTTGTGCTGGGCGACAGCGCCTTCATGCAAACCGCCGCCCCCGTGTTGCAGTCGCTGGCCAAGCTGAGCGAGGTCAAGATCTTTGATACCGAAGCCGAATGGGCCGCTGCCGCGCAGGCCGCGCCCGTGGCCGTGGTGGGCGAAGCGCGTTTGTGTCTGTTCATCGAAGTGGACGTTGCCGCCGAAAAAGCCCGCCTGACCAAAGAGGCCGCACGTTTGGAAGGAGAAATCGCCAAGGCCAATGGCAAGCTCAGCAACGAAGCCTTTGTGGCCAAAGCTCCGCCCGCCGTGATCGAGCAAGAGAAGAAGCGCGTGGCCGACTTCAGTGCCACGGTTGAAAAAATTCGCCAACAGCTGCAGCGCCTGGGCTGAACCCTGTCCCTTTCGAGAACAACACGATGAGCCACAACGTCATTCGCAAAGCCGTCTTTCCCGTCGCTGGCCTGGGCACGCGATTTTTGCCTGCCACCAAGGCAGCGCCCAAAGAGATGCTGCCGGTGGTGGACAAGCCCTTGATCCAATACGCGGTGGAAGAAGCCTATGCGGCAGGCGTGCGGCACATGATCTTCGTCACGGGTCGCAGCAAGCGGGCCATTGAAGACCATTTCGATACGGCTTACGAACTCGAAACCGAACTTGAACAGGCTCAAAAAAACGAGTTGTTGAGCTTGGTGCGCTCGGTGCAACCCGACGACATGGTGTGCGCCTATGTGCGCCAGCCAAGGTCTTTGGGGCTGGGCCACGCCGTGCTGTGTGCAGAGGCCATGGTGGGCAATGAACCCTTTGCCGTGCTGTTGGCCGACGACCTGATGGTGGGCCCAGCCGGTGGACCTTCGGTGTTGGCGCAAATGGTGGCGGCTCACACCCAGCAAGGCCGCTCCATCTTGGCAGTGCAAGAGGTGCCACTGGAGCACGTCAAACGCTACGGCATCGTGGCCGGGGAGCCTGCAGGCAAACAGCTGATGCGCGTGGAGCAAATTGTGGAAAAACCCAGTCCGGACAAAGCGCCATCGCGCATGGGCGTGGCGGGTCGCTACATCCTCACCCCGGGCATTTTTGATGAAATCCGCAACCAACCCACAGGGGTGGGCGGCGAAATCCAACTCACGGATGCGATTGCGCGTTTGATGCAACGCGAAGCGGTGTATGCCTTCCAATACGCAGGCAAACGCTACGACTGCGGTAGCAAGGAAGGATTTTTGGAAGCCACGGTCGAGCTGGCCTTGCAACACCCGCAAGTGGGCGCATCGTTTCGCGACTACCTCAAGGGTTTGAGCCTCTGATCGCGTTCAGCGGCGTTTGAGCGCAAACACAAACGCTGTTTCGGTTTTTTCCTGCAGCAGCAAATCGTTGCCTGTCTGGCGGGCAAAGGCCTCGAAATCACGCCAGGCCCCAGGGTCGGTGGCGGTCACTTTGAGCACCTGACCGCTGCTCATCTCATTGAGGGCTTTTTTAGCTTTAAGGATAGGCAAAGGGCAGTTCAGGCCGCTGGTGTCAATTTCTTTGTCGATGTGCATCATGTGCTCTGGTTTTGTTCTTGGCTTTGCGCGGCACGCTCTTCCCAAGTCATGAACTTCGGCTCGATGCCGATGGTGCGCAGCCAATCACCCAAGGCGTAACCGGTGCCTGCGGGCCAGCAGATCAAATCCTGAAAATCAAACAGCTTGTACTCGGCCAACTCGGGGGACAAACGCACCTCGCCTTCGGCCATCGCATGGTAGGCAATGATGACCTGGTTCATGCGCTGGAAGTCGTACACACCGATCAACTTGAGCGCAGAGACCTGGAGATTCGTTTCTTCGGCAATCTCGCGCGTGATGCCCTCTTCGGGCGTTTCGCCCGCTTCCATGAAGCCGGTGATCAGCGCAAAGCGACGCCCTGGCCAGGCCGCATTGCGGGCCAGCAAAATCTGGTTGCCCACCTGCACGATGCCCGCCAAAACGGGCGTGGGGTTGTTCCAGTGGGTGAAGTCGCACGCCGTGCAACGCAGGCGCAGGGTCTCGCCACTGTCTTCCATCTGTGCAAGCCAAGCCAAAGGCGAAGCGCACTGCGGGCAAAAACGGTACTCAGCCATGGGTCAAGCCTTGGGTAAGGTCAGCCATTCAGGCTGGAAACACGCCTGTGGACAAATAGCGGTCACCGCGATCGCAGACGATAAAGACGATGGTGGCGTCTTGCGCGGTCTTTGCCACCTGTTGGGCCACCCAACAAGCACCTGCTGCAGAGATGCCCGCAAAAATGCCTTCGCTGCGTGCCATCTGGCGGCAGGTCTCTTCGGCATCGTTTTGGCTCACGTAAATCAACTCATCCACATGACTGGGGTCGTAAATTTTGGGCAAATACTCTTGTGGCCACTTGCGGATGCCCGGAATGCGCGAACCTTCGCTGGGCTGGGCACCGATGATGCGGATGGCAGGGTTCTTTTCCTTCAGGTAGCGCGAGACGCCTGTGATGGTGCCGGTCGTGCCCATGGCACTCACGAAATGGGTCACTTTGCCGTCGGTCTGTTCCCAAATTTCGGGACCCGTGGTCTCGTAATGGATGCGCGGGTTATCTGCGTTGGCAAACTGGTCCAGGATGCGGCCCTTGCCTTGCGCTGCCATGTTGTCCGCTAAATCGCGGGCGTATTCCATGCCACCACTCTTGGGCGTGAGGATCAGCTCAGCACCAAAGGCCTTCATGGTCTGCGCCCGCTCGATGGACAAGTCCTCGGGCATGATCAAAATCATGCGGTAACCCTTGATGGCCGCGGCCATGGCCAAGGCGATGCCGGTGTTGCCCGAAGTGGCCTCGATCAAGGTGTCGCCGGGTTTGATCTCGCCGCGCTCTTCGGCCCGGCGGATCATGGACAAAGCAGGCCGATCCTTGACAGAGCCGGCCGGATTGTTGCCTTCGAGCTTGCCCAAAATCACATTGCCACGCGCTGCCGAATCGGCTGCTCCCAAACGCTGCAAAGCCACCAGTGGCGTTTTGCCGATCGCATCTTCAATGGTTGGATAAATCATCCCAATAATGTGCCATAATTCGGGTCTTCACAAATACCGCCCGGGTGGTGAAATTGGTAGACTCAGGGGACTCAAAATCCCCCGCCGCAAGGCGTGCCGGTTCGAGTCCGGCCCCGGGCACCAAACCGAAGCCGCAAGTTCAATGAACTTGCGGCTTTTTTCTTGTCTGTTCCTGGGCTCAACACGGGGTCAATCGATCCCGGCACTCCACCGATCGTTCCAGTTGCGCTCCATCTGTCTGCGGTCGCGTTTGGTGGGACGGCCTTGTTCGATGCTGAGCGCGGGCTCACGGGCCAAGCGGTTCATCTCTGCAGCTTGTTGACGGGCCTGGATGCTCTCTGGCGTTTCTTCGTAAAGCCCTTGCGCCACAGGTGCGGGGCCGCGCACACCGCTGATGCCCAAAACGCGCACCGTCCGCTCGACTGCGCCTTGCCGCAGGCGCACCGTGTCACCCACTTTGACCTCGCGCGAGGCCTTGGCATCCTGCCCGTTGATCTGTACGCGGTTCTTGCCGATTTCTTCGCTGGCGATGCTGCGGGTTTTGAAAAACCGGGCGGCCCACAGCCATTTGTCGATGCGCAAGGAATTCATGGGTGACGGGGGACGACTGCGGTCAAATCAACTGGCCTTGTGGGCTCAAGCCGTCGCGCACATGCGGGTAGTGCAGTTGAAGCCGAAGCTCCTGCTTCATGCGCGTGTTGTCCAACCTCCTGGACTCACTCATGAAGCTCAGCAGCATCAGGGGCAGCGCGGTGTTGGCGTCGTGGCGTGAAATGCGCGGTGGTTTGGGCAAACCGAACAGGCTGGCGGCCAGGTCAAAGTAGTCGCCCATTTTCAAATCGGTGTCGTCCGTGACGTTGACCACCCGCTGGGGCTTGCCGCGCCACAAGGCCGCTGCACACGCGCGCGCCAGGTCGTTGGCATGGATGTGGTTGGTGTAAACGTCTTCCTTGGCCACCAGCACGGGCGTGCCCTTGAGCAATCGCTCGCGGGGTGTGCCGCCTTCCCGGTCAGCAGCGTAGATGCCGGGGATGCGCAAAATGCTCACGCGCGCGCCGCTGCGCCCCAAAAATCGCATCAGGTTTTCGGCATCCACTCGGCGCTGGGCGCGGGGGGTGTGGGGGTTGACTCGGCGGTTTTCGTCCACACGTTGGCCAGCACAGTCGCCATACACGCCGGTGGTGGAGCCGTACACCAGCGCTTGCGGCAAGCTGCGCAAACGCAAGGCACGCACCAAGGCCAGACTACGCGGGTCGCGATCTGAGGCACCTTGGCGCTCGGTGGGGGGCGGGGCCAGGTGGATCACCCGGTGTGCGATGCCGCCCAGGCGCATCAAACTGGCTGCATCGTCCAGATTGCCCAACAAGGGCGTGATGCCGCAAGCGCGCAGCATGCGCACGCGGTCAGGCGAAGAAGTCAGGGCCATCAAACGCACGCGTTGGCTTTGGGGCGCGCCCAATTGACCCGCCGTGCGCAGGCCCACGTCGCCACAGCCCACGATCAAAACGCGCTGGCGGCGAAAGCGGGCGGGCAAGGCGCCCAAGGGGGTTTGGTTTGAGGGCAAAATCAGGGGTTCCGGGTCATGTTCACGCCCTCAAGGATACCCAAAAGATGAGTTTTCAGATTTCCGTTCAGCCCAGTGGTCGCAGCTTCACCGCCGATGACAACGAAACCCTGCTCGCCGCTGGCATCCGCCAGGGCATCGGTTTGCCCTATGGCTGCAAAGACGGCGCTTGCGGTTCGTGCAAAAGCAAAAAGATTTCCGGCACCGTGGTGCATGGCCCCCACCAGCCCAAAGCCTTGAGCGACGCAGAAGAAGCCCAAGGCCTGGTGTTGACTTGCTGCGCTACCGCCCAAAGCGATGTGGTGCTCGAATCGAAACAAGTGACCGCCGAAGGTGGCCTGCCCGTCAAGAAGATGCCAGTGCGCGTGATCAGCCTGGAAAAGAAATCACACGACGTGATCGTGATGAAACTCCAGTTGCCCGCCAACGATGTGATGAAGTTCCACGCCGGGCAGTACATCGAGTTTTTGCTGCGCGATGGTTCGCGCCGCAGCTACAGCATGGCCAACGCGCCGCACACCCTGGAGGTGGCACCGCCCACCGTGGAGCTGCACATCCGCCACATGCCCGGCGGCAAGTTCACCGACCCGGTGTTCAGCACCATGAAGGAAAAGGACATCCTGCGTGCCGAAGGCCCGTACGGCAGTTTTTACCTGCGCGAAAACAGTGACAAGCCCATGGTGTTGCTGGCTTCGGGCACCGGCTTTGCGCCCATCAAGGCACTGATCGAACACATGCAGCACCGCGGCATCACCCGGCCCGCCACCCTCTATTGGGGTGGCCGTCGCCCAGCCGACCTGTACATGGCCGACTGGATCGAAGCCCGCTTGGCAGAGATGCCCAACCTGAAATACGTGCCGGTGATCTCGAACGCCGAAGCCAAAGACCAGTGGACGGGCCGAACAGGTTTTGTGCACCAAGCGGTGCTGCAAGACTTACCGGATCTGTCGGGCCACCAGGTCTATGCCTGTGGCGCGCCCATCGTGGTGGACTCGGCCAAACGCGACTACGTGGCGCAAGGTGGTTTGCCCGAGGAAGAGTTCTACGCGGACTCTTTCACCTCCGAAGCTGACAAAGCCAAAGCCTGATTGCCATTTTCTGGAGCCCCTCATGCCGCTGATCAATCGCCGTCAATTCACTGCCGCCACACTCGCCCTTTCGCTCCCAGCGTGGGCTCAGGGCAAAACAATCCGCATCATCGTGCCCTATGCAGCCGGTGGCCCGATCGATGTCACAGCCCGCGCACTGGCCGAGCGCGTGAAAGACAGCCTGGGGACGGTGATCATTGAAAACCGCCCCGGCGCAGGCGGCAATTTGGGCGCCGACCTGGTGGCCAAAGCCGCGCCGGACGGTTTGACGATCGGCATTGCGGCCGTCGCCACGCACGCCATCAACCCCTGGCTGTTTGCCAAGATGCCTTACGACGCCAGCCGTGACTTTGCGCCCATCACACAAATGCTGCGCGTGCCCAATGTGCTGGTGATGAATGCCGAGACCGCGCAGCGCCTGAAGATCAACACCCTGGCCGATTTGGTGGCGTATGCCAAAGCCAACCCCGCCAAGTTGAACTTTGGCTCCGGTGGCAACGGCAGTGCGGGCCATCTGGCGGGCGAGATGTTCAAGCGCGCGGCGGGTATTTTTGCGGTCCACATCCCCTACAACGGTGGCAATCCGGCCCAGCTGGCCTTGCTGTCGGGGCAGGTCGACTTCAACTTTGACAACCTGGCCACGGCAGCGGCCAACATCAAGGCGGGTCGCCTCAAGGCTCTGGCCGTGACCACCGCCCAACGCAGCAGCGCCCTGCCCGATATCCCGAGCATGAGCGAAACACTGAAAGATCTCGAGATCGACACCTGGTGGGGCCTGGTGGCCCCTGCGGCCACGCCCCGCGAAGTGGTGGAGCGCCTGAACAAGGCCTTTGTGGCCGCATTGCAAGCCCCCGAGACCAAAACACGCTTTGCCCAGTTGATGGCCGAGCCGGTGGGCAACACGCCCGAGCAGTTTGGCGCGTTCATGAAAAAGGAATTGGCGCGATACGAAACCGTGGTCAAGGCCAGTGGCGCCAAGGTGGATTGAGTCGCTCTGGCCCTGAATGCCAAAAGCCCGGCATGCCGGGCTTTTGGCTGGGCTGGGGGAGACTTCACTCGCCCAAATAGGCTGCACGCACCTTGGGGTCTTCCAGCATCTCTTTGCCCACGCCGGTCATGGTGATGAGGCCCGAGTCCATCACATAACCGCGGTCGGCAATGGCCAGCGCACGGCTGGCGTTTTGCTCCACCAGCAGCACCGTCACACCTTGGGCGTACACATCACGCACCACCTCAAAGATCTTGTCGACCATGATGGGCGACAACCCCATGGACGGCTCGTCGAGCAACAAGACCTTGGGGCGGCTCATCAGGGCACGGCCCATAGCCAGCATTTGCTGCTCGCCTCCCGACATGGTGCCTGCCAGTTGGTCCTTGCGCTCGCGCAGGCGCGGGAAGATGGTGAACATCTTCTCGATGTCGTCTGCAATGCCTTTTGTGTCTGAGCGGATGTACGCGCCCATTTGCAGGTTTTCGGTGATGGTCATGCGGGTGAACACACCACGGCCTTCGGGCACCATGGCCAGGCCCTGCTTGACCAAGTCCCAGGGGCCTTGGCCCTGGATGCTCTTGCCTAGGTATTCGATGTCACCCGCTTGCAGCGGCAAGGTGCCGGTGATGGCTTTCATGGTGGTGGTTTTGCCCGCTCCGTTGGAGCCGATCAAGGACACCAGTTCGCCTTCGTGCACATCCAGGCTCACGCCCTTGACAGCCTGAATGCCACCATAGCCCACCTGCAGGTCTTTGACTTTCAAAAGAGTTTTGGCCATCTCAGTGCCCTCCCGTGCCCAGATAGGCTTCGATCACTTTTTCATTTTTCTGTACATCGGCAGGCGTGCCTTCGGCAATTTGCTTGCCGTAGTCGAGCACGGTGACACGGTCACACAAGCCCATGACCAGCTTCACATCGTGCTCGATCAGCAAGATGGTGCGGTTGTCTTTGCGGATCTGGTCGATCAACTCGCGCAGCTGCACTTTTTCGGTGGCGTTCATGCCGGCAGCGGGTTCGTCCAAAGCAATGAGCTGCGGGTCGGTGGCCAAAGCACGGGCAATTTCCAGGCGGCGCTGGTCACCATAAGACAAGGTGCGCGCTTTGTAGTCGGCGTATTTGCCAATGCCCACATAGTCCAGCAGCTCTTGCGCCCGCTGGGCGATGGCGGCCTCTTCGGCCTTGAAGCCTGAGGTGCGGAAGATCGCTCCTAGCAAGCCCGAATGGGTGCGCACATGGCGGCCCACCATCACGTTTTCGAGGGCCGTCATTTCGGCAAACAATCGGATGTTCTGGAAAGTGCGGGCAATGCCTGCCTTGGCCACCTCGTGTACGGCGGTGGGCTGGTAGGGTTGGCCTGCCAACTCAAAAGTGCCGCTGTCAGGCGTGTAAAGACCGGTGATCACGTTGAAGAAGGTGGTCTTGCCCGCGCCATTGGGGCCGATCAGGCCATAGACCTGACCGCGCTGGATGGTCATGCCCACGTCCGAGAGGGCTTGCAAACCCCCAAAGCGTTTGGAGATGCCCGAGACGTGCAAAACCGTGTTGTTGTCGGCTGTTGGGTTCATGGTCTGCGCCTTCATTTCGACGTGAGGGATTTGCCATGCTCAGGCGAAGGCCACAAGCCACGGGGACGCATCAACATGATCACGATCATGGCCAAAGCTACCAACAGCTGGCGCAAGATGGCCGCATCGAGCCGCCCATCGGTCATCTCTTGCAAAGGACCCGCCACGTAGCGCAGCACTTCGGGCAAGGCCGACAACAAAATCGCGCCCAAAATCACACCAGGCAAATAACCCAGACCGCCCAGAACGACCATGGCCACGATCATCACCGACTCCATCAGGCTAAAAGACTCGGGCGAGATGAAGCCTTGAAAGCCCGCAAACATGGCGCCCGAGACGCCGCCAAAAGTGGCGCCCATGCCAAAGGCCAGAAGCTTGAGGTTGCGGGTGTTCAGGCCCATGGCCTTGGCCGCGATTTCGTCTTCGCGAATGGCCATCCAGGCGCGGCCAATGCGCGACAAAGCCAGCCGGTGTGAAATCACAATGGCCACCAGCACCAGACTCAAAAACAAATAGTAGTAAAGCGTGACCGAGGCGAGTTCAAAGTCGCCAATCATGAGTTTCTTGCCCAAGCTGACACCAAAAATCGAAATCGGGTCGATCTGGGACAACCCTTTGGGGCCATTGGTGATGTTGACCGGGTGGTCCAGGTTGTTCAAAAAGATGCGGATGATTTCACCAAAGCCCAAAGTCACAATCGCCAGGTAGTCACCGCGCAATTTGAGCGTGGGCGCGCCCAACAACATCCCCAACACACCCGCCAAGGCCACGGCCATGGGCAAGATCAACCAAATGGAGATGTGCAAGCCTTCAGGGAACATGCCCGCCATGGAGGCGAAGGTGTTGACCAAGTGTGGCGAGGACAACAGGCCATACATGTAAGCACCGACAGCGAAAAAGGCCACATAGCCCAAATCGAGCAAACCCGCATAGCCCACCACAATGTTCAGGCCAATGGCCAACAAAATGTAGAGCAAGGCCATGTCGGCGATGCGCACCCAGGCGTTGCCAAAACTTTGAAGGATGAGCGGCAAGACCAGCAAGCCCACACCCATCAGGGTGTACTGCAGCGTTTTGTTGTTTTTCATGGTGCCTCCCTTCATGCGCGGTCGGCCACGCGCTCACCCATCAGGCCCGAGGGGCGAAGGGTCAGGACGATGATGAGCACGATGAACGCAAAAATATCGGTGTAGTGGCTGCCCAAGACACCGCCCGTGAGCTTGCCGATGTAGCCCGAGCCAATTGCTTCGATCAGGCCCAACAAAATGCCACCGATGACCGCACCGGCCAAGTTGCCAATGCCGCCAAACACAGCGGCCGTGAAGGCCTTGAGGCCAGGCAAAAAGCCCATGTGGTGTTGCGCCGTGCCGTAGTTGGAGGCGTACATGACGCCCGCGATGGCGGCCAAAACAGCGCCAATGATGAAAGTGGCCGAAATCACCACGTCGGGCTTGACACCCATCAGGGCCGCCACGCGCGGGTTCTCGGAGGTGGCGCGCATGGCGCGGCCCAAACGTGTGTAGTTGACCAACCACATCAGGATGGCCAGCGACACGGCGGTGACGCCCAAAATCATGATTTGGGTGGGTGTGATGAGCACACCCCCCATGTTGATGGGGGTGCTGGACAAGAGGGTGGGGTAAGCCTTGTAGTTGGGCTTCCAGATGATCATGGCCAGGGTCTGCAGCAAGATGCTCATGCCAATGGCCGTGATGAGGGGGGCCAGCTTGGGGCTGTCGCGCAAGGGGCGATAGGCCACTTTCTCAATGGTGAAGTTCAGCACCGCGGCAACGACACAGGCGATCAAGGTGGCCAAAATCAAGATCACCCAACCTGGGGAGCCTGGCATGGCGTCTTGCATCATGCCGATGACTGACCAACTGGTCAGAGCCCCCACCATCAGCACTTCACCATGGGCAAAATTGATCAAATTGATGATGCCGTACACCATGGTGTAGCCCAAGGCCACCAAGGCATACATGCTGCCCATGACCAGGCCATTGATGACCTGCTGCAGAAAAACGTCCATAAATCACTCCGGATTGGAACTTGCGCTTAGCAAGTTGTGGCTTCGGTTCTTGTTTTTTGTTCCGGGCTGGGCTTTTTGGGCCTGCCCTGGATCCACCAGCAAAAAACCCGCCAGATCAATGTGTCGTCTGGCGGGAGTGGCGGGATTGTAGTGAAAGAAAGTATCCCGTCAGTATTCAATTTGCTCGGGAATTACCCTGCAGCCGCATTTTTTTGCCGCAACTGGGCCAGTTTTTCGGCGATTTTGATTTCCAGCCCGCGTGGCACGGGCCGGTAAAAGCCGGGCTCTGCCATGCCCTCGGGCAGATAACGCTCGCCAGCGGCGAAACCGTCTTCTTCGTCATGGGCATAACGGTAGCCCTTGCCATAGTCCAGCTGTTTCATGAGCTGGGTGGGTGCGTTGCGCAAATGCATGGGCACCGGGCGTGTGCCGTCTTTTTTGACGAAAGCGCGGGCCTCCTTGTAAGCCTTGTAAGCAGCGTTCGATTTGGGGGCCATGGCCAAATAAATCACGCACTGCGCGAGCGTCAGCTCGCCCTCGGGGCTGCCCAGACGCTCGTACACATCGGCTGCATCCAGGGCCATGCGCAAAGCGCGCGGATCGGCCAAACCAATGTCCTCGCTGGCCATGCGGATCAGGCGGCGGGCCATGTAGCGCGGGTCTGCGCCACCATCGAGCATGCGCACAAACCAATACAGGGCAGCATCCGGGTCCGAGCCGCGCACCGATTTGTGCAGCGCGCTGATGGTGTCGTAAAACTGCTCGCCCCCTTTGTCGTAGCGGCGCATGCGCTCACCCAGCACACGCATCAACCACGCGTCGGTCACCGGGTCCAGGCCCTCTTGTCGGGCGGCCATGGCCAGCGTTTCCAGGGTGTTGAGCAAGCGGCGGGCATCGCCGTCGGCATAGGCCAGCAGGCGGGCCTGTGCCTCAGGCTCGATGGCCGGAATGGCCTTGATGCCCTGCGCCCGCAGCACGATGCTTTGCAAGTCTTGCTCGGACAAAGGCTGCAGCACATAAACCGCCGCCCGCGAGAGCAAGGCCGAATTCACCTCGAAAGAAGGGTTTTCGGTGGTGGCACCGATGAAGGTGAACAAACCGCTTTCAACATGGGGCAAGAATGCGTCTTGCTGGCTTTTGTTGAAGCGGTGCACCTCGTCCACAAACATGATGGTGCGTTGCGGGTGCAAGCCGGTGCGGGCCACTTCGGCTTTGTCGACCGCTTCGCGAATGTCCTTGACGCCACCGAGCACAGCACTGATGCTCAAAAACTGGGCGTCGAACGCATCGGCCATGAGGCGGGCGATGGTGGTTTTGCCCACGCCGGGTGGGCCCCACAAAATGCAGCTGTGCGGTTGGCCTGACTCAAAAGCCAGGCGCAAGGCCATGCCTTCACCCAACAAGTGCTGCTGACCGATGACTTCGCCCAAATGCTGCGGGCGCAGCCGCTCGGCCAATGGGGCATGCGGTGTGGGCTTGGTGGCTTTCATCGACACCCTGACGGCATCAAGGACGCAGGATGTCTGCGCCCGCTGGGGCCTTGAAGACAAACTGAGATGCAGGCAAAGCAGGGTTGAGCTGGAAGGCAGAAAAAGTCAAGACAGACCTCTGCCCCAAACTGTCTTGCACATCGAGCACCGCCAACTCAGGCCCCAAAGGCGTGGCACGCAGCCCCACCATCACGGCACGAATCTGACCATCGGCAGCCAAAGGGGTGGCACGCACCCACTCCAGACCATCGCGGGCAGGCTCCGGGCTGAACTGGAAATCGGCCTTGAGCGATTGCAAGTCGGTCCCGGCGGTCAACAAGGCCACTGGCGTGGCGCCCAAGACTTGTTGCTGCTTGCGGGCCGTGACCTGGTTCAGATCAACATCGTGCATCCACAAAGTCTGACCGTCGGCCACCAAGGTTTGTACAAAAGGCTTGCGGTAGTCAAAACGGAATTTGCCGGGGCGTTGAAACTCAAAACTGCCGCTCGATGTCTTGCTGCGGGGCGTCTGCCCCGCCCGGCTGGGAGAGGTGACCACTTGGGTGAAGTCCGCACGGCCACTGCGGGCTTGTTTGACAAACTGTGCCAACAAATCCACGCCATCGGCCTGCGCCGGCACAGCCAAAAACAAAACGGCCCAGGCGCCCAGGCCAGATGCCCAGCCAGCAAGCCAGTGACGGCGGGATAAGGAATGCATCGTCATTGAAGTTATTCGGCCCTTGAGGGCACCAAAATTTCGCGCTGGCCACTGCCGCTCATGGCACTGACCAGACCGGCTTTTTCCATGTCCTCCACCAGTCGGGCAGCGCGGTTGTAGCCGATTTTGAGGTGGCGCTGCACCAGCGAGATGCTGGCCTTGCGGTTCTTCAACACCACCTCGACCGCCTGGTCGTACATCGGGTCTTTTTCGCCACTCTCACTCTCACCGAACAGGCCACCCTCGTCATCGACACTGCCGCCTTCGAGCACACCCTCGATGTAATCGGGCTCGCCCTGGCTTTTGAGGTAGCTCACCACGCGGTGCACTTCTTCGTCACTGACAAAAGCGCCGTGCACGCGGATGGGGAAACCCGTGCCCGAAGGCATGTACAGCATGTCGCCCATGCCCAACAAGGCTTCCGCCCCCATCTGGTCGAGGATGGTGCGGCTGTCGATCTTGCTGGACACCTGAAACGCGATGCGCGTCGGGATGTTGGCTTTGATCAGGCCGGTGATCACGTCCACGCTTGGGCGCTGGGTGGCCAAAATCAAATGGATGCCGGCAGCGCGGGCTTTTTGGGCGAGGCGCGCGATCAGCTCTTCGATCTTCTTGCCCACCACCATCATCAGGTCGGCCAGCTCGTCGATCACCACCACAATGTGCGGCAAGCGCTTGAGCGGCTCGGGGTCATCCGGCGTCAAACTGAAGGGGTTGTAAATGAACTCTTCGCGGGCGGTGGCTTCATCGATTTTCTGGTTGAAACCCGCCAGATTGCGCACCCCCATTTTGCTCATGAGCTTGTAGCGCTTTTCCATCTCGGCCACGCACCAGTTCAGTCCGTGGGCCGCTTGGCGCATGTCGGTCACCACCGGCGCCAGCAGGTGCGGGATGCCCTCATAGACCGACATCTCCAGCATCTTGGGGTCGATCATCAAGAGCCGCACATCGCGGGCTTCGGCCTTGTAGAGCAGCGACAAAATCATGGCGTTGATACCCACCGACTTGCCCGAGCCGGTGGTACCGGCCACCAGCACATGCGGCATCTTGGCCAGATCGGCCACCACCGGGTTGCCGATGATGTCCTTGCCCAAGCCCATGGTCAGCATGGACTTGGCTTCGTTGTAAACCTGCGAGCCCAGAATTTCACTCAACTTGATGGACTGGCGCTTGGCATTGGGCAACTCCAGCGCCATGTAGTTTTTGCCTGGGATGGTCTCGATCACGCGGATCGACACCAGACTGAGCGAGCGTGCCAGGTCTTTGGCCAGATTCACCACCTGTGAGCCCTTGACACCTGTGGCCGGCTCGATCTCATAGCGCGTGATCACGGGACCCGGGGCCGCAGCCACGACACGCACTTCCACACCGAAATCCTTGAGCTTTTTCTCGATGAGGCGGCTGGTCATCTCCAGCGTTTCGGGTGAAACCGTTTCTTGCCGCACCGACAAACTGTCGAGCAAGTCCACTTGTGGCAATTTGCTGTCGGGCAACTCGTTGAAGAGGGGTTTCTGACGCTCCTTGACCACGCGATCGCTGCGCGGCACCGCCATGACCCCCGGCTCGATGACCATGGGTGCTGGGGCCTGGGCCACCAAGGGCAAAGGCTCCAGATCCAACTGCCCCTCGGGCGCCACCACCGGATCGAGGTCCCATCTTGGTTCAACGGCCTGCACTGGCAAAGACTTTTCGCGTTCACGCAAGGCCCGCTGGCCCAAGGCCAAGTCTTCTTCTATTTCTCGCTTGACTTGT
The DNA here is from genome assembly GCA_027484105.1 of Comamonadaceae bacterium. Taxonomy (GTDB): domain Bacteria; phylum Pseudomonadota; class Gammaproteobacteria; order Burkholderiales; family Burkholderiaceae_C; genus Limnohabitans_A. Next base: position 126,491 of record JAIXUG010000028.1, read on the forward strand.
CTGGACTGAATCAGGCCGTCAATACGAGCACCCATAGACTCGGCCAAATCACCCCAGGAAAACCGAAAAACCCAGGACACGCCCACAAGCACCAGGGCGATGCCCAACAAGGCTGATCCGGTGAAGCCCAACCAACGCTCACTGGCAGAACCCAGCCAAAAACCCAAAACACCCCCACTGTGACCGGGCAAAAATGCTTCAAGGCGGTACAAGCGGGTCCATTCCATGCTGGCACTGGAGGCCAGCAACACCATCAACCCCACCCAAAAGGTCCATCGACTTTGTCGCCAGGTCGCCATGGAGGCGTCATGTTCCGTCGGGCCTCGCATCCAGCGGGCCAAGCCAAGCCACCAGACATGAGCCCCCGCAATCCAGCACCACCAGGCCGAAAAACCCATGCTGAAAAACACCAGATCGGCGAACCACGCGCCACCACGGCCGGCCCCATTGCGCAACACTTGACCACTGCCCGAGGTGGACCAGGACGCATCGCCAGGGTGATACGTCCACAGGGCCCAAAACCCCAACAGCAGCAAGGCGCCGCCCAAAAGCAAGCCGATTTCCTGGGCAAAACGAGACCAGAACGACGGCAGCGCTTCAGGCTCTGGCGTGCGGGCCGTCGGGTTGATCAAGGTGTGGAGTGAATAGGTCATAAATCAGCCCTCAAGCTTACCCGATCAGGGGCTGATTCCTTCAAGTGCGGCGCAGCCTCAAGCCCTCAGTTCAACCTGACTTTCTCAGCTTCTTACAATCAGGTGTGTTTCGGCAGCCTACATGCTGCATTTCCCACTTCTCACTCGCCGATTGCCCAACATGCCTGACTCCTCCCAACACGCCCAAGTCCTGATTCTTGGCTCCGGCCCTGCCGGCTACACCGCCGCCGTTTACGCCGCTCGCGCCAACCTCAAACCCCTTTTGATCACGGGCATGGCGCAAGGCGGCCAACTCATGACCACCACCGAAGTGGACAACTGGCCCGCCGACGTGCACGGCGTGCAAGGCCCGGACCTGATGCAGCGCTTTCAGGAGCATGCCGAGCGCTTCAACACCCAAATCGTGTTTGACCATATCCACACTGTCAAGCTCGAACAGCGCCCTTTCACCCTGATCGGTGACAGCGGCACCTACACCTGCGACAGCCTGATCATCGCCACAGGCGCTTCGGCCAAATACCTGGGCCTGCCGTCAGAGACCGCCTTCATGGGCCGCGGCGTGAGCGGCTGCGCCACCTGCGACGGTTTCTTCTACCGCGACCAAGTCTGCTGCGTGGTGGGCGGCGGCAACACAGCCGTCGAAGAAGCCCTCTACCTGTCCAACATCGCCAGCAAGGTCTATCTGGTCCACCGCCGCGACAAGTTCAAGGCCGAACCTATCCTGGTCGACAAGCTCATGGACAAGGTCGCGGCAGGCAAGATCGAGCTGAAAACCTTCCAAACCCTGGAAGAAGTGCTGGGGGATGCCTCGGGTGTGACCGGCGTGCGCCTGAAAAGCACCAAAGACGGTAGCTTGCACGATGTCGAGCTCAAGGGCTGCTTCATTGCCATCGGCCATGCGCCCAACACCGACATCTTCCAGGGCCAGTTGGAACTGGAAAACGGCTACATCGTGACCCAAAGCGGCCTCAAAGGCTTTGCCACCCAAACCTCCGTGCCCGGTGTGTTCGCCGCTGGCGATGTGCAAGACCACGTGTACCGCCAGGCCATCACCAGCGCCGGTACAGGCTGCATGGCCGCGCTCGATGCTCAGCGTTTTCTGGAACAAAACAACGGCTGAGGTCCTGCCCCCATCGCATTCGAATGGAAAGCTTGACCCTGCGGTCCTGAGGCTCGGTGCCAACGAATGCCGAATGGGCGCAGGGTGTGCCTGCTGGGGTGATGTGGCAAAGCGAAGCGCCTCTGAACCCCGGCAGGCACACCCTGCGCCCACCCACCAAGGGGAAAACTCACCAGGCTTCAAGGCTTACAACAAAAAAGCCCCCGGTTTCTGGCTATAATTCAAGGCTTTGCTGGAACCGCCCGGATTGTCATTCGAGATCACGGAGCCAGCGATCTGGGATACCGCCACCCATCTTGGCGAGGTGAGGCTGGAACGCCAGGCCCCATGCAACCGCGCATGAGACCCATCGGCACCGGCTGTTTTAAAAGTATCGGAGTGTCCTCATGGCACGCGTTTGCGACGTAACGGGCAAAGGCCCAATGACCGGGAACAACGTTTCCCACGCCAACAACAAAACCAAGCGCCGGTTCCTGCCGAACCTGCAATACCGTCGTTTCTGGGTTGAAACAGAGAACCGTTGGGTGCGTCTGCGCGTCTCCAGCGCCGCTCTGCGCCTGATCGACAAAAACGGCATCGATGCCGTGCTCGCAGACCTGCGCGCACGCGGTCAAGCCTAAACCCAGAACATTAGGAGTCATACACCATGGCAACCAAAGGCGGACGCGAAAAAATCAAGCTGGAATCCACAGCTGGCACTGGTCACTTCTACACGACCAGCAAAAACAAGAAAACCATGCCCGAGAAAATGTCGATCATGAAGTTCGACCCCAAAGCTCGCAAGCACGTTGAATACAAGGAAATCAAGCTGAAGTGATTCGGCCTGAGCCCTGCAACAAAAAACCCGCCTCTGGCGGGTTTTTTATTGTCTCAATGCACGCCATCAGCACCCAGCAAACAGGGCCCGAAGGCCCTGTCTGGATGAGCGCGGGTGCAGGTGTCAGGCCGTTTGGCGCACCGCACGCAGCTTGACCGAAAAGTCGCGCAATGCGGCAATGCCACTTTCTTCGGCGCGGCGGCACCAAGCTTGCAAATCAGCGGCCAATTGCTCGCGTGAATGGGAGGTGTTGAGCCAGATCTGGCTGAGCTCTTCGCGCATTTGCACCATTTTGTCCAGCACCGGGCTCGCGGCACGGGCTTGCTGGAGATGGGCTTGGGCTGCAGCGGGCACCTTGGCCGCATCGCGGTGCAACCAACGCTGGGCCGCCTGCAGCACGCTGGCGTCCAGTTTGAGCTTGCTGGCTTCTTGCTGCATCACGGTGCGCACATTGCGCGCATAACCAGCCATGACTTCGTAACGGTTGGCAATCAGTGCTTCCAGGGTCTTCTCATCGGCCACAGGCCGGATGTCGCCATAAGCCAAGCGCGGCGGTGTCTTTTTGACCGTGGCCAGACCCAGGGTTTCGAGCGTGCGGATGTACAACCAGCCGATGTCGAACTCGTAAGGCTTGACCGACAACTTGGCCGATGTGGGATAAGTGTGGTGGTTGTTGTGCAACTCTTCGCCACCGATCAGGATGCCCCAGGGCGAGATGTTGGTGCTGGCGTCATGCGCCTCGAAATTGCGGTAACCCCAGTAGTGGGCTGCGCCGTTGATGATGCCAGCGGCTGTCACCGGGATCCAAGCCATTTGCACCGCCCAAACCGTGAGGCCAATGAAGCCAAACAAAGCCACATCGATGATCAGCATCAGGGCGACGCCTTGCCATGAAAAGCGGGTGTAGAGGTTGCGCTCGATCCAGTCATCGGGCGTGCCGTGACCATAGCGCTGCAGGGTTTCCAGGTTCTTGGATTCCTTGCGGTACAGCTCGGCGCCGGTGAACAACACGGTTTTGATGCCATGCACATGCGGGCTGTGCGGGTCTTCGGCTTGCTCGCACTTGGCGTGGTGCTTGCGGTGGATGGCGGCCCATTCCTTGGTCACTTGACCAGTGGTCAGCCAAAGCCAGAAACGGAAGAAATGGGAGGGAATCGCGTGCAGGTCCAGCGAGCGGTGGGCCTGATGACGGTGCAGAAAAATCGTGACACTGGCGATGGTGATGTGGGTCAGACCCAAGGTGATCAGTACAATCTGCCACCACGCCAGATCGAACAGGCCATGGCCCATCCAGTGAATCACCGCATCCAAAAAAGCCCAATCAGGCAACAACATGAGTCTGTCTTTCTACTGAAGCCTGGATTTCAGGCAATCGTTCGATTCTAAGTTTCCTGCGGGCAAAAGGACAGCAGTTTCAAGCCTTCAAGGATGTAGCGGGGGTTGAAATGTTTACTTTTTAACCCATGCCGCCGCAAAAAAACCGTCTGTGGCATGGCGGTGAGGCCACAAACGCAGGAAGGTGCCGCCCACCCCGTCAGCCATTGACGCATCGCTGGAAACAGCCGGGGAACACAGGCTGGCCGCATTCGGCACCTTGAGCCGCTCCAACTCCTGGGCCACATTCAGCACCACAAAATCAGGATGGGCTGCGCTGAAAGCTTGCGCGATCAGCTCGTTTTCTTCGGGCAACACACTGCAGGTGGCATACACCAAGCGACCGCCCGACTTCACCATGCGCGAGGCGCTTTGCAAGATGGCCAATTGTTTCTCGGTCAACTCCTGCACGGCTTGGGGCTTTTGCCGCCACTTCAAGTCGGGGTTGCGGCGCAAGGTGCCCAGGCCCGAGCACGGCGCATCGACCAGCACGCGGTCGATCTTGCCTGCCAGACGCTTGACGCGGTCATCGCGCTCATGCGCAATGGCCGCCGGGTGCACGTTGGACAAGCCACTGCGGGCCATGCGCGGCTTGAGCGCATCCAGCCGATGACCCGAGACATCAAAGGCATACAAACGGCCCGTGCTGCGCATGGCCGCGCCCAGCGCCAGCGTTTTACCGCCAGCGCCAGCGCAAAAGTCCACCACCATCTCGCCCCGGTGTGCATCGACCAAGAGGGCCAGCAGCTGCGAGCCTTCGTCCTGCACTTCGATCGCACCCCGGTTGAAAGCGTCGGTTTTTTGCAGGGCGGGTTTGCCCTCCAGGCGCAGACCCCAGGGCGAATAAGGCGTGACTTGTGAAGCAATGCCCGCTTGTGTCAGCTCTTTTTGAATGTCGCTGCGCTTGGCATTGAGCATGTTCACGCGCAGGTCCAGCGTGCCCGGTTGTTGCAGGTGCTCAGCCAGAGCCCAGAAATCTTCGCCCAGCTGCGCCTGCAAAGCCTGCGCCATCCACTCGGGCAGGTTGTGGCGGTGCGGGGCCATCAAGGCCTCGGTCGGAATGGCATCACAGGTGGCCAGCCACTTTTTCTCGGTGTCGTTCAGGGCGGCGGCCAAAAAGTCGCGCGGGCCATGAAAGCCCAAAATGGCCAGCTTGCGCTCTTTGGGGCCGGAGCCCGAGCGGGCCAACTGCTCAAACAACAGCTTCTTGCGCAACACCGCAAAAGCGGTTTCGGCCAAGGTGGCGCGTTCGCGGGGGCCCAGGGCACGGTGTTCACGAAAATAGCGCGACACGACGGCGTCGGCGGGGTGTTCAAATTGGAGAACCAGCCTGACCAGATCGGCACAGGCGTCTAAAAGGGCTTTTGGATGCATAGGGCTGCATTGTCCCACCCCCGACCCTCTGTCAAACACGCATCACAGGAAACACATGTCAGAACCACTGCCACCCATGATCGAAACGCCCAAAGGTCTGTACCGGCATTACAAAGGCGGCCAATACCGCGTGTTGGGCACGGTGCGCCACAGCGAAGACCTGCAGCCCATGACGCTGTACCAAGCGCTGTATGGCGAACAAGGCCTGTGGGTGCGCCCTGCCGCCATGTTTGCCGAAGTGGCCGAATTCAACGGCCAGATTCAGCCGCGCTTCACGCGGATTGGGGATTGAAAAACGCCGCCACGGCGCGCGGGTAAATCAGGTGCTCCTGGGTGAGCACCCGCGCAGCCAGGGTCTTGGCGGTGTCGCCGGGCAACACCGGCACGACCGCTTGCGCCAGGATGGGACCGTGGTCCAGGTCGGCAGTGACCTGGTGCACCGTGGCACCGGCAAATTGGCAACCGGCATCGATGGCGCGCTGGTGCGTGTTCAGCCCCGGGAAAGCCGGCAACAAAGACGGGTGGATGTTGAGCAAGCGCCCGGCGTAATGCGCCACAAAACCCGGCGTGAGGATGCGCATGAAGCCCGCCAGCACCAGCAAATCCGGCGCAAACCGGTCGATTTCGGTGCGCAGGGCGGCGTCGAAGTCTTCGCGGCTGGCAAAGCCCTTATGGTCCAGCACGGCCGTGGCGATGCCCTGGCCTTGGGCCCAAGCCAGGCCACCGGCCTCGGCCTTGTTGCTGATGACTGCGGCCACGCGGACATTCAGGCGCTGCGCCCATTGCGCTTGTTCGGCGGTGCGCACAATGGCGGCCATATTGGAGCCCGAGCCAGAAATCAAAATGACGATGTTTTTCATGAGCGTGTGAATTATCCCTGCACAAGCCAAGCCGAATGCTTTTTGTCACACCCAGGACAAGCGCAGACGACGGGGGCGTGATAAAAAGCACGGTCGTTTGATTTTGAAAGAGACCTCCCATGGATTTGGCATTCACCCCCGAAGAGCAGGCCTTCCGCGAAGAAGTTCGCAGCTGGGTCAAGGCAAACCTGCCGACCGAGTTGTCCCACAAAGTGCACAACGCCATGCGCCTGACACGTGATGACATGCAGGCCTGGGCCAAGATTCTGGGCAAAAAGGGCTGGCTCGGTTATGGCTGGCCCACGCAGTTTGGCGGCCCCGGCTGGACCGCCGTGCAAAAACACCTGTTTGAAGAAGAGTGCGCCTTGGCGGGTGCGCCGCGCATCGTGCCTTTTGGTCCGGTCATGGTCGCTCCCGTGATCATGGCCTTTGGCAACGCCGAGCAACAACAACGCTTTTTGCCCGGTATCGCCAGCGGCGAAGTCTGGTGGAGCCAGGGTTACAGCGAACCGGGTTCGGGCTCGGACTTGGCGTCGCTCAAAACCCGCGCCGAACGCGTGGGCGACAAATACATCGTGAACGGTCAAAAAACATGGACCACCCTGGGCCAGTACGGCGAATGGATCTTCTGCCTGGTGCGCACCAGCACCGAAGGCAAGCCACAAACGGGCATCTCTTTCCTCTTGATCGACATGAAGTCCCCCGGCATCACCGTGCGCCCCATCAAGCTGCTGGACGGCGAGTGCGAGGTCAACGAAGTTTGGTTTGACAACGTCGAAGTGCCGGTGGCAAATCTGGTGGGCGAAGAAAACAAGGGCTGGAACTACGCCAAACACCTGCTGGCCCACGAGCGCACCAACATCGCCGATGTGAACCGCGCCAAACGGGAACTCGAACGCTTGAAGCGCATCGCCAAAGCCGAAGGCGTGTACGACGACATGCGCTTCCGTGACGAAATCGCCAAGCTCGAAGTCGATGTCGTGGCCCTTGAAATGCTGGTGCTGCGCGTCTTGTCAGCTGAAAAGTCCGGCAAAAACTCGTTGGACATCGCGGGTCTGCTCAAGATCAAGGGCAGCGAAATCCAGCAGCGCTACACCGAGCTGATGATGCAAGCGGCTGGGCCTTTGGCGCTGCCCTGCATCTTCGAAGCCATGGAAGCGGGCTGGCAAGGCAACTTCCCAGGAGGCAACCTGGCCAATGCGCCCCTGGCCGCCAATTACTTCAACATGCGCAAGACCACCATCTACGGCGGCAGCAACGAAGTGCAACGCAACATCGTCGCCCAGACTGTTCTGGGTTAAGGAGACAAGCACATGGATTTCGATTTTTCTGACGACCAGGAACAACTGCGCGACGCGGTGCGCAAATGGGTGGACAAGGGCTACGACTTTGACCGTCGCCGCGCCATCGTGGCCGCCGGTGGTTTTGACCGCGCCGCCTACACCGAGATGGCCGAGTTGGGCCTGACGGGCTTGTATGTGAGCGAAGAACACGGCGGCATGGGCATGGGCCCGACCGAGGCCATGGTGGCGATGGAAGAGTTGGGACGCGGCATCGTGCTGGAGCCGCTGACCCAAACCCTGATCGCCAGCGCCACGCTGCAAACCCACGCCCCTGCTGCACTGCAAGCAGCCTGGTTGCCGCGCATGGCGGCTGGTGAGGCCATCGTCGTGCTGGCGCACCAAGAGCGCGCAGCGCGTTACCACCTGAACCGCTGCTCGGCTCAGGCCTCTGAGTCCGGTGGCAGCTGGAAGGTGAGCGGCACCAAGAACGTGGTGGCCGTCGGCGACCAGGCCGATGCCTTCATCGTGCCAGCCATGGCCAATGGCCAAATGGCCCTGTTTTTGGTCGAGCGCAGCACCAGCGGCGTGAGCACCCAGGGCTACCTGACCCAGGACGGCTCACGCGCAGCCGAAGTGGTGATGAACCAGGCCACTGCACAACTGATCACTCTGAACGGCTCATCGGCACTCGAGGAAGCGGTGGACATTGGCATCGCCTGCAGCTGCGCCGAAGCCGTGGGCGTGATGGACAAAACCCTGGCCATCACCGTCGATTACATGAACACGCGCAAGCAATTCGGTGTGGCCATTGCCAGCTTCCAGGCCCTGCGCCACCGCGTGGCCGACATGAAGATGCAGCTCGAATTGGGCCGCTCGATGAGCTATTACGCCAGCTTGAAACTGCACGCGCCGGCCGAAGAGCGCCGCCGTGCCATGGCGCGCGCCAAGTACCAGCTGGGCGTGTCCATGCGCTTCATTGGCCAGCAATCGGTGCAGTTGCATGGCGGCATTGCCGTCACGGACGAGTACATCGTGAGCCACTACTTCAAGAAATTGACGCAGCTGGACATGAGCTTCGGCGACACCTTGCATCATCTGGGCGAGGTGTCGGCCCGCATGCAAGAGACAGCGGGCGTGTTCGCCTGAAGGCATCAACGGACCCGAGCAAGGTGGTACGGCGGCGCGGGTCGGGCGATGTGGCAAAGCGAAGCGCCTCTGAGCCCGAAACGCGCAGCCGTACCGCCTTGCGGCTCAATGTCCGATACCCCCGCTTTTGCATACAAGCTGAAAGGGCCTCACAAGAGGCCCTTTTTCATGCTCACTCCGCCTCACGCACCCGCACAAAAGTCGCAAACCGCGGCAAACCCGAAGGCGTGCGCTCTGGGAAGCGGTAAGTGACCCAAGTCCCCACGGGGGGTGGGTTTCGACGCAGCGCATCGCTCAAGCCCGAGCCCAATGCGAAGCGCTGGCCTCGCGGGGTTTGCAGCAACAAAGCCCCGGTCAGGCCCGCCAAGCGACCCTTGCCGGGCTGGTGGCCCACCACCAGCCCTTCCTCGTCGAGCTCGGGCTTGAGCTTGAACAGCGCATCACTGCGCCCTTCGCGCCACAGCGCATCGGCGCGGTGCAGCATCAGGCCTTCACCGCCTTGGGCCACCGTGCTGTGCAGCAAAGCCTGCAAAGCCGCCGCGTCGGTCAGCTGCGTATGCGCCACCGGCACCAACCAGGGCACGCGCATGGCTGCCAAGCGGGCCTCGATCCAGGCCACGCGCTCTGCAAAGGTGCCCCCATGGCCGGGTGCATCAAACACCCGGTACTGCACGACCCGCCAGGCCTCGTCATCCGGAACCTCCTGTCGCACCACACCCGACAAGCGGTCAAACTGACCGCGCGCCCACCACAATTCACCGTCCAGTGCCTGGGCAGGCAAGGCCGCCACAAACCAGTCCGGTGCCGACAGGGGGCGTCCGCTGCGAAAGCGCAGCGCCCGACCATCCCACACACCACGGACGCCATCGAGCTTTTCGCTGACCCAATACCCTTGAGGCGAGCGACCGGCGGGCCAAACCGAGGCCAGCTGAACCCCTGGCGATTGGGCCTGCACAGGCACCCAACACCCCAGGCAGCCCAGCCAGGCCAAACATTGCCGGCGCGTCGGCTGACCCAGACCGAACGCCTGAAAGTGATCGGCAAAATCGCGGGGTGAATGTTGAAGTTGGGGTGCATTCATGGCGGGCTCCCTGCGCAAACCATGCCTTCAAAATAGGCTCTTTTGTTTGCAGGAAGCCATGATGCGGCACATGGGTGGCCAGCGCAAGACCCAGCGCGTCTTGATTGAGGGCGCAGCTTTAAACCAAGAGCCGCGAACTCTTGGGCACATGCGCCATCAAAAACGCCATCTGATCGGCCAGGATACGTCGGTTGCGCAAAATGAAGTCTTCCCACAGGCTGGGCACATAGGGGGCATACAACAGGGGCATGCGGGCCTGCTCGGGGGTGCGGTTGCTTTTGCGGTGGTTGCACGAGCGGCAGGCCGTGACCACATTCATCCAGTGGTCAGGGCCACGTTGTGCCAGCGGGACGATGTGCTCGCGGGTCAGATCGGACTCATGGAAATGCCCACCGCAATAGGCGCACACATGGCGGTCACGCACGAACAATTTGGTGTTGGTCAGGCCCGACCGCAACTCAAACGGGTTGATGCGGGGCACGCCTTGGGTGCCGATGATGCTGTTGACGGTGATGATGGATTGCTCGCCGCTGATGGCGTTGTGACCGCCTCTGAACACGGCCACTTGCTGACCCGCTTCCCAGCGCACCTCGTCGGCAGCGTAGTGGGTGACCGCCTGCTCCAGCGAAATCCACGATTGCGGCAAGCCTTGGGCCGAGAGTTTCAAAACCTTCACAGACGCCTCCATCCAACAGTTTAAAAAACCACTGACACGAAAAGTTCCGTCTCGATCCTGCAGCACCGGGCCAGGGCCACGGTTGGGGATCGGGCTCAGTCACAATATACCCTCTTGCATTGACAACACCATGAAAGCTGGTCCTTGGCCCAGCCCAACGACAGCACATCACTCGACCCATGAAGGTTTTTCGCGGCTTCCAACACCCTGATCTGGCCCCTGCCTGCGCACTGACCATCGGCAATTTCGATGGCGTGCACCGGGGTCACCAGGCCATGCTGGCGCTCTTGCGCAGCGAAGCGGCCCACCGGGGCGTGCCCAGCTGTGTGATGACCTTCGAGCCGCACCCGCGCGACTACTTTGCCAAAGCCCTGAACAAGCCCGATTTGGCGCCGGCCCGCATCGCCACCTTGCGCGACAAGCTGCAAGAACTGGCCCGCTGTGGCATCGACCAAGTGGTGGTGCTGCCCTTTGACGCCCGGCTGGCCCGTCAAACCGCCGAGGACTTCATCGAGCAGGTGCTGCTGCGCGGCCTGGGCGTGCGCTATGTGCTGGTGGGCGACGATTTCCGCTTTGGTGCCCAACGCACGGGCGACTACGCCATGCTCGACGCTGCGGGCCAGCGCTTGGGCTTTGACGTGGCCCGCATGAACAGCTACGAAGTGCATGGCCTGCGCGTGTCCAGCTCGGCGGTGCGAGAGGCCCTGAACCAAGGCCGCATGCAAGACGTGCAGGCCTTGCTCGGCCGCCCCTACAGCATCAGCGGGCATGTGGTGCACGGGCGCAAGCTGGGCCGTGAACTGGCGGCCACGACCGCCGGCGCGGGCGACGGCTTTCGCACCCTGAATTTGCGCTTTGCGCACTGGAAACCCGCGGCCAGTGGCATCTTTGTGGTCGAGGTGCATGGCCTGGCCGATCAGCCCTTGAATGGCGTGGCCAATCTGGGCATTCGCCCTTCTTTGGACCCGAACGACGTCAATGGCGGGCGTGTGCTGCTGGAGACGCATGCATTCGACTGGCCTGCGGCAATGGGAGCGGAGGGGGGCTACGGTAAAATCATCCGGGTGGACTTGCTGCATAAATTACACGACGAGCTCAAATACGACGGTCTGGACGCCCTGACACAGGGCATCGCCAAAGACTGTGATGACGCACAGGCGTGGTTTGCCTCCCGCCATGGTGAAACCAGCCGCCAGACCACCCGCGACCGAATTTGACGCTCCGGCCCTCGTTTGCTGCCCTCGACAGGCTCAGGGCGAACGAATCAAGGGCCCGCCCCTGCCCTCCCTCTCTCCGAACGGCCAACCGCTCGGGCTGAGCTTGTCGAAGCCCTCGCGACTTGAATCACCATGACCGACAAAGACCAGAACCCCGACACCCGCATCAACATGATGGACACCCCGTTCCCGATGCGCGGCGACCTGCCCAAGCGCGAGCCCGGCTGGGTCAAGGACTGGAACGAAGGTGGCCTGTACAAAAAGCTGCGCGCTGCACGTCAAGGTGCCCCGCTGTTTGTGCTGCACGACGGCCCGCCCTACGCCAACGGCAAACTGCACATCGGCCACGCGCTCAACAAAGTCCTCAAGGATATGATCGTCAAGTCCAAGCAACTCGCTGGCTTTGACGCGCAATACATCCCCGGCTGGGACTGCCACGGCTTGCCGATCGAAAACGCGATTGAAAAACTGCACGGCCGCAAGCTCAGCCGTGACGACATGCAGGCCAAGAGCCGCGCTTTTGCCACCGAACAAATCGACCAACAGCGCGAAGACTTCAAGCGCCTGGGCGTGCTCGGCGACTGGGAGCGCCCCTACCGCACCATGGACTTTGCCAACGAAGCCGGTGAAATCCGCGCCTTCAAGCGCGTCATCGAGCGCGGCTTTGTTTACCGGGGTTTGAAGCCCGTGTACTGGTGTTTTGACTGCGGCTCTTCACTGGCCGAGTTCGAGATCGAATACGCCGACAAACAAAGCGACACGCTGGACGTGGCCTTTGAGTCGAACGACCCGAGCCGCTTGGCCCAAGCCTTTGGCCTGGCCGCCTTGCCCGCGGGCAAAACCGCTTTTGCGGTGATCTGGACCACCACCGCCTGGACCATCCCCGCCAACCAAGCGCTCAACGCCCACCCCGAACTCGAGTACGCGCTGGTCGACACGCCCAAAGGGGTGTTGCTCTTGGGCGTGAATTTGGTGGAGAAGTGTTTGGAGCGCTACGGCACCACCGGCACCGTCTTGGCCACCGCCAAGGGCGAGGCGCTGCGCGGCCAGGTGTTCCGCCATCCGCTCTACAACGTCGACAGCGGCAGCGGCCCCTACAGCTACCGACGCCTGTCGCCACTCTTCTTGGCCGACTACGTGAGCGACGGCGACGGCACCGGCATCGTGCACTCCTCGCCCGCCTACGGCGTGGACGACTTCAACAGCTGTGTCGCCAACGGCATGGCTTACGACGACATCCTGAACCCGGTGCAAGGCAACGGCGTGTACAACGACGAGCTGCCGCTTTTTGGCGGCCAACACATCTGGAAAGCCTGCCCCGTCATCATCGAGACCTTGCGCGAGCACGGCCGCCTGATGGCCACGGTGGGCATCACCCACAGCTACCCGCACTGCTGGCGCCACAAAACGCCGGTGATCTACCGCGCCGCAGCGCAATGGTTCGTGCGCATGGACGAGGGCGAAGGTGTCTTCACCAAAGACAAAGCCCCCAAGACCTTGCGCCAGCTGGCCTTGGACGCCATCGACCAGACCGCCTTCTACCCCGAAAACGGCCGCAGCCGCTTGCGCGACATGATCGCCAACCGCCCCGACTGGTGCATCTCGCGCCAACGCAGCTGGGGCGTGCCGGTGCCCTTCTTCCTGCACAAGGACAGCGGAGAGTTGCACCCCAACACCATGGCCATCCTGGACCAAGCCGCTGACACCGTTGAAAAAGGCGGCATCGAAGCCTGGAGCCGCGTGACGGTGGAAGAGATTCTGGGCGCTGCCGATGCCCCTCACTACACCAAGAGCACCGACATTCTGGAAGTCTGGTTCGACTCCGGCTCCACCTTCCAGCATGTGCTGCGCACCAGCCACAAAGACGCTTACGGCGTGGCGCCCTTCCATGCCCAAGGCCCTGAGGCCGACCTGTACCTCGAAGGCCACGACCAGCACCGCGGCTGGTTCCACAGCTCGCTGCTGCTGGGCTGCGCCTTGTACGACCGCGCGCCTTACCGGGGCCTGCTCACGCACGGCTTTGCCACCGACGGCCAGGGCCGCAAGATGAGCAAGTCGCTGGGCAACACGGTGGACCCGCAAAGCGTGACGAGCAAGCTGGGCGCCGAAATCGTGCGCCTGTGGGTGGCCAGCACCGATTACTCGGGCGACCTCAACATCGACGACAAGATCCTGGCGCGTGTGGTGGACTCCTACCGCCGCATCCGCAACACGCTGCGCTTTTTGCTGGCCAACGTGAGTGACTTTGACCCGGCCACAGACAGCGTGCCCGACGCGCAACTGCTCGAAATCGACCGCTTTGCGCTGGCCCGTGCTGCGCAGTTGCAAGCGGACATCCGCGCCCACTTCGATGCGTACGAGTTCCACCCCGTGGTCTCCAAGCTGCAAATTTATTGCTCGGAAGACCTGGGCGCGTTCTATCTGGACGTGCTCAAGGACCGCCTGTACACCACGGCCCCCAAGTCGCTGGCGCGCCGCAGCGCACAGACGGCGCTCTACCGCATCACCCACGGCATGCTGCGCTGGATGGCGCCCTTCTTGTCGTTCACCGCAGAAGAAGCCTGGGGCACATTCGGCAGCTCGGAATCCATCTTCCTGGAAACCTTCAGCGACTTCGGCGCGGCCGATGAAGCGCTCTTGGCCAAGTGGGGGCGGGTCCGCGAGATCCGCGACCTGGTCAACAAGGACATCGAAAACCTGCGCACCACAGGCCAGGTCGGCGCATCGCTGCAAGCCGAAATCAACTTGACTGCACCTGCTGCTGACCACGCCCTGCTCGCGAGTTTGGGCGCCGACATCAAGTTTGTGTTCATCACCTCCAAAGTGACATTGGAAGCAGGCGACGCCCTGACCGTGCACGTGGCGCCGAGCCCAGCCACCAAATGTGAGCGCTGCTGGCATTACACCGACGATGTGGGCCACAACGCCGACCACCCCACGATTTGCGGGCGCTGCGTGAGCAACCTGCACGGTGCTGGCGAAACCCGTCTGATCGCCTGATCCACGCCCTCTGATTGACGAGACCAGCCCATGGCCACCAGCAAAAAATTCGGCAAAAGCGGCTCCAGCAAAAGCCAAGGCATGGCACTTTGGTTGGGCATCGCCCTCTTGGTGCTGGTGCTCGACCAGTTCACCAAGGTGCTGGTGCTGGGCGCTTTCCAGCTGGGCGACAGCACCCCGATCACCTCGTTCTTTAACCTGGTGCGGGTGCACAACCACGGTGCGGCCTTCTCTTTCCTGGCGGGTGCGGGCGGCTGGCAGCGCTGGTTTTTCACCGGCATTGGCGTGGCCGCAGCCATCTTCATGGTCTGGATGCTGCGCGCCCACCCCGGTCAAAAACTCTTCAGCCTCGCCATCTCGCTGATTCTGGGCGGCGCGATTGGCAACGTGATCGACCGCCTGCTGCACGGCTACGTGATCGACTTTCTGGACTTTTATTGGGGTGACTGGCACTTCCCGGCCTTCAACGTGGCCGATGCCGGCATCAGCGTGGGTGCGGCGCTCTTGATCCTGGACGAAATCCTGCGCGTGCGGCGCGGGCGCTGAATTCGGTTAAGCTGTTCGGCCTGATTTCAAAAACACGGAGTCCCCATGCCCGGATTGCTGCCCCACATTGACCCCGATGGTCTGCTCGAGTTTTCGGTGGTGTACACCGACCGCGCCCTGAACCACATGTCCCAGCGCTTTGGCGGCGTGATGACCGACATCTCGCGCATGCTCAAGAGCGTTTACGGTGCCCACTCGGTAGCGCTCGTGCCCGGCAGCGGCACCTTTGGCATGGAGTCAGTCGCCCGCCAATTCGCGACAGGCCAGCACGTCATGGTCATCCGCAACGGCTGGTTCAGCTACCGCTGGACGCAAATCTTTGACATGGGCCAGATCCCCAAAAGCCACACGGTGCTGAAGGCGCGGCGCGTGGCCGAAGCCTCTCAAGCCGCGTGGGCTCCTGCACCGATTGCCGAAGTGACGGCTGCCATTGCCGCCGAAAAACCCGCCTTGGTGTTTGCGCCGCATGTGGAAACCGCCGCCGGCATGATCTTGCCCGACGGTTACCTGAAGGCCGTGGCCGATGCGGTGCACGCGGTGGGTGGCTTGCTGGTGCTCGATTGCATTGCCTCGGGCGCCATGTGGGTGGACATGCAAGCCACGGGCGTGGATGTGCTGATCAGCGCACCCCAAAAAGGCTGGAGCAGCTCGCCCTGTTGTGCCATGGTGATGATGAGCGAACGCGCCCGCCAGGCCATTGACAGCACCACCAGCACCACCTTTGCGATGGACCTGAAAAAATGGCTGCAGGTGATGGAGACCTATGAAAACGGTGGCCACATGTACCACACCACCTTGCCCACCGACGCCTTGCTGCGCCTGCAAGAAGCCATGCTGGAGACCGAAGCCTATGGCTTTGCCAAGGTGCGTGAAGAACAAATCGCCCTGGGTCGCCAGGTGCGCTCATTGCTTGTGGAGCACGGCTTCCCCAGCGTGGCGGCGCCCGGCTTTGAAGCCCCGGGTGTGGTGGTGAGCTACACCACCGACCCGGACATCCAGAGCAGCAAAAAGTTCCTGGCGCTGGGCCTGCAAACCGCCGCAGGTGTGCCGCTGCAGTGTGACGAGCCCGCCGACTTCCGCACCTTCCGTCTGGGCTTGTTTGGCTTGGACAAATGGCACGATGTGCCGCGCACTTTGCAGATGTTGCGCGGCGCGCTCGAGACGATTGCGCCCAAGGCCAAGCTGGCCGCTTGACCCTCCAAGCGCTCACAAAAAAACCGTTGACCTTCACAAGTCAGCGGTTTTTTTCATTCAAGGGCCCGAGCATTCGGTGCGGATGCACCGATGCCACACCTCACAAAGTGATGATGGTGCAACCCGTGGTCTTGCGCGCTTCCAGGGCGATGTGCGCGTCCTGAATTTTTGCCAGCGGGAAGGTTTGCTCGATGTGGATCTTCACCTTGCCGCTGGTCACCGCCTCGAACAAATCATCGGCCATGGCCTGGGTGTTTTCGCGGGTGGTGATGTGGCTGAACAGGGTCTGGCGCGTCACATAGATCGAGCCCTTGGGGCCCAAGATGCCGGGTGCAAACGGGGGCACTGCACCCGAGGCATTGCCAAAACTGGCCATCAGACCGAAGGGTGCCAGGCAGTCGAGCGACTTGTCCCAGGTGTCCTTGCCCACCGAGTCATAGACCACTTTCACGCCCTTGCCACCGGTGATCTCTTTCACCTTGGCCTGGAAATCTTCGGTGGAATAGTTGATGCAAAACTCCGCGCCATTGGCCAAAGCCAGTGCGCACTTGGCATCGCTGCCTGCAGTGCCAATCAAGCGCAAACCGAGCGCCTTGGCCCACTGGCAAGCGATCAGGCCCACGCCACCGGCGGCGGCATGGAACAACACAAAGTCACCGGCTTTGAGGCCGCCCTGGGGCAGCGTGCGCTTGAGCAGGTACTGCGCCGTCAGGCCCTTGAGCATCATGGCCGCGCCGGTTTCGAACGAAATCGCATCGGGCAGCTTGCACACGCACTTGGCAGGCATCACACGCACTTCGCAGTAGCTGCCAGGTGGCTGGCTGGCGTAAGCGGCGCGGTCGCCCACCTTCAGGTGCGTGACGCCTTCGCCCACGGCTTCGACCACGCCCGATGCTTCCATGCCCAGCTTCAGGGGCATGGGCAGGGGGTACAAACCACCGCGCTGGTAAACGTCGATGAAATTCAGGCCAATGGCTTTGTGGCGGATGCGGATCTCCCCGGGGCCTGGCTCACCCACCGTGACATCGACCAGTTTCATGACTTCGGGACCACCGTTTTGGTCGATCTGGACTGCAAGGCTCATGGTATTTCTCCTGTGGATGGCAAATGAATGGATGCCTGACTTTGCCACGAATCTCATGCCGGAGTTCGGGGTGGGGACAGCTGGGCGACAGCGGGAAAACCCGAATGTCGCTACAGTGCCGCATGTCTCAAAAACTCTCTCCCGTCACGGCCCTGCTGCTGACGGTGCCCCCTTTGCTGTGGGCGGGCAATGCGGTCGTGGGCCGCATGGTCACCGACTTGGTGCCCCCGATCACCCTCAACTTTTTGCGCTGGGCTCTGGCCTTCGTGATCTTGCTGCCCTTGGCAGCCTGGGTGCTGCGCCGCAGCAGCGGTCTGTGGGCTCACTGGCGGCGTTTTGCCTTGCTCAGTTTGCTGGGCGTGGGCTGCTACAACGCGCTGCAGTACCTGGCACTGCAAACCTCGACCCCGCTGAACGTGACCCTGGTGGCGGCCAGTGGGCCGGTGTGGATGTTGGCCATTGGCGCGCTGTTTTTTCAGGCGCCGGTGCGGCGGGCCCAAGTCTATGGGGCGGTGTTGTCGATTGTGGGCGTGCTGGTGGTGCTCTCGCGGGGCGACTGGACACAACTCATGGCCGTGCGTTTGGTGGTGGGCGATTTGTTCATCTTGCTGGCCACGGCCTGCTGGTCTTGGTACAGCTGGATGCTGACGCGCCGTGACGAGCCCGAGGCCATTCGCAAAGACTGGGCCGCCTTTTTGCTGGCGCAGGTGGTGTTCGGGCTGGCCTGGTCGGGGCTGTTTGCGGGCATGGAATGGGGCCTGACCGATGCGCAGATCACCTGGGGCTGGCCACTCATCAGTGCCCTGGCCTTTGTGGCGGTGGGCCCGGCCGTGCTGGCTTACCGCTGTTGGGGCCTGGGCGTGCAGCAAGCCGGTCCGGCAGTGGCGGGGTTTTTTGCCAACCTCACGCCACTCTTTGCGGCCATCTTCTCGGCCGCCTTTTTGGGTGAGTTGCCCCAGCTGTTTCACGCGCTGGCGTTTGCACTGATCGTCAGCGGGATTTGGGTGTCTTCAAGGCGCTGATTCGCCCAAGCCCGCTTGCGCTTGCATCCACTGCACAAAGGCCAATGTGGCACCGCGTGCGCGGTCGATGTGGCGCACGCTCATGAAATGCACCGGGCGCACCAAGGCGGGCCAGCAGTCTGCGCCCAAGACCACCAGCTCGCCGCGCTCGATTTCCCGAGCGGCCAGGCGCGTGCTCTCCAGCGCCACCCCCATGCCGTCCACCGCCGCTGCAATCGCCATGGCCGCACGGTCAAAAGATGGCCGGGGACGAACCGGCATCCGCATGTCATGGAAGGCAAACCACTGTGGCCAGCCCACGGGGCTCAGCTGCGAGTCGATCAAAGGCCAAGAGGCCAGCAACTGCTCGGGCGGCTCACCGCGCTGCAGCAGCTGCGGTGCCACCAGAGGGGCGATGTGCTCGTCGCCCAAGGCGCAGACATCGAGCCCGGCGCTGTGGCGTGGCGGGCCGTAAGAGATCGTCACATCGATCTCGCGCTGCGCCCCCAAGTCCAGCGGCTCGGCCCCCGTGGTCAAACGGATGTTGACTGTGGGGTGCAGCGCCAGGAAGCCCGGCAATCGCGGGCCCAGCCACTTGAGCGCCAGACTGGGCGCACAGTGCACCGCCAACACCTGGTCCTGCGTGGGCAACTGCACCTCGGCGCAACTGGCTTCGAGGGCACCAAACAAACGGTCCAGGCTCTCAAACAGCCTCTGCCCCTCCCGCGTGGTCTGCACCTGGCGATGGCGGCGTTCAAAGAGCGCCCGCCCAAAGTACTTTTCCAAGTCGCGGATCTGGTGGCTGATGGCCGAAGCCGTCAGGTGCAACTCTTGCGCAGCCAGGGCAAAACTCTGCAGACGCGCAGCCGCTTCAAAGGTGCGCAAGCGGGCCAAAGGCGGAAGATTTCTCATGCGAATGATTTTCAGATGAATTGATCTCATGTTTCCATGAGCATTCACCGTTTGTCAAGGCAAGCCCAATCAGGCCAATATCTGGGTTTCAAACCACTCAGCGTTACAGGACCGTCCGTGACCACCAACCATTTTTTGCCCTCAGAGCACCGTTTTGACCCGCTGACCGAGCCCAAGGTGTCGATTTACCAACCCGATCAAGCCGGTTTGCTGTTCCCGGGCATCCCCACTTTTGACAACCATGCCCAGCACCGCCAGTACCTCAAAGAACGCTTGGCCGGCGCTTGCCGGGCCTTTGCACGCGCCGGGCTGGACTACGGTTTTGCCGGGCACCTGACCATCCGCGACCCCGAACGCCCCCACCTGTACTGGACCAACCCCATGGCGGTGCACTTTGCGCAGGTCAAGGTGTCCAACCTGATCCTGGTGGACCACCAGGGCCAGGTGATTGAGGGCGACTACGCGGTCAACCGCGCCGGTTTTGTGCTGCACGCCGCCGTGCACGAGGCGCACCCCGACATCCTGGCCATGTGCCACGCCCACACGGTGTACGGCACGGCTTTCGCCTCACTGGGCCAGCCTTTGCTGCCCATCTCGCAAGACGCGGCCGCTTTCTTTGAAGACCATGTGGTCATTGGCGACGAAGCCGGTCAAGTGGCGGTCGAAGTCAAGGCGGGCCTGAAAGTGGCCGATTGGTTCAAGGGCGTGAAAGCCGCCATCCACCAAAACCACGGGCTGTTCACCGCCAGCCGCCACAGCATCGAGGCCGCAGCCTTTTGGTTCATCGCACTCGAGCGCTGCTGCAAGCAACAACTGGCCGTGATGGCCACCGGCCAAACCCCACGCCTGGTGCCTCCCGACCGCGCCCGCTACAGCCGCGAACACGTCGGCAGCGAATACATCGGCTGGCTGCACTTCCAGACCATCTGGAACGATCTAGTGCGCACCGAGGCAGATTTGCTGGCGTGAGGGCCTGCGCCCCCCCGCTCACCGTCGCGCACCTGGGGCACTTTGGGGGGGAGTGCCCCGGTTTTAAAACGTCCCTGCGTAAGACCCACCATCGGCCAACACGTTTTGGCCCGTCATGTAAGCCGCATGCTGGCTGCACAAGAAGGCGCAAATCGCACCAAACTCTTGCGGGTTGCCGTAGCGGCCTGCCGGAATCTGCGCTTGCTGGATCACGCGCAGCTCTTCCACCGTTTTGCCTTGCTTTTGCGCCATGGCGGGCAGCGTGGCGCGGATGCGGTCGGTGTCGAATTTGCCGGGCAGCAAGTTGTTGATGGTCACACCTTTGGCGGCAATGGCGCTGCGCGAAGCACCCGCCACAAAGCCCGTGAGGCCGCTGCGCGCGCCGTTGGACAAACCCAGCACATCGATGGGGGCCTTCACGGCGCTGCTGGTGATGTTGACGATGCGGCCAAAACCGCGAGCGGCCATGCGGTCCACGGTGGCTTTGATGAGTTCGATGGGCGTGAGCATGTTGCCGTCGATGGCTTTGAGCCAGGCCTCGCGGTCCCAATCGCGGAAGTCGCCAGGCGGCGGGCCACCCGCGTTGGTGACCACGATGTCGTAGTCTTTGCCGGGGCCACCGGCCACGTTCCAAATGGCTTCGCGCCCGGCTTCGGTGGTGATGTCCACCGGCGCAGCGATCAACTGGACTTTGCCACCGGTCTCTGCGCGCAAGTTGTCCACGGCTTTGTTCAGCACTTCGGCGCCGCGCGCCACCATGACCACGTTCACGCCTTCCAGCGCCAAAGCGCGTGCGCAACCCCAACCCAAGCCTTTGCTTGCGCCACCCACCAAAGCCCATTTGCCTGCAATGCCCAAATCCATGTTGATCTCCTGAAGTTGATGAAGTGCGACCAGCCAGCCGCGTTAATTCGCTCGGCCCGTTGGCCGTGTGACCCAAAACACCCCGCTCAGCACCAGTGTGGTGCCCACGAGGATCGATGCATTGAAAGCTTCGCCCAAAATCCAAACGCCCATCATCAGCGTGGACATCGGGCCAATCATGCCCGTCTGCGCCGTCAGCCCGGGGCCGATGCGCTCAATGGCCATCATGACCAGCAAGACCGGCAAAACGGTGCAGACCGTGGCATTCAAAAAAGACAGCCACAGCACCGCCTCGGGCACCTGCAGGGCCGTCATGGGCCGCAGCAATGCAAACTGAGCAATGCAAAAAAAGCAGGCCACCGTGGTGGCCAGCCCCGCCAGACGCAAGGCGCCCAGACGCTGCACCAATTGGCCGCTGTAGGTCAGGTACACCGCATAGGTGACCGCGCTCAAAAAGACCAGCAAGGCGCCCCAGGCCGCGTGCGGCCCTGCCAGCCCGACCTCATGCCCAAACACCAGCAGAACGCCCGAATAGCTGATGGCCATGGCCACGCCCTGGCGTTGTGTGATGCGTTTTTTGAACAACAACCAACCGAGCACCAGCACGAGCGTGGGGTTGAGGTACAGAATCAAGCGCTCCAGCGAGGCACTGATGAACTCCAGTCCCCAAAAATCCAGAAAGCTGGAGAGGTAATATCCGCAAAACCCCAGGCCCACCACGCCCAGCCAGTCTCCTCGGGTCAAGCTCGCCTTGCCACGCCCAGCCCACCAGGCCATCAGCACAAAAAAGGGCAAGGCCAAGACCATGCGCAGCATGACCAACGTGACCGCATCGACGCCGTGGCGGTAAGCCAGCTTGACGATGATGGCCTTGCCACTGAAGGCGATGGAGCCCGCCGCAGCCAGCAACAAGCCGGTGCTCAGGGCCGATGCCGGTGCAGTGTCTGCGCGGGCATGGTCCATCAAAAGCCCACAGCCTGCCCGTCACGGCGTGGATCGCTGGCCACCTGGTAACCCTGCACCGCCGGATCGCCCATGCGCCAGATGAACTGGCCTGCGCCAAAGTCTTGGTACGAGTCGTTGATGATGTCGAGCTGGTGCCCGCGTGCGATCAGCTCTTGCACCGTTTGGCCGTTCATGGCGGCTTCGACGTTGATGTTCAGGCCCGTGTTGAAGCGCCAGCGCGGTGCGTCGCACGCCGCTTGCGGGTTCTGGCCATAGTCGAGCATGCGCACCAGGGTTTGCATGTGGCCTTGGGGCTGCATGTTGCCGCCCATCACGCCATAGCTCATGACAGGCTGGCCGTCTTTGGTGAGGAATGCCGGGATGATGGTCTGGAAAGGACGCTTGCCGGGCAGCACCAGGTTGGCGGGGTTTTGACCCTGCAGGTCGGTGCTGAAACCGTGACCCCGGTTTTGCAGGCTGATGCCATAAGTGGGCTCGACCACGCCCGAACCAAAGCCCATGTAGTTGCTTTGGATGAAGCTGATCATCATGCCGTTCTCATCGGCAGCGGTGAGGTAAATCGTGCCGCCCTTGACCGGGTTGCCCGCTTTGAAGTCTTGCGCCTTTTTCATGTCGATCAGTTTGGCGCGGCTGGCGAGATAAGCCGGGTCCAGCATCTGCTCGGGCGGCAACTCCATGTAGCGCGGATCGGCCACGTAGCGGTACAGGTCGGCAAAGGCGAGCTTCATGGCCTCGATTTGCAAATGCTGCGAATCGGCGCTGTCCACCTTGTGGCTGGCCATGTCGAAGTGGGACAAGATGCCCAAGGCGATCAAGGCGGCGATGCCCTGGCCGTTGGGCGGGATCTCGTGCAGGGTGTAGCCCCGGTAGTCTTGCGCCATGGGCTTGACCCACTCGGGTTGGAAGTCGGCCAGGTCTTTGGCGGTGATGCTGCCGCCGTTGTCCTTGGCAAACTTTTCAATGGCTTGGGCGATTTCGCCGCCATACAGCGCTTGGCCTTTGGTGGCGGCAATGGCCCTCAGGCCCCGCGCCGCGTTCTTGAACTGGAACAACTCTCCCACCTGTGGCGCACGGCCCCAAGGCAAGAAGCTTTGTGCAAAGCCAGGCTGCGACTGCAGCTCGGGCGTGGCGGCAGCCCACTTTTGCTGCACCACCACCGGGATCAAATAACCGCGCTCGGCCACCTCGATGGCGGGCTCCATCAAGTCGGCAAAGGGCAGCTTGCCAAAGCGCTCACTCAAAGCGACCCAACCGGCCACAGCGCCAGGCACCGTGACCGAGTCAAAACCGCGCTTGGGCGGCGTTTTGGCCTCGGCGCCGTATTTGCGGTGGAAGTACTCGGGCGTCCAGGTGGCGGGCGCGGGGCCAGACGAGTTCAGACCGTGCAGCTCTTGGCCGTCCCACACAATGGCAAACGCGTCCGACCCGAGGCCGCAGCTGACCGGCTCGGTCAGGGTGATGACGGCCGCCGCAGCGATGGCGGCATCGACCGCGTTGCCGCCCTTGAGCATCATGCGCAAGCCCGCTTGCGCGGCCAGGGGGTGCGAGGTGGACACCACATTGCGCGCAAACAGCGGCAAGCGGGTGCTGGTGTAGGGGAACTGGTAATCGAAATTCATGTCAATCCAAGGTGATCTTGCGCTCGGTGATGATCTTTTTCCATTTGGCCGATTCACTGGCCAGCATGGTGTTGAACTGCGCTGGCGTGCCGCCGACGGGTTCGATGCCAAAACGTTGCAGTTTGTCCATCACCTCAGGGTCTTGCAGCGCCTGGTTGGCAGCGGTGTTGACGCGGCTGACCACTTCGGGTGGCAAGCCTTTGGGACCAAACAGTCCAAACCAGGTGTTGGACTCATAGCCCGGCAACACATCGGCAATGGCCGGCACGCCAGGGGCCAAAGGCGTGGCTTTGAGCGAAGTCACGCCCAAGGCACGCAAACGGCCTTCACGCACATGCGGCATGCCGGTGGGCAAACTGTCGAACAGCACATCCACCTTGCCCGTGATCAGGTCGGGAATGGCCAGGGCCGTGCCCTTGTAGGGGATGTGCACCACAAACACATCGGCCTGTGCTTTGAACAACTCGGCCGATAACTGCACGATGGTGCCGTTGCCGCTCGATGCGTAATTCAAACGACCGGGGTTCTTCTTGGCGTAGTCGATCCACTCCTTGACGGTTTTGGCGGGCGAGTTGTTGGGCACCAGCATGATGCTGGGTGCGTTGCCCAAATGCCCAATGGGCGTGAAGTCACGCACCGCGTCATAGGGCATGCGCGGGTTGAGGTTGGGGCCGATGGAATGTGTGCTGGAGGTGGACAACAGCAAGGTGTAGCCATCGGCCGTAGCCTTGGCGGCCAAGTCTGCGCCCAAGGTACCGCCAGCGCCGGGACGGTTTTCCACCACAAGGGCCACGCCCAGCTTTTCACCCAGCTTTTGCGACACGGTACGGGCAAACAAATCGGTCGCACCACCGGCCGGAAAAGGCACGATCAGGCGCACAGGCTTGTTCGGATAGCTCTGCGCTTGCGCCCAAGCCACAGTGAGCAAGCCGAGCGTTGCTGCGCACAGCGTGCGCAAAAGGGTTCTTTTGTTCATGGTGATGTCCTGTCCTGGATGTGCTCAAGTTCATGAGCTTGACTGAATGCGCTTGATTTTCTCAGAGCGCGCCAGGGCCTGCTGCACACAAGCGACAAGCCCATGAAAGTGGTCAGACGCTGGGACTGCACCAATGACAACGGCCTCCGAAGAGGCCGTTGTGAGGGTCAGGTCAGCGCCGAATCAATCTTCGACAAAAGCCTCTTCGCGCTTGGACTTGATCGACGGCAAAGCCACGATGATCAAGAGCAGCAAGGCGACCGCCAGCAAGGTGGCCGACAGAGGACGTGTCACGAAGACACTCCAGTCACCACGCGACAAGAGCATGGCGCGTCGCAGGTTTTCCTCCATCATCGGACCCAGGATCAGGCCGAGCAGCAAGGGCGCTGGCTCCATGCCGAGTTTGATGAAGACATAACCCACCACACCGAAACCGGCCACCATCCAGATGTCGAAGGTGTTGTTGTTGGTGGAGTAAACGCCAATCGCGCAGAACAAGACGATGGCAGGGAACAACCAGCGGTAAGGAACAGACAACAGCTTGATCCAGATACCGATCAATGGCAGGTTCAAGATGATCAACATCGCGTTACCCAGCCACATCGAAGCAATCAGACCCCAGAACAACTCGGGGTTGCTGGTCATGACCTGAGGGCCTGGCTGGATGTTGTGGATGGTCATCGCGCCGACCATCAATGCCATCACGGCATTGGGCGGGATGCCCAGGGTCAGCAAGGGGATGAAGGAGGTCTGCGACGCGGCGTTGTTGGCCGACTCAGGTGCAGCCACACCACGGATATTGCCTTGGCCGAAAGGAATCTCGCCAGCTTTGAGCTTGGTTTTCTTCTCGATCGTGTAAGCGGCAAACGCAGCCAGCAAGGCACCACCGCCCGGCAAGATACCCAAGGTAGAACCGAGGAAAGTACCGCGCAGGACAGCAGGAAGCATGTTCTTGAAGTCTTGTGCGGTGGGCATCAAACCGGTCACCTTGGCGGTAAAGACTTCGCGTTGTTCCGCTGGCTTGGCCAGGTTGGAGATGATCTCGCCATAACCGAACACACCCATGGCGATGACAATGAAGCCAATGCCATCGGTCAGTTCTGGAATGTCAAAGCTGTAGCGGGCCACACCGGAGTTCACGTCGGTGCCAATCAGGCCAATCAGCAAACCCAGAATGATCATGCCCACGGCCTTGATCAAGGAGCCAGAGGCCAACACCACCGCACCGATCAGACCCAAAACCATCAGGGAGAAATACTCGGCAGGACCGAACTTGAAAGCCACCTCGGTCAAGGGCGCGGCAAAGGCGGCCAGAATCAAAGTCCCCACACAGCCGGCAAAGAAAGAACCCATGCCCGCGGCGGCCAAAGCCGGGCCAGCGCGACCTTTGCGGGCCATCTGGTAACCATCGATCATGGTCACGACCGAGGAAGCTTCTCCGGGCAGGTTCACCAAAATGGCGGTGGTCGAGCCCCCGTATTGGGCGCCGTAGTAGATACCGGCCAACATGATCAAGGCGGCGATCGGTGGCAAGGCATAGGTGGCAGGCAAAAGCATGGCGATGGTGGCCACAGGCCCCACGCCGGGCAAAACGCCAATCAGGGTGCCCAGCAAGCAGCCAATGAGCGCATACATGAGGTTTTGGAAGGTGAAAGCCACCCCAAAACCGAGGGCCAGGTTGTCAAATAATTCCATGATTTTTATCCTCAGCCGGTGATGAATTTAGGCCAAACCGGGAACTGCAAATTGAGCAGCCAGACAAAGGCGCAATAACTGCCGATCGACAAAATCGTGGCAAGAATCAGAACTTCTTTGAGTTTGAAAACGTCACCCGCACGGCTCACCACCAAGGTGGTCCCGAAAATGGCCACGATCAGGCCCATGGGCGGAATGCCGAACTTGGGCAAACCACTGAGCAAAACACCAAACAACAGGTTACCCGCGATGATGAAGAACAAAGGCTTCCAGGCCCATTTGCCAATCTTGTCGCCATCGGCGGTTTTGACAACCACCGCCTTGAACATGATGTAAAGGCCAATCACGCTCAAGAGGCTGCCCAGCAGCAATGGGAAATAGCCTGGGCCCATGCGTGCGGCGGTGCCCAGGTTGTAACCCGTGGCACCAATGGCAAAAGCGCCACCGACCACGGCATAGAGCAAGCCTGCGAAAAAGTCTTTTTGACTTTGGATCATGACAATCAATCTCCTCTGATTTGAGTTGGGCCGATTCTCCTTGAATCAGACAGATGTGTAGATGTGGGTTACACCTATGTCCCCAGGGTGACCAACACATGGTTTACCCTGATGCCGCACCCTGCTTTGGTGCGCCCTCAGAGGATTGCACTCATTTGACGATGGGCTTGAAGACCTTGAGCCATTGGCGTGCAGGCAGGCCCCATTGCGCTTCGATGGCATGGGCCGCCTGCAGCAAGGCCTCTCGCGAGGGGCGACTGGCCGTGCGCTGGGCCAACACAATCGCGTTGCCTTCACGCGTGGGCTTGAAAGCCCAAACCGCAGCTTCGCCAAAAGCAGCCGAAATTTTGCCGACACTGTCGGCATAACTGGACGAACGCCCAAACAGGTTCACCGTCATGCAGCCTTGCGGGGTGAGCAAATCTCGGCAGTGGCGGTAAAAGTCGGGCGTGTCCAAAACGGGCGCGGCGGCCTCTTCGTCGTACAAATCGACTTGCAAGGCATCCACGGTGCCGCGCCATTCGTCCTTTTGAATTTCTTGCGCGGCATCGGCCAACACCACGCGCAGACGCTCATCATCTGGCGGCAAGCGAAACCAACCGCGGCAAGCGTGGAGCACGCCGGGGTTGAGCTCGATGGCGGTGCAAGTCATCTTGAGTTTTTTGTAGGAGAACTTGGTGACGGTGCCCGCACCCAAGCCCAATTGCATGGCGTGTGCTCCCTTGACTTCAAGAGGCGGGAAAAACAGCAGCCAGCCGAACATGCGCTGCACGTACTCCAGCTCAATGTCATAGGGGCGGTCCAAAAACATCGAGCCTTGAATCCATTCGGTGCCCAGGTGCAGGTAACGGATGTCGCCGTCTTCAGAAAAATTGACTTCGGGCAGTTCGATGGCGGGCGCAGCGGATTTTTTTCGGGTCATGGGTCTCGATGGTACAGAGCGGCCAGTTTGGGCAGCACGCGGCAGGCATTGGCCAAGGTGGCTGCGGCCAGCTCGGGCAAGGGCACGCCCCGCAACGCGGCCAGCACTTGCGCCATGCGCGGCAGCTCGGCGGGGCTGTTGCGACCTTGGGGCACGCCTTTGGCGCGTTGCTCGGCGGTTTGGTACAGCCAGTGCGGTGGGATGTCGGGCGCGTCGGTCTCCAGCACCAGGGCGCTCACAGGCAAATCGCTGGCCAGTCGGCGCAGTTGCAGTGAACGCTCATAGGTCAGCGTGCCGCCAAAGCCGAGCGCAAAACCCATGTCCACAAAGGCCTGGGCCTGTTGGTGGCTGCCGTTGAAGGCGTGGGCAATGCCCGAGACCACCGGACATTGGCGCAGGCCTTTGAGCAAAAGGTCGGCCGAGCGGCGCACATGCAAGATCACGGGCAGGCCGTGTTGCTGGGCCAGCTTCAGTTGCGCGAAGTAAAAAAACCATTGCCGCTCGCGCATCTCGGGCGAGCACAGTTCAGGCACAAAAAAGTCCAGACCGATCTCGCCCACCGCCACCAGACGCGGATCGTCTCGGCGCTCGGTCAATGCGTGGTCCAGCGCCAGCAAATCGGCCTCTTGGGCCTGCGGCACATACAAAGGGTGGATGCCCAAGGCGTAGGCATCGCCATGCCGCTGGGCCAGTTGCGCCACATCGGGCCAGTGCGCACGCTGCACCGCCGGAATCACGCAACGCGCCACACCCGCTTGGCGCGCCGCCTCGCGCACCACGTCGCGGTCGGCATCAAACTCGGCCGCGTCCAGATGGCAATGGGTGTCGATCCACATGCCGCGGTGCCGGATCAAACAGGCGCTTGCAACACGCCCTTGACCAGGTGCAATCGCCGGTCGCAACGCGCCGCCAGAGACGGGTCGTGCGTGACCACCACAAAGGCGGTGCCGCGCTCGCGGGCCAGTTGCAGCATCAAGGCAAACACGCCATCGGCCGTTTCGCGGTCCAGGTTGCCGGTGGGTTCGTCGGCCAGCACACAAGCCGGGTCGTTCACCAAGGCGCGGGCCAGCGCCACCCGCTGGCGCTCACCGCCCGACAACTCGGCAGGGCGGTGGTGCAATCGCTCGCCCAGGCCCACGCGCTGCAGCCACTGTGTGGCCAAGGTCGCGGCTTCGGCGCGGTCCTGGCGGCGAATCCACAGCGGCATGGCCACGTTGTCCAAAGCGCTGAACTCGGGCAGCAGATGGTGGAACTGGTAAACAAAACCCAAATAACGGTTGCGCCACTGGCCTTGCTCGGCCGCGCTCAAGGCCGACAACAACTGCCCCTTGAGTTGCACCGAGCCTTGCGTGGGGGCATCGAGCCCGCCGAGCAAATGCAGCAAGGTGCTTTTGCCCGAACCCGAAGCACCGACGATGGCCAAGGTCTCCCCGGCTGGCACCTGCAGATCGACGCCTTGCAGCACCGTCACATCCAGACGGCCTTCGGTGAAGCGCTTGGTCAGGCCCCGGGCCAGCAATACGGTTTCATTCATAGCGCAGCGCCTCCGCCGGGTTCACCTGGCTGGCGCGCCAGCTGGGGTACAGCGTGGCCACAAAAGCCAGGACCAAAGAAATGATCGCCACCGGCAAAATGTCGCTGGCCAGTGGCTCGCTGGGCATGCGGCTGATCAGGTAAATGTCGCGCGGCAAAAAGCTGGCGTTGAAGAGGGTCTCCAGCGCAGGCACGATCACGTCGATGTTGAAGGCCACCAGCAGGCCCAGACCCAAACCACCCAGGGTGCCGATCACGCCCACGGTGGCCCCCTGCACCACAAAAATGCCCATGATGCTGCGGGGGCTGGCCCCCAAGGTGCGCAAGATGGCGATGTCGGCGCGCTTGTCGGTCACCGTCATCACCAGCGTGCTCACCAGATTGAAAGCGGCCACCGCCACGATGAGCGTGAGGATGATGAACATCATGCGTTTTTCGACCTGCACGGCGGCAAACCAGGTTTTGTTTTGTTGCGTCCAGTCGCGCACAAAAAACTGTGGGCCCAGCTCCAGCTGCAGGTCGCGCGCCACCTCTCGCGCCAGATGCAAGTCGCGCAGCTTCAGTCGAATGCCGCTCGGGCCTTCGAGGCGGAACATGCGGGCAGCGTCCTCCACATGCATCAACGCCAGCGCCGAGTCGTATTCGTAGTGCCCCGAAGAAAACGTGCCCACCACGCCCATTTGCTTCATGCGCGGCACCACGCCCGCGGGCGTGACCTGGCCAGACGGCGACACCAAAGTCACCGGGTCGCCGTTTTGCACACCCAGGTTGTTCGCCAGATCGCGGCCCAGCACTAAACTGAACGCACCCGGCTGCAAGCGTTGCAGCACCCCGGCTTGTGTTTCGTTCGACAAATCGCTGACCTCGGGCTCCAGCGCCGGGTCGATCCCACGCACCAGCACACCCTTCATGTCTTCGCCCCGGGCCAACAAAGCCTGGGCGGTGATGAAGGGTGCCGCACCCAAGACCTGGGGGTGCGCCTTCAAGCGGGTGAGCAATGGGGGCAGCTGGTCCACCGCGGCGCCATCTGCGGCATAGACCTCGATGTGCGAAACCACCCCCAACATGCGGTCGCGCACTTCCTTTTGAAAGCCGTTCATCACGCTCAGCACGATGATGAGCGCCGCCACCCCCAGACCAATGCCCATCATGGACACCCCGGAGATGAAAGAAATGAAGCCATTTCTGCGGGTGGCGCGGCCTGCCCGGGTGTAGCGCCAGCCCAGCACCAGCTCATAAGGCATGTTTTTGAAAAAAGACATAAGCCCGTATTGTGCAGTGCGACCAAGGCAACTGCGACAATCAGCGTCCATGCACCTGATCATTCCCTACGCGGCCAGCCACCACCTGAGCGGACCGGAGGCCTGGACGGGCCTGTCACTGCCGAATCTGCAGACCCTGCTGGGCCATTTGAAGCGCCAAGAGGTCTGGCAAGACCCCGAACCCACCCCTTTGCACTTGCCTCACGAACGCCTGCAGGCCCAGGCCTTGGGCTGGCCCAGCGACGCCACCGCCCTGCCCTGGGCCGCCTGGCAACGGGCTCAGCAAGGCCAGTCCAGCGACCCCGCGCAGGCCTGGATGACGCCTTGTCACTGGCAAGTGGGCATGGACCAGGTGGTCATGGCCGACCCGGCGCACCTGAATTTGTCTGACGAAGAGTCGCAACAACTGCTGCAGGCCATGCAACCCTTTTTGCAAGAAGACGGCCTGCAAGTCACGTGGCACAGCGCCTTGATGTGGCACGCCCAAGGCCCCTTGTTGGCCGATCTGGCTTGCGCCTCGCTGGACCGGGTGATCGGTGAAAACGTCAAAGCCTGGATACCCCACAGCCCGGCGGCAAGGCCGTTGCAGCGCTTGCAAAGCGAGATGCAAATGCTGCTGTACAACCACCCCGTGAACGACGCCCGCGATGCGCGCCGGCAAATCGCCGTCAACGCGTTTTGGTTGCATGGCGCGGGCTGCTTGCCTGCCGACACGCCAGCTTCGGTGCCAACGCTGTCCGTGCCCGATGACCTGCGCCAAAGCGCCTTGCGCGGGGACGTGCGGGCCTGGCAGAAAGCCTGGCAGCAACTCGACGCCACGGCGCTGGCCGACATGCTGGCGCACTTCAAGGCCACAGGCCAAGCGACGCTCAGCCTGTGCAGCGAGCACGCCGCCCACACCTACACCGCTGCGCCCGCCGCTTGGCACCAGCGGATCGCCCGACTGTTTCAAAAACCCACCCCGGCAGCGGCACTGACAGCCTTGATCACCCCATGAATTTGCTCACCCGAGATGTGCCCCCCCGCAGCGCCTGGGCGTTGGAACAAGCGGGCATCCACCCCCTGCTGGCCCGCCTGTATGCCGCCCGTGGCGTGCAGTCCAAAGACGAACTCGACGACGCCCTGAACCTGCTGCTGCCCCCGGCAGGCATGCTGGGCACCCATGAGGCCGCCAAGTTGCTGGCCGATGCCATCGCGCACAACAAGCGCCTGTGCATCGTGGCCGATTACGACTGCGATGGCGCCACCGCCTGCGCCGTGGGCGTGCGCGGCCTGCGCATGCTGGGCGGCCAAAACGTGAGCTATCTGGTGCCCGACCGGGTGGTGGACGGCTATGGCCTCACGCCGCCGATCGCCCAGCGGGTGCACGCACAAGGGGCCGATGTGCTGATCACGGTGGACAACGGC
Organism: Comamonadaceae bacterium; assembly: GCA_027484105.1. GTDB lineage: Bacteria > Pseudomonadota > Gammaproteobacteria > Burkholderiales > Burkholderiaceae_C > Limnohabitans_A. The sequence continues at coordinate 158,539 of JAIXUG010000028.1, forward strand.
ATCGCCAGCGTGGCAGGCGTGCAAGCGGCGCAAGCCCTGGGCCTGCAGGTGCTGGTCACCGACCACCATTTGCCGGGGAGTGAGTTGCCCACGGCCGAAGTCATCGTCAACCCCAACCAACCCGGATGCAGTTTCACCAGCAAGTCCATCGCCGGTGTGGGCGTGATGTTTTATGTGCTGCTGGCCCTGCGGGCTGAGTTGCGCCAGCGCGGTGTGTTTGACGCCAGCAACCAGCCGCGCCTGGATGCCTTGCTGCCCCTGGTGGCTTTGGGCACCGTGGCCGATGTGGTCAAGCTCGACGCCAACAACCGCCGCCTGGTGGCGCAAGGCCTGCGCCGCGTGCGGGCGGGCGCCTTGCCGCCCGGCATGGCCGCGCTGATGCGGGCGGCCAGCCGGGAAACCACCAAGGCCACCACCTTTGACTTTGGCTTTGCCTTGGGGCCACGCATCAACGCGGCTGGCCGCCTGGCCGACATGACGCTGGGCATCGAATGCCTGCTGACCGACGACGCGGGCCGCGCGGACGAGCTGGCCAAACAGCTGGACGCCATCAACCGCGAGCGCCGCGTGATCGAGGGCGACATGCGCGAAATGGCCATGGAGATGGCCGAGTCGCTGTTTGACGAGGGCGATGAGCCGCCACCGGCCATTTGTGTGTTCGACCCGGACTTTCACGAGGGCGTGGTGGGGATCGTGGCCTCGCGCATCAAGGACAAGCTGCACCGCCCCACCTTCGTGTTCGCGGCCAGCAGCGCACCGGGCAAAGAGCATGAACTCAAAGGTTCAGGCCGCTCGATCGCGGGCTTTCATTTGCGCGATGCGCTCGACCTGGTGGCCAAACGCGCCCCGGGCGTGCTGCTTCGCTTTGGTGGCCACGCCATGGCGGCGGGCTGCACCATTGCCGAAGAACACCTCGATGTGTTCGAAGAAACGCTCAACCAAGTGGCCATGGAGTGGCTGGACGCCGCCACGCTGCAACGCCGCCTGGAAACCGATGGGCCGCTGCCTGCTGAATACCGACGGGTGGATTTGGTGGACATGCTGCACCACGAGGTCTGGGGCCAGGGATTTGCGCCGCCGGTGTTTTGCGAAGAGATCGAGATCGTGTCGCAGCGCCTGGTGGGCGAAAAACACCTGTCACTCAAAATTAAGCACCAGGGACAGCCGGTGGACGGCATCTGGTTTGGCCGCACCGAGCCGCTGCCTGCGCGGGTGAAGCTGGCTTACCGCTTGGATGCCGACGAGTGGCAGGGCCAGAAGCGGGTGCGCTTTTTGGTGGAAGGCGCGGAGGTTTGAGCCTCAGTGTTTGGTCGCGACCTTGCTCTGTAAAGCGTTGAGTACCGGGGCGGAGACCAGGCCCGACACATCACCGCCGAGCTTGGCGATTTCGCGCACCAAGGTGCTGCTGATGTGCTGCACGCCCGCGCTGGTGTGCAGAAAAACCGTGTCGATTTCAGGCGCCAGGTGGCGGTTCATGCCCGACATCTGGGTTTCGTAGTCGTAGTCGGTCACCGAGCGCAAACCGCGCACGATCACCTGAGCTTGTTGCGTGCGCACAAATTCCACAATCAAACCGTCAAAGGGCAGCGCCTTCACATTGCTGCAGTCGGCCAGCGCGGTTTGTGCCAGGGCCACGCGCTCGTCCAGGCTGAACAGGGTTTTTTTGTGGTGCGCCACGGCCACCGCGATGATGACCCGGTCAAACATCTTGGCGGCGCGACGGATCGCGTCTTCGTGTCCCAGTGTGAGCGGGTCAAAGGTGCCCGAATAGACAGCAGTCACAAGGGTGTCGGCAGAGCGGCTCATGGTGGGGTCCTCGATAAACGGTGTCGGGCTTGAAGGGCAAATTATGCGGTCCGTTGCAACAAATGGGCATGCACTGCACCCGCTTTGAGGTGGCGTTCGCACTGCAGCCCCAAGGCAGCCAATGCTTCAGCGGTCCAGGCCACAGGGGCTTCCAGATACACCCAGCCACCCACAGGCACGGCACGGGCTGCCGCTTTCAATGCAGGCTCAAACCAGGGACCGTCAAAAGGCGGGTCCAGAAAAACCAAGTCCACGCTGCCCGCAGGCAAACGGGCCAAAGCGGTGACAGCATCACCCCGTTGCACGCTCACCATCTGCGCTTTCAGACGCGTGACGTTGTTTTGCAAATCACGCACCAACACGGCATCTTGCTCGACCATCAGCACATGGGCCGCCCCACGCGAGGCGGCCTCCAGCCCGAGCACACCCGTGCCCGCAAACGCGTCCACGCAGCGCCAAGCCGTGAGGTCCTGGCCCAGCCAGTTGAACAAGGTTTCGCGCACCCGATCGGGCGTGGGCCGCAGGCCGGGTTTGTCCAGCACCTTCAAACGGGTGCGCCGCCACTGACCGCCAATGATGCGGATCTCATTCGAGGGCTGGCCTTGGGGTGCCGTGTGATGGGGTTTTTTGGCGGCGGCGTGGCGCGCAGGGCTGCCACTGGGTGCACGCCTGGAAGGAGATGAAGGCATAAGCCGCAAGTGTAAGGGGGCAAGGACGAACTGTGCGGGCCATCTCACTGCGGCGGGCCATCACACGCTGGGTGCGCTTGCCCTGCACCAGAACTTGGGCCTTTTTGGACAAGCGTTTGCACCAGGTTTGATGGAGGTCAAAGATGAGGCATGACGCACATCAAATCCGCTTCAGATGGCATGGGACTGGAGGGCGGCAGGCCACTAAAGTGGCAAGCTGACATTTACGGAGACCCCTGATGCCCAGCCACGACACAGAAAGCAACGCCCCGATCACGCATTTCGCCAATTGCCACCTGGGCATCTTCGCCCAGTTGTCACGCTTGGGTGATTTGCCGGCTTTGTTGGGACCTGCAGCCCAAGCAAGAAAAATGGCCAGCGAGTCTTTGGTTTTCTTTGACAAAGCCTTGTACAGCCACCACAGCGAAGAAGAAAAAGACCTGTTCCCGGCGGTGGCCCAAAGCGCTCAAGCCGGTGTCGAACGCCTGAAAGTCAACGCGCTCATCGAACAACTGACCCACGACCACCGGGCTTTGGAAAAACTCTGGAACTCGCTGGAGCCGGGCCTGCGCAAGGTGGCCAAGGGCCAAGACAGCTCACTCGATGTGCTGGCCCTTCAAGCCTTGGTGCAAGGCTATCAGGCCCATGCCCATTTGGAAGAGCAGGTTTTTTTACCTTTGGCGCAAACGATATTGGGCCGCAACAGCAATCACATGGCGGCTTTGGGCCTGAGCCTGCACATGCGGCATGTGCCGCAATTCGCAGCGTACATTTGACAAGACCAATGGGCCCACTCAGGGCTGTGCGCCCACCACCACCGTGACCATGCGCTCAGGCTGCAGCACACGCGCCATGGCGCGGCGCACATCGGCCACGCTCACACGCTCGATTTGCGCGGTCCAGGTGTTGAGGTAGTTCAGGGGCAAGCGGTTCCAGGCGATGTTGGCCACGTTGTCCAGCAGTTTGCGGTTGCTGTCGATGCGCAGCGCAAAACCACCCACCAGATTGGATTGGGCCGCCTTCAATTCGGCCTCGGTCGGGCCTTCGCGCACAAAGTCCTGCACCACTTGTCGGGCCACATTCACGGCTTGCGTGGCCTGGTCGGGGCGGGTTTGCAGGCCCACCACAAAGGCACCTGCATGCAAGCCCGGAGAAAAGCCGCTGTACACGCTGTAGCTCAGGCCGCGCTTTTCACGCACCTGCTCGGTCAGGCGCGAGACAAAACCGCCACCGCCCAGGATGTGGTTGCCCACCAGCAAGGCGAAGAAGTCCGGGTCATTGCGTTTGTAGCCGGGCTGGCCGATCAGGACATGGGCCTGGGCCGAGTCAAACGGCAGCGTCAGGTTTTGCGCCTGGGCCAAAGGCGCGACTTCGGTCACTTCGGGCAGGGCCTGGCAGTGGGCACTGTCGGGCCACAGCGCCAGCAGGCGCTGGACCAAGGCGTCGGTTTGCGCCCGGGTCAAGGCACCGACCACACTGACGGCAGCGCGGCAAGCGCGCAAGGATTGCGCATGCAGCCGCTGAAGGTCAGCCGTGTCAATGCGCGTCAGGGTTTCGGGCATGGCCCGTTGGCCGTAGGGGTGCGTGCCGTACACCGCGGCGGCAAAGCGGTGTTGCACCTGAGTGCCCGGCTTGGTGAGCGATTCGCCAATGGCGGCGATCATGCGTTCTCGGTCGCGCGTCCAGATGGCTGGTGGAAAAGCCGGGTGCGCCATTTGACGGGCCGCCAAGGCCACGGCCTTGTCCAGCAAGTCGGGGTAGCTCAGGCTGCGCAGCGAAAAGCTCAATCGGTCCGCGCTGGCACTGGCACCGAAGCTGGCCCCCAAATCGGCCCATGCTTCGCCGATCTGGTTTTCATCCATGGCCTGGGCATAAGGCCCCTGCCCCTGAGGGTGGGGGCGCGTGCCACTGGCCATTTGCCCTGCCATGACCGAGGCCAGTCCCGCCTTGGCTGCCGGATCACGGCGGCTGCCGGCATCGAGGTCGATTTGCACGTCCACCATGGGGATGGCATGGCTTTCGACCAGAAACACCCGTGCGCCACTGGGCTGTGTCCAGTGCTGGATGGGCAAGGTGGCATGGGCCCAAGTGGAGGCCAACCAGCAGGCTGACACCAAGGCACAGCGCGGTATCGCCCGCGAGGCCAGAAAACGGGAAGAAATCCACAACATGGGGCGAGGGACTTTCATGACATGAACGGGGCTCAATGCCGTGCGCCAGGGGGCGCGCGGCGGGCACGGGGCTGGCCTGACAAGGGCTGTGGCACCAGCGTGGCGACCGTGAGCTGGTCGTCGCCAAAGTATTTTTGGGCCACGGCTTGTACCTGGGCAGGGGTGACCTGACGCAGACGGGCGATCAGCTGCGCGCCGTAGTCGGGCGGCAGGCCCAGCGTCCAGGCCACGCCCAATTCACGGGCCTGGTTGAAGACCGAGTCCAACTTATAGATTTCGCTGGCAACCCACTGGGTTTTGACGCGCTGCAACTCGGTCTCGGTCACGCCCTCCTGCGCCACGCGCCTGACCTGGGCGCGCAAAGCCGCTTCGAGCGCTTGCGGGGTCTGGCCTTTGGCGGGTACGCCATCCAAGTAAAAGAACTGCGGCCCACGCCCCATCAGCCCGTTGTAAGCACCCACGCTGTCGGCCAAGCGGTTTTCACCTTGCGTCAGGGCGCGGTCCAGGCGGGCACCGCTGTAACCATCGAGCACGGCCGCCAAGACCGTCAGCGCCAGGGCATCGTCGTGCTCGGGGCTGGCTGCCAGACTGGCCAACCGGGGCACCTTGAAGGCCAGCGCCACATACGACTGCTCGGCAGGGGCTTTGAATTCAAGCCGACGCAGGCCCTGCTGGGCGGGTTCCTCGCGGGGTTTTCGATCGGGCACGGCGCGCGCAGGAATGACACCGTAATAACGGTCAGCCAGTGCCTTGACCTGAACGGGATCGACATCTCCGGCCACCACCACCACCGCATTGGCGGGTGAGTACCACTTGCGGTAAAAATCGCGGGCGTCTTGCGCCGTCATGGCCTCCAGGTCGCTCATCCAGCCCACGATGGGACGCCGGTAAGGCGAGGCGGTCAAGGCCGTGGCCGACAACATTTCATGCAACTGCGCGCGCGGGTTGTCTTCGGTGCGCAAGCGGCGCTCCTCTTTGACCACCTCCAGCTCTTTGACAAATTCGGCATCAGGCCACTGGTTGTTGGCAAAACGGTCGGCCTCCAGGCGCATCACGGCTTCAAGCTGGCCCGATGGAATTTGCTGAAAGTAGCCCGTGTAGTCCTTGGCGGTGAAGGCGTTTTCTCGCCCGCCCAATGCGGCCACGCGGCGCGAAAATTCGCCCGGCGCCAATGTGGGCGTGCCCTTGAACAGCATGTGTTCCAGCACATGCGCGACGCCACTGGTGCCATCCACCTCGTCCATTGAGCCCACGCGCAGCCAGACCATGTGCACCGCCGTGGGGGCACGCCGGTCGGGTTTGACCCACAGGGCCATGCCGTTGGCCAGGGTGAAGGTGTGGACCTGGGCAGGCGATGCGGGCACGCTCGCCGACGCTGGCGGGTTGACGGCTGCGGCCGCATGGACCGGCCCCGATGAGGTCTGCGCCATGGCGCCCCAGGAGGCGCTCAGCCAAGCAGAAGAAGCCAGGACAGCCCAAAGAAAGTTTGGTTTCATAGAATGCATGATCCTTCAAATCCAAGCCATGTTCAGTTTCTTCAAAAAAAAATCCCCCACGCTCGAGGTGCCATCGTCCGCCGTGACGCCCGCGACCCCCGTGGCGCAGACAGCGGCTGCAACGCCCGCGCCTGAGCAGCGGCCAGCACAGACCGAGTCGGTCCCCGCTGCCCGCCAGGGTTGGCTGGACCGCCTGAAGGCGGGTTTGCGCAAAACCGGTGCCAGCATCACCACCGTCTTCACCGGCACCCGCATCGACGACGAGCTCTATGAAGAGTTGGAAACCGCACTGCTGGTGGCCGACACCGGTGTCAAAGCCACCGAGCATTTGCTGCAAGACCTCAAGCGCCGCGTCAAAGAGGCCAAGGCCACTGAGCCCTCCCAGGTCAAAACCCTGCTGGCCGATGCCATCACCGACTTGCTGTTGCCCCTGCAAAAACCCTTGTCCATTGGCGACCACCAGCCCACCGTGATCATGGTGGCGGGTGTCAACGGCGCGGGCAAAACCACTTCCATCGGCAAACTGACCAAGCACCTGGCCGACGAGGGCTTGAGCGTGCTGCTGGCAGCCGCCGACACCTTCCGAGCCGCAGCCAAGGAGCAACTGGCGGTTTGGGCCACCCGCAACACGGTGGAGATCGTGAGCCAACAAGGCGGCGACCCGGCGGCTGTGAGCTTTGATGCGGTGAGCGCTGGCCGTGCCCGTGGCCGAGACGTGGTGCTGGTGGACACGGCGGGTCGACTGCCCACCCAGCTTCACCTGATGGAAGAGCTGAAAAAGATCAAGCGCGTGGTGCAAAAGGCCGAAGCCACCGCCCCCCACGAAGTGCTGCTGGTGATCGATGGCAACACCGGGCAAAACGCCCTGGCCCAGGTCAAAGCCTTTGACGACACGCTGGGCCTGACCGGCCTGATCGTGACCAAGCTCGACGGCACCGCCAAGGGCGGGGTGCTTTGCGCCATTGCCCGCGAAAAGCCGATCCCGGTCTATTTCATCGGTGTGGGCGAAAAGCTGGAAGACTTGGAAACCTTCAATGCCCGCGAGTTTGCCCAGGCCTTGCTGAGCTGATCCCCTGTTTTGTTCTGGCCTTGACGAGGGCTTTGCCGCTTCTTTGTTCGTGCCCCCTGTGTGCATGGGCTGACTGACAGCGTTTCCCCAAACCCCAAAAATGAGGGATAACCCTGATTTCTGCGCGCCATCGGCGCGAACTTAGCACTCACCCCACGAGAGTGCTAATATCTGGGTATTCTGAAAGGAGTTCTGGTATGAACATTCAAACTGGTTCCCCCGCCACAGCCATCGCGCTGAGCAACCCCTGGGCGGTCGTGCCCTCGCTCGGCCATCTGGACGCCTACATTTCTGCGGTCAACCGCATGCCCATGCTCACCCTCGAAGAGGAACAAGAGGCTGCCCGCCAACTCAAAGCCCATGACGACCTCGAAGCCGCCCGCAAGCTGGTGCTCTCGCACCTGCGTCTGGTGGTCTCGGTCTCGCGCCAATACTTGGGCTATGGCCTGCCCCATGGTGATCTGATCCAGGAAGGCAATGTGGGCCTGATGAAGGCGGTCAAGCGCTTTGACCCCGATCAAGGCGTGCGTTTGGTCAGCTACGCGCTGCACTGGATCAAGGCCGAGATCCACGAGTACATCCTGAAAAACTGGCGCATGGTCAAACTGGCCACCACCAAGGCCCAGCGCAAGTTGTTTTTCAACCTGCGCTCGATGAAGCAAGGCTTCAAGGCCGAAGCCGAGGACGGCACACACCGTGACACCCTGACACCGGACCAAGTCGATTCAATGGCGCGCAGTCTGAACGTCAAGCGCGAAGAAGTGCTGGAGATGGAGATGCGCATGTCCGGCGGTGATGTGTTGTTGGACCCGGCCCCATCGGACGACGGCGAGCAGAGCTTTGGCCCCATCGCCTACTTGGCCGATGTGAACCACGAACCCACCGCCATGATCGAAGCGCACCAACGGGATGTGATGGCCAGCGATGGCTTGGCCAAGGCCTTGAACGTGCTGGACCCGCGCAGCCGCCGCATCGTGGAAGAGCGCTGGCTCAAGGTCAACGACAACGGCTCGGGTGGCATGACGCTGCACGACCTGGCCGATGAGTACGGTGTCAGCGCTGAGCGCATCCGCCAGATCGAAGTGGCGGCCATGAAAAAAATGAAAAAGGCACTGCTCGAGCCCGCTTGAGCCCTGGGGGTGGCCGCACTGCGCTGATGGCGCAAGGTGCAAGCGCACGGCGTGGTTGAACTGCGCTAAAGTCACGGCTGTTTTCTTTTCAGGTGCACCCCATGAATCCCCACACTTCGGTCCGCTTTTCTCGCCGCTTTTTGGCCCGCGTATTGGTTTCGGCATGGGCTGTAGGTTTGGCCCCTGCCTGGGCCGCCAACTGGCCGACACAAACCGTGCGCTTGGTGGTGGGCTTTCCGGCGGGCTCCAGCCCAGACCTGACCGCCCGAGCCCTGGCTGAACCATTGGCCAAAGCCTTGGGCCAAAACGTCATGGTGGAGAACAAGGTGGGGGCGGGCGGTAACATCGCTGCCGATTTTGTGGCCAAGGCCACCGATGGGCACACCTTGGGCCTGATGATCAATGGCAACATGACCATCGCCCGCATCTTGAACCCCAAGGTGCCGTATGACCCCTTGAAAGACCTGGCTCCGATCAGCCTGATCGGCAAAGCCCCGCTGGTGCTCACGGTGCCCGCCAACGCCCCCGGCCAAACGGCCGCCCAGTGGCTGAGCGAAGCGCAAAAAGCCGGGGACAAACTCAGCTATGCCTCGCCTGGTGTGGGCACTGTGGCCCATCTGGGGATGGAACTGCTCAAAACCAAAGCCGGGATTGCGCCTGTGCACGTGCCTTACCCAGGCAACCCTCAAATCATCACCGCCATGCTGGGGGGTCAGGTGCAAATGGCCTTGCTGCCCCCGGCCATGTCAGCGGCTCAGGTCAGCAGCGGCAGACTGCGCGCCATTGGCGCTTCCAGCAGCGGACGCAGCCCTGTTGCCGCCGAAGTCCCCAGCCTGGCCGAGATCGGCGTGAAGGATTACCAGCTGGAGATCTGGAACGCAGTGGCCGCACCCGCCTCCATGCCCACTGCCGTGGCGAGCAAACTGTCAGCCCTCATCAGTGACATCGTGCGCGCCCCAGAGATGCGCACGCGCTTGTTCCAGCAAGGCTGGCAGGTGGTCGGCTCCTCCCCGGAAGGCTTGCGCCACCGCATTGAAGCAGACACCAAAGCTTTGGGCGAGATCATTCGCAACCAGAAAATCGAAGTGAACTGAGGCCCCAACCGGCCTCACGCGCAAGGCAGGCTGACTCACTTGCCCGAGAGCAAGATGCGGGCGTCAGCAGCCAAAACTGCTGCGCCGCTGGCGTGGCGGTTGTAAAGACGGATGCGCCCTTGTGGGTCAAACGTGAAGCTGCCTGCGGAGTGGTCCATGCTGTAACTGGTGGGTGTTTTGCCTTCGACCTTTTTGTAATAGATCTTGAAGTCCTTGGTCACCTTGGGCAGTTGCTCGGGCGAAGGTCGCAGCGCCACAAAATCAGGGCCGAAATTGGCCACATAGGCCTTGAGCAATTCGGGCGTGTCCCGCTCGGGATCGATCGTGATGAAGATGCCTTGCAGCTTGGCTGCATCCGCCCCCAACAATTGCTTGGCCTCTGCAATTTCCTGCAGGGCAGTCGGGCAGACATCGGGGCATTGCGTGAAGCCAAAAAACACCACCACCACTTTGCCTGAAAAATCTTTCAGGGTGCGCACCTGACCATGCTGGTCACTCAACGACCACCCTTGGGCGTAATCCGCCCCGGTGATGTCCACGCCCCGAAAGGCGGGCTTGTCCTGACTGCAGGCGCTCAGGCCCAACACGGCCACCAGGCCCAAGGCCACCCACAAGGAATTCTTGGTCATGTGCAATCAGAAAAGGTAGTGGTCCACCAGCAAGGCCGCAAACAAGGCGCTCAAATGGATCAATGAAAAACGGAAGGTTTTGCGCGCCAGCTCGTCAGAGTATTGACGGTACAAAGCCCAGGCATAGCCGATGAAACCGATGCTCAACACCACGGCCACGCCCAAGTACAACCAAGAGCTCATGCCGTAGACAAAGGGCATCAGGCACGAAGCCATCAACACAAAGGTGTAGAGCAATATTTGCAAGCGGGTGAATTCATTGCCGTGCGTGACAGGCAACATGGGCAAACCCGATTTGCGGTAGTCCTCCACCCGGTACAGCGCCAAGGCCCAAAAATGCGGTGGTGTCCACAAGAAGATGATCAAAAACAGGATCAAGGCCTCGGGCCCGACCTGACCCGTCATCGCGGCCCAGCCCAGCACCGGGGGCATGGCCCCACTGGCCCCGCCAATGACAATGTTTTGTGGCGTGAGCGGTTTGAGGATGACGGTGTAGATGACCGCGTAACCCACGAAGGTCGCGAAAGTCAGCCACATGGTGAGCGGATTGACCAACACATACAACACGGCCGAACCCACAGCGCACAACACGCCGGAAAACAACAAAGCCTGCTGGTCGCTGAGTTCACCCTTGGCCGTGGGCCGCCAGGCGGTGCGCTTCATCTTGGCGTCGATGGTTTTCTCGACCAGGCAATTGAATGCAGCCGCTGCGCCAGCCACCAGCCAAATGCCCACGCAGGCCCACAGGCCCAGCGTCAATTGGGCCAGACTCGGCACGCCGGGCACCGCCAGCACCATGCCGATCAGGGCGCAAAACACGATCAGTTGCACCACCCGGGGCTTGGTGAGGGCGTAATACTGTCGCCAGGCAGACGCAGGCGTTGGAACTATGGCAGCGGTCATGCGGCAGGCCTTGAATCAAAAGAGAGGGATGGTAAAGCGTGCACAGCGCGGCTGATGCTGAGCGTCCAGGTCAACAGCACCACCATGGCGGCAGCGCCTCCAGTGTGCATCACAGCCGCCAGCAGGGGCCAACCCAGCACCACATTGCTCAGGCCCGTCAACAACTGCAAAGCCGACAAGGCCAGCAAGCCTTGTCCTGCGCGCTGCAGGCCAGCGACCTGCCGCAAACGCCAGCCCACCACCAGCATCACGGACAGCACCAACCAGGCAGCGCTGCGGTGCACAAAGTGGATGCTGACCAAAGCTTCAAAGGGCAGCAATTGGCCATCGGGTGTCATGCCCAACTCGCGCCAAAGGTCAAAACCTTGCCAGTTCATCGCAGGCAGCCATTGTCCGTGACAAGTGGGGAAATCCGGGCAAGCCAACACGGCGTAATTGGTACTGACCCACCCCCCCAGGCCAATCTGCAACCACAGCAGAACAAAGGCCAGCCAAAGGCCCTGCCGCAAGCCTGCAGGCACCGCTCGCGCAGCGGCCCCCTCGTAGCGCACTGCCTGGGCCATCAAGACCGCCAGCAGGCCCACGCCAAACATCAGGTGCAAAGTCACAATGGCCGGGAACAGCTTCATGGTGACCGTCAAGGCACCGAAAGCCCCCTGCAGGCAAACCCAAGCCAAGGTGAACCAAGGCCACACCGGATGCAGCAAGGGGTCGGGCGTTTGCCCCGCCCGACTTTGCTGGCGACGCAGCCACCAGGTCATGAGGGCCAGACTGAGGATGAGCACCCCCACACCCGTGGCCAGGTAACGGTGCACCATTTCAATCCAGGCTTTGCTGTGCGTGACCGGGCCCGTGGGCATGGCGGTTTGGGCAGCGGTGATCTCGACTTTGGCGCCAATCGGTGTGGCACTGCCATAGCAACCGGGCCAATCGGGGCAACCCAAGCCCGAGTCGGTCAAGCGCGTGAACGCACCAAACAAAACCAGATCAAAGGTCACAAACAAAGTGATCAAGGTCAGCGCACGCAAACGCTGACTGGGCGCGGCGCTGCGTTGTTTCCAAAGCCACCAGGCCAAAGGCAAAGCCGCGACCGCCAAGCCCACGGCCATGAGCTGGAGCACCGGAGCCAGGTTGTACAGATCGACTTCGCTCATGGCCTCAGCGTCCTGCCTGGTCCCAAGACGAGGAAGCCTTGAGCAAGCGTTCCAGATCACGCTTGGCCTTGGAGGCATTGGCCACATCCATGTTGGCGGGGAAGCGCATCATGAAATTGCCCATGGGATCCACCACGTACAAATGGTCCTGCAAGACTTGGCCCTGTGCAGGGCTGATCCAGCGGATCACGGTGGCTTCGTCCAGCCGCAACACATGCGCCATGTGCAAGGCAGGCAAAAGCCCCTCAGCCACGGGTGCCTGGTCGGTCACCAGCCACACACGGTCCATGCGGTCTTTCTCGCGGCCCAACACTTCTCGCAGCTGACGCTGAAAGTAAAGGTTTTGCTGGCAACGGTCTTCACACGCACCCGAAGACACATTCACCAGCAACCACTGCCCTTTCAGACTCGTCAGTGGCACATCACGACCTTGCAGATCTTTGGCTGACACTTGGGGCATGTCTTTTTGCGGATCAATCAATTCACCGTGGTTGCGGCGCGCCTCGGGACGGATCACGTAATAGGTGAAGTACGAAGCGATCACGGGCGATGCACACACCAGCAACATGGCCAGCATTTTCCAGCGGCCCATGCGGGTGCGTTGGGCATCGGCCTGCAGCACTTCGCCCGGGTGGGGCATGGCGTGAACCGTCATCGCCAAAGGGGCATCAGGCGGATTTGGGGGAGCGGCGGGGTTGGACAATTTGGAACCAGACATAAAGTAAGGCGATCAGGGCGCTGAGCCCAAACCACTGAAAAGCGTATCCGTGGTGTTTTTCAACACCACTGGCCACCACGGGCCATTCGCGCAGCAAACCCTCGGAAGCTTGGCCAGACTGCAACAAAGTGAGCTCCAGCAGCTGCAAACCGGTCTCTTGCCGAAAAGCGTTCAGGTCGAGATTTTGCCGTATTGGCCCAGGTTCAACCCCGCCAAAGTCATAGAGCCTTGAAGGCCATGGGGCCAAATGACCTTGCACCTGCACAGTCCCCTGAGGCGTTTCGATGGGGGGCAAAGCAGTGCGATCGGTGAACACCCGCTGGACCCAGCCACGCTGCACCAACACAACCACCGGCGCACCTTCCAGTCGCATGGGGGTCAAGACAAAAAAACCAGGCTTGCCATTCATTTGACGGTTGTCCAGGTAGATGGTGTGCTGGGCCAGCCATTGCCCCGTCAGCACCATGCTCCGGTGAAGCAATTGCGCACGCTGCTCGACCGAATCACCAGGTCCGCCCAGACTGCGTCCGTCCAGCACGTCTTGCGAGGCCTGCGCAGACTTGCTCGCTTGCAGGGCTTGTTTATCCGCCGCTCGCCCCAGTTGCCAAAACCCCAAATAAGCGGTCAGCAAGATGCCAGCCGCAGCCAGCAGCAGCACCCTTACACGTGGCCAGCCCCATGGTTTTTCAGTCATTGGATAATGTGTCCATGAAAATTCTCGTCGCTCTCGCGTTCCTGGCCATTGTCATCAGTCTGGTCACGGCCCTGTTGTTCATGATGCGCAGCCCACCTGAAGATGGTCAACCTCGCCCCAAAGGCAGCATGGCCACGGCACTGGCTTTTCGCATCGGCTTGTCGGTGGTTCTTTTTGCTTGCGTGCTGCTGTCATGGAAGATGGGTTGGATCCAGCCCACCGGCATCCCTGCTGGGGCTTGAACAACCACCCCTTCACGCCGCGGATCTTTCACTGATTGGCTGTTCAAACCAAGAAAAAAGCGCCCGAGGGCGCTTTTTTGCATGCGAGTGCGCCTTCGCCTTACATCCAGTAAACCAGGATGTACAAGCCCAACCAGACCACGTCGACGAAGTGCCAGTACCAAGCAGCGCCTTCAAAACCGAAGTGTCTGTCTTTGGTGAAGTGACCTTTTTGCAAACGCAAGGTGATGAACAGGAGCATCAACATGCCGACAAAAACGTGGAAGCCGTGAAAACCGGTCAGCATGTAAAAGGTCGATCCGTAGATGCCTGAAGACAGCTTGAGGTTCAGATCGTTCCAGGCAAATGCATACTCATAGGCCTGAACGAACAGGAAGATCAGGCCCAAAACGACCGTCATCCACATGTACTTGATGGTTTTGCTGCGTTCGCCAGCTTGGATGGCATGGTGGGCGATCGTGAGGGTCACACCCGAAGTCAACAACAAGGCTGTGTTGATGGTGGGCAACCAGAAGGGTCCCATGGTCTTGAAGGGCTCCACAATGCCAGCAGGAGATGTCGTGGCACCGGCCACCACACTGGGCCAAGCCGCCTTGAAGTCGGGCCACAGCAAGGCGTTTTCGAGACTGCCCAAAGCAGGAATCGAGTGGGAGCGGGCCCACCACAGCGCTGTAAAAAACGCACCGAAGAACATCACCTCGGAGAAGATGAACCAGGTCATGCTCCAGCGGTAGGACAAGTCAATTTTGCGGCTGTACATGCCTCCTTCACTTTCGGCCACGGCCTCCTTGAACCATTGGTACAAAACCACCAGCCACCAGACCATGCCGCCATAAAGGGCGTACATGCCCCATTCAGAGCCATTGATCCACTGACCCGCGCCCAAAATGACAAAAAACAAACCAATGGCGGCCATCACCGGATGGCGTGACGCATGCGGGACGTAGTAGTAAGGCGTTGTGCCGTGTGCTGCTGAACTCATGGGGACTCCTGCTCTCTCTTCTTTCGAAATCTAATCTGGATGGTTTACAGGCCCATTGGCTGGACCACAACCCAATTGACCAAGGCAATCAGCCCCAGTACGAACAACAATGCGGCACCGATGGCCACGCCGATGACATGGAACGGGTTGAGCTTTTCAATGTCTTGCTGGCTTTCTGATCTTTGGCGAAGCCCGACAAACGACCACAACACCGCCGAAATGGTGCGCAGCCAGTTGGACTGGTGCTCGGGTGCCAAACGGGGTGCGCTCATGAGCCTGTACCTGTGACGACCGTTACCGGCTTGACCACGGCCAAGGGCGCGGTGGGCGCGGCGGGGGTTTTGCCACCGACCTCAAAAAAGGTGTAGGACAAGGTGATGGTCGTGACGTCTTTGGACAACTTGGGGTCGATCACAAAGGCCACAGGCCAGGCTTTCTTTTCGCCGGGCTCCAAGGTGTATTCATTGAAGCAAAAGCATTCCAGTTTGTTGAAATGACCTGCTGCTTGCTTGGGCGCATAACTGGGAATGGCCTGGGCGGCCATGCGCCGGTTTTGCACGTTTTGGAACTCGTACATCACCGTGCTCAGTTCGCCAGGATGAACCTGCATGGAGCGTTTTTCGGGCTTGAACTCCCAAGGCCCGCGCACGTTCGCATCAAACTCGACGGTGATGGTCCGGCTGGTGTCCACCTGGCTGTTGCGCAAGACCTGCGCCGCTTGCGCGGATTTGGCGCTGCCCGGCACCTGCGTCTCGGAAATGGACAAGACATTGATGCCCGTGATTTCGCAAATGGCCTTGTAGATGGGAACCAGCGCGTACCCAAAGCAGAACATGCCAGCGGTCACCACCGCCAACTTGCCCACCATCTTCAGGTTTTCACCACGCAGGTTCATCGGGTTCTTTCAGCCTTGCAACAACACCAACTTGGCGACAAAGCCGACCATCACAGCCAAGGCCACCGAGGCCAGGATCAGGCCCAGCCGCAGGTTGCTTTTCTTTTGCTCGGGTGTCATGGCCATGGGGCTCAACCGATCACGCGGGTCGCTGTAGCGTCCAGCTTGGGTGGGTTCTCAAAGGTGTGGAATGGGGCAGGCGATGGCACTTCCCACTCGAGACCTTCAGCCGCTTCCCAAGGCTTTTGAGGGGCTTTTTCACCCTTGCCCATCATCGCTGGCAGCACGATGAACAAGAAGAAGTAAACCTGAGCAAAGCCAAAGAAGAAGGCACCCACCGAGGCGATCATGTTGAAGTCGGTGAACTGCATGGGATAGTCGGCATAGCGACGGGGCATACCGGCCAGACCCAAGAAGTGCATCGGGAAGAAGGTGATGTTGAAGGAAATCAGCGACCACCAGAAGTGGATCTTGCCGCGTGTTTCGTTGTACATGACCCCGGTCCACTTGGGAATCCAGTAGTAAACACCAGCGAACAGCGCAAACAAGGAACCCGCGACCAGCACATAGTGGAAGTGGGCCACCACGTAGTAGGTGTCTTGCAACTGGATGTCGATCGGGGCCATGGCCAGGATCAGCCCGGTGAAGCCACCCATGGTGAACACAAAGATGAAGCCCACCGAGAACAACATGGGCGTCTCAAAGGTCATCGAGCCGCGCCACATGGTGGCGATCCAGTTGAAGATCTTCACGGCCGTGGGCACCGCGATCAGCATCGTGGCATACATGAAGAACAACTGACCTGTCACCGGCATGCCGGTGGTGAACATGTGGTGTGCCCACACGATGAACGACAAGATGGCGATGGACGATGTGGCGTACACCATGGAGGCATAGCCAAACAATTTCTTGCGTGAGAAAGCAGGCACGATCTGGCTGATGATGCCGAAAGCCGGCAAGATCATGATGTACACCTCGGGGTGACCGAAGAACCAGAAGATGTGCTGGTACATCACGGGGTCACCGCCACCCGCGGGGTTGAAGAAGCTGGTGCCAAAGTGGCGGTCAGTCAGTGTCATGGTGATCGCACCGGCCAACACGGGCATCACGGCAATCAGCAAGTAAGCGGTGATCAGCCATGTCCAAGCGAACATGGGCATCTTCATCAGGGTCATGCCGGGAGCGCGCATGTTCAAGATGGTCACGATGATGTTGATCGAACCCATGATGGACGAGGCACCCAGGATGTGCATGGCGAAAATCGCTGCGTCCATCGAGGGACCCATTTGCAGGGTCAGCGGCGCGTACAAGGTCCAACCCGCGGCAGGTGCGCCGCCGGGCATGAAGAACGAACCAGCCAAGATCAAACCGGCAGGAATCATCAGCCAGAAGCTGAAGTTATTCATGCGGGCAAAAGCCATGTCAGAGGCGCCGATCTGCAAAGGCAGCATCCAGTTCGCAAAGCCCACAAAGGCGGGCATGATCGCGCCGAACACCATGATGATGCCGTGCATGGTGGTGAACTGGTTGAACAACTCGGGATTGACAATCTGCAAACCAGGCTGGAACAGCTCGGCACGGATGCCCAGCGCCAGCACGCCGCCAATCATGAGCATGGCGAAGCTGAACAGCAGGTAAAGGGTTCCGATGTCTTTGTGGTTGGTCGCATACACCCAACGACGCCAGCCCGCAGGCGCGTGACCGTGGTCGTCATGGGCGTGATCGTGATGGTCTAGAACGGCACTCATCTTGATTTCCTTTGATTTGAATACGGTACAGCTTATTTGCGAGCGGCCAGAATGTCAGCCGGTTGCACGATTTGCCCGGTCTTGTTGGACCAGTTGTTTTTGGTGTAGGTGATCACTGCAGCAATTTCGGTATCGGACAACTGTTTCCAGGCAGGCATCGCGCCGTTACCCGCACCGTTGAGCATGATGGCAATTTGTTTCGACTTGTCAGCGTCCAACACGATGGATGAGCCGTCGACCGCCTTGATAGCGCCAGCACCTTTGCCATTGGCTTGGTGGCAAGCAGCGCAGTTGGCCGCATAAACTTTTTCGCCGCGCTTGGACAGGTCATCCAAGGCCCAGACCTTTGCCGGATCGTCTGCTTTGGCTGCTTGTTTTTTCTTCTCGGCACCCACCCAGGCGGCGTAATCGGTGGCTGAAAGAACCTTCACATGGATGGGCATGTAAGCGTGCTCTTTACCGCACAGCTCTTGGCATTGGCCATAGAAATCACCCGTTTTTTCAGCGCGGAACCAGGTGTCACGCACAAAGCCGGGAATCGCGTCTTGCTTGATGCCGAAAGCAGGCACCGCAAACGCATGGATCACGTCATTGGCGGTGGTGATGACACGGATTTTCTGTCCCACCGGCACCACCAGAGGGTTGTCCACTTTGAGCAGGTAGTCATCGCCCATGGGCTTGCCTGCGTCGGACATGGCGCGCTGCGAGGAGTCGAGCGTGGAGATGTAGCTCAGGCCCTCACCTTCACCCTTGATGTAGTCATAACCCCACTTCCACTGGTAACCCGTGACTTTGACCGTCAAGTCTGCGTTGGTGGTGTCTTTTTGGGCCACCAGCACCTTGGTGGCTGGCAAAGCCATCAGGATCACGATCACAAAGGGTACGGCTGTCCACAGAATTTCGACAGACATGGAGTCGGTGAAAGTGGCTGGCTTGTGGCCCACCGATTTGCGGTGTTTCCAGATGGAATAGAACATGACCGCGAACACGGCCACGAACACCACGGTGCAGATGATCAACATGAACCAATGGAGCCAGTGCTGCTCTTCAGCGATCTTGGTCACAGGCGGGTGCATGTTGAGCTGGTTGACCGCAGGGCCTCCAGGCAAATCATTGACCGCATAGGCGGCAGTGGCCAGCCAGGCACCCACAAAAATGCCCGCGCGGGACAGCAGCGTAGCCAATTGATTGGAAATATTCTTCATGGTTCTCACTAACTTCCAAGACTCTGTTGAACTCACACTTTTGGCAAACTGAACGGGTCCAGATTGCCACCGGGCATCACGCCGAACGCAATGCCTTCCTGATTTCACGCGCCAGCACTTGCCGGAGCTCGGGACGAATAAAACGACCCACCTCAATCGAGCGCCCCTGGCCTGACAATTCAATCAGACTCAGATCTCCGGACTTGGGCTCTACCCTCACCCATTGACGCTCGAATTCCGCCCTTTCCAGGCGACCGGCAGTTTCCAACTCCACCACCAGATTCCCCCCCTGCAGAGAGATCCATTCACCATCTGCAGCATGGCGGGCATAAGCCAAAAAGGCCAAACCCACCACCAAGACCTCAAGGCCCGCAAAGGCCAAAACCATGGCAGCGCCCTGTAACCAGAAGAAAACCCCGATACCCAGAGACACCGTACACAGCGAAAAATAAAGCCACGCCAACTGAACTGGCGTGATTGAACAATTGCGTTTCAGCCGCCAATGAATGGCAGGCCCAGAGACTTGAGCAAACTGATAAGCCTGATTTGACATCCGTCAACTTTCAATAACCTAACAAGCAACCCAGCAAACACTGCGAACAATCGCGGGCGGATTTTACCCGAGATCAATGCCGCTTTTGACAAATCTCAATCTTTGGCAGACATACCCCCAGACGATCGCAGCATATCCCTCATTTGAGACAAACCGATTTCGGTTTTCGCAGCCAACTTGGCCCGAGGCATCGGCTTCAATGCGTGGCCATAAACGATTTCAAAACGCAAGGAAAGTCGCCCGTCTGCCTGGGTTTGGGCCAAAGACATCAAGGCATCGGTCAGGGATTGCTTCCAGGCCCGGCCCCTCAAACCCGCAAAGCGTTGGACATGCAAATTTCGACCCAACTCGCGCAAGTCCCCCAAAAGGGACTCTGGCGAAGCGTAGGTCAAGGTGATTTGCTCCATGTCCATGACCGGCTCTGCAAAACCTGCCTGCACCAACATATCACCCCAGTCGTGCATATCGGTGAATTCATGCGCAGGCGCAGGCCAGCCGGCACGTGCGTAAATTTGCCGCAACTCACGCAAGGTGTCCGGCCCCAAACACGAAAACATCAAAAAACCATCGACGGCCAGGGCTTGATGCCAGACCCGCAGCAGGCCTTGGGGATCTGGACAGGTGTGCAATTGCATGTTGGCCCAAATCATGTCCGCACTTTGCTCAGGGGGCTGCCCCACCTGTTGCCGGCGACCAGGGCCCTTGAACACTTGCCACCATTTGCTGGCACACAGCTGCTGCGCCTCTTGTTGATGCCTGGGTTGTTCACAGGCCAACCATGCACGGGCATCCGGGTAGCGCTGGACCAGTGATGCATGCGCCTTCACACCCCCTCTGAGCGGCTCCCAATGGATCCACTGGCGTGGCTGCAGTTTGATGAAGTCCAGACTCTCTTGCATCCGCGAGGCCACTTCTTCATGCAACCAGGGGGAATTGACCGCAGACAAAGGCTTGGCCAACCATCTGGCAGCAGCCACAGGGTCCAGGGAAGGGGGGCAAGACACAGGAGGAGACATGGGTGGGCATTCAAATTCATGAGGCACTGGTGATGGGGGCCTCGCACCGCTGGCGGTCCATCAACCTTGATCATGCGGCTGGGGCTGAGTATATTGACCCGATGAAGACTTTCATTTTCGAAGGAAAGACTTGGCGGCGGGCTGTCCTCGCGCTCGAAGGATTTTGGCGTGGCTTGCCCAGCCGGTGCGCCGTGTGTCAGGGCTGGCCACACAGCCCCTTGTGCGAGACATGCGTGAGCCAATTTGCCCAGCCCCAGCATCGCTGCAGCGGCTGTGCCATGCCCTTGAACCCCACCCAACAGCGCTGCCCAGACTGCCTGACCCATCCCCCACCCTTGGACTTGTGTCTTGCTGCTGTCCCCTACGCCTGGCCGTGGGTCGATCTGATTGCCCGTTTCAAGTTTCACGAGCAAGCTGCTTGGTCAAGCACTTTGGCCACCTTGATGTTGAGCACCCCCTGGGCCGAAGACACCCTGGAGAAGGCGGACTTCGTTTTACCCATCCCCCTTTCTCCGCAACGCCTGGCGCATCGTGGATACAACCAGTCATGGCTTCTGGCCCAAGAGCTGTGCCTGCACAAGGCGAATGCTCAATTGCTGTTGCGCACCCGCGATACACCATCCCAGCGGGACTTGCCCCGCTCTGAGCGCCTGGCCAATTTGAACGGCGCATTTGCGGTGGAGCCTCTGAGCGCGGCGAAGCTCAGGGGAAAACGTGTGGTGCTGGTGGACGATGTGATGACCAGCGGGGCATCCCTGCACTGTGCCGCCAAGGTCTTGCGACAGGCCGGGGTGGTGCACATCAGCGCCCTGGTTCTCGCCAGGACCGAGACCCGCCCATTAAACTGACGCGCCTGTCGAGCTTCATGCTCACCAAGGCACAATAGCGCCCATGTTTCATATCGTCTTGGTCGAACCCGAAATCCCACCCAACACGGGCAATGTGATCCGTTTGGCTGCCAACACCGGCTGCACTTTGCACTTGGTCGAGCCCCTGGGTTTTTCAATGGATGACAAACACATGCGGCGGGCCGGACTGGACTACCACGAGTACGCCGATTTGCGGCGGCATGCCAACTGGGACCGTTTTTTAGCCACCGAAAACCCCACCGCTGATCGCATGTTTGCCCTGACCACCAAAGGCAGTCGGTCTGCCTTCGAGGTGCGCTTCAATCCCGGCGACTGGTTGATTTTTGGTGCAGAAACACGGGGTCTTTCTCCAGAGTTGCGCGAGAAATTCGCGCCTGCGCAACGCATCAAACTCCCGATGCGTGACGGACAACGCAGCTTGAACTTGTCCAATGCGGTGGCAGTGACCGTGTTCGAGGCCTGGAGACAAAACGGGTTTGGGGGCGCCCTTTCGGCGCCAGGCCCTTCGGTTCAAGGGTAAATGCGCACCAAGGACTCGGCCGCGCAAACAGGCTTGTCACTGCCCTCGCGCTCCACGGTCACATTCCATTGCAACTGCAAGCCACCGCCATCGATGGGCGTGGCCGAATGCAACAGCAATTGCGCCCGCAATCGGCTGCCAACGGGAACGGGCGCCATGAAACGCACTTTGTTGAGACCGTAATTGACACCCATGGTTTTGGCCAAGACATTGATGGTCTTGTCAAAAAACTGCGACAACAAGGACAAAGTCAAAAACCCGTGGGCAATCGGCGCACCAAAAGGACCTTGTCGGGCTCGCTCTTCGTCGACATGGATCCACTGGTGGTCACCCGTGGCTTCGGCGAATTGATTGACTTGATGCTGGGTGATCTCCACCCAATCGGAGGTGGCGACTTGTTGACCTACACAGGCCGCAAGATCGGACAAAGTGGCAAAGGTTTTCATGAACGTGACTCTAGGGCGCGCGCGGCGGTTTGCTTGTCCATGACGCGACACCCCATGATGCGTTCACCCAAGGGGCTGCCGGGCTTTCTCCTGATCTCGCAGTGATTTCAATTCAGCCCGCAAGCGAGTCAGTTCAGCGCGGTAATTTTCGGCGTCTCCGAAATCGGCAAAGCCGTGGTAATGGGCATGCGCTTGCATCCTGCGGCGTGCATGCTTGATCGGGCACCAGTATTGCTCGGTCAATCCCACCACCTCACGGCCATAGGCCATCAGGCCGTTGCCATACGAACAGTACGCGCAGTTGATTTTTTCCAGCCAATTCAGGTAAGCCAGGTGCGTGCGGTCGTACACAAAATAATCCGAGCGCTTGACGCAAGGCATGCCACACAGTGGGAAACACACCCTTTGGTAAAGCGTGACCAAGGCATCGAGCAGCAGCATGGGCAAAAGCACCGGGTAAATGAAGGGCACACACAGCACATGCCGCCACTGCGCCATGAACACATAAGCGAACAAGCCCTCCTTGAAGCGCTTTTGCTGGGCCAGCACCTCTTGGTCAAATCGCACCTGGTTCTCTTCAAAGTCTGCCTGCCACTGCTGCCTGCGGCTTTTCGCTTCTTGTTCAATGGCAGCCTCCAGCTGCAGGATGCGGTCCAGAAATTCCTGAATAGGGGCATTCATGGGGGCTCCTTGGGCCAGCGCAATCGAACAAAGGGCCAGTTCCAGGTGGCCAAGCGGCCCCACAGAACAAGGCTGCTTCTGGGATCGCTCAGGACCTCTTGCCCACAGCCTGAGGGCACCATAACACCACCCCGGATCACGAACAGTGCACGACTGCGCACAAGGTGCGCCAGCGGCGTTCCACACCAGGTTTTCCGCATCCCTCAGAGAGGGCGTGCCGTGTTCATTGCCATCAACAATGGGCCTTAAAATCAACTTTTCAATCGATCTGCGCGGTCCATTTGACACTCCCCCATTCCTCTGCGTTGCCCAAGCACGTGGCCATCATCATGGATGGCAATCGTCGCTGGGCCAAAAAGCACTTCATGCCCGCGGGTTTGGGTCATGCTGCGGGCGCGCAGAGGGTGCGAGACATCGTCAAAGCCTGCGCTGAAATGGGCATTCCACAGCTCAGCCTTTTTGCCTTCAGCACCGAGAATTGGAAAAGACCCCCCGAAGAAGTCAGTGCCTTGATGAGCTTGTTCATGAGCTACCTCAAAAAAGAGATACGGAACATGAATGTCAATGGGGTGCGCTTGAAAGTCCTCGGGGACACCCAACGCTTTGCCCCCCCTCTTCAAGCCCTGATTGCACAAGCCCAGTCCGAAACAGCTCACAACCAGGGCATTACCCTGAACATCTGTGCCAACTATGGTGGGCGCTGGGATATGTTGCAGGCGGTCAAGGCCTGGCAAAAAATGCATCCGCACAGTGACCTTGCCGCATTGACAGAAGAGGCATTGGTGCCTTTTCTCAGCACCGCAGGCGCTCCTGAAGTCGACCTGCTGATTCGCACGGGCGGTGAATCTCGCGTGAGTAACTTTTTACTCTGGCAGGCGGCTTATGCCGAATTGTTTTTTTGTGACGAGCTTTGGCCTGATTTCAGCCCTGAAACCTTGCACAAGGCCCTGGTCTGGTTCGCGGGTCGAGACCGCCGATTTGGTTCGTCCGCCCCCATTTGAAGCCCTGTAAAGCTTTTGAATGGTCTGCCTCCATTCAAATATAACTTTGAATGGGGCTTAACAATGGTCCATGAGGGGCGCTGCGGATATTGCCGAAACGCTTGGATTGGCTATTCAAGCAATCAAAAAGGGGCTGCGCTCTCGGCCTTCGATCCATTTGGGGGCTTTGCCTCGACCTGTCCAGGTTTGCCCTGTCGCTGGATCGCGGTATTTCGCGGCGACTTTGCTCATGACTTTGGCCGCAACCGCTTTGCTCGCGCGGCCTGGAAACACATCCTGCACCGTCAAACCATATTCGGCCACCAATTCACGTACTTTGGTCACTGCTGCCGATATTTCATTTTGTCGGGCTTGCGCAATTGCCAATTCGAGTGCTTCACGCTGCTGCAAAAGTTCTTTGTAAGATGACGTCATGGTATGTCCTCATATTGAATAAAGCCGTGAATATACCTCAGAATAAACCACCCATCAGCTATTTGAATCTCGCAATCGACCATTTTCTGTATTTTCAAGAATAGATTTTCAATCATCAAAATCAACAATATATTTTGATTTATTCATTTTTTTCAGCAAGAACGGCCGTGGACAAGGCCGCTGCTGAGACCTCCCCCATAATGGGCGCATCCATTTATTTTTGAATGATCTATTCGCATGTCTTGTTATTGGATCGGTGATATTCAGGGTTGTGATGAGCCACTGGAACGCCTGCTGGATCTGGTCGATTTTTCTCCAAGTCGGGACCATTTGGTGATCTTGGGTGACCTGATCAACCGTGGCCCCTCCTCTTTGGCGGTGTTGAAACGCCTCATGGCGCTGGAGGGCAGCGTGCAATGTGTGTTGGGCAACCACGACCTGCACGGATTGGCTGTGGCCTGCGGCCAACGGCAGCCTGGTCGTCTGGACACACTGGACGAATTGATGCAAGCGCGGGACGCGATCGATTGGTGTACCTGGCTTCGCCATCAACCCCTGGCCCTCTCGACTCACGGCGTGCTGTCTGTGCATGCTGGGGTATTGCCCACGTGGACGCTGGCGCAAACCCTGGCGTTGGCAGGAGAAGTCGAGTCGGTTTTGCGTGGGCCCGATTGGCGGAATTTTTTAGGGCAGATGTACGGCAACAGCCCAGCGTCCTGGCATGAGGGTCTGCAGGGTTTTGACCGTCTGCGGGTGGTGGTCAATGCCTTGACCCGGCTGCGTTTTTGCACCCCATCAGGCGAGATGGAGTTCAACACCAAGGAAGGGGCTGACCACGCCCCCGCAGGCTTCATGCCCTGGTTTGATGTCCCCGGACGCCGCACGGCCAACACCACCGTGGCCTTCGGTCATTGGTCCAGCTTAAGGCCAGCAGCGCGCCAGGATGTCTGGGCGCTCGACACAGGGTGTGTGTGGGGCGGCTGTCTCAGCGCCATGCGATGGGCGGGGGATGGCCCCCCCGAGCGGCTGCAAGTGCCTTGCCCACAAGTGCACAAACCCTTTTGATCGGGCTTTGACCACAGCGCTTGAAACTCACTTGCTGCGCAAATCCACCACGCGCTTGGCCTTGCCCTGGCTGCGCTCCACGCCGCCTTCGCCTTTGAGCTCGATCGCCACGCTGGAGCCAATGTAAACCTTGATCTCATGCTGCAGCTGCTTGGCGGCGGCCCGCGCTTCCGAACTGTCGGGCGACACGCCAGGCTTGGTTTCGACCCGCACGCTCAAATCGTCCATCGGGCCTGTTCGGGTCAGCACACATTGGTAATGCGGGGCCAACTCGGCCCGCTTCAAGATCAGTTCTTCGATCTGGCTGGGGAACACGTTGACACCCCGGATGATCATCATGTCGTCGCTGCGACCGGTGATCTTTTCCATGCGGCGCATGCTGGGCCGTGCTGTGCCAGGCAAGAGGCGCGTGAGGTCGCGCGTGCGGTAGCGGATGATGGGCAGTGCTTCTTTGGTCAGGCTGGTGAAGACCAACTCACCCATCTCACCATCGGCCACGGGTTCGCCGGTGTCGGGGTGGATGATCTCGGGGTAGAAATGGTCTTCCCAGATGGTGGGGCCGTCTTTGGTCTCGATGCATTCGCTCGCCACGCCGGGGCCCATGACTTCGGACAGGCCGTAGATATCCACCGCATCAATGGCCATGCGTTTTTCGATGGCAGCGCGCATGTCGTTGGTCCAAGGCTCAGCGCCGAAGATGCCGATGCGCAAAGAGCTGCTTTTTGGGTCGATGCCTTGGCGCTCGAATTCATCGGCAATCGCCAGCATGTAGCTGGGCGTGACCATGATGATGTTGGACTTGAAGTCCTGGATCAGCTGCACCTGGCGCTCGGTCTGACCGCCACCAAAGGGCACCACCGTCAGGCCCAGTTTTTCAGCCCCATAGTGCGCACCCATGCCGCCGGTGAACAAGCCATAGCCATAGCTCACATGCACCATGTCGCCAGGCTTGGCGCCACCCGCTCGGATGCTGCGCGCCACCACGGTGGACCAGACGTCGATGTCCTTGAGGGTGTAACCCACCACGGTGGGTTTGCCGGTGGTGCCGCTGGAGGCGTGGATGCGGG
The DNA here is from genome assembly GCA_027484105.1 of Comamonadaceae bacterium. GTDB lineage: Bacteria > Pseudomonadota > Gammaproteobacteria > Burkholderiales > Burkholderiaceae_C > Limnohabitans_A. Next base: position 184,796 of record JAIXUG010000028.1, read on the forward strand.
CACAGTTTTCCCGCGGCACGGCAAACATGCCAAAGGGGTAGCTGTCACGCAGGTCTGACTTGGTGGTGAAGGGGAACTTGGCGATATCGGCCAGGCTCTTGCAGTCGTCAGGGTGCACCCCAGCGGCGTCGAATTTGGCGCGGTACACGGGCGAATTGGCATAGGCGTGCTGCAGGGATTGTTGCAGACGCTTGAGTTGCAGGCTGCGCATCTCGTCGATGCTGGCCTTTTCAATCGGCTCCAGGGGGAAGGCTTTTTGACTCATGAAAACTCCATTCGATCAGCTGGGGACCGAGCAAATCATCGGTCCCGATGTTATTCACTCCGGCAACACGGTGCCCGCAATCTGCGCGCTCTTGCCACGAAACAGGGCGATCACCTCGCCGTTCTGGTTGGTGACCTTCATGTCGTAAATGCCGTGGCGCCCGCTCAGGGTTTGCTCAATGCCTTCGCAAGTCAACACATCGCCCAGCTTGCCTGGTTTCAAGAACTCGATGCTGCAGCCCGCTGCCACCGCGTTCTTGTTGTAACTGTTGCAGGCAAAGGCGAAGGTCGAATCGGCCAAGGTGAAGATGAAGCCGCCGTGGCAAATTTGGTGGCCATTCAGGTGCAGCGCTTTCACGGTCATGCGCATCACGGCGCGGCCGGGCTCGCACGTCAGCAGGGTCATGCCCATGGTGTCTTTGGAGGCCACGTCCACGGCGAACATGGTGTCGCCCACTTGTTGGGCCAGCGTCTTCGGGTCGCGCATCATTCGCCTTTGAATTGGGGGGACCGTTTTTGCAAAAAGGCATTCACGCCTTCCATGTAGTCGTGCGTTTTGCCCAGTGCCGATTGCGTATCGCGCTCGACATTCAGGTGCGCATCGAGCGAGCGGATGCCCGCATCGCGCAGCAGGTGGCGCGTGGCAACCAGCGCTTTGGTCGGCATCACGGCCAGTTTGTCGGCGAGCGCCAAGGCAGCGGCCACGCAGTCATCGGCCACGTCCCAAATCAAGCCCCACTCCTTGGCCTTGTCTGCCGTGAGTTTGTCACCGGTCATGGCCAACGCCATGGCGCGTGGCAGGCCCAGCCGCTCCACCAGCAACCAGCTGCCACCCGCATCCGGGATCAGGCCGATTTTGCTGAAGGCCTGCACAAAGCTGGCGGTGGGCGCGGCAATGGCGATGTCACAGGCCATCACCACCGATGCGCCTGCGCCAGCCGCCACGCCATTGACCGCACAGATGACCGGCATGCGCAACGCTTGCAAGCGGCGTGTGGTGGGGTTGAAGGCATCGTGGATCACAGGGCCCGGGTCTGCGCGCTCGAGCAAGCCGGGGCCAGGGGTGAAATCCAGCTCGGACAAATCCAGCCCTGCGCAAAAGCCGCGACCTGCCCCTGTCAAAACCAGCGCTCTGACAGCCGGGTTGGCCTCGGCCTGATCGAATGCACGCCACAAAGACTGGTGCATTTCTCGGGTGAAACTGTTGAGCGCTTGCGGGCGGTTGAGGGTGACCAGCGCCACCGCGCCTCGCACTTCATACAGCACCGATGGGGTCGATTCGGTCATCTTGGGTCTCCTGAATCCGTGAATGTACCATTACCCGACCGCTCGGTTGGTTAATATTTTCCCGCATGCCAGTTCCAGAATTGACAGCTTGCATTGAGCCCACTTGGTTATAGTGAAGCGGTCTGTCCACCTCTTTTGGGAGAAGCTCTTGCGCTACGAAAACATCGAAGTCCGCGTCGAAGGCGGCAAAGTCGGCATCATCACCTTGAACCGCCCCAAGGCCCTGAATGCCCTGAACGGCCCTTTGATGGACGAACTGGGCGCCGCGCTCAAAGCCTTTGACGCCGACGAAAACATTGGCTGCATGATCATCACCGGCAGTGAGAAAGCGTTTGCCGCAGGCGCGGACATCGCGGCCATGGCCAAGTACAACTTCCATGAGGTTTACAAGCAGGACTTCATCACCCGCAATTGGGAAACCATCCGCAGCATCCGCAAACCCGTGATCGCCGCTGTCAGCGGCTTTGCCCTGGGCGGCGGCTGCGAACTGGCCATGATGTGCGACTTCATCATCGCCGCCGACAACGCCAAATTCGGCCAGCCCGAAATCAAGATCGGCATCATCCCCGGTGCCGGTGGCACCCAGCGCTTGCCCCGCGCCGTGGGCAAGTCCAAAGCCATGGACCTGGTCTTGACCGCCCGCATGATGGACGCCCAAGAGGCCGAGCGGGCCGGACTGGTCAGCCGTGTGGTGCCGCTGGACAAAATGATGGACGAAGCCCTGGGCGCAGCCTTGGTGATCTGCGGCTACGGCCAACTGGCCACCATGGCCGCCAAGGAGAGCGTCAACCGTGCCTTCGAAAGCGGCTTGTCAGACGGTGTGATGTTCGAGCGCCGCATCTTCCACGGCCTGTTCGCCACCGCCGACCAAAAAGAAGGCATGGACGCCTTCTTGAACAAACGCGCACCGAATTTTGTGAACGGCTAAGACCTTCAGCGGGGTGCTGAGGCTGTTTCGGGCTGCCAGACCAGGCGTTCAGGCGCGCTGAAGCACAAAAACCTTTTGTGGGTGGCCCGACCAATGGTGCACAGACCGATGCGTTTGGCCACATCCAGACCCATTTGTGTGATGCCGCTGCGCGAAACCACCACCGGCACGCCCATCTGGGCCGACTTGATCACCATCTCGCTGGTCAGTCGCCCGGTGGTGTAAAACACCTTGTCATGGCCGCTGATGTCGTTCATCCACATCCAGCCAGCGATGGTGTCCACCGCGTTGTGGCGCCCCACGTCTTCCACGAACACCAGCATTTGGTCGCCCTGAAAAAGCGCACAACCGTGCACCGAACCCGATGATTTGTAGGTGGTTTCCTGCAAGCGTATGGCATTGACCAGGCCATACAGCTGGGTTTGCGTGATGCGGTCTGGCGGCAAGTTGATCTCATCGATGTGCGCCATCAAATCGCCAAAGACGCTGCCTTGCCCACAGCCGGTGGTGACCACGCGCTCGGCGCTGCCCGGGACCACCACGTCCATCTCGGGCCGGGTTTTAACGGCCGCCACGCCGGGCTCGCCCACTTCGCCTTCACCGATGGACCAATCCACCGTGATCGATTCAACTTGGTCAACGGCGTCGATGAGGCGCTGATTGCGCAAAAAGCCCAGCACCAGGCACTCAGGCTCGGCCCCCAAGGTCATCAAAGTGACCAGTTCTTTTTTGTCCAGGTAAATGGTGAGCGCACGCTCAGCCGGAATCTGCGCCGCTGACCGCTCTCCCCGTTCATTGATGACCGTGACCGACTTGGTCAAAGGGGCACGGGATTGGGTGAGGTGCGGCTTTTGAGCAGTCAAACTGACCCCTGCCCTTGACACGCGCTCTTCAGAATGTCGATCCATCGGCCTCAGCCCCGCCCGAAGCCAAAGCCTTCCGAATCACCAGAGGTCATTCGGACTTGTCGCTTTTGCCCGAAGAGAAATAATCAAAAACAGCCAAGCCCAAGCCCCCCAGCAAGATCAGGGTGATGTCCATCTGGGGCAACTTGAAAATGTAGGGCAGCAGGAAGGCCGCCAACAGGACAAGGCCCACGAGGCCGGTGAAGCGTTCAAGCGATTTCATGCCAGATTCCTTTTGACAAATTCAGCCACCAACCAACGCGCAGAGCGCAGCAAGCGGGCATCGTTTTGGTGAGCGCCAACGGCCTGTACACCCAATGGCAAGCCATTGGACAGGTTCATCAGCGGCAAATTGAGACTGGGCAGACCCGCAAAACTCCAAACGGTTTGCATGATCGGGTTGCCCGTTGATTCCAGCCCGAGAGGGGCTGTGCCCAGCGCGGCTGGACACAGGATGGCGTCATAAGTGGCGAAGTACTCGTCAAAAGCACTCATGACGTGGAACTGGCGGTCTTTGGCCACCAGGTAATCGGTGACCGGAATGGCCATGGATTTTTCGATGCGTGCTTGCAAAGGCTCACTCAGCTGTGAACGGCTGTGGAGCCATTCCTTTTGCAAACAAAAAGCCAGTTCGGACTCGTTGATGGTCGTCAGCCAAGGCGCTACATTGCGCACGATGTCGGGCAAGGCCGCATGGGTCACGCAGTCGCCCAGGTGGTCCACAAAAGCCTCATAGGCTTCGCGGGCTTCTGGGTCCACCTGGTCCCACCAAGGTGTTTTGACAAAACAAAATTTGGGCGGCAGTGGCGGCTCGGAAACGGCCACATCGTACAAACGGCGTGGGGCCTGGCGTGCAGTGGCCGCGTCATGGCCGTCGTCGCCCGTCAGGAGTTCGGCCACCCGGGCGATGTCGTCCAGGTTACGGGCGAAAACGCCCACTTCGTCCAGCGACGGCGATTGGTCGAGCACCCCGGTGCGTGGCACCAGGCCACGTGAGGGCTTGAACGCATAAACCCCGCAATACGAGGCAGGACGGATGACTGATCCATTGGTTTGTGTGCCCAGCGCCACCGGCACCATGCCCGCGGCCACGGCAGCGGCCGAACCGCTGGAAGAGCCACCGGGCGTGTGCGCCGTGTTGTGCGGGTTGCACGTCGGGCCCGGGTGGGTGGTTGCAAATTCCGTGGTCACGGTTTTGCCGAATATCACGGCACCGGCTGCACGCAAGCGCGATACCACGGTGGCATCCCCCACCGAGTAGCGGCCGGCATGGATGGAGCTGCCGTATTCGGTGGGAAAGTCCATGGTGTCAATGATGTCCTTGACCGCCACCGGCACGCCATACAAGGGGCCAGGCAAATGACCCGCCATGCGATCGCGCTGCAGGTTGTCTGACTGCAAAGCCACCACCTGGTGGTCGCGGTGCGCGAATGCATGGATGTTCTGATCTGCCGCATCCACAAACTGACCCAGTTTGACGGTGAATTCCTCCACCGTCTCTTGGCCATGGAGCAGATGCTCACGGATTTGCAGGGCCGTGAGTTCAGACACGTTGAGGGGACTGACGCTCATCACTGCTGCTTGAAGAAATCCGGATTGACCACCGACTCGTCGTTGGGGTCACGCTCCATTTCCACCGACTGGTCGAAGAACACCTCTGGCAAATAGGTCACCATGGCCGGGAACACATAGGTCATGGCCAATGTGAACAAAATGATGTACACAAAAGGCATGCATCCTTTGAAGATGGTGTTCAGTTGCAGACTCTTGGGTGCAACCCCTTTCAGGTAATAGGCCGACATCGCCATCGGCGGGGTCAGGAAAGCGGTCTGCAAGTTCACCGCGATCAAGATGCCGAACAAGATCGGGTCAATGCCATACAAGGGCAACAAAGGCAGGAAGATGGGCACGAAGATGATGATGATCTCGCTCCACTCCAAAGGCCAGCCCAGGATGAAAATCAAGAACTGTGACAACAGCAAGAACTGCAGAGGCGACAGGTTCAAGGCCAGCATGAAGTCCTTGACCAAATTCTCACCGCCCAAGTAACCAAACACCGAGGCGAAAGTGGCCGAACCGACGAAAAGGAAACAGACCATGGCCGAGGTGCGGGCCGTGAGGTAAACCGACTCACGCAGCCGCTGCCAAGTGAAGGCGCGGTAAACGATGGCCAAGATGATGCCGCCCAAAACGCCCATGGCGGCCGCTTCGCTGGGTGTCGCCAAGCCAAACAAAATCGAGCCCAACACCGACATGATCAAGACGGCCAAAGGCACAAAGGCCTTCAACACCATGACAATGCTTTCCCAGACGGAGTAGTCGTACACATCTTTGGGCTTGGGGCACAAAGAGGGGTTGAGCGTGGCCCGCACGATGATGTAGATCAGGTACAGAAAAGCCAATGTGAAGCCGGGGATGATGGCCGCGGCGTACATCTTGACCACCGAAACGCTGGCGGTGGCCGCGTACACGATGAGCAAGATGGAAGGAGGGATCAAGATGCCCAAAGTGCCGCCGGCCGTGATGACACCACTGGCCAATTTTTCGTCATAACCGGCTTTGAGCATCGCCGGCAAGGCGATCAGCCCCATCAAGGCCACCACCGCGCCCACAATGCCGGTGGCTGTTGCAAACAGCGTACAGGTGACCAGTGCCGCCACGGCCATGGAGCCAGGAACGCCTCGCAAGCCCACCTGCAAACTCAAGAACAATCTGTCCAGGATGTTGGCCCGCTCGATGATGTAACCCATGAAGAGGAACAAGGGTATCGATATGAGCACATCGTTGTTCATCACACTGAAGGTGTTTTGTGTGAACAGGTACAAGATGCGGTTGTCCCAAATCAACTGGTCGGGCGTGTAATAGGCGTAAAAACCAAATCCCATGCCCATCGCCATCATCGTGAAGGCGATCGGGAAGCCGAAAAAGATAAAGACAATAAACAGCCCCAGCATCAGCAGGGCGACAAATGGATCACTCATGATGGTTCTTTCTCGGCGTGCTGTTGAATCAGCACTTGTTCAAGTTCTTCGACGTCGCTGCCGCGCGACAACCACTCGCCAGTGCGGATGCACACCAGGCAACGCATGACCTCAGCGGCACCCGCAATCAGCAGCGTGACACCGGCCACAAAAATGATCGACTTCAGGGGCCAAACAGGCACGCCTGCTGGGCTGTTCACGCTGGACTCCAAAATGCGCGTGCTTTCGTAGGCGTATTGGCCGCCGGTGAACACCATGGCAAAAATGCCAGGAAAGAAAAACACGAAATACAAAGCCAAATCCACTTTGGCTTGCGTGCGGTTGGACCAGTTGCGGTAAAAGAAATCGCCGCGCACGTGCGAGTTGCGCGAGAGGGCATAAGCACCTGACATCATGAACATGGCGCCATACAACATGTAACTCATGTCAAACGCCCACACGGTGGGGCTGTTCAGCACATACCGCATGAACACCTCGAAACAGGTGGATGCGGTCAGGATCAACACACACCAAGAAAAGGCGTGACCAATCGACTTGTTCAGGATGTCAATCCTTCGAATCCAAACTTCCATGCGACTTACCTCAAGACAGACAAAAACAAAGGCTGCCGGAAAGGATTCCGACAGCCTTCAGGATGGCTCTACGATCAGACAGGCAGTTTGGTTTTCTGCACGTGTTCGTAAGCCATGCGGTAGTTGGCTTCGTTGGTGAAGTGGTAGAAGCCCACGCGGCGTGACCAGGCCTTGAACGAATCGTTCACTTCCTTGAACATGTCGACTTCTTTCTCCAACTTGGCCGTGACCACGTCCCAAGCCGCCAGCTGGCCCTTGTAAACATCGGCGCTGGTGCGAGAAACCTGCACCTTGTGCTTGACGATCAGCTCTTGCAAATCCCTGGAGTAGTTCTCGTGCGCCAGGGCTGTGTTCGCTGTGGAGGCGGCTTCGGCGGCGTACTTCAGCACAGCCTTCAGGTCAGCGGGCAAGGCGTTGTACTTGTCCTTGTTGAAAATGATCTCGAAGAATTCCTGAGCCTGGTGGAAAGAGCCCATGGAGTAGAACTTGGCCACGTCTTGCGCACCAAAGCGCATGTCGGCGGTCGGGTTGTTGAATTCGAATGCATCGATCACACCGCGCTGCATGGCGGGGACGATTTCGCCACCAGGCAACTGCGCCACGGCCATGCCCATTTCCTGCAACATGTCGGCAGCCAGGCCGATGGTGCGGTACTTGAAGCCTTTCAGGTCAGTGGCTTTCTTGGGTGGTGACTTTTTGAACCAACCCAGAGGCTGGGAAGGCATGGGGAAGGAGAAGAAGCCCACGACGTTCAGGTTCATTTTGGCGACCAGTTTGTCCCACAACTGCTGACCACCACCGGCCTGAATCCAGCTCAAGCCAATTTCGGGTGTGGCGCCGCTGACGGGGCCAGTACCGAACAAAGAAGCCGATTTGTTTTTGCCGTACCAGTAGCCCGACACGTGGTGGCCACCGTCGAGCACGCCTTTGCTCACGGCATCGATGATTTCAAAAGGCTTGACCACGGCGCCGGCAGGCAGGTAGTCGATGCGCAGACGGCCACCCGACATTTCGTTCACGCGGGCGACGTACTGCTGGGCCATCTCGCTGAAAATTTCGTTGGTGCCCCAAGAGCCTTGCATCTTGAACACGATGGGGGCTTGCGCCACGGCGATCATGGGCGCGCCCGCCAAGGGCACAGCGGCGGCGGCAGTCGCTGCTTTGGCGAAGAAACGGCGACGGCCAGCTTCGGGCGCGTCGGCTGCTGTGCTGGGAAGATTTTGCTGTGCTTGGGTCATGGTTTGTCTCCAGTTGAACGTTGAAGCGTAAAAAAAAACTGATCAGTCACGGATTATGGGTGGTGCCAGAAAAATTTGACTAAGTGATAACCCTTGCATGTACTGTCATTTTTCTCAGTTCTGCATATCAAAATTCAATCCATGGTCAAGTGGCGTCGCACAGCACCGCCTCAATTCGAACGGCACAAAACTTGAATTCCGGGATTTTTCCAAAGGGGTCCAAGGCCGAATTGGTCAGCAAATTGGCCGCGGCCTCCTGGTAAGCGAACGGGATGAAGACCGAGCCCGCGGGCGTGCCGTCATCCTGACGCAGTTGCAAATCGACCGAGCCACGCCTGGACAGCACGCGAATGGACTGCCCCGGCTGCAATTGCATGCGGGCCATGTCGGCGCCGCACATCGAGGCCGTGGCCGCAGGCTCCAACGCGTCAAGCACCGTGGCGCGCCGCGTCATGCTGCCGGTGTGCCAGTGCTCCAGCTGCCGCCCGGTGATCAAGACCATCGGGTACTCGGCATCGGGCTGCTCGTTGGCTGGGATCAAACTGGCGGGCACCAGCCGCACACGGCCGTCTGCGGTGGGGAAATGGTCATGGAAGACGATGGGCTGGCCCGGATCGTCGGCGCTCACACAGGGGTAGGTGACCGAGCCCGCGTTCAGGCGCGCCCAGTCGATGCCGCCAATGGCCGGGGCCATGGCCTGGCGCATTTCTTCATAGACTTCTGCCACGCCTTCCTGCTCGCCTGCGTAATGCCAGTTCAGGCCCATGCGCTGGGCGATCTGCTGGATGATCCACAGGTCTGGTTTCGCATCGCCCGGCGGCAACACGGCCTGGCGGCCCATCTGCACCGTGCGGTCGGTGTTGCTGACGGTGCCGGTTTTCTCGGGCCAGGCGCTGGCGGGCAAAACCACATCGGCCAGCCATGCGGTTTCGGTCAAAAAGATGTCTTGCACCACCAAGTGCTGCAAGCTGGCCAGCGCATGGCGGGCATGGTTCAGGTCCGGGTCGCTCATGGCCGGGTTCTCGCCCATGATGTACATGCCGCGCACCCTGTGCGGGTCGCTGTCCGGGGCCAAAGCCTTGTGCATGATTTCGACCACGGTGTAGCCGGGCTGGTCGTCCAGCTGCGTGCCCCAGAACTTTTCAAACCAGTCGTGCGCCGACTTGTCGCTCACCCGTTGGTAATTGGGGTACATCATCGGGATCAAGCCCGCGTCGCTCGCGCCCTGCACATTGTTCTGGCCACGCAGTGGGTGCAGACCGGTGCCGGGACGGCCAATCTGGCCGGTGATGCTGGCCAGCGCGATCAGGCAGCGCACGTTGTCGGTGCCGTGCACATGCTGGCTCACGCCCATGCCCCACAAAATCATGGCGGCCTTGGCGGTGGCGTAGGCCCGTGCCACTTCGCGGAGGGTGTCGGCTGCAATGCCGCACACCGCGCTCATGGCTTCAGGCGTGTAGTCCTTCACATGGGCCTTGAGTTCGGCCACGTTGTCGGCGCGCTCGCTCAAGAATTTTTCATCGCACAAGCCCTCGTGCACGATGACGTGCAGCATGGCGTTGAGCAGCGCCACATCGGTGTCGGGTTTGAACTGCAAATTGCGCCAGGTGTGGCGGCCAATGTCGGTGATGCGCGGGTCGGCCAACACAATGCGGGTGCCGCGCTGGGCCGCGTTCTTCATCCAGCTGGCGGCCACCGGGTGGTTGCTGGTGGGGTTGGCGCCGATCACGATGATCAGGTCCGCATGCTCGACATCGCGCACCGGGTTGCTCACCGCACCCGAGCCCACACCTTCCAGCAACGCCGCCACACTGGACGCGTGACACAGGCGGGTGCAGTGGTCCACGTTGTTGCTGCCAAAGCCGGTGCGCACCAGCTTTTGGAACAAATAGGCTTCCTCGTTGCTGCCTTTGGCGGAGCCAAAACCGGCCAAGGACTTGGGGCCGTGTTGCTGGCGCAAAGCATTCAGTGGCCCAGTGGCCAGGTCCAGCGCTTCGTCCCAAGTGGCTTCACGGAAGACTTCGCGCCAGTCGGTGTGGCCATCCAGCAAAGACACGTCTTTGGCCACGCCCGCTTTGCGGATCAGCGGTTTCGTGATGCGGTCCGGACTGTGGATGTAGTCCATGCCAAAGCGGCCCTTGACGCACAAACGGCCCTCGTTGGCTGGGCCTTCGCGGCCCTGGACGCTGATGATTTTTTCGTCTTTGATTTGGTAAGTGACCAGACAGCCCACGCCGCAAAATGGGCAGACCGAATCGACCTGGCGGTCCACTTTTTGCGGTCCCATGTGGCTCTTGGGCATGAGCGCGCCCGTGGGGCAGGCCTGCACGCATTCACCGCAACCCACACAACTGCTGCTGCCCATCGGGTCGGCCAAATCGAACACCACTTGTGTGTGCGCGCCCCTGAAGGCCAGACCGATCACATCATTGACTTGCAGATCGCGGCAAGCGCGTTGGCAGCGGTTGCACTGGATGCAGGCATCCAAATTCACGGCCATGGCCGGGTGTGACAGATCCGCGGGCACTGCCTCACGCTGGAGCGTGGCCAATGCGGGGCGCACCTGCACACCGTGGTGTTCTGCCCATTGGCTCAGTTCGCCATGCGGCGCTTCAGCGCGGTCGTCCAGCCATTTGTGACCCTGCTCGGGCAAGTCGGCCAGCAGCATCTCCAGAACCATCTTCTGGCTTTTGACCGCGCGTTCGCTGTCGGTGCGCACCTGCATGCCGGGCGTGGCGCTGCGGCAGCAGCTGGGGGCCAAGGTGCGCTCACCCTCCACCTCGACCACGCAAGCGCGGCAGTTGCCGTCGGGCACCAGGCCTTCTTTGTGGCACAGGTGCGGGATGTTGACGCCCAGATCTTTGGCGATGTTGAAAATGCTTTTGCCGGCAGGCGCTTCCACCGATTGGCCATTGAGGGTGAATTGAACCGTGCTCACGCGTTCACCTCTGCGCCCACTTCGTGCGGAAAATAGTCCAGCACACAGCGGATCGGGTTCGGAGCGGCCTGCCCCAGACCACAGATGGACGCATCGCCCATGACCTGGGCCAGGTCTTGCAGGGTGTCGGCGTCCCACACCGGACTCGTCATGAGCTGCGCGGCCTTGTCGGTGCCCACACGGCAGGGCGTGCACTGACCGCAGCTCTCGTGCGCAAAAAAGCGCATCACATTCACAGCGGCCTCACGGGCGCTGTCGTGTTGGCTCAGCACCATCACGGCGGCCGAACCAATGAAGCAGCCGTGCGGCTGCAGCGTGTCAAAGTCCAGCGGCACATCGGCCAGGCGTGCGGGCAAGATGCCGCCACTGGCCCCACCGGGCAGGTAGGCGTACAGCGAGTGCCCTTCGGCCATGCCGCCACAGTATTCATCGACCAACTCGTGCAAGGTGATGCCCGCAGGCGCGAGCTTGACGCCCGGGTGCTTCACGCGCCCACTCACGCTGAAACGGCGCAGACCCTTGCGGCCATGCCGCCCTTGCGATGCAAAACGGTCTGCGCCCTGCTCCAGCAGTTCGCGAATCCAGAACAGCGTCTCGAAGTTGTGCTCGAGCGTCGGTCGACCGAACAGGCCGACCTCGGCAATGTAAGGCGGGCGCATGCGCGGCTCACCGCGTTTGCCCTCGATGCTTTCGATCATGGCGGACTCTTCGCCGCAGATGTAAGCGCCTGCGCCGCGTCGCAATTCGATGCGCGGCAAGGCACAGGGCGGGTTGGCCTGCAATGCAGCCAACTCGTCGGTCAACATCACGCGGGCTTCGTGGTACTCGTCGCGCAAGTAGAGATAAACGACCTCGCAGCCCACCACGCTGGCGGCGATCAGCACACCTTCCAAAAAACGGTGTGGATCAGCCTCTAGACAAGTGCGGTCCTTGAAGGTGCCAGGCTCGCCTTCGTCGATGTTCACCGCCATCAGGCGTGGGCCGGGCTGGTTGCGCACGATGCGCCATTTGCGCCCCGCCGGGAAACCCGCGCCGCCCAAGCCGCGCAAGCCAGAAGACTCCAAGACTTGAATCACCGATTCATGGTCTTTCAAACCGGCGGCCACTTGCAAGGCCAGTTGGTAGCCCCCGGCTTTTTGGTAGTCGTCGTAACGCAACGCATGGGGCAAGGCCAAAGGCTGCGTGTGCTTCTGTGCCACCAGGCGGGTCACCTTTTCGGTGGTCGCCAGCGACACGGCTTGCTGACCCACTTGCGCCGCAGGCGCCTGCTCGCAACGGCCCAGACACGGCACGTTGACGACCTGCACATCCCCCGACAAATCGCTTTGCAACTGGCGCAGCAAACTGTCGCTGCCCGCCAAGCTGCAGCTGAGGCTGTCGCACACCCGCACGGTGATGCGCGGCGCCACATCCTCGTCTTTCAAAATCTGAAAGTGGTGATAAAAAGAAGCGACTTCGAACACCTCGACCACCGACAAGCGCATCTCGGCCGCCAGCGCCACGATGTGGCGTTCGAACAAGCCATGGAAGCGGTCGTTCAGCACATGCAGGTGCTCGATCAGCAGATCACGGCGGTGGCCATCAGCGGGTGGCAAGCCGATCAACGCCTGCACTTCGGCGCGGGCATCGGGCGAGGCCTGACGACCTTTGAGCTGGTTTCTAGGCTGGCGCAGTTGCTGGCGAACTTGGTCCAGGCCGATGTGGGTGGGATTCGCCATGCGAGGTCAATAGGTTTCGAGGTGCAAACGGCCTTCTTTTTTCAATGCCGCGCCCACGGTATCCCAATCGAGTCCGGCGTTCTGTGCGATGTCACGCAGCGCCAAGACCACGCCTTCCTCCATGCTTTTGAGGCCGCAGACATAAAAGCAGGTGTTGGGGTCTTGTAGCTGAAGGGCCAGGTCGGCGGCACGCTCGCGCATGGCGTCTTGCACATAACGCTTGGGTTTGCCCACCTCACGCGAGAAGGCAAATTCGATGTCAATGAAGTCCTTGGGCAAGTTGTTCAGCGGCCCGAAGTACGGCAACTCGGCCGGGGTGCGGGCGCCGAAGAACAGCATCAGCTTGCCCCCTTCGAACTTGCCGCTGGCGCGCAGGCGGCGGCGCCATTCGGTCATGGCGCGCATCGGCGCACTGCCCGTGCCGGTGCAGATCATGACGATGTTGCTCTTGGGGTGGTTGGGCATCAGGAAGCTGGCGCCAAAGGGCCCGATCACCTGCACCTTGTCACCCACATTCAAGTCGCACATGTAGTTGGAGCCCACGCCCCGCACTGGCTGGCCGTCGTGGTCTTCGAGCACGCGCTTGATGGTGAGCGACAGGTTGTTGTGGCCGGGGCGCTCGCCGTTGCGGGGGCTGGCGATCGAGTACTGGCGGGCATGGTGTGGCTTGCCTTTGGCGTCCACACCGGGCGGGATGATGCCAATCGACTGGCCTTCAAGCACCGGGAAAGGCAAGTTGCCAAAGTCGAGCACGATGTGGTGCGTGTCGTAGTCTTGATGGCCGTCTTGCTTGCCCACTTCGGTCACACGCAGGTTGCCCGTCACGGTGGCGGTGATGGTTTTGTCGTGTGCCTTGGGGCCGTACAGGTTGGTGTAAGCATGGGCCGCCGACCAAGGCGGGATGGTGGCTCCGAACTGGGCCGAGTTGAAACCCGAAGCCGCAGCGGTGCTGGCGGCGGACGACGAAGAGGCGGCAGCTTGCACCGCCGCTTGTGCCGCTTCTTGTGCTGCAACGGCATCGGCACCCGTGACACCTGTTGCCTCGGCGAGCTCTTCGGCACTCAGTTCAGCAGGCAGTTCGTCCCATTTGAGTTGTTCTTCGATGCTGTAGGCCTTGGCCTTGGGCATCATGCGCCAGTTGTCAATCGAGCCGGTGGGGCATGGCGAGATGCAGTCCATGCAGCCATTGCAGATGTCGGCCTTGACCACATAGTTGAGCGAGTCGTGCGTGATCGCGCCCACGGGGCAAATCGCTTCGCAGGTGTTGCAGCGGATGCAGATTTCCGGGTCGATCAGGTGTTGTTTGATCAGCGTCGCTTCGGTGCTCATGTCTTGGCTTTCTTGTGTCTTCTTGGTCAGCGGTATGTCTTTGTTGTCTGCGTGGTCCGCAACGGTATGGCTGGGGGCCGGGCGCCTCATGCTGGGGTACCAGAAATCGGCGCCCGGCCCCCAGCCATACCGTCGCTCAGTGCCAGCTTCAATCTCACAAGTCTACTGGCAGCCTGGGCCTGCAGCACACCCATGTCATTGGAAGGGCAAGGGGCGGGTGACGATTTTCGGTACCCCGTCATGAGGAACCCGCCCCTTGCCCTTTCAATGACCGCCTCAACTCAAGGCAGCACCTTCAAACCACTGGCAAACCTGTAATCCTGTCACGTCAAGGACACAGAAAAAACCGATGCAGTTGACAGGGGAAGGGGCGGGTGACGATTTCTGGTACCCCAGCATGAGGAACCCGCCCCTTCCTCTGTCAACTGCCGCCCCCACAAAGAGGGCAGCAGTCGATCAAAGATTCAACGCATCAATTGAAGCGGACGTAATCAAAGTCCACGGGCTGACGGTTGATGCCCATGACGGGGGGCGCGATCCAGTTGGCGAACTTGCCTGGCTCAACGCAGCGGCCCATCAGGCTCGCGACGTAGGCGCGGTCTTCGTTGGTCGGCAACCACTCGCCCACGTGTGCCATCCATTCGGCATCGCTCACCACTCGGCCATCGGGCGTGATTTTGGCGCCGGCCAAGGAGCCGATGTTGCGGTGGAAAGCCTTGTGAGGGGCGGTCAAGGTGAAAGGGATACCGGCCTTGCTGATCACACGGTTCCAGCGGTCAATGCCGCCTTTGGAGTCGGTGATGTAGTCGTCGCGCAGCACTTCGTTCAGCGCGTTGAGCATCGGCACTTCTTTTTCGATCAACTTGCCATTCTCAACCGACAAGATCTTGTAGCTGTTGCCCTTCAAGATGTGGTCATCCGCGCGCTTGCCTTCTTCGTAACGGCCCTTCAAGCCCGAGCTGTAGAAGGTTGCTGCGTTGGACGACTCGTCGGCACCGAACAGGTCGATGGTCACCGAGAAGTGGAAGTTGATGTAACGCTGGATGGTGGGCAAATCGATCACACCGGCAGCGCGCAGTTTGCCCACGTCGTCGGTTTTGAGCTGGTTCATCACATCCACGGTGCGTTGGATGGTGCGGCTCACGCCGGACTCGCCCACGAACATGTGGTGCGCTTCTTCGGTCAGCATGAACTTGGTGGTGCGGGCCAGCGGGTCGAATGCGGATTCGGCCAAAGCACACAACTGGAACTTGCCATCGCGGTCGGTGAAGTAGGTGAACATGAAGAAGCTCAGCCAGTCAGGGGTCTTCTCATTGAAGGCCTGCAGGATGCGGGGGTTGTCTTCGTTGCCGCTGTTGCGCTGGAGCAAAGCATCGGCTTCTTCACGGCCGTCTTTGCCGAAGTATTTGTGCAGCAAATACACCATGGCCCACAGGTGGCGGCCTTCTTCCACGTTGATCTGGAACAGGTTGCGCAGGTCGTACATGCTGGGCGCTGTCAGGCCCAGGTGGCGCTGCTGCTCGACGGACGCTGGCTCTGTGTCGCCTTGCGTCACGATGATGCGACGCAGGTTGGCGCGGTGTTCGCCAGGCACGTCTTGCCAGGCTTTTTCGCCGATGTGGTCACCGAAATGGATCTTGCGGTCTTGCTCGCCGGGGTTCATGAACACGCCCCAGCGGTAGTCGCGCATCTTCACGTGGCCAAACTGGGCCCAGCCTTGGGGGTCCACGCTCACCGCCGTGCGCAGGTACACGTCCATGTCGGTGGAGCCTTCAGGGCCCATGTCGTCCCACCAGTTGATGAAGTTGGGCTGCCATTGCTCCAAAGCACGTTGCAAGGTGCGGTCTTCCGACAAATTGACGTTGTTGGGGATTTTTTCGCTGTAGTTGATACCGGACATGAGAGTCTCCAGAAATGAAAGCAACGGTGGGATCAAATTTCGGTTGCAACGGGGACCACCGGGCACCCCGCTGCACAACACAAAAACATCAAACGCGGTTCTGATCGAACTGGACTTTTTCGCCCTTGCCGTAAACCTTCAAGGCCCCTTTGTCGCCGACGGCGTTGGGACGCTGGAAGATCCAGTTCTGCCAGGCGGTCAGACGACCAAAAATGCGGGTCAACATGTTCTCTTGCTGGGCAAAGCGCAGGTTGGCCTCCAAACCTGTCAGGGCATCAGGCGACATGGCAGAGCGCTCCTCCAGAGCAAGACGGATCTCGTCACCCCAGTCGATGTCGTCCGGTGCTGCCGTCACCAAGCCCAAGGCCAGGGCAGCATCTGCGTCCAGCGCCTTGCCGATGGCGCCGCGTGCGGCTTCCATGGCGGGCACTTCTTCGTAAAAGCGGCGCTGCAAGCGGGTCTGGTCATTGACCATGGGGAAGAAACCGAAGTTCATTTCGTTCAACTGGATCTTGGGGGCCTTGTCTTCGTCATCTGGCAAGGCCAACATGTAAGTGCGGTCGGCACAGAAGGCCAATTCAGCGAGTGTGCCGACAAAACATGTCCCTTCTTCGACCAAGGCAAACAAGCTGCGCGAGGTCACATCCATGCGGGCGAGGGTGCGGCGCAGGTGGCCAATGGTTTCACGCACCAACCAGTGGTCCTTGTGGGCCAACAGTGTGGCGTCCGAGGCCAGCACGGCTTGGGCGTCGCCCGATGTCTTGAGCACCCAGGTGCCGATGTCGAGTTCGTTGGTGCGCATATGAAGGATGGCGTCGTCGAGTTCACGCACCATCTGCAGCGGCCACCAGTTCACACCAGCGGCTTCGATGCCGGCGATGTCGGTGGGTTGTGCGCTCGATGGGGCTTTGACCGTGAAGGTGGCGATGCGCTTGGCGCGGTCTATCTCGACCGTGACGTTGGTGTACGTCAGGGCATCGGCCGCGATGGTGCGGTTCAGGGGCGTCAGCTGCACGCCCTTGGCGCCTGCGGGGCGGATGCTGGCAGCAGCCAGTTGGGTGGCGCGCGCTTTGACAACGTCCTTGAACACAGCCGGTTTGGCGATCGCATCGACCAGGCGCCAGTCCACGGCTTTTTGACCGCGCACACCTTCGACGCTGGTGCAGAAAATGTCGGCCAGGTCATGGCGCACATGGCGCTTGTCGGTCACGCGGGTCAGACCCCCCGTGCCAGGCAACACGCCGAGCAAGGGCACTTCGGGCAGTGAGACGGCACTGGAGCGGTCGTCCACCAGCACGATGTCGTCACAAGCCAGGGCCAGCTCATAGCCGCCACCTGCGCAAGCACCGTTCAGGGCAGCGACGAATTTCAGACCATCGTGTTTGCTGGAGTCTTCGATGCCGTTGCGGGTTTCGTTGGTGAACTTGCAGAAGTTCACTTTCCAGCCGTGGGTGGACACACCCAACATGAAAATGTTGGCACCGGAGCAGAACACGCGGTCCTTCAAGCTGGTCACCACCACCGAGCGCACTTCGGGATGCTCAAAACGGATGCGCTGGAGCGCGTCGTGCAGTTCGATGTCGACACCCAGGTCGTAGCTGTTGAGCTTGAGTTTGTAACCAGGGCGGATGCCGGCGTCTTCATTGATGTTGATGGCCAACGTGGCGATCTCGCCCTCAAAGGACAGCTGAATGTGTTTGTATTGCGAGGGGTTGGTTTGGTAATCAACCTGGAAAGCTTGCGTCATGGGGGTGTCTCCGTTGAGGAAGGTGGATTTGATTTGGGTCAAAAATGCATTTCACTGCATGTTGGACGAATTTTAATTCCACTTTTGACCTGTTACAATATGCATTTTAATGCATTTACTAAGTATTTACCCTATGAATCATGAGGTGCTGGACAAATGCTGACGAATGGAAGCGCGCAAAGCATTGAAAGCCTGGTCTTCGCTGCGGCCACTGGTGTTGATGGCCAGATCGGCTTTGGAATAAAAGGCCGAGCGCCCTTCCAGAATGCGCTTGAGGTCTTCCATGGCCTCACGACTGGCGGCCATGGGGCGCATGTCACCTTGCGCAGCCACACGGCCCATGTGGTCAGCCGCATCGGCCTGCAGCCAGACGGTGGTGCAATGGGAAAGCAGCAAATTGAAGTTGGCCGAATCCGAAACCAGTCCACCGGGCGTGGCAATCACCACTTCGGGGTAGATCTGAATGGCTTCTTCGAGGGCGCGGCGCTCATAGCGGCGATAAGCGTTGGCGCCGTACAGGTTGTGGATCTCGCTGATCTGGCAGCCCGCAAACTGCTCGATTTCTCGGCTGAGCTCAATGAAGGGGAAAACCAGATCATCGGCCAAACGCTGGCCCAGAGCCGTTTTACCGGCACCACGCAAACCGATCAGGGCAATGCGGTTCTTGCGCTCTTGCGCGTTGCCACCTTCGCCAAACATCTCGCCCAATTGCACGCGGGCGCGGCGCAGATCGGCCTCGCTGCGCTTTCCCAGCAACTCCCGGATCAGCAACCACTCGGGCGAGGTGGTGGTCACATCGCCCAGCAACTCGGCCAGTGAACACTGCAGGGCCTGCGCCACCTGCAACAGCACCAACACCGAAACGTTGCCGGTGCCATATTCCAGATTGGCCAGATGCCGCTCGGACACATCGGCGGCCACCGCCACGGCGCGGCGCGTCATGCCTTTGCGCGAACGCAATGTGCGCACCCGCTCACCCAAAGCCTCCAGAAACGGGCTGCGTTTGGCTTCCGTTTCAGAGGGTTCCATCAACGTGGACTCTTGACTCGTCATGCTCGACCTTTGATTACAAGCAAGGGTAAACCCTTAATTTTCAAGCACCCCAAAACATGCACTTTACTGCATACTACGAGGCAAGCACAATAGTGCATCAACCCTTGTTTATACCGCCAACTGAACCACAAGAACAGTTTTTTGTTGCATGCCAAGGCATGCACATCCACACCCCACCTGAAAAGCCCACCATGACCACCGCATTGCTGCCCAATTTCTTCTCTGGCCGCTGGCAAACCGGCACAGACGCAGGCACGCCCCTGTTTGACCCGGTGCTGGGCACCGAGCTGGCCCGCGTGTCCAGCGCCGGCATTGATCTGGCCGAAGGCTTTGCCTTTGCCCGCGAGCAGGGCGGCGCGGCCTTGCGCGCCCTGAGCTACGGCCAGCGCGCAGGCCTGTTGACGAAAATCACCGAAGTGCTGCAAGCCCACCGCGATGCTTACTACGAGATCGCCACCGCCAACAGCGGCACCGTGGCCAAGGACTCGGGTGTGGACATCGATGGCGCCATTTTCACCCTGGGCTATTACGCCAAGCAGGGCGCGGCGCTGGGCGAGGCCACGCTGCTGCTCGACGGCCAGCGCATCCGCATGGCCAAGGACCCGGCTTTCCAAACCCAGCACATCCAGGTGCCGACTCGCGGCGTGGCGCTGTTCATCAATGCCTTCAACTTCCCCAGCTGGGGCCTGTGGGAAAAAGCCGCCCCGGCCTTGCTGTCGGGTGTGCCGGTCATCATCAAACCCGCCACCGCCACCGCCTGGCTGACCCAGCGCATGGTGAAAGACGTGGTCGATGCAGGCGTGCTGCCCGTGGGCGCTTTGTCCGTCATTTGCGGCTCGTCCGCAGGCCTGATGGACCAGCTGCAGGCCTTTGACGTGGTGAGCTTCACCGGCTCGGCCGAGACGGGCAAGGTCATCCGCAGCCACCGCGCCGTGACCGAGTTGTCGGTGCGCTGCAACATCGAAGCCGACAGCCTGAACTCGGCCCTGCTCTCACCCACCGCCACCGCCGACAGCGAAGCCTTCCAGCTGCTGGTGGCCGAAGTCGCCCGCGAGATGACGGTCAAATCGGGCCAAAAGTGCACCGCCATTCGCCGCGTTTTTGTGCCCCGCGACTTGTACAAACCCGCGGCTGACGCCATTGGCGCACGCCTGGCCAAAACCACCGTGGGCAACCCGCGCAACGACACCGTGCGCATGGGCGCGCTGGTGAGCCATGAGCAAAAAGCCAGCGTGCTGGCAGGATTGGCCCAACTGAAAACCGAAGCCACTGTGCTGTATGACGGCAGCGCCGCGGGTCTGGTCGATGCCGACGCGGGCAGCGCCTGCGTGGCCCCGGTGCTGCTGGGCACCGAGTCGCCCATGACGGCCCAAGTGCTGCACGCGGTCGAGGTATTTGGCCCTGCGTCCACCTTGATGCCTTACGACAGCATCGAAGAGGCCTACGCCATGATCCGCCGGGGCGAAGGCTCGCTGGTGTGTTCGGTGTACAGCGAAGACCCTGCTTTCACCGCGCAAGCCTCGGTCGAATTGGGCAGCAGCCACGGCCGTGTGCACGCGATTTCGCCCGACGTGGCGGCCCTGCACAGCGGCCACGGCAATGTGATGCCCATGAGCCTGCACGGCGGCCCCGGCCGCGCCGGTGGCGGCGAAGAGCTGGGGGGCCTCAGGGCGCTGAATTTCTACCACCGCCGCACAGCGGTGCAAGGCAGTTCGCTGGCGCTGGACCAGTTGGCAACGCAAGGCGCGACTTTGTCCTTGTAAACCCCCTTCACAAGCCCCCAGCATTCCAACAACATCAGAGACTTCCGAGGAGACAAACCATGCGCCCCGTGACACCACCACCCGCAGACTTCAATTTCGCCCAGCACCTGATCGCCACCAATGCCGGGCGCGCGGCCAAAACAGCGTTGATCGACGATGTGGGCACATTGACCTACGGCGAGCTGACCGAACAGATCCGCCGTTTTGCGGGTGGTCTGCAGGCCATGGGCCTCAAGCGTGAAGAACGCGTGCTGCTGCTCATGCAAGACAGCAGCGACTGGGTGGTGGCTTTTCTGGGCTCGCTGTATGCGGGGGTGGTGCCCGTGGCGGTCAACACTTTGCTCACGGCCGAAGACTATGCCTTCATGCTGAGCAACAGCCGCGCGCAAGCAGCGCTGGTATCGGGCACTTTGTTGCCCACCTTGCAATCGGCCATGGACTTGGCCAAAAACGAAGTGCACCAGGTGGTGGTCTCGCGCCCCACCACAGCACTGGCGCAGGGACAGTTCAACATGGCCGATGTGCTGGCGCAAAACCCGCCCGTGCTGCCTGCACAAACTTTGGCGGACGAGCCCGCTTTTTGGCTGTATTCGTCCGGCTCCACCGGCAAGCCCAAAGGCACCGTGCACAGCCAAGGCAACCTCTACTGGACCGCAGAGTTGTACGGCAAGGGTGTGCTGAACCTGCAAGACAGCGACACCGTGTTCTCGGCCGCCAAGCTCTTCTTTGCCTACGGCTTGGGCAATGCACTCACATTCCCATTGAGCGTGGGCGCCAGCGTGGTGTTGATGGCCGAGCGCCCCACCCCGCAAGCCACTTTCAAGCGCTTGGTTCAGCACCAGCCCACCGTGTTTTATGGCGCCCCCACAGGCTATGGCGGCATGCTGGCCAGCCCTGACTTGCCCGCCAAAAGCCAGGTCGCCCTGCGCCTGAGTTCGTCGGCTGGGGAGGCCTTGCCGCGCGACATCGCCGAGCGCTGGTCCGCGCATTTTGGCTGCGACATCATCGACGGCATCGGCTCCACCGAAATGTTGCACGTGTTTCTGTCCAACCGTCCCGGTGACGTGCGTTACGGCACCACGGGTAAACCGGTGCCGGGCTACGAGGTACAACTGCGTAACGAGGACGGCAGCGTGGTCACGGGCCACCACGAGATTGGCGACCTCTACATCCAGGGCCCCAGCAGTGCGCTGATGTACTGGAACAACCGCGAAAAGACACGCGATACTTTCCAGGGCGTGTGGACCAAGAGTGGCGACAAATACACGCGTGACGCCGACGGTTACTACACCTACGCCGGGCGCAACGACGACATGCTCAAGGTCAGCGGCATTTACGTCTCGCCTTTCGAGGTCGAGTCCACCCTGGTGCAACACCCGGCCATCCTGGAGGCGGCGGTGATCGGCAAGGAAGACAGCGACGGTCTGACCAAGACCAAGGCCTTCATCGTGCTCAAAGCCGGTCAAAGCCTGACGCAAGAGGAAGTCAAAGCCTTCGTCAAGGAACGCCTGGCCCCCTACAAATACCCGCGCTTCATCGACTTTGTGTCCGAGTTGCCCAAGACCGCCACAGGGAAAATCCAGCGTTTTCGTTTGCGCGACATGGAGAAGGCCTGAGCCTCGTCAAGCGTTTTCAGGCCGGTCATCGCCCTGATCATTTTGGAGTGCCACGGGTGAACGACCCACCACGCGCATGATTTCTTTGTGCAAAGCCTGCTGGGACATGGGCTTGGAGACATAACCATCGGCTCCCTCCGACAAGAACCGCTCCTTGTCGCCTGTCATGGCATGGGCAGTGACCATGAGCACAGGTGTGCGAGGTCGTCCCAAGGCCTCTTGCGCGCGCAACAAGCGCAAGGCGGTGATGCCGTCCATCACCGGCATCATCACATCCATCAACACCACATCAAAGCGCTGCTCGGCCAAAAGGTCCAGGGCTTGCTGACCATCGTTAGCCAGCGCGTAGGCAAAGCCCATGCGCTGCAACATGATCTCTGCCAGTTTTCGGTTGATTTCATGGTCTTCCACCAACAAGACCGAACAAACCTGGTGCCCCTCATGACCACTGGGGGGTGCCGAAGACAAGGCAGGCTCTGCAGATTCTCTGTTGGCCAGCAAGGCGGTTTGAGCCTTTCGCACAGGCAAGGTCGCCACAAAAGTAGCCCCCATGCCGGGACGCCCCTCGGCGGCAATGTCCCCTCCCATCAGTTGAATCAAACTGCGCGTGATGGCCAGACCCAAACCCGTCCCTCCAAATGAGCGGGTGACCGATCCATCGGCTTGGGTGAAGGGGCTGAACAGCGCCTCCTGCCGCGCTGGATCAAAACCGATGCCCGTATCGACGATGCGGATGCGCAAGCGCCCCCTTTGGGGATCCGCTTCGGGCAGCCATTCAGTGTTCACGGTGACCGAGCCCTGTGCGGTGAACTTGATGGCGTTGCCGATCAAATTCGTCAGCACCTGTCGCATGCGCACCGGATCGAGCCACAACCAGTCAGGAAGGTCGGCTGCAGACTGGACGATCAGGTCCAGTCCTTTGCCTCTGGCCAGTTGCTCCAAAGACTTCGCTGTGTGTCGCACCAACTGCCCAGGACTGACCGCCAACATCTCCAGCTCAAGGGCTTTGGCTTCAATTTTTGAAAAATCCAAGATTTCATTGATGATTTGCAAGAGGTGATTGGCAGAGTCCCGCGCCAAAACCAAGTACTCTTTTTGCTGTTCTGGTTCAGTGGTGTCCAACGCCAGCTCGGTCATGCCCACAATCCCGTTCATGGGGGTGCGGATTTCATGGCTCATGTTGGCCAAAAATTCGCCGCGCATGCGATTGGCCTGCTCGGCCTTTTCTTTGGCCTCCACCAGCAAATCCTGGGCACTCTGTATGGCGGTGAAATCCTGCATGACACCAATGAAAAAGTGCTCTTGGTCAAGACGGGTTTCACTGATCGTGAGCCTGACTGGAAACAGCGTCCCATCGCGCTTTCGTCCGCTCAACACACGCGGCTGATTCATGAGTTTCTTTTCACCCGTGATCAGGTACTGGGTGATGTACTCATCATCCGGGTGTCGATCAGAATCGGCCAAAAGAAAATCCACGCGCTGCCCCATCAACTCCTGCATCGTGTAGCCAAAGATGGAAGCTGTCGCATCGTTGCACTGCACGATTTTTCCCTGGGGGTCGGCCACCACAACGCCCTCGGGGACCGATCGAAAAATGCTTTGCAACTTGCTTTCACTCAAACGCAGGTTTTTTTCGACCTGTCCACGTTCGGTGATTTCTTCACTCAATCGACGTATGGCGGTTTGACGCTCGTCTGACAACATGCGAGAGGTCAACAAAGCCGCCCGCATGCGGCGCAGCGACAACCAGACCAGCGTAAAACCCAAGAACAGCAGCAGCAGCAAAACAGCAAATGTGCGGTTCAACACCCCGGTGCTGGCCAATTGCCATTCCGTCACCGGCAATACGACCTCCAGGGCGCCACGCACATCGCCCACTTTCCATTGGGTAGATGGCGAGCCCGGGTAACTGTTGTGACACGCCACACAACTGGCCAACATCCTGTCCGCCTGCGCATACCGCAGCACCCGGGTGCCATTCATGATTTCTTCACGAACGAAAGGTTGATCCGGGTGCGTTTTCAGATGCTGCAAGGCTTGACTCTGAAAATCATCCAGCTGGCGCTCGGCCACTCGCCAAGGAAAAGGTTGGTCGCTAAACAAGCGCACCTGAGTGCCTCCATCCACTTTGGAGAGGTAATGACCCAGGTCGATGGTCATCGTGGCAGGCAGGGGCAATGCATCGTCCCGACCTTTGTATTCGTGCGTGACTTCGACACCCGCCTTGACCGCCCTCGGAACCAGCTCCTGCGTGTAGAAATTACGAAACTGAGTGACCGAGACAGCGTGGGTCTGGGCACTCTCAGTGGCGTACTGCTGCACCATGGCCTCGCTGGAACGGTAGGTGTAGAGCACCACCCAAAGCCCCATGGCAATCAACAAACCACCCAAGCACTCCATGGGCCAACGTTGGAGAGCTTCACGGAAGCCCGTGATCACACGATTTGACAAATTCACTTTGCACCTCTTTGTACAAAGCAAATGATATCAATGAATACCTATGAATTATAAAATCATGGGCGTGGCGGAATCATAAGGCGGTCCGCCATGGTTGCCAGGGTGATTTCTCAAGTGTCCTTGCTGACCTTGATGGTCGGGAACTTGCTGGAAAAGTCCTTGGCCTTGGCCGCGATCTTCACGGCGACCTGGCGGGCCACCGCCTTGTAAATATGGGCCACTTCGCCGTCGGGGTCGTTGACCACGGTGGGCTTGCCGCTATCGGCTTGCAAGCGGATCTGCATGTCCAATGGCAATGCGCCCAAATAGTCCATGCCATATTCAGCGGCCATTTTCTTGCCGCCGTCGGCACCAAAAATGTGTTCCACGTGGCCGCAATTCGTGCACACGTGCACCGCCATGTTTTCCACCAAGCCCAAAATCGGCACGCCGACTTTCTCGAACATCTTCACGCCTTTCTTGGCGTCCAGCAGGGCAATGTCTTGCGGGGTGGTCACGATGACTGCGCCCGTCATGGGCACGCGCTGGCTCAAAGTGAGCTGGATGTCGCCGGTGCCGGGCGGCATGTCCACGATCAAATAATCGAGGTCTTTCCAGTTGGTTTGGCGCAGCAACTGCTCCAGGGCCTGCGTGGCCATGGGACCACGCCAGATCATGGCGTCGTCAGGGTTCACCAAAAAACCGATCGACATGACCTGCACGCCGTAGTTTTCCAGGGGCTCCATGGTCTTGCCATCTTCGCTGTCCGGACGGCCTTCGATGCCCATCATCATGGGCTGACTGGGGCCGTAAATGTCGGCATCCAGCAGGCCCACCTTGGCCCCCTCGGCCGCCAGCGCCAGCGCCAGGTTCACGGCAGTGGTGCTTTTGCCCACGCCACCTTTGCCCGAGGCCACCGCCACGATGTTTTTCACCTGCGGCAACAGCGCCACGCCACGCTGGGCGGCATGGGCGGTGATCTTGCTCGTGACGTTGGCCGACACGTTGGACACGCCCGCCACACCTTTGGCCGCGGCAATCAGTGCCTGACGAATGCCGGGGATCTGGCTCTTGGCGGGGTAACCGAGCTCCACATCAAAAGACACATCGCCGCCTTCGACTTGCAGATTTTTCAGGGTTTTGGTGGAAACGAAATCTTTGCCCGTGTTGGGGTCAATGACGGTTTGCAAGGCTTGGAGCAGTTGTTCTGAGGTGGCCATAGGAGAGATTTGAAAAAAAGTGGTGACAGTCTAACCAAGCACGGGTGTCCCCTGATTCCAAGAGGTCGAAACAACACTACTATGACAAAAATGATGAATTCAACAGGTTTGATTCTTTCTGGGGGAGGTGCACGTGCTGCCTACCAAGTGGGCGTGTTGGCGGCCATTGCCCGCATGCGGCGCGCAGCAGGTGCTGCGCAGGGCAACCCTTTTCCTGTCATCTCGGGCACCTCTGCCGGGGCCATCAATGCCGCTTTTCTGGCCTGCCATGCGGACAATTTTGACGGTGCCATGGATGAGCTGGTCGAAGTTTGGCGACAGTTCCAAGTCGAACAGGTGTACCGCTCAGATGTCTTGGGCATGATCCGGTCAGGGGCTCGTTGGGTGTCTTTGCTGTCCTTCGGCTGGCTGATCACACAAAAACGGTTTCGCCCCAAATCCTTGCTCGACAACACCCCCTTGAGCCTGCTACTCAAGGAACGACTGGATCTGGACCGGCTACCCGCTTTGCTGGCTCAAGGACATCTGCAAGCTCTGGCCATCACAGCATCGAGTTACAGCACGGGCGAGCACGTGACTTTTTATGACAGCTGTCATGCTGTGACACCCTGGGTGAGGAACCAGCGTTTGTCACAGCATGGTCGCTTGACACACGCTCACTTGCTGGCAAGCTCGGCCATACCTTTCATTTTTCCGGCGATGCCACTTGAAGGCCCTCAAGGCAGCGCTTATTTTGGTGATGGCTCAATGCGGCAAACTGCACCCATTTCGCCCGCCATCCACCTGGGTGCAAGCAAAATTCTGGTGGTTGGAGCGGGTCGCATGCTCGAACCCAAGCAGCGGCTCGATCAAGAACCTGCCTACCCCTCGCTCGCCCACATCGCGGGCCATGCCCTTTCCAGCATTTTTCTTGACTCGCTGGCGGTCGATGTGGAGCGCATGCACCGCATCAACCAGACCTTGGCGCTCATTCCCGAAGAAAAACGCCAAAGCACCCACCTTCGACCCGTGGATTTGTTGTTGATCGCCCCGTCGCAACGGCTTGATGTCATCGCCGCCAAGCACGCGCAGGCCCTGCCCCAAACTGTCAAAAGTCTCCTGCGCACCTTGGGGGCCAGCCCAACCTCCTCCCAGGGCCAAGGGAACGCCCTCGTGAGTTACCTGTTGTTTGAAGCGGCCTACACGAGCGAACTGATCCAACTCGGAGAGGCCGATGCATGGGCACAGCGAGAGGACATCCACCGATTTTTCGGCTGGACCACGCCCGCCAGACCGCCGACTGATACCGCAGGGCCTTTCTGAGCCAGGCAGCCAAGCATCTAAAATCATTGGCTTGCCCTCTGGGCTCATCGCCACACCTGATATGTCCAAGCGCCAACTCTTTGTCACCACCGCACTGCCCTACGCCAACGGCAATTTCCACATCGGCCACATCATGGAATACATCCAGGCCGACATCTGGGTGCGGTTCCAGCGCATGCAGGGCCATGCGGTGAACTTTGTGGGCGCCGACGACACGCACGGCGCGCCCATCATGATCGCCGCCGAAAAAGCGGGCAAGACGCCCCAGCAGTTCGTGGCCGACATCGCCGCGGGCCGCAAGCCCTATTTGGACGGTTTTCACATCCAGTTCGACAACTGGCACAGCACCGATGCGCCCGAAAACCACGAGCTGGCGCGCCAGATTTACCGTGATCTGCGTGACATTTCGGCTGCCGACGGCGGCTCGCTGATCGAAGTGCGTGCCGTGGAGCAGTTCTTTGACCCGCAAAAGAACATGTTTTTGCCCGACCGCTTCATCAAAGGCGAGTGCCCCAAATGCCACGCCAAAGACCAGTACGGCGACAACTGCGAAGTCTGCGGCGCGGTCTACGCCCCCACCGACCTGATCAACCCCTTCTCGGCCCTGTCAGGTGCCAAGCCTGAACTGAAGACCTCGGAACACTTTTTCTTCAAATTGTCGGACCCGCGTTGCGTGGACTTTTTGAGCCAATGGACCCAAGACGGCAAGCTGCAGCCCGAGGTAGCCAACAAGGTCAAAGAGTGGTTTTCGGTGCGCACCAACCCCGACGGCACGACCAGCGAAGGCCTGGGCGACTGGGACATCTCCCGCGACGCCCCCTACTTCGGCATCGAGATCCCCGACGCACCGGGCAAGTACTTTTATGTGTGGCTCGACGCGCCTGTGGGCTACCTGGCCTCGCTCAAGAACCTGCTGGACAAGCGCGGCGAGGACTACCACGCCTACATGGCCAACCCCGCGCTGGAGCAATACCACTTCATCGGCAAAGACATCGTGACCTTCCACACGCTGTTCTGGCCCGCGATGCTGCATTTCTCGGGCAGAAAAACGCCCAACAGCATCTTCGTGCACGGCTTCTTGACGGTGAACAACGGCGAGAAGATGAGCAAGAGCCGCGGCACGGGCCTGGACCCGCTCAAGTATTTGAGCCTGGGCATGAACCCCGAGTGGCTGCGCTACTACCTCGCGGCCAAACTCTCAGCCCGCAACGAAGACATCGACTTCAACGCCGAAGACTTCATGGCACGGGTCAACAGCGATTTGATCGGCAAATTCGTCAACATCGCTTCCCGTTCGGCCGGCTTCATTGCCAAGCGTTTTGGCGGCCAACTTGGCCCCGTGAGCGCCGACGGCCAAGCTTTGCTGTCGGCCTTGCAAGCGGCCGCGCCCAGCGTTGCTGCTTTCTACGACCAGCGCGAATACGCCAAAGCTCTGCGCGAAATCATGCTGCTGACCGACAAGGTCAACAGCTACGTGGACCAAAATAAACCCTGGGATTTGGCCAAACAAGAAGGCCAAGACGCCCGCTTGCACGACGTGTGCACCACTTGCATTGAAGCGTTCCGACTGCTGAGTCTGCAGCTCAAACCCGTTTTGCCGGCTTTGGCCGCACAGGTCGAGGCCTTCTTGAACGTGGCACCCTTCACCTTTGCCCAAGCACAACAACTGCTGGGCGCAGGCCACCCCATCAACGCCTACCAACACCTGATGCAACGGGTCACACCCGAGCAACTCGACGCCCTGTTTGAGCCACCGGCTGTGGTGGAAGAAAAAGTCACGCCGGGCGGCGAAGACATCGCCCCCACCATCGGCATCGACGACTTTGCCAAGGTCGATTTGCGCATCGCCCAGATCGTCAACTGCGAAGCCGTGGAGGGCTCGGTCAAGCTCTTGCGACTGACGCTGGACGTGGGCGAAGGCCGTATGCGGAATGTCTTTTCAGGCATCGCCAGCATGTACAAGCCCGAAGACCTGGTGGGCAAGCTCACCGTGATGGTGGCCAACCTGGCGCCACGCAAGATGAAGTTCGGTGTGTCCGAAGGCATGGTGCTGGCCGCCAGCCACGCCGATGAGAAGACGGACGCCGGCATTTACGTGCTGCACCCCTGGCCAGGCGCCAAGCCCGGCATGCGCATCCACTGAGGCCCCAACCTGCCAAGGCACTGGCGGGCAGAGGAGTAACATCCCCGGCATGTTTCCAGGTTTACCGCCTCTGGCGCCCTTTCGCCCTCGCTTGCTGCAAGACCTGCGGGGCTACACCAAACAAAAATTCGCGCTCGATGTGGGTGCTGGTGCCACGGTCGGCATCGTGGCCCTGCCTTTGGCCATGGCTTTTGCGATCGCCAGCGGCCTCAAACCCGAAGCGGGTTTGTGGACGGCCATCATCGCGGGCTTTTTGATCTCGGCCTTGGGCGGCACCTCGGTGCAAATTGGTGGTCCGGCAGGTGCCTTCATCGTCATCGTCTACGGCATCGTCGAGCGCTACGGCTTGGCCAACCTGTTGATCTCGACCGTGAGTGCGGGTGTGCTGCTCTTCTTGCTGGGCTGGTTGCGCTTGGGCACCTTGGTGCGCTACGTACCGGTGAGCGTGGTGATTGGATTTACCAACGGGATTGCTGTCCTCGTGGGCCTCTCACAGCTGCGCGATGCCATGGGCCTGCAGGTGGACAAAATGCCGGCGGACTTCTTCAGCCAAATCGGCACGCTTGTCAGCGCCATCGGCAGCTTTAACCCCTACGCCTTTGGTTTGGCCATGGTGAGTGTGCTGGGCCTCTTCATCTGGCCGCGCTTGTGGGCGGTGGACTCGCAGTTTCGAAAGCAGATCGACAACATTCAAGGCATCAGCGCACTCAAAGCCACGTCACGCCTGCCAGGCCCGGTCATTGCGCTGATCTCCTTGTCCTTGTTGGCTTGGGTGCTGAGCTTGCCGGTGGAGACCATCGGTTCACGCTTTGGCGGCATCCCTCAAGGCTTGCCGGTGTTTCAATGGCCCGCCTTTTCTTGGGAAACCGTCAAGCAGCTTGTGGCACCTACGGTGACCATTGCCTTGCTGGGCGCGATTGAGTCGCTCCTGTGTGCACGCGTGGCCGACCAGCTGAGCGCTTCGCCCAAACACGACCCCAACCAAGAACTCATGGCGCAAGGGATTGCCAACACCGTGGTGCCGTTTTTTGGCGGCATGCCCGCTACCGGCACGGTGGCCCGCACGGTGACCAACATCCGAGCGGGCGCGCTCTCACCCGTCGCAGGCATCGTGCACGCCGCGACCCTGGCCGCCGTGGTCTTGCTGGCCGCGCCCTTGGCCATGCACATCCCATTGGCGGTGTTGGCCGGTGTGTTGCTGTTCGTGGCCTGGAACATGGGCGAATGGCGCGAATTTGCCCGCCTCAAACAGTTCAGCAACCACTACCGCATCATGCTGCTGTCGACCTTTGTCCTCACCATCGTGTTCGACCTGACCGTGGCCGTGGAACTGGGCATGGTCTTGGCCATCGTGCTCTTTGTGCGCCGCCAAAGCGCTTTGTTCAGCGCCGACATCGATGAGCATCAGGAGCAACGCATCGAAGGCCGTTTGTATGGAGCGCTGTTTTTTGGCTCAGTGGCCAAACTCGATGCGCTGCAGCACGCCGCCGATACGACGAACGACGCACTCGTGATGCGCTTGGACGCGCGCCATCTGATTTCACTGGACACCTCTGGGCTGGATGCTTTGGAGCAATTGCAGCGCAGCCTGGGCAAACACGGCGGCCGCTTGGTGCTGCGTGGACTGCAGGCCCAACCACGGTCTTTGCTGGAGCGTTCGGGTTTTGCCCAGCACATTGATCTGGAAGACTGAAACCAGGGTCACAAACAGGTCGGTGCACAAAACGTCCAGCCACCGAAAAAGCCGCTCCAGCGAAGCCCTGACCCCTTAAAATGGCGGTTTTCCCCGACAGGCCTGCCATGTTCCCTTTTGCCCGCCCGCATTACACCTCTGACACCACCCAGTTCCTGGAACGCCTCAAAACCGAGCATCCCGAGTTGGAAGCACAGCAACGCCAAGGGCGCGCCTTGTTGTGGGACACCGGCATGGACGCGCAATTTCAGGCCAATGCCAAAGCTGCGCGCGTGCCTCAACAACCCTACGTCTACCAAACCAAGGCTTGAGTAGGCAGGCCCTGGCATGAGTTCTGCCTTGCCCGAAAACGACCTCTCTCCAGAAGGTGTGGAGGCGTCTCTGCCCGTGGTGGTGGACAACGTGGCCGTGGCACGCCTGTATGGCGAGCCGCTGTTTTCCATGCCTCGGGATTTGTACATCCCGCCAGACGCACTGGAAGTTTTCTTGGAAGCCTTTGAAGGCCCCCTGGACTTGTTGCTCTACCTGATCCGGAAACAGAATTTCAACATCCTGGATATCCCCATGGCTGGCGTGACACGCCAGTACCTGAGCTATGTGGATGAAATCCGCCTGCACAACCTCGAGTTGGCCGCCGAATACCTGCTGATGGCGGCCATGCTGATCGAAATCAAGTCACGCATGCTGCTGCCGCCCAAACGGGCGGCCGATGGCGAAGAAGCCGAGGACCCCCGTGCAGAACTGGTGCGCCGCCTGCTTGAATACGAGCAAATGAAGCTCGCTTCGATGGCATTGAACGCGATTCCGCAATACGGACGGGATTTTTTGCAGGCGCAGGTTTACATGGAGCAAAGTCTGCAGCCGCGTTTTCCGGATGTCAGCATGGACGAATTGCAATCGGCCTGGCGCGACATCCTCAAACGGGCCAACCTGGTGCAGCACCACAAGATCAGCCGCGAAGAACTGAGCGTGCGCGAACACATGAGCATCGTGCTCAAACACTTGCAAGGTCGCAAATTTGTCGAATTCGAACACTTGTTTGACCCCAGCTTGGGCACCCCTGTCTTGGTGGTGACCTTCATTGCCCTGCTGGAATTGGCCAAAGAAACCCTGATCGAAATTACCCAAGCGGAAGCTTTTGCGCCCATCTACGTCAGACTGGCTTACACGCCCCATTGATCGGGCGCCTTGCCCCGACCTCGAAAGCCTCGCCCATGACCGCATCCACCGTCACACCGTACGGCACCCTGCCACCGGCTTCGCCCGTGGCCGCGCGCAAACCCATCAGTCTGCCCCGCCTGAACGAAATGCGCGAGCGGGGTGAAAAAATCACCATGCTCACGGCCTACGATGCCACCTTTGCCGCGGTCGCAGATGCCGCTGGCGTGGAATGCATTTTGGTTGGCGACTCCCTGGGCATGGTGTGCCAGGGATTGCCCAGCACCGTGGGGGTGAGTCTGGACACCATGCGCTACCACACCGAAAGTGTGGCCCGTGGTGTTCGGCGTGTACAAGGCACCAGCTGGATCATCGGCGATTTGCCCTTTGGCAGCTATCAGGCGTCTCGCGAACAAGCCCTGCACAGCGCCACCGTGCTCATGCAGGCAGGTGCGCACATGGTCAAGCTCGAAGGTGGCGGCTGGACCACCGAGACGGTTCGGTTTTTGGTCGAACGGGGCATTCCGGTCTGTGCCCATCTCGGTCTGACCCCGCAAACCGTCCACGCCTTGGGCGGCTACCGCGTTCAGGGCCGGGGCGACACAGCGGACAAATTGCGCCAAGAAGCCCTGGCTCTGCAAGACGCAGGCGCCAGCATGCTTGTGCTGGAAATGGTGCCTTCTGCGCTGGCTGCAGAGCTCACCCTGGCCCTGACTCGCTGCCACACCATTGGCATTGGTGCGGGCAAGGGCACCGCAGGCCAGGTCTTGGTGATGCACGACATGCTGGGCATCAACCTGGGCAAGAACCCCAAGTTCGTGCGCAATTTCATGGTCGGCCAAGGCAGTGTGCTCGAAGCCATGAGCGCCTATGTGCATGCCGTCAAGGACGGCAGCTTTCCTGACAACGCCTTGCACGCCTGGTAAAGGCTGTTCATCCCATGCTCATCGCCCGATCGATCGCCGAACTGCGCCAACACCTGGCCCCCTGCCATCGCCCCGCTTTTGTGCCCACCATGGGCAACCTGCACGCCGGTCATATCCAGCTGATCGAACACGCCAAACCCCAAGGCGATTGCACGGTGGCCAGCATCTTCGTGAACCGTCTTCAGTTTTTGCCGCACGAGGACTTTGACAGTTACCCCCGCACCTGGGAGGCCGATTGCGCCAAACTGCAGGCGGCTGGCTGCGATGTGCTGTTTGCGCCGCGCGAAACCGACCTCTATCCGGAAACCCAAACCGTCAAGGTGCATGCCGACCCGGCGCTGGGCAACATCCTCGAGGGAGAATTTCGGCCCGGGTTCTTCACAGGGGTCTCCACGGTGGTCATGAAACTTTTCATGAGCGTGTTTGCAGGCAAATCTCAGGGTGTGGCCGTGTTTGGCAAGAAAGACTACCAGCAGCTCTTGGTGATCCGGCAAATGGTGCGCCAGTTTGCCCTGCCGATGGAAGTGACAGGGGTGAACACCTGCCGCGCCGAAGACGGGTTGGCTCTGAGCTCGCGCAACGGCTACTTGAGCGCCTCTGAACGGACCGAAGCCTTGCAACTGAGTCTGGCCCTGCGCGCCTTGGGCCGCGATGCATTGGCCGCCACCCACGCCCTGGCTGCCCAACTGCCCCATCTGGAGGCCAAGGCCATGGAAGGTCTGCGCCAAAGGGGTTGGCAACCCGACTACCTCACCGTCCGTCGTCGCCACGACCTGCAAGCGCCTCAAGCCGGTGATGCTCTGGTGGTGTTGGGTGCAGCGAAGTTGGGCACCACCCGCCTGATTGACAACTTTGAAGTTTGAAGTTTGAAGGACCGCAAGCCTCAGTGGCTGCGACCGCTTCTGAACATGCCGTGTGTTTTGCGGCTGAGCACGCCTTGCGCGGCCAACTTGTTCATCGACGGACTGGCATGGGCATGGGTGATGGCCATGCCCAAAGCATCGGCGGCGTCTTGTCGGGGCAGCACGGGCAATTGCAACAGGCGCTTGACCATTTCCTGAATCTGCGATTTGGCGGCGCGGCCGTGTCCAGTCACCGACTGCTTCATCTGCAGGGCGGTGTATTCGGCCACCGGCAGGCCGCACGAGACCAACGCCGTGACGCAACAGCCACGGGCCTGGCCCAAGAGCAAGGTGGCTTGCGGGTTAATGTTGACGAACACGATCTCCACCGAAGCCACATCGGGTTGGTAGCGTTCGGTGATTTCACGAATCCCGTCGTAAATCACTTTGAGCCGAGCGGGCAAATTGCCCATTTCTTCCCGGGTCGTTTCGATCACGCCACTGGCCACGTATTGCAAACGGGAACCGGTGATGTCAATCACGCCAAACCCCGTGGTTTGCAAGCCAGGGTCGATCCCCAAAATGCGCAAAGGTGAAGGCGTGGCTGTGGTCAGGCTCATGGCAACACCACATCGTTCATGCGGCCCATGATGGTCTCTGCACGCTGAGCCAAGTAGGGCGACTGGGGCAGTTTTTCAAAATGGCGCGGCCGGGGCAACATGACCGCGAGACGGGCTGACTCCCATGCACTGAGTTTGACCGCGCTCTTGCGAAAGTAATGCTGCGCTGCCGCTTCAATGCCAAAGACGCCCTCACCCCACTCGACATTGTTGAGGTAGATTTCCAGAATGCGTTTTTTGCTCAAGAAAATCTCCAGTGTCAGCGTCATCAGCAACTCCTGACCTTTGCGCACCAAGGTGCGTTCGCCAGACAGAAAAAGGTTTTTGGCCAGTTGCTGGGTGATGGTCGAGCCTCCAACGATTTTCACCGCAAGCGCTTGGTCGGGCTGCTTTTGGGCACGCTTTTCAGCTTGGGCTTTGGCTTTGGCATTTTTTTCCCAGGCGCTTTCCAGCGATTGCCACCAGACACCCTGGTGCTGTGTGAACGCAGCATCCTCAGAGGCCACGACTGCACGCTGCAGTTTGGCGCTCATGTCGCGCCATGCGATCGGCTCCTGGCGCCACGGCAATTGCCCCTGGCGGGTCACAATTTGCCAGGCCTGTGAGCGCTGGAAAGTGGTGGACTCAGGCATGACCCAATTCATGCTCGCTATCCGCAATACAAAAAACAGCTGCAAGCCCAGAAAGGCCAAGAGCAGGAGCATCAACCAACGTCCCAATGCACGCATGGCTCAGGCGGACAAGTCCTGCGGGCTGTCGCTGAGGTCGACCGCAATGGTCACCGGGCCTGCTGGCAGGTTGTCCTCGTCTTCGCTGTCTTCGGCCTCCATCAACGCTTGAGCATCGGCGTCCAAGTGCTCAGTCACGGTCCCGCGCACATCCAGCGCCATCAGGTCCACCTCGGCCAGTTTGACGCGCACGCGCGCGCCACGCGGCAGGCTTTGCGCACCCATCACGCTGAACATCAAGGGCAAGGTGTCAGCGCGCACCAGCCAGATGCCGCCCCCCATTTCCTTGACCAGACTGGCCTCGAGCTCCTCGATGCCTTGCTGCTGCACATGGCGCAGGGTCCAGTAGCGCTCCATGCTGGACTGCACACTGTTGTAGGCGCTGTAAGCCGCGTCAAAGCCACTGATGATGGAGAACAACTCCGCGTCTTTGGGCTTGAAGGGCGCGGCCAAAGCGGCCGTGGCACCGTGGCGTGCACAGGCGATGATTTGCCACTGGTTCACCAAGTCGGTGTAGCGGCGCAGCGGCGAAGTGCTCCAGGCGTAGCTGGGCACGCCAATGCCCGCATGCGGCAGTGCCTTGGTGCCCATGCGCACCTTCACGCCCGGCGCCATGCTGGCCTGGCTGCGGTAAATGCCAGGCACGCCCAACTGGGCCAGCCACTGGCCCCAGGTGCTATTGGCCAAAATCATGGCTTCGGCCACCATCAAATCGAGCGGTGCACCGCGCTTGCGCGTGCCAATCAGCACGGTCTCTTCGCCCGTCGGAGGGGTGTCGTTGCTGGGACGATCGAGTTTGAAGCTGTAGTCGGGTCGGTTGAAGGTCTCGGGCTTGCCGCGCACCACTTCGCGCCGCGCTTTCAGGGTCTGGGCCAGACGCCAGAAAAAGCCCAGCGTGGCGCGGCTCACCGGCACATCGGCATGGTCGCTCTGGTCCTCGCCTTCGAGCCACTCGCGGGTGATGCGCTCATCGAGCTGGTCATGCCGCAGATTGACCAAAATCGGCACCCGCTCCAGCCGGGTTTCGCTGGCTTGCACTTCGAGCGTGTCTTCGCTGAACGTCACATACAAGGACACAGCGGGACAATCGCGCCCTTCGGTCAAGGTGTACGCCTGCACCACGCTGTCGGGCAGCATGGTGATTTTGTAGCCGGGCATGTAGACGGTGGACAGGCGCTGACGACCCAGTTGGTCGATCGGGCTGCCCGGCGTCAGGGCCAAGCCGGGTGCGGCGATGTGGATGCCCACGGTGACCGTGCCCGTGCCCAGCCCTTGCAGGGACAACGCGTCATCGATCTCGGTGGTGTGTGAATCGTCAATCGAAAAAGCCTGCACCGGGGCCAGCGGCAAGGCATCTGTGATGGCCGGGGCCTGGAGCGCAGGAAAGCCTGTGCCCTTGGGGAAGAGGTCGAACAAAAAACGCTGCCAATGAAAATCCCAGGCCGAGGCGATGGCCCCGGCGCTTTGCAGCAAAGCCAAGGGTGCGGTCTGGCTGCTTTTGCTGGCTTCGACCACCGCCTTGTATTCGGGGGCGTTTTTGTCGGGGCGAAACAGGATTTTGTACAGCTGCTCACGGATCGGCTCGGGGCATGATCCGCCCACCAATTCAGCCGACCAGGCTTCGATCAAGGCTTGCACCTGCTTTTTCTTCTCGATGGCCAGCAAGGCCTGCTGCACGATCTCGGCCGGGGCTTTCTTGAAGCGGCCTTTGCTGCCCCCCCGGCGAAAGTAGTGCGGCGCTTCGTGCAGACGCAGCAAAGACGCCACTTGCTCCACGGTGCTGGCGTTGGTGCTGAAATAGTCTTTGGCCAGGTCGCCAAAGCCAAACTCCTCGTCGGGCGCGCATTCGTAAGCCAGTTCCAACTCGATGCTCTGACTCAATGCGGCGGCATCGCTGAGCAAGTTGGCCGGGCTTGGTTTGTCAAATTTGAGCAACAAGTGGGCCGACTTGACTTTGACCCGTTTGCCCGAGTCCAGTTCGACCTGCGCAGAGGCCTCGGCTTCGGACAGGATCCGACCGGCCATGAATTTGCCGGCATCTTCAAATAATACGTACATGGCCGGATTTTCCCATGCCACCCGACCATTCGGCCCGCCGGGCTTCAAGCCAGCTTCAGAAATTCAAGGATTTGCGGCAAGTACATCTCGAAATCGCTCAGGGCATGGTCGCTGCCCTCGATCAGGCGCACCTGGCCCGCCTGATGGCGGGCGAACATTTCGTGCCAGTCCAGCACCTCATCGCCTTGGGCGATCAAAGCCAGTGTATCGGGCGATGTTGGCAAGGGCTGACTTTCCAGCTCCAGCAGCTCCTGCACATAGCCAGGCTCAAAAAAAATGCTTTGGGCGGGGTCGTGCCAGACCGGGTGTTCGCCAATGTGACGGGCCAGATCGCGCGAAGGGCGCACAGCCGGGTTGATCAGCACCGCCCGACAGCTGAGGTGGGCCGAGAGCCATGCGGCATAAAAACCACCCAGCGAGGAGCCCATGACCGCCATCTGATCGCGCGGCCAAGCGGCCACCCCGTGCAGCAGCATGTCGATGGCTTGCCGAGGGGAGGCAGGCAATGGCGGACACCACCAGGTGACTTGGGGGTGTTGCGCCTGGATGCAACGGGCCATGGTTTGCGCCTTGACCGATTGAGGCGATGAACGAAAACCGTGCAGGTACAGCAGGTGTGTCTTGACCATGCGCGGTCAGATTTCGATTTTGGAGCCCAACTCGACCACCGCATTGGTGGGCAGGTTCAAGAACTCGGCAGCGGCGCTGGCGTTGTGGTGCATCTGGGCAAACAGTTTTTCTCGCCAGTTGGCCATGCCGCCGCCGATTTTGGGAATCACGATGTCGCGTGACAAGAAATAGCTGGTCGTCATGGGGTCGAGCTTGTAACCGTCGTCCTCAATGGTGGCCAGTGCCGATGGCAAGTCGGGGTTGTCCTTGAAGCCATAGTTGACAATGACTTGCCAGCAGTCATGGCCCAGTGGCGTGACCTCCAGGCGCTGTCGGGCGTCCATGCGGGGCACTTCGTGGCTGCGCACCGTCACAAACAAATTGCGCTGGTGCAGCACTTTGTTGTGTTTGAGGTTGTGCAGCAAAGCGTTGGGCACGGTGCCCAGCTCAGAGGTCAAAAATACCGCTGTGCCTTCCACGCGCGCGGGGGGGACACAAAAAACAGCGTCCAAAAAGTCGTTCAAGCGCAAGGCATCCGAGCGCAATGAGTCGTTGAGCAAGCGCCGACCATCGTGCCAGGTCAGCATCAAGGTAAAAATGGCGGCGCCGATCACCAGCGGGAACCAGCCGCCGTCCAGCAACTTCAGCATGTTGGACGCCCAAAACGCCAGATCCACCACAAAGAAGAAACCGGTCGCGCCAATGCACAAGGCCAGGGGCAGCTTCCAGGTGTAGCGAATGACAAAAAAAGTGAGAAAGGTGGTGATGAGCATGTCGGTGCACACCGCAATGCCGTAAGCCGCCGCCAGGTTGCTGGACGACTTGAACATGACCACGGCCAGCACGATGGCCACAAACAAGCCCCAATTCACAAAGGGCATGTAAATCTGGCCGGTGTCGGTCTCGCTGGTGTGCTGCACTTGCAGGCGTGGCAAGTAGCCCAGCTGAATGACCTGTTTGGTGACGCTGAAGGCACCAGAAATCAGGGCCTGCGAGGCGATCACCGTGGCCATGGTGGCCAGGCCCACCATGGGCAACAAGGCCCAATCAGGGGCCATCAAATAAAACGGGTTTTTCACCGCCTCGGGCTCGGCCAGCAACAAGGCACCTTGGCCAAAATAGTTCAAGGTCAGGCAAGGCATGACCACGCTGAACCAGGCCAAGCGGATCGGTTTTTTCCCAAAATGGCCCATGTCGGCATACAGGGCCTCGGCACCCGTCACACACAAAACCACGGCGCCCAAAATGATGAAAGTGGTGCCGGGGTTGTGCCACATGAAGCCCAATGCATGGTGCGGGCTGATGGCCAACAAAATTTCCGGGCGCTGGACGATGTGGGAGACCCCCAACACGGCAATGGCCAGAAACCAGACCAGGGTGATCGGGCCAAAAAACTTGCCGATGCCTGCCGTTCCCCGCTTTTGTACCCAAAACAAAATGAACAAAATCAAGAGGGTCAGCGGGATGACGAATTTTTTGAACGTCGGCGAGATGATCTCCAAGCCCTCAACCGCCGACAACACCGAGATGGCCGGGGTGATGACGCCATCGCCATAAAACAGGCAAGTGCCAAAAATACCGACCAAGAGCAACACTTTGCGCAACTGGGGCTTGTCTTTGACCGATTGGGAAGCCAGTGCCAACATGGCCACCAAACCCCCTTCGCCGTGGTTGTCTGCGCGCAGCACCAACACCACGTATTTGACCGAGACAATGGTCGTCAAGGTCCAGAAAAAGATCGACAGAATGCCGTAAACGTTGGCGGGCGTGAAAGGGACGTGGCCTGAACCAAACACCTCTTTCATGGCATACAGCACGCTGGTGCCAATGTCGCCGTACACCACACCAATGGCCCCCAGGGTCAGGGCGGCGAGAGAGGATTTTGAGGAGGACACAGAGAAAAAGCCCGAACGGGGTCAGGCCTGATGGTTGGTATGGGCGCTATTGTGCGCCCAAGCCTGAGCCGGTGTCACCGGACAGGTCACAAAAATGTTGCAGTGCAGCAACTTTTGAGCGCAACGCCCTGAAAACAGAGGGTGTCCCTGACGCCAGGGCATGGTGCCGACACGCTGAAACGCCCTGGTTGAACTTCATCAGTCGTAGACCTCGGCCTCGGGGTCGGTGGCTTCCAGTTCGTAACTGGCGGCCAGCATGGCCAAGCGGCCGATCACGCCGTACATGTAAAAACGGTTGGGCACGCTGGCGCCGGGTTTGACGCCCGGTTGGGGCAGGTGCGGGGTGTCGGCAAAGGCCAGGGGCACAAAACTGGCCCCGGGGGCGTTCAGGTTTTCGTCCACGCCGCGCTCGGCATGCACGCGGTAAAAACCACCCACCACATAACGGTCCATCATGTACACCACCGGCTCGGCCACCGCATCGTTGATGCGCTCGTTGGTGAGCACACCTTCCTGAATGATCACATCATTGACGGTCTGGCCGTCCTTGATCACATTCATCTTGTTGCGGGTCTTGCGGTTGATGGCATCCAGATCGGCCACGTCACGCACCGTCATGATGCCCATGCCGTAAGTGCCGTTGTCGGCCTTGACGACCACAAAGGGCTTTTCGTTGATGCCGTATTCCTTGTATTTGCGCTTGATCTTGGTCAGCAGCGCATCCACATTGCTGCGCAGGCATTCCATGCCCGTGCCCTCGGCAAAGTTCACATCACCGCACTGGCTGAACATCGGGTTGATGAGCCAAGGGTCGATGCCCAGCAACTTGCCAAAACGTTTGGCCACTTCTTCATAGCTCTGAAAATGCTTGGTCTTGCGGCGCACGCTCCAGCCCGCGTGCAGCGGCGGCAGCAAAAACTGCTCGTGCAGCTCCTCCAGAATGCCTGGCGCACCGGCTGACAAATCGTTGTTGAGCAAGATGGTGCAGGGGTCAAAGTCTTTCAGCCCCAAGCGGTGCTGGCTGCGCACCACCGGCTCCAGGGTCACACTCTCGCCATTGGGCAAATCGATGACCGTGGTGTCCTTGATCTCGGGGTTGATCGAGCCCAAACGCACATTCAGGCCCGCCATGTGGAAGATGCGCTGCAACTGCGCCACATTGGTCAGGTAAAAAGTATTGCGGGTATGGTTCTCGGGAATGATCAGCAGGTTTTTCGCCTCGGGGCAGATCTTTTCGATGGCCGCCTGCGCCGCCTGCACCGCCAAAGGCAGCATCTCGGGCGTCAGGTTGTTCCAGCCACCCGGATAAAGGTTGGTGTCCACCGGAGCCAGCTTGAAGCCCGCATTGCGGATGTCCACCGAGGTGTAAAACGGCGGCGTGTGCTCCATCCACTCCAGGCGAAACCAGCGCTCGATGGCGGGCATGGAGTCGAGGATGCGCTGCTCCAGCTCATTGATGGGGCCAGTCAAGGCGGTGACGAGGTGGGGGACCATGGGCGACCTTTAAGGAGCTTGGTGAACAAAAACAAAATTCATATGTGGCCAAAACCTGGCTTTGCAAGCATCAGACACGCACCTCACCTTCACCCAGCACCACGTACTTGAGTGAAGTCAGGCCTTCGATGCCCACCGGACCCCGGGCATGGAATTTGTCGGTGCTGATGCCGATCTCCGCGCCCAAACCATACTCAAAACCGTCGGCAAAGCGGGTGCTGGCGTTGACCATGACGCTGGCCGAGTCCACTTCGCGCAAGAAACGCTGGGCGTGCATGTGGTCGCGGGTCAGGATGGCATCGGTGTGGTGGCTGCTGTAGTGGTTGATGTGGGCAATCGCCTCATCCAGCCCTGCAACCACCCTGACGCTGATGATGGGCGCGAGGTATTCCTCGAACCAATCTTGCTCGGTGGCGTCTTCCAAACGGGCCCCTGTCACCTGGCTCAAAATGGCTTTGGATTCTGGGCAGCAGCGCATCTCCACGCCTTTGGCGGCGTAAATGGCGCCGATTTGGGGCAAAAACTCGCCCGCCACGCCCTGCGCCACCAACAAGCTCTCGCTGGCATTGCAGGGGCTGTACTTCTGGGTTTTGGCGTTGTCGGCCACCTTCACAGCCATGCCGATGTCGCACGGATCGTCCACATAGGTGTGGCAATTGCCATCCAGATGCTTGATGACGGGCACCTTGGCTTCGGCGCTGATGCGCTCGATCAAACCCTTGCCACCGCGCGGGATGACCACATCCACAAATTGCGGCATGGTGATCAGTTGGCCCACGGCAGCGCGGTCGGTGGTTTGCACCAGCTGCACGGCGTCCAGCGGCAAGCCGCTGTCGCTCAGCGCTTGCTGCACCAGACGGGCCAGGGCTTTGTTCGACTCGATGGCTTCGGAGCCGCCGCGCAAGATGCAGGCGTTGCCGCTCTTGATGGACAGACTGGCCGCTTCGATGGTCACATTGGGGCGGCTCTCGAAAATCATGCCAAACACGCCAATCGGCACCCGCATCTGGCCCACGCGGATGCCGCTGGGCACCTGCTTCATGCCAATGATCTCGCCGATCACATCGGGCATGGCCGCCAATTGCTCGCAGCCTTGGGCACAGGTTTCCAGCACTTTGGGGCTGAGCTTCAGGCGGTCCACCATAGGCTCGGCCAAACCGGCGGCGCGGGCACGGTCCAGGTCCCTGGCGTTGTCAGCTTGCAGGGCCTGGGTGTTTTCGCGCAAGAGGGCGGCCAAACGGCGCAAAGCCGCGTTCTTGGTGGCCGCGGAGGCCTTGGCCATCAGGGCCGACGCTTTTTTGGCTTGCTGGCCCAAGGCCTGCATGTGGGCAGCGGTGTTCAGTTCGGTCATGCGCCCATTTTCGCAGATGCTCAAGAGCCTCAGCGCACCATGCAAAAACGGGAAAAACGCACCGCCAAACGCTGCAAGGCCTGCCATGGCTCCGTCGGCCAGTCTGGCACTTTCAAACCTTTGACGATGCCGTCCACTTGGTGGGCCGCCAACAACAGACCGCTGAGCCGCGTTTCAGTCAAGCGCGGCAGCACCCGCTCAAACAAACGTTCACGTGTTCCCCAAATGCGCTGCTCGCGCAGGGCCATGGGCAAAGGTTTGCCTGCCGCCATGGCGTCTTTCACACGCTTGAGGGCGCGGATGTCTTCGGCCAGGGTGTAGTGCACCAACACAGCGGCCTCTCCTTCGGCCTGCAAACCGTCGAGCATGC
The DNA here is from genome assembly GCA_027484105.1 of Comamonadaceae bacterium. Classification (GTDB taxonomy): domain Bacteria; phylum Pseudomonadota; class Gammaproteobacteria; order Burkholderiales; family Burkholderiaceae_C; genus Limnohabitans_A. Next base: position 227,880 of record JAIXUG010000028.1, read on the forward strand.
GCTGCACCCGCGCGACTTGCCCGGACAACACCGACTCGGACAACTTGAAGACGTCATAACGGGCCACATTCACCACAGACGCTTCCACCTGGGCCTGGCTGATGTGGCCGGGGGGATAGAGCAAGCCCAACTTTTGAATTTCCTGAAAAGCGGCCAACAGATTGCCCTCTACCCGGTCTGCAAAAAATTGCAGGGTGCGCTGCCCCTCTTCACCCGGCAAGACGCTCTGACCTTGAAGCTGCAGGCGCTGGGCGATCCAGGCAGGCAAGGCACTGCGCTCTACAGGATCGATTTGCAGGGAGACCCCGAAATTTTCCAGCGCACCAAACCAGGCCCCTTTGCGGGTGGGCGCATCCAGGCGCGGCAAAGTGATCAAGGTCAAGGTGCTGTCTTGGCCTTCGGCAGAGGCGGCCAACTGCTGAAGCGCTTGACTTCCCTCTTTGCCAGGCTTGCCAGAGGGAATGCGCACTTCCAGGATTTGCTTGTCTGCAAACAAGCTGAGGGAGCCTCCAGCAGCCAAGACTTCGCTCCAATCAAAATGTGCCCCCGACACGGTGAACACGCTGCGCTCGGTATAGCCCTGCAGCCGGGCCGCTGCACGGATGGCGTCGGCCGCCTCTTGCTGCAACAAGGGCTCATCGCCCTGCAAAACATACAGACTGCGCAAGCCTTTTTGCAAATGGGCAGACAGCTGTGAGGGGTTCAGTTGCATCTTGGCGTCAAGGCTTGAGCGCTGGCGAAGGACTCTGTTTGGCGGGCGGTTTCACCATCGCCAAGCGCCGCATCATCTGCTGCACGATGTCGCTTTGCATGTCTCGGTACATCATGGCCTGCTCGATTTCCTTGGACAAAGCCGCAGTCTCCGTAAAGCTCAAGTCACGCTGCTGTGACAATTCCACCCCATCGATCCAGGTCAGGCCATCGGGTGAACGCAAGCGAAACTTGACACGCAAGCGCAGCTGCAATTCACGCACCTGCCCCAAGGCATTGATGCCGACCACCACCTGCTGGCGCTCTTCACTCAAGATGTCCAAAATGACATCGGCCTTGAGCATTTGCTGGGGATCGCTCCACACCTCAATGCGCCTGGTGCCCAACAAATTGCGGCGCAACTCCACCCCCAACGGGGATTCGATCGCAAAGTTGGCATAAAGCGTCTTGAAAGGGTAATCACCGACCGTGCGCAACTGAAAGCCACAAGCGGTCAAACCCACCACCACAGGCATGGCGAACAAACCCAGCAAACGACGTCGGCTTGGGGCGTTCATGCTCTGCCGCCCTCAGACCACCACGTTGACCAAGCGACCTGGCACCACAATCACCTTTTTGGGCGCAGCGCCTGCAGCCTGCTTGACAAAGGCTTCATGGCCCAAGGCGGCGGCCTCGATCTGTGCTTTGTCGGCCGATGCGGACACCTGGATGGACCCGCGCAGCTTGCCGTTGATCTGCAGCATCAACTCGATCTGGTCACGCTCCAGCGCCGACTCGTCCACCAGGGGCCAAGGCGCATCGAGCAACTCGCCAACAGCCTTGGCGTAACCCAGTTCTTGCCAGATTTCATCGGTGATGTGGGGGCAAGCGGGGTAGAGCATGCGCATCAAAAGCGACACCCCTTCGCACAGGGCGGCGCTGTCACCGGCGCTGCCGTCAGGCTTGAAGTCTTCCAACGCGTTGAGCAGTTTCATGCAGCCGGACACCACGGTGTTGTATTGCATGCGCTCGTAGTCGTAACCCACTTGCTTGAGCACCAGGTGCATCTCGCGACGCAAGGCCTTGGCGGGGTCGCCCAAGACGGCTTGACTCAGGTTCTGACTGGTGGCCGAGCGCAGCAGATCATGGTGCTTGAAAGCGAAATTCCACACACGGCGCAAGAAACGGTAACTGCCTTCCACGGCCGAGTCGTTCCACTCCAGCGTCACTTCGGGCGGCGCGGTGAACATGGTGTACAGCCGCGCGGTGTCGGCACCGTATTTCTCAATCAGGTCCTGCGGGTCCACGCCGTTGTTCTTCGACTTCGACATGGTGCCCACGCCTTCGTAGTCGATTGGCGTGCCCACAGGCAAGCGGCCGTCGCCGCTGTCGGCTTCGTTCTTGAGCTTGGCACCGATGACCTTGCCTGAATCGTCGAGCACATGCTCGACGTCGTGCGGCCAGAAGTAGTCCTTGCCGCCCTTGGCGGTGCGGCGCGAATAAATGTGGTTCAGCACCATGCCCTGCGTGAGCAACTTGCTGAAGGGCTCGTCGACCTTGACCAGCCCCAGGTCGCGCATGACTTTGGTCCAAAAGCGCGCGTAGAGCAAGTGCAGGATGGCGTGTTCGATACCGCCGATGTATTGGTCCATCGGCATCCAATAGTCCGCACCCTCTGCCACCATCTTCTCGGTGTGGGTCGGGTCGCAATAGCGCATGAAATACCAGGACGAATCCACAAAGGTGTCCATGGTGTCGGTCTCGCGCCGGGCGGGTTTGCCACACACCGGGCAAGTCACACCCGCGTGGAAACCTTCGTGCTTGTGCAGCGGATTGCCCGAACCGTCCGGGATGCAGTCTGGCGGCAGCACCACGGGCAGGTCTTTTTCGGGCACAGGCACGGCGCCGTGCTCCTCGCAATGGATGATCGGGATCGGGGTGCCCCAGTAGCGCTGGCGGCTCACGCCCCAGTCACGCAGACGCCAGGTGGTTTTCTTCTCGCCCAGGCCTTTGGCGGCCAGCAGTTCAGCCACCTTGTGGGCGGCTGCTTTGTAGCTCAGGCCATCGAGCTCGCCGGAGTTGACGCACACACCGTCCTTGGTCGCATACCACTCGGACCATGCGGAATCATCAAAAGCGGTCTTGGCGTTGCCTGCGTTGGGCAACGATGATGAGCTGGCGTCTGAGGCGCCCGACGCAGGCGACGACAAGGTCGCCCCACGCTGCGCCACCACTTGCTTGATTGGCAAGGCGTACTTGAGTGCAAACGCGAAGTCTCTTTCGTCGTGCGCGGGCACGCCCATCACGGCACCGTCGCCGTAACTCATGAGCACATAGTTGCCCACCCACACCTCGACCTGCGCACCGGTCAGTGGGTGCGTGACGAACAGGCCAGTCGCCATGCCCTTTTTCTCTTGGGTGGCCAACTCGGCTTCGGTGGTGCCACCGGTTTTGCATTCTTCCTGGAAGGCAGCAAGTTTGGGGTTGCTGGCCGCGGCATGCAGCGCCAGCGGGTGTTCGGCGGCCACGGCGCAAAAGGTCACGCCCATGATGGTGTCGGCGCGGGTGGTGAAGACGTACATCTTGCCGTCACCGATCAAGGCGCCGTCAGCGCCTGCAATGCTGTGCGTGAACGCAAAGCGCACACCTTCGCTCTTGCCGATCCAGTTTTCCTGCATCAGGCGAACTTTGTCGGGCCAGCCGTTGAGCGTGGCCTTGTCGTTGCCGATCTGCACGTGGTCCAGCAGTTCTTGCGCGTAAGCCGTGATGTTCAGGTAGTAGCCCGGGATCTCGCGCTTTTCCACCGGTGCACCGGTGCGCCAGCCTTTGCCGTCGATCACCTGCTCGTTGGCCAGCACGGTCTGGTCCACAGGGTCCCAATTCACGACCTGGGTCTTGCGGTAGGCGATGCCTTTTTCGAGCATCTTCAAGAACAGCCACTGGTTCCATTTGTAATAGGTCGGGTCGCAGGTGGCGACTTCGCGCGACCAGTCGATGGCCAAGCCCATCGCCTGCATCTGCTTTTTCATGTACGCGATGTTCTCGTAGGTCCACTTGGCCGGGGGCACGCCGTTTTTCAAGGCGGCATTCTCGGCAGGCAGACCAAACGCGTCCCAGCCCATGGGCATCAAGACGTTGAAGCCCTTCATGCGCAGGCTGCGCGTGAGCATGTCGTTGATGGTGTAGTTGCGCACATGGCCCATGTGCAGCTTGCCGCTGGGGTAAGGCAGCATGGAGCAGGCGTAAAACTTCTTTTTGCTGGCGTCTTCGGTGACGCGGTAGGCATCGCGGGCCGTCCAGCGGGACTGCGCTGCGGGTTCGACTTCGAGGTGGTTGTACTTGTCTTGCATAGGGCTAAATTGTAGGGGCTGCACCAATCCGGTCAGGGGCCCGGGGGTGTGCCAAAAACCGCTGGGTCAGGGGGAAACCACTTGGGCCACAAAGCCAATTCGGGTCAAACCCGCTTTTTGGGCCAGACCCATGGCTTCTACCACCCGTCCATAGGGCACCGAAGCATCGGCCCTCAGCTCCAGCTCGGTCTGAGGGTTACGTTGGGCCGCGCTGGACAGTTGCGCCTGCAAGGCCTGCGCCGTGATGGCGCGATCGTTCAGGAAAAACGCACCCTGGGCGTCCACGGTCAACACCATGGCAGAGGCGGATGGGCCCGAGGCGGCACTTTCTGTTTGGGGCAAATTCAAACGAATGGCGCTGCTCATCAAGGGTGCCGTCACCATGAAAATCACCAACAGAACCAACATGACGTCCACCAAAGGCGTCACATTGATGTCACTCATGGGCTCATCAGCAGGGCGGCTGGAGAGTCGACCAAAGGCCATGGCTTCAGCCTCTTGGTCCCGCCAGCAAGGCACGCAAATCATGGGCAAACCCTTCGAGTTCGGCCTCGATCCTGCTGATCCGCCGCCCCAAAAGGTTGTAGCCCATGACCGCGGGTATGGCCACGGCCAGGCCTGCAGCGGTCATGACCAACGCTTCGCCTACGGGCCCTGCAATGTCTTGGATAGCGATCTGCCCCACCTCACCCAAACCCGTCAGGGCATTGAAAATGCCCCAGACCGTGCCCAGCAAACCCACAAAAGGGGCAATCGCTCCGGCAGTGGCCAGCAACATTTGCCCCCATTGCAAACGACGCAACACCTGCTGCAGGGCATCACGCAAAACCCGTGTCAGTTGGTGATGCCGATCACCGCAAGACGCCAAGGTCCCGCCCAAGGGCAGCAAGGTCGCATCCATCAGGGGCAGCACGCAGACATCCCGGTCGAACTGGGCCACACTTTGACGGGCATCCTCAAAGGAAGGCGCTTGCCAAAAAGCCGCCACACTGCGGGGCAAGTCCTGACTGACACGGGACAGCAAGCGCCATTTCCAGCCCATCACCACCCAACTGCCAACCGACAAAGCCAGCAGCATGAATGCCAATGATAAACTGACGACGTCGCTGTGCAGCAAAAAGTCGTTCAGGCCCATGGCAAGTCTCGCTGCAGGCGCCTCAGCGCAGACTCAACACATCGAACATGTCAAACAGGCCACGCGGGTGCCCTGTCAGAAAACGTGCGGCCCGCAGACTGCCCTGGGCATAGGTAGATCGGCTGGACGATTTGTGCGTCACTTCGATGCGCTCACCGATGCCCGCAAAGAGCACCGTGTGGTCGCCCACGATGTCGCCACCGCGGATGGTCGAGAAACCAATCGTGGAGGGGTCACGCTCGCCCGTGTGACCAAAACGCTCATACACCGCGCAATCTTTCAAGTCGCGTCCAATGGCTTCGGCGATCACCTCGCCCATCTTCAAGGCCGTGCCTGAAGGCGCATCGACCTTGTGCCGGTGGTGGGCCTCGATGATCTCGATGTCATAGCCTTCTGACATGGCTTTGGCCGCCATTTGCAAAAGCTTGAGGGTGACGTTGACACCCACGCTCATGTTGGGGGCCATCACGATGGCGATGTCCTTGGCGATGTCGGCAATTTCGGCCTTTTGCGCCTCGGTGAAGCCCGTGGTGCCAATCACCGCTTTGACGCCCAGCTCCCGACAAACTTGCAAATGCGCCAATGTTCCTTCGGGCCGGGTGAAATCAATCAGGCAGGACGCGCCTTGCAAACCGGCAGCCAGATCTGCAGTGATCGAAACGCCTGTGACGCGGCCCATCGAGGCGCCCGCATCCAGACCGAGTTCCGGGCTGTCTGCGCGATCAAGGGCTCCGGCCAAACGGCAATCGTCGCTGGCCAAAATGGCTTCGATCAGCATGTGGCCCATGCGGCCTGAGGCTCCAGCCACGGCAATCGGCAATTGATGAGGTGAGGTCATGTGGGAATTGGGCTGGGAAAATCAAAAAACTGCGCACGGCACTTTGCAAGTCACCGCTCAACGCGCGGCAGGCTCCAAAGGCGGGTAAGTGCGAGGCAAGGCCACACTGGGTGGCGTGGCAGGAGCGGGCGTGCGCGTGACCGTGAATTTTTTCAGATCTTCCTCACTCGCCTGCAGCGGCGGTAACTTGCCGACAGCCCGCGGTTTGATCAGACGGCTGGCGAACTCCGACTCGCTGGGCATGTCTTCGCCTTCAACGCGCTCCAGGACATCGCCCTTGAAATGAACCGCCAACCTGAAATTTTGGGGTGCCACGCCCTGCCTTTGGATGCTGAAGGCGTAATCCCACCGGTCCGCATGAAACAGACTGGCCACCAAAGGCGTGCCCAAAATCTCGCGCACCTGAACGCGTGACATGCCTGGGCGCAGCAGCTGCCTCTGCTCTTTGGAAATGAAGTTTCCCTGGACCACTTCAGGCACATAAGGCTTGAAAGTATCGCGACTGATTCCGCTCGAAAAACCGCTGCATCCAACCATGCCAGTGAAGACGAGCGCCAAGGCAAGCAAACGACTGAATGCACGAAATGTCGGTGTGGCTGTCATGGTTGGGTGGGTGCCGATATGATCTGGCTCATTGTAGCGGCTGCTTTGCCAATGAACCGTTTACCAACGACAGGACACGCCCATCCCATGAGCCAGATTGATGAACTGAAAAACAACGGTCTGAAAGCCACTTTGCCCCGATTGAAAATTCTGGAGGTTTTTCAGAGCGGCTCGATGCGGCACATGACCGCAGAAGATGTTTTTCGGCAATTGCTCCATGAAAATGCCGACATCGGGCTGGCCACTGTTTACCGGGTTTTGACCCAATTTGAGCAAGCCGGGATCTTGAGCCGCAACCATTTTGAAAGTGGCAAAGCGGTGTATGAACTCAACGAAGGGCAACACCATGACCACATGGTGTGCCTGGATTGCGGTCGAGTCGAGGAGTTCTACGATGCCGAAATCGAGTCCCGACAGCACGCTGTGGCCAAAGCCAAAGGCTTCGAAATCGCTGACCATGCCCTGAGCTTGTACGCCCACTGCACCCAACAGCACTGCCCACACCGCGGCAACCGCTGACCCCCTTGCAAGGCTTTATTCCATGGCGCGGCGCTGCCGGTCAATGAACTCCTGGTAGGTGTCGATGCCTCGCATCTGAAGAATCGTGTTGCGCACAGCCGCCTCCACCAACACAGCGATGTTGCGCCCCGCCATCACCTGGATCACGACTTTCTGGACCGGAATACCCAAAACATCCTGACGCAAGGGCTCAGAAGGCAAACGCTCATAGTCACGCTCCAGCGTTTCACGCCGGACCAGATGGACGATCAGCTTCAGGCGCATCTTCCTGCGCACGGCCGTCTCGCCAAAAATAGCCCGGATGTCGAGCAAACCAATGCCGCGAACCTCCAGCAGGTTTTGCAACAAATCGGGACAACGGGCCTCTATGGTGGTCTGGTTGATGCGGTACAAATCGACGGCATCATCGGCCACCAGTCCATTGCCACGAGAGATCAACTCCAGGCCCAACTCGCTTTTACCCAAGCCGGACTCTCCGGTGATCAGAACCCCCATGCCCAAAATGTCCATGAAGACACCATGCATCGTCGTTCTGTCAGCAAAATGCTTGGACAAGTAAGCCCGCAGCACATCGATGACGAAAGCAGACGACTGCTCGGTTAAAAACATGGGGATCTGGGCCCGCTCACACATGGCCAGCAAGGCCTCCGGTGCCACTTGCCCGTCGGCCAGCACCAGCACGGGTGGCTCCAGCGTCACAATCCGGGCAATTCGGCGAGCACAGTCTTCCTCGGTGCCATCGGTCAGGTAAGCCACTTCCCTGGGGCCAAGGATCTGCACGCGGTAGGGGTGTATGTAATTGAGGTAACCCACCAGGTCGGCACCGGAACGGGCTTCCCGCACGGCCACTTCATCAAAACGGCGCTCAGACGCGCCCAAACCTGCCAGCCACTGCCATTTCAGCTGACTGCGGTGGTCCTCAAAAAGCACATCGGCGCTGATGACGGAGGGCTTCATCGCAAGGAATCAGCTGGAAAAAGGATCAGGCCGTCTGGGCCGATTGCCATTGGGCGATCAGCTGATGAAGGCCCATTTGGGCCGTGCTGTTCTTGATGCTCTCACGCAAGGCCGTATCGCTGAGCAGCTCGGCAATTTCAGAGAGGATTTCAAGGTGTTTTTGGGTGGCCGCCTCGGGCACCAGCAAAAAAATCAGCAAGTTGACAGGTTGCTCGTCAGGCGCATCAAAACCGATGGGTTGAGCCAACTGAAAAACGGCAGCCATTGGCGCTTTCAGGCCCTTGATGCGGCCATGCGGAATGGCCACACCATGACCCAAGCCCGTGGAGCCCAGCCGCTCGCGAGCGAACAAGCTGTCGGTGACCAGCGCCCTCGACAAGCCGTGCAGATTCTCAAAAAGAAGTCCGGCTTCTTCGAATGCACGCTTCTTGCTCGTGGCTTCCACCCCCACAAGAACTTGGGCAACAGGCAATATGGATGAGAGTCGGTTCATGGTCGAGGCCGGATTATGCACCCGAACGGGTCACAGCACCTGAAAAGTAGACGCCGAAGTCATTTTTGTCGGATTCTTGCCATGTGAAGTCAAAAAGGCCATGAAAAAGGCCGCTTGCAGCGGCCTCTGAAGAAACTCAACAGCTCACATCATCCGTTTTGGCGCGGCATGTTGGTGATCGGTGATGCGGTCCTTGTGTTTGACCACCTGGCGATCGAGCTTGTCCACCAAATCGTCTACTGCCGCATACAGATCTTCGTGCGCGCTTTCTGCGAACAGGTCATTGCCCTTGACATGGATATTGCACTCCGCACGTTGGCGTTTTTCTTTTTCTTTCTGCTTCTCGACGGTCAGCAGCACTTTCACATCCACCACTTGATCAAAATGCCGAGTGATGCGATCGAGCTTCCCCGTGACGTACTGGCGCAGGGCAGGGGTCACTTCCAGATGGTGTCCGCTGATGATTAAATTCATGTTCGTCGCCTCCATAGAATCGAAGTAGAAAAAGTCCCACCGAAACAGGACCCGGAAACCACTTTTGAGGTGGTTCAATGTCACTATGCGCCGGGTGTCCAGGAAAAGCAATACGTCAAAAAACTAAACCTGAAAAGTCTGCCCTCAAACACCCCGGGGCCCCGTTTCAGTGCTATCGTGGCAGGCGAACCATGAATGGGAAGAACCCATCAAGCCGCCAAAGCTGTAGCTTTGGCCCTCACCGCCAACCGGTACAAGCCACTGTAGAAACACCATGAACAGCCCCTTGAATGGCCTGGTTTTGATGGGTGGTGGCGCTCGCACTGCCTACCAGGCGGGCGCCCTTCAGGCGATGGGGCACCTTCTGGGCGGCCCGTCTTCGAGTCGGGATTTTCCATTCCAGGTGCTGACGGGCACCTCTGCGGGTGCCTTGAACGCGACCTTCTTGGCCAGTCGGGCCCTGGAAGGCTTGTCCGCACTGGACAACCTGGCTCAGTTTTGGGCCGAGATCCGAACCGACGCGGTTTACCACCTGCCCACAACCCCTTGGGCCCGTTTCAGCCGTTGGGCCACTGCCTTGGGGCTGGTTTTGTCGGTGCGCCAAAAGGCCGCCGCCATGGACAGCCTCGCTTTGGTCAATACCCTGCACAAAGCCATTGCGCTCGACCGGATCGACACGGCTTTGCAAAAAGGCGTCCTGCATGCCTTGGCCGTTACGGCCTCCAGTTATTCCAGTGGGGTGCATTGGACTTTCTGCCAGACCCAGGACGGCTTGCCCATACCCTGGAGTCGCCCGGGCCGTCGTGCTGAGCAGCAGCCCATCACCATTGAACACCTGATGGCTTCCAGCGCCATCCCCTTCATTTTCCCGGCCACACCCTTATGGGTCGATGGGGGCATGGAATATTTTGGGGATGGCTCGATGCGTCAAATCTCTCCCTTGTCGGCAGCGGTCCAATTGGGTGCTGACCGCATTTTGGCCATTGGGGTGAGTCAGCCTCAACGCGCCAGCCTGGGCTCATCTCACACAGCAATGGGTCGCCCCTCCTTGGGAACGATCGCAGGGCACGCCATGGCCAGCGTTTTTCACGACACCCTGCAAGCCGATGTGGAACAGGTCACTCGCATCAACCAATCGCTGCGCAGCCTGCCCGAATCCGTGCGTTCTGCACTGCCTTTCAGGTCGGTCGAGGTGCTGACCCTGCAACCCAGCGCCTCGCTGGATGAACTGGCCCAGGCCCATGTCCATGCGCTGCCTCAGCCCATCGTGCGGGTGCTGGAAGGGCTGGGGGCTTTGCGCGGCAGCGGCGCTGCTTTGGCCAGTTATCTCTTGTTTGAGCCAGGTTTCATCCAGGCCTTGATGGCCCTGGGGCGGGCCGACGTGGCTGCCCGGTCCGAGGAGATCCTGGCTTTCCTGAAACCCCATGATGCCCTTCAGGTGCGATAATCCGCCCATTCATTCTGGAGACACATTGCTGTGGAAACTACCCCGAGTTGGTAGCTTTCGAACGCCTTGAGCAACCTGCCCATCGTTCGAAAGCTGCTGAAACCCCCTTCGCCGCCCCTTTGAACTTTTGGCACTTGGCCATTTTGGATTCGCCATGCTCAACATCTTCACCCTTGTCAACGGCCGACTCTTTCAGGAAGAAATCGAGTCACTGGAAGAGCTCTCCCGTTTTCAGCCCATCTGGGTTGACCTCGAATCCCCGACCCTGGAAGAAAAGCGCTGGATCAAACAGTACTTCGGTCTGTCCATCCCGGAAGACGCCATGGACGAGGACATCGAAGAGTCGGCACGTTTTTATGAAGAAGACAACGGCGAACTGCACATCCGCTCTGACTTCCTGATCGCACACGAAGATCAGCCCCGGACTGTGCGCTGCGCTTTCATCCTCAACCAGCACAATGCCGAACTGAAAAGCCAAGGCGTTCTTTTCTCCATCCACGATGAAGATGTCCCGGTTTTCCGACTGCTGCGCATGCGTGCACGCCGCGCTCCCGGTCTGATCGAAGATGCCAAGGACGTGTTGCTCAAGCTGTTTGACGCCGATGCCGAATATTCGGCCGACACGCTGGAAGGCATTTACGACCAACTCGAAACAGCGGGCAAGAAAGTGCTTGCAGGCGACGTGACCGACGCCATGGCAGGTGAAGTCCTGGGCGCGATTGCTCGGCAAGAGGACTTGAACGGGCGTATCCGCCGCAACGCGATGGACACGCGCCGTGCAGTCAGCTTCATGATGCGTTCCAAAATGCTCAATGCCGAACAATTCGAAGAGGCCAGGCAAATCCTGCGCGACATCGATTCACTCGACTCGCACACCGCCTTTTTATTCGACAAGATCAACTTCTTGATGGATGCCACGGTGGGTTTCATCAACATCAACCAGAACAAGATCATCAAGATCTTCTCTGTGGCGAGCGTGGCTTTGCTGCCGCCAACCATGATCGCCAGCCTGTACGGCATGAACTTCGAATACATGCCCGAGCTCTCGCAGAAATGGGGCTACCCCTTTGCCCTGGCCCTGATGGTCGCCAGCGCCGTGATGCCGATGTGGTACTTCCGTCGCCGCGGCTGGCTCAAGTGATGGGCCAAGCCGATTCCATCCCACTGCTCAGCTCTGGGTCCGCAGCTCACGTCGCAAAATCTTGCCCACCGGTGTTTTGGGCAACTCTTGACGGAATTCGATCACGCGGGGCTGTTTGTAAGCCGTCATGTGTTCGCGGCAGTACGCCAGGATCTTCGCCTCGGTCAAGCCTGGGTCCTTCTTGACCACGACCAGCTTGACCGCTTCACCGGTTTTCTCGTCGGGCACACCAATGGCCGCACACTCCATCACGCCGGGGCAGGCGGATGCGACTTCCTCCACCTCGTTGGGGTACACATTGAAGCCGCTGACGAGGATCATGTCTTTTTTGCGGTCGATGATTTTGAAAAAACCACGTGCATCCACGATGCCCACATCGCCTGATTTGAAATAACCGTCGGCGGTCATCACCTTGGCGGTTTCGTCGGGCCTTTGCCAATAACCGGCCATGACCTGAGGGCCTTTGATGGCGATCTCGCCTGGCTGACCCCGTTCAGTCACTTCATGGCCTTCGTCATCGAGCAGCTTCATGAAAGTACTGGGCAAGGGCACACCGATGGTGCCGGTGAACTCGGTGCTGGTGGTCGGGTTGCAGCTGGCCGACGGGCTGGTTTCAGACAAGCCGTAACCTTCGCAGATCGGGCAACCGGTTTTCTCCAGCCAGAGCTTGGCCACATGAGGCGTCACGGCCGTGCCACCGCCCAGAGACACTTTCAGGTTGGACCAGTTCACGGTGTTGAAATCCGGGTGGTTGGCCAAGCCATTGAACAGGGTATTCACAGCCGGGAAGCTGTGGAAGGTGTGCTTGGACAACTCCTTGAGCACTGCAGGCAGATCCCGCGGATTGGGAATCAGAATGGTCTTGCCGCCCATGCGCAGGCCCAACATCATGTTCACCGTGAAAGCGAAGATATGGTAGAGCGGCAAAGCACACACATTGGTGGGCTGCTCGCCAGCCGGGATGCGTTTCATGACCGGCTCGTTCCAAGCCTCGGACTGCAAGACGTTGGCGATCACATTGCGGTGCAGAAGCACTGCCCCCTTGGACACACCGGTCGTGCCTCCCGTGTACTGCAACACGGCGATGTCGTCAGCCGACAAATCGGGTTGACGAAAAGCCAGTTGCCGCCCTTTGGACAGTGCATCATTGAAGCGTACGCCCTGCGGCAAATTGAATGCAGGCACCATTTTCTTGACGTTGCGCACCACGTAATTGACCAAGCTGCCCTTGAGCACGCCCAAGCGGTCACCCATGGCGGCCAGCACCACGTGCTGCACAGGGGTTTGCGCGATGCATTTTTCCAGCGTCGCGGCAAAGTTCTCAATGATGACCATCGCCTTGGCCCCGGAATCCTTGAGCTGGTGTTCCAACTCTCGGGCGGTGTACAGCGGGTTGACGTTGACCACCACCAAACCCGCCCTCAAAATGGCCGCCACCACCACCGGGTATTGCGGCACATTGGGCATCATGACGGCCACGCGATCGCCTTTGCCCAGGCCCAGCGATTGCAGGTAGGCTGCCATGGCCAGGCTTTCCTGATCGGTCTGTGCGTAACTGATGTCCTTGCCCAGAAAACTGTAAGCAGTGCGGTCTGCAAATTTGACAAAACTCTCGTCCAGCAAGCCCACCAAAGACTTGTACGCGGTCGGATCGATGTCGGACGGCACGCCTTCGGGGTAACTTTGTAGCCAAACGGGCTTGATCATGTCGGGTTCTCCTGAAGTTCAGTCTAACCCACAACTGACAGCAAACTGACTTTGACGGCTACTGGATTTCCCGAGGACCTCACTGCCCTCCATCAGCACCCTGGAAACAGGCCCGATTGAGCCGACCACAAGCCCGTCCAACCGCCATCAAAAAAGGGGCCAGACTGGCCCCTTTGGAATGGTGAGGTACTGGCCTCAGGCCTTCAGGGCCACCAAAACCTCGTCGAGCATCTTCTTGGCATCACCAAACAGCATGCGGTTGTTGTCTTTGTAGAAAAGCGGGTTGTCCACACCGGCATACCCGCTGGCCATGGAGCGCTTCATGACGATGCTGGTGCGGGCCTTCCAGACTTCGAGCACCGGCATACCCGCGATCGGGCTGGTCGGGTCGTCCTGGGCCGCAGGGTTCACGATGTCGTTGGCGCCAATGACCATGACCACATCGGTGTCCGGGAAGTCGTCGTTGATCTCGTCCATCTCCAGCACGATGTCGTAAGGCACCTTGGCTTCGGCCAAGAGCACGTTCATGTGACCCGGCATGCGGCCCGCCACCGGGTGAATGCCAAAACGCACATTGACCCCCTTGTCGCGCAGGGTGCGGGTGATTTCATTGACCGTATGCTGGGCCTGAGCCACCGCCATGCCGTAGCCCGGAACGATGATCACGCTCTTGGCGTCGCGCAGCAACTCGGCGGTTTCGCTGGCGCTCACAGGCACCACTTCGCCCTGCGGCTCGGCGGCGGCGCCGTCAGCCTTGGGTGCGGTGGGTGCGCCGCCCCCGAAGCCACCGGCGATCACGCTGATGAAGTTGCGGTTCATCGCATTGCACATGATGTAACTCAGGATGGCGCCCGACGAACCCACCAGCGCACCGGTCACGATCAGCAAGTCGTTGCCCAGCATGAAACCCGTGGCCGCTGCGGCCCAGCCGGAATAGCTGTTGAGCATGGACACCACCACCGGCATGTCGGCGCCACCAATGGCCATGACCATGTGGATGCCGAACAGCAAAGCGATGACGGTCATGATGATCAGCGGGGTCATGCCTTCGGCCACGTTGCCTGCGCGCACGAATTCACCGCCGAACCAAATCACCACCAAAAGACCCAACAGGTTCAACCAGTGGCGAGCGGGCAGCAACAAGGGCTTGCCGCCAATCTTGCCGTTGAGCTTGCCAAAGGCGATGAGTGAACCGGAGAAAGTGACGGCACCGATCAGGATGCCCAGGTAGATCTCGACTTCGTGGATGACCTTTTCGGCACCGGTGTACTGGATGGACGTGTCCACATAGCTGGCAAAACCCACCAGGCAGGCGGCCAGGCCGACCAGGCTGTGCATCAACGCAACCAACTCTGGCATCTGGGTCATCTTGACCGTTTTGGCCGCGTACAGACCAATTCCCCCACCGATCACCAGCGCTGCAATGATCCAGGGCACACCCGCCGCGGCCACGCGGGGGCCGACGATGGTGGCGATCACCGCCAATGCCATGCCGATGACACCGTACAGGTTGCCACGGCGCGAGGTTTCAGGGTTGGACAAGCCCCCCAGGCTGAGGATGAAGAGGATGGCGGCCCCGAGGTAGGCGACGGTGGCCAAGCTTGGAGAAATGAGACTTTGAGACATGTTGTCTTTCCTTTTTGTTCTTATCTCGGCTTACTTGCGGAACATGTCAAGCATGCGGCGGGTGACGGCAAAGCCACCGAACATGTTGATGGCGGTCAGCACAATGCCCGCAAAAGCGATCCACTGGATCAAGCCATCAGGTCGCCCATTGGTGCCCGCCTCCGGCGGCAGGATCTGCACCAGCGCACCAATGACGATGATGCTGGAGATGGCATTGGTCACGCTCATGAGCGGGGTGTGCAGCGCAGGCGTCACGTTCCACACCACCATGTAGCCGATGAAACAAGCCAGCACGAACACGGTGAAGTGGCCCAGGAAGGCCGCTGGGGCATAAGTGCCAATGGCCCAGAAGGCCAGCGCCCCCAGACCGAACACGATGGCCAGCGTTTTGGCGGGCAGTGGGCCGCTGCTGCCGTGGCCATGCGCGCTTTTCTTTTCGGCGGCGGCCACCGGCTTGGCGGCAGGCTTGGGTGCTGCAGCGGGCAGCGGAGGTGCGGGCCAGGTGATCTCGCCGTTTTTGATGACCGTCAGACCCCGGATCGCATCGTCTTCCATGTTGACGTTGATCACGCCGTCTTTGGTCTTGCACAACTCTTCCGTCAAGCGGAACAGGTTGGTGCCGTACAGGGTGGAGGACTGGCGTGCCATGCGCGAAGCCAGGTCGGTGTAACCGACGATGGTCACGCCATGCTTGACCACGGCCTTGCCGGGTTCGGTCAGTTCGCAGTTACCGCCTTGCTCGGCGGCCATGTCCACGATCACGCTGCCGGGCTTCATGCTTTGCACCATCTCGGCGGTGATCAGGCGCGGGGCAGGTTTGCCAGGGATCAAGGCGGTGGTGATGATGATGTCGCACTCTTGCGCTTGCTTGGCGTACATCTCGCGCTGCGCGGCCTGGAAGCCTTCGCTCATGACTTTGGCGTAACCGCCGCCACCCGAGCCTTCTTCCTCATAGTCCACCTTGACGAACTCGCCACCCAGCGAGACCACTTGGTCGGCCACTTCGGCGCGGGTGTCGTTGGCGCGCACGATGGCGCCCAGGCTGGCGGCTGCGCCAATGGCGGCCAAACCGGCCACACCGGCGCCGGCAATGAACACCTTGGCGGGGGGCACTTTGCCCGCGGCCGTGATCTGGCCATTGAAGAAGCGGCCAAAGGCATTGGCGGCTTCCACCACCGCACGGTAACCGCTCACACCGGCCATCGAAGTCAACGCGTCCATTTTCTGGGCGCGGCTCAAGGTGCGGGGCAGCGCATCGATCGACAGCGCGGTGACCTTTTGGGCCGCGAGCTGCTGCATCAAATCGGGGTTTTGGGCGGGCCACAAGAAACCGATCAGCGTCTGGCCTTCGTGCATCAGGGCCACTTCGTCGGCCGTGGGGGCACGCACCTTGAAGACGATGTCGCTGCCACTCCACAAAGCAGCGGCGCTCGGTGCAATGGTGGCGCCGGCTTGCACATAGGCGTCGTCCGACAGGTCGGCCAGATCGCCCGCGCCACGCTCGACCAGCACGGCAAAGCCGAGTTTGACCAGTTTGGTCACCACATCGGGCACGGTGGCCACGCGCTTTTCACCGGGAAATACTTCCCGTGGCACGCCAATGCATTGGGCCTTGGGCGTGGTTTCGCCTGTTTGCATGTCTGTATCCTCGCTCATCCAGAAAAAATGGGTTTGACATCAGCTTAACCGAAGTCTGCGTTCCCCCTTCCCCATCAAGATCTTCCGATAGATGGGATGGGACAGGAAAATTCAGGGGTCACCGATACCCTTGAATGAGCTATTTTGTACCCGTCACCCCACATCTTGTTCTGCCCTCTTGCGTCACAAGCCCCTGATAATGACGGCCATGGACACACGCTGGAAACCCAATGTCACGGTGGCCGCCATCATCGAAAAAGACGGCCGCTACCTGTTGATTGAAGAACACACCCAAGAAGGTCTGAAGCTCAACAACCCCGCAGGTCACCTTGACCCCGGAGAATCGCCCGCACAAGGCTGTGCGCGTGAAACCCTCGAAGAAACCGCCCGCCCCTTCACACCCAAAGAGTTGGTGGGCATTTACTTGTCTCGCTTTCAAAGGCCTCAAACCGGTGAAGACATCACCTATGTGCGCATGGCCTTTTGCGGTGACATCGGTGATGTGCAACCAGGTCTGAGTCTGGACGAAGGCATTGTGCGCACGGTCTGGATGACGCCTCAAGAGGTCCGCGACAGCGCTCACCGCCACCGCAGCCCCTTGGTCTTGCGCTGCGTCGAAGACCATTTGGCAGGCCAGCGCTTTCCACTGGGGGTGATCCACACCGATGCGGCTGTCGCCGAGTTGCCGCCTTTGCAGCCATGATCGGGGCGTGGCCTTCCGAAGCCCTGTGGCTGCTCACTGGTGGTGCAGCGTTTGCTGCAGGCGTCCTGAACGCGATTGCCGGGGGCGGTAGCTTCCTGACATTTCCTGCCTTGGTCTTTGCAGGCGTTCCCCCGCTGGCTGCCAACGCCACCAGCGCCATGGCCGTGAGCCCCGGTTACTTGGGCAGCACCTGGGGGTTCCGAGAAGAACTCAAGGCCTTGCCCAAAAGCCTGCTTCGACAAGAGGTGAGCATCGCCGCATTGGGCGGCTTGATCGGTGCCGGCTTGTTGCTGGTGACGCCTGCCAAAGTCTTTTCAGGTCTGGTGCCATGGCTTTTGCTGGTGGCAACTGCGCTGTTTGCGGCAGGTCCCTGGCTCGCCAAGGGCAATTCTGGCCAAGGCCAGCCCGCTTGGCGCCTGCCCGGGTTGATGCTGGTGGCGGTTTACGGCGGCTATTTCAATGGGGGACTGGGCATTTTGCTGATGGCGCTGTACACCCTGACCGGTGAATCCAGGCTCAACACGGTCAATGCGCTCAAGAACCTCAATTCTTTTGTGCTGTCTTTGCTCTCGGTGCTGGCCTTTGCGCTGGCAGGGGCCATTGTTTGGCCTCAAGCGATCTGGATGATGGTTTTGGCCACCGCAGGGGGCTGGGTGGGTGCGCGCTTGGCCAAGCGCCTGCCTGTGCGCTGGGTGCGTTGGCTGGTCATCGCCACGGGCTTGGTGATGAGTGCGGTTTTCTTCAGCCGAACTTGAAACACACCTGACGAGGTTCGAGGGGCCAAAGCAGACACTCAGTCTGCTGGAACCCGTTGACCCGCTGCCACTGCGTCCAATCGCTCTTTTTCTGCCAGCACCTTGGCCACGTAGCCACCGTCTTCGGTCAAGGCATAGCCTCCCAGGTAAAACTTGAGCCCGTCCTCGAGCGATCCCCCGCGCATCTTGATCGCATCAGACAACACCGCCACCCCCACACGCAAATTGGTGAGGGGATCAAAAGCGGCCAGACGACCGCCGTAAGCCTCGTAGCGTTGGGCATGCACCCCCGTCATGACCTGCATCAATCCCTGAGCACCGGCATGACTTTGCACATAAGGGTGGAAACTGGACTCGGTGGCGATGACCGCCAAAATCAGATGCGCAGGCACTTTCGAAGACTTGGCCAACACATGGGCCTCGGCCACCAAAGCCGCCAGGGGCTCTGGGGCCACCCGGTACTTGCGGGCCAACCAATTCGCGACCAGTGCCTGCGGGGGAGGCAAGTCGTTCAAATGCACGGCCGTGGCACGTTCGGCTGTATTTTCAGGCCACCAGGCCATCAGGACATTGCGCTCCCGCAACCACGCAGCCAAATGCTGTTCCGAGGGCAACAACCACTGGGGCTGCAACCACAACAAGAAAACCAACACGGCCACCAGCAAGCCCACCACGGCCAGTCCCCGGTGAATGAGGAGAACAAGCTTCGCCACCACGCCGCGACAGCGGGCGCGCCAAGCGGGTTCTTGGACCTCGGTGTTCAGCATGGTGATCAACATTGAAAAACAGCCATTATCCCGTGGATGCGCAGCACAGGTGCGCTTCGCATCCGCTGCACCCGCAGGGCATCGGATAATGCGCCCATGTCCAAATTCAAGCGTGTGGTCGTCGGCCTGTCCGGCGGCGTCGATTCGGCTGTGACCGCCCACCTGCTCAAGCAGCAAGGCCATGAGGTCATTGGCATCTTCATGAAAAACTGGGAAGACGACGATGACAGCGAATACTGCTCGTCCAACATCGACTTTGTGGATGCCGCCGCCGTGGCCGATGTGCTGGGCATTGAGATCGAGCATGTCAACTTTGCAGCCGATTACAAAGACCGGGTGTTTTCGGAATTTGTGCGCGAGTACCAAGCCGGTCGCACGCCCAACCCGGATATCTTGTGCAATGCCGAAATCAAGTTCAAGTCTTTTTTGGACCACGCCATGCGCGTGGGGGCCGAAAAAATCGCCACCGGCCACTATGCCCGTGTGCGGCAAAACACAGTCAGCGGTCTGTTCGAGTTGCTCAAAGGCCTGGACCCCAGCAAAGACCAAAGCTATTTTTTGCACCGCCTGAACCAGGCGCAGTTGTCCAAAACCCTCTTCCCAGTGGGCGAACTGCACAAGACCGAGGTGCGCCGCATCGCCGAAGAAATCGGTCTGCCCAACGCCAAAAAGAAAGACTCCACCGGCATCTGCTTCATCGGCGAGCGGCCGTTTCGCGAGTTTTTAAACCGCTACATCTCCAAAGAACCCGGCCCCATCAAGGACCCGACGGGCCGCACCATTGGAAAGCATGTGGGGCTGAGCTTTTACACCCTGGGCCAGCGACAGGGCTTGGGCATTGGGGGCATCAAGGCCAAAGGGGCTCAACGCGGGGGCGGCGAACACATCCCCTGGTTTGTGGCCCGCAAGGACCTCCCGAACAACACCTTATGGGTGGTGCAGGGCCACGACCACCCCTGGTTGCTGTCACCCCAGCTGCAAGCCACGGATGTGAGCTGGTGCGCGGGCCAGGCCCCTGCGGCTGGAGCCTACGCCGCCAAGACGCGCTACCGGCAAACGGATGCGCCTTGCAGCCTGCAAGCGCTCGGCACAGCCGATGGGTCATCGGGCTTTGAGCTTTCGTTCAGCGATCCCCAATGGGCGGTCACGCCAGGCCAAAGCGCCGTGATCTACGACGGCGAGGTGTGCCTGGGCGGCGGCGTGATCCACTCGGCCAGCGCCTGCCCCAACCCAGCGACCTGACTTATTCCCCGCCCAAGCCCAGACGGTTGGGTTGGCGCTTTTCAATGGCAAAGCGCAGCAAGGCCGCAGTCCGGAAAATGCCGTGCGCAAACTTGCCATAAGGCAATGTGAGGAACAAAGCCATCACCGAGCCCAGGTGCACCGCCAACATCAAAGGCATGGCCGCCGTTTGGCCCAGCAGCCAGAGCAGCAAACCCGTCACGCTGACCAAGAACAACAGGGCGATGAAACCCCGGTCCATGGGCCTTTGCGCCGCGTCGCCATGGTCCGGATGACGGCGCAGGTTCAAGCGCCACAAACCGACCGTACCCACCGTCAGGCTCACCCCGCCAATGACGCCGAGCAACTTAGGCAAGGTCGTCAGGTCATAGGGTGCGGGCCAATCCAACACATAGTGGTACAGCGTGGCCACGCTGGTGGCGGCAAAGCACAGCATGAAACCGTAAAAGGTCAGGTGGTGGTAGCGCCTGCGGGCATGTGTCCAGGCGTCGTCTTCGTTGTGGCAACCCTCGCCGTGGCCGCCGTCCAGGTATTTCAGGCGCAGCGCATCATGCGCCGCTTCTGCGGCAGCTGGAGAGGTCAAACCGGCCCCGCTGGTGGCAGGTGTCACCTCACGCCAAAAGCGCATCACGCCGAGTGCCAGGGCCAACACCGCAAACAAAAAGATGGGCGCAAACAGGCTCACCATCAGGTTGTGAGGGAATACCGCATAGAACCCACCGGCCACGGGCGCCCCCCACAGCGTGCCTTGACGCAGCATCGCCAGTGCCAAAAACAAGGCCAACCCCACAGCCAACGCCACCGACAGGGTCAAGCCATTGCGCTGGTACAGACTCCCCAAGGCCGGGGGCCAGGCGTAATCGGCATAAGTCTGACCACGCACCTGGGCCATGGCCTTGGGCACGTTGATGGCGAAGTCGTGGGATGGTGCGTACTGGCAAGCGTGCAAACACGCACCGCAGTTGTGGCACAGGTTCGCCATGTAATGGATGTCCGCCTTGCCAAACTCCAGGCGGCGCGTCATGGCCGGGAACACGGCACAAAAACCTTCGCAGTAGCGGCAGCCATTGCAAATGTGCATTTGGCGGGCCACTTCGGCTTCGGGCGCGGTCAACTCGCCCAGCGCCAAGGCGCGGGCGTCACGCGTCAGGGCTTCAAGCGTTTGCATGCGTTGCTCCTTCCTTCTGGGCCATGACCGCTTTGGCCGCTTGTTCGCCCGCGATGCGGCCAAAGGCCGTGCCAATCGTCATGCCCACCCCGGCCGTGTAGCCCTTGCCCAGCACGTTGCCCGCCATCATTTCGCCCGCCACAAACAGGTTGGGGCTGGGCTGGTCCTTGAATCGCACAGCGGTGGTCTCATCGGTTTTCAATCCCAAATAGGTGAAGGTCACGCCGGGCCTGACGGCATAGGCGTAATAAGGGGCGGTGTCCAGCGGCCTGGCCCAATGGGTTTTGGCGGGCGTGACCCCTTCGGTGTGGCAGTCGTCCAGCGCGGTGTGGTCAAACGTCCCCTCACGGCAAGCGGCGTTGTAATCGTTCAGGGTTTGCATGAAAGTCGCTTCATCCAAGCCCAACTTGTGGGCCAACTCGGGCAGGCTGTCCGCCTTGGTGCCTTCAAACACCGGCGGCATGAAACGGCCAATGGCTTTGGCATCGATGATGGAATAGGCCACCTGCCCCGGTTGTTGCGCCACCAAACGGCCCCAAATGGCATAGCGCTTGGGCCAGAAGTCTTCACCCTCGTCGTAAAAACGGCGCCCCTCGCGGTTGACCACCACGCCCAAGGACACACAATCGATGCGGGTGCAAATACCGCCGTCGTACAAAGGCGCTCGCGCATCGATGGCCACCATGTGCGCCTGCGTGGGGTCGCCAATGCGGTCAGCGCCCTGGTCCAGCATGTGTTTGAGCAAGACCCCCTGGTTGAAGCGCGTGCCCCGAATCAAGAATTGATCGGCCGGGTACTCGCCGCGCTCGTTTTGGCCCCAGGCCTCGCGCAGCCATTCGCGGTTGGATTCAAACCCCCCCGCAGCCATCACGCAGGCACGGGCCTCGACGCGTTCGCGCCGAACGCTGCCATCGGCCTGCTTGTGCATGACCGATGCGGCCACAAAACGCCCCTCGTCCAGCTCGACCGCATCGACTTCGGCGTTGTAGTAGATCTGGACGCCCAGCTTTTCGGCGCTGCGGTAAAAAGCATTGACCAAGGCCTTGCCCCCGCCCATGAAGAAGGCATTGGTGCGGGCCGTGTGCAATGCCCCGGACAAAGACGGCTGAAAGCGCACACCATGCTTGACCATCCAGGGCCTGCAGGTGGCCGAATGTCGGATCGCCAGACGCGCCAGATGCTCGTTGGTCAAACCGCCAGTGACCTTCAAAAGGTCTTGCCAAAACTCTTCTTCCGGGTAGGCATCGACCAGCACATCTTGCGGCGCATCGTGCATGCAGCGCAAATTGCGGGTGTGGCCAGAATTGCCACCACGCCACTCACGCGGGGCCGACTCCAGCAGCATCACGCTGGCGCCCGCCTCTCGGGCCATCAAAGCCGCACACAGGGCCGCGTTGCCGCCGCCAATCACCAAAACATCGACCGTCATAAACACTTTCAGGGCAAAGGCACAGGGCACGAAGCCCGGGTCAGATCAGAACTGGTACTTGCGCAAACCACCATCCACCGGGATCACCGCACCCGTGATGTAACTGGCCAAAGGCGAGGCCAGGAAGGTGACCAAGTTCGCCATGTCTTCCGGCTCGCCATAACGTCCCATCGGGATTTCGTTCTCGCACTGCCACTGGCGGTATTCGGGGGTGTAGTTGCGGAAAATTTGTTCTGAATGGATACGCCCTGGCGGGACGCAATTGACGGTGACACCGTGCTTACCCACCATGCGCGACAAACCCTTAGCCCAGCTGTGCATGCCCGCCTTGGCGCAAAAAGCGCCATTGGTGTGCTCGGGTTCGCTCTTGCCGGTGATGTTGATGATGCGGCCCCATTGGCGCGCAATCATCTGGTCAATCAAGGCGTCGGCCACTTGGCGCGGACGGTGAAAGTTCAATGTGATGGCTTCTTGCCAGGCCTCTTCGCTCACATGCAACTCCTTGAAACTGCGCGAACCCCCGGCGTTGTTCACCAAAATGTCCACGCTGCCCAGACCCGCCAAAGCCGCCTCGGCCAGGCGTTTGGCCGCGTCATCGGCGTACAAGTCCGATTCAATGATCACCGGCGCATGCCCACCAGCGGCCACAATTTCGTCCGCCAACTCGCGCAACTTGTCCACGCGCCGTGCGGACACGGCCACACGCACGCCCTCTGCAGCCAAGGCCTTGGCGATGCCGCGCCCAATGCCCACGCTGGCCCCCGTCACAAGAGCGGTTTTGTCTTTGAGTTGCAAGTCCATGAAAACTCCCATTTGAAAATCAGGCTTCAAATGTATGCCCTGAACGCCTGGCTGTGCACCAGGATCCAAGGATGGGGGTATCATGAAATGTGATGGCAAAGGTTTTGTAGACGGGTTCAATCCGCCGAAAGTTTGGCCTGTTGAACCACCCGTCTCCACTTGGCCAGGTCATCGCGCACCAGGGTTTTCAGCTCGTCGGGCGTGCTGGTTTCAACATCGGCGCCCTGCGCTTCGATGCGAGCGACCGTGTCCTTGTCGTTGAGCACTTGATTGAGTGCCGCATTGAGTTTAGTGACCACCGCTTTGGGCGTTTTGGCCGGGACAAACAGGGCATACCACTGCGTCACGTCCACCCCGGCAACACCCAGCTCCTTCAGGGTTGGCACTCCGGGCAAAGCAGGGGAGCGGCGACTGCCCGCAATGCCAACGGCGTGCAACTTGCCAGACTTGACATGTGGCAGTGCTGTGAAAAGGCTGGGGAACATGATGTGCGTGTGACCGGCAACCGTGTCGTTGACCGCTGGCGCAGAACCTTTGTAAGGCACATGCATCCAGGAAGCCTTCATGCTGAGCTTGTAGAGTTCAGCAGCAAAATGTGGCGCCGTGCCATTGCCCGCCGAGGCATAACTCAGTTTGCCGTCTTGCGCCTGAATGGACGCCAAAACCGTCTTGGCATCTGCGGCCTTCAACTGTGAGGTGACCACCATCAAAGTGGGTGAATACCCCACAAGACCCACAGGCTCGAAATCACTGACCGGGTCGTAACGCAGCTTTTGCAAAGCGGGATTCATCGCATGGGTCGCCACATACCCAAAGAGCACGGTGTGACCGTCTGCTGGTGCGCGGGCCACAAACTCAGAAGCAATGGCGCCATTGGCGCCCGCTTTGTTCTCCACGATCACCGACTGCCCCAGCAGAGGCGCCATTTTTTGGGCGATGACGCGGGCCATGGCGTCGTTACCGCCCCCTGCAGCAGTGGGCACAACAAGGGTGACCGTTTTGTCAGGGTAAGCGAAGGCCAGTGCCGATGAAGTCAAAGCCAGAGCGGTCACTGTCTTTTTGAAAATGCGCGAATACATGAGAGTTCCTTAAGAAAAAACCAAATCAGCGGGAAGTTGTAAGGCGCCTTCCATGATTTTTCGAACGGTACGAACCACGGATGCCCGAACCACTTGCAGCTGGCCAGCTTGTGTCCGGACCTCCGCAGCAATTTGAATCACACCCGAGGGGTGCGCCACTTTGAAAACTTGCTCCCCCTCGATGCACTCCGAGCGGCTGGCCACCGTACCGGGCAAAGCAAACGCAGTCACCACACCGATCGCGCCTGTGACGGCATGGGCGGTATGGCACTTCCAGGGCGTGAAGTAGCGTGACACGATGGTCATGGGGTCTTGACCTGGACTGACCAGCACTGGCTTGGGCAGCACACTGGCCGAGACATCACCCAAGCCCATGAGGCGACCGGCTTGCAGCCGAATGCGTTCCATGCGGGCCAAAAGATCGGGCATGGCATCGAGTTCAGAGGCGCTCTCCGTGCCGGTGACGCCCAAGCTGTGGGCAGGCATCAAGACTATGGGCATCGCTGCATCGATGCAGGTGACCTCCACCCCGTCGATCAGGTTGATGCGTGCACCCGTGGGAAAAAGTTTTCCGGTCACGCCGCCCCATGCGTCCAAAAAGTTCAAGTAGACCGGTGCAGCGGTACCCGCCACCCCATCCATGCTGATGTTGCCGTCGTAAACCACTTGACCATGGGGGGTGTGAATTTGCACATCAATGCGTGCACCGGTATTGACGTTGTGCACACGCACCGAAGTCATGCCCTCTGTGGCCGCAATCAAGCCTTGCTCTACGGCAAATGGCGCCACACCCGCCAACATGTTCCCGCAATTGGGTCGGGTGTCCACCCCGTTGGGGCCCACCTGGGCAAACAGGTAATCCACGTCGCAGTCGACGCGAGAGGATCTTGAAACCATGGCGACCTTGCTGGTC
Organism: Comamonadaceae bacterium; assembly: GCA_027484105.1. Classification (GTDB taxonomy): domain Bacteria; phylum Pseudomonadota; class Gammaproteobacteria; order Burkholderiales; family Burkholderiaceae_C; genus Limnohabitans_A. Next base: position 253,355 of record JAIXUG010000028.1, read on the forward strand.
AATGTGGTGCCGCCACCGAGTCCGTTGATCTGTGAAGGATCGGCTGCGCCAATGGCGCTTTGCAAAACACGATCTCTCAAGTGATCGTCTTTGGGCAACCATTCACGAAGGAAGAAAGGGCCGCGTGAAGTTCCTGAACGCATCAGAACACAAGGCAATGAAGTAGTCATGGGTGCGGATGATGCGACCTGTGTAGAATTTTGTGAATTGCATTTTTAAAAAGTATTGATGCAAAAAACACAACACTGAAACTGACATGAACATCAACTTCGATTTGCACGACCTGCAGGCTTTTTCTGCTGCAGCCGAACTGGGCAACTTCCGCAAAGCAGCCGAAGCCGTGCACATTTCACAACCGGCTTTCAGCCGTCGCATCGACAAACTCGAAAACGCTCTGGGTGTGAAATTGATCGACAGAAGCACGCGCAGCATGAGCCTGACGGGCGTGGGGCGAGACTTCGCACGCAAGGTGCGCCTGTTGCTTGACGATCTGGATGAAACCTTGCTGGGGATTCAGGAAGTCGGTGGAGCGCGCATGGGCGAAGTCACCGTCGCCTGCGTCCCTTCTGCTGTTTACTACTTCTTGCCACAAGTCCTGCGCACTTACCACGCCAGGTTTCCACGCATCCGCATCAAGGTGCACGATGCAAGCGCCAATGAGGTCCTGTCGGTCGTCGCCAGCGGCGAAGCCGACTTCGGGGTCAACTTCATGGGCAACGACGAACCCGGAATTGAATTTCGCAGCATTCTGGAAGAGCGTTTTGTCGCCGCCTGCAGAAAGGACCACCCGCTGGCCAAAAAAAGAAAGGTCAGCTGGCAAGAACTGGGGCAATACGACTTCATGTCTGTGTCCAAATCTTCGGGCAATCGCATGTTGCTCGATTTGGCCTTGGCCTCTGCAGATCAACGACCGCAAAGCATTTACGAAGCCCAACATGTCACAACCTTGCTGGGTTTGGTCGAAGCAGGCATGGGTGTGGCTGCCGTACCGTCTTTGGCCATGCCCAGCGCAGATCACCCGGTGTTGGCCAGCGTGCCTTTGTTCGACCCCATCATCACAAGGCGCATTGGACTGATTCGACGCAAGGGCCGCAGCTTCACCCCGGCAGCCGAAAAACTGTATGAGTTGCTGCTCGGCCTGCGCCCAGGCCAAGGCCGCAAATCCCTGACCAAGACGTGATGGCTTAACTCTCTGCTTCAGAGTTGGGTGACGGAGCGCTCAGGCTCGCGCCCAGCCAGACCCCTGACCGCACCAAAGTGCGCACACAGTCAGCCAAAACCACGCGGGTCGCCAAGGCGGCTGGGGACAATTCATCCTCCGACAAACCACATAAAAAATTCACGCGCCGGACTTGATGGTCGCTGATGCGGGCCATGCCAAAGCGCTCGGCGGCACCGGGTATGCGCGCGACTGCAGACCAAGGTTGCAGCGTAGAACCCAGTCCAGCGCCCACGGCGTCCATCAGCATGGCCAAGGAGTCCATTTCCATGACCACACGGGGGTCCACTTTGGCGCGCGCAAATGCCACATTCAGGCCACTGCGCAAGCCATGCGGGCCCGTCGGCAAAATCAGCGGCTCATCGCACAGCTGGGACATGCGCAGGCTCTGTGGCGATTTTTGGGCTCTGTGAGAGCGCGCAGAAATCAGGAAAATATCCTCTTCAATCAGCGGCAAAACACTCCAGCGCCGGGCCGATTGCAAGGATTGGCCACCGGCCATCGGCAAATCAAACAGCACCGCCAAATCAAGTTGCCGCGCATTGAGCATGACCGACAAGTGCCCCGAGAGGCTTTCGACCATGTGCAGACGGACATCCGGGTAACGCTCACGCATGGCCTGCATCAAGGGCAAGCCCAGCACAGCTGCCGTGGTGGGGGCCAAGCCCACACTGACCGTGCCGGACAAACGGGCCTGCTGGGCGGCGCGAATGGCCTGCTCGGCATGCCGCAGGGTCAATTGCGCCTCGCGGAAAAAGGCCACACCCGCCTCGGTGGGCGTCACGCCCTGAGGGGAGCGCTGCAGCAACCGTGTGCTGAGCTCTCCTTCCAAGCGGGTGATTTGCTGGCTCAGGGCCGACTGCACCAGGTCCAGGTCCAAAGCGGCCCGGCTGATGCTGCCCAACTCCACCACCCGCACAAAATACCGCAGTTGTCGCAGTTCCATGAGGTCAAGCGTCCGATCGGTGCAGTTTTTCTTGGATTTTTTGGCGGCTGCGCCAAACGCTCCACAACACCAAAGGCAGAAGCAAAGCCACCGACATTTCAGGGTTGAAGGGCAGACCATAGGCCTGCAAGCCCTTGAAGGCGTAGAGCAGCAAGCTCACCACGTAATAAGAGATGGCGGCCATGGACAAGCCCTCCACCGTCACCTGCAAGCGCAGCTGCAACTCTTGACCACGGGTCAGCTTTTCCAGCAGCACCTGGTTTTGCGCTTCGGTGGCAATGTCCACACGGGTGCGCAACAAGGCGCTGGTGCGCGAGACCCGCTCAGCCAAGGATGCCAAGCGTTTTTCGGTGGCCATCACAGTGGCCATGGCCGGTGACAAGCGCCGCTGCATGAATTCACCCAGGGTTTGAATGCCTGAAATCGGCCGCTCCCGCAACTCGGCCAGGCGTTGGCTGACCAGGGAGTCGTAGGCGCGAGTGGCAGAAAACCTGAACCCGTGCTCAGCCGTTGCACGCTCAATGCGGGCGGCCAAGGACACCAGCAAATCCAGCAAGGCCTGATCGCTTTCACCCTTGCGCTCCAGCAAACCCGTGATGTCGGCCAACTGTCCCTCAGCGGAAGACAACATGGCAGACAGGTTTTTGGCCACCGGCAAGCCGCGCAAAGCCATCAGCCGGTAGGTCTCCAGCTCCAGCAAGCGCTGCGACACGCGACCGGCCCGAGCCTCGGAAGTCTCGGGCGGTGCCAACACCAGCATGCGCTCAAAACCATCGTCTCCAATCCGGAAATGCGTGAGGATGCACGAATGCGACAAGCCCTCTGCGGTGTTGCCCATGCGGGAGGCCAACATGATGCCAGGCCCCAACCAGCTTTGGGCCTGGGCCATCAGATCGGGCGAAGACAGGTCTGCACACAGCATGCCCAACTGGATGGCCGCCATGGTTTGGCCCGGCAAACCCCGCAGCCATTCGGTGCCCACCGCCACGTGCGGCGCCAACTCAGGCAGGTCTGCGCCCCAATGCGCATGGGCGGGCAGGTTCTGGACGATGGAATAGCGGGTGAACTCGGTGTGACGCTCCCACTTCACAGTGAAATGGTCGCAACGCAAACGCAAAAAATTGCCCTGCAGGCGACTCAGTTCCAAATCGGCATGGCCCGGCAGTTGCCGCAGGTGGGCCCACTCCTGTTCACGCGAAACCCCTTCATTGAGCAAAGCCACATACACGATCAACGCCGGCAGCCTGACATGGGCAGGTGGGCGGGCATGGACTTCGTTGTGCAACTCTCGCCGCTGGGCGTCTTCTGGTGGCAAAAAGCGGGAAGTGATTTCGTTCATGGGACTATTCTGACCGAGCTTGCAGCCACATGCCATGGACGCCACGAGAAATCTCAAGCGCCAACCCCAATCCCGTCCATGACCAATCAAGGCCCTGGCGGCTCCGGCACCAGCAATCGCCCCTGCCAAATGCCCACGACTGTGGACAGGCCCAGCCAAAGAAACAGACCAGACACCAGCACCAAGCCCGCCAAGGCCCAGGCTTGCGCCTCAACGCGGTCCAAGGACAAGGTCAGTGACAAGGCAGAAAATGCCGCCAAGGGAAAAGACATGCCCCAAAAAGGCATGCCAAATGCCTGCTTGAAAACACCGCGGGCCACGAAGGCAGAGCCACACAAAAACAACAAGGCCACACACCAAAGTCCCTCCACCATCCACGCCGGGGTGCCCAGGTTCAAACCCGTCAAAGCCAACACCGAAGGCGGCGCCACCGTGATGAAGGTCAAGGGCAACAGGCGCTGCGGCCACATGCCCAAGCGGCGGACGCGCCACCCAATCAGCCCCCAAGCCACAGGCCAAAGCAAGGCTGCCAGGCCAAATTGAACCGCGGCCCAAACCGGATGACCCAAAACCACACCCATCAAAGCCGGCAACACATTGCCCACCACGGGAATGAACAAGGCCGGGGTCATGCCCAACCAAAACCGGTCTTGGTGCCGATCCGCACGAAACCAGCCGAGCACCACCACACCACTCACCGCCATCAGACCCGCAGAACCGAGCATCCACAGGGCATTTGCCCACCCTGAAAAACCCCAGTGGGCGGCCCCCACGCTGGCCATCAACACCCAAGAAGCGGGCAAGGCCGCCGTGAACACATGGCGCACAGGGTGCTGCAGGTCAGCGCGAACAGCTTGCGGGAACCAACCCAGGCGAGCCACTGTGGCCAGCATCAAAACGATCAAGACGCATGCGGCCACAACGCCCAGGGCGGCCGAGACCCACACCGCCACGGTCCCCCAAAGAAACTCGGCGCGCAACCAAGCCAGCGACAGGCCGCACCAACCCATGACCAAGGCAAACCAAGAAAAGCCAAGGTGTTGCACCGGCGAGAAAAAAAGGGGTGGGCTCATGCGCGGCTGAAAGAAAAAACCCGTGGGCTGGACCACGGGTTGGGGGCTGGACGTCGGTGAAGCGGTGTTCTTCAGAACGGGATGTCGTCGTCCATGTCGTCAAAGTTGCTGGCCGCAGGCTTGGCTGCGGCCGCAGGGCGGCTGGCCGGTGCGGCGGCAGGTCGGGCCGGCGCGGCTTGGCGTGGGGCATAGCCACCGCCGTCCTCGGCAGGGCCGCCCATGCCTTGGCGACTGCCCAGCATCTGCATGCTGTCGGCACGGATGTCGGTGGCGTACTTTTCCACACCGTTTTTGTCGGTGTATTTGCGGGTGCGCAGGCTGCCCTCGACATAGACCTGACTGCCTTTGCGCAGGTACTGGCCCGCGATTTCGGCGAGTTTGGCAAAAAAGCTGATGTTGTGCCACTCGGTGGCCTCGCGCATTTCACCGGTGGCCTTGTCTTTGTAACGGTCGGTGGTGGCCACGCGGATGCTGGTGACCGCGTCACCAGAGGGCAAATAGCGGGTTTCAGGGTCGGCTCCCAGATTGCCGACGATGATGACTTTGTTGACGGATGCCATGAAAACTCCTCGATGATGCCCAATTATGCGGCCAATCTGATGCGGCGAATCGCCCTGGCCTCCAAGGCCAGAAAGCCGCCCCCAGGCGCCGCATTGTCCTCAGGGGGTATGGCTCACAGGCGCGGCTCGACCGGGCGTCTGCATGGGCCACGCCAACAGCCACCACAGCAGCAAAGCCGCGCCACAGCTCAAAAACAGCGCCGGGCTGCCCCAGGACTTGACCAGCCAGCCGCCCACCAGACCGCCCACAAAAAACCCCAGGGACTGCAGCGTGTTGTATACCCCCAGGGCCGTACCGCGCATGGCCCGGGGGGCGATGCGCGAGGCCAGGCTGGGCTGGGTCGCCTCCAGCGCATTGAAGCCGCAAAAAAACACCAGCAACCAAGCCGCCAAAACACCCAGGCTGGGGGTGCCCACCGACTGCACCAACAAACCCAGCTGCACCAAGGCGATCAGGCCGATGGAGAGCAAAAACACTTTTTTCAGGTGCCCGCGCCGCTCCATGGCAAACACCACACCCAAAAACAAAAACGACAGCAACACCGCTGGCAAATACACCTGCCAGTGCTGCGCCTTGTCCAGACCCGCCTGCACCAGCAAGGCCGGCACAGCCACCCACATGGCCAATTGCACCGCATGCAGCACAAACACGCCCACATTCAGGCGCATCAAATCGGCATGGACCAACACGTCGGCCAGCCGCCCTCGGCCTGGCCCCAACACAGGCGGCGGAGCGGGCGGGGCGCCCCAGATGACCACGGCCACGCCCACCAAGGCCATCACCCCGGTCAACCAGAACAAGCCCGCGAACCCGATCCAGGCCGTCAGCACCGGCGACACCACCAAAGACAGCGCAAACATGAGGCCGATGCTGGCGCCCACCAGGGCCATGGCCTTGGTGCGCACCTCATCACGCGTCAGATCGGCCAGCAATGCGGTGACGGCCGCCGACACGGCACCGGCCCCCTGCAAGCTACGCCCGATGAGCAACTGGGTCAAATCGGTGGCCACTGCCGCCCAAAAACTGCCCAAAGCAAAAATGATCAGGCCCAGCACGATCACCCGCTTGCGTCCGAAACGGTCCGATGCCATGCCAAAAGGCAATTGAAGCAAGCCTTGCGTCAAGCCATAAATCCCCATGGCCAAGCCCAGCCACAGGGGGTCTTCGCCCCCCGGATATTGCCGCGCCTCCAGGGCAAACACCGGCAAAACCAGAAACAAGCCCAGCATGCGCAAGGCAAAAATGCCCGACAAAGAGGCACTGGCGCGCCGCTCGGTGGGCGTCATGTCCAAAGAAGATGCTGTCTGCGCAAGGTCGGTCACACAAAACCCCAAACAGGGTGAAAACAAACGAAGGATTGTCCCTGATTGGTGGTCCCCGGGGGCCGCCGCAGCCCCGGCAGGGATAATCAAAGGTTTTGCTGATCTGGCCGCCCACCGTGAAACTTGTTGACCCCCTTGCCCTGCCCGATGAACCTGATGATGCGCGCTATCTGGCCGCAGCGCTGCGGCAAAGCCACATCAGCGTGCGGGGGGCACGCACCCACAACCTGAAAAACATCGACCTCGACATCCCGCGCAACCAGCTGGTGGTGATCACCGGGCTGTCGGGTTCGGGCAAGTCGAGCTTGGCTTTTGACACGCTGTATGCCGAGGGCCAGCGTCGCTATGTGGAGAGCCTGTCGGCCTATGCCCGGCAATTCCTGCAACTGATGGACAAGCCCGATGTGGACCTGATCGAAGGCCTGTCGCCCGCGATTTCCATCGAGCAAAAAGCCACCAGCCACAACCCGCGCTCCACCGTGGGCACCGTGACCGAGATCCACGACTACCTGCGCCTGCTGTTTGCCCGCGCGGGCACGCCGTATTGCCCTGACCACCACCTGCCCTTGCAGGCGCAGACCGTGAGCCAGATGGTGGACACGGTGCTGGCCCTGCCCGAAGACACCAAGCTGATGATCTTGGCGCCGATTGCCCGAGAGAAAAAAGGCGAGTTTGAAAAAGTCTTTGAGCAGATGCAGGCGCTGGGCTATGTGCGCTTTCGCATCAATGGTCAGACGGTGGAGGTGGAAGACCTGCCCACACTCAAGAAAACAGAGAAGCACAACATCGACGTGGTGGTGGACCGCATCAAGGTTCGCGCCGAAGAGGACGAGAAAGTGAAAGGAAATGCAAGAGACGCCCTGCGCCAGCGTCTGGCCGAAAGCTTTGAAGCCGCGCTGCACCTGGCGGAACACCGCGCCGTGGCACTGGAGATGGACACGGGCAAAGAACACCTGTTCAACGCCAAGTTCGCTTGCCCGGTGTGCACCTATTCCATCAGCGAACTCGAGCCGCGCCTGTTCTCGTTCAACTCGCCCATGGGCGCTTGCCCCACCTGTGACGGCATCGGCACCATGGCGTTTTTCGACCCCGAGCGGGTGGTGGCCTTTCCCTCACTCAGCTTGGCCAGTGGCGCCATCAAGGGCTGGGACCGGCGCAACGGCTTTTACTTCAGCATGCTCGAAAGCCTGGCCAAGCATTACCAATTCGACATCGAAGCACCCTTTGAAAAACTCGCACCGGCGCACCAACAGGTGCTGCTGCACGGTTCGGGCGAAGAAGAAATCAAGTTCAGCTACGTGATGGAGTCCGGCGCCTCACAAGGCAAGAAGGTCAGCAAAAAACACCCCTTCGAAGGCATCATCCCCAACATGACGCGGCGTTACCGCGAGACCGACTCGGCCGTGGTGCGCGAAGACCTGGCGCGCTACCGCAACCTGCAGCCTTGCACCAGCTGCCAGGGCACCCGTTTGCGGCGCGAGGCGCGCCATGTGCGCATTGGTGAAGGCGCTCAGGCCCGCGCCATTTACGAGATCAGCCACATCACGCTGGGCGAATCGCAGCAATATTTTCAGAGTCTGCAACTGCGCGGGGCCAAGGCCGAGATCGCCGACAAGGTGGTGCGCGAAATCGCATCACGCCTGAAATTCCTCAACGACGTGGGTCTGAACTACTTGAGCCTGGACCGCAGCGCCGAGACCTTGTCGGGCGGTGAGGCCCAGCGTATCCGCTTGGCCAGCCAAATCGGTTCGGGCCTGACGGGCGTGATGTACGTGCTGGACGAGCCCAGCATCGGCCTGCACCAGCGCGACAACGACCGCCTGATCGGCACCCTGCAACACCTGCGCGACATTGGCAACAGCGTGCTGGTGGTCGAGCACGACGAAGACATGATCCGCGTGGCGGACCACGTGATCGATATGGGGCCCGGCGCGGGCGTGCACGGCGGGCGCGTGATGGCCCAAGGCACTTGCGCCGACATCCTGGCGGCGCACGACTCCATCACCGGCCAATACATGTCGGGTCGCAAAAAAATCGCGACGCCAAAGCGCCACAAAGCAGGCAAAGACTTCATCGAGATCTTGGGCGCCAAAGGCAACAACCTCCAAAACGTGAACGTGAGGCTCCCCGTGGGCTTGCTCACTTGCGTGACCGGTGTGTCGGGCTCCGGCAAATCAACCCTGGTCAACGACACGCTCTACAAGGCCGCGGCACACCAGATTCACCGTGCTCACGAGGAAGCCGCCCCGCACGAAGCCATCCTGGGACTTGAACTCTTCGACAAAGTCATCAACGTGGACCAATCGCCCATTGGCCGCACCCCACGCAGCAACCCCGCCACCTACACGGGCCTGTTCACCCACATCCGCGAACTGATGGCCGAGGTGCCCGCAGCCCGCGAGCGCGGCTACGGCCCCGGGCGCTTCAGCTTCAACGTGAGCGCATCGTCGGGCGGAGGCCGGTGTGAAGCCTGCCAGGGCGACGGCGTGGTGAAAGTGGAGATGCACTTTTTGCCGGATGTGTATGTGCCCTGCGACGTGTGCCACGGCATGCGCTACAACCGCGAAACGCTGGAAGTGCAATACAAGGGGCAGAACATCGCGCAGATCCTGAACATGACGGTGGAAGCTGCACACCAGTTCTTCAGCGCCGTGCCCAACATCGCGCGCAAGTTGCAAACCCTGCTGGATGTGGGCCTGACCTACATCCGCCTGGGTCAAAGCGCCACCACGCTCTCGGGCGGCGAGGCGCAACGCGTGAAACTCGCACTCGAATTGTCCAAGCGCGACACCGGTCGCACGCTGTACATCCTGGACGAGCCCACCACCGGTCTGCATTTTGCCGACATCGACCTGCTGCTCCAAGTGCTGCACCAGCTGCGCGATGCGGGCAACACCATCGTCATCATCGAACACAACCTCGACGTCATCAAAACCGCCGACTGGCTGATCGACATGGGGCCAGAAGGCGGCGCGGGCGGCGGCACTGTCGTGGGCGAAGGCACACCGGAGCAGCTGGCCAAAAACAAGGCGAGCTTCACGGGCCGTTATTTGGCGCGTTTGCTCTAAAAGCGCGGGCCACCTGCACCGCTTCATCCATCTCTTTTTGAAACAACACGCCTCCATGAAAACCATCGTCCGTGCTTTCTTCCGAACCCTGCGCACCGTGCTCGGCCCCGTCATGCTGCTCAAAGAGCGCCTGACCCAACCGGCTGGCGTGGTGCGCGAAGCAGCGGCGCAAGCCGGCGTGGACGCGCAATGCCAAAGCCTGGCGCTGTACCAGTTCAGCACCTGCCCGTTTTGCATCAAGGTGCGCCAGGAAATGCGTCGCCTGTCACTGCCCATCGAAATGCGCGACGCACAGCACCATGCAGCCCACCGAAATGAATTGTTGCAAGGCACTGGCGCGACCCAGGTGCCATGCCTGCGGATCACCGAAGCCGATGGCCAAACCCGTTGGCTGCAGGATTCGGCCGCCATCGTGGCCTATTTGCGCGAACGCTTTGCCTGAAAGTCGGCAGCCACAAAGCGCTGGCAGGTCGGTGCTTCAGCCCCGACAAAGCGGAACACGGGTCGATCAGCGCAAAGCCATCCCAACCACGGCCAACACCAGCGCAGCCACCGCCCACAACAGCACGCGTGTGCGCACACGCAAGGTCTCCACCGCGCTGACCAAGCGGGCGTTTTGCTCGGCCAACTCGGCCAGGGTTTGGGCCATCTCGGCTTGCATCTGGGCCTGGCGGTCCAGTTGCACCTGGGCGGCGATCAAACGGTTCTTCAGCTCACCCAAGCTGGGCAAGGCCTCCTTGCTCAAATCGACACCGGTGGCACTGGACGGCGCGGGCTCTGCGCTTTGTCGGTCCATCAGTTTGCGCGCTGCTTTGAGCACGCTGGGCGCATGTTCAATCACATCCCCCCAGGGGATGACCTTGAGCGCCAGCAGCCAGGGGATGGCCATGCGAAGTTCCTTTCGGCTCGGTGGTTACAAAGGCCCTGAAGCCTGATGTCAGTATGGCACGGTCTGTCACGCGGCGACCACCGTCAGCAAAGTCTGACCGTTCGCCACCAGCTTCTCCCCCTCTGCATCCACCGCGAACAAATCACAGCTGGTGAAGACCTGCGCTTTGCCGGGTTTGACCACGCGGGCCCGCGCAATGAACTTTTGTCCCACGGCAGGGCGCAGGCAGTTGACCGAAAAGTGGGCGGCCAACAAATTCGGCCCCGCCACAGTACCGGCCGCAAAGCCGCAGGCGGTGTCGATGAGTGTGCCCATCAAACCCGCATGCAAATAGCCCGAGTACTGCCCCACCTCTGGACGCCAAGGCATCTGGATTTCGACAAAGCCGGGCTCGGCCACCGTCACCTCGATGCCGCACCAGCGGTTGAACTCGGCCACACGCGCCAGGATCGCCTCGATCATGTCTTGCGCCGACAGCTTGCCCGCTTGGAAGCGCGGCAAACACTCGGCGATGAAGGGCAGCGAGAAACCCATCTCCCGCGACATGGCGATGAAGATGACGTGCTTGACGGTTTTTTCGTCGTACACGCGGTAACCATTGGGCAGTCGCTGGCTTTCAATGAGGCCTTCGGCCTCATAGCGCCGCAAGCGGTGCACCGACACCCGGGTCTTGGCAGAGAGTTCTGAAATCAACATGAATTCAGTCGAGCAAGGCTCGCACTGCGCGAGGCTTAGGCCCTATGACGCGTGGGCGACAAGCCAAAGCGCCCGCTGCGCCGCAGGCGATACCCCATGCCATCAGGCTGGTGTACAAAACACCCTTCCACCGGAGCCGCCGATGACTGCACACACCAGCTTGCCCCACGCCCCACCCACCGAGGTGGGCCTGTGCCCCGAACGCACCCAGCGCCTGATGGACGTGCTGCGCCGCGAAGTGGCCAGTGGCCGCCTGCCGGGTGCCGTGGCCATGATCGCCCGGCGCGGTCAGATCGGCTTGTTCGAAGCCGTGGGCCAGCAAGACCCGGCCACGGGCACCCCCATGAAAACCGACAGCATCTTCCGCATCTACTCCATGACCAAGCCGGTCGTGTCGGTGGCGGTGATGATGCTGGTCGAGCGCGGGCAGTTGATTTTGAGCGACCCGGTCAGCCGCTGGTTGCCCGAATACGCCAACCAAAAAGTGGCTACAGCCGATGGCCTGGAGCCCGTGCGGCAAGAAGCCACGGTGCAAGACCTGTTGCGCCACACCGCAGGGCTGACCTATGAATTCTTGGGCGACTCACCGGTGCAGCGCCAATATGGGGCGGTGAAGATCGCCTCACGCGAGCGCACCAATGCCGAGTTTTCTCAAACGCTGGCCGCAGTGCCGTTGCAGTTTCAGCCCGGCACCGTGTGGGCCTACAGCCGCGCCACCGATGTGCTGGGGCGGCTGGTCGAGGTGGTCAGCGGGCAAGGCTTGGGCGCATTCCTGCAAGCCGAGATTTTTGGCCCGCTGGGCATGGTGGACACCGGCTTTGCCGTGCCGCCAGAACACCACCACCGCATTGCCGAGCCCTTTGCGCACGACCCCGACGGCGGTGTGCCGATGAAGGTGCTGGAACCCCGCCAGATGCCTGCCATGGAAGGCGGCGGTGGCGGGTTGATGTCCACCACCATGGACTACGCCCGCTTTTTGCAGTGCCTGCGCAACCGGGGCGAGCTCGAAGGCGTGCGCCTGCTCGGCCCCCACACGGTGGACTACATGACCGCCGACCACTTGGGCAGCATGCCTGCAGATGGCACCTTGCTGCCCCCCGGCCACGGCTTTGGACTCGGCTTTGCAGTGCGCACCCATTTGGGCCTGTCGCCGGTGCCCGGCTCGGTGGGCTTGTACTACTGGGGCGGGATTGCGGGCACCACTTTTTTTGTGGACCCGGCGCTCGACATGTATGCCATGCTGATGATCCAAGCCCCCAACCAAAGGGATTACTATCGGCCCCTGTTCCGCGACCTGGTGTACGCGGCGCTGCTTTAAAAAAATGCAAAACACTGGAGACAGCACATGCCCCAACCCGGCCTCATGATGAACCGCCCCTTGCTCATTTCGGGCATCCTCGAACACGCCGCTGCACAATTTGGCGAGCAAGACATCGTCTCGCGCGAGACGCACGGCCCGCTGCACCGCAGCACCTTTGCCCAGGCTGCCCAGCGGGCGCGCCAGCTGGCCAACGCTTTGGCGCAAATGGGCCTGAAAGCGGGCAGTGCCATTGGCTCGATTGCCTGGAACAACCACCGCCACCTGGAAGCGTATTACGCCGTCTCGGGCAGCGGCATGGTCATGCACACCTGCAACCCTCGCCTGCACCCCCAGCAGCTGATCTATGTGATCAACCACGCCGAAGACGAGGTGGTGCTGTTTGACGCCACCTTTGCGCCACTGGTCAAAGGCATTGCCGCGCATTGCCCCAAGGTGCGCGCCTGGGTGTGTCTGGCCGATGCGGCCAACACCCCCGCCATCGAGGGCGTGAGCGTGCTCAACTACGAAGACCTGATCGCGGGCCACAGCGACACATTCGACTGGCCCGCACTCGATGAAAACACCGGCGCAGCGCTGTGCTACACCTCGGGCACCACCGGCAACCCCAAGGGCGTGCTGTACTCGCACCGCGCCATCGTCATGAACGCCACCACCGGCTGCATGCCCGATGTGCTGGGCCTGTCCACCCAAGAGACCATCTTGCCCGTGGTGCCGATGTTCCACATCAACGCCTGGTGCATCCCCTATGCCGCACTGGTGGCTGGCACCAAGCTGGTCTTGCCTGGCCCCAAACTCGATGGCCCCAGCTTGTACGAGCTGATGGACGCCGAGCAGGTCACCATCAGCGCGGGTGTGCCCACCATCTGGATGGGCCTGATCCAGCACGTCGAGCAAAACAACTTGCGCTTTGCCCACATGAAGCGCACCTGTGTGGGCGGCTCGGCCATGCCCATGGCGCTGATCGCCAAGTTCATGGACACCTATGGCGTGGAAGTGCGCCACGGCTGGGGCATGACCGAAACCACCGCCGTGGCGACCATGAGCATCCTGACCCGCACCGACCGCCAAAAACCTGCAGCCGAACAACACGCCATCGTGGCCAAGCAAGGCCGCGCGGTCTCAGGCATCGAAATCAAAGTCGTGGACGAAAACGGTGCCACCCTGCCGCGCGACGGCACCTCCCAAGGCGAGCTGATGGTGCGCGGCCAATGGATCGTGGCGCGCTATTTCAAGGCCGAGAAAACCGCGCTGGTGGACGGCTGGTTCCCCACGGGCGACATCGCCACCATCGATGCGCGGGGCACCATGCAAATCCGCGACCGCACCAAGGACGTGATCAAAACCGGAGGCGAGTGGATCAGCTCGATCGACCTGGAAAACGCCGCCATCGGCCACCCCGCCGTGGCCATGGCCGCCGTCATTGGCGTCAAGCACCCCAAGTGGGACGAGCGCCCACTGCTGTTCATCGTGCGCAAGCCCGGTCAAACGCTTGAAAAGCAGGAGATCCTGGACTTTTTGGCCACCAAGGTCGCCAAGTGGTGGGTGCCCGACGATGTGGTCTTCCTCGAATCGCTGCCCGTGGGTGGCACCGGCAAGGTGCAAAAGAACGACCTGCGCAAGGACTACGGCGGCGTGTTCAGCTGATCATTTTCAGCCGATCACACCTTGGCACTGGGCCGCTCGTTCATGCGGTCGCGCCAGGCCTGCAAGGCGTTCATGCCCTCGTCGCCGGGCACAAACTTCATCAAGCCGCGTGCAAACTCCAGCGCGCAAAACGCGGTGATGTCGGCGATGGTGAAGCGCTCACCCGCGATGAAGGGCTGGCCTTGCAGACGCTGGTCAAAGCCCCGCGCCACATCCCGCACCTTCTCGGCCTGTGAGCGGCCAAACTCGGGGAACTGCGGTTTCTCAAGAGGCGCCAGTCCTGGGTGGCTGTGGCGGATCGCGTTGGCAATGCCACCCAGCAAATACAGCTCCACCTGGCGGTCGGCCATCTCGATGAAGCCCCGTTCGTCGCCGTCCACGCCCATCAGGTTGGGCTCGGGGTAGCGCCCCTCCAGCAGGGTGCAGATCGCCCGCGTCTCGGTGATCACCCGGCCGTCGTCCAGCTCCAGCGCAGGCACCTTGGCCAAAGGGCTTTTGGCCAGATAGTCGGGCTGGCGGTGCTCGCCGCCATTGAGGTCCATGTTGACCATCTCGATGCCGGTGATGTTTTTCTCGGCCAAAAACATCAACACCCTGCGGGGGCTGGGGGCGCGGTGGGCGGTATAGAGCTTCATGGTGTGTCCTATTTTTGGCAGGGAAATGGGCAGGTCTGCTGCCCATTTTGGACAGACTAGCACCCGGCGGGATCGGGGCATGCCACACAAATGACAGGCCGCTTGGGGGTGGATGGCACAGACACCCGCGAGACAGCCAGTCACAGGCCGGACAGGACAAGGCCGACGCAGGCTTTCCAATCCCATTCACACCCCTGTTCAACCGATTGAAGACCGACCATGAACTTCGACATCCCACCGGACATTGCAGCCCTGCGCGAGCGCACACGGCGGTTCATCGCCGAACAGGTGATCCCGCTCGAGGGCGACCCGCGCCACGGCCCACACGGCCCGTCCAAAGAACTGCGCGATGAACTGGTGGCCCGCGCACGCGCAGCGGGCTTGCTCACCCCCCACGCATCGCTTGAGATGGGCGGCCTGGGCCTGAGCCACATCGCCAAAGCGGTGGTCTTTGAAGAAGCCGGCTACTCCAACTTGGGGCCCACCGCACTCAACATCCACGCGCCCGACGAAGGCAACATCCACCTCATGGAAGCAGTGGCCAACCCGGCGCAAAAAGAGCGCTGGTTGCGCCCGCAGGTCGCGGGTCTCACGCGCTCGTGCTTTGCCATGACCGAGCCCGACCCCGGCGCGGGCGCAGACCCGTCCATGCTCACAACCACTGCCGTGCGAGACGGCGACGCCTACCTGATCAATGGCCGCAAATGGTTCATCACCGGGGCCGATGGCGCGGATTACGCCATCGTCATGGCGCGCATGGAAGACGGCTCCGCCACCATGTTCTTGACCGACATGGACCAGCCCGGTATCCACCACGAGCGCAGCATGGACACCCTGGACAACTGCTTCACGGGTGGCCACGGCGTGCTGCGCTTTGACAACTTGCGCGTGCCTGCCAGCGACGTGCTGGGTGAAGTGGGCCAAGGCTTTCGCTACGCCCAAGTGCGGCTGGCCCCGGCACGCCTGACGCACTGCATGCGCTGGCTGGGGCAGGCGCGCCGCGCGCACGACATCGCGCTCGACTATGCCAGCCGCCGCCATGCCTTTGGCAAGCCCCTGGCCGAACACGAAGGTGTGGGCTTCATGCTGGCCGACAACGACATCGACCTGCACACGGCCCGCCTGCACATCTGGCACACCGCCTGGCTGCTCGACCAAGGCCACAAAGGCGGCTTTGAATCGAGCCGTGCCAAGGTCGCCTGCTCCGAAGCCGAATGGCGTGTGGTGGACCGCTGCGTGCAGATTCTGGGGGGGCAAGGCGTCACGGCCGAAACGCCCGTCATGCGCATCTTCATGGACATGCGGGCCTTCCGCATTTACGACGGTCCGAGCGAAGTGCACCGCTGGAGCATGGCGCGCAAGCTGGTGTACAAGTCACAGCAAGCCGCCAAAGCGGCCCTGGGCTGACGCCCAGCCAATTTTTATGCCATGCGGGCTTGCACATGAACCACTCCCTCGAATCGACCCTTGAATTCATCCAGTCGTGTGAAACGCCCTGGTCGCGAGACACGTCGCCGCCCTGGGGCATCCACGATGTCGACCCACCGCCTTACAACCGCCTGTATGGCCCGGTCCATGGGCGTGGACCGGTGTCTGGCGTTTTGTTCCACCAACACCGCTTGTTGGCCCAATGGGGCGAGCCCCACAAAGCCGATCTCACCTTCAGTGTGGCCAAAACTTATTTGGCCTTGCTGGCGGGCCTCGCATTTGACCAGGGGCTGCTGAAAGACGTGCACACCCCCGTGGTTCAACAATGCCCTGGCATTGGCTTTGAGGGTGATCGTTTGTCGCGCATCACGTGGCACCATTTGCTGCAACAAACCAGCGAATGGGAGGGCACCTGCCTGGGCATCCCTGAACAAGTTGACCGCTACCGCTGGCTGCCCTACCAAACCGGACAGGCCGAAGGCACCAAAGGCGATGCCAGACCCCTGGGCGAGCCGGGCTCCCGGTTTGAGTACAACGACGTTCGCATCAACCAACTGTCATTGGCCTTGCTGCACTTGTTCAAGCGGCCGCTGCCGGAGGTGTTTGAAGAATTCATCCGTCAACCGCTCGGATGCTCGGACGCATTCCAATGGGTGGGCTACGAGCAGGGCTGGAGCCAAGTCAATGGCCAACGCATGATGTCGGTGCCGGGCGGCAGCCACTGGGGCGGCGGCGTGTCCATCTCGGCCATGGACCAGGCCCGCATTGGCCTGATGCTCATGGGTCAGGGCCAGTACAAAGGCCAACAAATTTTGTCTCAGCAATGGCTGCACATGATGCAGCAAGCTTGCGAGGTTGCGCCCTACTACGGCTATCTGATTTGGCTGAACCGAGATGGCGCCTTGTTCAAGGACGCGCCCCGCAGCTCCTGGTTTGCCATCGGCGCTGGTTCATCCATCACCTGGGTCGATCCCGAGCTGGAATTGGTGTGCATCATGCGCTGGATTGACGCCGCCAAAACCAACGACTGCATCGCCCGGGTGATGCAGTCGCTGAAGACCTAAAGATGGCCACTGTGCTCATTTCACAAAAAGGTTTTTGAGATTCACAAAAGCCTTCAATTCAAACGCTTTACCGCAAAGGTCCAGAAAGAACCTGGTGGCTTGTTCATCATCCAATCCCCGCATGCGCGGGGGAACCTTTTTCCAATTGGACAGGGTGGGCTGTGTCACGGGCCTATCCCCGCATGAGCGGGGGAACCAACCAGGTCGTGACAAAAGCCTGACCCGCGAGGGGCCTATCCCCGCATGAGCGGGGGAACCCTTTGCACTTATGCAACTTCGCCGAATCCTAAGGGCCTATCCCCGCATGCGCGGGGGAACCGAATACGAAAAGCTGAACAAACGCATTGGCGAAGGCCTATCCCCGCATGCGCGGGGGAACCTAATCTTCTGCCAGCCGGACTCCATTTTTTTGGGGCCTATCCCCGCATGCGCGGGGGAACCGCGCCCACGGGGTCTTTGCCCAAATCGGCAAAGGGCCTATCCCCGCATGCGCGGGGGAACCTTCTCAATCACCAGCAGCGCGGACGGCACAAAGGGCCTATCCCCGCATGCGCGGGGGAACCCACAAACCCGCACAAATCAAGGCTTCGCGCCCGGGCCTATCCCCGCATGCGCGGGGGAACCTAGACGGCGCAATTCACCAACACGCAGACCGAAGGCCTATCCCCGCATGCGCGGGGGAACCGCGTGATGGCTCTGATCTGATCCTGATTCTCTGGGCCTATCCCCGCATGCGCGGGGGAACCTTCTTCACCGTTTAAACTGGCTTTTAACGCCAGGGCCTATCCCCGCATGCGCGGGGGAACCCAAGAATTAGCGTAGCGTTTCCAATTTGCACCGGGCCTATCCCCGCATGCGCGGGGGAACCTAGGCCAGAGACTGATTAGCCTGCTTTGAGCTGGGCCTATCCCCGCATGCGCGGGGGAACCGGCGCGGGGCTGTTCCAGAACCTGGAGCGTCAGGGCCTATCCCCGCATGCGCGGGGGAACCATACCCTGAGAGGCTGCCTGCAAACGAAGGTCGGGCCTATCCCCGCATGCGCGGGGGAACCGCATGGTCGTCCCATGTTGGCATTGGGCACCCGGGCCTATCCCCGCATGCGCGGGGGAACCGAACGGGTCAAAGGCATCACACCCTCAACACAGGGCCTATCCCCGCATGCGCGGGGGAACCTTGAACACAGCACCCAAAGGAAAAGCAGCCGTGGGCCTATCCCCGCATGCGCGGGGGAACCAACACTGGCGGGCTGCTGACTCAGGGCGGCACGGGCCTATCCCCGCATGCGCGGGGGAACCACGTCCATCGACACATCGGGTGCATACCCGGTGGGCCTATCCCCGCATGCGCGGGGGAACCGCTTTTGAGGGTTCGTTTCTGTCTTTCCCTCAGGGCCTATCCCCGCATGCGCGGGGGAACCAGAAATGACCGCATATGAAACAGATTAATCCCGGGCCTATCCCCGCATGCGCGGGGGAACCGCCTCAGCAAGTTTGTCGTCTGGGCTTGAATAGGGCCTATCCCCGCATGCGCGGGGGAACCTGGTTCAAAGACACGCCGCTTTATGCGGATATGGGCCTATCCCCGCATGCGCGGGGGAACCCGCAAACCCGATGCGGTGTTGTAGTCGCCAAGGGGCCTATCCCCGCATGCGCGGGGGAACCATGCCGGGGCGCAGCACCAGGGTCTTGAACATGGGCCTATCCCCGCATGCGCGGGGGAACCCGGGTGGTTCACCTCCTGCCACCCATCAAGAGGGGCCTATCCCCGCATGCGCGGGGGAACCGCTGGTTGAGTGACAACAGTAGGCACATGAGTGGGCCTATCCCCGCATGCGCGGGGGAACCTTCGGCCGGTTTAAGTACCAGCGCAGCGTGGTGGGCCTATCCCCGCATGCGCGGGGGAACCATGTTGGCACAACGCCAAGTGCGACCCCTAATGGGCCTATCCCCGCATGCGCGGGGGAACCGAGCCCGAACCGGTGTCGTTGACGATGGTGCGGGGCCTATCCCCGCATGCGCGGGGGAACCTCTAGATCATAAGTCTGTGATCCAGAAAGAAAATTCACGATTTGCATCTTTTTTTTAAAGAACGATTGGACTTAACCACCAGCACGGGCGATCCACATGCCATCCATTTCCATCAGCGTCTTGGCAGGCGTGCCCAAATGTGCCAAACCCACACCGCCTGTTGCCTCTCTTTCACGCCAAATTATGACGATGCTGCCGCGTGGTTCTGCGGTATGCCACTCCGTCATGACTTTCCAAACACGCTCCCTGACACCTTTGCTCATGCGGGGGCTGACATAGGTGCAGGGTTCCACCTCCAACATCACTGACGATAAAAAGCCACGAAAGCGGTCGGCCACGTCACGGGTCACTATCGTTACCAGCGCCATGCGCCACCTCGTCCATTCGTATGACTTGCTTGATGCGGTCAATCATTGAAGGGATGACCGACTCTTTTCGGAAAACTCTGGCAGCCTCCCGTCTCACCAATCGATCCATTGGCTCAGCCGATTTTTCACACTGCTTGACCGCAGTGAACGCAATGGCCAGGGTGATGTGGTCACGGTACAAGTCGGCAATGTCCAACACAAAGGCTTGCCCGGAATCTTCATGAATGAAACCGAGCTGTGGAATGGCCGCCAAAGCTTGTACCGCAATGGCGGCTGCAGCTTGTACCGCTGTTGCTGCATGGTTGATCGCTTGATTGGGCAAATCATCGGCTTCGGGGTTGGCTCGATCAAAACGTCTGCCATGCCATTCAATGCCAAATTTTTCGGCCATGTGTCGGTATGTGGCTTTGACCCGACTGCCTTCAATGCCACGCAAGGTGTCCAGGTCACGATGCGGCAAAACTTCACCCAAGCGCAATGCATACATGTGGCGCGCCACACTGATGCGCCGTCTGGGGTTGCCCCACAACTCAGCTTGTCTGCGTGCAATGTCTGACCTGTCCGGCATCATGGGTGGCGCGGTGTAGCTGCGCACGCCATCCACACCCACAGCGGCCAGCAAGGTGCCGTGGCGGGCCAGCAAGCGCAACGCGTCGTGCGTCACGCTGCTGCCCGGTCCCAACAAAATCATGGAAACGGCTTGGTGCGGAATTTGGTCAAACGTAGGGGTGAGCGTGTCTTTGCCACGCGCAAAGTGCAAACACCCGTTGACCACACACAACTCGCCCCGCTCCAGCCAGATCAAGCCGTGCCTGTCCGCATGCGGTACGCGTGCAGTCTCCAGCCCCAATCGCCCTTTGAGCACTTTCAGCCCCAGGCTGTTGCAGCAGGCTTGAGCAAGAGCATGCCAAAACCAAACGCACGGTGCCGTCCAATGCCACGCGCAACCAAAGCCGCAAAAGCCAAGCTATCGCGTACTTGAAGCACTCCGGTGAAGGTGGCGTCGGGTCCCTGCACTGGATGTTTAGACCGCATACCTTCAGCCTGCGCGGCACCACGACGCAACACGTTGCTGAGCTTGAACTCGGTCATGCGCACTTCGTGCAGATCGGCGGCAGCGCCAAATTGCCGTTTCAGCCAATCGGCATAAACCGCCTCACGCTTGGGCATCGCGTCTGACAGGCGTTCGACGGCAGAGAGGAAGGCATCCAACTCTTTATCGTCCTTGCGCACCACGGGACGCACGCGCAATTCAAACGCCAACCACTGCCCAGCATTCCAGCTTTGCGGGAATGCGCGAATGAGAAGACCCGGAGATTGTGGCGAGGCATCCAGCCCCAACATATCGGCCACCTCGGGCGTGGCCAAGGCGCATGCCGCTTGCAGCCCTTGTGCTTGTGCAGAGTAGGCCAGCAA
The DNA here is from genome assembly GCA_027484105.1 of Comamonadaceae bacterium. Classification (GTDB taxonomy): domain Bacteria; phylum Pseudomonadota; class Gammaproteobacteria; order Burkholderiales; family Burkholderiaceae_C; genus Limnohabitans_A. The sequence continues at coordinate 274,371 of JAIXUG010000028.1, forward strand.
GCCTTGGCCCCCACGGTAGCTGAAGGGCTGCGGGGCCAAATCGCCAAATGCGGCCTTGAGCGCCGCGTGAAAGGCGTAACCTAAATCGCCTTGCCCACGATCAGCCACCAAACCTTGACGTTGCGCCCAGGGCAAAAGGCGGCTCATGTTGGGGCGCATGTGTATCAAGTGAAAACTCTGGCTCATACGCCCTCCTGTTGTGCGGCTGGCGCCAGTGTGGCTGGCAACACGCCCTCAAACACCGGTCGCCAGCCACCATGCACGCCGCTGGTCCAGTTGCGTTCGTCGCACACATCCAAACTGTTGTTGTGGTGCTGCCCACGCAATTGGCCTTCGCCTTCGGGCCATTGGGCGCGGGTTTTGTCGGCAACGGGGGGCAAGGCTTTTTGCAGCGCCTCCAGGATGTTGTCGGCCTCTACCCAGCCGGCCATCAAACGGTCTGTAGGCAGGCAGTTCTTGCGCCCGATGAACAAAGGGCGTGCGGGCTTGTCCAGCGCAGCTGCCAAGTCGTCTAATGTGGGCGCTTCATAAGCGGCTTGCAGGCGCAGCGCGAGCAGTGCGTTCATGTCGGCGTAGTAGTGGCGGTAACGCAGGTGTGGGCCAGCATAAGTGCCTGCACCACCGGCGCGCTCTTCTGGCACGCCGCGCGTCGTCCATCCTTTGTCGTTGGCACCTAATTGAGCTGTCTGAAAATCGATTAAACGACTTCCAATTGCGTCCAGCCGAGCCCCCATCACTAGACGTTCTTGCAGGCGGTTGTGACGGTCATCGTCGCCACGATCCCAGCCCAAGGCGTTGGCCAACAAACCGGTGACCAAGGACAGCGCGGGAAAGTCGCGAATCACGCCGAAGTTGTCAATCGTTTCGCCGCCAAACGCAATCAAGGGTGCGCGCAGCCGCATCAACAAATGCCGCGCCATCTCAGGCACCTTGCAGCGTGCCGCTGGCAATGATCGCTTGCACCCACTGCGTCAACGCAGCCAAGGGCATGCGCTGGGCACCCGGCACTTGAACATCGTCCACACTCAAGAAACGGCGCTCGCACGGTGCGCCATAAGCTGCGTCGAGCCGCTGCAATTCACCCGAGAGTTGTTCCACTGCACGTTCACGAATTTTTGCGCCTCGTGTATCCAGTGCGTTTTGAAAAGCCCCGGCCAAACTTCGCGGCTGCCAGTCGCCCGCTTCTACCAGCATGAATTTGGCCCATTCAAACGGGGCGGTGCTGCCCCGCTTGGAACCGGGGCTGACGGTGGCGATCAGGTGCAGCATGTGGTGCACGATCTGGCCTGCCAACTCGCGGTCTTCACCGCCCAGGTTCGCCAACAGTTGCTGCACATCCACCACCACATAGCCGTAGTACAGGCCTGAGGCGAGTTCGGTGTCAAAGATGCCCGCCGAGCCTTGTTCACCCGCATCACGCAGCAAGTCGTCCACCACGGTGAAGTAGTCGTTTTCGACCTGCGCCTCATGCACGGTGAAAGCATGCGCAACATACACCGCCGCATCGCGGCTGGTGAGCACGTCAGACGTGACCATGCGGCCAAACATCGCTGAAACCAAGCCGGATTCGGCAAGCATGGTTTTCAGGTTCTCTTTGAAATCTTTGCCCGATGCTTCCACAGCATCCTTCAAAGCCTTGTGCGCAGCTTTTGCATCGGCTTGTTGCTTTGCAATGCCTAGCGTGAACTGAAAAAGGTAATCGACTTCTTTGGCCCCCAAAAGAATGACTTCGCTGGTCTTGATCTTGTCTTTTTTCTTGGAATCTCTGTTGAGTTTCAGCGCTTCAATCAATCCCTCAACAGCACCAATTGCAATGGCTTCAGGCACCGAATGCTCAACCAATTTTTTCTTAACTTCTTCCATGAAGTAGGTTGATCGTTGCTCAAGTTCAATTCCTTTGCTTTTGGCGAGGGTCGAAAGCGAAAAAGAATCCTCTGCCACGCGCCAATGGCGCTTGAGACATTGCGATGAAATGCGCGTGCGAACCCTGTCGCCATAGGGCAAGCGCTTGGCCAGGCCTGCATCGTCGCGGTTGAGCAAAGCAGCGGGGTAGTTGTGCAGAGTGTGGATTTGAATGAAACGGGGCAGTGTGGTCATGGTGAATTCCTCGATTGAAATTTTGAAAAGTGTCAGGCGGCATTGCGGGTCATGGCGCTGAAGTACTGGCCTGCGATTTGCAGGCGCAGTGCTTCTGCTTTTTCTTGCTCGTTGGTGTCTTGTGCGTCGTTGTGACGAATTAGCGCGCCAAAGGTGTACCAATTGGGTTGAACCTGTCTGCTGGCCAACAAACGCAGCAGGCGCGGGACGATTTGTAAAAACGCATCGTCACGCGAAACCAAGAGTTTGGTCACTCGCGCCTCAGACACGCCCGCTTCGGCAAATTGTTTGCCCAGTGAGCCTTTGCCATGTCCAGCCAATGCCATGCCGTGGGCAATCAGAGCCCATTGCTTCCAAGTGGCAGGGTGCCAGTTTTCGGGCGACAGGCCCGCACCAATCAATGCCCGCGACAAGGCCGCCATTTGGTGGGGGCGCATCGCGTCAGGGTCTATGCGCGACAGCGCTGCGCGTATGCCAGGGTCGGCGCGGTCAATCAAGCCAGCCAGTTTGCCGATCACACCTTCAGATTCCGTGTTTTCAGCTGCATCGATGGGCGGTGACTCGGCAGGCAAAGTTTCAAGCGTGCTCATGGTTCTCCTCTCTGGTGGAACGGGAAGGGGTGGGCTAACGGGTTTTCAGGGCTTGGGCCAAGGTCGGCAAATTGCTCTTATCGCTACGCATTTGCCCATGCAAACGTCCGAGGGCTGCGGACTGTGCGCGGTAACGCAACTGACCGCTGCGCGGCCCGGCATCAAACGCCAAACGCAAGACACGTTCGGCCCGGTCTGCCAAATCACACAGCCATTGCCTGCGCACGGCATCGCGGTCTTCGGCTTCGATTTCTTCGATCAACTCGCGGAAAAACTGAGCATCGCATTCGGCTTCAAAGGGTTGGCAAAAACGCTCAGCCTGGGTATCGATTGCTTCGTTCTTTTTTCCACTTTCCTTTTGCAAGTCTTTGCCGAATAAAACGACCAGTGAGTTTTTCAGCATCGAATGAACGCTTGCAATTTGTTCAACTCGTGATTTAGAAATCATCGCCAGTTCATCTATCTCATTTTTCCTTGCTGCCGCCAAAATGACGGCCAATTTCTTGCCAATGAGAATATTTCTTGTGTGGTATCCGGCGTTTGTGTTTTTGGGCCCCCACGCAATACTTTCCATGCGCATCTTTAAACCCACTAAGGGGTCTGTTTTTTGCAGCTTCATCGCAGGCGAAAATTCGAATTTCCCGGGCATCAGAAGATTTGAAGCAACTCTGTAGTTCAAGCCAGAGGGGCGTACTGTCAAAACTTTCTTGCCGTCTTTATCCGAGTCGATTGGTGACCAAATGTCGCCTGTCAATCCACCATCAATCGGTTTGATACGGGAAACGGGTGTTGTTGCTGTTTTGGCAACGATCACCGTCGACTCACAAACCATACGAATGCGCCTTGTCACTTCTATGTAGAAAGGATCGAGATCCAAAAGCGACAAGGTACTTTGTACAGAACCATCCCATGGCTTTAACCAGACCAAAGCAACTCCGCTTGAACCAAAAGGATGCTTCTCTCCAATGTTTTTGCGCTCATTCAATAGGATTTGGAGATCACGTAGCCATCGTGCCCCACATCCGCCTGGCGGAACAATGCCAATGCCAGGGCGCCTACCCCATCCGCCATCCATACGGGACGACTCTTTGTATGAACCGCTATCTCCAGGCGATTGAGTTTGCAAACTTACTAGTGCATACACCCAGTCTTCAACAGTCGGTCGTGACATTCGTTGTGATTTGAGGTCATGATTCTTCGAAGCCTTGATAACGTCGATTTGATCCGGTGTGCCTTTCGTTTCCCATTTGGCATCAATTCCGGCCAGCACAGGGGATTGCATGAATGCAGGACGACCAACAGGGCTCACCAAAGACCAAGCCGCGCCGTCTGGATCGTCGGGCGTGAGGGTCAGCAAAGCCGCCTGCCACTCTTGCGCTTTAACAAATGGCTCAGTGCGTCCAGCACGATGCAAGGCAATGGCGGCCAGTTGCACCAAAAAGGCATGCCAGGGGTGGCGCTGGTGCGGTCGCAATGCGGGGAAGTCGCGCACTTGATCGTGGGCCATGGCAATGAACAACTCAGGCAACGTGCAGGCGATGCGCTCGCCGCTGCCCAACCGGCGGTAGTGCAACAAAGGTTCTTCGAGCAAGTTGCCCCAAAGGGTTTGTGTGTCGGGTTCGGTTGTTTGCTTCATGGTGTTGCTCCGGCTTCTTGTGTTTGCACACGCTCCAACCCTAAGCGGCTGTAGCGATAGGGGGTATCACCCAAAAGGAATGTGAACCCTCCCCCCGTTAGGGGAGACAGACTGCGCGGCGGCTCATCGGGCGACACGCCTTTGGGCCACAGGTGGTGGCGCACAGGCAGGTGTTGGATGGCTTGGCCAAACGGCCCTGCCTGTGGCGGGTCAAAGGTCAGCAAATAATCGTGAGAGCCAAGGCGGCTACTGATGTGCTGCTCCTCACCCGTGAAGTGCAAATAATCGATCTCATAAAAACTTTCGTCCAATTCCCAAAAGTGCTTTTTGAAATCCACAACACTGTGATTGCCCTGAGATATAGCTGCTAAAGCTTCACCGAGCACTTGCCCTCCATGTGCAGCCCAGTCATCGCCCAGTTCTTTTTCCATATCAGCCAGCACATCGGGATGCGTCGCCCGCTCTACCAATTCCCGGTTGTCTTGGGGTATCACATGGCTGACCCCGCCGCTGATGAGTCGGCGCGTGGCCTCCAAAATGCGCAAGTCCATGTAGATGCCGCCGCCGTTATGGAAACGACCCAAACCATGGCGTGACTTTTTAAGACAAGCATCTAGGCTGTGCCCCGCTGGCACGAGCACGATGGCCTGCGCCTTTCGGTAGTTTTCGGGGCGTTCATGCGTCGCTCGTTCATGGCGGTGCAAACGACCCACGCGCTGGAGCAGCACGTCCATGGGGCAGAGGTCGGTGATGAGCAAGTCGGCATCAATGTCCAAGCTTTGTTCCAGGGTTTGTGTGCCCACCACGATGCAGGCTTGCAAGGGCTTGTCTCGGTGCTTGCCAATTTGCTGCTCCACGGCTTTGTCCAGCTCGGGGCGGTCTTCACGGCTGTAGCGGCTATGGTGAACGGTGGCCACGCAGTTGAGGTTGAACAAGGCACGGCTCAAGCCGGTTTGATCTGCCAAGGCTTCAATGGCCTTGAAGGTGGCCACCGCCGTGGGCACAGTGTTGCGGATCACCAGCACTTTTGCGCCTTGTTGCGCTGCATCTATGGCCATGGCGGCAATGGCATCAGGCTTGTCGATGCAGTCCTCTACCGACCAATGCACCCGCTTGCTGCGACCCGAGTCGGGCAACGCGTAAATTTGCGCGCCGTCAGTCAGCGCTGGGTAGGGCGCAGCCAGCGCCTGCGCCAGTGTGGGCTTGGCGACCTTGGCGGCGGTGAGGCACTGGTAGCGGTGGCGGGCGCTGGAGCCCAATGTGGCCGAGAGCAACAGCGCATGACCCCCAGCGTTCAAATGCGCTTTGAGCAGGTGCACCAGCAGCGTGGCCATATAGGCATCGGATGCATGCACTTCATCGACCACCAACAGGCTGCGCGTGAGCAGGCTGTGGCGCATGTGGGCGTGCCGCACTTGCAATGCGCCCAACAAGGCTTGGTCGATGGTGCCTACAGCCAAGGGTGCAGACAAAAAGCGTTTGCTCGATTCTGCCGCCCAGCGGGTGTGCGCTTTTTGGTCGTCGGGGTTGTCTGCCCAAAGCACCTTGAAGTCGGGCAGCTTTTGAATGGTTTGACCATCAGCGCTTTCGTAGCCCGCCAGCGCACGCACCACCAAGGGCGGCTCTTGCCCCGTGCCTCGCCATACGTTGCTCGCGAACTGCCGAGCTCGTTCATAAAGCTGCGTGGCAGCAACTCGGGTAGGCAGAGCAAAGTAGAGGCCATCAACTTGCCCTTCTTTGAAGAGGTGGCCAAAACGCCACAGCGCCGCTTCGGTTTTGCCGCTGCCGGTTTCGGATTCCAGAATCACCAGATTGCCCAGCGTTGCATCGGCCATGCGGCTTTGAATAGGCCGAGGTGCTTCGACGCCAAACACTGCCGAAAAGTCCAGCCTCTCTGGTAAAGCCTGACGCTTTTCATCCGTATCGAAACCGATGGTTTGCACGGCTTCCCGGGCGCGTTGCCATACCCATTTCTGGCGGTCTTCACCCAGGTCGCCGTATGGGAAAAATCGTGTGTCAGAACCCAACCAATCCGCGAACTGCACGAGCCCTGCAAACAGATGCACAAACTCCGCGCTGTCGGGCAACGGTGGCCCGTCCTGAAAAGCCTCAGGAAGCCATTCCCTTACGCGCTGGCCGATTGCACGCAGTGCGAGCTGCGGGTCATAGGCGACTTGTCCCGCTTGGATGACGGGTTCCCAAATTTCAATCGCCACATTTGTTGGCGTACCGACTGGACGACCGTGGTGGCTGATGGAGGCACGCCACAAACTCCAGCAAGCAGGACCCCAAGCGGACAGTTCTTCAATGGGCAGCTCTGTCAAGAGACGTTGAAACCGGTCGTTTTCAAAAATGCACAGTGCTTCGCTGCTGTGTCCAGCAGGAGCAGGCCACCCTTTTGGCACCGACTGCCCAAAAGCTAGCCACCGTTTGGCCTGAAAGCCTGCATTGGCCTTGCCGATATCATGCAAAAAAGCCAGAACGGCCAGGCGCATCAGGTCGATTTGGGTGAGTGGTCGGCCAGCTGCCCGCGACAAGGCACGCCCCACCGAATCGACCCTTGCGATGGCACAGAAGCAAGCCGCAACATCCAGCATGTGCGCCGTCAATGGATGACTTTGCCCTTGCTGATTTAATTTGCCCCAAGCATTTATTTGTTTCATGATTGATCACAAGAATAAATGCTTTATGGCTCATATCGTGAGCCATCTCAAAATTTGACAATTTTCTTTATTGTGGCCACAATAAATGAGTCAAGACATCAGCTTTGATCCAGCCAAAAGTCACCGCAATGAAGTGGAACGGGGCCTGCCGTTCTCACTGGTGCTGGACTTGGACTGGAGCTCTGCATTGATCAAAGAAGACACGCGCAGGGATTACGGAGAACGTCGCTTTCAGGTGCTTGGACTCATTCAGGGGCGGCTTCATGCCGTGGTCTTCACACCGCGGCATGACAAAGTTCATGTGATCAGTCTGCGCAAGGCCAACATCAGAGAAGTCAAACACCATGAGCAAACGCAAAACCCAGCCGCACACACCTGACACCGACAATCCAGCTTGGACAGCAGAAGACTTGGCCCAAGCAAGGCCCGCCAGTGAAGTGCTCAACCAACTCTTCAGCCCTGAACGAGCGCAGTCTTTGTTGACGCCACGCGGCCGACCCAAAGCCGATGTAACGAAAGTCCGGGTGGGCATCCGGCTGTCTCCGGAGGTGATTGCGCATTTCAAAGCCAGCGGCGATGGCTGGCAAACCCGCATTGACGCTGCGCTGCGTCAATTCATTGCCGAGCACCCCGGCTCGCGCCTTATCGAGCGCGCAGTCGGGCCAGGCTCAGCACAGCCCCCAGGCCTGCCGTGACGGCGCCTAACATGATGGCCCGACCTGCGCCCAGCGACCCAAACAAGTTGAAACACAGGGCCACCAATGCGGCCCCGCTGGCCTGCCCGATCAGCCGCGCCATCGCCACCATGCCGCTGGCGCCACTGGTGCGGTGGGCCGGTGCACTGGTCATGATGGCGCGCAAATTCGGTGACTGGAACAAACCAAAGCCGATACCGCACAGCGCCATGCTCAGCGCCATCAGGCCGAATGAAACATCCGCATTCATCATGCCCAGCCCGGCCATGCCCATGCTCAAAATGCTCAAACCCACGCCGCCCAGAATCGCGGGTGGGTAACGGTCAGACAGCGTGCCTGCGACCGGTGCCATCAAGGCCACCACCAGGGCCCAAACCGACATGAGCACCCCTGTTTCCAGGGGGGGTCGCCCCAGCTGCTGTTGAAAAAAGAAAGGCAAAGCCACAAAGGCCAAACCCTGGGTTGTGAAGGAACTGAACGAGGTGAACACCGACAAGCTGAACAAGGGCCTGCGCATCAAATCCATCGGCAGCACAGGCGCCGCATGCCCTCGCTGGCGGCGCAACAAGCAGTAACCGCTGCACAACATGAGCACCAGTGCGGCGACCACCACGACAACACTTTCTTGCTGCGCGATGGCACTGAGGGTGAACACCAGCGAGGCAAAACAGATGGCCGACATCAGCGCCAAAACTCGGTCATAGGGCTCGTCGGTCTTTGCCGCTTCCGTGTGGGGCAGGTAACGCCGCGCCAGCCACCAAGCCATCAGGCCCAAAGGGGCTTGCAAACCAAACAACCAGGGCCATGGCAAGACGGCCAGCAACAGCGAGGCCACTGTCGGCCCCAAGCTGTAGCCCAAACCCACAATCAGGGCGTTGAGCCCCGCGCCGCGCCCCAATTTGTCGGGCGGGAAAATGCGCTGAATCAGGGCCAAGTTGACGCTCATGACCCCTGCCGCACCCACACCCTGGATGGCACGAAAAAAGGCCAACCACTCCAAGCGCGTGGCACAGGCGCTGCCCAAGGCGGCCAGGTTGAACAGCACCATGCCCAGCAAAAACACCTTGCGCGCGCCCCAGCGGTCGCCCAAGGCGGCCAGCGGCAACAACACCGCCACCACGGCCAATTGATAAGCATGGACCACCCAGACCGATTCGGCAGGCGTGCGCTGCATGGCCGCGCCGATCGCAGGCAAGGCCGTGATGGCCACCGACTGATCCAGCGATCCGAGAAAGACGGCGGTCAGCAATGACAGCAGGGCCATCCCATGCATGCCGTCGGCGACTGGCTTGACGGCGTGGGTCATCGGGGGCTTCAGGCCTTGGCCGCTTCCAGCGTGTTGCGCGTGGTCATGGCCACTTGGCGGGCCGCCTCGGCAAAGTCGTCACCGCTCGATGCGTACAGCACAGCACGCGAGGAGTTGACGATGACGGCCCCTGCGCTGGAGCCATCGGCATTCGCGCGCCAGCCGGCCTTGACGGTGGCCACCGCGTCGCCGCCTTGTGCGCCCACACCGGGGATCAGCAGGGGCACGGTGGGGGCGAGTTCGCGCACGCGCTCGATCTCGGCCGGGTAGGTCGCACCCACCACCAAACCGAGTTGTCCGTTCAGGTTCCAGGGGCCTTGGGCCAGGCGGGCCACATGCTCGTACAGACGGGGTTGAGCTTCGACCGAGGCCAGGCGCTGGTTTTGCAAGTCGTCACCGCCCGGGTTGGAGGTGCGGCAGAGCAAAAATGCGCCTTTGCCTTCGTACTTCAAATAAGGGGCTACGGAGTCCCAGCCCATGAAGGGTGACAGCGTCACGGCGTCGGCGCCATAACGCTCAAAGGCTTCTTTGGCGTACTGCTCGGCGGTGCTGCCGATGTCGCCGCGCTTGGCGTCCAGAATGATGGGCACATGGGGGGCCACGCGGCGCATGTGTTCCATCAGGCGTTCGAGCTGGCCTTCGGCGCGGTGCGCGGCAAAGTAGGCGATTTGGGGCTTGAAGCTGCTGACCAGGTCGGCCGTGGCGTCCACGATGGCGGCGCAAAAGTCGTAGATCTTGTTGGCGTCGCCTTTGTAGCGGTCCGGGAACTTGGTGGGTTCGGGGTCCAGGCCCACGCAGAGCATGGAGCCGTTTTGGCGCTCGGCGGCGCGCAGCATGTCTAAAAAGGTCATGCTGGTGATTTTAAGGGGGCGCCACCCCGCTGGTGGGTTGACAGCGCTGTGACACGAGGCCGACTAAGATGGGGCCCATGCACAAATTGACCTCCACACAATGGACCCTGCTGATTTTGTTGACCCTGGTGTGGGGCATCAACTGGCCCATCATGAAGTTGGGGGTCACCGGCTTTCCACCGCTGACTTTTCGCAGCCTGTGCCTTTGGCTGGGCACGCCTGTTTTGGGTTTGGCCCTGGTGGTCATGAAGGTGCCGTTTCGCATTCCGCGTGCGCATTGGCGCGAGTTGCTGGTGCTGGCGGTGTTCAACATGTTCATTTGGCATGCCTTGATCATCATCGCGGTGCAGTCCCTGTCCAGCGGACGTGCGGCCATTTTGGGCTACACCATGCCCATGTTTTCGGCCGTGTTGGGGGCTTGGTTTTTTGGTGACCAACTGGCCAAACGTTCATGGGCTGGCGTGGCTGCAGCCACGGTGGGCGTGGTCTTGCTGTTGTGGCATGAGTTGACCAATTTGAGTGGCCGACCCACAGGCGTTTTGTTGGCCTTGGCTGCGGCCAGCACCTGGGCGCTGGGCACTCAAATGCTTCGCCGAACAACCATGCCCGTGCCCACCTTGGCCATTTCTTTCTGGATGACCTTGATGACCACCGGGGTGATGAGCGTGTTGGCCCTGATGTTTGAGGCCGACCAATGGGTGGTGCCAACGCCGAGCAATGGGTTTGCCATCGTCTTCAATGCGGTGTTGGTGTTTGGCTTTGCGCACGCCGCCTGGTTTTATCTGGCGCGCAGCTTGCCGCCTGTCGCGTCCACCCTGAGTGTGATGCTGATCCCTGTGCTGGGGGTGTTCAGTGGGGCCTGGTGGCTGGGCGAGGTCTTGCACTGGCAAGACTGGGCCGCGGTGGCCTTGATGGTCGCCTCGATTGCCTGTGTGCTGTGGCCCCAGAAAGCGCCTCGGGCCTGAAAACCCCGGGCTTGGTCGGGCCGGCGCCTGGCCCCGGCAGGCCACTCACCAGGCTGGCTGCAGGGCTGCAAAACCCTTGGGCGCCTGGCTGGCCTTGTCGAAGGTGACCATTTCGTAGGCGTCTGGCTGATCCAACAGGGCACGCAGCAAGGCGTTGTTCAAGGCATGGCCTGAGCGGAAAGCACTGTACGCGGCCAACAAAGGGCTGCCGACAATGTAGAGGTCGCCCATCGCGTCCAGGATTTTGTGTTTGACAAACTCATCGTCATACCGCAAACCGTCGGCATTGAGCACCTTGTAGTCGTCCATGACGATGGCGTTGTCCAGCCCGCCGCCCAGGGCCAGGCCATTGGCGCGCATCATTTCCACATCTTTGGTGAATCCGAAGGTGCGGGCACGGGCGATGTCGCGTGCATAAACGCCTTCCGACATGTCAAACACCACCTGCTGACCCGTTGAATCCACGGCGGGGTGACGAAAGTCGATTTCAAAACTGAGTTTGTAGCCGTGGTAGGGCTCCAGCTTGGCCCACTTGGTGTTGCTGCCTTCACCTTCACTGACTTGCACCGTCTTGAGCACTCGCAAAAAACGCTTGGGGGCGGCCTGTTCCACGATCCCCGCACTTTGCAACAAGAAGACGAAAGAGGCGGCCGAACCGTCCAGGATCGGCACTTCCTCGGCGGTGATGTCCACATACAGGTTGTCGATGCCCAGCCCCGCACAAGCCGACATGAGGTGCTCGACGGTGAACACCTTGGCTTGGCCCACCGAGATGGTCGATGCCAGGCGGGTGTCGGTGACCGATTGGGCTTTCACGGGAATGTCCACCGGCTCGGGCAAATCCACCCGACGGAACACAATGCCGGTGTCCGGCGCAGCAGGACGCAAGGTCAGCTCGACCCTTTGGCCACTGTGCAAACCCACGCCAACGGCTTGGGTCAGGGTTTTGAGTGTGCGTTGTGCAAGCATGCCTGCATTTTAAATGCCCACAGGCTGCGACGGGCCTGCGCCCATCCCGCCCTGTGGGCATCGGTCCGCTCAGTCGGCCTGCTTGCGCAAGAAGGCAGGGATCTCGATGTCGTCCATACCGGCATTGGCCATGCCGTCCACACGCGCTGCCGCATGGGTGCGGTTGCTGCGCCAGTAGGCAGGCACGTTCAAACCACCGTTGCCCAAAGGCGCAGCGGGGGCATTCATGGGGGCTGAAATCGCGTCTTGACCACCCATCATGAAGGGCACGTTGTCGGTGCCGGTGCGCAGTACCTTGAGTTCTGGGCGGGCAGCGCCCGCCTTGGTCAAACCGGTGGCCACCACGGTGACGCGAATCTGGTCACCCAGGCTTTCGTCATAAGCCGTGCCATAAATGACATGGGCCTCTTCAGAGGCGCAGTCACGAATCGTGTTCATGGCTTGCTTGGATTCGGACAACTTCAAGGACCCTTTGGCTGCACTGATCAGCACCAGGACGCCTCGTGCGCCTTTGAGGTCAACGCCTTCGAGCAAGGGGCAGGCCACAGCCTGTTCGGCTGCAATGCGGGCACGGTCAGGGCCGCTGGCAGCGGCTGTGCCCATCATGGCTTTGCCAGGCTCGCCCATGACGGTGCGAACGTCTTCGAAGTCGACGTTCACATGGCCGGGCACATTGATGATTTCGGCAATGCCACCGACCGCGTTTTTCAACACATCGTTGGCATGCGAAAAGGCCTCGTCCTGCGTCATGTCTTCGCCACCAGGCAGTTCCAGCAGTTTTTCATTCAACACCACGATCAGGGAATCGACGTTGGCTTCGAGTTCCCGCATGCCTTCGTCGGCATTGGCCATGCGGCGCTTGCCCTCAAAGTCGAAGGGCTTGGTGACCACGCCCACGGTCAGGATGCCCATCTCTTTGGCGATTTTGGCGATCACAGGTGCCGCGCCCGTGCCCGTGCCACCGCCCATGCCGGCGGTGATGAACAGCATGTGCGCGCCTTCGATGGCCGCACGGATATCGGCTTCGGCGGCTTCAGCGGCCTCGCGACCCTTGTCAGGCTTGCTGCCAGCGCCCAGGCCCGTCTGACCCAATTGCACAAAGCGGTGCGCCGCGCTGCGTGCCAGTGCTTGCGCATCGGTGTTGGCGCAGATGAATTCAACGCCTTGAACTTCGCGCTCAATCATGTGTTCCACGGCGTTGCCGCCACCGCCGCCCACGCCAATCACCTTGATTTGGGTGCCTTGGTTGAACTCTTCGGTTTGGATCATTTCAATGGTCATGGTGCTCTCCTAAAAATCTGCAGTTGCCTGAATATGTAAACGTGTTTTTTTGAAATCAATGCGTGAATCCTGGGCCAGTCAACATCGACAAGGCCTTGACCAAATGGGACTGCCTCGAATCGCGAATGCAGGGTTCCAGCGCATCAGAAGGTCCCCACAATGAAGTCTTTGAAGCGTCCAAAAGCGTTGTTCACCGAACTCTTCTTTTGGGTCACCTTGTAACCGCGCAAACGCGCCAGACGGGCCTCTTCGAGCAAGCCCATGACGGTAGCGGCACGGGGCTGACTGACCATGTCGGCCAAGCCGCCCGCATATTTGGGCAAGCCACGGCGAACCGGCTTGAGGAAGATGTCTTCACCCAACTCGATCATGCCGGGCATGACGGCGCTGCCGCCTGTCAGGACGATGCCCGAAGACAACACCTCTTCGTAACCCGACTCCCGGATCACCTGGTGCACGAGAGAGAAAATTTCTTCGATGCGCGGCTCGATCACGCCCGCCAGGGCCTGCCGGCTGAGCATGCGAGGCCCGCGATCGCCCAAGCCTGGCACTTCCACCTGCGCATCGGGGTCGGCCAAGAGCTGTTTGGCGTAACCGCTTTCGACTTTGATGTCTTCGGCATCTTTGGTGGGGGTGCGCAGGGCCATGGCGATGTCGCTGGTGATCAGGTCGCCCGCGATCGGGATCACGGCCGTGTGGCGAATCGAACCGTTGGCAAAAATCGCCACATCGGTGGTGCCGGCACCAATGTCCACACACACCACGCCCAGTTCGCGCTCGTCTTCTGACAACACGGCCAAGCTGGACGATTGCGGATTGAGCAGCAACTGGTCCACTTCGAGACCGCAGCGGCGCACACATTTGATGATGTTCTCTGCCGCGCTTTGTGCCCCCGTGACGATGTGCACCTTGGCTTCGAGGCGCATGCCGCTCATGCCAATGGGCTCCTTGACTTCTTGGCCGTCGATGACGAATTCCTGCGGCGCCACCAAGAGCAGGCGTTGATCGCTGGAAATGTTGATCGCCCTGGCCGTTTCCATCACCCTGGCCAGATCGGCTTGGGTGACTTCCTTGTCCTTGATGGCCACCATGCCACTGGAATTGATGCCGCGAATGTGGCTGCCCGTGATGCCGCAATTGACGCGGGTGATTTTGCAATCGGCCATGAGCTCGGCCTCTTTCAAGGCTTGCTGAATGCTTTGCACCGTGGCATCGATGTTCACCACCACGCCCCGCTTGAGGCCATTGCCGGGGGCGATCCCAAGACCTGCGATCTTGAGTTCACCATCGGGCATGACCTCGGCCACCACCGCCATCACCTTGGATGTGCCGATGTCCAGACCAATCACCAGATCTTTGTACTCTTTTGCCATGTCAACCACCGTTTCCGTTTAATTTCACCGTCTTGACCCCTCAAGATTTTTGGGATTGTTGTCATCCAGGGTGCTCACCCCCCTCAAACGCAAGGCGTAACCGTCCTTGTGTCTCAAGTCAGCGCCCAGCAGCGCCATTGGCGTTCTGTTGTACCGGGCAGTCACCTGGGGCAGCGTCTTCAGCAGCAATTGGGTGCGTTCCACCAATTCGCTTTCACTGCCCCGACCCAGCTCAATTTGGGCGCCACTGGTGGTCCAGACGCGCCAACTGCCTCTGGCCGTCAGCTCCATCTTTTCAATGTTGAAATCCAGCGTTTGAAACAAGGGTTGCATCACGCGGTACATGCGCGTGACCATGGGCGAACTGCCCTCTGGCCCCAACATGCGGGGCAATTTTTCAATGTCCACCTCTTCCACAGGGGCCTCAAACACTTGCCCTTGCTCATTCACCATGAAGTTGCCACCCTCTTCGCCCCAAGTGGCCATGGGCTCGTGCTCTGTGACCACCGTGCGCAGTTGGCCCGGAAACACACGGTGCACCACCGCCTCACGCACCCAAGGCACGGATTCAAATGCTTTTTTGGCTTGCGCCAGGTTGAGGGTGAAAAAATTCCCGCTCAATTGCGGCACCACATGGTGGCGAAAACTGGCCGCGTGGCTGCGAACCACTTCGCCCTGCACCGAGATGGACTGAATGGCAAAGGCCGGATGACGCAACACCCAAGAAGCCGCCCCTCCCAAAGTCAACAACACGAACACCAGCATCAGCACGGCTGCGCCAAAGTTCATGAGGCGGACATCGGTTGGCAAAGGCAAGCTGGTGTTCACCGCGCACCTCCCTGGTAGTCCAGGCTGGCATCGGCCAACAACTGGCAACACAGCGATTCGTAGGAAATGCCTGCTGCCCGTGCAGACATCGGCACCAGTGAGTGGCCCGTCATGCCCGGTGAGGTGTTGATTTCCAGCAAATAGGGCTGACGTGTTGTGCCATCGATCATCACGTCGATGCGCCCCCATCCCCTGCACCCCAGAACCCGGTAAGCCTGGATGACCAGGTCATTGATGGCGCGGATTTCGGCCTCGGGCAGCCCGCAGGGCACCAGGTATTGGGTGTCGTCGGTGAAATACTTGTTTTGGTAGTCGTAGTTCCCGTCGGGGGCAACGATCCGGATCATGGGCAGGGCATGGGCTTGCGCGCCACTGCCGAGCACAGGGCAAGTCACTTCATCGCCCACGATGCATGCTTCGCACAGCACATCGCTGTCGCAGGCCGCAGCGGCGCGCAGGGCAGCGGGCAACTCTGCGGCATGGCTGACTTTGCTCACCCCAATGGAAGACCCCTCGCAGGCAGGCTTGACGATCATGGGCAAACCCAATTGACGGATCAAGTCGTCCACACACAGGGTGTCGATTTGCGCAGGCTGAACCAGCACGTAGCGTGGCGTGGGCAAACCTTCGGCCAGCCAGACGCGCTTGGTCATGACTTTGTCCATGGCCATGCTGGAGGCCATCACGCCCGATCCGGTGTAAGGGATGCCCATCAACTCCAAAGCGCCTTGGACGGTCCCATCTTCACCAAAGCGCCCATGCAAGGCAATGAAGCAACGCTCAAAACCCTCTTGGCGCAGCGCCATCAGATCGCGTTGGGCCGGATCAAAAGCATGGGCATCCACGCCGCTGTCGACCAAGGCCTTGAGCACGCCCTGGCCAGACATGAGCGAGACCTCACGCTCAGCCGAACGTCCTCCCATCAGGACGGCCACTTTGCCCAAGGCAGCGCCGAATGGCACGCTTGCATCGCTCATGCTGCAGCCTCCCGGGTTGGAACCGCACCGGCCAAAGCCACCACCTGCGCTGGTGTGGCACCGATCGAGCCTGCCCCCATGCAAATGAGCACATCGCCATCGCGGGCATTGCCCATCACCGCACGAGGCATGTCGGCAATCTGATCGACAAACACGGGCTCCAGCTTGCCTGCCACGCGCAGGGCTCGGGCCAAGGAACGGCCATCAGCCGCCACAATCGGGGCTTCTCCAGCCGCATAGACCTCGCACAGCAAGACGCTGTCGCAACCCTGGCTGATGACTTTGACAAAGTCCTCAAAGCAGTCCCGGGTGCGGCTGTAGCGGTGCGGCTGAAAGGCCAATACCAAACGGCGACCCGGAAATGCGCCACGGGCTGCCGCCAAAGTGGCCGCCATTTCGACAGGGTGGTGACCGTAATCATCGATCACGGTGAAGCGACCCGATCCATCTGCGGTCGCCACATCGCCATAGCGCTGAAAGCGCCGACCCACGCCCTTGAACTGGGCCAAGGCCGTCTGCACAGCCGCATCGTCAACGCCCAGTTCGACCGCGACGGAAATGGCCGCCAAAGCATTGAGCACATTGTGCTGACCGGGCAAATTCAGCACGATGGACAGGTCAGGCAGCGTGACGCCGTTGCGTCGCTGCACCGTGAAGTGCATTTGACCGTTGACGGCACGCACATCCACCGCGCGCACTTGAGCGCCAGCATTCAGGCCATAGGTGGTCACAGGGCGGGCGATGTCCTGAAGGATGGACTGCACCCCCGGATCGTCCGAACACACAATGGCGGTTCCATAAAAAGGCATGCGGTGCAAAAACTCGACAAATGCCGACTTGAGTTTGCCCAGGTCATGGCCATACGTCTCCATGTGGTCAGCATCGATGTTGGTGACCACCGCCATCACCGGCAGCAGGTTCAAGAAGGAAGCATCCGACTCATCGGCTTCCACCACGATGTATTCACCCGTACCCAGCTTGGCATTGGCACCTGCGCTGTTGAGGCGGCCACCAATCACAAAGGTCGGGTCCAGTCCGGCTTCGGCCAACACACTGGCCACCAGACTGGTGGTGGTGGTTTTGCCATGGGTTCCCGCAATGGCCACCCCCTGCTTCATGCGCATGAGTTCGGCCAGCATCACGGCACGCGGCACGATCGGGATGTGCCGCGCACGCGCGGCCAGCACTTCCGGGTTGTCCGCTTTGACGGCCGTTGACGTCACCACCGCATCGGCATCTTGCACATGGTTGGCGCTGTGCCCCACATGGGTGTGAATGCCCAATGTGGCCAGGCGGCGCAAGGTGGCGCTGTCCGACAGGTCAGAGCCTGAAATTTCATACCCCAAATTCAGCAGCACTTCGGCGATGCCGCTCATGCCCGAGCCACCAAGCCCAATGAAGTGGATTTTGCGGATGGCGTGTTTCATGCGGCCAACTCCTCACAAGCCATCACGACCTCCCGGGTGGCTGTTGTTTTTTTCTGGGCATGGGCTTTCTCCGCCACTTGCAACAATTGCGCACGGTCCAGGCTTTCCAGTCGCTGCGCCAAAGCCTGCGCCGTGAGTTCGGCTTGCGGCAACAGCCAAGCCCCGCCTGCATCGACCAAGAATCGTGCGTTGGTGGTTTGGTGGTCGTCCACCGCAAAAGGGAAGGGCACCAGCATGGCCGCAGCGCCAATGGCAGCGATCTCGGTCACCGTGCTTGCCCCTGCACGGCAGATCACCACATCGGCTTGGGCAAAGGCCGATGCGGTGTCGTCAATGAAAGGTGTCAGTTCGGCCTCGACACCTGCGGCCTGGTAGTTGGCACGCAAAGCATCGATTTGTTTGGCGCCGCTTTGGTGCACCACGAGGGGTCGGCTGGCGGCCTTCATCAATGACAGCGCCTGGGGCACGATGTCGTTCAAGGCCTGGGCTCCGAGACTGCCGCCCACCACCAAGAGGCGCAAAGGCCCCGTGCGTCCGGCAAACCTTTCAGCGGGCTGCGCTTGGGCCAAAAATTCGCGCCGCAAAGGGTTACCAACCCAATGGCCTGTTTTGAACACCCCGGGGAAAGCGGTGAACACACGGTCGGCCAACTGGGCCAACACCCGATTGGCCAGGCCAGGCACGGAGTTTTGCTCGTGCAGCACCAAGGGCTTGCCCCACAGGCTGGCCATCATGCCCCCCGGAAAGGTGATGTACCCCCCCAAACCCAGCACCACGTCGGGCTGGACACGGCGCACCACCTGCAGGCTCTGCCAGAAGGCCCGCAGCAGCCGCAAGGGCAACAGGGCCAATGTCTGAATGCCTTTGCCCCGCACGCCACCGAAGGCCACCGGCTCAAAGGGGAACCCGCGTGCAGGCACCAGGGTGTGCTCCATGCTGTGGGGCGCACCCAACCAATGCACTTGCCAACCTTGTTCGCGCAATGCCTCGGCCACAGCGAGCCCCGGGAAGATATGCCCGCCTGTCCCACCGGCCATGACCAAAGCTGTTTTCGGCTTGGCGCTCATGACCGGCCTCCACGCATCATTTGTTTGTTTTCTGCATCAATGCGCAACACGATCGCCACGGCGATCAGGTTCATCATCAGCGCTGACCCGCCATAGCTCATGAAGGGCAAGGTCAAGCCTTTGGTGGGCAGGGCGCCCAGGTTGACCCCCATGTTGATGAAGGCCTGGAAGCCGATCCAGATTCCCACCCCCTGTGCCACCAAACCGGAGAACACCTTTTCCAATGCAATGGCCTGACGCCCGATCACCATGATCCTGCGGCTGAGCCAGAGGAACATGAAAATCACCAAGGACACCCCGATCAAACCAAACTCTTCCCCGATCACGGCCAGCAAGAAGTCGGTGTGCGCTTCTGGCAGCCAATGGAGTTTTTCGACGCTGCCACCCAATCCCACACCCCACACCTCACCCCGACCGATCGCGATCAGCGAGTGGGTCAATTGGTAGCCTTTGCCCAAGGCATGCTCGGCACTGAAGGGGTCGAGGTAAGCAAAAATGCGTTCTCGCCGCCAGGGCGACTCGGCGATCATGATCACGAATGCCAGGATCAAAATGCCCAGGATCAGAAAGAACATCCTGGCGTTGACACCCCCCAAGAACAAGATGCCCATGGCGATGGTGGCAATGACCAAGAAGGCGCCCATGTCGGGCTCGGCCAGCAAAAACACCCCCGCCAGACCCACTGCGGCACCCATGGGCCAAACGGCCTTGATGAAGTTTTCCTTCACTTCCATCTTCCGCACCATGTAATTGGCCGCGTAAATGATGGTGGCCAATTTGGCCAATTCAGAGGGCTGGAAATTCATCACGCCCAAAGAAATCCAGCGACGGGCACCATTGACGCCCTTGCCGATGAAGGGCACCAGGACCAAGGCCAGCAACACCAGGGACAAGACAAACAAGGGGCGTGCCATTTTTTCCCATGTTTCCATGGGCACCTGGAAGGCCAGCAAGGCCATGACGCAACCGACCGTGATGGCCATCACGTGGCGAACCAGAAAATGGGTGTGTGTGTAGCGTGAAAAGCGCGGGTTGTCAGGCATGGCGATCGAGGCCGAATACACCATGACCATGCCCCAGAGCACCAGGGCCACCACCACCCAGACCAAGGCTTGGTCCACGCCCATCAGGCGAGACGCCTGACCACGACCGCGGCTGGCCGCGTCATAGCCGCCCAGGTTCACTGGCAAGCCTTGTTGGGCTGCGGTTTGCCCACCCCAGACGCCCCCTGTCAGCAGGCCTGCGAAGCGGGCCACCATGGTCTGCAAGCGTTGGGTGAAAGTCACGGCTTCGCTCACAGCCCACCCTCCATGACCACACCTGCGGCCTCGGCCAGGCTGGACACAGCCTGCACGAACACCTCCGCCCGGTGAACATAGTGGTCAAACATGTCGAAGCTGGCACAGGCGGGCGACATCAACACCGCATCTCCGCTTTGGGCCTTGTCAGCCGCCATTTCCACTGCGGTGTGCATGTCGGGCGCATCGCACAGCGCAACGCCTTGACCCTGCAAGGCAGCCCGGATGAGCGGCGCATCCCTACCGATCAGCACCACAGCGCGGGCATAACGGGACACGGGTTGGGCCAAGGGCGTGAAATCCTGTCCTTTGCCTTCACCGCCCATGATCAACACCACCCGGCGCTCTTCGCCCAGACCCTTGAGGGCTGCGACCGTTGCACCGACATTGGTGCCCTTGCTGTCGTCAAAGAATTCAACCCCCTGAATGATGGCCACCGGCTCAACCCGATGGGGCTCACCCCGGTATTCGCGCAAACCATACAACATGGGCCCCAGCGCACACCCTGCACTGCTGGCCAATGCCAATGCGGCCAAAGCATTGACCGCGTTGTGCCGTCCCCGGATGCGCAGAGCATCTGCAGGCATCAGGCGTTGAATGTGAAGCTCGTCCTCTTCGTCCTTGCGACGACGCCGTGTCTCGTCGGCTTCCAGGGCACGCACCAGCCAAGTCATGCCATTCATCACCTCGATGCCAAAGTCACCCGGGCGCTGGGGCATGTCGCCGCCAAACAAAATGCATTCACGCTCCACCGGTTTTTGCAGCTTCACGCGCACCGGAGCAGGCCGCATGGCCATGACTTCAGGGTCTTCGCGGTTGAGCACCATCAAAGCCTGCGCGCCAAAAATGCGGGCCTTGGCTGCGGCATAGGCTGCCACCGAGCCGTGCCAGTCCAGGTGGTCTTGCGAAATATTGAGCACCGTGGCCGCTGTCGGCTCAAAGCCCTCGATGCTGTCGAGCTGAAAGCTGGACAACTCCAGCACCCACACTTGCGGCAAAGCCTGCGCCATGGGGTCGAGCACCGGGTAAGCCAATGGTGCGTCCGGCAGCGGCGTGGCTTCGGGCTCAGCCACTTCCCGCGCCTGAGCTTGACGCTCGGCCTCTTCTTGCGCCACCTGTTCTTGGGCTTGTGCGATGGCTGCGCTCAGGGTGTCGAGCAGCGTGGGGCCGATGTTGCCCGCCACTTTCACCGTCTTGCCAGCACGCGCCACCAGCTGCCCGGTGAGCGAGGTCACCGTGGTCTTGCCATTGGTGCCCGTGATCGCCAGCACCTGCGGTGCATAGCCAAAACGTTCTTTCAGATCTTTCAAGCCTGCAGCGAACAGGCTCAACTCGCCACCTTGCCACAAACCCATGGCACGGGCCGCATCGACCACCGGGGCCACCACATCAGGGGCCAAGCCGGGGCTGCGGAACACGGCGCGCACCGAGGTGCCTTCGACCAGGCTGGCGGCCAAAGGGCCTGGTACAAAGCGCACGGCAGGCCACTCGGACTGCAGGGTGCTCAACTGGGGAGGCGTTTGCCGTGTGTCGGCCACCGTCACGTCGGCCCCGGCTTGCGCGCACCACCGGGCCATGGCCAGGCCCGAGGCACCCAAACCGAGAATCAGAACGTGTTGACCCTGGAGCTGCATGCCTTACCTCAGCTTCAGGGTCGACAAGCCGACCAGGCACAGCAGCATGGTGATGATCCAGAAACGCACGACCACTTGCGTTTCCTTCCAGCCGCTCTTTTCAAAATGGTGGTGCAGGGGCGCCATCTTCAAAATTCGGCGACCTTCACCGTATTTTTTCTTGGTGTACTTGAAGTACGTCACCTGGGCCATCACCGACAAGGCTTCCACCACAAAGATGCCGCCCATGATGGCCAACACAATCTCTTGGCGCACGATCACGGCGATGGTGCCCAAAGCGGCCCCCAAAGCCAAGGCCCCCACATCGCCCATGAAGACTTGGGCGGGGTGGGTGTTGAACCACAAGAAGGCCAAGCCTGCGCCAGCCAGGGCAGCGCAGAAAATCAGCAATTCTCCAGAGCCGGGGATGTGCGGGAAGAACAGGTATTTGGAAAACACGGAACTGCCGGTCACATAGGCAAACACACCCAGTGCAGACCCCACCATCACCACCGGCATGATGGCCAAGCCATCGAGGCCATCGGTCAGATTGACGGCATTGCTGGAGCCGACGATCACCAGGTAGGTCAAGACCACAAAGCCCAGCACACCCAGGGGGTAGTTGATTTCCTTGAAGAAGGGCACTTGCAAACCGGCATTGGGGGGCAAGTTCACATCAAAACCGGACATCACCCATTGCACGAACAAGTCCATCACGCGCTCGTTGGAGCTTTCAGAAATGCTGAAGACCAAATACAGGGCCGCCAGCAAGCCGATGACGGATTGCCAAAAATACTTCTCGCGCGAGCGCATGCCTTCGGGGTCCTTGTTGACCACTTTGCGCCAATCGTCGACCCAGCCAATGGCGCCAAAGCCCAGGGTGACGATCAGCACGATCCAGACAAAACGGTTGGACAAATCAAACCACAGGAATGTGGAGATGGCGATGGACAACAAAATCAAAACGCCGCCCATGGTCGGTGTACCACTTTTGGCCAGGTGAGTTTCCATGCCATAACCGCGAATCGGCTGACCAATTTTGAGCGCGGTCAAGCGACGAATGACCCAGGGACCGGCGGCCAAACCAATCAGCAAAGCGGTCATCGCAGCCATCACGGCACGAAATGTGATGTATTGAAAGACGCGCAAAAATCCCCAGTCTGGAGACAAACTTTGCAACCACTGGGCCAGGCTAAGCAGCATGGGCCTCCCCTTTTTTGTTGTTGTGCAGATGGGCGCTCTCACCGTCCAAGGCCTGCAACGCTTCCACCACGCGCTCCATTTTCATGAACCGGGAGCCTTTGACGACGATGCTCTGGAATTGCTCAGCGCTTTGATGAACAGCCACCAAGAGGCTGTCCATGTCCTCGAAGTGACGGGCAGCGCCAAACGCCTGCCCGGTGAACTGGCACAAAGCACCCAGCGTGTAGACGGCCTCAATGCCACATTCGGCGGCATAGGCGCCCACTTCGGCGTGAAATTGGGGGCCTTGGTTGCCCACCTCGCCCATGTCGCCCAGGACCAGCAAACGTGGTGAGGGCAATTCGGTCAGCACATCAATGGCCGCGCGCACCGAGTCGGGGTTGGCGTTGTAGGTATCGTCCACCACGGTGATCGGCCCTGTGGTGCTGTGCACCACCATGGCGCGTGAGCGCCCCTTGACGGGCTCGAAGGCCTGCAAGCCCTGGGCAACAGCTGCCAGACTGACCCCTGCCGCCAAAGCACTGGCACTGGCCGCCAAGGCATTTTTGACATTGTGGCGTCCCGCAATGTGCAAGCGAATCGGCGCCGTTCCCTCCGGGGTCTTGAGCGTGAACTGCCAAGCACCCGCTTGCCAGACCACCACCGCGGCCCGAACATCGCCGGGGACTTCCGCATGGCCCATGGCAAAGGTCCGCTGTTGACGTGGGCCAGACTGGGTTTGCCAAATGGTGGTGTAGGTTTCGTCCGAGGGGTAAACGGCCACCCCGTGGCTGGGCAAGGCCTCAAGGGCTGCACCATTTTCCAGGGCCACCGCCTCCACCGTGCCCATGAACTCCTGATGTTCACGTTGCGCGTTGTTGACCAAAGCCACGGTGGGCTGGGCCAAGCGGGCCAAATGGGCGATTTCGCCAGGGTGGTTCATGCCCAACTCCACCACGGCCATGCGGTGGTGCGCACGCAAATTGAGCAAAGTCAGCGGCACGCCAATGTCGTTGTTCAGATTGCCTTGCGTCGACAAAGCATGCTCACCGGCTTGGGCACGCAAAATCGCGGCAATCATTTGCGTCACGGTGGTTTTGCCGTTGCTGCCGGTGACGGCAATCAAGGGCAGCTCAAACTGCGCGCGCCAGCCTGCTGCCAATTCGCCCAAGGCCAGGCGGGCATCGGGCACCACCACCGCAGGCAAACCATGGGCCAAAGCATCGGCTTCGCCTGCGGCTTCACACAGCACGGCCACGGCACCCAAGGCCTTGGCCTGGGCGATGAACTGGTGGCCATCAAAATGCTCGCCGCGCAAGGCCACGAAAAGATCACCCTGGCGCAAGCTGCGGCTGTCGGTGTGCACCCGCTCGACCACCACGGCGTCGATGTCGACACCCCGTGCCTTGTTCAGCCAAGCGAGAGCCAATGGCAGTTTCAGGTTCATGGGTGTGAAGGCCTGGCTCATGCCGAAGCCCCCGGGTGCAGCGCTGCGCGCTGCTGCAAAGCCATGCGGGCTTGATCCAAGTCTGAAAAGGGGTGACGAACGCCCATGATTTCTTGTTCCGACTCGTGACCTTTGCCGGCGAGCAGAACCACGTCCCGGGCTTGAGCTTGCGACACGACTTCTGAAATGGCCAAGGCGCGGTCCAACTGGACCCGAACCTGATGGGGACGCTGCAACCCCGTCACCATGGCCGCGACAATGGCTTGGGGTGATTCAGAGCGGGGGTTGTCGCTGGTCAACACCACTCGGTCGGCAGCGGCCTCGGCTGCTGCGGCCATCAAGGGTCGCTTGTGGGCGTCGCGGTCACCGCCGCAGCCGAGCAGGCACCACAAACGGCCGCCACGCAATGCCGCTTGCGGGCGCAAGGCCGCCAAAGCGTGGGCCACGGCATCGGGGGTGTGCGCGTAATCGACCACCACCAGGGGCAGGTCCTGATCGGCCGCCTCTGCCTGCACGCGCTGCATGCGCCCGGGCACTGGCGTCAAATGTGCACAAGCCGTGACGGCAGTGGCCAAGTCCACCCCCAATGCACGCAAACAGCCCATGACACCCAGCAGGTTATCGATGTTGTAGTCGCCGATCAAGCCGGTGCGCAGCGTCTGAACCTGGCCGTCTTCGATCACATCAAAAAACAGGCCATCGGCACTGGGCAAGGCACGGGCTTGCAAGCGTGCGGGTCCACGGCGCGAGCAGGTCCACAGCGCCAGTGAGCCGCCCTGCAACTGGCGGGCCAAGCGCTCACCCTGGGCGTCGTCGATGTTGATCACGGCCGCTTGCAAACCAGGCCAGCTGAACAGCGCCGATTTGGCTGACCAATAACGGTCCATGTCACCGTGGTAGTCCAGGTGGTCTTGTGTGAAATTGGTGAAAACCGCCACGCGAATGTGGGTGCCGCCGAGGCGGTGTTCGGCCAGGCCGATCGAGGACGCCTCGATGGCGCAGTGCGTCAAACCCGTGTCGGCCATGGCCCGGAACTGTTGCTGCATCAAGACCGGATCGGGCGTGGTCATGCCGGTCGAGACCAGCGCCGGCAGACGCCCCACGCCCAAAGTCCCGATCAGTCCGCAGGGTTGCGACACTTCGGGCGAAGACAGGGCTTGCGCCAGCCACCAGGCGGTCGAGGTCTTGCCATTGGTGCCTGTGACGGCCAGCACCTGCAAGGCCTGGCTGGGATGCCCGTAGTACGCATCCGCCAGACCCCCTGTTTGCGCCTTGAGCTCTGGCATGCACGCCAATTTGTCGTCCGAGGTGGCGTCATCCAAAGCACTCACCCAAGGCGCGTGACCCTGGGCTTCCATCAGACAGGCACTGGCGCCTTGGGCCAGGGCTTGCCCCAGGTAACGACGGCCATCGCTGGCTGCCCCGGGCCAGGCAATGAAAGCATCACCTTGCTGCACCAGGCGGCTGTCGGTGCGCAGCTCACCCGTCACCCGTGAGCGCAGCCATGAAACCGCCTGAGTGGCGCTGTGCAGGGTCTGCATCAGAACGACTCCTCCACGGTTTTGGCCACAATTTGCGGCTTGACCGCCATGTCGGGCTGCACGCCCATCAGACGCAGTGTTTGCTGCACCGTCTGGCTGAACACCGGCGCTGCCACAGCGCCGCCGTAATACACACCGTTGGAGGGCTCATCGATCATGACGGCCACCACAATCCGCGGCTGGTCAATCGGGGCCAGGCCCACGAAAAAGCCACGGTATTTTTTGCTGGCGTAACCCTTGCCCTCTTGCTTGCGGGCGGTGCCTGATTTGCCACCGACCGAATAACCCATGGTCTGGGCTTTTTGACCGGTTCCGCCAGGCCCCGAAGCCATCTGCAGCATCTTGCGCATGGCGATGGCATGTTCCGGGCTGAACACCCGCGTGCCCACCACGGGCTGGTTGGTTTTCATGAGGGTGGCAGGCACGATCTCACCGTCGCGGGCAAAGACGGTGTAGGCGCGCGCCACCTGAAACAGACTGCTGGAGACCCCGTAGCCATAACTCATGGTGGCTTGCTCGACCGGGCGCCAGGTTTTGTAGGGCCGCAGGCGACCGCTGACCACCCCGGGAAAGGGCAATTGAGGCTTTTGACCAAAGCCCAACTCGGCAAACATCTCCCACATCTCACGGGGCTGCAATTGCATGGCCATCTTGACGGTGCCCACGTTGCTGGACTTCTGAATGACCTCGTTGACCGTCAGCACTCCATAGGGATGCACATCGGTGATGGTGGAGCCGGTGATGTTGATCCGGCCAGGCGCAGTCTGAATCGGGGTTTCGGGCTTGACCAGCCCTTGCTGCAAGGCCAGGGCCACCGTGAACGGCTTCATGGTGGAGCCGGGCTCGAAGCTGTCGGTCAGCGCCCGGTTGCGCAACTGCTCACCCGTCAGATTGCCCCGCTTGTCGGGGGAATAACTCGGGTAGTTGGCCAAGGCCAGAATTTCACCGGTCTGTGCGTCGAGCACCACCACACTGCCCGCCTTGGCCTTGTGTTGGGCCACCGCATCGCGCAGCGTCTGGTAAGCGTAAAACTGGACTTTGCTGTCGATGCTCAGCTGCAGGTCTTGTCCATCCACCGGTGGCACGGTCTCGCCCACCGCCTCGACCACGCGGCCCAAGCGGTCCTTGATCACACGGCGCGAACCCGCCTGGCCGGCCAGCTGCTTCTGAAAAATCAGCTCCACGCCTTCCTGGCCTTTGTCTTCGACATTGGTGAAACCCACGATGTGCGCCGCAGCCTCGCCCTCCGGGTACAAACGCTTGTATTCCTTGATGTCGTAAACGCCCTTGATGTTCAGGGCGCGGATGTCCTTCACCACGGATTCGTCCATTTGGCGACGCAACCAGACAAAGGTTTTTTCCTCGTCCTTGAGCTTGGCTTCCAGCTCGGCCGGTGCCATCTCCAGCAATTTGGCCAACTGACGCAGCTTGACCGGATCGCGCTCCAAATCCTCCGGGTTGGCCCAAATGCTGGGCGCTGGCACGCTGGAGGCCAGCAACACACCGTTGCGGTCCAACACGCGGCCGCGGTTGGCGGGCAAGGTCAAGGTCCTGGCAAAGCGCACCTCGCCCTGGCGAATGAAGAAATCGTTGTCAATGACCTGCACATGGGCGGCTCGCCCCACCAGTCCGGTAAAGCCCAGGGCCATCGCCGCCACGATCAGTTTGCTGCGCCAAACCGGTGTTTTGCTGGCCAGCAAGGGGCTGGAGCTGAGCTGCACGCTGCGTACCCGGCTCATGGCGTACCACCCTGTTTGGCCTCTGCGCCTGCGCCCCTTGCAGGCACGGCGGGGTTGGCTGCGCCGGTTGCCGTCACGTATTGGGTGATGGCAGGAGAGACATTGCGCATCTGCAGCTGCACGCGTGCAATCTTCTCCACGCGCAGTGGTGTGGTTTGAGCGCGGCGCTCCACCTCCATGCGGTCCAGATCCAGCTCAATGCGCTGGCTCTCCTTGCGGGCCGACTCCAGCGCCATGAACAAGCGCCTGGACTCGTAGTGGGTGTGCACCAGCAACAAGGCACTGCCCACGGTGGCCACCAGCAAGAACATGCTCAAGCGCATCATGCAGGCACCTCGGTGCGCTCGGCCATGCGCATGATGGCACTGCGTGAGCGGGGGTTGCCACGCACCTCGGCCTCACTGGGGCGGCGGCGACCACACAAGTTCAACCGCATCTTGACGGGCTGGGCAAACGGCACGCGGCGGTCCACCACCTCTTTGGCGTGTTTGGCCATGAACTGCTTGACGATGCGGTCTTCCAGCGAGTGGAAGCTGATGACCACCAAACGGCCGCCGGGTGCCAGCACCCGCAGACTGCCTTCTAGCGCCTGTTCGAGCTCTTCAAGCTCGGCGTTGATGAAAATCCGAAAAGCCTGAAATGTCCGCGTTGCAGGGTTCTGACCCGGCTCGCGGGTTTTGACCGTGTCAGCCACGAGCTGGGCCAAATCGGTGGTGCTTGAAATTGGGCCCCGTTCTTGTCGGCGAGCCACAAGCGCCTTTGCAATCTGAAAAGCAAACCGTTCTTCGCCATAGTCACGTACCACCTCCGTGATTTGATCTACCGTGGCTGTTGCCAGCCAATCGGCCACACTCTCGCCGCGCGTGGTGTCCATGCGCATGTCGAGCGGGCCCTCAAAACGAAAAGAAAAACCCCTCTCGGGGCTGTCAATTTGGGGGGAGCTGATGCCCAAGTCCATCAACACACCATCGACACTGCCTGCAGGCAGTTCACCGAGGTGGGCAAACCCTTCATGGCGGATGGAAAAACGTGCATCCTCGATGCGCTCCGCCTCGGCAATCGCCTCCAGGTCCTTGTCATAGGCCATCAACCGACCCTGCTTGGACAGCCGGGACAGGATCAGACGCGAATGACCGCCACGGCCAAAAGTGGCATCCACATAATGGCCATCCGCGCCGGCAGAGGCCTGCAGCAATTCATCCACCGCTTCGTTCAAAAGCACGGTGGTGTGGGTCAGGACGGCTTCGGTCATGGCGATCAGAACGAGAAATCCTTGAACACATCAGGCATCTCGCCCTGCATGGCCTGCGCTTCGTGCGCGTCATAGGTGGCTTTGTCCCACAACTCAAAGTGATTGCCCATGCCCAGCAGCATGGTGTCCTTGGAGATGCCCGCGGCCTGACGCAACTCGGGCGAAATCAGCACCCGGCCCGTACCGTCCATGTCGACATCCATGGCATTGCCCAAAAAGATGCGCTTCCACCACTGGGCCGACATGGGCAGCTGGGCAATGCGTTCACGGAACTTTTCCCACTCGGGGCGGGGGAACACCATCAGGCAGCCGTGCGGGTGCTTGGTGATCGTCAGCTGCCCTTGCGCCGTGGCGCTCAGGACGTCACGGTGCCGGGTCGGCACTGACAACCGCCCTTTGGCATCCAGACTCAGCGATGAAGCCCCTTGAAACACTGCAACGACCTTTTCCAGTTGAGGTGCACCAGCAGAGACACTTTTCCCCACTTAATTGCACTTTTTTGCACTGTATCAGGATTTCTCACCAACTCAAGCACCGCACAACGTTTTTTTTCAATGAAATCAAGGGCTTAGCCGATAAATTGAAGCCACTGGAAAGCCAAATTTCTTTCTAAATTAGACACTTACAAGAGGCTGTGAAAGTAACGCCTGAAGGATTTAAAAAATCAAAAATAACAAAGGCAGCGAGCCTCAAATGATTGTTGTTTTTGGCAAGTCATCATCTGCAGACGAAAAAAAACCCCACTCAAGGGGTTTTGGGAATGGGGCTCGGGCGGGGAAAAGCCCCAAGCCACACTGGGGCGAAGGTCAATCGCCAAACATTTTTTGCTTCAACTCACGGCGCTGCTGTGCCTCGAGGGACAAAGTCGCCGTGGGACGGGCCAATAAACGCCCCACCCCGATGGCCTCACCCGTTTCGTCACAAAACCCGTAATCACCCGCGTCAATGCGCTGGATGGATTGCTCGATTTTTTTCAGCAGCTTTCGCTCACGGTCACGGGTGCGCAGCTCCAAAGCATGTTCTTCCTCAATGGTGGCCCGGTCAGCGGGGTCGGGCACCACCACCGTGTCCTCACGCAAATGCTCGGTGGTGGCTCCGGCACTGTTGAGAATGTCTTGCTTGAGCAGACTGAGCTTGCGGCGGAAGTAGGCCAGTTGCATGTCGTTCATGTACTCGCCATCGGGCATGGCCAGGATTTCCGAATCGGTCAATTGATCGACTTTTTTGGTTTTCCAGTTGTTGGCCAGCTTCGGGTCTTTTTTGATGGGCGCAAACGGCACATTGGGGGTCGTCGAAGGGGTGCTGGGCAAGAAACTGGACTTGGCGGCGGTCGAGGCCACGGCCGGGGGCAAGGACGGCACGGTGATTTGGGCCAAACGCGCAGAAGGACGGGCCGCACGAACCAATTGGTCAGGGGCGGCTGCCGTCACGGGTGCTGGCGTGGTCGGGGCTTGAACAGCCTCGCGGGTTGAAACAGTCATGGATTTCACTGGTGGAGCTGCTGCCGTCTTTTTGGATGACTCTTTGACAGCGCTGGGCTTGGGAACAGAGGGCTTGGCCACCGCAGTTTTGGCTGGGGCAGCAGAGGGCTTGACAGCCTTGACAGCCTTTGCAGGCTTGGCAGGCTTGGCAACTTTGACGCCCTTGGCGGGCGCAGCCTTCGGTTTGACGACCGTTGGCTTGGCCTTGGCCACGGGCTTGCTGGCTGACTTGGTTTTGGAGGGCGTGGGTGCAGCCGCCACCCCTTTGGTCTTGGCTTTGACGGGCACAGCCTTGACAGGGGCTTTTTTGGGGGCGGCTTTGGCCAGCGCCTTGGGCTTGACGGGCGTGTTCTTCTTGACTGCGGCGACAGGCTTGGCGCCTTTGGGTGCCGCCTTGGCTGGTGCTTTTTTAGAGGTCGTCACGTCTTGTCTCCTAGCCGTGTAAAAAGGCAGGCATTCAACAGACTGTGCAAGGCACGCTCCGAAGAAAACCTGTTCATGCTCATCTCAAACCCGGGTGATGGGGGGATTGGGGCTCAAAAGCAAAGCCAAAAGGCATTGCTGCAGGCGGGCGATTGTAGCGACTAGAACGATGAAAAATCTGACGCTCACCGATTAATGCCCGGATGGCTCGACAGCAGGGCCCTGCATGGGCGTGCGCGCAGGGGTTCAGACCAGGCTTTGCTCCAGCCCTTGCAAAAAAATATCTTTCGGCAAGTCGATGCCGATGAACACCATCTTGCTCATTTTGGTCTCCCCTTCGGTCCACAAAGGGCCCAAATCGCTGCCCA
This sequence comes from Comamonadaceae bacterium, assembly GCA_027484105.1. Lineage (GTDB taxonomy): Bacteria > Pseudomonadota > Gammaproteobacteria > Burkholderiales > Burkholderiaceae_C > Limnohabitans_A. The sequence goes on from JAIXUG010000028.1 coordinate 305,440, forward strand.
TCAATTGGTGGACCCCCTGGAAAATGACCTTGCGCTCGGTCCCTTTCATGTTCAGCACGCCCTTGTAGCGCAACATGCGGGGGCCGTAGATGTTCACAATGGCCCCCAAAAAGTCCTCCAGCTTGGCCGGGTCAAAGGCGCGCTCAGACCGGAACACAAAGCTTTTCACATCGTCATCGTGGTGATGGTGGTGGCCATGCGCGTGGGCGTGCGAGGGGTGATCGCAATGCTCACCGTGCTCGTGGTCGTGCGCATGGTCATGCTGGTGCGAGGGGTGGTCGCAGTGTTCGCCATGAGCATGGTCATGGTCATGGTGATCGTCCTTCAAAAAGTCGGGGTCGATGTCCAACTTGGCGTTCAGGTTGAAGCCCTTGAGGTCAAACACCTCGGACAGCGCCACTTCGCCAAAGTGCACCACTCTTTGTGGGGCACGCGGGTTCATGTGTTTCAGGCGGTGCTGCAGGGCGTCCAGCTCTTGGGGCGAGACCAGATCGGCCTTGCTGATGAAGATCTGGTCGGCAAAACCCACCTGACGACGCGCTTCCTGGCGGTCGTTCAATTGTTGTGCCGCGTGTTTGGCGTCCACCAGCGTCAAGATGGCGTCGAGCAAAAAAGTCTCGGCGATCTCGTCGTCCATGAAAAAGGTCTGTGCCACTGGGCCGGGGTCGGCCAGGCCCGTGGTCTCGATCACGACCCGGTCAAAGCTCAGCAGGCCCTTGCGGCGCTTGGCGGCCAAGAGTTGCAAGGTGGCGCGCAGGTCCTCGCGGATGGTGCAGCAGATGCAGCCATTGCTCATCTGGATGATCTGCTCGTTGGTGTCCGAGACCAGGATGTCGTTGTCGATGTTTTCCTCGCCGAACTCGTTCTCGATCACGGCGATCTTCTGGCCATGGGACTCGGTCAGCACGCGCTTGAGCAAGGTGGTTTTGCCCGAGCCCAAAAAGCCGGTCAGGATGGTGGTGGGGATCAGGGACATGGCGCGCTTCCGCTTCAAAACAGGGTGACAAGAGGTGGGGAGTGTAGCGACGAATTCAAGCGCGGCACTCCGGCATTGGGCATGGCCTCACAGCGCGTGTGCAGCGCAGGATGGCGGGTTCATTTGCGCTTGGCGCGCGGGTGGGCCGCGTCGTAGGCTTTGGCCAGGTGCTGAAAATCCAGCCGGGTATAGACCTGCGTGGTGCTGATGTTGGCGTGGCCCAGCAGCTCTTGCACGGCACGCAGGTCGCCACTGGACTGCAGCACATGGCTGGCAAAGGAGTGGCGCAACATGTGCGGGTGCACCGGCGTGGCCAGCCCCGCAAGCAAGCTGCGGCGCTTGAGGCGCTGGGCGACGGCGCGCGGCGTCAGGCGCGTGCCATACCGTCCAGGAAACAGCGCCAGCGCCAAAGCTGACGCGCCCGGTGCGCTGTGCGTCAGCATGCCGGGCAATTGCGGGCGCACGGCCAGCCAGTGCGTCAGCGCTTCGATGGCCGAGCGCCCCAAAGGCACGCTGCGGCGCTTGCTGCCTTTGCCTTGCACCTGCACCTCGGCGTTGGCCAAGTCGATCCAGCCGCGCCCTGCACGGGCCGCGTCGGCGCTCGCCACCACATCCAAACCCGTCAACTCTGCGATGCGCAGGCCACAGCCGTACAGCAGCTCCACCATGGCCGCATCGCGGGCTTCAAGCCAGGGGTCGTCGTTGTCCTCTTCGTGCTCGGCCAATTGCACGGCTTCGTCCACGCCCAGCGCCTTGGGCAGGGGTTTGGCCACACGCGGAGCCCGCACATCGGCCACCGGGTTTTGCGCCACCAGCCCTTCGCGGCCCAGCCAGGTGTAAAACCCGCGCCAGCCCGACAGAATCAGGGCAATGCCACGTCCGCTGCGCCCGGCGCTGTGCATCTGCGCCACCCAGCGGCGGATGTGGCCGTTTTGCACCTGCAGCAAGGGCACGCCGGAGGCGGCCGCCATGTCGGCCAGGCGCGCCAGATCGAGTTGGTACAGCGTGCAGGTGCGCTCGGCCAGCCGCTTTTCAAAGCGCACATGGTCCAGATAGCGGGACACCAGCGGGTCGGTGGCCTGCGCTGAGGACATGGCTCAGGCCCTGGGTGTTTGCAGCACCGACAAGGCGGCGCCGGCCAATTCGGCCAGGCGCTCCAACAAATCGGTGCCCATCTGGCTGTTGAAACGCTGGGCATCGGGCGAGGCCAACACCAGCAAACCAAAAGCAGGCTGCCCCGGTGCCGCGCGCAAAGCCAACAAAGCCAAAGAAGCCGCCTGCGTCGGCGCGTCCAGCCATTGCACGGCTTCGTAACCCGAATTGGGCCCTACATAGGGGCGGTCCAGCGAACTGGCCAGTGCCTGCACCGCCTCGGTCACGCCTTGTGCATAGTCTGCCTGCGCATGTTCAGCTTGCAGCGACCACAGGCGCAAGGCCACCTGCGGCACTTGAAACAATTCGCGGATGTTGTCCACCGCCGATGCGGCCAGTTGTTCGGACGGCGTGACCAGCAATTCGCACGACCAGCGGTGCAGTTTGTCGGTCAGGATCATGTTCTCGTTGCCGTGCCGGATCATGTCCATGATGCGGTGCTCCAGCCCCTTGATCTTGTCGCGCAGCATTTGCGCCTGGCGCTCTTGCAAACCCACGGCGCGGTGGCTTTGCGGGTGGGTCAACTGCACGGTGGCCAAGAGCGAGGCGTGCCGCTCAAAAAAGTCCGGCGTGTTCACCAGGTAATCGGCAATGTCGTCTTCGGTGATCGGGCTCATGGGTTCAGGCGTGGTCATGTCTTGGCTCCAAAATTTCAGGAAAGGGTGTCGGGCACGTCGATTTCGCCCTCAAAAACAGATGTGGCAGGGCCGGTCATCAGCACCGGGCTGTCGGCCTGACCCGCCCATTCGATGGTGAGCATGCCGCCCAGGGCCTGCACGTCCACCCGGCTGTCCAACCAGCCCTGGCGAATGCCTGCGACCACGGCCGCACACGCCCCCGTGCCACAGGCCAGCGTTTCTCCTGCGCCGCGCTCGAACACGCGCAGATTGATCTGGCTACGCGAGACGATCTGCATGAAGCCGGCATTCACCCGGTTGGGAAAAGCCGGGTGGTTTTCAATCAGCGGGCCTTGGGCCAGGACCGGGAAGGTGTCCACGTTGTCCACGCGTTGCACAGCGTGCGGGTTGCCCATGGACACCACGCCCACGCGAGCCAGGCCCAAGGCACCCAAATCCAGGTCAAACACGGGCCAGCCATTGACTTGGTCGCTGATGAGGCCCACGGGCATGAAGGGCACCAGCGCCCAGTCGAACACCGGTGCACCCATGTCCACCGTCACACGGCCATCGGGGTTCATGCGCAGTTCGATCTCGCCTTTTTGCACTTTCACGCGCACGGTGGTCTTGTCGGTCAGGCCCTTGTCGCGCACATAGCGCACGAAGCAACGGGCCCCGTTGCCACAATGCTCCACCTCGCCGCCATCGGCGTTGTGGATCACGTATTCAAAGTCCAGCCCCGGCGCGGGCGTGGGGCGCACGGACAGGATCTGGTCGGCCCCCACGCCAAAGTGGCGGTTGGCCAGAAAACGGTACTGGGCCGTGTTCAGACCCAGACGGCCACGCGTCTCGTCGAGCACGACAAAATCGTTGCCCGCGCCTTGCATCTTGGTAAAGCGAATGTGCATGGCCGCGATTATCGTCCCAGTGCCAGGCTTGGACTGTGGGCACAACCGCGCTGGCATGCCAGGGCCCTGTCCGGCATGGCGGCCCGATAATGGGGCATGGCACGCACTTCCCAACTCCTGTACCCCCAACGTGAACCCGCCCCCCTGCGCCCAGCCGCCACCGTGCTGCTGCTGCGCGATGGCCCCCAAGGCATCGAAGTGCTGATGACCCGCCGCGCCATGACGGCCAGTTTCGCGCCCGGCGCCTATGTGTTCCCCGGTGGCGGCATCGATGCTGCCGACGCCCAGGCCCACAGCATGGCGCAACGCCGCCCCAAGCAAAGCGACTTGCACCTGACGCAAGCCATCGCCGCCATCCGCGAGAGTTTTGAAGAGCTGGGCATTTTGTTCGCCCGCCATGGCGACGGTCGCTGGGCTGACAACACCGACATTGCCCACATCGACCGCAAACAAGCCTTTGCCGCCCAGTGCCAGACCCGAGGCCTCACGCTGGCAGCAGATCAGGTGTTTGTGCTGGCCCACTGGATCACCGACCGCGACCTGCCGCGCCGCTTCGACGTGCCTTTTTTGGTGGCCCGCATGCCCGAGGGCCAAACCCCGGTGGCCGACGAGTCGGAGCAGTTCGAGCCGGTCTGGGTGCGCCCGGTCGATGCGTTGACGCGCCACGAAGCGGGGCAATTTTTCATCATCTTCCCGACCATTCGCACGCTGGATCGCCTCAAAGCCTTTGCCACGGTGGACGAGGTGCTGCAAGCCTGTGCCATCAACGACGAGCCGCTGTGGACCAGCTGCCCCCGCGCCGGCTGGCTGGCGGGCAACGAAGCGCGCTACATGGAGCACGAAGCCCCCTTTGGCGAGCTGGCCCTGGTCACGCCCGATGGGCAAATCCACCACCACCTGGACTGGAAAACCGACCAGCCCGTGGCACTGCTCAAAAACCTGCAACGCCTCACTGCCCCCAACCCCGGGGTGATGACCGGCCCCGGCACCAACAGCTATTTGGTGGGTGACCCCAACACCGGCTACATCGCCATCGACCCCGGCCCGGCGGACGACGAGCACCTGCAGCGCCTGTGGCGTGCGGCAGGCGGACAGATCCGCATGATCGTGTGCACCCACTCGCACCCGGACCACTCCCCCGGCGCAGCCCCGCTGCAGGCGCTGTGCAGCCACAAGCCGCCCATCCTGGGGCTGGCCTCCCAACCCACGGCCCGGGCCAACAGCCGCTTCAGCCCCGATCGCGCGTTGGCCGACGGTGAAAAACTGGTCTTGCAAGGCACGGGCGTGGACGGCGAGATCACCCACACCTTGCGCGTGGTGCACACCCCTGGCCACGCCGCCAACCACCTGTGCCTGGTGCTCGAAGAAGATGGCCTGCTGTTCTCGGGTGACCATGTGCTCAACGGCAGCACCACCGTGATCGACCCGCCCGACGGCCACATGGGCGACTATTTGGATTCGCTGGACAAACTGGCGGCGGCCTGTGAGGCCGGTGGCATCGAATTCATCTTGCCTGCCCACGGCCATGTGCTGGGTTTTGCCCACCAGGCCATCACGCACCTGAAGGCCCACCGCTTGAAGCGCGAAGCCAAAATCGCCGCCGCCATGCAGGCCCTGCCCCAGGGCAGCCTGCAAGAATGGGTGGAAAAAGCCTACGACGACGTGCCGCCGCGCCTGTGGCCCGTGGCCGCCCGCTCCCTGCAAGCGCATGTGGACCACATCCGCGAACAAGCCCTGTCCTGATGCGCACGACGAATTTTTGAAAGCCTGGATGATTTCCTCTGAAGAAGGCATACGCTTGGCCAAACGGGTGGCCGCCGAGCAAGACTGCTCGCGCCGCGAAGCCGAAGCCCTGATCGTGGCCGGTGGCGTGCAGGTCGCGGGCCGAGTGGTCACCGACCCGGCCCGGCGTGTGCGCCCCGAGCAAGCCGTGCAGGTGAACCGCCTGGTGTCCATGGCCGCACTGGCCCCCATGACCTTGCTTGTGTTCAAACCCGCGCACCGGGTGGCCAATCTGGCTTGGCTGCAAGACACCGCGGGCCTCAAAGCCGCCCAGCCCGGCATTTGGGGCCCCGAGCGTCTGGCCAAAATGCAGATGCCCATGCCGCTGCCCAAACCCGCCAGCGGCCTGTGCATCTTCACGGACGATGTGGGCGTGCTGCGCCACCTGGAAGACCGCCGCAGCCCCATGGAAGAAGAATGGATGGCCACCGTGGGCGGCGAAGTGCCCGAGGGCCTGATCCGGGGCTTGAATGGCCCGGGCATCCGCGCCAGCATCAACCGCCAAACCGACACCCTCACCGTGCTGCGCATCGCGGGCAAAGACATCGACGGGCTGGATTTGGGCCGCTGGCTGGACGAGCAATGCCCTCTGCAAGACCTGCGTCGCCAAAGGGTGGGCCGCATCAGTTTGGCCCCTCTGGAGCCCGGTCAATGGCGGCAATTGGAAGGGCATGAAAGGTTTTAATCTTCTGTTAATCCCCTACAGACCTCAAATGTCCCTTCAAGCCTTGAATAATCGCGCTGTGTCCTCAAATGAATGACTGTTTGAGAAACGACTAATCAGTCACAAACGTCCACGACATGTTTTGACACCCCTGCTTGGGTCTGTATCCACAGCCCACAACAACGCTAAAAGGAGCCCACCATGCGTTTGAGCACCAAAAGCCGATTTGCAGTCACCGCCATGATCGATGTGGCTTTGCGAGAAGACCGTGGTCCCGTTTCGTTGGCCGCCATCAGCGTGCGCCACCAGATATCGCTGTCCTATCTGGAACAGCTGTTCAGCAAACTGCGTCAACAAGGGCTGGTCGAAAGCACACGTGGCCCCGGTGGCGGTTATTCGCTGTCACGCAATGCCGAAAAGATCACCATGGCCGACATCGTGGGCGCGGTGGACGCCCCTGTAGACGATGAAGCCACTGGCGAAGGCGGCTGGATGAACAGCGAACTGTGGTCCAGCCTGAACGAAAAAATGCTGACCCATTTGCAGTCCATCACCTTGCGTCAATTGGTGGCCGAGCAACGCACCAAAGGCGTCACGGTCGAGCCCGCCCCGCAACCTGTGGTCAAGCGCGGCGTGTTTGCCAAGCCCAAAAGTGCTGTGAAAGTCACCGCCCCCAATTCGGTGTTTGCCTTGGCGGGCAGCCTGATGCCCTCTCGCGGCTGAGGCTGGCTCTTCCCCACAAAAAACCCGCTGCGGCGGGTTTTTTTATTGGGCGACATGAAAGTGTGAAGTTCGCCAATAAGCCGGATTCTGTGCACAACGGTTGCCCGCTGCGTGACCGCCATTACTCTGGGCCGGGGGTCGCCCACCCGGCTCGGTGCTACCTACCCGCCAACTCGCCCCGCGGAACCACAGGGAGAAGCGATGCGGCGAACCGCCTCACCTCAGGAAGGCCTACTTGGTATTGCTGCGCGTAGAGATTGCCCGTTTCACCCGAACTCAATCGGCTCGTCTCTGTTGCTCTGATCCTCACCTCACGGTGGAGAGGTGTTACCTCCTACGCTGTCCTGCGCAGTCCGGACGTTCCTCCAGTGCCTGGTTTCCCAGATTGCACCAGCGGCGGTCTGGCGAACTTCACGGGGCTGATTATCACCTGCTGGATGGGCCCGGCGATAATCTCACCCACTTGCTTGATAACCACAAGCTCGCAGGTCCCCATGATCCGTCTTTCAGAACTCAAACTTCCTTTGTCGGCGCTGCCGGTTGAAGTGCGTCGCGCGGCAGATGCACCGTCCGAGACCGACGAAGACCGCGTCCCCCCACCCCACCCCGAAGCGGCGCTGCGCGCATTGGCGGCCAAGGCATTGGGCATTTCAGAAAACCAGATCGACACGCTGCGCGTGTTCAAACGCAGCTTCGATGCGCGCAAGGCCGATTTGCGGGCCGTGTTCATCGTGGACATCGCGCTGGCCGATGCCAGCGCTGAAAGCGCCCTGCTGCACCAGCACGCTGGCCATCCGCACATCCAGCCCACACCCGACATGGTCTGGCACCCCCCGGTTCAAGCCCCGGTGGGTTTTGGCTCGCTGGAAGGCGAGCGCCCGGTGGTGGTGGGCTTTGGGCCTTGCGGGATGTTCGCGGCGCTGGCCCTGGCGCAAATGGGCTTCCAACCCATCGTGCTGGAGCGCGGCAAACCGGTGCGCGAGCGCACCAAAGACACCTGGGGCCTGTGGCGCAAAAAGGTGCTCAACCCCGAGAGCAATGTGCAGTTTGGCGAAGGCGGAGCAGGCACTTTCAGCGATGGCAAGCTGTACAGCCAAATCAAGGACCCGCGCCACTTGGGCCGCAAAGTGATGGACGAGTTTGTCAAAGCCGGTGCCCCCGCCGACATCCTGTTTGCCGCCCACCCGCACATCGGCACCTTCAAGCTGGTCAAGGTGGTCGAACACATCCGTGAGCAAATCATCGCGCTGGGTGGCGAGATCCGCTTTGAACAACGCGTGAGCGATGTGTTGCTCGCGCCCACCGCAGATGGCCAACAACTCACCGGCTTGCAAGTGCAAGACCTGCGCACCGGCGAACACCACACCCTGCACACCCGTCACGCCGTCATGGCCTTGGGCCACAGCTCGCGCGACACCTTTGTGATGCTGCACCGCCGGGGTGTGGCCATGCAGGCCAAACCGTTTTCGATTGGTGTGCGCATCGAACACCCACAAAGCGTGATCGACCAAGCCCGTTGGGGCCGCCACGCGGGCCACCCGCTGCTGGGTGCGGCCGATTACAAGCTGGTGCACCACGCACAAAACGGCCGTGCGGTTTACAGCTTTTGCATGTGCCCCGGTGGCACGGTGGTGGCGGCCACCAGCGAGCCGGGCCGCGTCGTCACCAACGGCATGAGCCAGTACTCGCGCAACGAACGCAATGCCAATGCCGGCATGGTGGTGGCCATTGACCCGCCCGACTACCCGCTGGACACCGCGGCCTGGCAAGCTGCTTTTGGCGAGCAAGACGGCGCGCAGCTGGCGCAAGAGGCCCAGGCTTTGGCTGCGAAGCAGCCGCCTCAAGCACACCCGCTGGCAGGCATCGTGTTGCAGCGTGAACTGGAAACACGGGCTTTTGAAGTGGGCGGCAGCAACTACGAAGCGCCCGGACAACTGGTGGGTGACTTTTTGGCGCAGCGCCCCTCCACCACTTGGGGCAGTGTGCTGCCGTCTTACAAACCCGGCGTGAAACTGGTCGATCTGGCCGATGTGTTGCCGGGCTACGCGGTCGAAGCCATGCGCGAAGCGCTGCCGGTGTTTGGCCGCAAGATCAAGGGCTACGACATGGCGGACGCGGTGATGACCGGAGTGGAAACGCGCACTTCGTCGCCCCTGCGCATCCCGCGCGGCGATGACCACCAAAGCACCAACACACGCGGTCTCTACCCGGCCGGTGAAGGGGCCAGCTATGCAGGCGGCATCTTGTCGGCCGGCGTTGACGGCATCAAAGTGGCAGAGTCCTTGAGCCTGGCCCTGGCGGCGAAACCTTGAGTGCTGAGGGCCTGGCCCGCATCAATCCCTGGGTGGCGTTTGATGACAAGGGCAAGCCAAGGTCGACAAAGGCGCCAAACCCTTGAGCGCCATCACGTTGCCCTCTTCCAACCGGACAAGGGCCACCGCTTGTTGGCTTTCCAGGGTGTCCCAGGCGCTTTGCCAAACCTCGGGCGTCCAAGCCAGCCAAGCGCGCCAAGGCCGCTCTGGCAGGCGCAGCGCAGCGCTTGGGCTGTGCTGCTGGGCCAGCAACAACCAACTGGCCAAGGATTGCGCCGCCTCGTGGTGCTGGGCGCAAAACACCATGCGCGCCATTTGGGCCAGCAGGGCTTGTGCACTGGCCGCCTCCTGCAGCCACCAGGTGGCCGTGTGCGCGCCAGCAGCGCGCACCAGCGACTCTGACACCCGCAGCGCTTCCCCCGGCACCAGCACTTCGGCACGCAAGCCGCTGCTGCGCGCCCGCTGCGGCGACCACACATGGTGGCAACCCAGCAAAGCCAGGCGCACGCCTTGCGCCGCGCCAGAGGACGTCGACAGGCCCCACAAACTGTCCTCAGGAAAGTACAGGCAACCGTCGTCCTCAGCCAGCTCGGCGGGCCAGGGCCCCGCCTTCAGAGACACTCGCGCGCAGTCAGACGAAAGCTCGGGGGCGAGCTGCAGCAAGCGTTGGAACAAGGAATTGCGGGATGCGGGGTGAGTCACGGTGTTTCACCCTTGCGGATGCGGTTTTTTCTTGATTTTATGTTCTCTACCGAACGCAAATACCACCGGTCCATGTGCTTCACTCGGGTTGTGCCGAACTTATACTCATTCGGGTGTCTGACCATGGCCTCCAGTTCACTCGCCAGGTTGACTCTCTCCACCAATGCCGTGCACCTGCGCGGCTCCATGACGTGAAACTTTTACACAACGGGTTCATCTCTCCATTGCCCGCACTGGAGCAGTCCTTGATCGGCGCCGCGTGTGAGCCCGTCACACTGAAGTCCAGACAGCTGTTGGGGGCCAGCGATGCCGAGCCACAGGTGTACTTTTTGACCGGGGCCACCGTGGCCATGATGGTGCAGGACGAGCACCACATGGGTGTGGCCGTTGGCTTGTTGGGCGCCGAGCACGTGGTGGGCCTTGAGCATGTGGTGGGCAACAGCCGCCCCACACTTCAGCACCGGGTGCAAACCGCTGGCTCAGCCTGGTGCATGAAAGCCAGCATCCTGCGGGCCCTGGCACTGGATCACCCGACGGTGTTGAGCGCCATATCGCAGCAGTTGTGGCTCATGTTGTCGCACGTGGCCATCTTGGCCGCGAGCATCCAGACGCTGGACATCCAGGCCAGGCTGGCGGCCTGGCTGCTGCTGTCGGCCCAAACCGCCCAAACCGCGCACTTGCACTTGACCCATGAACACCTGGCCCACATGCTGGGGGTTCGGCGGGTGAGCATCACGCTGGCGGCAGGTGAGCTGCGCGAACAGGGTCTGCTGAGCTACTCACGCGGTCAAATGCGCCTGCTGGATTTGCCAGGCCTGTCACGGGCGGCACAAGCGGCCTGAGACCGCGCGGGCCCGAGCGCGCCATGGGGCTAAACCCCCATTGCCTTATGTTCGGCACCGAACCATGATTGGGTGTAAACCCTGATAAATTGATACGAATCATAAAAATCTGATGAAAAATCGCCAAATATGAAATCAAGACTGGCCGCGAACAACGCTCTCTTGGCCGCACTGCCAGAGGCCATCGCGGCAGACTGGCGACCCCACATGCAGGTGGTGGAGTTGTCGGAGGGGGAGGTCCTTTGCGAAGCCGGCCAACCCCTCACCCATGTGTTTTTTCCGACCACGGCCATCGTGTCCTGGCAATATGTGTTGGCCTCTGGCGACTGCACCGAAATCGCCATGGTCGGGCGGGAAGGGCTGGTCGGCCTCTATCTGCTGATGGGTTCACCCCACAGCATGAACCAGGCGGTGGTCCAAACCACGGGCACAGCGATTCGGGTCCCGCTGGAAGGGGTGCTCAGGAGCTTTCGCAGGAGCCAGGTGGTTCAAAGCACGGTGATGTTGTTTGCGCAGGCACTGATCGCGCAAATGAGCCAGGGCAATGTGTGCCGCCAACACCACACGCTGGAGCAGCAGCTTAGCCGTCTGATCTTGATGATCCTGGACCGCCAATCTGGCCTGCAAGTGCGCAAGACCCATGAAGCCATCGCCCAATTGTTGGGCGTGCGCCGAGAAGGGGTGAGCCTGGCGGCTGCGAAACTCATGAAAGAAGGCTTGCTGAGCTATTCAAGGGGCCACATTCGGGTGTTGAACCGCGCAGGCCTCATGCAGCACAGCTGCGAGTGCTACCACCAGCTGCGCCAGCAATACCAGCCCCTGCTCCAATGCCCGGACTTGGCTGTGCCTGGTCACACCGAGACCATCTGATTGCGGATGGCATAACGGGTCAGGTCGGCCACTTTGTGCAAACCAACTTTGCGCATGATGTTGCGCCGATGGACTTCGACGGTGCTGGGCGCAATTTGCAGGTTGCGTGCGATTTCCTTGGAGGAAAAGCCATCGGCGATCAGGCGCAAGACCTGTTCTTCACGGCCGCCCAAATGGCTTTTGCCTGAACCATCCGCAGCGCGGATTTTGCGCACAGACGCCATCATCTCTGACGCCGCCGCCTGACACAGGTACACCCGCCCAGCCGCCACCGAACGGATGGCCATCAGCAACTCGTCAATGCCGCTGGTGGTCGAGACATAGCCCTGCGCACCCGCGTCCAGGATTTCAATGATCGAATGGCGATCCGAGTCACCGGAAAACGCCACCATGCGCGGACTGGGAGGGTGCTGGAGGATCTTGCGCATCAAGGACAAGTCTTGTTGGCCGTGGGCATGCATGCCCATCAACAGCACATCGGGCTGGGCCTCATGGCACAGGGCTTGTGTGCGTTCGTCGTTCTCCGCCATGCCCACCAGCTCCATGTCCGGGTGGTTGCGCAAAATCGCGGCAATGCCCTCTGCAACCACCTTGTGCTTGGACGACAACAAAACGCGAATCGACATTGGGGTGCTCCTTTTGAATTCAGTGAACCGACTCAAACTGGTGGACAGCGTGTCGAGCACCGCCCAACACACCACAGCATGGGCATCGGACCTGCTTTTCGACACTGCCTTGTTTTGAGTGTAGGCAAGCACACGGGGCCTGACTGTTCGAAACAGCACACAGCAGAGCAACACTTTCCAATCAATGCACGCCCGAGCCGGGCGGCAGTTGGCCCGCCGGGCCTGGCCAGGGGGATGTGGCCTCCAGTTTCTCGGCAATGCCCAGCGCGTCTTTCAAGTGCTCATGTGCATTGAAACTGTGGTGCTTGGACAGCTTGGCATGGTGCAAAGCCGCCTTGAAAGCCCCCGCTTCGTGGTGCCGCGCAGCTTCCTTGTTGCGTTGGTAAGCGTGCAGCAATTCCTCAGACGCTTTTCTGTAGTGATCGCTCATGTGCGCGACATAGGCTTTTTCGATGAGTTTGTTTTCGTCGACCATGGGGTTTCCTCTTGATTTGATGGACATGGGTGCTGTTCACATCAACCCGTGGTCCTGCATGTAGCGCTGCAGCGACATGCGACCCGGGCAATGCAATTTTTGGTAAATGTGATGCAGGTGCAGCTTGGCCGTGCCTTCGCTGATGAACAATTTGCTGGCGATTTTTTTGTTGGGCAAACCTTCGGTCACCATGCGGGCCACCATCAACTCTCTGGGCGTGAGCAAGGCGGGGGTCTGCGGCTTTTGCTTTTGCTGGGCCAGCAGGACCGACATGGTCTTGAGGGTAAGGTCGCGGTCCAGCCACTTTTGTCCCGCATGCACCGCGTGCACACACCGCGCCAGTTCCTGGTGGGTTTTGTCTTTGCCCACCAGGCCCGGCACCCCCAGGTCAATGACACGCATCACATCCCCAATCGGTGCGTCGGTGAACACCACCGGTCGCGTGAGCGAATGGGCTTGCTGCACGTCTTGCAGCACTTCCCAGCCGCTGCGTTGGGCCAAGGACACATCCATCACCAACACATCCGGTCGGTGCTGGTGCACGGCCGCCAAGGCGTCGTCACCATTGCTCGCGCAGGCCTTGACCTCAAATTCGGGGGAAGCCTTGAAGACCTGGGACAGTCCTTCCAGCAACACCGGGTGGGGGTCTGCCAAAACCAATGCAATGCTCATGGGTTCTTCTTTCTGCAAAAAATGACACATGAAAAAGGGTCGCCGGACACCCCCACTGTGCTGACGGCGTCTGCACAGCCGAGGTCCCGCATGTTCACCACGATAGCCTGGCAAAGCCAAAACAGAAATCCTCAAAAATGTCAAAACTGTTACCTTCAAACCAGTAGAGGACTTACGGTGGTGTCAGGCAGTCCACTCAACGCCGGGCACGTGGCCGCCGCGTCCTGCCGTGCGGTGCCCGCAATTCACAGGCGCGGCGAAAGCGTTGCAGCGCCATCTGCACACGGCCAAGCACGGTATCGGGCGTGTATCCCTCGGGGCCCCACCTGGCATAGGGCATGCCCGTGAGCAGGCTCAAGCCATCGCCCACCTGGTCGGCCACATGGATGTGAAAGCGCCCTTGCGCCACGGCTTGCACCACTTGGGGGGCCAGCATCAGATGCTTGCGGTTGCGGGCGGGCATCAACACCCCTTGCTGCCCGTCCAGTCCCAACAGTTCACAGCTGCGAAAGTAGCCTTCGATCTTTTCATTGATGCCACCCACAGGCAGCAAATCGCCTTGCTGGTTGACGGCGCCCGTCACCGCAATGCCCTGGCGCAAGGGCACCCCCGACAAACTGGACAACAGGGCATAGAGTTCGGCGCACGAAGCCGAGTCGCCCTCCACGCCGCCATATTCCTGCTCAAACACCACCGCCGCATTCATCGACAAGGGGGCCATGTGGGCAAACAATCCCGACAAGTAACTGTGCAAAATCAACACCCCTTTGTCATGGATGGGCCCGGACATCTCCACTTCGCGCTCGATGTTGAGCAGACCCTCATCCCCCGCAAACGAACGGGCAGTCACCCGCACTGGCACGCCAAAACTGTGGTCACCCAAGTCCATGACGGTCAGGCCATTGATTTGTGCCACGCGCTCCCCACCGACCACCAGCAAGCGCTCACCGCTGGCAATCGTGTCCTGCACGCGCTCTTCCAGGCCTGACAAGCGTTCCCATCGCGCCTGCTTGGCCGCCTGCACATCCACCGCCTCCACCTGGGCTGCACCCCGGGCTTGGGCCAGCGCATGGCTTTCCACCACCAGGGCCTCGGTCTGGCCCACTTGGGCGCTTTGACGGGTCTGGTCTTGCGCTTGCCGGTGGCTGTCTTCAATGAGCTGTGCCACCGCCGATGCCGAAAAATGCATCAAACCCAAGCGCTCACAGGTGTGGCCCACCCCGACGGCGATGGCCCTGGACGTCTGGGCCGTGGCCTTGAAACTCTCGGCAAAATCCACCTTGCATCGAAAACGTCGGGCCCATTCCGGGTCGGCCTCCAAAACGGCGTAATACGCCTCGACCGACGCGATCAGCACCAGCTTGACATCCACCTCGACCGGCTCTGGCAGCAAGGACACGGCGGCCAATGGGGCCTGCGCCACGCCCGGCTCTTCCATCTGCAGCCGCCCACTGCGCATCCAGCGGCGCAGCCTTTCCCACACGGGTGAATCGGCCAGCAAGTCCTGCAGATGCAGCATCAAAAAACCCCCATGCGCCCGCAACAAACTGCCTGCACGTATTTGCGCGAAATCGGTCACCAGTTCGCCCCCGTCCGACGCGTATTCGATGCTGCCAAACAGGTTCCTGAACACCGGGTTGTCCTCCACGATGACGGGCGCACCGGTGCATGCGTGGTTGTCCACCGCCACATTCACCCGAAACAAGGACAACCATTCGGCCAACTCCAGTCGCCGCGTGGCCTCGTCATCGCCAGGCAACAACAGCGGGTATTTGTCGAGCATGGAGGACATCACCTGCGCCCAATAGGCATCCAGCTTGGTGGCACTTTCGCCGGACACGACCAGCTGCTGCCTGAGCCGGTCCAAACCCTGCGCCAGCACAGGCTGCAAAATGCGCTGACGCAATGCATGCAAGGCCTTCTCCAGCGCGCGGTCCAAAGACTGCGCGGCGTCTAAGTAGACCCCGATTTCGATGTGCAGCGCATCTTCGGCCGCGTCCATGGCGGCCCGCTCTTGCGGGCTGAGCTGCAAGGCTTTGCCCGCCGTCACGGGCTCGCCCTGCGCGTCTTTCAAGGTGAACACCATCTGCCCTTGGTCGCGCGCCAAAGCGAAGCGGTGCGCCTGTGCATAGGCGGTCAGCGTCGCATAAGCCTCGTCTGCCTGGGCCTTGAAAGCTTGTGTGAGCCGTTTGCGCTCTGCCAAATAATCTTCCTGTTGCAATCGCAGAGGCACTGCCACCTGCACCTCTTGCAGCCACAAGGCCATGCCCTGGCGCAACAGGCGGCCTTGACCGGCAGGCAAGCGCAAGGCCAAGGGTTGGTCGGGTTGTTCAAAGTGGTTTAGGTAACACAGGTCTGGCGGCACAGGCCGCAGGGCCGCCTGCTCGTGCATCGTCTGGTTGAGCAAACTGCTTCTGCCCGTGCCCACTTCACCCAACACCAACAGGTTGTAACCGGGCTGTTGCATCCGCAAGCCAAAGCGCGCAGCAGCCTCTGCACGCGCCTGACCAATCCAGGGCAGGGGCAAGCCCACCAAAGCCGATGTGTCCACAAAACCCAAACTGCCAGGGTCCACGGTCAAACGCAGTTCAGACGGGGGCAATTCAACAGCGGTCATCGGGTGTCGCGGTCCTGGCAAAGCCCCAGCCTAGTGGCCGTTTGCCCTCATGTCCGTGCGCCACAACACCCATCCATGTTCACACAGTGGGCTGCATGGCCAGGGCGCTTGCCCTTTGTTTGCGCTGACAATCGGACCATGCACGCAGATGACCCCACCCGGCCCCCGTTGCCCACAGCTCAGCCCCGTAACCCGCTTCATGGCCTGACCTTGCAGGCCATCGTCACCCAGCTGGCCGACTTTTATGGCTGGGACGAACTGGGTCAACGCATCCCGGTGCGCTGCTTCACGCACGACCCCAGCATCCACTCCAGCTTGAAGTTTTTGCGCAAAACCCCTTGGGCACGTGAGAAGGTGGAAGGCCTTTACCTGTTCATGCTGCGCGAGCAAAAGCGCCAGGGCCGTTGAAGTTCAAGCGCCACCGAGCGTCGCGGTCAGCATCGTGCCTCGGCATTTTTTGGCCCCGCAGCGGCAGGCGTAGCGGGCCTTCAAGGCCTCGGTCAAGGGCTCGTCACTCACCAGGCCATAGTCAAAGGTCAACTCCTCACCCTTGAACACCGGCCTGCGCGTGACGATGAAGATGCGGCCGTTCACCTCATCGGGCACGCAATTGGGACGGCACGAGTGGTTGATCCACTTGGATGCGTTGCCACCGTGCAGCGCGTCGATCACCCGGCCATCGTCCAGGTGAAAGTAAAAGGTGTGGTCGGGGTTGGTCGCGTCGTGCGGGTGGCGGGCCAGGGCTTCGGCCATGCTGATGGTCTCGCCCACGTACTCGATCAGCCGCACGCCTGCGGCCAGATGGCGGGTGGCAAAAACGCCTTTGCCGTGTACCCGCGATGACAGGACCTCGATATCACTCAACGGTAACGGAGTAAGTTTCATATGACATGGTTTTTTGTCTTCAATGTTGGTGACTTTTTTGAGGTGTCAAGGTCCACAGACACCTCTTTTTGACCATCTCCCAAGTCATAACCTTGTCCTTTTGCTCTTGGATTTTTCCACTCAAATGTGTCGTTCACATAGGGAATCTTGAAGCTGATTACAACCTCATGTGCTTGCTTGTCTAGCGTTGAAACACTGATCTTTTCAATCACCCCCCTCAAGAACAATTGCTTCTCTTGCTTTGAGAACCCTTCAGCGACCATCTGCCATATGAGGTCGTGCCTATATCGCCTTGAATCAGAGAGAAAGTTCAATGACAACTGCCTTGTTGTCATTGATATTGAAAATAGAAGTATTATATCTTCTACTTTGTGTGTTATACGAAACTTACTCCACTGTCACACTCTTCGCCAAATTCCTGGGCTTGTCCACATCGGTGCCCCGCGCACACGCGGTGTGATAACTGAGCAATTGCAGCGGCACCACATGCAGGATGGGCGAGAGCACGCCGTAATGCTCGGGCATGCGGATCACGTTCACGCCTTCGCTGTTTTCGATCTTCGTGTCGCCATCGGCCAGCACATACAGCACACCGCCACGGGCGCGCACTTCCTGCATATTGCTCTTGAGCTTCTCCAGCAGCTGGTCATTGGGCGCCACCGTGACCACCGGCATGGCGCTGGTCACCAGGGCCAGCGGGCCGTGCTTGAGCTCGCCCGCCGCATAAGCCTCGGCGTGGATGTAGGTGATTTCTTTGAGCTTGAGCGCGCCTTCGAGCGCGATCGGGTAGTGCGTGCCCCGGCCCAGGAACAGCGCGTTTTCCTTGCTGGCGAATTCCTGCGACCAGGCGATGATTTGCGGCTCCAGCGCCAGCACGGCTTGCAGCGCGGCGGGCAGGTGGCGCATGGCTTTGATGTGCGCGGCTTCCTCTTCGTCGCTCAAGCGCCCTTGGGTCTGCGCCAGCGCCAGTGTCAGCAAGAACAGGCCCGCCAGCTGGGTGGTGAAGGCCTTGGTGGAGGCCACACCGATCTCGGCGCCGGCACGGGTGACGTAAGCGTGTTGGCATTCGCGCACCATGGCGCTGGTGGCCACGTTGCAAATCGTCAGCGTGTGCGTCATGCCCAGGCCCTGCGCATGGCGCAGCGCGGCCAGGGTGTCGGCGGTCTCGCCACTTTGGGTGATGGTGACGACCAGCGTTTTGGGGTTGGGCACCGATTCGCGGTAGCGGTATTCGCTGGCGATCTCCACCTGGCAAGGCAGCTTGGCAATGGCTTCGATCCAGTACTTGGCCACGCAGCCGCTGTAGTAGCTGGTGCCGCAGGCCAGGATCAACACGTTGTCAATGGCTTTGAAGGTGGAATAAGCGCCGTCACCAAACAGCTCAGGCGTGATGCCTTCCACGCCTTCGAGCGTGTCGGCAATCGCACGGGGCTGCTCGAAGATTTCCTTTTGCATGTAATGGCGGTAGGGGCCGAGTTCGGCCGCGCCGCTGTGGGCGTTGACGGTTTTGACCTCGCGGCTCACCGCTTGGTGTGCGCGGTCCACCACCCAGTACTTGCCCAGCTGGATGTCCACCACATCGCCCTCTTCCAGGTACACGATCTGGTTGGTCACCCCGGCCAGCGCCATCGCGTCGCTGGCCAAGAAGGTTTCGCCCTGGCCCACGCCCAGGATGAGAGGCGAACCGGCGCGCGCGCCGATCACCCGCTGCGGCTCGTCCTTGTGGAAAACGGCGATCGCATACGCGCCGTGCAGTTGGCGCACAGCGGCCTTCACGGCCTCAAACAGGTCGCCGTCGTACAGGCTGTCGACCAAATGCGCGATGACCTCGGTGTCGGTCTGGCTCAAAAACTCATAGCCCTTGGCTTGCAAGGCGGCGCGCAGCTCGTCGTGGTTTTCGATGATGCCGTTGTGCACCAGCGCCACACGGCCGGGCTTGAGCGGCGCGTCGCCCGTGTACACACCCGCGCCAGCACCGGTGCCGTGGCTGAAGTGGGGGTGCGCGTTGTGCACCGCAGGCGCGCCATGCGTGGCCCAGCGGGTGTGGGCGATGCCGGTGCCGCCTTCGATGTGGTCGGCCTGCACTTGGTCCATCAACTCCGACACGCGCGAGGTGCTGCGCGCGCGCTGCAAGCCCCCTTTCGGTCCGCTCGCGCCGTTCAGGCTGGCCGCGTGCACCGCCACGCCGCACGAGTCATAGCCTCGGTACTCCAGGCGCTGCAGGCCCTGCACGAGGATGGGAACGATGTTGCGGGAAGAAACGGCGCCGACGATGCCACACATGAGTCCAACTCCAAAATGGGGGAATCCTGGCATGTTATGGAAACAATGAAGAAATATCCGATCAATATTTTTATAAAAACTAATTTTTATTTCATAAATTTAATCTATTGAAATTTTATTTCAATACAATTGATTTCATGGAACCAAATGAACTCGACCTCATCGACCTGCAACTGCTGGATGCCCTGCAGCGCGATGCCAGCGTCAGCAATGTGGCCTTGGCCGAACGGGTGAATGTGTCAGCGCCCACTTGCCTGCGCCGCGTCAAGCGCCTGACCGAGGGCGGCTGGATCGAACGCCAAGTGGCGGTGCTGAGCCCCGACAAACTGGCCGCCAGCCTGGGCCACGGCCTGAGCGCCTTGGTCGAGGTGTCGCTGGACCGGCAAGGCAGCGAACACCTGGACGCCTTCGAGGCCCGCGCCGTGGCGCACGACGCGGTGCAGCAGTGCTGGCGCGTGTCGCCTGGCCCCGACTTTGTGCTGGTGCTGCAGGCCCGCGACATGCCGCACTATTTGGCGATCAGCCAAACCCTGTTCACCCAAGACGCCAACGTGCGCAACGTGAAAGCGTTTTTTGCGACCAAACGCGCCAAATTCACGACGGCTTGGCCGGTGCTGCCGTAAGCCTTACGGTTGAACACCACTGGTGTGAAAGAATCCCCGGGCAAACCGGGCGTGCACATTTTCGGTAAGCCCACCACAAGGAAAACTGGCATGAATGTGATCATCATCACGGGCGCATCTGAAGGGATTGGGGCCGAAATGGCCACCCAGCTGGCACGCACCAAAGGTGCCTCCTTGGCGCTGGTACTGGCCGCTCGCCAGGCGGCCAAGTTGGAAGCGGTGGCCGCTGCCTGTCGCCAGCACGGGGCGCAGGTGTTGTGCGTACGCACCGACGTCAGCGTGCGCGCAGACTGCAAAGCCCTGATCGCTCAGGCCGTGCAGCAGTTTGGCCGAATCGACACGCTGATCAACAACGCCGGGGTGTCTGCACACGCCTTGCTCCATGAGGTGGACGCCGCGCACCTGGACTGGTACGAAGACCTGATGCGTGTGAACCTCTGGGGCACCATTTGGTGCACGCATGCTGCCCTGCCACACCTCAAAGCTTCAAGAGGCCGCATCGTGGCGGTCTCGTCTTTGGCGGGCTTGGTGGGCGTACCCGGTCGCACGGCTTACTGCACCAGCAAATTTGCAATGAATGGCTTCATGGAGGCGCTGCGCACCGAATTGCTGAGCGATGGGGTGTCGGTGACGATTGCCTACCCCGGCGTGGTGGCCACCGACATCCGCCGCCGAGGCTTCAATGCCCTGGGCCAGCCTGCAGGCTCCAGCGGCCTGAGCGAAGACAAGGCCATGCCCGTCGACGTGTGCGTGCAAAAAATCTTGCAAGGCACCGAGCGACGCCAGCGCGATGTGCTCATGAGCCCCATCGCGCATCTGGGCCGCTGGCTCAAGTTACTCGCTCCAAGTCGGGTGGACCGCATGGCCTGGGCTGCCCTGAAAAAGTCCGACACACAGCGCTGAACAGCCGGCTGAACAGGCCCCCTCAGGCTTTGGGCTGCTTCTTGGGCCGCGCCCAGTTTGCGATGCTGACCTGCTTGCCGCGCGCCACGCTCAAAGCCCCAGGTTCGGTGCTCTTGGTGATGGTGGAGCCGCCGCCCACGGTGCCGCCGGCACCAATGGTGACGGGGGCGACCAGCACGCAGTTGCTGCCGATGTGCACATCGGCCTCGATCACGGTGCGGTGTTTGTTGGCGCCGTCGTAATTGGCGGTGATGCTGCCCGCGCCATAGTTCACCCGCTCGCCCACAGTGGCGTCGCCCAAATAGGCCAAGTGGTTGGCTTTGGCGCCTTTGGCCAGGGTGGAATTTTTCACTTCCACAAAGTTGCCGATGTGCACCTCGGCCCCCAGCTGCGCACCGGGGCGCAGGCGGGCAAACGGGCCAACCAGCGCCCCCTCGCCCACGCTCACGCCGAGTTTTTCGCCGTCGATGTGGGTAAAGGGGTGGATGACCGCACCGGCTTCGATGCTGCAGTTGGCAATCACGCAGTTCGCGCCGATCTTCACGCCCTCGCCCAAAGACACACGGCCTTCAAAAATGCAGTTCACATCGATCTCGACGTCTTGCGCGACATCGAGCTGACCGCGCAGGTCAAAGCGGGCGGGGTCTTTCAGGCGCACGCCTTGTTCCATGAGGCGATGCGCCTGGCGCAGTTGGTGGGCGCGCTCCAGCTCGGCCAGTTGCACCGGGCTGTTCACGCCCGCGACCTGCACCGGGTCGCTGATGGTGTGGGCCACCACCAGCACGCCGTCGGCCACGGCCAGCTTGACCACGTCGGTCAGGTAGTACTCGTTTTGGGCGTTGCGCTTGTCGATGCGCCCCAGCCAGGCTTTGAGCAGGCGGGCGGGCACGGCCATGATGCCGCTGTACACCTCGTTGATCAATTGCTGCGCATCGGTCGCGTCTTTTTGCTCCACGATGGCTTGCACCGCGTCACCCTGGCGCACGATGCGGCCATAGCCCGTGGGGTCGGGCAGGCGAATGGTCAAGAGCGCCAGTTGGGTGCCGCCGCATTGCGCGATCAGGGCCTGCAAGGTGTCGGCCTCGGTCAGCGGCACGTCGCCCGACAAGACCACCACCACCCCATCGTCGGGCAGCACGGGCACCGCCTGCTGCACGGCGTGGCCGGTGCCCAGCTGGGGCTCCTGGCGCACGCACTGCACGGCCAGCGCCTGACCCGGGGCGAGCACCAAAGGCTCAACCTGATCGGCCCCGTGGCCGGTGATGACCACGGCCGAGCGGGCATTCAGCTGCGCCGCAGTGTTCAGCACATGCTGCACCAGGGGCACACCCGCCAAGCGCTGCAGCACTTTGGGCAAGCGGCTTTTCATGCGGGTGCCTTTGCCGGCGGCCATGACGACCACGTCGATCGGGAAATGTGTGACGGTCATGGCGTTCAAACTTTCTTAAGTAGGCACAGGTTTCTGCCGGTCATCCGAGCGGGTTAAATTATCGCTGTCCCGCATTGGGCCTATCATTCACCCCAAAGGGTCCAATTGTCATGCGTCATTTTCCCCTGAAGCTTGTTTGCACCGGATTAACGGGCATTTTGTTTCTGACTGCTTGTGGAGGCGGATCCAGTCCGGCTGGTGGCTCAAGCACGCAGTGTTTGCTGCCCCTGGCTTATGCCGATGGGATGAGCAGTGGCATCAGGATCGATCCGCAAGCACAAGCTGTCAACCGGCAATTCAACGCCTGTTCGATTCAACGCGTGCAATCGCTGAATGTGGGGCTGTGCTTGGGCCATTCGCAAATCAGCGAACTGAGCGCGCAACTGCTGATGCCCAACGGCACCTTGCTCAGCTTGCCCCTTCAGGGGGTCAACAGTGCAGGCGCTTGCTTGGTTGGCGGGCAGCTCTACGAAACCACATTACCGGCCAACCAGCTTCAGTCACTCACCAGCCTCCAAGGTCCCTGGACCGTCAGGGTCAACGACAACAACCCGGTCTCCACCACCCCCATCGGGTTCTTGGTCGGTTGGTCGTTGCAAGCCAGCGGTTTGCAATGATCGTCGCATCGAGGTACCTCCTCGCACTGCTCGTCTTGCTCGCCTTGCAAGGCTGCAGCGCCATCAAATTGGGTTACCAACAACTGCCCACCCTGTCGTATTGGTGGCTCGACAGCACGGTGTCGTTCAGCAGCGAGCAGTCGGTGCGGGCCAAAGAAGCCTTGGAGCAGTTGCACCAATGGCACCGGCGCGAAGAGTTGCCCAGGTATGTGAGCTTTTTGCAAAACCAAACCCAATGGAGCCAAAACGCCGCCGAGCCCGTGCAGCTGTGCAACGCCTTTGCCGAAGCGCAAAACCGCATGGACCGCCTGATGCGCGAGGCCGTGCGCCAGGCTGCACCGGTGGCGCTGTTGCTGGGCCCGCGTCAGCTCAGCCACATGGCACGCCAATGGGACAAGAAAAATGAGGACTGGGAAAAAAACTGGCTGCGCGGCGATGACCAGGCTCGCATGGAGCGCCGCGTCGAGCGCGTGACCGGTCGGTACAGCGACTTTTATGGCACGCTCAGCGCCGAGCAGACGGCGCTCATCCGGACCCAGTTGGCCCAGTCGCCATGGACAGCCGAATGGGGCCGCCAGGACCGCCAACGACGCCAAAAAGACCTGCTGGCCACGCTGCAGCGGGTGTCGCAAAGCCAGATGTCTGTGGCCCAGGCCGAAGCCGAGTTGTGGGGTGTTTGGCAGCGCTGGCTCAAACCGTCTGACCCGGTGGGCGCGGCTTTGATGCAAGCCATGTCACAGCAAGCCTGCAACAACCTGAGCCAAGTGCACAACAGCACCACAGCCGAACAGCGCCAGCGTGCCACACGCCGCATCCGCGCTTACGAGCGTGACTTGCGGGACCTGCTGCTGCCCTGAAACCTCGGCCCGGCGTTTGCGTTGGATCAGCCGGGGCAGGGTTGGCCCATCAGTTTTGCAGCGCCTTCCACATTTCCATGTCGCGCTCTGCGGTCCAGATGCGGGGGTTCTTGATGCCGCTGGCTTCGTCGTAAGCACGGGTCACGTCAAAGGGCAGGCAGTGCTCATAAATGAACACATGGCCAAAGACCGGGTCCATGCTTTGGCGGGTGTGGGCCATGGCGGCTTTGAGGTCCATCTTGGCCGCCACAGCTTCTTTGCCTGCTTTGAAGAGGGTCTCGACCCAGCGTTTGGTGTAGTCCAGCGCCTTGTTGACGTTGGCGTTGCCTTTCATGGCTTCGCCACGACCCGGCACGATGAATTCGGCTTTGAGGGCTCGCAGGGCTTCGAGTGTGGCGGGCCACTCTTCGAGCTGGGCGTCACCGGTGTACACGCCAGCTTCGTACTCGACCAGGTCGCCTGAGAACAGCACTTTTTCTTCTTCGACCCAGGCAATCGTGTCGCCACGGGTGTGGCCAGGGCCCGGGTGCCAGATTTGCACCACCACGCCGCCCAGGTTGATGCTGAGCTTGCCGGGCACTTCGCCCTTGGTGGGGTTGCCGCCACCGACCACCATGGTGGGCCAGGTCAGGCCGGGGATGCTGTCGGCCCCACGGAACAGGCGCGGAAAGCGTTCCATCTCGCTCTTCATGTCTTGCGCGCCACGTTCCTTGATCAGGTCCAAAGTGCCTTCGCTGGCGATGATTTCGGTCGCGCCTTCGGCGGCATAGGCATAGGCGCCCAGCACGCGCACCGCGTGGTAGTGGGTCAGCAGCACGTATTTGATGGGCAGGTCGCTGACGGTGCGAATCTTCTTGATCAGGTCTTGCGCCATGGCGGGCGTGGCCGTGGCGTCGCTCACCATGATGAAGCGGTCACCGATGATCACGCCCGAATTGGGGTCGCCCTCGGCGGTGTAGGCCCAGCAGTGCTTGCTGAGTTGCTCGAAAGTGATCTTTTTTTCGCTCAGGTCGGCCTGGCTGGCGAACGCTTTGACGGGGGTCTTGGCAGCTGATTGGGACATGGAAACTTCTCCGGTCAATGGATGGTTTGATTTTACCTAAACGAAATGCATTACGGATTGTTGAATCCGAAACGCCATTCACTGGGGCTGACCCAGACCTTTTTCGAGCATGGCAATGACCTCTTCGGCAAAGGCGGCGTAGCTGATGGGGCCACCGGGGCGCAGCCAGGTGAAGGTCCAGTTGATCATGCCCAGCAGCATCATGGTCAGCGCCGTCTGGTTGGCCGGGGTCAAGCGCTCGGGGTAGGCGCGCTTCATGAAACGCGTCATGGCGGCCACGATGTCGCGCTGGCGGTTGAGGATGAGGTCGCGAGGCGATACAGGGGGCGCAGCCAAATCGGGGTTGGGCGCATCGCTCAAGAACTGTGTGTCGTTGAGCAAGGCCGCATGCCGGGTGGCCGAGGTTTCGTATTCCTGCAAAAACGCGCGTACCAGCGCGTGCAAGGTGGCCCGTTCGTCCAGGTTTTTGCGCTGGGCATGGGCTTCGGTCTGGGCAATCAAGGCCAGCAAGCGCTGGGTGTGGCGGTCCAGCAAGTCAAACAGGATCGCCTCTTTGCTGTCGTAATAGTGGTACAGCCGCGCCTTGGAGGTGCCGCAGGCGGTGGCGATCTCGTTCATGCTGGCTGCGGGGTAGCTGAACTTTGCAAAGCACTGCGCCGCAATGTCGAGGATCGCGTCGCGCTTGATGTCGTGGGTGGCGGATTTGGGTCGTGCCATGGCTTTTTTTCAGGTCTGACTCAAACAGGCCAGACCACCCCGTTGTCGTTCAGGATGGCATCCAGGGGCTCGTCGTGGTCTTCGGGCTCCAGCTCATCCAGGAACCCGTGGGTGTAGCCCAGACCCACGGTGAAGGGCTTGGGCTGCAAGGTGGCCAGAGTGCGGTCGTAAAAGCCGCCGCCGTAGCCCAGGCGGTAGCCGCCAATGCCATAACCCACGCAGGGCACAAACAGCAAGGTGGGCACGATGACTTCGGTGTCTTTGGGTTTGGGGATGCCGTAGGCGTCTTCCTCCATCGGGCAGCCGGGGTACCAGGTGTGAAACGTCAGGGTTTTGTGCAGTTTGTTGACCACGGGCAGGCCAATGCGGCGGCGTTGCGGTTCGCCATTGAGCTCGCCGTCTTCCTTCCAGCGGTGCAGCACGGGCAGCGGATCGAACTCGCCCTTGATGGGCCAATAGGCGCCGATCACGGTGTCCGGACGGTCAAACAGCCAGATGCGCATGACGCGCTGCAAGGCTTCGGCCCGGGCCAGACGGTCGGGCAGGTTCAGCCTTTCTTCAACCAAGGCTTTTCTCAAGGCGCGTTTTGCTTCGGCTTTGTCCATAATCGACCCATGAAATTCACGCCGATTTTGACACTGGTTTGCGCATGGACGATGACAGGGTTGTGGAACGCCCACGCCCATGCCCAAGCCCAGACCCCGAACAGGGGCGACGATGTCATCCTGGAGATGCACCAGGCCTTTCGAAAAGGGGACAAAAACCGCCTCTCTGCCCTGCTGCCCCAAACCCGTGGTCATGTGCTGGAGCCCTTGGCCGCCTATTGGGAAATGCGCACCCGCCTCGACACCGCACCCGATGCCGAAATCCGCGGCTTTCTGAATGCCTATGCAGGCAGCTACTACGAAGACCGTCTGCGCAACGACTGGCTTTTGCAACTGGGCAAGCGCCGTCAATGGGCGACTTTCACCGCCGAATACCCACGCTTTCGCATGCGCGATGACCGCGAAGTGCGATGCTACGCCCTGGCCACCGAGGCCATGAACAGCAAGGCCGACGTCGCAGAAGAAGCCAAGCGCCTGTGGTACTCGTTGCGTGAAGTTGACGATGGCTGCACTTATGTGATCGACCACTTGCACTCGGGCAAACAGATCCATGGCCTGGATTTGTGGCGCAAGGCCCGCATCGCCATGGACGCGAACCGCCCCCGCGCGGCGCAAGCTGCGGTGGACATTGAAGCGCCCCGCCTGTCTGATCAAGTGGCGCTGATCCACGCCGACCCGGTCAAATACCTGGACAAGCGCATCGTCGCCGTCACCAAAAGCCGAAAAGAACTGGCGGTGTTGGCCCTGATCCGCATCGCCGCAAAAAACCCGGATGAAGCCGCCGACTTGCTCAGCCGTCGCTGGGCCCTCCAACTCAGTGCCGAAGAGCGCAACTGGACTTGGGCCGTGATCGGCAAACAAGCCACACAAAAACTGCAGGACAACGCCAGCACCTATTTTTCGAAGGTGCAAAAAGACAGTGATTTGAACGACGACCTGCTCATCTGGAAAGTGCGCGCCGCCCTGCGCCAAGGCCAATGGCAGCAAGTGCTCTCGGCCACCGGGGCCATGAGTGCAGCCACACGCCAGGACCCCGCCTGGTCCTACTGGCGTGCCCGCGCCTTGCTGGCCATGGGGCCCCATGACGCGCAGCGACATGAGGCGCAAACCTTGTTGACCCAGATCGCCAGTGTGCGGGGGTTCTATGAACAACTCGCACTCGAAGAACTGGGCCAGGCCATCACGGTGCCTGAACGCCCAGCCCCGCTGACACCCCAGGAAAAAACCGCGGCCCTCCAGCACCCTGGACTGCAGCGGGCTTTGTATGCGATCGCCCTGGGCTTGAGGCCGGAAGGCAACCGCGAATGGAACTACAGCACCAACTTGCACACCCCCGGCGGCATGCCTGATCGCGAACTGCTGGCGGCCGCCGACCTGGCCTGCCAGCGGCTGGTCTGGGACCGCTGCATCAACACCAGCGAACGCACCAAAGAGGTCCTGGACCATGAACAACGCTTTCCGATGCCTTTGCGCGAGATCGTGGTGCGCCGCGCCCACGACATCCGCTTGGACCCGGCTTATGTGTATGGCCTGATACGCCAGGAAAGCCGTTTTGTGACGGATGCGCGCTCCCACGTGGGGGCATCGGGCCTGATGCAGGTGATGCCCGCCACGGCCAAATGGACGGCCCAGAAAATCGGTTTGAGCGGTTTCACGCCGCAGCAAATCAACGACCGGGAAGTGAATGTGACCATTGGCACGGCCTACCTGAAGCTGGTGCTGGACGATTTTGAGGGCTCGATGCCCATGGCCACGGCCGCTTACAACGCGGGCCCCAGCAGACCACGCAGCTGGCGCAACGGTCCGGTGCTCGAGGCCGCCATCTGGGCCGAGACCGTTCCTTTTCAGGAAACCCGCGATTACGTGAAAAAGGTGCTGGCCAACACCACCAATTACGCCGCCCTCCTGACGCGTCAGCCGCAGTCCATCAAGGCCCGCCTGGGGACGGTTGGACCGCGCCAATCCAACATCGCCGAAGTGAACAAGGATTTGCCTTGAGTCCCAGCGCTGCCGACATCAAGCCGCGGGCTCCGGCCCCAGCAAGGCATCCAGGTTGGCCCTGATTTTCTCTTCGATCTTGCCACTGTAGGCGCCCAATAAAAAACCCAGTTTCAGTTGCAGGTCAAAACGGGTGTCGGTCACGCGCAGCTCGCCACTGACGCCGCTGCGGGCAAAGTGCATGCGGTCTTCCGTTTCACCAGGCTCAGACTGGCAAGCCATGCCCCACTCCTGCTCGGCCTGTTCGCGCCAACGCTCGGCCACGGCGCGCGCGCCCGCCAGGCCCAGGGTGTGTGTGCGTGTGATGTTGAGTGCAGGCATGGTGTGTGAAGGGGGTTCTTTTTGGAAGCTCAGGCCTTGGCTGTCGCTTCGGCATGGGGCACTTGCTGGAAAGCCGGGTCGGCAGCCACCTCCACCAGACAGTCGTAAAACACGGGCGCACGGCCCAAGTCGGTCAGGTGCTGGCTGGTCAGCTCGTTGACGTTGGTGCCGTTCAGGCCCAGCTTGCGCCACCAGATGCCCAAGCCGTTGACCACGCCGGGGCGGGCCCGCTGGTTCACCCGCGCCTTGCAGTGGTAAGTGCCCCGGTCATTGAAGACGCGCACCACCGCGCCGTCGGCGATGCCGCGCGCCGCCGCGTCTTGCGGGTGTATCTCGAGCACAGGTTCGGCTTCGATGTCGCGCAGGCTTTGCACGTTGACAAAGGTGGAGTTGAGGAAGTTGCGCGCAGGCGGCGAGATCATGGCCAGGGGGTAGCGGGCATCGCTGCCCGCCACTTCGTAGTTGGGCAGGTGGTCGGGCAAGCCATCGAGGCCCTGGTCGGCCAGGCGTTGGCTGAAAAACTCGCACTTGCCCGAGGGCGACGGAAAGCCGCCTTGCGCAAAGGGTGCATCGGGCACGGGCAAGGACGCAAAGCCATGCGCCAGCAGCTGCTCAAAGTCTTTGTCGTCGCCTATGGCGCTGCGGCACAGGCTTTCGTCGCTCTCGGCAAAACACGGGTCATCAAACCCCATGCGTGCCGCCAGCGCGCGGAAGATGTCGGTGTTGGTGCGCGCACCGCCCACGGGCGCAATCGCAGGGCGGTTCAGCAGCACATCGGTGTGGCCGTAGCTGGTGTGGATGTCCCAGTGTTCCAGCTGCGTGGTGGCGGGCAGGATGAAGTCGGCGCAGTCGGCCGTGTCGGTCTGGAAATGCTCCAGCACCACGGTGAACAGGTCTTCGCGGGCAAAGCCCTGCACCACCTTGCCCGACTCGGGGGCCACGGCCACCGGGTTGCTGTTGTAAACGATCAGGGCTTCAATGGCGGGGCCAAACGTGGGCGAAGCCGGGCGCAGCAAGTCGTCGCCAATGGTGCTCATGTTGATGGTGCGGGGCCGACGCGCACCCAACAAGTCGGGCCGCTGCAGGGCCGCGCGCCGCACCGGAAAATGCCCCGAGCTGCTGAGCAAGACCCCACCCGCCCGGTGCCGCCAAGCCCCGGTGAGCGCTGGCAAGCAAGCAATGGCCCGCACCGCGTTGCCGCCACCGCGCACGCGCTGCATGCCGTAGTTCAGGCGAATCGCGGCGGGCTGGGTCGTGCCCCAGTCGCGGGCCAGTTGGCGGATTTGCAGGGCCGGTACGCCGCAGACCTCGGCCGCGCGCTCGGGCGGCCACTGCAAGGCGCGGGCCTTCAGGGCGTCCCAGCCCAAGGTGTAGCGGTCGATGTAGTCTTGGTCGAGCCAGCCATTCATGATCAGCTCATGCATGAGGGCCAGCGCCAGCGCAGCGTCGGTGCCGGGGCGCAGGGCGATGTGTTCGTGGCATTTTTCGGCCGTCTCGCTGCGCCGGGGGTCGATGCACACCAATTTGGCGCCCTGTCGCTTGGCTGCCTGGGCCAAGCGCCAAAAGTGCAGATTGCTGCCAATCGAATTGCTGCCCCAAATGACGATGAGTTTGGATTCGGCAAAAAACTCCACCTTCATGCCGACCTTGTTGCCCAGCGTCTGCGTCAGGGCCTCGGCCCCGGCCGAGGCGCAAATCGTGCGATCCAAGAGCGATGCACCCATCTGGTGAAAAAACCGCGCCGCGATCGACTCGCTTTGCACCAGGCCCATGGTGCCCGCGTAGCTGTAGGGCAAGATGGCCTGCGGGTCGCGTGCAGCAATGCTTTTCAGGCGCGCAGCGATCGCGTCCAGCGCTTCGTCCCAAGCGACAGGCTCAAACTGGCCCGAGCCTTTGGGGCCGACGCGGCGCAGGGGTTGCAGCAAGCGATCCGGGTGGTAGGTGCGCTCGGTGTAGCGCGACACCTTGGTGCACAGCACCCCGTCGGTGGGTGCATGCGCCGGATTGCCCTGCACCTGGGTGGCACGCCCGTCCACCACGGTGGTCAACAGGGCACAGGTGTCCGGGCAGTCATGCGGGCAAGCGCCCAGCACGGTCTGCGGGCCAAGGGGCTTCAAATCGGCGTCTTTCAGGGGCTGCATGGGCGTTTTCACAAAGCGTCTCTGTCACGATTGTGGCCGATGCGCGCGACCTGAGAAAAGTCGGGCATGTCCCCCAGGTGCGGGGGGTGTTGGCAAAATCAGCCCAGTATCGCTAGACTGAACCCCATGAAACTCATCGACTCCATCCTCACCGACGCGGCCAGCATCGCGGCCATTCGCAAAGACATCCACGCCCACCCCGAGCTGTGCTTCCAGGAAGTGCGCACGGCCGACGTGGTCGCCAAACAACTGACCGATTGGGGCATCCCCATCCACCGCGGCATGGGCACCACCGGCGTGGTGGGCATTGTGCACGGGCGCGATGGTGGCGCTTGTGGGCGTGGCATTGGGCTGCGGGCCGACATCGACGCTCTGCCCATGCAGGAGTTCAACACCTTCGCCCACGCCAGCAAACACCAGGGCAAGATGCACGCCTGCGGCCACGATGGCCACACGGCCATGCTCTTGGCAGCGGCCAAGCACTTTGCCAAGCACCGCGACTTTGACGGCACGGTGTATTTGATCTTCCAGCCCGCCGAAGAAGGCGGCGGCGGCGCCCGCGAAATGATCAAGGACGGCCTGTTTGACAAGTTCCCCATGCAGGCGGTGTTCGGCATGCACAACTGGCCAGGTGCCCCAGTGGGCACCTTTGCCGTGAGCGCTGGCCCCGTGATGGCGTCCAGCAACGAATTCAAGATCACCATCCGAGGCAAGGGCAGCCACGCCGCGCTGCCGCACAACGGCATCGACCCGGTGCCGATCGCCTGCCAGATGGTGCAAGGCTTTCAGACCATCATCACCCGCAACAAAAAGCCGGTGGATGCGGGAGTGATCTCGGTCACCATGATCCACGCCGGTGAAGCCACCAACGTGGTGCCCGACTCCTGCGAATTGCAGGGCACGGTGCGCACCTTCAGCATCGAGGTGCTGGACTTGATCGAAGCCCGCATGAAGCAGGTGGCCGAGTCGATTTGCGCGGCTTTTGGCGCGCAGTGCGAATTCGAGTTCGAGCGCAACTACCCGCCTACGATCAACAGCGCAGCAGAGGCCGAGTTCGCACGCCAGGTGATGACCGGCATCGTGGGGGCCGACCATGTGATGACCCAGGAACCCACCATGGGCGCAGAAGACTTTTCGTACATGCTGCAGGCCAAGCCCGGCGCGTATGTCTTCATCAGCAACGGCGACGGCGCACACCGCGAAATGGGCCACGGCGGCGGCCCCTGCACTCTGCACAACCCGAGCTACGACTTCAACGACGACCTGATCCCGCTGGGTGGCACCTATTGGGTGGAATTGGCCACGCAGTGGCTGGCACAACCGACCCCCTCCGCTTGAGCGGCCCCACATGGACGACATCCAAAACGGCTTTTCCAAAAGCTACGCGCAGGCGCGTGAAAAATTCCTGAACGCTGCACAAAACGCTGCCCTGCAGGTGGACTCGAACATCCACCCCCTGACCGGGCGCGATGGCGAGACCTTGGCCATGGACGTGGTGCTCGACGGCGAGCCCGATGCCCAGCAACTTTTGGTCATCAGCAGCGCTTGCCATGGTGTGGAAGGTTATTGCGGCTCCGGCGTGCAAATCCATGCCTTGCAAAACACCGCTTGGCGCGCAGCGGCCAAGGCCCAGGGTGTGGCCGTGCTTTACATCCATGCACTCAACCCGCACGGGTTTTCACATGTGCGCCGGGTGACGCACGAGAACGTGGACATCAACCGCAACTTTCAGGACTTTTCCAAGCCCTTGCCCGACAACCCGGCCTACCGCGAGATCCACCCCTTGCTGCTGCCCGAGGTCTGGCCACCCGATGCCGCCAACACGGCGGCCACAGGCCAATACATCGCCGAACGCGGGATGAAAGCTTTTCAGGCTGCCGTGTCCAAAGGCCAGCACGAGTTTCCTGATGGTCTGTTTTTTGGCGGTCAGGCCCCCACCTGGAGCAACCTCACCTTGCGCAAGGTGCTGCAAAAGTACGGCCAAAACTGTCAAAAGATGGCTTGGATCGATTTGCACACGGGCCTGGGGCCCAGCGGCGTGGGCGAACGCATTTTTGCCTGCGCTGACGACGCCGCGGCCTTTGCACGCGCCAAAGCATGGTGGGGCCAGGGCATCACCTCGATTTACGACGGATCATCCACCTCGGCATTCCTCACCGGCCTGATGTGGATGGCGGCTTACCAGGAATGCCCTCAAGCCGAGTACACCGGCATTGCCATGGAATACGGCACGCAAACCCAAGACAAGGTCATCGGCGCCTTGCGGGGCGACCATTGGCTGCACCTGCACCCTGGAGCGCCTGAAGCCGTGAGAAAACAGATCAAACAAAACCTGATGGACGCGTTTTATGTCGATACCGACGAATGGCGCACCCAGATCGTGAAACAGGCCATGGAGGCCATGCACCAGGCTGTCACAGGCCTGAACAACTGAATGAACACCACACCTCGCATTTTGATCCTGGGCGGCAGCGGCTTTGTCGGCCGCCATGTGTGTGAACAACTGGCCCGTCTGGGTTGGCAAATCACCGTGCCCACCCGCCGCGCCGTGAACGCCAGCAAGATCCAAAGCTTGCCTGGGCTCACGGTGATCGAAGCCTCTGTGCACAGCGAGGCCGATCTGGCGCGCCTGATGCCCGGGCACGATGTGGTGGTCAATTTGGTGGCGGTGCTGCACGGCAACGAAGACCGCTTTGAGAACGTGCATGTCAACTTGCCCGGCAAGATCGCCAGCGCCATGAAAAAAGCAGGCGTGCAGCGCCTGGTGCATGTGAGTGCGCTGGGCGCCGACACCCAAGGCCCGTCGATGTACCAGCGCAGCAAGGCGCGGGGCGAGACGGTCCTGCACAAAGCGGGGCTGGACCTGACCGTCTTGCGCCCCAGCGTGATCTTTGGTGCCGAAGACAAATTCCTCAATTTGTTTGCTGACCTGCAAGGCGTGGCCCCTTTCATGCCTCTGGCGGGCAGTGGCACACGCTTTCAGCCCGTGTGGGTGGCCGACGTCGCCCGCGCCGTGGTGGCCTGCCTGCAAAAGCCGGACACCATCGGCCAGACTTACGAGCTCTGCGGCCCGAATGTGTTGACGCTGGGCGAGTTGGTCCAACGGGCCGGTCAATGGGCTGGGGTGAATGAAGGCCACGGCCGCCCGGTGTTGGGCTTGCCCATGTGGGTGGGCTGGCTGCAGGCTGCGGCCATGGAGTTGGCTCCGGGTGAGCCATTGATGAGCCGAGACAACCTGGCCTCGATGAAGGTGGACAACGTGGCCACGGGCCTGCTGCCGGGTCTTGCGGCCTTGGGCATCACAGCCGCATCGGCTGCGGGCGTGGCACCGACCTATCTGGGCCACCGCGGCCCGCGCAGCCGCTTGAACCACTGGCGCGCAGGGGCGGGGCGCTGATTCACGGGAAAAAACAATGATCCAGCTCTACATCGCCAACAAAAACTACTCGTCCTGGTCCATGCGCCCCTGGGTGCTGCTGCGCCAGGCGGGCATTGACTTTGAAGAAGTCTTTGTGCGCTTTGACAGCTTTGCGCCCGACTCGCAGTTCAAGACTGCGCTCAAAGACCTGAACCCGGTGGGCAAGGTGCCGGTGCTGGTGCACGACGGACTGGCCATTTGGGACACGCTGGCGATTGCCGAATATGTGGCCGAGCAATTCCCCGACAAGAAACTCTGGCCTCTGGACCGCGCCGCTCGTGCACGCGCCCGCAGCATCTGCGCCGAAATGCACAGTGGCTTCATGGCCTTGCGCAGCGCCTGCCCCATGAACATCGAGGCCCATTTGCCAGACATTGGCGCTTTGGCCCTGCGCGACAAGCCCGCCGTGCGCGCCGACCTGGACCGCATTTGCAGCCTGTGGAGCGGTCTGCTGGCAGAACACGGCGGCCCCATGCTGTTTGGCCCATTCACCATCGCCGACGCCTACTTTGCGCCGGTGGTCATGCGCATCCGAACCTACGCTTTGCCCGTGCCTGCCGATGTGGCCGCCTACATGGACCGCGTGTGCGCCCTGCCCGGCGTCAAAGCCTGGATCGATGGCGCCTTGGCCGAGCAAGACTTCATCGACTTTGAAGAGCCCTACCGGCTCCACCGGTAAAGATCCTCATGGAGATTTTTGTCGTCGGCGGAGCGGTGCGCGATGCCTTGATGGGCTTGCCCGTGAACGACCGCGACTGGGTGGTGGTGGGCAGCACGCCCGAGGCCATGAGCGCGCAGGGCTTTGTGCCCGTGGGCAAAGACTTTCCGGTGTTTTTGCACCCCCAAAGCCGTGAGGAATACGCCCTCGCCCGCACCGAGCGCAAAACGGCCCGGGGCTACAAGGGCTTTGCAGTGCAGGCCGACCCTGAGGTCACCCTGGAAGAAGACCTGGCCCGGCGCGACCTCACGGTGAACGCCATGGCCGTGCCCGAGGCGCTGGCCCACGCTGGGACCAGTGCATGGGCAGACCAGATCGTGGACCCGTATGGCGGCCAGCGCGACCTGCAGCACAAGGTGCTGCGCCACGTGACCGAGGCCTTTGCCGAGGACCCGGTGCGCATCCTGCGCGTGGCCCGTTTTGCGGCACGTTTTGCCGATTTCAGCGTGGCGGGCGAAACCATGGCCTGGATGCGCCAGATGGTGGAGCACGGCGAGGCCGACCACCTGGTGCCCGAGCGCGTTTGGCAAGAACTGGCCAAGGGCTTGATGAGCGACAAGCCCTCGCGCATGTTCGAGGTGCTGCGCGAGTGTGGCGCGCTCCAAGTTTTGCTGCCCGAATTGGACCGCCTGTGGGGCGTGCCCCAACGCCCCGAATACCACCCCGAGGTGGACACGGGCGTGCACATGATGCTGGTGATGGACATGGCCGCACGGCTGAACATGCCGCTTGCTGTGCGTGTGGCCTGCCTGATGCACGACCTGGGCAAAGGCAACACGCCCGCCGATGTGCTGCCGCGCCTCATCGGCCACGAAGGCCGCAGTGTCAAGCTCTTGCAAAAAGTGTGTGAGCGTCTGCGCGTGCCGACCGATTGCAAAGAGCTGGCCGAGGTGGTGGCGCGCGAACACGGCAACATCCACCGCAGCGCCGAGCTGGGTCCAGAAGCCTTGATGCGCTTGCTGGAGCGCTGCGACGCGATCCGCCAGCCCGAGCGCTTTGAGCGGGTGTTGCAAGCCTGCGAATGCGATGCGCGGGGGCGGCTGGGGTTTGAGGCGGTGGCTTATCCGCAGGCGGAGCGCTTGCTCAAAGCGCAACATGCTGCGCTGTCGGTTGAAACCGCGCCCATCGCACAAACGGCAGCAGCGCAGGGCCTCAAAGGTGCGCAAATTGGCGAGCAAATCTTCAAAGCCCGCGTCAAAGCGGTTGCAGCTTCTCTGTAAGAGCCCACCCAGTGGGCGATGGACCGCTCAAGACCCGTTGAAAGTTCACAGATGCGAGCGCGTCCAGTCGGCGATGTCTTGTGCCGAACGGAAAGCACCCGCCTGGCGGGCGACCTCCCGGCCGCCGACAAACAGGGCCAAGGTGGGAATGCTGCGGATGTTGAAGCGGGCCGAGATGGCCTGCGCTTCTTCGGTGTTGAGTTTGGCCACGCGCACCTGGGGCTCCAGCAGGCTGGCCGCTTGCTCGTAGGCCGGGGCCATCATGCGGCAAGGGCCACACCACGGGGCCCAAAAATCCACCAGCACGGGCAGATGGTTGCGGCCGATGTGCTTGTCAAAGCTGGCGGCGTCCAGCGCCAGCGGGTGTGCATCAAACAAGGCTTGGTGGCATTGTCCGCAATCGGGTGCGTTGTGCAGGTCAGTCACACGCACCCGGTTGGTGGTGTGGCAATGCGGACAAACGATGTGCAAGGCCTCGGTTGAATCGGTCATGAAATCCCCTGTGTTCGAAAATCACTTGAGGGCCATGCTGCGCGATTCAAGGGCCGGGCGCGTTGACTCAGGTCAACGCAAGGAAAAGGGCAAGCTCAACGTGCCGGTGGACGGCGGGGGGCGACGGGCGCGCGGCCAGCCAGGTGACGGAAGCTGATGCGGCCTTTGCTCAGGTCATAAGGCGACAGTTCCAGCGTCACGCGGTCACCCGCCAGAATGCGGATGTGGTTCTTGCGCATCTTGCCGGCGGAATAGGCAATCAGTTGGTGGCCGTTGTCCAGCGTCACGCGAAAACGGGTGTCGGGCAACACTTCGTTGACCACGCCCATCAGTTCAATCAGTTCTTCTTTAGCCATTAAAACGTCTTTCTCAAAGCAGGATCGGTTTCGTCGTCTGGCGCTCCACCCACAACATGCCTTCATCGAGGGCGTATTGGCTGGCAGCGGCAGGCGTTGCAAATTCGGGCACAAAGCGCATCACGCGGTCGGTGCTGGCACTGCCTCGGCCACTGGCCACGGACACTTGAGCGCCAAATGCACCATTGGGCAAAGCCCTGGAGCACGGTTGGATGCGAAATTTTCCCATGAAGATGGGTTGGTGTGAACAGTTATGAATGGTCATGTATTTTATCTAACGCAATCTGGCCGCTGGACAGCCCATCCCAGGGGCTGAACGGCGGCAAGGTTTGGCATGTCCTGCTGCCAAAAAAAGCCCCCGATGTGCCAAACCATGAGGGCTTGGCACTGAACTGCACCGTGCAGAGGTGCATCAAGAAAGGAAGCAAAAAATCGTCGGAGCCCAGCTTTGGAAAGCATGGCGGGCGATGTGCACAGTGGAGGACAAGACTGGCATCCCTCTGCCGGGATGCGCTATCGGCTCTGGGAGAGCGAGATGGGCATAAGTCGCCAATGGCGTGACGCACTGTAACACGTTCGTGTTGCAGGCCCCTGAAGACCCTGCCTTACACCCAACGCGCAATGGCGGCGGCCAACAGGCTGAGCAACAAGGTGCTGGTCAGGGGAATGAACCATTCGCGCCCAAACAGCCGAAACCGGAAGTCCCCCGGCAGGCGGCCAAAACCCAGCTTTTCCAGCCACTTTTGCAAGCCACTGAAAATGATCAGGGCCAGCAGCACCACGATGAGCCAGCGCAACACAGCGTGCCTTGATGCCGATTAAAGGCGATGCGACCGGTCGCCCCGGGCAAAGCCCCGAGCGATCCAATCGGACGATGTGGCGAACCCGACCACCTTGAACAACTCGCCCATTTCGTGCTCGTTGATGAGGCGCTGGGCCTGGCTGCGCTCGGTCAGAGAAGCCTCGGCCATGCGCTCGGCCAGGCCCAGATTGAGCAAGAACCAGGCTTGGCTGGCGTAGCCCAGCACCTGCAACCCGGCGTTTTGCGCGGCCAGGGCGACCCCGGTGAAGTTCACATGGGCGGTGATGTCTTTTTGGCCCACCGCCACCAGCGGGTTGTCGTCGGCTTGGTGCAGCTGGTGGCACATCACGGTGCCCATGTGGCGCTGGGGGTGAAAGTATTCGCCCTCGGGAAAGCCGTAATCCAGAAAAAACGCTGCCCCGCCTTTGCCGGCCAACAAGCGCTCGGCCAGGCTGGTGATGAAGGCCTCGGCCTGGGGGTGAATCTCGGTCAAATAGTCGTGCTCGCCCTCGATGTCCATCGGTGGACGCAGGTCGGTCAGGCGGTCTTGCCAAGCGAAGTCAGGACCCGAACTGACCACGCCGCGCTCGTGCCAGACGCCTTGTGTGCGCTGCAAAAGCTGCACCGGCATGGCGTCCAGCACCTCGTTGCCCACCACCACGCCCTCGATGGCGTCGGGCCAGGCATCGAGCCAACGCACTTTGTGGGCATGCCTCAGCAAGGTGTCGGCTTGGCGCGCGCGCAGGGTGCCCGACAAGTCGATGATGGTGTAGCGGCGCACCGCATCGCCCAGGCTGTCGAGCAGCTGCAGCGCCAAGGCCCCGGTGCCCGCGCCAAACTCCCACACCTCGTCGGTGCCGGTGGCCTGCAGGGCCTCTTGCACCTGCACGGCCAGGGTTTGGCCAAACAGCGCAGACATGCCCGGTGCGGTGACAAAATCGCTGCCCGAAGCGGGCATGGCCCCGAACTTTTGCAGGGCATTGGTGTAGTAGCCCAGGCCTGGCTCGTACAGGGCCATGGCCATGAAACGGTCAAACGGCAGCCAGCCACCGGCCTGCGCAATGGCCTGGTGGATCCGCAGGGTCAATTCAGAAGGGGAATGGGGATTCGGCGTGCTCACGCGGCGATTGTCGCCGAAGGCTTGCGGGCATTTGCTGGATGACCAGGCTGCTCAGCCTTGGCTTGCCCGATAATTGACCCCTTTGTACTCTCCCCTTCGCGCCTGCACACACGGTTGGGCAAGGCCTTCATTTCATGAAACAAGTTCTGGTCACCGGAGGCGCTCACCGCCTGGGCGCCGAGATCGTTCGCCAATTTGCGGCGGCGGGCTGGCGCGTGTGGTGCCATTACCAGCGCTCGGCCAATGCGGCCCAAGCGCTGCAGGCCGAACTGCAGGCCGCGGGGGGCCATGTGGAATGCGTGCAAGCCGATCTGGCCCAAAGCGAACAAGTCGAGCAGATGATGGCGCACATCGGGCAAAGCCACGGCCCGCTCGACTGCCTGGTGAACAACGCCTCCCTGTTCGAGCCCGATGAGGGCACCGCCATGGACTTGCCCGGCGCGCGCCAACAACTCGAAGTGAATTTGATTGCACCCATGCTGCTGGCCTCTCTGATGGCGCAACCATCTGCGCCTGACGCCAAATCCGGCCAGCGCAGCGTGGTCCACATCCTGGACCAGAAGGTGTTCAACCTGAACCCGGATTATTTTTCGTACACCGTGTCCAAACTGGCGCTGGAGCGTGCCGTCGCCTTGCAGGCGCAGGCCCTGGCCCCCTTGCGGGTGTGCGGTGTGGCCCCGGGCCTGATGTTTTTGAGCGGACCGCAAACGCAAGAGAACTTTGACCGCGCCAGCCGCGTCAACCTCTTGCGCGAGCCGATCGACCCGGCACAGGTGGCGGCCACCTGCCTGTTTCTGGCACAAAACCCTTGCATCACCGGCACCACGGTGTGTGTGGACAACGGCCAGCACCTGGTGCCTTTGGCGCGGGATGTGATGTTTTTGGCCGATGCGAAAGCGGCACCATGAACGATGCACTGACCGATTTGGCGCTCAATTGCCGCCGCCTGTTTTTGCGCAACCACACGGTGGACGTGCGCATTGGCGCGCACGACTTTGAAAAACTCGGCCCCCAGCGCATCGTCTTCAATGTGGAGTTGTTCGTGCCCTACAGCGCGTCCACCCCCACGCAAGACGATCTGGCCGAAGTGGTGGACTATGACTTCATCCGCGAGGTGATCGCCCAACGTGTGGCCCAGGGCCACATCGTGCTGCAAGAGACTTTGTGCGACGACC
The DNA here is from genome assembly GCA_027484105.1 of Comamonadaceae bacterium. Lineage (GTDB taxonomy): Bacteria > Pseudomonadota > Gammaproteobacteria > Burkholderiales > Burkholderiaceae_C > Limnohabitans_A. Next base: position 345,121 of record JAIXUG010000028.1, read on the forward strand.
TGATGCGCGAGCTGATCGCCCACCCGCAGGTGCAAGCGGTGCGCCTGTCCAGCTGCAAACCCGATGTGTACCCGGACTGCGAAGCGGTTGGGGTTGAAATTTTTCAAATCAAACCCGCGACATGAAAACCCCCGCCGGACAACAAACCCTGGAGCTGACCGGTTTGCGCTTTGACGCCAACCTGGGCATTCTGGAACACGAAAAAACCGATCCGCAACCGATCCAGGTGGATGCCGAACTGAACCTGGGCACACAGCCCCTGCTCCCCAGCGACGACGACATCCATTCGGTGCTGGATTACCGCAAAGTGCGCAAAATCATCATCGACGAATGCACAGCAGAGCACATCAACCTGCTGGAAACATTGATCGGCAAACTCTCTAACCGCCTGATGCAGTTGCCCGGCGTGTTGGGGGTGCGCGTCAAGATCGCCAAACTTGAAATTTTTGAAGACTGCGAAGTGGCCATTCGCATGGAAACCGGACAGTGGTGAACCTCATGAACACAGACACAGAAGCAGACAACGCCTGGGTACAAGCGCAAGCCGAATCAGAGGCCGCCAAAGCCCTCAAGATCGAGCGGGAAACCCACAAGCTTGAAAAACGCCTGTGCCGCCAAATGGGCCAGGCCATCAGCGACTTCAACCTGATCGAAGCGGGCGACCGCATCATGGTTTGCATGTCCGGCGGCAAAGACAGCTACGGCATGCTCGACATCCTGCTCAAGATGAAGGCCCGCGCGCCGGTGGACTTTGAGCTGGTGGCGGTCAACCTGGACCAAAAGCAGCCGGGTTTTCCGGAGCACATCCTGCCCACTTACCTGAAAGAGTTGGGCGTGGAGTTCCACATCGAGACGCAGGACACCTATTCGATCGTGAAGGACAAGATCCCCGAAGGCAAAACCATGTGCAGCCTGTGCTCGCGCCTGCGCCGGGGCATTTTGTACCGCGTGGCGCGGGAGCTCAAATGCAACAAGCTGGCACTCGGCCACCACCGCGACGACATGCTGCAGACCTTTTTCTTGAACATGTTCTTTGGCGGCAAGCTCAAAGGCATGCCCCCGAAGCTGGTCAGCGACAACGGCGAGTTCATGGTCATCCGCCCGCTGGCCTATGTGGCCGAATCTGACCTGATCCGTTGGGCTGCGCACCGACAGTTCCCCATCATCCCGTGCACGCTGTGTGGCAGCCAAGAGAATTTGCAACGCCTGCAGGTGGGCAATATGCTGCGCGAATGGCAAAAGAAGTACCCCGGCCGGATTGAAAACATGTTCGCGGCTTTGCAAAATGTGGTGCCCTCGCATTTGATGGACCCCAAGCTGCACGGCTTCAAGGACCTGCAAATCACCGGCATCGAATCTGACGATGGTGACAAGGCGTTTGACGAAGAGGAGTTCAAGGAAGCGTCCTTGCCGGGGATTCAGGTCATTTCCATGTGAACCTTCAGGAGAGCACCTTCATGAACACGATCGTTCGGCGATTTACCTTGGCCTTGGCCGCAGCGGCCCTGGGTCTGCTGTCGGGCTGTGCTTCGATGCGCTTGATCGACAGCGATGTGATTTCGGTCCCGGCTGTGCCGGCGGGCATGAGTCTGAAGGGGGCCACTTACCGCTTTGAGCGCCTGCCTTCACAGGTCAACAACCCCGAAGCGGGCTTGGCCGAACAGCAAGCCCAAGCCGCCATGACCGCCGTGGGTCTGGTGCGCGACGATGCCCATGCGCAACTGAGCGTGATGGTCGGCTTCAGTGGCAGCAGCTATTTGGCAGACCCCTGGGGTCGACCTCTCGGCCCAGGTTGGACACCCCACGGCAACATCGTCATCGGCTCGGGCATGGGTCCCGGTTTTGGTTCACACATCGGCTTCGGTGTGGGCATGCGCTTTCCTCCCCCCACGCACTACCGCCGCGAGGTCAGCCTGATTCTGCGCGACCTGAAGTCAGGCCAGGTGGTTTACGAAACGCGCGCCAGCCACTCCGGCCCGTGGAGCGACAGCGTGCCAATTTTCGCCACGCTTTTTCAGGCCGCTTTGGCCAACTTTCCCAACCCTCCGCCAGGGATGCGGCGCGTGAACATCGAGGTGCCACGCTGAGTGCATCACACCCCATGGAAGTGACCCGAATTTTGGCGATACGCCACGGAGAAACCGCTTGGAACGTGGACACCCGTTTGCAAGGCCATCTGGACATTCCCCTCAACGAAACAGGCCTGCGCCAAGCTGAACACTTGGGCCGTGCCCTGTCTGAGCGTGAGACGGTCGATGCCATTTATGCAAGTGACTTGTCTCGGGCCCACGCCACGGCGCAAGCGATTGGCCGGTGGATGGGCCAAACCGTTCAGACCCACGAAGGCCTGCGGGAAAGGCATTTTGGCGTTTTCCAGGGCCGCACATTTGCCGAAGTGGAAACCCAACTGCCCGATCACGCCTTGCAATGGCGCAAACGGGTGCCCGACTGGACGCCACCCGGCGGCGGTGAGTCTTTGCTGAGCCTGCAAGCGCGCATTCTGGCGGCTGTCAACGCGTTGGCGGCACAGCACACCGGACAGCAAATCGTGCTGGTGGCCCATGGCGGTGTGCTCGACATCTTGTACCGGGCGGCCGCCCGACTCGACCTCCAAGCTGCCAGGACCTGGCAACTGGCCAACACCGCCATCAACCGCTTGCTGTGGACACCTCAGGGGCTGAGCTTGGTGGGCTGGGGCGACACATCCCACCTGGATGCACTGGCCCGAGACGAATCGTCTTTATAGGGCGCTGTTCTTGAGCACCTCGATGCGCTGCTCAATGGGGGGGTGGGTGCTGAACAACTGACCAATGCCGCCTGCAATGCCCATGGCCGATATGGTTTTGGGCAACTCGGCGGTGTGCACACCACCCAGTCGCGCCAGGGCATTGATCATGGGCTGCTTGCGGCCCATCAGCTTGGCGGCACCCGCATCGGCACGGAACTCCCGCTGGCGGCTGAACCAGGCCACGATCATCGCGGCGGCAAAGCCCAGGATGATGTCCATCACGATGGTGGTCACGTAATAACCGATGCCGGGGCCGGTGTTTTCGCTGTCACCCTTGCGCAAAAAGCTGTCCACCGCGTAGCCCACCACGCGCGAGATGAACACCACAAAGGTGTTCATGACGCCCTGGATCAGGGTCATGGTGACCATGTCGCCATTGGCGATGTGGGCCACTTCGTGGCCGATGACCGCTTCGATTTCTTCGTGCGTCATGTTATGCAACAAGCCCGTGGACACGGCCACCAGGGCCGAGTCACGGAAAGCGCCGGTGGCAAACGCATTGGGGTCCCCCTCAAAGATGCCGACTTCGGGCATGCCGATGCCGGCTTTGTCCGCGAACTTGCGCACCGTGTCCACTATCCAGGCTTCGTCGGCACTGGCGGGTTGGTGGATGACCTTGACACCCGAGGTCCACTTGGCCATGGGCTTGCTGATCAGCAAGGAAATGATGGCACCGCCAAAGCCCATGATGAGGGCAAAACCCAGCAAGGCGCCCAGGTTCAGGCCATTGGCTGTCAGGAACCGGTTGACGCCCAGCAGGTTGGCCACAATGCCCAGCACCAGCACGACGGCCAGGTTGGTCATGACGAAGAGAAAAATGCGTTTCATGTTCAGTTTCACTTTCAGCCCGAAAGAAGCGGGCGCTTGGGATCGAATATTAGGGTGTCAAAGGGCAAAATCAAGACCGGGGCGCGATTTCCGCCCTGTCGTATGGTTTTTCAGCCGGGGCTGGCACCCGGCGCGGGCGAAACACGCTGGCATCGGCATAAAAAGCCGGATCTGCATTGGCCGGCCACCAGCCGGGCACACCCAGCATGGGCAGTGGACTGAAGGGCTTGCGCGCCAGTTTTTCCGGCGTCAGGTCTTGCGCCAGCCAGACGTCGACCTGCTCGGGCGGGACTTCGGCGGGCACACGCCACAAATGCACCGTGATGGACTTGTAAGGCTGAACGGCTTTTTCCAGCGCCGCATGGCCAAATGCCCACAGCCGTGTGTGCGCCCAATCACCGCGCAACTCAAGGAAAGCATCCCGCCAGCGGTGCTCGGTGAGCGCTGCCCACAGGGCATTGGAAGGCTGGATCAAGAGTGCGTTTTCGTCGAACACGGTGGCGGCATCGCGCACCGGCCCCCGCACCTGACCCACCCCGGCGCGCGCGATTTCACGGGCCTGCAATTGGTTCAGCCGCTTTTTGGCCAAGGGAAAGTGCATCCAGCACAGGGCGTTGAAGAAATCGTGCAAACCTTCGCGGGTGGGCACCTGGCCAGTGGCGAAGATGAAGTCTTCATAGGCCTGGCCGTCCGGCAAGTCGGCTTGCGGCACAAAGCGCACCGGGGCCAAGCCGGTCTGGTCCAGGGCCTGCGCCTGGGGACAACCCGATGCAATTTGACGAGCGATCGGCTCGCCCACAGTGCGCCATGGCGCCAGCCAAGGGGCTGTCCAATCGATGTCAGGCACGGCCAGTGAGGTGGCTGACTCGCAGCGGCTGCCCAGCCGGTTGGGGTTCAGGCGGACACCAGGCGCCACGGCAGGCTCTCACCGGAGCGCAAGGGCTTGAGTTCAGCCTCGCCAAACGCGTAGCTCTCGGGCGGCGTCCAGTTTTCCCGGCGCAAGGTGATGCGGTCGGTGTTGCGTGGCAGACCATAAAAATCAGGGCCAAACCCGCTGGCGAATCCCTCCAGCTTGTCCAGAGCGCCCGCTTGGTCAAAGGCCTCGGCGTACATCTCGATGGCGGCATGGGCCGTGTAGCAACCGGCGCAGCCCGTGGCGTGCTCTTTCAGGTGGGCCGGATGGGGCGCACTGTCGGTGCCCAAAAAGAAACGGGGGTCCCCAGAAGTGGCGGCCTTGACCAGGGCCTGGCGGTGCGTCTCGCGCTTGAGCACAGGCAAGCAGTAGTAATGCGGGCGAATGCCCCCCGTGAAGATGGCGTTGCGGTTGTACAGCAAATGGTGCACGGTGATGGTGGCCGCCAGGTTGCTGTCGGCTGCGGACACGTACTGCACCGCCTCGGAGGTGGTGATGTGTTCCATCACGATTTTGAGCGCCGGAAAATCCCTGCGCAACGGCATCAAGTGCCGCTCAATGAACACCGCTTCACGGTCAAACAAGTCGATGTCGGAGGTGGTGACTTCGCCATGCACCAAGAGCAACACACCTTCGCGCTGCATGGCTTCGAGCACGGGGTAGATCTTGCGCAGATCGGTCACGCCCGCATCGCTGTTGGTGGTGGCACCGGCCGGGTACAACTTGCAAGCCACTACACCTGAGGCCTTGGCGCGGGCAATCTCTGCCGGGTCCAGGTTGTCGGTGAGGTAGAGCGTCATCAAGGGCTCAAAGGCCATGCCCTGGGGCACGGCCGCCAAGATGCGCTGCTTGTAAGCCAGCGCTTGCGCAGCCGTGGTCACAGGCGGCTTGAGGTTGGGCATGATGATGGCGCGGGCAAATTGCGCAGCGGTGTGGGGCACCACCACGTTCAGGGCGGCGCCATCGCGCACATGCAGGTGCCAGTCGTCTGGCCGGATGAGGGTGAGTTCTTGGGTCATGGGGCGTATTGTCGCAAACCTGTCACTGAGGCTGTGGCTTTGTCCCGGCTTGGCATAGGAGAACTAGCCCGAACGGTACCAGAGGCAGGGCCACGGGCCGGGGCTCATACTCGCTTCGCTCGCCAAATCGCCCCAACCCGTGACCCCACCTCTGGTGCGAAGGTTTGGACTCGACTGGCCTCAATGCCCGAGGATCTTGGACAAAAAGTCCTGCGCCCGATCGGTCTGCGGCGCATCAAAGAACTGCTGGGGCGGGGCTTGTTCCACCACCTGGCCTTGGTCCATGAAGATCACGCGGTCGGCCACCGCCTTGGCAAAGCCCATCTCGTGCGTCACGCACAGCATGGTCATGCCCTGGCTGGTCAGCTCGATCATCACGTCCAGCACTTCCTTGATCATTTCAGGGTCGAGGGCCGAGGTGGGCTCATCGAACAGCATGATCTTGGGCGTCAAACACAAGGCACGGGCAATCGCCACGCGCTGCTGCTGACCGCCAGACAACTGCAAGGGGTACTTGTTGGCGTGCTCGGCAATGCGCACGCGCTCGAGTTGCACCATGGCTTTGTCGATGGCTTCCTTGCGCGGCATCTTGGCCACCCAGGTGGGCGACAGGATCAGGTTTTCCATCACCGTCAGGTGCGGGAACAGGTTGAACTGCTGGAACACCATGCCCACTTCGCGGCGCACCTGGTCGATGCCCTTCAGATCATCGCCCAGCACGGTGCCGTCCACGGTGAGGGTCCCTTCCTGGTATTCCTCCAGGGCGTTGATGCAACGGATCAGGGTGGATTTGCCCGAGCCCGAGGGGCCGCAAATGACGACTTTTTCGCCTTTGGCGAACTGCAGGTTCACATCGCGCAGCACGTGGTAGCCATTGCTGGCATACCACTTGTTCACGCCTTTGAACTCAATGATGGGGTTAGCGTTGGTGGTCATAGGGGTCTTTCGATCAGCGAACTTTGCTCACGGCCGTGCGCTCTTCGATCCACAGGCTGTAGCGCGACATGGCAAAGCAGAACGCGAAATAAATGAAGGTGATGAAGAGGTAGGCTTCGATCTTGAAGGGGCGCCAGTCGGCATCCGAGTTGAGCGCCAGACCCAAGGCCCCTGTGAGTTCATACAAGGAAACGATGGTCACCAAAGAAGTGTCCTTGAACAGGCCAATGAAGGTGTTCATGATGGAGGGCACCACGGTGGCCAAGGCTTGCGGCAACACGATCATGCGCTGGGTTTGCCAGTAGCTCAGCCCCAATGTGGCCGCCGCTTCGGTCTGGCCCTTGGGCAAAGCCTGCAAGCCGCCGCGAATCACCTCGGCCATGTAGGCGGCAGAGAACAAGGTGATGCCCACCACCACACGCACCAGCACGTCGATCTTCACGCCCTCGGGCATGAACAAGGGCAGCATGAACGAGGCCATGAACAACACGGTGATCAAGGGCACGCCACGGATCAGCTCCACATACAAGGTACACAAGGCCTTGATGGCGGGCATGTTCGAGCGTCGGCCCAGCGCCACAAAGATGGCCAGCGGAAAGGCCAGGGTCATCGAGATCACGGTGAGCATGACCGTGAGCGGAAAGCCGCCCCATTGGTCGGTGTCCACCTCGGTCAGACCCATCCAGCCGCCCTTCATGAGGATGAAATAAACCACCAGCATGAGGGCCCAAATCAAAGGCAAAGCCTTGTTCCAAAAACGCGGCATGCAACTGATGACCACCACGCCCAGCATCAGGGCCGTGGCGATCACTGGACGCCAATGCTCGGCCTCCGGGTAGCGCCCCATCACGATCAAACGGCCTTTTTCGGTGATCACCCCCCAGCAAGCCCCCACGCCGCGCACGTCGTTACAAGCTTGCAGATTGGCGCCAAACACAGCGTGCAGCAGCGCCCAGTCCAAGGACGCCATCAACGTCCAGGCTCCCAGCGCCAACAGCACCACGGTCATCACGCTGTTGCTGGCACTCGAAAACAAGTTGACACGCAGCCAGGCCATGGGGCCTGCGCTTCGACCCGGCATGGGGCGGGCCTCGATGGATTTGAAAATATGCATGTCAGCGCTCCTGGATGGCGGCACTGGCGTTGAACCAGTTCATGAGGGCCGAAGTGATCAGGGACAAGGTCAGGTAAACCAGCATCACGATGGACAACGCTTCGATCGCGCGGCCCGTCTGGTTGAGGGTGGTGTTGGCAATCGAGACCAGCTCGGGGTACCCAATGGCCACGGCCAAGGATGAGTTTTTGGTCAGGTTCAAGTACTGACTGGTCAGTGGCGGAATGATCACGCGAAGGGCCTGTGGCAGCACCACAAGACGCATGGACTGACTTTTGCTCAGACCCAAAGAGGCCGCCGCCTCGTGCTGTCCCAAAGACACCGATGCGATGCCCGAGCGCACGACTTCGGCGATGAAGGCGGCCGTGTAAAACACCAGGCCAAACAACAGGGCCATGAATTCGGGGCTGAATGCACCGCCGTCTTCGATCTGGAAATCACCCACCTTGGGCAGGTCCCATTCGGTCGGGGCGCCACCGGCCAACCAACCCAGAACAGACAAGCCCAGAACGGCGGCCAAAGCCACCCACAAAACGGGACGCGGGTGTCCTGTTCGGTCGAAATGCGCGCGCGCCACCCGACGGTAATACAGTCCAAAGACCAAGCCCAACAGGGCACCCACCAGGGCCAGTGTCTGCCCCAACTGCCAAACCGGCCAGGGGAATGAAATGCCGTTTTTGCTCAGGTAGAAATGGCCGACATTCCAGGCGTTTTCCAGATCCGGCAAGGCTTCGGCAAACACCAAATACCAAATCAGCAATTGCAGATAAACCGGTACGTTGCGGAAAAACTCCACAAAGGCGTAACAGATCTTTTGCACCAAAAAGTTGGCTGAAAAGCGCCCGACGCCAATGAGCACGCCCAGCACGGTGGCCAGCGCAATGCCGATGACGGCCACCTTCAAGGTGTTGAGCATGCCGATGGCAAACGCGACAAAGTAAGAGCTGTTGTGCGCGTAATCGATCACCGTCTCGCTGATGTCAAAGCCAAAGGGCTGAAACAAAAAGTCATAGCCGCTTTGGATGCCGCGCAAACGCATATTGGCCAGCGTGTTGCGCACCAGCAAGGCCACCAGCGCAAAAGCCGACAAAATCGCGACGATCTGGTAAATGACCGAACGCCCTTCACGGCTACGCCACGAAATGGTCCGGCTTTTCTTCTCGGGTGAGGGCCTGGCCTCGGTCATTGAAAAATGGGACATGATTTCTGCCTGAATAAAGACGAACTGACAAAAAATACGCCCCATCAAGGGGCGTATTCAGTGCCTTCAAATGAGGCAGGACATCAACGCAGGGGTGCCGAGTACAGCAAGCCGCCCTGGTTCCATTGACGGTTCATGCCGCGTGGCAGGTTGATGGATGTCTTGGGGCCCACATTGCGCTCAAAGATCTCACCGTAGTTGCCAGTGACCTTGATGGCGCGGTAGAGCCACTCTTTGTCCAAGCCCAAGTGCTTGCCCAGGTCTTCGGTCACGCCCAACAAACGGCCCACTTGGGGGTTGTCGCTGGTCTTCATCTGGTCCACGTTGGCTTGGGTGATGCCGTACTCTTCGGCTTCGATCAAACCAGCCAAGACCCACTTGTTGATGGCCAACCACTCGTCGTCACCACGGCGAACCATGGGGCCCAGAGGCTCTTTGGAGACCAGGTCGGGCAAGATCACGTGAGCTGAAGGGTCCTTGGCTTCCTTGGCGCGCACCGAGGCCAGGCCCGATGTGTCGGTGGTGTAAGCCTGGCAACGGCCAGCAAAGTAAGCGCCAGTGGCAGCTTCGACTTTTTCAAACACCACTGGCTTCAAGTTGAGCTTGTAGGTGCGTGAGTAATCGGTCAGGTTTTTCTCGGTGGTGGTGCCGGACTGCACACAGACCGTGGCGCCCTTGAGTTGCTTGGCGCTGGTGATCTTGCCTTTGGGCACCATGAAGCCCTGGCCGTCGTAGTAGTTCACGCCCGCAAAGTGCAGACCCAAAGAGGCGTCACGGCTGAGTGTGCTGGTGCTGTTGCGGGCCAACACGTCGATTTCACCAGACTGCAGGGCAGTGAAACGCTGCTGGGCCGTCAGTGGCACGTACTTGACTTTGGTGGGGTCGCTCAAAACAGCGGCCGCCACGGCACGGCAGTGGTCCACGTCCAGACCCGACCAGTTGCCACTGGAATCGGCAGCCGAGAAACCGGCCAAACCGGTGTTGACGCCGCAAACAATCTGACCGCGTTGTTTGATTTGGTCCAGGGTCTTGCCTGCCATCGCGGAAGTCGCGGCCAACAAGCCCGCGGCAGCCAGGACGGAGCCAATCACAGTGTGCGCATATTTCTTCATGGGTTTTTCCTCTTTTTGAACAATGGAGCAGCGAAACGCCGCCCCGGATGACATGACAAATCCAATTTGGACCGCCTGGGTGATTGGCCCAGGACTTTGGATGGACAAGGATGAAGACTTGGTTGCGCACCACGCTGGGGCAGCCTCCGAATCTTCACACCGGTCTTTTGCACAAAATGTGCCTGTCCAACTCAAGGCACCGAATATAGTCAATTTCGGTGTCTATTCTCCTCAGGTTTTCCCTGAGCATGCGGCTAATGACCATTAACAAAACATGAACGGTCAACGCGAGGAGTGCACTGAGCCATTGCTTTGCGTCAAATGCTGCCAAAGCAATTTGGCGGGCCCCGCAGTGGGCCATTGGGCCGCGGGTTTTTCCCGATAGGCGCGCACCTCCATGCTGAGCGCCAAAGCCTGCCCCTCAGGCAAGCTGACCTCCACCAAGGCCCCCGACTGGACTTCTTTTTTCACGGCACTGCGCGGCAAAAAAGCAATCCCATGACCTTCCATCGCCATGGCCTTCAAGCCTTCGGCCATGTCGGTTTCGTACACCCGCTCCAAATGAACGGGGATGCCGGCCTGCTTGAGGATCCAGTCGGTGATGCCGCCAAGGTAGGCCCCTGGGGCGTAACCCAAATAAGGCAAGGGCCGCGCCGCATGTCCGGGCAAATCAAAGAGCGACCGCCCATTCACCCCCATTTGCGCGTAGGGGGCCAAGACCTCGTGGCCCAACACGACCATGTCGTATCGCTCGGGATCAATCTGCAAAGGCTGGGAGGGGTGGTAATAGGCGATCATCAAATGGCACCCCCCCTCGGCCAGGCGCATGGCTGCATCGTGCACATTGAGTGCGCTCAATCGGCTTTTGATCGGGCCAAACGTCTCACGCAAACCCGCGATCCAGGCCGGGAAGAAAGTGAAGGCCAAGGTATGGGGCAGGGCAAACTCAATGACGTCCTGACCGGCGGCATTGTGCCCCCGCAACATGGCCCGGGTGTTTTGCAAGGACTGCAACACCTCCAGCGCCTGGGCATACAAGGTCTCGCCTGCCGGGGTCAGTCGGGTGGGGTAAGAGCTTCTGTCCACCAAATGGGCACCCGCCCAAGCCTCCAGCGACTGGATGCGCCGCGAAAAAGCCGGTTGCGTCACGTGGCGCAACTGTGCCGATCGGCTGAAACTGCGGGTTTCAGCCAGGCTCACAAAGTCTTCCAACCATTTGGTTTCCATGGCCGCCGCCTCCTTTAAAGCAAACGCACTTTCACGCTCTTGCCCTTGATCTTGCCGCGCGACAACTGCGACTCGACTTTTTGGGCCAGCTCAGCCTGCACCGCCACATAGGTCGAAAACTCGTTCACATTGATCTTGCCGACTTGCTCGCGTGTCAGGCCACACTCGCCCGCCAAGGCGCCCATCACGTCGCCCGGGCGAATTTTCTCCTTGCGCCCCCCCACAATCTGCAAAGTGCGCATGGGCGGCTGCAGCGGCCCACCAGAGGCGGGCTTCAAGCCTGCCAAAGGCTCCCAGTTCGATTCGCGGCTTTGCATCACCTCGATCTTGCCGACCGCACCCATCTCGTCCAAGCTGGCCAGCGTGAGCGCCAGGCCTTCGGCATCGCCCCGGCCCGTGCGGCCAATGCGGTGGATGTGGATTTCCGGGTCGGGCGTCACGTCCACATTGATCACGGCTTCAAGCCCCTCCACGTCCAGCCCGCGCGAAGCCACATCGGTGGCCACCAGCACCGAGCAGCTGCGGTTGGCAAACTGCACCAAGACCTGGTCGCGTTCGCGCTGCTCCAGCTCACCAAACAGCGCCAGCGCGCTGTAACCCTGCGCCTGCAGCACCGCCACCAGGTCGCGGCACTGCTGCTTGGTGTTGCAAAAGGCCAGCGTGCGCTCGGGCCGGAAATGCGCGAGCAGTTTGGACACGGCATCCAGCCGCTGCGTCTCACTCACCTCGTAAAAAATCTGACGGATCTTGTGGGCGCTGTGTTGCGCCTCGACCTTGACGGTTTGCGGAGACCGCATGAACTGCGCGGCCAGTTTGGCAATCCCTTCGGGGTAGGTGGCCGAAAACAGCAGGGTCTGGCGGTCATTGGCGCACTGGCGCACCACCTTGGCAATGTCGTCGAAAAAGCCCATGTCCAGCATGCGGTCGGCTTCGTCCAGCACCAAAGTGCGCACCTCGGTCAAGCTCAAGGAACCGCGTTCCAGGTGGTCCAGAATGCGTCCCGGTGTGCCCACCACCACATCGGCGCCGTGCTCCAGACTCAGCGTTTGGCCGCGCAGTGCCACGCCGCCACACAGGGTGACCACTTTGACGTTTTGCCGGGCACGGGCCAGGCGGCGGATTTCTTGCGTGACCTGGTCGGCCAGCTCGCGGGTAGGGCACAAAACCACGGCCTGGATGGCCGCGCTGGGCGAACCGGTTGTTTGCAGTCGCTCGATCAGGGGCAGGCCAAAAGCGGCGGTCTTGCCGCTGCCGGTGCTGGCCTGCGCGATCAGGTCTTGCCCCGCCAAAGTCATGGGCAAGCTGGCCGCCTGAATGGGCGTCATCTGGGTGTAGCCCAGTTGCGCCAGGTTGTGCAGGCTGGCCGGGGCCAACTTCAGTTGATCAAATCGGGGCGATGCAGCGCTTTGTGGGGTTTGGGTCATGGGGTGATTATCGGGGGCGCCCCGTCCTCACGCCCTCTGCCCTCATGCACCGAAGTTTTTCGGCGGGGTCGCACCCAAATGCTGGAAGGCGGCCAAGGTGGCCATGCGCCCGCGGGGTGTGCGCTGCAAATAGCCTTGCTGGATCAAATAGGGCTCGATCACGTCTTCGATGGTGTCGCGCTCTTCGCCAATGCTGGCCGCGATGTTGTCCAAGCCCACCGGGCCGCCGTCAAAACGGTGGATCACCGCTTCGAGCAGTTTGCGGTCCATCAGGTCAAAGCCTTCGGGGTCCACATCCAGCATCACCAAAGCTTTTTGTGCAATGGCCTTGTGGATGGTGCCATCGCCTTTCACATCGGCATAGTCACGCACCCGGCGCAGCAAGCGGTTGGCAATGCGCGGGGTGCCGCGTGAACGGCGGGCGATCTCGAACGAGCCTTCCGGGTCAATCGGGGCCTTGAGCAAACCGGCGCTGCGCGTGACGATGCGGGTCAGCTCTTCGGGGGTGTAGAACTCCAGACGCGAGACGATGCCAAAGCGGTCACGCAGCGGGTTGGTGAGCATGCCCGCACGGGTGGTCGCTCCCACCAGGGTGAAGGGCTGCAAGTCAAGCTTGATGCTGCGCGCTGCTGGCCCTTCGCCGATCATGATGTCGATCTGGTAATCCTCCAGCGCGGGGTAAAGGATTTCTTCCACCACAGGCGAGAGGCGGTGGATCTCGTCGATGAAGAGCACATCGTTGCGCTCCAGATTGGTCAATAGCGCGGCCAGGTCCTTGGGCTTTTCAAGCACAGGCCCACTGGTCTGGCGCAGGTTCACCCCCAACTCGGCCGCGATGATGTGGCTGAGTGTGGTTTTGCCCAGACCAGGCGGGCCAAACAGCAGCACATGGTCCAGCGGCTCTTCGCGCTTTTTGGCGGCGCTGATGAAAATCTCCAGCTGCTCACGCACCTTCACCTGACCCACATATTCACCCAGCAGCTTGGGCCGCAGGGCGCGTTCAATGGCCTCTTCTTGGTGAGAGGCAGGGGCCGCTGAAATGACCCGGGGTTCGGGTTGCGGGGCGAAGTCGTCGGTGCGGATGCTCATGGCTCAGCTCCCTTATTTGTTCAGGGCCTTGAGCGCCAGCTTGATGCCCTCGCTCACCCCCACATCGGCGGGCAGCAGCTTCAAGGCGGCAGCGGCTTCCTTGTCGCTGTAACCCAGCGCCAGCAGGGCTTGCTGAATATCGCCTTGGGCATCGCCCACATGCGCCGCGAACAGGCCACCGATGTCGCCGCCCAGCTTGCCCTTGAGTTCGAGCAACAGGCGCTCCGCGGTTTTCTTGCCGATGCCCGGCACTTTGACCAAACGCCCCACCTCTTGCGTGGTGATGGCCTGCGCCAAATCGGACACGCTCATGCCCGACAGCACGCTGAGCGCCGTGCGGGGCCCCACGCCAGAGATTTTGATGAGCTGGCGAAAGGCTTCGCGTTCAGCCAGCGTGGCAAAACCGTAGAGGATTTGCGCATCTTCGCGCACCACAAAGTGCGTGACCAAACTGACTTTGTCGCCCGTGGCGGGCAAGTTGTAAAACGTGCTCATCGGCACATTCACCTCATAGCCCACGCCATGGCAGTCCACGATCACCTCGGGTGGGTTTTTGTCGCTGAGGATGCCGGTGAGTTTGCCGATCATGGAGGGAGGCCCTTGGATTGCACGGGATAGAGGAAAATCGGGGCTTCACGGCCAGCACACACCGGTCGAAACCCCCCACGAACTGGATTATCCACTTGATCGTCAGACACACCTTCACCCCGCACAACAACACCCGCTTGTCGCACCTGTGTGGACCTTTGGACGCACACTTGCGCACCATCGAGGCGGGCTTGCAAGTGAGCATTGCGCACCGCCACGAGCAGTTCAAGGTGGATGGCCCCAAGGCGGTGGCCATGCGGGCCATGGAGATTCTGCAGGCGATTTACGAACGGGCCGACCGCCCGATTTCACCCGACATGGTGCAGCTGATGCTGGTGGGCGACAACGGGGGTGAGGAAGCCCATGTCCCCAGCTTGCAGACCCGCCGTGCCGACCTGAAAGCCCGCACCCCGGTGCAAGCGGCCTATCTGGAAAGCATGGCCACCCACGACATCAGCTTTGGCATCGGTCCGGCGGGCACGGGCAAGACCTACCTGGCCGTGGCCTGCGCGGTGGACGCACTGGAGCGCGCCAGCGTGCAGCGCATTGTGCTGACGCGCCCCGCCGTGGAAGCCGGTGAGCGCCTGGGCTTTTTGCCGGGCGACCTGTCGCAAAAGGTGGACCCGTACCTGCGCCCGCTCTACGACGCGCTGTACGACCTGATGGGTTACGACAAGGTGCAAAAAGCCTTTGAGCGCAACGCCATCGAAATCGCGCCGCTGGCCTTCATGCGCGGTCGCACCCTGAACAACGCCTTTGTGATCCTGGACGAAGCACAAAACACCAGCACCGAGCAAATGAAAATGTTCCTGACCCGCATTGGCTTTGGGGCCAAGGCGGTGGTCACGGGCGATGTGAGCCAAATCGACTTGCCCAAAGGGCAGCTGTCTGGGCTGATCGATGCCGAGCGGGTGCTCAAGCGCGTCAAGGGCATTGCCTTCACACGCTTTAGCAGCGCCGACGTGGTGCGTCACCCACTGGTGGCGCGCATTGTGGACGCCTACGAGGCGCAAGGCAGCGCGCCACTGAGGGCGGGCATCAGCACCCGCCGAAAACCATTGGCCAGCGACGATTGAGCCGCCTGCATCGCATTGAAACAAGCTGCCCCAAAGCGCCTTCACACCGAAACCTGTATTGCCCATGCCCTTGCAACAACTTCAGCTGTCCCTGCAATTCGGTGACCTCCCCAACGCGGCACGCCACCGCGCTGCCTTGCCCCGCCATGCGGTCACCCGCGCCATTCGCCACGCCTTGGCCGATGACGCCGAGATCACGGTGCGCATCGTAGGCGAAGAAGAAGGCCGCGCGCTGAACAAGGCTTACCGCAAAAAGGACTACGCCACCAACGTGCTGACCTTTGACTATGCACAAGCGCCTGTGGTGGTGGCCGATTTGGTGTTGTGCGCACCCGTGGTGGCCCGCGAAGCCAAAGAGCAGGGCAAAACGCTGGCAGCGCATTACACCCATTTGCTGGTGCACGGCACACTGCACGCGCAAGGCTGGGACCACGAAACCAGCGCCGCCGATGCCGAGGAGATGGAAGCCTATGAGGTGGCCATCCTTGCCGGGCTGGGGCTGTCGAACCCCTACCTTTGATCAAAGATGGCCACGGCCTGGACGGCCCGGTGAATCGCTCGCTCAATAACGGTAGCCAATGCCCACGCCGTAGAGCAAAGGGTCCACCCGCAGGCGGCCCAAATTGCTGCCATCGGCATAGACATCGGTGCGGATGTAGGCTTTTTTCACATCCAGGTTGATCGACCAATTTTTATCGATCGGGAAATCCACACCGACTTGGAAAGCAGCTCCCCAGTTGTGGCTGTCCAAAGTGACCCCCGGTGGCAACGACACGCCACTGAAACGGGTGTAGGTGACGCCGCCACCCACATAGGGCTTGAAGCCATCAAAGTCCGTGAAGTGGTACTGCAGCATCAAAGTCGGCGGCGAATGCTTGAAAGAACCGATATCGGCGCCGTTGGAAAAAACCCTTTGCCGCTGGTTGGTGGTCAAGAAAAGTTCTGCGGCCAGGTTCTTGCTGAGAAAGTACGTGAAGTCCATTGCCGCAAAGGTTTTGTTGTCAATGGACAAGCCCAAAGGGGTGGTGTCCTTGTTGACACTGTCCAGATGCACGGAACGCAAACGAATTTGCCAAGGGCTCTCGCCCAGGCCTTGAGCCATCGCACCCGTGACCGATCCCGCCAGCAACACGGCTGCCCACCAAGTTTGTTTTTTCATGTCGATTTTCCTTTTGTAAGCGAGAGACAAACCTCTCGATTTCATTGGAATATCGACGGCGATGTGCAAACTTGAGGCACATCAATTGAACACAGCCCGGGACCTCAGCAGCATGCGCTTTTGCGCCACATCAAGGCCTTGCGTGGCGATTTCGCCCAGTGTGCGGCAAGCCACTGAACGGATGGGGCAGTGCCATTCAAAGGCGACGCACGATCTCCAGCGTCGCCGCGCTCTGGTTCATGGTGTAGAAATGGATGGCGGGCACCCCGCCGTTGACCAACTGCTCGCACAAGTCGGCCACCACATCCAGACCAAAGGCCTTGATGGACTCGGTGTCGTCGCCATAGGCCTGCAGGCGCAGCCGAATCCAGCGGGGGATTTCGGCGCCACACGCATCCGAAAAACGCAGCAGCTGCGAGGAACTGGTGATGGGCATGATGCCCGGCACCACAGGCACATCCACGCCCAGTTTGTAGGCATCGTCCACAAAGCGGAAATACGCGTCGCTGTTGTAGAAGTATTGGGTGATGGCCGAATGGGCGCCTGCCTTGACCTTGGTGGCAAAGGCCTGCAAATCGGCCTCGGGCGACTTGGCTTGCGGGTGAATCTCGGGGTAGGCGGCCACCTCGATGTGGAAATCGTCACCGGTCTCGGCCCGAATGAAAGCCACCAGATCGCTGGCGTAGTGAAACTCGCCTCCCGCGCCATAGCCGCTGGGCAGGTCACCGCGCAAAGCCACCAAACGCTTGACACCCATGGCTTTGAGTGTGGCCAGTTCGGCGCGCACCGAAGCTTTGGTCGCACCGATGCATGAAAAATGAGAGGCTGCTGGCACGCCTTCGGCCAGGATCGCACCCACCGTGGCAAAAGTGCCTTCTTGAGTGGAGCCACCAGCGCCATAGGTCACCGAACAAAACTCGGGCTTGAGGGCGTAGAGTTTTTCACGCACAGCGCGCAGCTTGTCTGCGCCCTCGGGCGTTTTGGGTGGGAAAAATTCCAGACTGATGGGCAGTTTCAAACCAGACATCGCTTCAAATTCCAATTCAGTAGTCGTTGGCCTTGGCATACGCCTTGGCGGCCAGATCGGCCTCGTGCGCTTGGCGCGCGCTGTCACGCGCAGGCTGCACCGCTGCCGGGTCAGGCCAGCAGGCCTGCACAAAAAATTCACGGTTGCCGTCACCGCCCTCGATCGGGCTGTCCAGCCAGGCCGTGACCTGCATGCCCAGACCGGCCAAGGCCGTGCGCAAGCGGTTTTCGATGAAAGGGTAATGGCTGTCGTCTTTGACGATGCCGCCCTTGCCCACCTGACCTGGCTGCAACTCGAACTGGGGTTTGACCAGCATCAGCAACTGACCCGTGGGCTTGAGCAAATGCACCACACCCGGCAGCACCAGGGTGAGCGAGATGAAAGACACATCGCCCACCATCAGGTCGAAGCCTTCCAAGGCCTCGGGAATGCGCTCGTCACCGGGCTCCAGCTCGCGCGCGTTCACACCCTCGATGCACACCACGCGCTCGTCGTCGCGGATGCGTGGGTGCACTTGGGCATGGCCCACGTCAATGCCCACCACCTGCGCAGCACCTTGCTGCAGCAAGCAGTCGGTGAAGCCACCGGTGCTCTGACCCACATCCAGGCAGCGCAGGCCTTGCACTTGCACGCCAGTGGCCTTCAAGGCCCCTTCGAGCTTGAGGCCACCGCGCGAGACATAGCGCGACTCGGCGTCGTCGAGCAGCTGCAAAGCAGCGCCCTGGGGCACCTCGTCGCGGTTCTTCGCCACCGCACGCCAAACGCCGTCGGGCTGCTGCCACTTCACGCCCCCGGCAATCAATCGCTGAGCCTGGGAACGAGAGGCGGCCAGGCCACGCTCGACAAGAAGTTGGTCAATGCGCATTCAGCAGTTTTCAATAACGGTAAGTGTCAGCCTTGTAAGGGCCGTTTTTCGACACGCCAATGTAAGCGGCTTGCTCGTCCGAGAGTTCGGTCAGCTGAGCGCCGACTTTCTTCAGGTGCAAACGGGCCACTTTTTCGTCCAAGTGCTTGGGCAAGACATAAACCTTGCCGTTTTCGTACTGGTCTTGTTTGGTGAACAGCTCGATCTGGGCGATGGTCTGGTTGGCAAACGAAGACGACATCACGAAGCTGGGGTGGCCAGTGGCGCAACCCAGGTTCACCAAACGGCCTTTGGCCAGCAGGGTGATCTTCTTGCCATCGGGGAAGATGACGTGGTCGACTTGTGGCTTGATCTCGTCCCACTGCAGCTTTTCCAGCGAGGCGACATCGATCTCGTTGTCGAAGTGACCGATGTTGCAGACGATGGCTTCGTCCTTCATGGCGGCCATGTGCTCGTAGCGGATCACGTTCTTGTTGCCGGTGGCAGACACAAAGATGTCGCACTTGTCGGCGGCGTATTCCATGGTCACGACTTTGAAGCCTTCCATCGCGGCTTGCAGGGCGTTGATCGGGTCGATCTCGGTCACCCAGACTTGGGCGCTCAGGGCGCGCAGTGCTTGGGCCGATCCCTTGCCCACATCACCGTAACCCGCCACCACAGCCACTTTGCCGGCGATCATCACGTCGGTGGCGCGCTTGATGGAGTCCACCAAGGATTCGCGGCAGCCGTACAGGTTGTCGAACTTGCTCTTGGTCACCGAGTCGTTCACGTTGATGGCGCGGAACATCAGGCTGCCCTTGGCAGCCATTTCGTTCAGGCGCAACACGCCGGTGGTGGTCTCTTCGGTCACACCGATGATCTGCGCGCCCTTGCGGCTGTACCAGGTGGGGTCCACGGCCAACTTGGCCTTGATGGCGTTGAAGAGGCAGGTCTCTTCTTCGCTGGTGGGGTTGGCGATCAAAGACGCGTCTTTTTCAGCGCGCTTGCCCAGGTGCATGAGCAAGGTGGCGTCGCCGCCGTCGTCCAGGATCATGTTGGGGCCTTCGCCTTCGGTGCCGGCCGCGCCAAACTCAAAGATGCGGTGGGTGTAGTCCCAGTACTCGGCCAAGGTTTCACCCTTGATGGCGAACACCGGTGTGCCCTTGGCGGCCAGTGCGGCGGCGGCGTGGTCTTGGGTCGAGAAGATGTTGCAAGAGGCCCAACGCACGTCAGCGCCCAAAGCCTGCAAGGTCTCGACCAAGACGGCCGTCTGGATGGTCATGTGCAGCGAGCCGGTGATGCGCGCGCCCTTCAGGGGCTGGGCTTTCGCGAATTCTTCGCGGATCGCCATGAGGCCGGGCATTTCGGTCTCGGCGATTTTGATTTCTTTGCGGCCCCAATCGGCCAGGCCGATGTCGGCAATGATGCAGTCAGCGTTAACGGCGGTCGGAATGCGTGCGTTCATGTGAAAACTCCTTGGCAATGTGAAAGGACCACATGCGTGTTGGAGGGACTGTGTTGAATACAGGCTCACCGCACGTCATGTGGATGAGCGTCGTTGCTTTGGAAGTGTTCCGAGCCTCACGCCCCGCTGCCGGCTTGGGTCACAAGCCAGGGGGCGCTGCAACGCTCCTCGGAAGCGCGTATTCTAGCGCAGACCCTGGTCCGGGGTCGCCCCGCACCAGAGCCGCCCCGATGCGCCGAGGGCTTTACCGTGGGCTTTTGCTAGACTGAAAAGATCCTGACACCCGCACCACACCATGCCCGACCTGATGAAACACCTTGCCGCCTACTGGCATTTATGGACCGTTGCTGCGGTGTTGGGGCTGATTGCCCTGCATTACCTTGTCCGATTTGTCATCCCGGCCCTTCAGCTCAAAAACCAGCTCCATGCGGTCAATGCGACCTTGAGTCAGCTGGCATCACGGCCTGCCGAGACGTCCATCGATCTGACGCCGATCCACCAAGACGCCCAGCTCAACCCCGCCTTGGACCACGCATGGCAGGCCTATGCCCGCACGCTGCAAGCGCCTTGGCAAAGCGCTGACAATGGGCCGGTGGGTGCCGCCAGGCAGCGGGTGAGCCATTTGTCCAGCCAGTTTTTTGCCCACATGAATACCAACGCGGACGGTGGGCGGTTGGACTTGTCCGCCATCGAAGGCCTGGCACAAACCGACACGCAACTGGCCAGCCTTTGGCAAGAATACAACCAAGCCGTGGAAACGCTGCAAAAGCTGGAGGCCAACCCACGCACCCACTCCGGGCCCTGGCAAGCCAGTCAATACGCCGAACACCATTTCACCGAGCAAGCCCTGGTCGACTCGCCACTGCAAACCCACTTTTTCAGCCACATCCCGGGCATCCTCACCGGGGTGGGCATCATCGGCACCTTCACAGGCTTGATAGCGGGCCTGATCGGCTTTGACGTCTCCAACCCGCAACAAGTGCAAAACGAATTGAGCCAACTGGTGCAAACCGTGGGGCACGCATTTTTGGTCTCTGCCTTGGCCATCACTTTGGCCATGGTGTTCACCTGGCTTGAAAAATCCTTGCTCACCGGGCGTTATCGGCAGGTCGAGCAATTGCAGCAGCATCTGGACACGATCTTTGCACCCCATGCCGGCGAACAACACCTGGAAAGGCTCACCCTGGCCACGGAAATGCAAGCCAGCCTGTCTCTGCAAATCTTGCAGCAACTGCGCGCCGCCGCACCTGCACCGGCCAAACGTTGATCATGCTGGGACCGAAAAAAAACCCTGGCCGACGGCGCCGGGACGAGGCGGAGAAACCCTTCTGGATTTCTTTTTCCGACCTGATGACCGCGCTGATGGTCTTGTTCCTCGTGGCCATGGCCGTCGCTTTGCTGAACGTGACACAGGGCTTGCGGCAAATGGACGATGCACGCCTCCAACGCGAAAGCGGCATCTCGACCTGCCTGCAGGACATTGCCCAGATCACACGGCAAAAATCTTTTGCGGGTGTTCAGCTGCGGGGGCAAACCCTGGAATTCGGTCCCCTTGCCGAATTTCCCAAAGACAGCCACCAACTGGACCTGCAACGCGCCCATTTTTTGCGTGAGTTCGTCCCGCAATTGCTGGACATGGCGCGCACCCCGGCCTGTCAGACGTGGCTCAAACGGTTTGTGGTGGACGGCTACGCCAGCCCCGAAGGCTCTTACCTTTACAACCTCAACCTGAGCCTGGCACGCTCTCAACGTGTTTTGTGTGTGCTGCTCGACGCCAAGGCGCCCAACGCCCCCAGCGCAGAAGACCGTCAAGCGATCCGAGAACTGTTTTTTGTGGGCGGTTCTTCTTTCAACGCCGCCATCTTGAACCAACCCGAAAAAAGTCGCCGCGTAGAACTGCGGCTGGAGTTCAAGGAACCATTGCCCAGCTGCAACCCCGCCACACCAGACTGCAAGCCAGAGACGACGCCCTCCATCCCCTGGGATGAGGACTTCACATGCCCACTGGCTGCGCGCTCGTGAACGCCAGCCTGACCGTGGTGCCACGGCCATTTTCAACAGGGCTGCGCACACTCACCGTTGCACCATGCTGGTTGGCGATTTCCTTGACGATGGCCAAGCCCAAGCCGCTGCCACTGACCCCCGAAGGCGCAGCGCGGTAAAAGCGCTCGAACACATGCGCCTGGTGCGCCGCTGCAATCCCCGGGCCATCGTCTTGCACTTCCACCCAAGAAGGCCCCACCCTGACCGTGATGTGCGCACCGGGCTGGGTGTGCTGCAAGGCATTGTCAAGCAGGTTGCTCAAGGCCTCGCTCAACAACAGCGCCACGCCCAAGACCACACAGCGGGTCTCCAGCATCTCCAGGCCCAGATCGTCACCGCGTTGGTGCGCACGCCACAAATGGGCCTGGGTGACTTGCTGGGCCAGAGCCCCCAAATCCACAGGCTCGGGGCTGTGCATTTCACGGGCGTGCTCGACACGCGTCATCGCCAACATCTTTTCGGTCAAGCGCACCGCATCGTCGGTGGTCTGCCGCGCCGCCTGCAGCAGGGCCTGCGCCTGTTCGGGTTGGGTGTTGCGCTGGGCCAGGGCCAATTGGGTTTTGAGCGCCGTCAAAGGGGTGCGCAATTGGTGCGCGGCATTGTCCAGAAAGCGCTTGCGGATGTCGATCAATCGGCCCAAACGGTCGAGATAACTGTTGAGGGTGTCGATCAAGGGCCGCATCTCGCGCGGCATGTCGGGCGGGTGGATGGGCGAGAAGTCATCCTCGGCCTTGCCCGCCAGTTGCCGACGGAAGACCTCCAGCGGCTGGATGCCCTGTTGCACCCCCCACACCACCAACAAAGCCGCCGCCAACAAGAGCAGGCCTTGACTCCTCAAGGTGCCCCAGAAAATCCGCTGCGTCAATTGCTGGCGCGCTTCCATGGTCTCAGCCACCGTGATCCGGATGAGGGGATCGCTCAAGCCTGCAGCCTCCATCACATGGGTGAGCTGCACCAGGCGCACCGATTGGTTCAGGTGTTGCCCATCGCCCAGCTGCACCAAGGCAAAAAATCGCACCGAAGAGGCACTGCTGGGCGGTAACTCGGGCAAATCAACGGCCCCCGCCAACCACTTCCCGTCCAGCGTGCTGACCTTGTAAAAAAGACGCGAGCCTGTGTGGTTCTCAAACAAATAGCCTGCCGCCTTCATCAGCTCCAGCTGAATCTGTCCCTCCCGCCACACCAGCTCTTCGGCCAATGTGCGTGCAGCCAGGTAGAGGGATCGGTCATAGGCCTCGTTGGCCGCATGGACCGCGTTGCCATAAGCCACCCAGGCATTGAAGCCAATGAGCAGGGCCAAGGGCCACAAAATCCAGGCCAACAAGCGAGTGCGCAAAGACGCAGCGGGTCGGGCCAAGTCCTTGGGGCGCTGCATCTCAAGTCCGTGCGGGGGGCTGCGTCAACATGTAGCCCATGCCCCGAAAAGTGGTGATGGCCACCTCGGCAGGTGCAGAAGCCGCCGTCAGCGATTCCAGTTTTTTGCGCAGCCGGTAAATCAGCACCTCCACAGCATCCAGCGCCGTGGGTTCGTCGCCAAAGACCTCGGCATGCAGCTGCTCTTTGCTCACGGTGCGTTGGGGCGAAGCCAAGAGCACGCGCAAGGCGGCCGATTCGCGCTGGGTCAGCGCCAGCGGCTGCCCGTGGAGCCACACGGCACCGCTGTCGGTCTGCATTTCCAGGGGGCCCATGCGCAAGGCAGCATTTTTGGCCCGCCCCTGGCGACGCAACAAGACCTGCAGACGCGCCTCCAGCTCGCTCAGGTCAAAAGGCTTGGGCAAATAATCATCGGCCCCCAGGTTCAGGCCCAGCACCCGGTCGGGCACGCTGGCACGGGCCGTCATCACCAGCACCGGCACCGCGTCACCGCGCGCGCGCAAGGCCTGCAGCACGCTCAGGCCATCTGTTCCGGGCAGCTGCAAATCCAGCAAGACCGCATCAAAACCATGTCCCGGCTGCAAACACTGCTCGGCCTGCACACCGTCGGTGGCAAAGCTCACCGCCATGCCGCCTTGGCTTAAGGCAGTGCCCAGCCACAAGGCGATGTCGGGGGTGTCTTCCACCAGCAAGATGCGGGGCTTGAGGGTATTCACTGAGCAGCTTTGACAGGTGATTGACAGTTTGGTGCGAGGTGGCACACCAAAATGGTGGCATCTGCGCAAGGCACGGGCTTTGGCAGTGGTTTTTATTTTCACACAGGAGACCCCCATGTCCATTTCCAAACGCGACTTTCTGGCCCTCGGCGCCGCCGCTGGTGCCTCTGTGGCCCTGCCCGCTTGGGCACAAGGCAAACCCATGTTCGACACGCTCAACATGTTCGTGCCCGCTGCCCCCGGTGGCGGATGGGACGGCACAGCGCGCGCCATCGAGCGCGCGGCCAAGGCCGCCGGCCTGGTGGGCAATATGGCCTTTGAAAACGTCGGCGGCGCTGGCGGCATGGTGGGCCTGCCCCGCTTTGTCAACCAGCGCAAGGGCCAAGGCAACACCCTCATGGTGGGGGGGTCGGTGATGATCGGCGCAGGCATCGCCAACAAGAGCCCGATCACCATCAAAAATGTCACACCCATTGCCCGTCTGACCGAAGAAGCCGGTGTCATCGTGGTGCCCGCTGCAGGCAAGATCAAGACCTGGAAAGAGCTCGAAGCCGCCATCAAGGCCAACCCCAAGGCCGTCTCGGTGGCCGGTGGCAGCGCAGGCGGCACCGACCACCTGATCCTGGGCATGCTGATCAAGGCGCTGGGCAAAAACCCGCGCGAAGCCGCTTATGTCGCCTTTGCCGGTGGCGGCCCCGCCAACGCGGCCATTTTGGGCAACCAGGTGGTGGCGGGCATTTCGGGCTATTCCGAGTTTGAAGAGCAAATCAAGGCCGGCAAGATGATCCCTCTGGCCGTTTCGGGCAAGAGCCGCATCCCGGGCGTCAACGTGCCAACCTTGTCCGAGATGGGCATCAACGTGACCGAGTCCAACTGGCGCGGCGTGTTTGCAGCCCCTGGCATCAACGATGCACAGCGCAACAACCTGATCGACTTTGTGACCCGCCTGACCCAATCGGCCGGCTGGAAACAAGAACTCGAAACCCGCAAGTGGACCAACGCGTTCATGACCGAGCGCCCTTTTGAGCGCGATCTGGCCAAGGACATTGCCGACAAGGAAGTCTTGATGAAAGAACTGGGTCTGGCATGACGCCTTTGCGCCTGGCTCTTTTGCTGTTGGTGGTGTGCGGCGTGGCCGCCTGGCAGCTCACGGTCATTCCGCAATCGCTGATGCAGATGACCGTGGGCCCGGTGCTGGCCCCGGCCGCCATCGTGGCGGGGCTCACCCTGGTGGCGCTGCTCTACGGCTGGAGCGCCTGGCGCGGCCACCAGGTGGACCTGAGCCATGAAGCCGGGCAAGAAGCCCTGCCCGGCTCAAACACCCGCTTGCTCAGCTTATTGGGCGGCGGTGTGGCTTTCATCGCGCTGGTCATTCCTCTGGGTTTCGTCCTGCCCGCCACCTTGTGCGGCATGTGCATTGCCCGTGCTTTTGACGCGCCTTTCAATGGCAAGTCACTGCTCGTGTGCGGCCTGATTGCCAGCGTGTTCTGGTTTGTGTTTGCCCGCTTGCTGGGCGTGGGCTTGGGGCCCGCATTGCCCTGGTTGATTTGAATCGGATACCCCATGGAAGCTTTTGACGCCCTGATGGGTGGCTTTGCCATCGCCTTGCAACCCACCACCTTGCTCTGGGGCTTCGTTGGCTGCTTTGTGGGCACGCTGGTGGGCGTCTTGCCCGGCATTGGCCCGGCGCTCACCATCGCCTTGCTGTTGCCCCTGACCTACCATGTGCCTGCCACCAGCATGTTCGTCATGTTCGCAGGCATCTACTATGGTGCAGCCTATGGCGGCTCCACCACTTCCATCTTGCTCAACACCCCGGGCGAATCGGCCGCCGTGGTCACCGCGCTGGAGGGCAACAAAATGGCCCGGCGCGGCCGCGCAGGCCAAGCGCTGGCCACTGCGGCCATTGGCAGCTTTGTAGCGGGCACCATCGGCACCCTGGCGCTGACCTTTTTTGCGCCTCTGGTGGTCGATGCCGCTCTGGCCTTTGGCCCGGCCGAATACTTCAGCCTCATGGTGTTGTCGCTGGTGGCGGTGTCGGCCGTGCTGGGCAACTCCATGTTGCGCGGTTTGGTGGCCCTGAGCCTGGGCTTGCTGCTGGGCATGGTGGGCATCGACTTGCAAACCGGTCAAGCCCGTTTCACTTTTGGCCGCCCTGAGTTGCTCGATGGCATCGAGGTCACCGTGGCCGCAGTCGGCCTGTTTGCCGTGGGCGAAGCGCTGTATCTGGCCTGGCAAGGCCGCGAGTCCAAGGGCGGCGAAGTCATGAAACTGTCGGGCAGCCTGTGGATGAGCAAAAAAGACTGGGGACGCTCCTGGAAGGCCTGGTTCCGTGGCGCTTTCTATGGCTTTCCGATCGGGGCCATGCCCGCCGGCGGGGCCGAGCTGCCCACCTTGTTGTCTTATTACACCGAGAAAAAACTCTCCCAACACCCCGAAGAATTTGGCCACGGTGCGATCGAAGGCGTGGCGGGCCCTGAGGCGGCCAACAACGCCGCTGCTGCGGGCGTGCTGATGCCGCTGCTGACCCTGGGCATTCCCACCTCCGCCACCGCGGCCATCATGCTCTCGGCCTTTGAAGGCTACGGCATTCAAACCGGCCCGCAGCTGTTCAGCCAGCAAGGCGGTCTGGTGTGGACGCTGATTGCCAGCCTCTACATCGGCAACGTGATCTTGCTGGTGCTCAACCTGCCGCTGGTGAGCCTGTGGGTCAAGCTGCTCAAGATACCGCCACCCTGGCTGTATGCCGGCATCATCGTCATTTCCACCGCGGGCGTTTACGGCGCAGGCAACTCCATCTTCAACGTCGGTTTGTTGTTTGTCTTCGGCCTGCTGGGCTACCTGATGCGGCGCTTTGACTTCCCGGCCGCGCCCCTCATCGTCGGCCTGATCCTGGCCCCCATGGCCGAACAATCCATGCGCCAGGCGTTGACCATCAGCCAGGGCGATTGGTTCACTTTTTTCACACGCCCGCTCTCGGGCAGCCTGATGGCGATTTCGGTTTTGCTGCTGGTGGCGCCTGCCATTTGGCGGCAGCTTCGCCGACGCTAAAACCCTTGCCGATAGAGGGTTTTGGTACGTAATTTCCCTCTTCAAAACGCCTGTTTTTTTTGTTCTGATGCAAGCTTCGATTTTTCAACCAAAACGACAAAAGACATGAACCCCAACGATCCATCCCCCATTCAAAGACGCGACTACCTCAAGTGGATGGGCGCAGCAGGTCTGGCCGCATCGGGCGTGTCGGGCCACGCCCAATCGGCCTGGCCCAACAAGCCGATTCGCTGGATCATCCCATTTGCACCGGGCGGCACCTCCAGCATCGTGGCCCGAGGCATTGCAGCCCAGCTGACCAAGCAAATGGGCGTGTCCTTTGTCATTGACAACAAGGGCGGCGGTGGTGGTGTGCCCGCCATGCAAGAGCTTCACCGCGCTCCGGCCGACGGCTACACCATCATCATGAGCCACATCGGCCTGATGGCGGTCAACCCCCTGATTTACCCTGACAGCGGCTACGACGTGAACAAAGACTTTGTGCCCGTCACCTTGCTCTCTCGCGTGCCCAGCCTGTTTGTGGTGCACAAAGACGTGCCCGTGACCGACATGAAGTCCTTGGTCGCCTACGTCCGCGCCCGCCCAGGTCAGCTCAACTATGCCTCTGCCGGCAACGCCAGCGCTGGCCACTTGGCCATGGAAGCGCTGAAACTGGCCACCGGCATGTTCATCACGCACATCCCCTACCGCGGCACAGGTCCTGCGCTGAACGACGTGCTGGCAGGTCGCATTCAATTGCTGTCCGCAGGCACCCCGGCCCTCTTGCCACACATCAAGAGCGGTAACCTGCGCTGCATTGCCACCGGCACAACCGAGCGCATTCCGGTACTGCCCGACGTCCCCACCGTCATGGAGTCTGGCTACAAAGACTTTGAAACCGTGCAGTGGTACGGCATCCATGCCCGTGCAGGCACGCCACCCGAGATCATCAACAGGCTGCAGCAAGAGTGCGCCAAGGCGGTGAAATCGCCCGAAGTCGTTGCTCAAAACGCCGCCGAAAGCGCCATCGCCGGCGGCGGCACGCCGGCCGAATACGGCGCCTACGTGGCGCGTGAACAAGCCCGTTGGAAAGAAGTGGTCATCAAGGCCCAAATTCGACCCGGTTAAAGCCAGCCCTTGCCTGGCCCTCACCGAGGGCCGAGCGACCCAACCCCTGCAGGGCCACTTGCAGGGGTTTTTTCATGGGTTGACGCGGCTGGGGTGTTTGGGCGTTCTGCGGCTTTGCAACATGCCCACATTCATTTCGCCATCCAGGGCGGAGGCATAAAAGCGCTCGATCATCTGCACCGAAGTTCTGGCGTTTCGGGCCAAAGTCAACATGTCGATGCCCTGCCCGTACAGCAAACGGAACATGATCGACGTGTGCCTCAGGCAATACAAGGTGCGCAGACGGCCCATGGCGTCTTCTGGGGCCACACCGGCCTCGCGCATCACCCACTTGAACCAAAAGCCCAGCACCGCCAGCGCGTAGCCCCGGTCTTTTTCACCGGGCAAAAACACATAATCTTCTGGTGAAGCCAAGCCCCGCTTTTGGGCATGAGCCAATAAGGACTCATAGACTTGAACCGCAGGACGCAAGGTGACCATGGGCGTGTCATGCCGCTTGGTCTCAGGCAAGTTCAGACGCAAATAAATGCTCTCACCGCGCACCACCTGCACATGCTTGTGCTTGAGCTGTCGTAAATCGCCGGGACGGACAAAACTGTTGACCATGAAGCGGATCGCCCAGGCCATGTCCAATGGCAAGGTCAGATTTCGGGGGGCGACCCAAAAACGCTCTCGGTGGCCGGTTGAGGCCTTGACCTCAGGAGCCTGCGCACCGGTGCGGGCCAAGGCATACGCCACCCTGACCACAGCGGCATATTCGTGCAGGCTCAAGGCGGATCGCGGACGATTGGCGGCCTTGACCGCTGGCAACTCGGGGATTTCGCTCAAAAAACCATGGCGAATGGCCAGCTTCAAGAGCTTCCGCACAACCACCAAGTATTGCGAAACGGTGGTGGGGCTGAGATGGAAGTCTGTCAAGCGCTTGACAAACGCATCCATCATCAGCGGGTTGACTTGCGAGGGTGGGATGTATTTGAAGAATGGCAAGACATGGGCATCGAGACGGTTGCGCAAAATGCCCACCGACGCCGAACTGAGCTCACCCCGCTTGACCCGGAGGGCTTCTTGGTCGAGCAGTTGCTCTGCCAACACATCGAAGCGGTTCGAGCGCATGGAACCCTGGGTCATTACCGAATTGGCCAACTCCGAATGGTCGGGTTCCTTTTCTTTTTCAACCCGGTTGTTGCAAACCCGCTCCCAAGCCAAAGGGCTGACCACATAAAAGGCTGGCTTGTTATTGTCAAGGATCGCCACCGCCGACTCGCCCGACAAACCAATGACGTCCATGGGTTTGGCCAAGAAGTCCGACAAGCTTGCGCACAAAGGTGCCAGAAGTGGCTGCACTTGCATATTCCTTAAAAGTATAGAGTGTCAATAAATACTCTTTTTCCTAAGTTGATAAATATCAAAAAATGTAGCTGCTCTGGCTACATTGGCAGCCTGCAGCGCTGCTTTCGCTCAATCCACAGCCACCATCTCTGGCTCCCTGTCTGTTGGCGTCATGAACACTGGCGCTGCTGGTGATTCCGCTCAAGTTGGTTCATTGGGTGGTGGCGCCAACGCCATCAACATCGCCACTACCGAAGACCTCGGCGGCGGCATGCGTGCTGGTACCAGCTTCCAAATGCGTTTCAACGCAGCTACGGGTGATCGTGGTTCTGCTGGTAACGGTAATGCTTTGTTCCATGAAGCCAACGTTTTCCTGACCAACAGCATGGGCACTTTGCGTGTGGGTAAGATTGCTGAAGCTAGCATCTGCTCTTTTGACCCTTGGGGTTGCACAGGCGGCGCATCTACAGTTGCCGGCGCTACTGGCACCATCGGCGCTAACGGCTCTGGTTTGATCGGCGCACAAGCTGTGCAAAATGCGTTCAGCTTGGCTACTCCTGTCATCAATGGTTTCAGCGCTTCTTATTTGACATCTATTTCTCCTTCAGAAGGCGCTACTGCTAGTGCCAGCTCTGCTGGTTCGCAGTCGATTGGTCGTAAGTTTGAGCGAACATCTTTGAGCCTGAACTATGCTAAAGGCCCCATTGCTGCCCGTTACCTGCGTACTACAGGTTCCAACAACACTGGTGGTGACTGGACTTCTCTCAATCGTGGTGCAACAGCAGCCACTAACGGAGCAATCAGCGATGCTGATGCTACTGCAACAGCTATCGCTGCTAGCTATAATTTCGGCGTGGCACTCGTGAATGTCTCTAATTCTCTGACTGAAAATGCCGCTGGTGCCAAAACTGCTGACATTACCGTGGTCAGCGCCAGCATCCCAATGGGCGCTACCACACTGTTGGCTGGCTACAGCAAGGATTCTGTCAAAGCAGCCAATGCCGACACCCGTTTTGCTGTTGGCGTTAACTACGCACTGAGCAAGCGTACTACTGTGGGCGCGGACATCTTCAAGCAAGAAGGTATGGCTGCTGTTGCTGGTACTGGCGCTACTGGTGCAGCTGGCACCGGTTTCGTGATTCGTGCTCGCCACACTTTCTAATCCCCCACTGGCATCCGCCAGTTGAGATCTAGAATCAAAACCCACCATGGCAACATGGTGGGTTTTTTTCGGTCTGCTCCAGACGGTCAAACAACACGCTCTCACCATCGCGGGGCAGTGGAGGTATCACAGCGTCCAATGCATCTGCAGCCCCTTGAACACATGCGGTAAAGGCTGCCTGCCTTGACGTGTGGCTGGCTTGGCGGAAGGCCAGCGACAAGCAAGCCCTTACTGGACCGCGTGACAAGCGATCTTGATGCCTTTGAAGTCGCGCAGAACAGGCCGCTCGGCTTTGCAGAGGTCGGTGGCTTGTGGGCAGCGGGGATGAAAGGTGCAGCCCGTGGGCGGGTTGAGCGGGTTGGGCACCTCGCCTTGCACGGGGGTTCGGGCGCGTCCGGTATCGTGCATTTTGGGAATCGCGTCCAACAGCATCCGGGTGTAAGGGTGCTGCGGGTTGCCAAACAAGGTGTGCTTGTCGGCCAGCTCCACCAGTCGGCCCAAATACATCACACCCACCTGGTCACTCACATGGCGCACCACCGCCAGGTTGTGGCTGATGAACAAGTACGTCAGGCCCCGCTCGCGTTGCAGGTCCTTCATGATGTTGAGCACCTGCGCCTGCACGCTCACATCGAGCGCCGAGGTCGGCTCGTCACACACCAAAAACTCGGGCGCTGTGGCCAGGGCTCGGGCGATCGAAATGCGCTGGCGTTGCCCACCTGAAAACTGGTGGGGGTACTTGACCATGTCGAGCGGCGACAAACCCACCGACTGGAGCAGCCCGGCCACGCGTTCTTTCAGCTCACCGGCATCTTTGATCAGGCCGTGCTCTTTGAGCGGTTCGCCAACGATGTCGTCCACCGTCCAACGCGGGTTCAGGCTGGCATACGGGTCCTGAAAAATCATCTGGATGCGCTGGCGCATTTGACGGGCATCGGCCGACTTGAAGGCCGCATGGGCGTCTTGCCCGTCAAAAGTCAGGCCGCCGCGTGTGGGCTCATACAGCCCCACCAACAAGCGGGCAACCGTGCTTTTGCCGCAGCCGGACTCGCCCACCAAAGCCAAGGTTTTGCCGCGCTCGATCTCAAAGCTCACACCGTCCACGGCGTTGAGCATCTGACGTGGTTTGCGTTCAATCACGCGGTTGAGCCAGGGAGCTGACACGTCAAAGGTCTTGGCCAGGTCGTGGGCCACGACCAAGGGCTGTGTCTTGTTGTCGCTCATACAGCGCTCCCGTCGTGCAGCCAGCAGGCGGCTTGGGTGGATCCGGCTTGGACCAAGTCGGGGCGATCCTGGCGGCAACGGTCAAAAGCTTTGGGGCACCGCGGGTTGAAGGCGCAGCCTTGGGGGATGGCGTTCAGGCGTGGCATGGCGCCGTCAATTTGGTTGAGGCGTTCGCGGTCAATGTCCATGTCGGGGATCGAGGCCATCAGGCCAGCGGTGTAGGGGTGAGCCGGGTGGTTGATGACCTGGTGCACCGGGCCAATCTCGGCCACGCGCCCGGCGTAAAGCACAGCCACGCGGTCGCAGGTTTCGGCGATCACGCCCATGTCGTGCGTGATCAACATGACGGCAGCGCCGCGGTCTTTGCAGACCTTTTTGAGCAAGCTGATGATCTGCGCCTGGATCGACACATCGAGGGCTGTGGTGGGCTCGTCGGCCACAATCAGCTGCGGCTCGGCCGCCAGGGCCAGCGCAATCACCACGCGTTGGCGCATGCCGCCAGAAAACTGGTGAGGGTAGTGGTCGATGCGCTCTTCGGCTGCCGAAATACCGGTGTCCTTGAGCAACTGAATCGCGCGCTGGCGCGCCTCTTGCGGCGTCACGGGCAAGTGGGCCAAGATGGTTTCGGTCAGCTGTCGACCGATGCTGTAGAGGGGGTTGAGCGAAGTCAGTGGATCCTGAAAAATCGCCCCGATCTTGCGGCCCCGGATGTGGCGCATCTGGTCTGCATCGAGTTGGTCGATGCGCTGGCCTTCCAGCAAAATTTCGCCACCGGCCACGCGGCCCGGTGGCTCCAGCAGACCAATGATGGACGCCCCGGTGAGCGACTTGCCCGCACCCGACTCGCCCACCACACCCAGAATTTCGCCGGGCGCGATGTCAAACGAGATATCGTCCAGCGCACGCAAGGTGCCATGGCGGCTGGGAAACTCCACCACCAGGTTTTTGACTTGTAAAAGACTCATCGCAATCTCGGATTCAGCGCGTCGCGCAACCAGTCACCCAACAAATTGACCGACAGAGCGATCAGCACCAGCATCACGCCCGGGAAAATCGTGATCCACCACTCGCCCGAGAACAAATAGTCGTTGCCCACGCGAATGAGCGTGCCCAGTGAAGGCGAAGTAGGTGGTGCGCCCACGCCCAAAAACGACAAGGTGGCCTCCGTCAAGATGGCAGAAGCCACCTGGATGGTGGCCAGCACCAACACCGGCCCCATCACATTGGGCAGCACATGTTTGAACATGATGCGCAAGGGCGCCACCCCTGTCACACGCGCAGCTTGAACGTACTCTTTGTTGCGCTCGACCAGCGTCGTGCCACGCACGGTGCGGGCGTATTGCACCCAGCCCGTGAGAGTGATCGACACAATCAACACGCCAAAAGCCAGCGATTCGTGCGCATTGGGAAACAAAGCGCGACCCACGCCCGCGATCAAAAGCGCCACCAAAATGGCGGGAAAGGACAGCATCACATCGCACAAGCGCATGAGCAAGGCGTCGATCCAGCCGCCTTTGAAGCCCGCCAACAGGCCCAAGCCCACGCCCACCAAGACCGACAACACCACCGAGGCCAGGCCCACCACCAAAGAGATGCGTGAGCCATAGATGATGGCCGAGAGGATGTCACGCCCCTGGTCATCGGTGCCCAGCAAGAACTGGCTGGTGCCGCCTTCCATCCAGACCGGAGGCCGGCGCGCGTCGCTCAACTCCAGCGTGGCCAGATCAAAGGGGTTGGTGGGGGCCACCCATCCGGCGAACACTGCCGAAAACAGGCAAACAAAGGCGATGAAGGCCGCCACCATTGCCGTGGGCGACTGGCGGAAGCTGTAGCCCACATCGCTGTGGAGCCATCGGGTCAAGGCATTGCTCATGGTCACTTCACGGTGATGGACTTGAAGGGCATGTAGTTGTCACCACGCTGGACCAGTGTGACCCTTTTGCTGGTACCCCAGGCCAGCGCTTGCTGGTGCAAAGGCAGGTGGCCAATGTCGGCGCTGTGCAACTCAAAGGACTCACGGATCATGGCGTTGCGTTTGGCCTGGTCGGTCTCGCTTTGCACCTTGATCATCAACTCATCGACCTTGGGGTTGCAGTAAGAGCCCAAGTTGAACTGGCCAGCACCTTTGTCGTCGGGGCAACGCATCAGGGCATTCAGGGCGTTGTGCGCGTCATAGGTGCTGGGGGTCCAGCCCAGCAAATAAAAGCTGGTGTCGCGGCGCAAGATTTTGGGGAAGTAGGTGCCCTTGGTCTCGGCCTTCAGGTTGACCTTGATGTTCACCCGCGCCAGGTTGGCGGCCACGGCTTCGCAGATCTGTCCGTCGTTCACATAACGGTCGTTGGGGCAGTTCATGTCGATGGTGAAACCCGTGGGGTAACCCGCTTCTGCCAGCAGCTTTTTGGAGGCTTCCGGGTCAAAGGGCAGGCGCTTGTTCAAATCGGGGTTAAAGCCGTTGATGCCGGGGCCAACCATCAGGGCGGTCGGGTTGGAGGCCCCACGCATCACGATGCGCTTGATGCCCTCGATGTCGATGGCCTGGTAAAAGGCCTGGCGCACGCGCTTGTCCTTGAAGGGGTTTTTGCCCTTGACGCTGGAATACAGCAGTTCGTCACGCTTTTGGTCCATGCCCAAAAAGATGGTGCGCAACTCGGGAGCCACCAGGGCGCGGGTGTTGGCACCGGCGTTGATGCGGGGCACATCTTGCACCGGCACCGGCTCCATGATGTCGATCTCGCCGGACAGCAAAGCCGCCACACGCGTGGGGTCGTTCGAGATCACAGAGAAGATGACCTCATCCACGTTGCCTTCGATCTTGCCCCAGTAGTTGCCGTTGCGCACAAAGGTGGTGCGGATATTGGGCTGGCGCTCACGCAGGCGATAGGGGCCTGTGCCATTGGCGCGGAAGGAAGCCGCGTTTTCAATGCCCCTGCGGCGGTCGACCGGGCGAGTGGCCTGGTTGTCCTCGCACCATTTCTTGCTCATGATGAACACGGTGGACAAGACATTGGGAAGGATGGGAAACGGGGCTTTGGTCTCGATCTCGATGGTGTGGCTGTCGATCTTGCGCACTTCCTTGATGTCGTTGGTGTTGCTGCGCATGTCCGAACCTTCGCCAGCCGCGCGGTTGAGCGAGAACACCACATCGTCGGCCGTGAACGGCGTGTCGTCATGGAAGCGCACGTTCTTGCGCAATTCAAAACGCCACACCGTGGGCGATGTCTGCCGCCACGAGGTGGCAAGGCCAGCTTCGAACTTCAGGTCCTTGCTCACGCCCACCAACGCCTCGTACACGTTGCTGGTCACGCTCAGTTGCAAGGACTCGTTGAGCGAATGCGGGTCCATCGACAAGGCGTCACCCTGGTTGGCAATGCGCACGGTGGCGGCGTTGACCACACCCAGCGACAAGGCCGACACCAAGGCGGCGGCCATCAAGGAGCGGGAAAATTTGGAAGTGCGCATGAACATGATTGGTCGTGAAAAAATGCGGTGGAAAAAATTCAAACGGCTGGTGCCATGGGCAAGGCCTGCTCCACCAAGTTGGCGTGCAAGGCCGCACCCAGCGGCAAGATGTCGTCGTTGAAATCGTATCGGCTGTTGTGCAGCGGGTGCGGTCCAGGACCGTGGGGCAGGCCTTGGCCAATGCGGATGTAGGCGCCAGGCACGGCCTGCAGCATGAACGAGAAATCCTCGCCGCCCATGCTGGGCAGCATGTTGCGCCACACCTTGTCTTCCCCCACCAAGCTGGCCGCCACGTTGCAAGCAAACTCAGCCTCGGGCACGGTGTTGACGGTGGCGGGGTAGACGCGCTCGTAGGTCAATTCGGCCGATGCGCCAAAGCCCTGCGCAATGCCCGTGCACAAAGCGCGCAAGCGCTCTTCGATCTGGTCTTGGACGCTGGGGCTGTAGGTGCGCACGGTGCCGACCAAGGTGACTTCGCCGGGGATCACGCTCATGGCGCCGGGGTGGCCGCCTTGCATCGAGCAAATGCTGACCACCGCTTGATCAAACGCCGACAAATTGCGCGAGACCACGCTTTGCGCAGCAGTGATGATGTGGCCTGCCACCAGCACCGGGTCGATGGCTTGGTGCGGGCGAGCGCCATGGCCGCCTTTGCCGCGAATCAAAACCTCAATGCGATCCACCGCTGCCTGCATGGGGCCAGGGGTGATGCCGATCACGCCCAAAGGCGTCTCGGGTGAGTTGTGTTGGGCATAGACCTGCTCGCACGGGAAACGCTCAAACAAACCGTCTTGCATCATGGCGCGCGCCCCGGCATAACCTTCCTCGCCCGGTTGGAAAATCAGCACAGCCGTGCCGTCAAAGCGCCGGGTTTCGGCCAAGTAACGCGCTGCGCCCATCAACATGGCGGTGTGGCCGTCGTGGCCGCACCCGTGCATCAGGCCAGGCTTGGACGACTTCCAGGCGCAATCGTTGAGCTCGGTCAAAGGCAGCGCGTCCATGTCGGCGCGCAGGCCGATCATGCGACCGGGGTTGCTGGCTGAACGGCCCTGCCCATGCACCAAAGCCACCACGCCTGTTTTGCCAATGCCGGTGTGCACGCTGTCCACACCACAAACCTGCAGCATCTCGGCCACACGACGGGCGGTATAGACCTCTTCAAAACCCAACTCGGGGTGGGCATGCAGGTCGCGCCTGAAAGCCGTGAGCTCGGGGTGGAACTGGGCAATGCGCGCAAATGCCGTCCCGCGTCCCAACACCGATTGCAAAGAAGCGCCCATGCTCAATGGCCTCCGGATTTGCCCACGCGCAGACGCGGATCAACCACAAAGTAAAGCAAATCCACAATCAGGTTGATGACCACAAAGATCAAGGCAATCAGGCACAAATAAGCCGCCATGACCGGGATGTCGGCAAAAGTCACCGCCTGAATGAACAACAGACCCATGCCAGGCCACTGGAACACCGTCTCGGTGATGATGGCAAACGCAATCAAGCCGCCCAGTTGCAAGCCGGTGATGGTCATGACCGGCACCAAGGTGTTTTTGAGCGCATGGCCAAAGTGGATGGCGCGGTTGGACAAACCCCGGGCGCGGGCGAACTTGATGTAGTCGGTGCGCAGCACCTCCAGCATCTCGGCGCGCACCAAGCGCATGATCAGCGTGAGCTGAAAAATCGCCAGCGTCACGGCTGGCAACACGATGTGGTTCCAACCCTTGGCGCTCGACAGGCCAGTGGACCACCAGCCGATTTGCACCACCTCGCCGCGGCCAAAACTGGGAAACCAGCCCAACATGACGGCAAAGACCAGGATCAGCAAAATGCCGATCAGGAAGGTGGGCAAAGACACGCCCAACAAAGACACGGTCATGAAGAGCTGACTGATCCAGGTGCCCCGGCGCAAAGCGGCGTACACCCCCATGGGAATGCCTATCAGCAAAGCCAACGTAGCGGCCACCAAAGCCAGCTCGAGGGTGGCCGGCAGTCGCTCGGCGATCAAACCGGAGACCTTGGCACCTTGGCGCAGACTCAGACCAAACTCGCCTTGCACCGCATTGGCCAGAAAATGGCCAAACTGCACAAAGAAAGACTGGTCCAGACCCAGAGCACCACGCAGCTCGTCGATTTGCTCTTTGGTGGCGTCTTGCCCCAGCAAGAACACCACCGGGTCACCGACATACTGAAACAGCAAAAAAGCGATGAAAGCGACCGTGACCATGACGATCACGGCCTGGATCAACCGCTGCAGAATGAAAGCCAGCATCAATTGACCTTGATCAGCGTCCAGTCCAGACGGTTGTCAGGGCGGTGGATGACTTCGATGTTTTTCTTCATCGCCCAAGGAATGACCTGGTTGTGCAGCGGAATGTGCGACACGGTGTCATTCGACAGTTGCAGGCCTTCGGTCAACAGGCGGTTGCGCACGGGCAAGTCGGTTTCGGTCTTCACGCGGTCCACAATGTAGTCCATGCGGGCGTTGCTATAGCGGCCCACGTTGTAGTTGCCGTCACCGCCGGTGCCGACCGAGCGGGTCAGCGATTGCAGGCTGTAGAGCGCGTCGAAAGTGGGCACACCCCAGCCCAGCATGTAAATGCTGGCTTCGTAACGCTGGATCATGGGGAAATAAGTGACCAATGGCAAAGTGCGCAGCTTGGCACGCACGCCCACTTTGGCCCACATGGCGGTGATGGCCTGGCAGATTTCTTCGTCGTTGATGTAACGGTTGTTGGGGCAGGCAAAGTCCACCTCAAAGCCATTGGGGTAGCCCGCTTCGGTCAGGAGTTTTTTGGCCGCGTCCAGCGAATAGGGGAAACGGGTGTCCACGGCTTTGGTCCAGCCATTGACCTGAGGCGCCACCAGGGCCCCGGTGTTTTGGGACAGGCCACGCATGGTCACGCGGTGGATGGTGTCGATGTCGATGGCCTGGTACAAGGCCTTGCGCACTTTCACATCCTTGAGCGGGTTCTTGCCCTTCACGTTGGAGCCGGGCAATTCTTCGCGGTGCTGGTCCATGCCCAAAAAGATGGTGCGGTTTTCAATGCCATCGACCACTTTCAGGTTGGCGTTGTTGCGCATGCGGCCCAGGTCTTGTGGGCTGGGGTCGAGCACAAAGTCGATCTCGCCCGACAACAAGGCGGCAGCGCGGGTGGCTTCGTTCTTGATGGGGGTGTAGATGATCTCGGTCACGTTCGTCGTGGTATTGGTCCAGCCCCACCACTGCGGGTTTTTCACCAGCACCAGCTTTTGGTCGGGTTGCCATTCCTTGACCATGAAGGGGCCGCTGCCCATGGCATTGCGGTGGGCAAAGTTCTCTTCTTTGGAGCGGATGTCCTTGGGCTCGGTGGATTTGTTCTTTTCGGCCCAGGCGCGGCTCATGATGCGCAGTTCGGTCAACTGGTTGAGCAGCACCGGGTTGGGGCCGCTGAGCATGATGTCGACGGTGCTTTCGTCCACCTTGACGACACGGCTGATGCCCTGTGTGTAGATGTTGAAGTTGGAGGTCTTGGCGCGTGCGCGTTCCAGAGAAAACACCACATCGTCTGCCGTCAATGCCGAGCCATCACTGAACTTGACCCCTTTGCGCAAGCTAAACCGGTGCTGCGTCGGGCTCACCTCGCGCCAGGACGTGGCCAAGCGAGGTTCGATCTTGAAAGTTTTGCTGTTGTAGTAAAGCAGGGAGTCAAAAATCGCGGCATGCACCCCGTTGCCCAAGGCATTGTTTTGCGAGTGGATGTCCAGGGTGGGAATGTCACTGGCACTGGACCACTTGAAAGGCTTGGCCTGGGCCAGGCCCACCGTCATCAGGCCCGCCAAAAGCAAGCCAGCAGTCAAACCAGTGGGAAGAACAGACAAACGGGACACGGTATGCATGAAGTCACCTCGATCTTGATGGGTTGTATACACTTTGGAATATGCACCATTTAGGCGCCAACACGTGACAGGGAATTCCCCCAATCGCACTGTCGCGCGTGGGACTGATTCCCTCAATCCAGCCGAATTTGGCCGTACCAGGCCCGCGTGGCGCTGCGGGTGTTGTCGGTGTCGGTCATGATGGCCAGCCCCAGCAAGGCGCCGGGTGCTTCACCAAAGGCTTTTTCAAAGTCTGCCCGAATATTGCGCTGGTAAGACAACCATTGGCCTACCCGGCCGGGGCCAGACTCCACCGCCAATTTGCGGATGCGGTCGGTGCGTGGGTTGACGATCACCGACTCGGGTGGGCACTGGTTGCACCACACATACATCAAGGTGGCATAAGGCAGGGGATCGCCTGTGAGGCTTTGGGTAAGCTCGCTGAGCATGGCGTTTTTGGGGCTGAATTGTTGCCGGTCACCCTCAAACACCAGGATCAAACGCACGGGTGAGTCTTCAGACTCGCGCTGCATCATGTCGGCTCCCGGGATCAACTGCGCCACCCGCCAGTCAAATGACAAGCGCCCCAACTGATCCGGGGCAATGTGCACGCGCTGTCGCAGCATGCTGGCCGATGATTCCGCCTGCGCTTTGAGGGCATAGCCTGGGTTTTGTCTTTCCACTTTGTAGGCCGTGCGCAGTTTGCCGGGCAAGACCATCTTTTCCCATTGTGATTTGTCATGGGCATTGAACTGCAAGGGCAGTTGCCGCAGGGGTGCCGCGGGGCTGCTGAGGGGCTCGGGTTGGGGCGGTACAAGCGAGCAAGCCGACAAGCCCATGCACAGGCCCAGCGCCCATAACAACGTTGCGCGTGGGGCTGCAGAAGAGCGGTTTATCATGGCCTTTTC
Organism: Comamonadaceae bacterium; assembly: GCA_027484105.1. Taxonomy (GTDB): domain Bacteria; phylum Pseudomonadota; class Gammaproteobacteria; order Burkholderiales; family Burkholderiaceae_C; genus Limnohabitans_A. The sequence goes on from JAIXUG010000028.1 coordinate 385,153, forward strand.
AATCTGATGAAAGTGACAAGATGTTAAATCGCCGCCGCCTCGTACAAGCTGCCCTTTTGTCCGCAGGGGCATTGAACACCGCCTGGGCCCAAAGCAGCTTTCCCTCCAAACCGCTGCGCATCGTGGTGCCCTTTGGTGCGGGGGGCGTGGCCGATTTGACGGTTCGGGCCGTGGCCCAGCAGCTTTCGGTCAATTTGGGCCAACCGGTGGTCATTGACAACCGCCCCGGCGCAGGCGGCATCGTGGCGGCCGAACAGGTGACCCGCGCCGAGCCCGATGGCCACACCTTGTTGCTCATGTCCAATGGCACGGCCGTCAGTGCAGGCTTGTTCAAGGCCTTGCCCTTCAACCCCCGCACCGACTTTGCGCCCGTGTCCTTGTTGGGCCTGTTTGACATCGCCATCGTGGTGCCAGAGTCTTCGCCCCACAAGACCTTGGCCGACTTGGTCAGCTTTGGCCGCGCCAACCCCGGCAAACTCAACATGGGCACCATCAATATTGGCAGCACCCAACACCTGGCGGGTGAACTGTTCCGCACCCAGGCCAACCTGATCGCGCAGATCATTCCCTACAACGGCACCCCTGCCGTGATCAACGCCTTGCGCGGCGGTCAGGTGGATGTGGCGGTGGAAATTTTGGGTCCCCTCAAGCCCCAGATCAACGCCAAGGCTGTGCGCTTGCTGGGCGTGATGGGTGCCAAGCGCCCCAAAGACCTGCCCGACACCCCTGTGGTGCGCGAATTGCCTGGCTTGAGCGACTTCAATGTGTCGTCCTGGAATGCCCTCGCTGCTCCGGGCAAGACCCCTGCGGCGGTGGTGAACCGTCTGAACGCCGAACTGGTGAAGGTGCTGGCCGCGCCCGACATGGTGCAGCGTCTGGCCGGCTTCAATGTGCAAGCCCAGTCCAGCAGCCCTGCTCAACTGGCCCAGTTACTCGATGCCGACATCAAACGTTGGACCGACGTGATTCAAAAGGCCGGTATACCCCTGCAATGATGTCGTGATGCGCCTGCTGCACGGACTTGAAAGCCCCTGCAGCAGGATGGCTTGGCTTCTTCAACGCGGCGCGATGCGGCTGGCCAAGGGGCGAGGCGTGTAAGCGGTGTCAAAGCGGCAGTCGGCCGCTTGCGCAGGCCGCAAGGCTGCACAGCGCGCGGCAATGCCTGCAGGTGTGGGCTTGGTGCCCTGGTTGACCCAGGCCAACAGGGCCTCAAACAGCGGCGGGTAGATCGCATCGCCCAGGTAGCTGTGCTCGGCAGAGTTCACATAGGTTTGCACCAGACGCGCACCATTGCCAGACGCTTCCATGCGTTGGCGCAAGGTGTCGCTGCCCTCCACAAACACGGTCGAGTCGCCAATGCCGTGGGTGGTCAAGACCGGCACTTTGAACCGGCCTTGGTGGTTCACATCGGCATCAAATTTGGCACTGGCTTGTGGGTCGGCCTTGAAGCGCAACACGGCCGCATTCAAGGCGGCGTCGTTGTCAGAGCCGATGTACTTGACCGAGTCATTGCCAAAGGGGCTGGCGCCACCGTTTTTGATGACCACGTCTTGCAAGGTGAAGGTGCCCCAGTTCAGGTGCCCGGCAATCGAGTTTTCTGGGATTTTCAGGACATCCACAATGGTCTTGATCTTGCGGGCCTGCTCGGGGCTGCGCTGCGCTGCGGGCTTGCGCACCCCCAAACAATCGTTGACCCGGGTGGCCAGCTCGGCAGGGGTCAATTTGCTGCCGACGGGCAAGCCCAGCGACAAGGGGTACTGCGGCTCATCGGGGCGCGGGTGGTTTTGGCACAGGTGCTGGTAAATCGCGCGCAAATCCAGCCGGAAATCGTAGGTGGTGGGCCCGGCCACCACACCGCTGGTGAGCAAAATGCCCTCCCAGGACTTGGGGTAGAGCTCAGCTGCCCGTGTGGCCACCATCGCCCCCCAAGACTGACCGTGCAGCAAAGTGCGCTGGGGCTTGGCCACATGGTCCACAAAGATGCGCCGGACACGCTCGGTGTCTTCGGCTGCGGTGGTGACGGCAAAGCCGCCTTGCCTGAACACCGATCCAGCCCAAGCGTGGCCTTCGCTCAAGGTGATGGCCCAGCGTTTGATGTCTTCGTCCGCCCGGGAAGCCTTGGGCTCACCCAGCGAAGGCCCCCCATGGGCATGCACCACCAGCACGCCACTCCATTTAGCTGGCATAGCCACCAAATAGTGCGAGCCGGCCGAGTCCTGGCCACGCCAGCATTGGGTGCCTGCAGGCACGCCCTCGGGGCAAGCCACCTTGGGAGGTGCCGCTTCTTTGGGCAAGCTGACGCAACCCGTCAAAAACACCAAGCCAGCCAATGACAGGCCGAGGTAAACAGCCGATTTGGCGCGGAAAAGCGCAGTGAATGGAGCACCAGAGTGGCGGGGGTGGGCAGACAAGCGAGGTGTGTTCATAAGGCGTATCCAAGAGTGAAATGAATTTATCAGCCTTTGCCTTGCGTGGCACCCGCGTTATCCCTTGTCACAAAGCAGATTCAGTCGCTGCTGAGACAGGGCGAAAAGCAAAAAACCCACCATGTTCCCATGGTGGGTTTTTAATTTTCTAAATCTCAACTGGCTTGCGCCAGCGTCAGATTAGAAAGTGTGGCGAGCGCGAACCACGAAGCCTGTACCAGCACCAGCGGCTTCGACTTTCATCAGGTCAGCGCCCAGGGTGGTACGCTTGCTCAAAGCGTAGTTCAAGCCAACAGCCAACTTGGTGTCGGCATTGGCAGCAGCTTTGTCGTTCTTGTTGTAACCAGCCAACAGGGTGTAAGCACCCATGGGCACTGTTGCAGCAATGGATGTGATGTCAGCAGATGTTGCACCACCAACAGCCTTGCTCACAGTGTTAGTAACGCTCAAGACTGCAACGCCGAAGTTGTAGCTTGCAGCCATACCACGCTGGCTGGTAGCTGTGTCAGTGATGGCAGTACCATCAAGTGCGGAGTTGCCGCTGCCTTTGATGTCAACAACTGTCAAAGCCAGAGGACCCTTGGCGAAGTTGATGCCCAGAGTTTGACGCTCGTTGGTGCGTGAAGACACTGAAGTTGTGTAGTTCGCGCTGAAACCGTTCAATGTGGGTGTGGTGTATTGGATAGCTTGCTTGATAGAACCAGCACCAGCCAAAGCACTGACGCCAACGCCAGCTTGCAAGGAGGCACCGCCGGTGCAAGCCCATGGGTCAAAAGCGCAGGTGCCGGCTTCAACGATGGAACCAATACGGGCTGTACCAAAACCACCTCTCAGGTATGTGTTGGCGGAGTGAAACAGGTTGGCGCCGGCGCCAGAGGAGTTACGGTCACCGTTAGAAGAGTTGAAACGGATCTGGCTGTCGAAACCACCACGCAGACCGCCACCCAGATCTTCAGCAACGTTAATGTTGATGGCGTTGGCGCCGTTGCCCAGGTGAGCAACAGCGGCCTTGGCACCAGCAGCGCCTGTGTCCATGACACCAACGTTGATACCGCCAGAAATGGTCACGGAAGATTGAGCGAAAGCAGCGCTGGAAACTGTCAGAACAGCCAGAGCAATCAGGGATTTTTTCATTGCAAGTTTCTCCAAGGTTAAACAAGGGCCCGAATCAGATGGGTGTACATCACCCCTCGAGACCCTGAGCCAACCTCCAATTCAGGAAGTTGTGTGTATTCGACCAGACGTGAATGACTTCGCCAAGACATTGAGCAAAGAAATCCTGATTCCGTTGCAAGCGTGCAACAACACCTAGGCTTTACCCTTGGTTTAAGCCACGAGACAGCTGATTTTTTCAATTAATTCAATGACTTCCATCAAAAATTGAATTCAAAGCTTGATAAGTAGCAAAATTAAAAATCCAGAGTAAAAACAGCGCCCATGGCAGGTTTGGACACACCAAAACTTGGCTTGGATACACTTTGACCATGATGAATGCCCTGATTTTGGCCGCTGACAGCGCTTTGCGCACTTTGTGGGCTGAGCCCCGCGCGAGCCGACCCAACCCCGCTGCCAACGTGGCCACGCCGAATTTGACCGAGCAAGAACGTCGCCAGTCGGGAGCGCTGATGCGCGTCAACCACGTTGGCGAGGTGTGCGCTCAGGCGCTCTACACCGGGCAGGCACTTGCCTGCCAAAGTCCAGCACTGCGCCGCCAACTGGCCGAGGCCAGCCGGGAAGAGACAGACCACTTGGCTTGGACGCAACAACGTTTGCACGACCTCAACGACCGGGCTTCTTGGCTGAACCCCTTGTGGTACGCGGGTGCCTTCGCCATTGGCTTTGCAGCTGGCAAACTGGGCGGTGACACTGTGAGCCTGGGCTTTGTGGTGGAGACCGAACGGCAGGTCGAAGCCCACCTGCAAAGCCATATGGACTTGCTTCCAGCGGCTGACTTGGCCTCCCGGGCCATCGTCACCCAAATGAAGGCCGATGAAGTCAGCCATGCCCAAATGGCCCTCAAAGCGGGTGCGGTGGAACTGCCTGCTCCCGTCAAGACCCTGATGCAAGTAGCCGCCAAAGTCATGACGACCGTGGCGCACCGGGTTTGAAGAGCGCACAACCCAGCGCCTCCTGATACCCCCCCCCGGTGGAGCCCAAATGCGCTGGCTTTGCCGGTTTGACTTAAGCCAACAGGTCCAACACCTCAAAACTGGTGGTGATTTCGGCCGTTTTGCCGAGCATGATGCTGGCTGAGCAGTATTTGTCATGGCTCATGGCGATGGCGCGCTCAACGGCGCTGGCGGGAACGCCCTTGCCTGTGACGGTGAAGTGCATGTTGATGCGGGTGAAGACCTTGGGATCGACTTCGGCGCGCTCGCTGCTGAGCTTGACGCTGCAGCCGCGCACGTCATGGCGGCCGCGTTTCAAGATCAGCACCACGTCATAGGCGGTGCAACCACCGGCGCCAGCCAGCAGCATTTCCATGGGGCGGGGGGCCAGGTTTTGGCCACCGTTTTCAGGTTTGGCGGCGTCGGGCGCGCCGTCCATGGCGACCATGTGGCCCGAACCCGTTTCTGCCAAAAAGCCCATGCCTGAGCGGGTGCCGGCCCCGCCGGTCCAGGTGACTGTGCATTCCATTGAAATTCCTTGCAAAGGCGCCGCCCATGGCAGGCCAGATCATGAAGGCCTCATGTTACCCAAGCAGCTGAGGCCAAAATGAGCCTTTTTTGACATTTTTTTGCATTTGACCGGGCCCAACATGCTGCGATGCAACAAAAACACCCGTACAATTGCGAACAAGCGTGCTTTTTTGCATGCACCCTTTGTCTCCTCCACCCTCTGAAAAGGTGGATTTGCCCCCAGCCGCAAGGCTCGGGGCATTTTTTTTGGCCGTTATCATCAAGGCCATCTATTTGAAGCGATGCGCCCCGCAGCGCGCTGGCCATGACGACCCCACACCTCCAACCCGCCGATTACCTGATCAAGATCCTCAACGCCAAGGTTTACGACGTGGCGACCGAGTCCGCCTTGGAAACGGCCAAAAACCTGTCGAAGCGCTTGGGCAACCAGGTGCTGCTCAAACGCGAAGACCAGCAGCCGGTGCACAGCTTCAAGTTGCGTGGGGCCTACAACAAGATGGCGCACTTGAGCCCGGAGCAGCTCAAAAAAGGCGTGATCTGCGCCTCGGCGGGCAACCACGCCCAGGGCGTGGCGCTGAGCGCCAGCCGCTTGGGCACGCGCGCCGTGATCGTCATGCCCACCACCACGCCTCAGGTCAAGATCGACGCAGTCAAGGGTTTGGGCGGCGAAGTGGTGTTGTTTGGCGACAGCTATTCGGACGCCTACAACCACTCGGTGGCACTCGAAAAAAAGCAAGGCCTGACCTTTGTGCACCCCTTTGACGACCCGGACGTGATCGCGGGCCAGGGCACGATTGCCATGGAAATGCTGAGCCAGCACCAGGGTCCGCTGGATGCGGTGTTTGTGGCGATTGGCGGCGGCGGCCTCATCAGCGGTGTAGCCAACTACATCAAGGCGGTGCGCCCCGGCGTCAAGGTGATTGGCGTGCAGATGAACGACTCCAACGCCATGATGCAGTCGGTGGCCGCCGAAAAGCGTGTGACTTTGCCCGATGTGGGCCTGTTCTCGGATGGCACCGCCGTCAAGCTGGTGGGCGAAGAAACCTTCCGCGTGGCGCGCGGTCTGGTGGACGAGTTCATGACGGTGGACACCGACGCGGTGTGCGCCGCGATCAAGGACATTTTTGTGGACACCCGCTCGATCGTGGAGCCTGCGGGTGCCTTGGCCGTGGCGGCCATCAAGCAATACGTGGCGCAACACAAAACCAAAGGCCAGACCTACGCTGCCATTTTGTGCGGTGCCAACATGAACTTTGACCGCCTGCGCTTTGTGGCCGAACGCGCCGATGTGGGCGAAGAAAAAGAAGCCCTGTTTGCCGTGACCATCCCGGAAGAGCGCGGCAGCTTCAAACGCTTTTTGGAGCTGATCGGCAGCCTGCCGGGTGGCCCGCGCAATGTGACCGAGTTCAACTACCGCATGAGCGACTCGGACAAGGCCCACGTGTTCTTGGGTTTGAGCACCCATGGCAAAGGCGAGAGCAGCAAGATCACCGCCAAGTTCAACAAGCACCAGTTCACGGCCATCGACCTCACGCACGACGAGCTGGCCAAAGAGCACATCCGCCACATGGTGGGCGGACATTCGGCACTGTCACAAGACGAGCGTCTGTTGCGCTTTGAGTTCCCCGAACGTCCCGGCGCGTTGCTGAAGTTTTTGAGCTTGATGCGCCCAGGCTGGAACATTTCGCTGTTTCACTACCGCAACCAGGGTGCCGATTACGGCCGCATTTTGGTGGGTCTGCAGGTGCCCGCCAAAGACGACAAGGCATTTGCCAAGTTCTTGGAAGCGCTGGGTTATCCGTACGCGGAAGAGACCAACAACCCGGTTTATCGCCTGTTTTTGCGGGCTTGAAGCAGGCGGGTTCGGGTCAAAGGGCTTTGTCCAGGGCCTGCAAGGACAAGGTGAATGTCTCAGCACCCCCGCCTGGAGGACCCAAACTGGCCTGCCTCGGGCCCAGTTTGAGCAAGGTCACGCCTTCGCTCACCACTTGCCCCACTCGAAAAGCCTTGGGCGGCTGCCCATCGACCGAGATCAAGGCGCTGCCTTGCCCGGAGGCACTGGCCACCACGCCCCACAACTGAAAACGCGTGGACAGCCCCACGCTGACCTGCGGGGCCGCAGCAGCAACACCCCAAACACGGGCGCTGTGGGCCGAAGCGTCTGAGCTCAGGCCCACACTGGCCGCAGGCATGGGCGCAAACCCTGCCCCTGACTGCGCCCTCGGGAATGCCAACACCCAAAACACCGCTCCGGCAACGGCCAAACACCAAATCACGGCGGTCAGGACACCCAAACGTCGGGTGTCGAACGAAGCGTTGAGCGATTGAAACATCCGCAGATTATGATCCAAGGCATGCAAACCCCAGCCCTCCCCTTGAACCGCCCCGCTGCCCGCCGCCAACGCGGCTTCACCCTGATCGAGCTGATGGTCGTGCTGGCCATCATTGGCGTGCTGGCTGCGCTGATCGTGCCCAATGTGCTGGGCCGTGCCGACGATGCGCGCATCACCGCCGCGCGCACCGATGTGGGCAATTTGATGCAGGCGCTCAAGCTCTACAGGCTGGACAACCAGCGCTTTCCGACCGGTGCCCAAGGCCTGAACGCCCTGGTCCTCAAGCCCACCACCGAGCCCATCCCCGGCAACTGGAAGCCTTACCTCGAAAAACTGCCCAATGACCCCTGGGGCCGCCCTTACCAATACATGAACCCCGGCATCCGCAGCGAGGTCGAAGTGCTGTCCTTTGGTGCTGACGGTCAGCCCGGCGGTGAAGGCAACAATGCGGACATTGGCAGCTGGCAATAAGCGTCTGCCTCCCTTCAGCCGGGGCTTCACACTGGTGGAGCTGCTGGTGGTCATCGCCCTGATCGCCTTGGCCACTGCGGGCGTCAGTTTGTCACTGCGCGACAGCGCCGACAGTGCCCTGCAACGTGATGCCGAAAGACTGGCCGCCCTGCTGGAGTCGGCCCGCGCACAAGCCCGCGCACAAGGCGTGCCTGTGGTGTGGCACAGCCAAATGGGCGGCACCGCTTTTGAGTTTGCGGGCTTGCCACCGCCAGGTTTGCCCCGCGCCTGGCTGAACACCCAGACCCGCGCCGCACCGGGCATCCGCCTGACTTTGGGCCCAGACCCCCTGATCGAGCCCCAAGCCGTGGCTTTGTCCAGCGTGTCATCGCCGGGCAGAACCTTGTGGGTGGTCACAGATGGCTTGCGGCCCTTCAAGGTGCAAAGCACGCCCAACGGGCCAGGGGCACAACCATGAGCCCGAGCCCTCACCGTGCAAGCCAAGGCTTCACCTTGATCGAGGTGCTCGTGGCGCTGGGGATCACGGCCTTGGCGCTCATGGCGGGCATGCAGGCCACAGGTTCGCTCAGCCGCAATGCCGAGCGTCAAACCGTGAGCATGCTCGGTCAGATCTGCGCCGAAAACGAACTGATCGCTCTGCGTTTGCGCCGACAACTGCCCGACACGGGCAACCGCAGTGTGGACTGCACCCAGGCTGGACGTCTTCTGCAGGTGGAGGTGTCGGTGCGGCCCACGCCCAACCCCAATTTCAGGCGCGTGGATGCGCGCGTACTGGACCAGGGCAGTTATGTGCTGCAACTGTCCACCGTGATGGGGCGTCATTGATGCGCTTTGGCACGCCACCCTCCCCGTCTCGCGGCTTCACCCTGATCGAGGTGCTGGTGGCCATCAGCGTGATGGCCTTGATGAGCCTGATGGTCTGGCGCGGTCTGGACGGCATGCTGCGCACGCAAAGCAGTTTGCAAACCCGATCGGACGAGGTGCGCACTTTGCAAGCAGGCTTGGCCCAATGGCAAACCGATTTGGACCAATTGGCCGAGCTGCCCAGCATCCCCAGCTGGGACTGGGATGGCCAGGTGTTGCGCCTGACCCGGCGCAGCGCCGAGGCCCCCATGCAACGCACACCCGATGGCCTGAACGACACCAGCAGCAGCGCCAGCGTGCGGGTGGTCGCCTGGACCTGGCGCGTCGATCCCGGACGCCCCGGGGGAGGCGATTGGCTGCGGTGGCAATCGGGCCCGCTGACTCAGCAAGCAGACTGGCAGCAGGCCTGGGGTCTGGCTCAGGAGTGGGGACAAACACCGAACGCGAGTTTGCGGGCCGCGCAGGTGCAGATCCACCCCTTGTCAGGCTGGCAACTGTTTGTGCACCGCGGCGGCAGTTGGACCAACCCCCTGTCCAGCGATGCGGTCACCCCGGGAGCAGCGCCTTCAGGCGCTGCGAACGAGCGCCGTTTGCCTGGCCACACCCCCCCGGATGGGGTGCGCTTGGTGCTGAGCCTGCCACCGGGGCCTGCTGGCCAGGGCACGCTGAGCCTGGACTGGGTGCGACCTACTTTGTCAGGGGCACCGTCATGAACAGGGCTGCTGCTCAGCGTGGCGCCGCATTGCTCACGGCCATGTTGGCGGTGGCTCTGGTCACCACACTGGCCAGTGCCGCCCTGTGGCAACAATGGCGACAGGTTGAAATTGAAACCGCCGAGCGGGGGCGCAGCCAAACCCGGCTGATGATGACCGGCGCCCTGGACTGGACCCGTTTGATCCTGCGCGAGGACGCGATATCGGCCCAAGGCGCGCAAGCCGATCACTTGGGCGAGCCTTGGGCCTTGCCCGTCAAAGAATCCAAGCTGTCCACCTTTTTGTCGCAAGACCAGCAATGGCGCGAGGGTGATGCCGAGGTCTTTTTGTCAGGTCAAATCACCGATGCTCAGTCGCGCATGAACGTGATGAACCTGCTTGAAAACGGCCAGGTATCGCCCATGGCCATGGCCCGCTTTGCAGCCCTGTTTGAGCGACTCAACCTGCCCCTGGCCGAATTGCAAAATATGGCTCGGCAACTTCAACTGAGCCACGCCAACACCACCGCTGCAGCGGGTGGCCAGGGGGGCGCAGCCCCCAACAGAGGGCGCAGCGGTGCCGCTGGCTTGGCCGGCATTGGCACTTGGGGGCCATTGATGCCGCAACACACCGCACAATTGGTGTGGCTGGGCTTGAGTCCGGCCAGTTTGACGGCCCTGCAGCCCTACATCACCGTGTTGCCAGAAGCCACACCCGTCAACCTGAACACCGCATCGGCCGAGGTGTTGTCGGCCGCGATTGCGGGGCTGGACCTGGCCTCAGCACGCCAAGCGGTGCAGCGGCGCGAACGTGGGCACTGGGCCAGCCTGAGTGCCGCCCAGGAAGCTTTGGGTCCGACAGGACGCTGGCTGGATGAGCGGCAACACAGTGTGCGCAGCCGCTATTTTGAAGTGCAGGGCCGCATGCGCATCGACAAGGTGGTGCAACAGGAGCTGGCCCTGATGCGGCGTGACGGCAGCCAAGTGCGCATGGTCTGGCGCTTGAGCAGCCCACAAATCAGTCACAGTGCACCTCTACAATGATCCGGACATGCGCACCCTGATCATTCAACTGCCCACAGGCTCAGCCCAACCCGGCCAGGCTTATGCCCATGCCGTGGTGGCCAGCGGGTCAGCATCGCCCGCCGTGGCGCTGCAATGGGCCGTCAGCACCTTGCTGCCCACGGCCCCTGCGCCTACGGAAACCGTGGTTTTGGTGCCTGCGCTGGCGCTGTCGTGGCACCGGGTCACCTTGCCAGAAGGCCTGGCCAAACAACCCGCACGCTGGCTGCCCGCCTTGCAGGGTGTGCTGGAAGACCGGCTGCTGGACGATCCGGCACAGCTGCACATGGCTTTGCAAGCCGGCTGGGCCAAGCTGCCACAACCCTGGGTAGCGGTGTGCGACCGGGCTTGGTTGAGTGCGCATTTGCAGGCATTGGAGCAAGCCGGCGTGCAGGTGCATCGCATCGTGCCGGAACTCTCACCCCCCTCCGATGCCCAGCCCCCCGCCATCACCGGATTGGGCGATGCCGACAGTGGCTGGCTTTGGGTCAGCCACACCCAAAAGGGGGTCTGGGGACAGCCCTTGGGCACGTCCAGCACGCAGCCACTGGCACTGGGTTTGAGCAGCGAGGAGCTTCAAGCTGCCACGGTTCGGGCCGAACCGGGCGTGGTGGAGAAGGTCTCGCGCTGGCTGGACACCCCGGCGCGCCTCATGCCCCCTGGCCAACACTGGCTGGACGCCATGGCATCCGAGTGGGACCTGGCCCAATTTGAAATGCGGGCCAACGCACAAACCAGGCGGCTCAAACAATTGCACCGCCTGCTTGACACCCTCCAGCACAGCCCTGCCTGGCGCCCTGCGCGTTGGGGCCTGTTGGTCTTGCTGGCCACACAGTTGATCGGTCTGAATGCCTGGGCCTGGAAAACACGCGCCGACTGGCAAGCCCAGCAAAACAATTGGGCACACATCTTGCGCGACACATTTCCGCAAACGCAGGTCGTGGTCGATGCGCCCTTGCAAATGGCCCAGCAGGTGGAGCGACTGCGCCAAGGCTCCGGCCAATTGGGTGCGGGTGACCTGGAATCGATGCTGGCGGCCTTGGGCCAGGCTTTACCGCCAGATCTGGCCGCGCCCCGGCAATGGGCCTATCAGAATGGTCAGTTGCGCCTGCAAGGCTTCAAGCCCTCGGCCATGCAGCAACAGGCCGTGCAACAAAACCTGAACAAGCAGGCTTACCAATGGCGCGCCGATGGCGATGATTGGATCATGAGCGTGCAGCCCACCCCAGGGGGCCGACCATGAACAGCCCGAACGCATGGCAGCAAGTCCGCCAAGCCGGGCAACAGCTTTGGCGTCAGCGCAGTCCACGCGAACAAATGCTGCTGCGCTGGGGTGCATGGCTGGTGCTGGCGGTGAGCCTGTGGCAGTGGGCACTGGCCCCGGCGCTGCGCACCTGGCATCAAGCCCCGACCCGTCAGGCCGCACTGGACTTGCAGACGCAGCGCATGCGCCAGTTGCAAGCGCAGGCCCAAAGCCTGCAAAAACCAGCTTCGGTCTCGCGCACGGAAGCGGTGCAATGGCTGGAAAAAAACCTGTCTGAACTCGGCCCGAATGCCCAGATCAGCCTGCAGGGGGACAGCGCCACCTTGCGTGTTGAAGCAGCTCCGGCCTGGGCCATGGCCCGCTGGCTGAGCCAAGCGCGTGACAGCACCCAAGCCCTGCCCCTGCAGGCCCAAATGCAACACCACAGCCAATCCACCAGCCAAGAAGTGCTGTGGCAAGGCACTGTGGTGCTGCGACTGCCCTGATCACCATGCCCAGCCACCCTCGCCTCATGTCCACCCCGGTCCCCCGCCGAACTACCCACCAGGCCAGCGCTTCGGTCTGGGGCTACGCCCTGGCTGGGGCACTGCTGGGCTTGGGCCTGGCCTTGTGGGTGTGGGCCCCTGCACGCTGGCTGGCCTGGGGCGTGAGCCAAGCCACTCAGGGCCAAGTGCAATGGCTCAACCCGCGCGGCACGGTGTGGCAAGGCTCGGCCCAATGGGTGCTCAGCGGGGGCAAGGGCAGCCTGGACACACAGGCTTTGCCAGGCCGCCTGCACTGGACGATCACACCCCGCTGGAATGGCGTTCGTCTGGACTGGCAAGCCGACTGCTGCATGGGCCAAACGGCGCGTGTGCAAGCGGGCTTGGGCTGGAACACCTGGCAACTGCAGCTGGGCGACCACGCTTCGGTCTGGCCAGCCGCCTTGCTGACCGGTTTGGGCGCACCCTGGAACACCTTGCAGGCCGATGGGCAGCTGCACTTGAACACCCGATCGGTGCAATTGCACTGGGCCCAGGGACGCATGCAAATGCAAGGGCACATCACACTGCAGGTGCAGGACCTGTCCTCGCGCTTGAGCCCGGTCAAACCCATGGGCAGTTACCGCATCGACCTGACCGGCACCCCAGAAGGCACGCCCACACCCAGCTTGGTGCTGAGCACGCTGCAGGGGCCTTTGCGCTTGTCAGGGCAAGGCCAATGGGTGGGCGCCCGCCTGCGCTTCACGGGCGAAGCCATCGCGCAAGAAGGCCATGAGGCCGCATTCGACAACCTCTTGAACATTCTGGGCCGCCGTCAAGGCGCGCGCAGTCTGCTCTCTTTGGGATGAACCCGTTTCATTCGCACGCCATGCACCAAGCCATGAACACCTCCAACGCATCGCACTCCACCCTGCGGCATGCCCGCTTTTGGTCCCCCGCATGGCGCTGGCAGCCCAAGGCTGTGGCCTTGGCATGCGTGGCCAGCCTGGCTTTGTGTCAGCCCCAGGCCATGGCGCAAAACCTGCGCAAAGAACCGGTCACCCTCAATTTTGTGAATGCCGAAATCGACGCCGTGGCCCGCACGCTGGCGACCTTGTCGGGTGCGAACGTCGTGGTCGACCCGCGCGTCAAGGGCACCTTGTCCTTGTCCAGCACGGTGCCGGTGCCCCCGGCACAGGCCTTGCGCTTGTTTGCGGCCCAGTTGCGCACGCAAGGCTTTGCGCTGGTGGAGTCGGCCGGGCTTTACACAGTGTTGCCCGAGGCCGAAGCCAAACTGCAAAGCAGCACGGTCTCTGCAGGTGCAGTGCCCGCGCACAACGGGCAAATCGTGACGCAGATCTTCAAACTCAACCACGAGAATGCGAATAACCTGGTGCCGGTGCTCAGGCCGCTCATCAGCCCCAACAACACCATCAACGTGAACCCGGGCACCAACGCGCTGGTCATCACCGACTACAGCGACAACCTGCAGCGGCTGGCCCGCATCGTGGCTGCCTTGGACGTGGCCAATGCCACCGGGGTCGAAGTCATTCGCCTGCAGCACGGCATCGCGGGCGAACTGGCACCCATGGTGCAGCGCCTGCTCGATTCGGGTGCCGCCGCTGCCGCCCCCGCCGCGCAGGGCCAGAGCGACACAGGCTTTCGGACCACGGTGCTGCCCGAGGTGCGTACCAATTCCCTGATTGTCCGTGCGGCCAACCCGGCACGCCTGGCGCTGGTGCGCAGCCTGGTGGTGCAACTGGACCAGCCCAGTGCCACCGGTGCGCGTGCGGCCAGTGGCAACATCCATGTGGTGTACCTGAAGAACGCCGACGCCACCAAACTGGCAGCCACCTTGCGTGCAGCCATGACGGCCCAGGGCAACCAGAACTCGCCCGGCACCCTCAACCTGAACCTCAACACCACCAACCCCGGCACCATGCCCGCTGCCACCAGCAACACGCCTGGCCAAAACAACACCGCGCAGCAGCCATCGACAGGGGGGCAGATCCAGGCCGACCCGGCCACCAACTCGCTGATCATCACCGCGCCAGAGCCACAGTACCGGCAATTGCGTGCCGTGATTGACATGCTGGACCAGCGCCGGGCTCAGGTGTTTGTGGAGAGTTTGATTGCAGAAGTGCGGGCTGACAAAGCGGCCGAATTCGGGGTGCAGTGGATGAGCGGCACCGGCACCGGCAGCAACACAGTCGGTCTGTTGGGCACCAACTTCAATGTCGGCGGCACCAATTTGCTGACCCTGGCCGCCAACGCGGCCTCAGGCAACGTTGGCGCTTCCACAGGTTTGAACTTGGCCGTCGGGCAACAACGCAACGGCGTACTGGCCTTGGGGGCCTTGGCGCGTTTTTTACAAAAGGACGGTGATGCCAATGTGCTGTCCACGCCCAATTTGCTGACGCTGGACAACGAAGAGGCCAAGATCGTCATTGGCCAAAACGTGCCTTTTGTCACCGGCTCGTTTGCCAGCGGCTCGACAGGCGCCACCAACCCGTTCACCACCGTGGAGCGCAAGGATGTGGGTCTGACACTGCGGGTCAAGCCCCAAATCAGCGAAAACGGCACGGTGAGGATGCAGATTTACCAGGAGGTCAGCAGCGTGGAAGCCTCTTCCATCGATTCACGCACAGGCCTGATCACCAACAAACGCTCGATCGAGTCGAACGTGCTGGTCGAAGACGGTGCGATTGTGGTCCTGGGCGGCTTGCTGCAAGACGACACCAGCAACAACCAGGAGAAAGTCCCGGGACTGGGCAATTTGCCTTTCTTTGGCAACCTGTTCAAGTCAGAAGCCCGTCGGCGCAACAAAACCAATTTGATGGTGTTCTTGCGCCCGGTGGTGGTGCGCGATGGGGCCGCCACAGAAGCCTTGTCCCGAGGACGTTACGAGCAAATGCGCCTCAACCAGCAAGGCTTCCAGCCTGCGGCCACCAGCACGCTGCCCATCAGCGGCTCGGCCGTGTTGCCGGCTTTGGGCGCAGACACCGCACCGCCTGCACAAGCCCCCGCTGCACCACAGGCCAATCCGGCCAGCAACCGTCCCTGAGCCCACTTCAACGCCATGGCTTACCCTTTGCCCTACTCGTTTGCGCGTGCCCACCAGCTGCTGCTGGAGGACGACGGCCAAAGGCTGTGTCTGAGCCATTGCGAGGCCAGTGACCGCTCGGCCTTGTCCGAGGTGACGCGCAAGTTTGCAGGTCAGGGCTTGCAACTGCAGTCCACCACTGCCGCCGAATTGGCGCAGCGCATTCACCAAGCTTATTCGGGGGGGCAAGCGCATGGGGCCTCCATGGCCGCCGACGTGGTCAGCGAGGTCGAGTCCGAAGCCGATCTGTCGCGCATGATGCAGGAGTTGCCTGCGGTGGAAGACTTGCTGGAGGCCAGCGACGACGCGCCCATCATCCGCATGCTCAACGCTTTGCTCACGCAAGCGGCCCGCGACGGTGCCAGCGACATCCACATCGAGCCCTATGAACGCCTCTCCAGTGTGCGCTTTCGCATAGACGGCACGCTGCGCGAGGTTGTACAACCGAACCGGGCGCTGCATGCTGCACTGATTTCACGCCTGAAAATCATGGCCGAACTCGACATCGCCGAAAAACGCTTGCCGCAAGACGGCCGCATCAGCCTGCGCCTGGGCTCGCGGGCGGTGGATGTGCGCGTCTCGACCCTGCCCAGCGCCCACGGCGAGAGGGCGGTGCTGCGCTTGCTGGACAAGAGCGAGGCGCGTTTGACCCTGGAAGCGGTGGGCATGCAAGGGCGCGTGCTGGCGCAAATGGACCAATTGATTGGGCAGCCGCACGGCATTTTGCTGGTCACAGGCCCCACCGGTTCAGGCAAAACCACCAGCTTGTATGCGGCGCTGCAGCGGCTGGACGCCACGCGCAACAACATCATGACGGTGGAAGACCCGATCGAATACGAATTGCCCGGTGTCGGGCAAACCCAGGTCAACACCAAGATCGATTTGAGCTTTGCCAAAGCGCTCCGCGCCATCTTGCGGCAAGACCCGGACGTGATCATGATCGGCGAAATCCGCGACCAC
The DNA here is from genome assembly GCA_027484105.1 of Comamonadaceae bacterium. GTDB lineage: Bacteria > Pseudomonadota > Gammaproteobacteria > Burkholderiales > Burkholderiaceae_C > Limnohabitans_A. Next base: position 401,427 of record JAIXUG010000028.1, read on the forward strand.
GAAACCGCGCAAATCGCGATCCAGGCTTCGCTCACAGGTCACCTGGTGCTGGCCACGCTGCACACCAACGATGCCGCCAGCGCGATCAACCGCCTGATCGACATGGGCGTGGAGCCGTTTTTGCTCAGTTCATCGCTCTTGGGCGTGTTGGCCCAGCGCTTGGTGCGCAAACGTTGCACGGCTTGTGAGGGCGCAGGCTGCGATGCCTGTGGCCAAACCGGTTACGCCGGGCGCACAGGGGTGTTCGAGTTGTTGGTGGCCAGCGACGAGATCCGCGCGCAAATCCACAACCGCGCTGCAGAAGCCGACTTGCGCGCCACCGCTTTGGCACAAGGCATGGTGCTGATGCGCGACGACGGACAACGCCTGGTGGATGCAGGTGTGACCAGCGCTGAAGAATTGCTGCGCGTCACGCGCGACTGAGCAGCCATGCCTGCCGCACCCTTTTTGATGAGCAAGCCCGGACCATGGGCAGTCGGCACCGGGTTCGCATGCCTGGCGTGCGCTGGTGGAACGGCTCTGGGGCAAGACATCGACAGAACACCACTTGCGCCCATGGCCGAGCACGAGCGCGACGCGAACCCGCCCTCGGCAGAAGCCACGGCACACCGATGGTTCTACACCTTGGGGGTCAAGGTTCAAAGCCGCGATCTGGCCGATGCCACCACCGATTTGTCCTTGCGGCCTGTGCTGGGCTTGCGCTATGGGCGTTGGCGATTCGGTCACCCCACCGGCACCGAGTGGCTGCGCTTCAGCGGTTACCGCAAGGAGTCCAACCTGGCCTACCAGCTGCGCGAAGATGAGCGCCTGAAAGTCGGGCTGTCCCTGCGCGTTCAAAACCTCAAGGACAACAGTAGTTTCGATGGTTTTTCTTCGGGTCAGAACACCGTGCGAGGACGGGTGAGCGTGAACTACGCCCTCGCTCCACGCTGGACACTGGGCAGCGACATCACCCAAGACCTGATGGGCCGAGGAGATGGCACGACTCTGTCCGTGGGCGCCTCTTATGGCCTGCCCTTGAACGAGCGCTCTGCCATGAATTGGAGTGCGGGCTTGAATTGGGCCACTGCGGCCCATTGGTCCACCCAGTGGCACCTGGCCCCTCCACCCGCAGAGGGTTGGCATGCCGGCTTGGGCGCCTTGGGCATGGGCTTGAGTTACCGCTATGCCCTCACGCCCCAATGGGCCTGGTTTGGCACCGTGGGCACCAGTCGGCCCTTGGGGCAAGTGCGCCCCATCAGCCCGTCCACTTTGAGCTGGAATGGACAGCTGGGACTGCTTTACTTCAGCCGCTAGGATGTGAACCATGCCCGCCTACCGTTTTGAAGCCCTGCAAACCGATGGTGCCTTGCGCAAAGGCACACTCGAAGCCGACAGCCTGAAAACCGCGCGCGGCCAATTGCGCGCCCAATCGCTGGTGCCTTTGCTGGTCGAAGCCATTGCTGCCGGTGCGACGGCGCAAGCCACGAGCGCCTTGCCTTGGTGGCAGCGCCCATTGGGCGGTGGTCGCGCCTTCAGCAACAGCCAGCGTGCCATCTGGACCCGGCAACTGGCGGGCTTGGTCGGCAGCGGTCTGCCGGTCGAACGCGCTTTGGCAGCCCTGACCGACGAGGCCGAAGTCGAGCCACAACGCCACCTGATGGCCGCCATCCGCGCCGAAGTCAATGCGGGCAGCACCTTGGGGCGGGCCTTGGCGCAATACCCGCAAGAGTTTCCCGCCATTGACCGCGCCGTGATTGCAGCGGGCGAACAAAGCGGCCACCTGGCAGATGTGCTCAACCAACTGGCCAACGACCTGGAAGACCAGCAAACCCTGCGCGCCAAACTGCTGTCGGCGTCGCTCTACCCGGCCATCGTGAGCCTGGTAGCGCTGGCGATCGTGATTTTTCTGGTCACTTCGGTGGTGCCCCAAGTCGCCGGGGTGTTTGCAGGCACCAAGCAGCAACTGCCGGGCCTCACAGTGGCCATGTTGGCCATCAGCGACTTTGTGCGCACCTGGGGCTGGCTGATTTTGCTGTGGGTGCTGGCGGGCGTGCTTGTGTTGCGGCTGGCCTTGAGACAGACGTCGTTCCGCCTGCGCTTTGACGCCGCTTGGCTGCGCTTGCCGGTGATTGGCCGTTTGGCCCGGGGCTACAACAGCGCCCGCTTTGCCTCCACGCTGGCCATGCTCACGGCCGCGGGTGTGCCCATTCTCAAAGCGCTGCAAGCGGCGGCCGACACCCTGTCCAACCAGGCCCTGCGGGCAGATGCACTGGAAACCCTGGTGCGCGTGCGCGAAGGGGCGCCGCTGGGCACCGCGCTGGCCCAAAACGCCCGCTTTCCGGGTCTGCTGTCGATTTTTGCACGCCTGGGCGAGCAAACCGGGCAACTGCCCGTCATGCTGCAGCGCGCGGCGCAGCAGTTGTCCAGCGAAGTGCAGCGCCGCGCGATGGCGCTGGCCACGGTGCTCGAACCCCTGCTGATCGTGGCCATGGGCGGTGTGGTCATGCTGATCGTGCTGGCCGTGCTGATGCCCATCATGCAGCTGAACCAGTGGGTCAAGTGATCGTCCTTCTTGAATGGCCCTGCCCGACCCCACAACCATGACCCGAATATTTTTGCAAGGAGCCCGCGATGCCCGCATCTCTTGAAGGCCAGTTGGTGGTGGCGATTTCCTCGCGGGCCTTGTTCGACTTCGAGGAAGAAAACCGGGTGTTCGAACAAGGCGACGACCGCGCATACATGCAGCTGCAGCTGGGCCGCCTGGAAGCGCCCGCCAAACCAGGCGTGGCGTTTTCACTGGTGCGCAAGCTGTTGGTCTTCAACACCGCCGAGGCCCAGCGGGTCGAGGTGGTCATCCTGTCGCGCAACGACCCGGTCTCGGGCATGCGGGTGTTCCGCTCGGCACAGCATTACGGCCTGCCGATCCAGCGCGGCAGTTTCACGCGCGGGCAGCCGCCCTGGCGTTACCTCAAGCCCCTGAACGCCAACCTGTTTTTGTCGGCGCATTTGTCGGACGTGCGGGCAGCGCTCGACGCGGGAGTGCCTGCGGCGCAGGTGTACCCGCATTCAGCGCTGGCGTCCGAGGCGCACCCGCACGAAGTGCGCATCGCCTTTGACGGTGATGCGGTGTTGTTTTCAGACGAAGCCGAACGCGTGTTTCAAGCCCAGGGCTTGTCGGCTTTTCAGGCGCACGAGCGCGACAAAGCGGCCCAGCCTTTGCTGGCGGGCCCCTTCAAACCGCTGCTTGAAGCCTTGCACCGGCTGCAACAGGCAGGCACGCCCTCCATGCGCATCCGCACCGCGCTGGTGACCGCGCGCAGCGCTCCGGCACACGAGCGCGCCATCCGCACCCTGATGGACTGGAACATCGAGGTGGACGAGGCCATGTTTTTGGGTGGCTTGCCCAAGGGGGAGTTTTTGCGCGAATTCGAGCCGGACTTTTTCTTTGATGACCAAACAGGCCACATCGAGTCGGCCGCGCGGCATGTGCCCTCTGGCCATGTGGCCTCGGGCGTTTCCAACACCGATTGATCAGCGTTTTTTCTCGTTGTAGGGCGCCACTTGCCGAGCTTCGAGGCGGTAACTGGCCACCCCCATGTGCGAATCGGTTTTGGTGGCACTGAGCGGGCCAGTCACCCACACCACGTCCATCAAACGCAAGCGCTTGGCGGGCTTGTCGAGCACCACGTGAACGATCTGGTTGGCCGGGGGCGGGGGGGAGTGGATGCAAGCGCCAAAGTAGGGCACCAGCAAAAACTCTTTCATGCCATCCGGCAGGTCCTCCAGGGGCACCACATAACCGGGCAGGCGCACAGACAGCCCCAGTACAGCCGGGTTGATGGGGGCGTTGTCCCACATCTTGCGCATTTTTTTCAGTGCCTCTTCGGCCTTGGGGTCGTTGTCTTTGAGCGAATCCAGGTTCAAAGCCTTGAGGTCCTTGAAAGGGTCCCAACCCGCGGGAATCAATTGCTCCCATGTCAGGGTGCGCACGGCGGCGGGAACGCTGGCGCCCACCGGCGGCGCTTCAGACGAGAGCGCGGGTTGAATCTGTGGCACCAGCTCGCGGGCGGTCTCACGCACACTTTGGGCCATGGCCGGGCCTGACAGCCACCCCAACACAAGGCTAAAGCCCACACACAGGGTTTTTTGCTTGTTCATGGCTTGGCGTTCTTTCCTCTCATACGCGCGGCGACAAGCCATCGGCCAAAGACAGGCGATAGGCGCGCCAAGCCGGACCCAGACTGGCCAGCCACCCTGCACACAGCACCGCCGCGGCCAAACCCATCTGGGTGGGCAGTGGCGCGGCCCATTGCAAACGGATGCCCAGCGCCTGCTGCAACCATGGGGTGAGCCATGCCATCCCCACTTGGGCCAACAATACCCCGACCATCACCCCGGCACAGGTGACCCACAAGCCCTCGAGCGTGAGCATGGCCAACACATGGCGCGGCCCCGCACCCACGGCGCGCAGCACGGCCAGTTCGCGGCGCCGCTCATTGAGGCCCGCCAACACCACCGCCATGAGCGACACCACACTCACCAAAGCCACCAGCGCAGACACCGCCAACAAGGCGTTTTCGCCCACGCCCAGCACCGACCACAACTCTCCCAAAGCCACACCAGGCATCACCCCCATCAGGGCCTCGTCTTCGTAAAAATTGACAAATCGCTGCACATTGAAAACCGCTGCACGGGTTTTCAGGCCGACCAAAGCGGCGGTGACTTCTTCGGGCTCCAGGTTGAATTTGCGCGCCTGATCGGCCGGAATGTGTCCCCCCGGCATGGGCGTGCCAGCCACCAAGTCCAGATGCAGCGCCTCCAGGGCTTGCAAGCTGACATGCACCGTGCGATCCACCGGGGTGCCGGTGGGCGCCAGGATGCCCACCACCTTGAACGGTTTGTCGGCATGGTCATCGTGCGCCCCCTCGGCAGGGTCGTGGTCATGGTCGTGCAAGCCATGCGACAAGGTGATGCTTTGGCCCAAGCCGTAGCCCATTTGCCGGGCCACCTCGGCGCCGATCACCGCTTCGTACAAACCATCCAGGGTGTCTGCAAACACCGCACCTTGCCGCAAGACCAAGGGCTGCTTGTCACCATAGGCAAAGTGCTGGAAATAAGCGGGCGTGGTGCCCAGCACCGGAAAGCCCCGGTGCGAATCGCCCAGACTCAAAGGCACCACCCAGGAGACCGAGCGGTGACGCGACAGGGCGCGCACACTGTCCATGGACATGCTTTGCGGCACGCTGCCGATGTGGAACACCGAAAACAGCATGAGCTGCACCGGACTGCTGCGGGCCCCCACAATGAGATCGACCCCGCTGACCGACTGGGAAAAACTGTGGCGTATGTCGTGTCGCAAACGCTCCAGCGTCCAGAGCAAGGCCGTTGCAAGAGCCAGCGACACCACGACCCACACCAGGGTACTGCGCCGATTCCAGGCGCTTTGCCTGGCCATGCGCCACAGGCTGTTCATGCACCTGTCCCCATTTTTTGCATCTCGGGCAAGGACCACTGCACATCAAAACGCGCCGCTTGTTGCTCGTCATGGCTGACGCACACCAAGGCGCTGCCCGCCTCACGCGCGGCGTCCAGCAACAAGTCCATGAAGTCATGGCGCAAGGCGGCATCGAGCGCCGAGGTGGGCTCATCGGCCAGGATCAATTCGGGCTGACCGATCAGGGCGCGTGCAGCTGCCACGCGTTGCTGCTGGCCGACCGACAAAGCATCGGCGCGGCGCGCCCACAGTGATTGAGGCAAACCCATGCGCTGCAACCAGTCTTGGGCCGATGCCCGAGGCCCTCCGGCCGCTTGGCAGCGCGCATGGCGCAAGCTGGAAAAGCGGCATGGCAAAGTCACGTTGTCCAGCACATTCAAGTAAGGCAACAAATTGAATTGCTGAAAAATCACGCCCACGTGCTGGGCCCTGAAAGCGTCACGCTGGCTGGGTCGCAAGGCCGACCAATCCTGCCCCAGCAAGGACACACGCCCTTGCTGCGGGGACAAAACGCCCGCCAATAACCCCAGCAGGGTGCTTTTGCCACAACCGCTGGGGCCCTGCAAAAATACGGTTTGGCCTGGCTCCACATGCCATCGCCCCAAGACCAGGGTGTCGGCACCCCCACGGGTCCATGCAAAGCGCAGTGGCTCGATGTCGATCAAAAACCTCTCCCCTTCAAAGTGCTCTTGTCCAGGGCAGCTTGCAACCCTGGCCATGGCCGCAGCGCTCGGCACGGCAAGCGCTGCGGAAATATACCCGCTCGGGCGCGTCAGGGCGCTTTTCTCCGACCTTCCCTGCGGGCAATCCACACCGTGGCCCACAAAATCACAAAGGCCCCCAACCAAGTGGATTGGCTGGGCACATCACCAAACACCAGCCACCCCAACACCGAAGCCCAAACCAGGTCCAGGAAGCGCAGCGACTGGGTGGCTGAGATGTCGGCCAGCGCAAAGGCCCGGGTCAGGCAGTAATGGGCCAGCGTGCCCAGCACCCCGGTGGCTGCAAAGCCCAGCCACTGCATGGTGGTGGGCATTTGCCAGTTGGGCACGGCCATGGGCAAGCTCAGCACGGTCACCGTGAGGGCTTGCCACAACACGATGACGCCCGGTTTTTCGTAACGGGTCAGCGCTTTGGTGATGAGGAAAGAAGCCGCGAACACCGGGGCCGATGCCAACATGACCAGGTTGTACCAGCCGCCATCGCCCGACATTTTGGGCAAGACCACCACCATGACACCTGCAAAACCAACGATGGCCGCAATCCAGCGGTCTTTGCGCATGGGCTCGCCCAAAAACCAGGCGGCGCCGATCATGATGAAGATCGGCCCGGTAAAACCTATGGCGGTCATGTCGGCCAGGGAGATTTTGGGCAAGGCCGTGAACCACAAGACCAGACCCAAGGTGTGCACGCCACCGCGCCAGAACTGGCCCGCCATGTTCACGGGCATGTAGGCTCGCCATCCATCGCGCCAGACCCAGGGCAGGATCACCAACAGACCAAACAGGTAACGCAGGAATTGGGACTGGTACACATCCAGATGCAGGGTCAGGTCCCGGGCAATGGTGTTGAGCAGGGAAAACAACAAACCACCCAAGACCATCCAGACCATGCCGCGCACAGCTGGTGGCCAGTTGGCGAGTGTGCGCAAACCCCGTCGTTGGACCAGGGACCATCGACGTCTGGGGTCAGAGGGTTTGCGCCGACTCAAGCGACAACCCTGGGTGAGAAAAGCAGCACACCGCCATCTTAGGGCGTGGACGGCGTCCGGTGCGTCGCTTGCGTTACGCGCTCATGCGCATGGGGATGGTGACCGGGCCGTCATTGATGAGCGACACTTTCATGTCGGCTGCAAAGCGACCGGTTTGCACCACAGGGTGCACCTTTTGGGCCTGGGCCACAAAGTAAGCGTACAAACGGCGACCGTCTTCAGGCGCGGCGGCCTGGGTGAAGCTGGGGCGGTTGCCACCGGCCACATCCGCCGCCAGTGTGAATTGACTCACCACCAGCAAGCCGCCGCCCACGTCTTGCACGCTGAGGTTCATTTTTCCGGCTGCGTCCGAAAAGATGCGCAGTTTGAGCATCTTGCCCAGCAGGCGATCGGCCACGGCTTCGGTATCGCCTTTTTCGGCGCACAACAGCACCAGCAAGCCCGCACCGATCTGTCCCACCACAGCGCCCTCCACCCTGACGCTGGCCTCGCTCACCCGTTGCAGCAGTGCGATCATTTCAAGTCCTTGGCATCGTCAAAATGCGCTTCCACATCGCTGGGCAACAACTGAATGGTGGCGCGCAAACCGGGCACTTCGCTCATCAGCGCTTGCTCCACACTGGCCCGCAAGGCAGCAGCGCGGCCCAGGGTCCAGCTGGCGGGCATGTGCATGTGCACATCCACAAAACGCCGTTGCCCAGCTTTGCGGGTGTTGAGGTGGTCAAAGCGGATGATCTCGGTCTCGCCGCGCTGGTGCGCAAAGCCGTCCAGCACCTTTTGCACATCGACCAGGACTTCGGGCTCCAGCGCCTCGTCCATCAGGCCCTGCGAAGAGCGCCAGACCAGGCGCCAGCCTTCCTTCAAAATGTTCAGGGCCACAGCGATCGCCACCACCGCATCCAGCCACAACCAACCTGAGACGCTCACCAGGACAATGCCGACCACCACCCCGGCCGAGGTCCAAACATCGGTCACCAGATGCCGGGCATCGGCCTCCAGCGCCAGCGAGCGGTGTTGCCGGGCGGCACGAAACATCCACCAGGCCAGCACACCATTGAGCGCCGAACTGCCCACCGACAAGGCCAGACCCCAACCGAGTTGCTCGATCGGCTGGGGGTCAAACAAGCGATGCACCGCCACCCAAATGATGCCCAGGGCGGCCACCAGGATCAGGATGCCTTCAAAACCGGAAGAAAAATACTCGGCCTTGTGGTGGCCATAGGGGTGATCGTCGTCTGCAGGGCGCGCCGCAACCGTCACCATCATCAAGCCAAAGACCGCACTGGCCAGATTGACCAGCGACTCCATCGCGTCCGACAGCAAGCCAACCGAATCGGTCACCCACCAGGCCAGGGTTTTGAGCGCGATGGTGATGCACGCCACCACCACCGATGCCCACAGCATGCGCTTGGGCGTCATCCAGAGGTCAACAGATTTCATGCGCTGAGGATAAGCCTGGCCAAGCGATCTGTCTGTGCGCCCGCCCCGCTCAAGCCAGCGTCACTTTGGCGAACTTGCGTTTGCCCACTTGCACCACATGGGTACCTGCTTCGACCTTGAGGCCTTTGTCGCTGATGACAGCCCCGTCGATGCGCACACCGCCACCATCGATCAAGCGACCCGCTTCGGTGGTCGAAGGCGCCAAACCTGCAGCCTTGAGCAAAGCACCGATGCCCATGGGCGCGCCCGACAAAGACACTTCAGGGATCTCATCGGGGATACCCCCCTTGCTGCGGTTGATGAAGTCCTGTTCGGCCGCTTCGGCCGCGGCAGCGCTGTGGAAGCGCGCGGTGATTTCCTTGGCCAGCATGACCTTGGCGTCTTTGGGGTTGCGACCGCCCTCGACCTCTTTTTTGAGGGCCTCGATCTCGGCCAGACTCTTGAAGGACAAGAGCGTGTACCAGCGCCACATCAACACATCGGAGATGGAGAGCACCTTGGCGAACATGGTGTTGGGCGCTTCAGCGATGCCGATGTAGTTGTTTTTGGACTTGGACATCTTGTCCACGCCGTCCAGGCCTTCGAGCAGCGGCATGGTCAAGATGCACTGCGGCTCCTGGCCGTACTCGGCCTGCAGGTGGCGGCCCATCAGCAGGTTGAACTTCTGGTCGGTGCCGCCCAGCTCCAAGTCGCTCTTGAGCGCGACCGAGTCGTAGCCCTGCATCAGCGGGTACAAGAACTCGTGCACGCTGATCGGCGTGCCCGCCTTGAAGCGGTCGTAGAAGTCGTTGCGCTCCATCATGCGCGCCACGGTGTACTTGGCCGCCAGCTGAATCATGCCCATGGAACCCAAAGGTAGCGACCACTCACTGTTGTAGCGGATCTCGGTTTTAGTGGGGTCCAGCACCAGGCTGGCCTGTTTGTAATAGGTTTCGGCGTTGAGTTTGATCTGTTCGGAGGTCAGCGGTGGGCGGGTGCTGTTGCGGCCCGAGGGGTCGCCGATCAGGCTGGTGAAATCGCCGATCAAGAAGATGACCTGGTGCCCCAGGTCCTGCAATTGGCGCATTTTGTTGAGCACCACGGTGTGGCCGATGTGGATGTCCGGCGCGGTCGGGTCCAAGCCCAGTTTGATGCGCAACGGCACCCCGGTGGCCTCCGATTTGGCCAGTTTTTGCAGCCAGTCTTCCAGTGGAATCAGCTCTTCGCAGCCCCTCAAAGTGACCGCCATGGCCTCGCGGGTCTTGTCCGTGACCGGAAATTTTGTAACAAGCGCTTGATTCATAAGGGTTTTTTCTGAAGTCAAATGGATTTAGACCGGTACAATAACCCGTTATCTTCCAGTCGCCCATTCTAGGACGGCCAGAACATTGCTCACCGCGCCCCTTGTCGGCTTTGCCCTGCAAGAGGTCGAAGACCCTTGAATTGATGTCATTTTTTGCAGCCCTCCAGTCTCGACTGGCCTCCCTGTTGATCGGTATTTTGTTCCTGTGCACAGCCGTGCTGGGTGCATTGCTGGTGGGTTTGCAGCGGGTGCTGAACTGGCTGGACGGGCAACACCCCGTCCTCGCTTCAAGCACCAAAGCCTTGACCAGCTTCTTGGCTCGTCACCCCAAAACCATCAGCGCCAGTGTGGCATCGGTGTTGCTGGCGGGCGGAGGCGGTGCATTTGCCATTGCCAACCTTGGGCCCGACATCGCCGACCAGCCTGTGGTCATGGTCACTGTGCCTGTGGCCATTGCCCAGCTCGAAGAGCAGGCCCAAAGCCTCGACCTGCTGAACATCAACCTGACGCGCAGCGAAACCACACGGTCTTCTGACAGCCCCGAAAGCCTGCTTCGCCGATTGGGCATCGTGGACGCAGAGTCTGCCCTTTTCTTGCGCAACCACCCCTTGGCCAAACAGGCCTTGCGCCAATCCGGTCGGGCCGTCACCGCCCAATCCGACAGTCAACAGCGCTTGCTCTCCCTGAATGTGCGCTGGCTCAACAAAGAATCCGACACCTTTTTCCAGCGCCTGGTGATCCAGCGCGGCGACAAGGGCCTGCAAGCGGCGCTTGAGACCTCGCCCATGAACACCAGCATCCGCATGACCGGCGGTACGGTGACTCGCTCGCTCTACGATGCCGCCGACGAGGCCCGCTTGCCCGACGCCGTGATCAACCAGCTCACCCAGATCTTCTCCAACCAAATCGACTTCCACAGAACTTTGCGCAAAGGCGCCCGTTTCTCGGTGGTTTACGAAGTCTTGGAAGCCGATGGTGAACCCGTGCGAACCGGACGCGTGCTGACCGCAGAGTTCAACAACGGCAGCAACACCTACGAAGCCGTCTGGTTTCAAGAACCCGGCCAAAAAGGCAATTACTACAGTCTTGAAGGCAAAAGCCTGAGCCGAGCCTACTTGGCATCGCCTGTTCCCTTCTCGCGTCAAACCAGTGGTTTCGCCATGCGTTTGCACCCGATCTTCAAAACCCAGCAGGCCCACCGGGGCGTTGACTATGCGGCCCCTACCGGAACCCCTGCCCAATCCGTCGGGGATGGTGTGGTGATTTTCTCGGGTGTGCAAGGCGGCTATGGCAATGTGGTGGAGATCCGCCACGGCACGGGCCACACCACCTTGTACGCGCACTTGAGCAAGATCCATGTGCGCAAAGGCCAAACGGTGCAAAAAGGTCAAACCATTGGCGCAGTCGGTTCCACTGGCTGGTCCACCGGTCCTCATCTGCATTTTGAATTCCGGGTCAACGGTGTCCACGTCGATCCGCAAAAAGTCATCCAGCAAGCACAAGCACTGCCCATAGCGCCAACCGCGATGCCCCGGTTCAATGCCCAGGTGGTTCAAGCCAGGGCCCAATTGCTGGCAGCAGCGCAAATGCGGGAAAGCAACATCCAGTAATGACAAAGGGCCGCAAGGCCCTTTTTTGATGCCTGCTCTTTTGTTCACCCGCCTTTTCTCCTTTTGATGGCTACCTCGTTCTACATCGGCCTGATGTCGGGCACCTCGCTGGATGGCGTGGATGGCGTGCTCGCCAACGCAGAGAGCGGTGGTCGTCTTCATGTCATCGCCCATGCCTTCACGCCCTTTGCAGCGCCCTTTCGCAGCGAGTTGCTGCGACTCAACGAAAGTGGCCCAGACGAGCTGCACCGCAGCGCTTTGGCGGGCAATGCCATTTCACGCCATTACGCACACGTGGTGCATCAGTTGCTGCACACAACTGGCATGTCTCCTGAGCAAGTGGTGGCCATCGGTGCACACGGCCAAACCGTGCGTCACCGGCCCCTGGCGTTTGATGAGGATGCGGCCACCCAACAGCCTGCTGTCGGCTACACGCTGCAGCTGATCAACCCCGCCTTGCTAGCCGAGCTGACCGGCATCGACGTGGTGGCCGACTTTCGAAACCGCGACCTGGCCGCCGGTGGCCAGGGCGCGCCCTTGGTCCCGGCTTTTCACCAAGGCGTGTTTGCACAAGACTCGGCGTGTGTGGCCGTGCTCAACATTGGTGGCATCTCCAACCTGAGCGTGCTGGGCGAAGACTCCAGTGTGCGGGGCTGGGACTGTGGCCCTGGCAACGCCCTGATGGATTTTTGGTGCCACACCCACACGGGCCAGCCCTTTGACCGCGATGGCGCCTGGGCCGCGCAAGGCCGCATTCAGCCCGCCTTGTTGCAAACCCTGCTGAGCGAGGACTTTTTGCAGCAAACGCCCCCCAAGAGCACCGGGCGGGACCTGTTCAATCCGGCCTGGCTGCAGCACAAGCTGGCCCATCACGCGAAGCTGGCCGCCCCAGACATTCAGGCCACATTGACCGAATTCACCGCGCTGGCCTGCGCGAAAGACGTGCTGCAACATGCTGCCAAGGCCCGCGAGCTGGTGGTGTGTGGTGGGGGCGCCTTGAATGGCCACTTGATGGCACGCCTGGCCTCGCACCTGCCCCACTTGCAAGTGGTCAGCAGCGAAGTACGGGGCTTGCCGCCCCTGCAAGTCGAGGCAGCGGCTTTTGCGTGGTTGGCCTACAAAACCATGCAGCGCGAAACCTCCAGCCTGCCAAGCGTCACGGGCGCCCGAGGCGCCCGTGTGTTGGGGGCGATTTACCCCCGTTGATGCCGACGAGTCAGACTCGCCGATGGAAAATCTCAGGTCGAAAAAGAGGAACCGCAGCCGCAGGTGGAGGTAGCGTTCGGGTTCTTGATGACGAATTGCGCGCCTTGCAAGTCTTCTTTGTAGTCGATCTCGGCGCCGATCAGGTACTGGTAGCTCATGGCATCGATCAACAGGGACACGCCATTTTTGCTCATGGTGGTGTCGTCTTCGTTGGTGATTTCATCGAAGGTGAAACCATACTGAAAGCCCGAGCAACCGCCACCCTGCACAAACACGCGCAGCTTCAAATCGGGGTTGCCCTCTTCGGCGATCAGGTCGGCCACCTTGGCGGCCGCGCTGTCGGTGAAGACAATCGGCTCGGGCATTTCGGTCTGGATGTTTTCAGCAACAGCGCTCATGGTGTTTCTCCGATTCAATGCCAAATAGTATAGCGCGCTGGTCGGGAATTACCGACGCAGCCACCAGTAACGCTACTGGGCTCATGGGTTTTGACAGCAGCCAAACAAAAAGCCGCCTCGGAAAACCGGGCGGCTTTATGGCGAAGCAGAAAAAGCGGATTAACGCTTGGAGAACTGCTTGCGGCGGCGAGCAGAGTGCAAGCCAACCTTTTTACGTTCGACTTCACGGGCGTCACGGGTGACAAAACCAGCTTGGCTCAGCACGGGCTTGAGCGATGCGTCGTAGTCAATCAGGGCGCGGGTGATGCCGTGGCGCGATGCGCCGGCTTGACCGGATTCGCCACCGCCGTGCACGTTGATCATGATGTCGAAAGTTTCGGCATGGTTGGTCAACATGAGGGGTTGCTTGGCGATCATGATCGAAGTTTCACGGCCAAAGTAGGCTTGGATGTCCTTGCCGTTGACTGTGATCTTGCCAGTGCCTTTTTTCAGAAACACGCGGGCGACGCTGGATTTGCGACGGCCTGTGCCATTGTTCCATTCACCAATCATCTCAAGGCTCCTTAGATGTCCAGCACTTTAGGCTGTTGGGCGGTGTGTGGATGCTCTGCGCCGCCATACACCTTGAGTTTCTTGATCATGGCGTAACCGAGTGGGCCCTTGGGCAACATGCCCTTGACAGCCTTCTCGAGTGCGCGGCCAGGGTGCTTGGCTTGCATGTCGCGGAAGTTGGTTGCAGTGATGCCACCAGGAAAGCCGGAGTGACGGTAGTACACCTTGTCCAGGCTCTTGGTACCTGTCACTTTGAGTTTGGCTGCATTGATGATGACGATGAAGTCACCGGTATCAACGTGAGGCGTGTAAATGGCCTTGTGTTTGCCGCGCAAACGGAGAGCAACTTCGCTGGCTACTCGTCCGAGGACCTTGTCGGTCGCGTCAATCACAAACCACTCGTGCACGACCTCAGCGGGTTTGGCGCTGAAAGTAGTTGTCATGAGTTTTCTCTTTGAAGAAAGGTTTGTCGGGCCCTTTTCCACGGTCGGTGTTCCTCTGTTGGGAACCTCTTAGGTGGGAGATTGCCTGGACCTTTTCAGGTCTGGGCGTCTTCGCCGCGGGGCCACAAAATCGCTGCGGAGCCCGCCATTATACGAAAAATCAAGGACTTGCGGGCCTGATTGGTTACCATCGGAGCATGTTCAGTTATCGACACGCTTTCCACGCCGGCAACCACGCCGATGTGCTCAAACACATCACTTTGCTCGCCACGCTGCGCCATCTCATGCAAAAAGAGGCCGGCATCACCCTGATTGACACCCATGCCGGGGCCGGTTTGTACCGTCTGGACGGTGATTATTCGCAAAAAGGGGCCGAAGCCGAGGACGGCTTGTTCAAATTGCTGGCCGCCGCCGAAAAGCTCGACGCCTTGCCTGAACCCGTGCAGGACTATCTGGAGCAAATCGCCAGCTTCAACCCCAGTGGCCAAGCCAAGATCTACCCCGGTTCGCCTTTTTTGATGCACAAGCTGATGCGCCACGCCTCACGGGACCGTTTGCGCTTGTTTGAATTGCACCCCACCGACAGCAAGGCCCTGCTGTCCAACATCGCCCAGCTTGAAGCCGGACGCACCGTGACCGTCAGCCGCGAAGACGGCTTTGAGGCCCTCAAAAAGCTCTTGCCCCCACCACCATCGGCCACCGGCTCGAAACGGGCGATGGTGCTGATCGACCCCAGTTACGAGATCAAATCCGACTACGTCAAGGTCGCCAGCGTCGTTCAGGAATACCTCAAACGATTCTCCACCGGCACCTACCTGGTCTGGTACCCGGTCATTCCGCGTCCCGAGGCGCACGAGTTGCCCCGCCGCCTGCGCACGCTGGCGAATCAGGCCCAAAAACCCTGGCTGAACGCCACTTTGGCGATTGGCCGTGGCCCCGGCGACGAAGGCGGTTTGGTGGCCAGCGGCATGTTTGTCATCAACCCACCGTTCACCCTGAAAGACCAGATCCGCCAGGCGCTGGATGTGGTCGGCCCCGCCTTGGCGCGGGGGTCCGGCAAAAACTGGGCCGTTGAGTCGTCTTGAACGGCATGGCGAAGCCGACTCAGGTGGTCTGGCGCCGGCCTTTCGGATCCCCAAAATCAGGATCAGGGAAAGACCTCATCGCCGAACCATCAAATTAACCGACCGCACGGTCGGTTAATGGGTATACTGGCACCTGCGCCGAGATCATTCCATCCTGTTTGGCGCAGGAGAAGCCCATGTACACCCAATCTTTCAGCGTCCCGGACGGTTCCGAAGACGCCAAGTCAGCAGGCCTGAAGGCCGTGCCCAAAGCCCTGAGTGCCCAAGACGCTGCCCTGCAGGCCGCATTTGACGCCCGCATCGATGCCGATGGCCGCATCGAGCCGCGCGATTGGATGCCCGAGGCCTACCGCAAAACCCTGGTGCGCCAGATCAGCCAGCACGCCCACAGCGAAATCGTCGGCATGCTGCCCGAGGGCAACTGGATCAGCCGTGCCCCCAGCTTGAAGCGCAAGGCCATCCTGATCGCCAAGGTGCAAGACGAAGGCGGTCACGGTTTGTACTTGTACAGCGCTGCCGAGACCCTGGGCACCAGCCGCGACCAGATGCTGGACGCCTTGCACAGCGGCAAGGCCAAGTACAGCTCCATCTTCAACTACCCGACGCTCAACTGGGCGGATGTGGGCGTGGTCGGCTGGCTGGTCGATGGCGCGGCCATCATGAACCAGGTGCCCCTGTGCCGCTGCTCTTATGGCCCTTATGCCCGCGCCATGGTACGGGTCTGCAAAGAGGAAAGCTTCCACCAGCGCCAAGGCTACGAAGCGCTGTTGGTCATGATGAAGGGCACTGCCGAGCAAAAAGCCATGGTGCAAGACGCCGTGAACCGCTGGTGGTGGAAGTGCCTGGCCATGTTTGGCCCACCAGACGCCGACAGCCCCAACAGTGCGCAAGGCATGCGCTGGGGCATCAAGCGCATCAGCAACGACGACCTGCGCCAGAAGTTTGTGGACGCCACCGTGCCACAAGCCAAAGTGCTGGGCGTCACCTTGCCCGACCCGGACCTCAAGTGGAACGAAGCGCGGCAAGCCCACGACTACGGCCAAATCGACTGGGACGAATTCTGGGCCACCGTCAACGGCAACGGCCCCTGCAACAAGGAACGCCTGGGCGCACGCGTCAAGGCCTGGAACGACGGCGCTTGGGTGCGCGAAGCCGCGCTGGCCCACGCCAAGAAACAACAAGCACGCCAAATGAAGGAAGCCGCATGAGCAACCCCGCATTGAAAGAATGGCCCCTGTGGGAAGTTTTTGTCCGCAGCAAGCAAGGCCTGGAGCACAAGCACTGCGGCAGCTTGCACGCCTCAGATTCAGAACACGCCCTGCAAATGGCGCGTGACGTGTACACCCGCCGCCAGGAAGGCGTGAGCATCTGGGTCGTGCCCTCGGCCAGCATCTCGGCGAGTGAGCCCAATGACAAGAGCGAGTTCTTCGATCCGGCCAGCGACAAGGTGTACCGCCACCCCACTTTTTACGACATCCCAGAAGAAGTGGGACACATGTGAGCGCCACCATGAACGCCCCTGTTGATTACCTGCTGCACCTGGCAGACAACGCACTGATCCTCGGTCAGCGCAATGCAGAGTGGTGCGGCCACGCCCCCATCCTGGAAGAAGACATCGCGCTGTCCAACAACAGCCTGGACTTGGTGGGCCAAGCCCGCATGCTTTACCAGCACGCGGCCGCGCTGCAAGGCGGCGGCGCCACCGAAGACACGCTGGCGTATTTCCGCGACGTGCCCGACTTCAAAAATTACACCCTGTGTGAACTGCCACACCTGCCACTCATGTCGGCCACAGCGCAAGGCGACCGCGATTTTGCCGTGACCATCGTGCGCAATTTTTTGTACAGCAGCCTGATGGTGCTGGTGTGGGACCAACTGCAAAACTCGAAAGACGAGCAGCTGGCCGCGATTGCCGCCAAGTCGCTCAAGGAAGTGCGTTACCACCTGCGCCACTCGCGTGACTGGCTGGTGCGCATGGGCGATGGCACCGACGAGTCCCACGCCAAAGCGCAAGCGGCCCTCGACCAACTGCTGCCCTACACCCAGGAATTTTGGGCCCACAGCCCGCATGAAGCCGCCGCGCTGGCCAACGGCACGGGCACCGACATGGCCGCCTTGCAAGCCGACTGGAACCAGATTGTGGACGCAGCCCTGCAAGAAGCCAACCTGGTACGGCCAGCCCATGGTGGCTTTGTGCCCACGGGCAAACAAGGCATCCACTCCGAGCACATGGGTTTTGTATTGGCCGAAATGCAAAGCCTGGCGCGCGCTCACCCCGGTGCAACCTGGTAAAGACGGCTCAGCCACCATGACCACCCCGACGCTGGCCGCCAACGCACTGGAACAACATGCCTGGGCCTTGCTGGAGCAGCTGACCGATCCGGAAATCCCGGTGGTCACGCTGCGCGAGTTGGGCATTTTGCGCGACGTACGCACAGGCCCACAGGGGCTGGAAGTGGTCATCACGCCCACCTACAGTGGTTGCCCCGCCATGGGTCAAATCGAAGACGATGTGGCCGCCTTGCTGCAAGCCCATGGCCTGCAAGGCCACGTGGTCACCCAACTGGCCCCCGCCTGGACCACCGACTGGATGAGCCAAGAAGCCAAGGACAAATTGCGCGCCTATGGCATCGCACCGCCGCACGCCTGCACAAGCAACGCAACAGGGGCCACCAGCGTGGTGCAGTTCGCAGCGCGCGGGGCCAAAGCCGAGGTGGTGCACTGCCCCCAATGCGGCTCGGCCAACACCACCGAAACCTCACACTTCGGCTCGACCGCCTGCAAGGCCCTTTACCGGTGCCTGGCTTGCATGGAGCCGTTTGATTACTTCAAACCCTACTGAGTCGCCACGCGCTGCGCAGCCTCCAAAATCCAAGCCATGTCCGCAACCCGATTTCATGACCTCACCATCGCACGCGTCAACCCCGAAGCGGCCGGTGCCGTGGCGATCAGCCTGAACGTTCCACCCGACCTGCGCGGCGACTTTGACTTTCAGCCTGGCCAATTCCTGACCCTGCGCGCCGACATCAACGGCGTTGATGTACGCCGCAGCTACTCCATCAGCTCGGCCCGCAGCCAACTGCAAAAACAAGGCGTGCTCGAAGTCGGTATTCGCCCGGTGGAAGGCGGCGTGTTCTCCAACTGGGCGGCCACCCAACTCCAAGCGGGCGACACCCTGCGCGTGATGCCGCCTGACGGCCGCTTTGTGGTGCAACGCCCCCGCGCCATCCACCGCGTCGGCTTTGCCGCTGGCTCGGGCATCACGCCCATCCTGTCCATCCTGTCGAGCACCCTCGAAGAACAGCCCGACTCGAAGTTCACTCTGGTCTATGGCAACCGCCGCATGGACAGCGTGATGTTCAACGAAGCCCTGCAAGACCTGAAAGACCGCTACCCTTCGCGCCTGACCCTGATCCACATCCTGTCGCGCCAGGCGCAAGAAGTGCCGCTGCTCGAAGGCCGCATCGATGCTGCCAAAGTGCAGGCCATCATCGACGCCTTTTTGCCCGTGGGCAGCATGGACGAGGTGTTCGTGTGCGGCCCCGAAGCCATGATTGAAGCCACCGAGCAGGCGTTGCTGACGGCTGGCGTGAAAGCCGAACGCATCCGCACCGAGCGCTTCAGCTCCCCCACACTCGATGCGCTCAGCCCCGAACAACGCAGCCAAGCTGTGCTGGGTCACCCGGCCACGCGCGAGACCGGTGAAGTGCAGCTGACGGTGGTGTTGGACGGCAAGCCGTACGACATGCCGATGAACCGCAACGAAAAGATCCTCGACATCGCCTTGTCGCTGGGCCTGGACTTACCCTATTCGTGCAAGGCCGGTGTTTGCTGTACCTGCCGCTGCAAAGTGATGCAAGGCACAACCGAGATGGAGAAAAACTTCACCCTCGAAAAGCCCGAAGTCGAACAAGGCTTCATCCTGTCTTGCCAGGCTCGCCCCACCAGCGAGCGCGTGGTGATCAGTTTCGACGAACGCTGAAACCTGGGCGACTCAGTCGCTCGACTGCTGCATGGCCCACATGCTGGCATAGCGGCCCTGTTGGGCCAGCAGCGCGGCATGGTTGCCGCGCTCAATGATCCGGCCTGCGTCCATCACCAAAATCTCGTGCGCATCGACCACCGTGGACAGGCGGTGTGCAATCACCAGCGTGGTCTTGTTTTGCGCCACGCTGGCCAACTCGGCCTGAATGGCCCGCTCGTTGGCCGAATCGAGGGCCGACGTGGCTTCGTCAAACACCAGAATAGGTGGGTCCTTGAGCAAGGTGCGGGCAATGGCGACGCGCTGCTTTTCGCCACCGGACAACTTCAACCCGCGTTCGCCCACCGAGGTTTGGTAGCCCTTGGGCGTGGAGGCAATGAAGTCATGGATGCGGGCGGCGCGCGCTGCACTTTCGATCTCGGCCTGACTGGCACCCGGACGCCCATAGGCGATGTTGTAGGCCACGCTGTCGTTGAACAGCACCGTGTCTTGCGGCACGATGCCCAAGGCTTGGCGCACGCTGTTTTGGGTGACCTGCCGAATGTCTTGCCCTGCAATGCGGATGAAACCCTGCTGCACGTCGTAAAAACGGAACATCAAACGCGCCAGGGTGGACTTGCCCGAGCCGGAAGGCCCCACCACCGCCACCGTCTTGCCCGCGGGAATGGTGAAGCTGATGTCTTTCAAAATCGGGCGATCAGCTTCATAGGCAAAGGACACGCGGTCAAACACCACGTCGGGCGCGCCGTGCAAGGCCAGTGCGGGCGCACCTGGCGCATCGGCCACTTCACGCTCGCGGTCCATCAACACAAACATCTTCTCCAGGTCGGTCAGGCTTTGCTTGATCTCCCGGTACAGCACGCCCAAAAAGTTGAGCGGGATGTACAACTGGATCATGAAGGCGTTGATCATCACCAGATCACCCAGCGTCATGCGCCCGGCGACCACCCCTTCGGTGGCACGCCACAACATGGCCACCAAAGCCGCTGCAATGATGAGTTGCTGCCCGGTGTTGAGCAAGGACAAAGAGGTTTGCGCCTTCAAACGTGAACGACGCAGACGCTCCAGGCTTTCGTCGTAACGGCCCGCCTCGAAGCGCTCATTGCCAAAGTATTTGACGGTTTCGTAGTTCAACAGCGAGTCGATGGCCCGCGTGTGGGCGGCCGAATCAAACTCATTGGCTTGCTTGCGAAACTGGGTTCGCCACTCGGTCACGCGCACCGTGAAGAAAATATAAAACACCAAGGCCGCCAAAGTGATGCCCGCGAACCACGCGTCGAACTTGACGGCCAAAATGGTCAACACCAGGCCCACCTCGATCAGCGTGGGGATGACGCTGTAGAGCGAATACGAAATCAGCGACTCGATGCCACGCACACCGCGCTCGATGTCGCGGGTCATGCCCCCGGTCTGACGCGCCAGGTGAAAGCGCAGGCTCAAAGCGTGCAGGTGCTCAAAAGTCTGCAAGGCGATGCTGCGCGAAGCACCTTGTGTGGCCTTGGCAAACACCAGTTCGCGCAACTCGGTGAAGGCCGAGGTCAGCAAGCGCAAAGCGCCATAAGCCAGCAGCAATGCCACCGGCATCACCAGCACGGCTTGCGGGTCGCCAGGCTTGATGCTCATGGCGTCCACCAACTCCTTGAGCAGCAAGGGCACGCTGACGTTGGCCAGCTTGGCCGCCACCATGAGGCTCAGGGCGATGACCACGCGCCACTTGTATTGCCACAGGTAGGGCAAAAGGCGCGACAGGGTCTTCCAGTCGCCACCGGCGGGCGACTTGTCCGCCGGGGCGGCTGTGGCACCCGGCTGGGGCGAATGGGGAGAAGCAGTGGCGGCAGGTTCGCCGTGGTGGCGCATAGGGGACAATCCGATTCAACGTTAACCACCGATTGTGCCCATGTCTGACACCCCACGCCCTCACACCGTGTCTTTGCCCACTGACCAGGAGTTGGTGCTCAAGGTCATCCCCATGCCCGCCGACTGCAACGCCAGCGGCGATATTTTTGGCGGCTGGGTCATGGCCCAGGTCGACTTGGCAGGGGCGGTGCTGCCCGCGCGGCGCGTGCGCGGGCGCATGGTGACCGTGGCCGTGAACGAGTTCATCTTCAAACAGCCGGTCAAAGTGGGCGACATCCTGTCGTTTTTCTCGCGCATCGTCCGGGTGGGCCGCACCTCGGTGACCGTCAAGGTCGAGGTGTTTGCCGAGCGTTTTCAGCTGCAAGGCCAGTACATCAAGGTGACCGAAGCGCACCTGACCTATGTGGCGGTGGACGAACACGGCCACCCACGCGTGGTGCCCGCCGAATGAGCCCGGGGACCAGACCCGGCCCCGCGAATCAGGACACGATGTAAGCCGCAGCTCCGGTGGACATCAAAGTCCCATCCGGCCCACAAAACTCCATGCGTGAGGACCCCACACGCGAGCCCACGCGCAAGGCATTGGCGGTGATGGTGAAGTGCTCGCCGATGCCGGGGCGCAAGTAATCCACCCGCAAATCGATGGTGCCCAGTTTGGCAAAACGCTCCAGGCGTTTGGCGGGCGGCTCGTCCATGTGCTTGGCGGCCAGCGCCGCCATCACAGCCGCGCTGCCGATGGCATCGAGCACCGCGCTGATGACGCCCCCATGGATGCGGTTGTAGGCAAAGTGCCCCACCAACTCGGGCCGCATGTCGATGCGGGCCTCCACCCCTTCGGGCGTCACCTTGACCAGTTTCAGGCCCAAGGTTTTGTTGAAGACGATTTTTTCTTCGTAGATCTGGCGAAAGCCCTCGATGTATTCAGGTTCGAGAACGATGGGCGTGTGGGTTCTGTGGGGCATGGCTGGATTCTATGGAATGGCTCGACGCTGAATGGGTCCGGCTTGAAAAAGATCAAACCCGCGCCAGGACAGGCCCCAACGCCACCCCCGTGTGGGTGCCCAAACGCACCACATCTTCCGGTGACGCCGCGGCCACAATGCGGCCACCCGCATGGCCACCTTCTGGCCCCAAGTCAATGATCCAGTCAGCCTCGGCGATCACATCCAAGTCGTGTTCGATCACCACCACACTGTGCCCCGCATTCACCAGCCGGTGCAGCACGCGAATGAGCTTGTCCACATCGGCCATGTGCAGGCCCACGGTGGGCTCGTCCAGCACATAAAGCGTGTGCGGCGCCTTGTTGCCGCGCTTGCCCACCTCATCACGCACTTTGGTGAGTTCGGTCACCAGCTTGATGCGCTGGGCTTCTCCGCCACTGAGCGTGGGTGAAGGCTGGCCCAAGGTCAGGTACCCCAGACCCACGTCCTTGAGCAGTTGCAGCGGGTGCGCGATGCTGGGCATGCTGGCAAAGAAGTCCACGGCCTCGTCCACTTCCATTTGCAGCACATCGCCAATGCTCTTGCCACGCCAGGTCACGGCCAGAGTTTCGGGGTTGAAGCGGGCACCCCGGCAGGTTTCGCAAGGTACTTTCACATCGGGCAAAAAGCTCATCTCGATGGTGCGCATGCCCTGGCCTTCGCAGCTGGGGCAGCGACCTTCGCCGGTGTTGAAACTGAAGCGCCCGGCGGCATAACCCCGGGCCTTGGCCTCCAGCGTTTCGGCAAACAGTTTGCGGATCGTGTCCCAGAAACCAATGTAGGTGGCGGGGCAGGAGCGCGGTGTTTTGCCAATCGGCGTTTGATCAACTTCCAGCACGCGGTCGATCGTCTCAAAGCCTTGCACATCGGTGCACGCTGTCAACGCCACACGCTGGCCTGCATCTTGCGCGGTGCGCCCTGCGAAGGTGGAGCGCTGGTTGACCAGCGCCTGCACATTGGCCAACAAGACATCGCGGGCCAGGGTGGATTTGCCCGAACCGCTGACGCCGGTCACGGCCACCAGTCGCTTGAGAGGCACCTGCACATCGACTTGGCGCAAGTTGTGCAGGTTGGCACCGGTGAGGGTGAGCCATTGCAAATCCACACCACCCGCCGCTTCTTTGTGGGGCGGTGGCGTGGGCGCCGATTTTGGCGTACCCCCGCCGTATGAGGCGCCCGCGCCACCGCCCCACAAAGAAGCGTCCACGGAACGACGCAACTGCATCGGATGCTTCATCGCGTGCAACAAATAGCGCCCGGTTTGTGAATCGGCCGAAGCCGTGATGTCGGCCACCGAGCCCTCGGCCACCAAGCGGCCACCGCGTTTACCGGCACTCGGGCCGATGTCGATGATGTGGTCAGCGCGGCGAATCGTGTCTTCGTCGTGCTCCACCACCACCAGCGTGTTGCCCTTGTCGCTCAGGCTTTGCAAAGCATTGAGCAAGATCTGGTTGTCGCGGGCGTGCAGACCGATGGTGGGTTCGTCCAGCACGTAGCACACGCCTTGCAGGTTGCTGCCCAGTTGCGCGGCCAAGCGGATGCGCTGCGCCTCGCCACCCGACAGCGTGGGCGCGCCCCGGTCCAGCGTGAGGTAACCCAAGCCCACTTCTTCCAAAAACTCCAGGCGGCTTTGGATCTCGGGTACCAGGTCACGGGCGATGTCAGCATCACGGCCTGTCAGGTGCAGCTTTTGCACCCACTGCCGTACATCGCTCACCGACAGGCTGGCGATGTCGGTGATGCGCCAGCCCTGGCCCGGGGCTGCACCCAGGCGCACGGCACGCGCCGTGGCGTTCAGGCGGGTGCCTTCGCAACTGGGGCAGGCCACATTGGCCAGGTCTTCGATCTCGGGCTCGGCAAAGGTCTGCTCGCGGCCCTTGTCTTTGTCGTCGCGCACCGAATCGTCGAACACTTGACGCTCGTCCTTGCTCAGCTTGACGCCCGTGCCCACGCAGTCGGGGCACCAGCCGTGTTTGCTGTTGTACGAGAACAAACGCGGATCGAGTTCGGCATAAGACGTGGCGCAAGCCGGGCAAGCGCGCAGTGTGGAGAACACCCGGTGCTGCCCGATGCGGGCGGTGGATGCGCCACTGAACATGGCTTCGCGCAAGCCATCCAGATCGCTCAACACATGCACCACGCCCTTGCCGTGCTCCAAGGTTCGGGTCAAGGCTTCGCGCAGTGCGGTTTCCTTGCTGGGCAACACATCCAGGCTGGCCACGGGCAACTCGATGCTGTGTTCTTTGAAGCGGTCAATGCGCGGAAAACTTTGCGTGGGCAAAAACTCGCCATCGACACGCAAATGCGTGTAGCCACGCGGGCGCGCCCAGTCGGCCAGTTCGGTGTACACGCCCTTGCGGTTGGTGACCAGCGGCGCCAGCAGGCCGATGTGCTGGCCCTTGAACTGCGTCATCAACTGCGCAATGATGCTGTCGGGGGTTTGCGGCTGCACGGGGGTGTTGTCGTGCACGCAATGCTGGATGCCCAGCTTCACATACAGCAGGCGCAAAAAGTGCCAAACCTCCGTGGTGGTGCCCACGGTGGATTTGCGGCCGCCGCGTGACAGCCGCTGCTCGATCGCCACGGTGGGTGGAATGCCGTACACCGCATCGACCTCGGGACGGCCTGCGGGCTGCACGATGGCGCGGGCATAGGCGTTCAGGCTTTCCAGATAGCGGCGCTGGCCTTCGTTGAACAGGATGTCAAAGGCCAGCGTGGACTTGCCGGAACCGCTGACGCCCGTGACCACGTTGAACTTGCCGCGTGGAATGTCCACGCTCAGGTTTTTGAGGTTGTGCTCTTTGGCGTTGACGATCTGGATGTTGTTGTTCAAAACAGGCGGCTGGCGAGCAACCGGAGCCAGCAAGATGGCACCTTCCCCGCCTCGAACCTTCGCCAGCGAGGCTGCGGTGTCAGAGGGTGACGATTTTGGCGTACCCCCGCCGTATGAGGAACCCGCTGACACCGCAGCCTCGCCCCCACGAACACCCGACCGCCCAGCCAGAACATCGAACTCACCCCCATCAACATTCAAACGCTCAGCCACACCATGCACCTCGCCCATGGCCTGTGCGTACTCGCGCAACGCCAGCCCGGTGTGTGATGTGGGGTGCTGACGCACGTCCTCGGGCGTGCCCTCGGCCACGATCAGGCCGCCGGCATAACCCCCTTCAGGCCCCAAATCAATCAACCAATCGCTGGCGCGGATCACGTCCAGGTTGTGCTCGATGACGATCAGCGAATGCCCGGCTTCAAGCAGCTTGCGCAAGGCGCGCATCAGCTTGGCGATGTCGTCAAAGTGCAGGCCGGTGGTTGGCTCGTCAAACAAGAACAGCGTGCCCTTGCGCGCCAAACTTTGGCGGCTTTTGGACGCACTTTTAGCGGCCTCGGCCAGAAAGCCTGCGAGCTTGAGGCGCTGCGCCTCGCCGCCCGAGAGTGTGGGCACGGGCTGGCCCAGACGCACGTATTCCAGACCCACATCCACGATGGGCTGCAGGGCGCGGATGACTTCACGGTCTTGCGCAAACAAAGCCGCCGCTTCGCTCACGGTGAGCTCCAGAATGTCGGCCACATTGAGGTGGCGCACCGCACCGCCGATGGCCTGGCGCTCGATGGTGATTTCGAGAATCTCGGGGCGGTAGCGTTGGCCATCGCAATCGGGGCAGCGCAAATACACGTCGCTCAAGAACTGCATCTCGACGTGCTCAAAACCCGAACCGCCGCAAGTGGGGCAGCGGCCATCGCCGCCGTTGAAGCTGAACTTGCTGGCGGTGTAACCGCGCTGGCGCGATAAGGGCGCGGTGGCAAAAATCTCGCGGATCGCGTCCCACGCGCCCACATAGCTGACCGGGTTGGAGCGGGCGGTTTTGCCAATCGGTGACTGGTCCACAAACACCACATCGCTCAGGTGGTCAGCGCCCAGCAGGCGGTCGTGCGCACCGGGCGTTTCGGTGGCTTTGCCAAAGTGGCGCATCAGCGCCGGGGCCAGCACGTCCTGAATCAAACTCGACTTGCCCGAGCCGCTGACACCCGTGATGGTGACCAGGCGCTGCAGCGGAAAGTCCACGCTGATGTTTTGCAGGTTGTGCTCGCGTGCGCCTTCCAGAATCAAACGCGGCGTGCTGTCGCTCACCATGCGCTTGAAGCCCAGGCCCACTTGCTTGCGCCCACCCAAATAAGCGCCGGTGAGTGTATCGGCCTTGCGCAGGTCGGCGGTGCTGCCGTCAAACACGATTTGCCCACCGCGCTCACCGGGGCCGGGGCCCATGTCGATCATGCGGTCAGCGGCCAGCATCACGGCCGGGTCATGCTCGACCACCACCAACGTGTTGCCCGCGTCGCGCAGGCGTTGCATGGCCCGTGTGATGCGGTGCATGTCGCGCGGATGCAGGCCAATGCTGGGCTCGTCCAGCACAAACAGGGTGTTGACCAGGCTGGTGCCCAGGGCGGTGGTGAGGTTGATGCGCTGAACTTCACCGCCGCTGAGGGTTCGGCTTTGGCGGTCGAGGGTGAGGTAGCCAATGCCCACGTCGCACAGGTATTTGAGGCGGGTGGTGATTTCTTCGAGCAGCAGTTGCAGGGCTTTTTGTTCGGCGCTTTTGCCTTGTCCTGGTTCTTTGGCGGTTCGGTCTGCGTCAGAACGTTTTGCTTCGGTGGTTTCTTCGGCGGTTCGGTCTGCGTCAGAACGGGGGGCGGGCTCCTCATGAGGCGGGGGTACGCCAAAATCGTCGCCCACCCCCCGTTCTGACGCAGACCTTGTGGTCGATCGAACGTCTGACGCCGATACCCGGTCAAAGAACAAGCGCAAGCGGTCCAGCGGCATGATCATCATGTCGTGCAAACTCAAGCCCGGCAGCGCCTCCAGCTGCGCGCGTGTCCACTTCACACCTGCGGGCATGAAACGCTTTTCTACCGGCAAGACACCTTCGGCGTCCGAGTGGCTGCCGATTCGCCACAGCAAACTCTCTGTCTTCAAGCGTGCGCCTTGGCAGGTCGGACACTCGGTGTAGCTGCGGTACTTGGACAAGAGCACGCGGATGTGCATCTTGTAGGCCTTGCTCTCCAGGTACTCAAAAAAGCGCTTCACGCCGTACCACTGGTGGTTCCAGCGGCCCTTCCACTCGGGTGAACCGTGGATCACCCAGTCTTGCTGAGCCTGGGTCAACTTGTCCCAAGGCGTGTCACGCGGAATGCCAGCGGCCTCGGCGTGCCGCATCAGGTCGTCCTGGTTTTCTTGCCAAGCAGGGGTTTGCAGCGTCTTGATGGCGCCGGCGCGCAGCGTGAGCTTGGGGTTGGGAATGACCAGGCCATAGTCAACGCCGATCACACGCCCAAAACCACGGCAGGTCTCGCAAGCGCCCACGGCCGAGTTGAAGGAGAACATCGACGGGATCGGGTCGGTGTAGCGCTGGTCGCTGTCGGGGCAATGCAGGCCGGTGGAAAAACGCCAGATATCGAAGGCGGGCTCAGAGGAAGAAGATAAATTGGGATCTGACCCCAATTTCTCCACATACACGTTCAGGCGGCCACCGCGTTTGAGGGCCACTTCGATGGCTTCGACCACGCGGGCTTTTTCGGCGTTGCCGATGCGAAAACGGTCGGCGATCACGTCCAGCACTTTGCGCGGGCCGGTGGGGGTGGCCACTTCGCGCTCGGCCTGCACTTTGGTGAAGCCGCTGGCCGAGAGCCATTGCTCAACTTGCTCGGCGCTGGTGTTGGCGGGCAGCTCAACCGGAAAGGTCAGGTACAAGCGCGGGTCACCCGCTTGCGCGGCGCGCTGGGCCAGCTCAGCATAAATCGTGTCGGGATTGTCGTGGCGCACCGGCTGCGCGGTGTCTTTGTCAAACAACTGGCCCAAACGCGCAAACAAGAGCTTGAGGTGGTCGTTCAGCTCGGTCATGGTGCCCACGGTGGAGCGCGAACTGCGCACCGGGTTGGTCTGGTCGATCGCAATCGCCGGGGGCACGCCTTCGACCTTGTCCACCGCCGGTTTGTCCATGCGGTCCAGAAACTGGCGGGCATAAGCGCTGAAGGTCTCGACATAGCGGCGCTGGCCCTCGGCATACAGCGTGTCAAACACCAAACTCGACTTGCCCGAGCCGCTGGGGCCGGTGACCACCGTGAGCTCACCCGTGCGGATGTCCAGATCGATGTTTTTGAGGTTGTGCTGACGGGCACCACGGATGCGGATGAGACCTTGGGACATGGACAGGCTTTATGGGGTGAAGGCCAAACATTCTAGGGCCCAGCTCGATGCGCCTGAACCTGGTCAGACTTGCCCCTTTTTCTTGACCGGGATCATGAAAAGCTTGGGTTGTGAAGCCCCATGAACGTGGCATCTGACAGAATGAAAAAACCCTGCGCATCAGGAAAGAACGGGGCCAGAACATGTCCACTCCCAAACCTGACGGCCCCGCACCACCCGAGGGCATTGTCCTTCGGGACGCGGCCCATGGGCTTGCTGAAACCGCGCCCTGGTTGGGCATGCCATTGCAAGCCCTGGTGCAACACCGCCCCTTCACCTTGCCATGGCATGCCAGCGTGCTCGAAGTGGCCCAAACCATGCGCGACCATGGCGTGTCTTCGGTCTTGCTGGTGCATGAAGGCCATTTAAAGGGCTTGGTCACCGACCGTGACCTGCGCAACCGGGTGGTCGCTGCAGGTCTTGATCTGTCCGGCCCTGCAGCCCACATTGCCACCCTGAACCCCATCAGATTGGACCAACGCAGCCCAACCTTTGAGGCTTTGCTCCTGATGACACGCCACAACATCCACCATGTGCCCGTGATGGACGGGCAGCGTTTGGTGGGCATGGTCACCGCCTCCGACCTGATGCGGCAGCAAAGCACATCGCCGATCCACTTGGCAAGCGACATCCACCGACAAACCACGCTCGAGGGGCTGGCGGGCATCGGTCGGCAAATCAAGGGCTTGCAAACCCATTTGAGCGCAGCCAACACCAGCGCTTACATCATCGGGCACATCATCACTGCCATCACCGATGCCTTGACTCTTCGCTTGATTGAGCTGACCGAAGCGGAATTGGGCCCTCCACCCGTACCCTATGTGTGGGTGGCAGCCGGATCGCAAGGACGCTGCGAGCAAACCGCCAAATCGGATCAAGACAACTGCATGGTGTTGAGCGATGACTACAAGCCGGCCTTGCACGGCAGCTATTTTCAGACTTTGGCCCGGCGGGTCTGCGATGGCTTGGCGGCTTGTGGCTATGTCCACTGCCCGGGGGAGATGATGGCCATGACCGACACTTGGCGACAACCCGTGCACATTTGGCGTCAGTATTTTGAGCGCTGGACGGACAGCCCCGATTCCAAGGCATTGATGTTGATCACGGTCTTTTTTGATCTTCGGGCGGTTCACGGACAGTTCGAATTGCTTCAGGCATTGCGCCAGGAGGTGTTGGCGCAAACGCCTCAAAAAAGTCTTTTTTTGGCGCATGTGGTGAACAATGCGCACAAGCAACGCCCGCCACTCAACTTGTTCGGCCACATCGCCATCAGCCACAGTGGCGCGCATGCGGGAACGGTCGACCTGAAAAACCACGCCATCACGCCCATCGTGGACTTGGCTCGCATTCACGCCCTGGAAGCAGGCTTGCTCGAAGTCAACACCTGTGACCGCCTCGAAAGAGCTTCAGAACTGGGCGAGTTGTCTGAGCAAGGTTCGCGCGATTTACGAGACGCTTTGGAGTTTGTGTC
This sequence comes from Comamonadaceae bacterium, assembly GCA_027484105.1. Taxonomy (GTDB): domain Bacteria; phylum Pseudomonadota; class Gammaproteobacteria; order Burkholderiales; family Burkholderiaceae_C; genus Limnohabitans_A. The sequence goes on from JAIXUG010000028.1 coordinate 431,164, forward strand.
CAGTCTGCGCATCGCCCACCAAAGCCATTGCATGCAACGCGGCCTTGAGCCTGACAACCACCTGCATCTGCAAGAACTGTCGAACTTTCAACGCAGCCACCTGAGAGAAGCTTTTTCGGTCATTCAAACTCTGCAGGATGTTTGGGCCCAGCGTTACCCTTTGAGCTTGCTTTGATTCCATGGGCGCTGGGCCCTTGTCAAGCCTCACTGCGGAATCCACACAGGCTTTATCATCCATGCAGGCGTGGCCCCCTGCAAAATCGGACACCGTGAGTTTCCACCTATCCTTGCGCATGATTGAAATACACATCCCCTCCGCTGCACTCAAAAAGCGCCAAAGCCGTTTGCGGTGGACCTTGATGTTGATTTGGTTCTGCGCCAGTTTTGGTCCCGGTTTTTTTGCGCGCGACTTGGCCATCGAAATCCAGGGTTGGCCGCTTTACTTCTGGATGGCGGCACAGGGTTCTGTGCTCGTCTTTGTGGCCATCGTGGTGGTCTATGCCTGGCTCATGAACCGATGGGAAGCGCAGGAAGTGGCTGGCATCACCAAGCGAGATGAGCGCTCACCCCTCCATGAGCCCAACGGGCACGATTGAAACGCCTTACAAGCTGACCCCGTCAGGCGGGCACATTGTCTTCACGTACACAGCAGGCTTGATCCGATCCCAGGCCAGGTTTTGAAAGTCTGGCGTCAGCAATATCTCTAGCCGATCGCCGATCCATCAGTGTTTACCCTTGCATTGGCCGCGACTTATATCGCATGCAATCTTTCAGTAAGTTATTAACCCTAAATTGGAATGGCAATTCAATGGAACAGCAGCCCCGCTGAACCTGAACGACTGCGTTTATCCATTTCATCCGTTCTAACAGTCGGAAATAAATTAAGGACAAGTATGTCAACAACAGATATGAGCAACAACGTACGGGAGCGCTCCCGTCCGATGACCGCAGAGGAGAAAAAGGTCATCATGGCATCGTCTGCCGGGACGATCTTTGAGTGGTACGACTTCTACCTTTACGGCGCCTTGGCCGCCATCATTGGCGCGCAATTCTTCACCGCCTTCCCGGAAAACACCCGCAACGTCTTTGCGCTGCTGGCTTTTGCCGCGGGCTTCATCGTGCGCCCCTTCGGTGCGCTGGTGTTTGGCATGTTGGGCGACATGATCGGCCGCAAGCACACTTTCTTGATGACCATCGTCATCATGGGTGTGTCGACCTTCTTGGTGGGTGTCTTGCCTAACTACGAAAGCTGGGGCGTTGCGGCGCCCATCATCCTGATCCTTCTGCGCATGGCACAAGGTTTGGCCCTGGGCGGTGAATACGGTGGTGCGGCCATCTATGTGGCCGAACACGCGCCTGCCAATCAGCGTGGCTATTTCACAGCCTTCATTCAGACCACAGCGACCTTGGGTCTGCTGCTGTCGCTGATCGTCATTTTGTCGGTGCAAGGCTATGTCAACGGCAACTACCCCGACGTGCCCTTGATGAAAGACGGCGTGGCCGTGCTCATGGCCGATGGCAGCCCCACCATGGTCAAGGCGTTCAACGCCTGGGGCTGGCGTGTTCCCTTCATCGGCTCCATTTTCTTGCTGTTGATTTCGCTGTACATCCGCTTGCAGATGAACGAAAGCCCCGCCTTCAAGAAAATGAAGGAAGAAGGCCGCACCTCCAAGGCACCTTTGAGCGAAGCTTTTGGCAACTGGAAAAACGGCAAGATCGCCCTGATCGCTTTGCTGGGTCTGGTCGCGGGTCAGGCTGTGGTCTGGTACACCGGCCAGTTCTATGCGCTGTTCTTCATGCAAAACGTGATCAAGGTTGACAGCTTCACCGCCAACGTGATGGTGGCTTGGTCGCTGATTCTGGGTACAGGCGGCTTTTTGCTCTTCGGCGCCCTGTCTGACCGCATTGGTCGCAAGCCCATCATCCTGGCCGGTTGCGTGCTGGCTGCGGCGACCTTCTTGCCCGTGTTCAACTTTTTGACTGAAACGGCCAACCCCGCCATTTACAAAGCACATCAAACGCCGGTTTCCGTCAAGGTGGCGGCTGAAGATTGCTCTTTCCAGTTCAACCCCACGGGCACTGTGAAATTCACATCGTCTTGCGACATTGCCAAGGCTCAACTGGCTCGTTCTTCGGTGAACTACTCGACAGAAGAAGGCGCTGCACCTGGCACCCTCGCGGTGGTGAAGGTGGGCGAGACCGTCATCGAATCCTATGACGCAGGCAAGCTGACAGGCGACGATCTGAAAAAGGCCAAAGCCGCTTTCGACGGCAGCCTGAACGCGGCGCTGAAACAAGCGGGTTATCCACTGGTGCCTGCTGACAACAAGACTGTGGCCAAAGCCAACAATTTCGTTGACATCTTCACCGCACAGAAGATGACCATCATCCTGATCCTGACCTACTTGGTTTTGTTGGTGACGATGGTCTATGGCCCGATCGCTGCGATGCTGGTTGAAATGTTCCCCACCCGCATCCGTTACTCTGGCTTGTCGCTGCCCTACCACATCGGCAACGGCTGGTTCGGCGGTCTGATGCCTGCGACAGCGTTTGCGATCTCTGCGCAGACCGGCAACATCTACTCCGGACTCTGGTACGCCATCGTGATTGCCGTCATGACCGTCGTCATTGGCACACTGTTCGTCCCAGGTGGCACACACAAGAAGGACATCTTCGCTGGCGACCACGACGCCCGATAAATCCAACGCCCAACCGACCTGGGTCTTTTCGAAGACCCAGGTCTTTTTTTTCTCCAAGGCCTCTGCGCCCTCTATGTCAAATATCCTTTGACGTCTTTCAAATCGGATTTTCACAACGAGTCCGATTTGCAAGACGCAGCCCATGGCACACTCCATGCCTGATTTACCCGATAGGACATCCCACCGTGATTGAGCTTGTGTTTTCGCAACTGAGTGATGTGTTTCGCATCGGCCTGATCATCGCGCTGGTGGTCACCATGCTCAGAACGTCCTCCGTGACCGGGCGCATCTTGCCCTTGGTCGCTGGTGTGGTGTTCGTGGCCGTGATACTGCCCAGCACCATGCCCAGCGGTTCAGACAATCTTGGCGACGAAATCATCGCAGGACTGATATCCAACCTGATCATTCTTGTTCCGGTGCTTTTGCTGGCACTGTTGGTGGCACGCTTTCGACGCTGAAGCCAAACTTCTGTAAGTCCTCTGTATTTGCTTTCACTTCAAGCAACGAAACAGGACGATGGCTTGAAAAAACCCGTGGTAAACCCTAGCAACACTTCTAAGTATTTTCCCTTGATTCACACCTTGCTGGGTGTCTATCTACAGAAAGCGAAGCGTCAGGCGTTTGTCAGGTTGCCTCTTTTCCCGAGTGATGCCGCCCAATAAGCATAGAAAAAATAGGGTTTATTCAGCATTCTGATGGGCTTTTCATCGGGTGTAACCCCTTGTGGACTTTTGCAAACTTCCTCATAGAATCCGCCAAATTATTTTGGTCCCCACCCGTGGAAGTCTATGTTGCTTGCTGTTGTCATTGCCAAGAGTCTGATTGAACTTTCCTTGATGTTCATCGTCGGGCGTTTCTTGCTGGGCTTGCTGGCGGGCTCCAACCGTGACAACAACGTTTTTTGGCAATTGCTCGATGTGGCCTCCAAACCGGCTTTGTGGATCACCCGCAAAATCAGCCCCAAGCTGATCTTGGACCAACACATTCCACTGGCCACCAGCAGCTGGCTGATCATCGCTTGGGTTTTGGTGGTGCAACTGAAAATCGAGCTGTGTCTCGAGATGGGGATCGCCACATGTCAGTGAACACCCCCCTGGCTCCCGCCAAACTCCACACCTCCATCCGCACCCGTTGTCTATGGTTGCGTTTCAAGGCCAAAGTTCTGTTGGTGTTTGGCCTGCGCAATCAAGCCTATGCTGTTTTTGAAGAGATCCTCGACATCCATCCACAGGATGTTTTGGCGCTCAACAGCTTGGGCTACAACGAGCTGAACAATCGCCGCTTGGTGCAGGCTCTGGGGTTCTTTGAGCGCGCCCTGACGCTCACACCGAACAACGCCAACGCCCATTTCAATGTGGGGTTTGTGTGCGAAGAATTGGGGCGCAGCCAAGATGCGGAGCTCGCATTCCGAAAAGCCCTGTCGATCGACGAAAAATTGGACCGCGCTTGGTACGGCCTGGGCTTGGTGCTGGTACGCCAACGGCGCCTCGAAGAATCTTTGGTGGCTTTCAAACGCAACACCGAATTGCAAGCCATGAGTCCTTACGCCTGGTACCAAATGGCCCGGGTGCACATGGAATTGCACCAACCCGAAAAAGCCCTGGAGGTGATGCGCCACCTCAAGGGCTTTGAGCCCAAAGTGGCCGCTCAATTTGAGCGGGAAACAGGGCTGCAATTGGATAAGGCCGTGTGATGTCTCCCCACAAGTTGGGGAAATCTATTCAAGATTGACAGTCGGTAGTTTGTTTTTTTACAAGAAGGAGATGACGATGCAGCTCACTGCAAGGCACCAGGAATACTGGAGCAAAAACCTAAGGATCACGGGGCTCTTGCTGGCCCTGTGGTTCTTTGTCACGTTTGTACTTTTGTACTTTTCGCGCGATTTGACATTCAGCTTTTTTGGCTGGCCGTTCTCGTTTTGGGTTGCTGCCCAAGGCGCACTGATCGTGTACTGCCTCATCATTTGGTACTACGCCCGCTACATGAACAACCTTGACAAGGAATATGGCGTGGCAGAAGGAGAAGAAGCATGAGCGTTTTTGACGGAGTGGGGCAAACCCAAAGCCAGTTTCAGAAGTCTCTGAACAAAGTCTTCCTTTTCTACGGCGGTGGCTTTGTGGCCTTCGTCGTGGTGCTGGGCATCCTTGAACAGATGGGGATGCCCAAAGAGTACATCGGCTACGCCTTCCTGGCGGCCACCGTGCTCTTGTACGGCGGCATTGGTGTGATCAGTCGCACCAACGATGCGGCCGAATACTACGTGGCGGGTCGCCGCGTGCCAGCCATCTACAACGGCATGGCCACTGGCTCCGACTGGATGTCTGCGGCGTCCTTCATCGGTATGGCCGGTACGCTTTACCTGACAGGTTACGGCGGTTTGGCCTTCATCTTGGGCTGGACCGGCGGTTACTGTTTGGTGGCCTTGTTCTTGGCACCTTACCTGCGCAAGTTTGGCCAGTTCACCATCCCTGACTTCCTGGGTGCACGCTACGGCGGCAACATGGCCCGCTTGATTGGCGTGTTTGCCGCCATCTTGGTGTCCTTTGTGTACGTGGTGGCGCAGATCTTCGGCGTGGGCCTGATCACAGCCCGCTTGACCGGTCTGTCCTTCGACGTGGGCGTGTATGTCGGCTTGGCCGGTATCCTGGTTTGCTCTTTCCTGGGCGGTATGCGTGCAGTGACCTGGACCCAGGTGGCGCAGTACCTGATCCTGATCGTCGCTTACCTGATCCCCGTGATTTGGTTGTCGGTGAAACACACCAGCAACCCTGTGCCTCAGGTGGCTTATGGCTACTTGCTCGAAAAAGTGAGCGCCAAAGAAGAGCAGTTGCTGAAAGACCCCAAAGAACTCGAAGTTCGTGGCATCTTCAAAGCACGTGCCGATGCAGCCGCTGAAAAGCTGAAAGATGTGCCAGCCGCCATGGCCGCGGACAAAGAAGCCGCCACCAAGAAGCTGGAAGAGCTGAAGGCCGCCAACGCACCGGCAGCTGACATCCAGGCCGCTGAAAAGGCTTTGGCGGCTCTGCCCAAAGACGAAGCCGCTGCCAAAGCGGCCTACACCGCAGCTCGCACATCCAATGCGGCACGCGCCAACCCCCCACTGCGCCATGCTGAGCCCTTCCCAGGCAAAGACGACGCTGCCCGAGATGTGGCCCGCAAGAACTTCTTGGCGTTGGTCTTCTGCTTGATGGTGGGTACGGCTGCGCTGCCACACATCCTGATGCGCTTCTACACCGTGCCCTCGGTGCGTGAAGCACGTGAGTCGGTGGCTTGGTCGCTGTTCTTCATCTCGCTGCTGTACTTCACAGCGCCTGCTTTGGCGGTGCTGGTCAAGTTCGACATCTACACGCTGCTGGTGGGCACACCGTTTGACCAGTTGCCGGGATGGATTGCACGCTGGAACGTGGTGGACCCCACGCTGATGGCCGTGTCTGACATCAACAAAGATGGCATCTTGCAATTGGCAGAAATCCGCTTGGGCGGTGACATCGTGGTCTTGGCCACACCTGAAATCGGCGGCTTGCCCTTCGTGATTTCCGGTTTGGTGGCAGCGGGTGGTTTGGCTGCGGCCTTGTCCACTGCTGACGGCCTGTTGCTGACCATTGCCAACGCTCTGTCGCACGACGTGTACTACAAAATCGTTGACCCCAACGCCTCGGCCAACCGCCGTGTTGCGATCTCCAAAACCATTTTGGTGTTCGTGGCCTTGGCTGCGGCTTATGTGGCCTCGCTGCGCATGGCCGACATTTTGTTCCTGGTGTCTGCGGCCTTCTCGTTCGCTGCGGCAGCCTTCTTCCCTGCGTTGACCCTGGGCATCTTCTGGAAGCGTGCCAACAAGTGGGGCGCCTCGCTGGGCATGGTGGCTGGCTTGGGTGTCTCTTTCTACTACATGGTCAAGACCCATCCCTGGATGTACAGCTTGTTCCATGAGGGCACATTGACCCCTGAAATCCTGAAGGCCAACACCTGGTGGGACATTGCCCCCATCTCGGCCGGTATCTTCGGTTTGCCAGTGGGCTTCGCGGTGATCATCATCGTGTCGCTGCTGACCAAAGAACCCGAGAAGGAAGTTCAGGAGTTGGTGGAGAACGTTCGTTTCCCCAGCTTTGACGGCACCACCTCACAAGGTACGGCTGCTCACTAAAAGGACGGGGTTTGCAAGCACTGCCTTGCAAACTTGAATCCTCCAAACGAAAAACCCGATCGCGTCATGCGATCGGGTTTTTTTTGGGGCGCTGGCTGAATACTGGCGTCAAGAACGCCGCACGCCCACCTCGCACTGCGCCGGAGCCTGCCAGTCGGGGCCGTCAAACCAAGGGTCGCCCAGCAAATAAGCGCGCAGCAGGGGCAATGCGTCTTGCCCCCAAAACACTTTGTCGTCCACCCGAAAGCTGGGCACGCCAAACACGCCCTGCGCCAGTGCTTCTTGGGTGTTCGCCTGCAGGGCCTGCTTGACATCGGCATCCGAGGGATCTTTGGTCGGCTTGAGTTGCGCCGTCAATTGCGCCAAGCGTTGCGGATCGGCGGCATCCAGGCCCGAGCACCACACATGGCGAAAAACCTGCTCGCACACATAGCGGTTGGGCTGACCGTCTGCATCGCAGGCAATGGCCAATCGGAGCAATCCCAAAGGGTTGAACGGATGGGTCGCAGGCAGTTGCATGGGCGTACCTTGCTGCCGTGCTTGCCACAGCACTTGCCGGTAGGTCCAGTCGCGCTTGGCCGGGATTTCTGCCGGGCCGAGCTGACCGTGGTGCTTGAGCATGGCCGCAAACAGCACCGGCTTGTGCACCACCCGGTGGCTGATGCCTTGCAGTGCCTTGGGCAAGGCGTCAAAGCCCAACCAGGCATAGGGCGAAATGAAATCAAGGTAGAACTCAATGGTTTTCATGGGTGTCTCCGAGTCTGAAAGCCTGTCAGGCCACGTCTATAGGGTCAACACCAGCTTGCGCTTTGGCACTGCTGCGGTACATGATTTTGTCATTCTGATCTTTGGTCGTTGTGGCTTCTCAACCTCTGTCAACTCAAGGCGGCAAGCATGTACAAACACATCATCCTGGCTTATGACGGCTCCATCACCGGGCAAAAGGCCTTGCTCGAACTCAAGGAGCTGGCCCATTGGGGCCAGCCCCGCCTGACTTTGGTAGCGGTGGCACCCAACCCTTTGGATGTGGGTTCGATGGAAATGGGCTACTACACCTCGGCCAACAACGGCCCTGTGGAAGATGAGTTGAAGGAACAACTGGCGCAAGGCGTGCGCACCTTGCAGTCCATGGGGTTCAGCGTACAAGGTGAGGTCCTCAAGGGCGAAGTCATCCACGAACTGACCCAGTTTGCCCATCGCGCCGGCGCCGACCTGATCGTGGTCGGTCACAAGCATGAACCCAACTTGCTGCGCCGCTGGTGGAGCGGCTCGACGGCCAAATCACTGGTGGAAGAATCACCCTGCAATGTCTTGATTGTGGTCGATCGCAGCCAGGCCGCTGCCCCCTGAGGGCTGTCCAATCACCTGTTCGCCAAATGGTTGAACCCTCTGCACGCTGCTCGCGTTCAGCCTGGCTCGCCCATACCGGTCAGGCGCTGCTGAATGCGCTGCCAGACCCAGCGCTTGGCCTCATCCGACATGCGGCTCCACGCGCCGATTTCTTCCAGGCTGCGCCAACACCCCGCGCACACCTCGGTCTGAGGGTCCATGACGCACACCGACAGACAAGGCGAAGGCACATGGGGCTGGGGATCGGTCAACACCTGCACAGCGCGTTGCGCCAACAGCTTCGTGCGTGCATTCATGAAGACTCCTTGGACAAGGGTCGCACAGGGCTCGGCTGCGCCGTGTCATGGCTGCTGTCTTGGACCACATCGGCGGGGTGGGCCTGGGTCAAGTCAGGCAAATCCTGTGGCCGCAGGCGAAACACACCGTGGGGATGCCCGGCAGCTGCCCAGATTTCGTCGAAACGCCACAGATCCTGATCGAGCAAGGTGACGGGTGGGTTCAGGTGCGCCACGGGCGACACGCCGCCAATGCTGAAGCCGGTGTGGGCTTTGACGAAATCGGCATCGGCACGGCCGACCTTGCCCACCAAAGCCGCCACCTTCTTTTCATCCACACAGCGGTCGCCAGAAGTGACGACCAGCACGGCCACAGCGTCTTCCTTGCGCCTGAAAATCACGCTCTTGGCGATCTGACCCAACTGCACGCCCAGGCTGTCGGCCGCCTCTTGCGCAGTGCGGGCCGCGCCATCGAGCATGACCGGGACATGGGGATGCTTGGCGTCTTGCAAAGCCTTCGCCACGCGTTGCACGCCTTCGGGCAGCCCATGAAGTTCAGCGCCACACATGGTTCAGCCCGCCCGCTTGTTGAGGATGGCCTTGGCCACGTTCGAGTTGGGCTTGCGGCCCAAAAAGTCGCTGATGAACGCGCCAGCATCCACCAACTTGTCCAGGTCAATGCCGGTGGCAATGCCCATGCCGTGCAGCATGTAAACCACGTCTTCGGTGGCCACATTGCCCGTGGCCCCCTTGGCATAAGGGCAGCCGCCGAGACCCGCCACCGAGGACTGAAAATTCCAGACCCCCATTTGCAAGGCGGCCAAGGTGTTGGCCAGCGCCTGACCATAGGTGTCATGAAAATGGCCGCAGATGTGGTCGATGTCAAAGTGCTGAAGCGTGGCTTCTATGGCGTGCTGCACCTTGAGCGGCGTGCCGGTGCCGATGGTGTCGGCCACGTCCACGCGCTGAACGCCAATTTGCTTCATCAAACCCGCCAGGTGCGCCACGCTGGCCGGCGAGACTTCGCCTTCGTAGGGACAACCCACGGTGCAGCTCATGGCCCCACGCACCGCAATGCCCGCCGTCAGCGCCGCTTGCACCACGGGCGCAAAGCGCGCCATGCTTTCTTCGATGGAGCAGTTGATGTTCTTCTGGCTGAAGGCCTGGCTGGCCGCACCAAAGACCACAATCTCGTCGGGGCGCGACGCCACCGCTGCCTGGTAACCCACCATATTGGGCGTGAGCACCGAGTAGCGCACGCCCGCTTGGCGCTCGATTCCCGCCATCACCACCGCGTTGTCGGCCATTTGCGGCACCCACTTGGGGCTGACGAAACTGGTGACCTCGATCTCGGCCAGGCCTGCCGCTTGCAGGCGGTGCACCAGCGCGATCTTCACCTCGGCAGGCACCGGCTGCTTTTCGTTTTGCAGGCCGTCGCGGGGGCCGACGTCGATGAGTTGAACGCGTGAAGGAATGTTCATGAAGTGCTTTGGATGTTCAATAGCCGCGCTGATGGTCCACCACGCCCTTGATCGGCTCACCGCGCTGCAAGGCCTGCATTTTGCCCACGATCTGCGCGATGCTTTCTTCGCGCAAAGTGCGGGCCGAGGTGTGGGGCGTGACGGTGATTTTGGGGTGTTGCCAAAACACATGATCAGCAGGCAAGGGTTCGGTGCGGAACACATCGAGCGCAGCCCCAGCCAGATGCCCGCTGTCGATCAGGGCCAAGAGGTCGTCGTCCACCAAATGCTTGCCACGGGCCACGTTGATGACGTAGCCGCCTTTTTGCAGCTGAGACAGCGTGGCGTGGTTCAGGATGTTTTCGGTTTCGGGGGTGAGCGGCATCAGGTTGACCAGCACGCGCGTGGCAGCCAGAAATTCGGGCAAGGCCTGCGCTCCGCTGAAGCAGCGGATGCCAGCCAAGTCTTTGGGGCTGCGGCTGTAACCGTTGACGGGAAAGTCAAACACCTGCAGCGCCCTGGCCACGCGCTCACCCAACACGCCCAAGCCCATCACACCGACGGCAAAGTCGGCGCGGCTGCGGGGTTTGCGGTAGGACCATTTGCCCGCTTGGGCGTCGGAGTCGTAGCCATCGAGCTCCCGAAAATGCCGGATCACCGCATGGCACACAAACTCGGCCATTTGCACCGACATGCCCGCATCGTCCAAGCGCACCACTTTCAGGCTGGGCGGCAGTTTCAATTGCAGCAAAGCATCCACGCCCGCACCGATGTTGAACAGGGTTTGCAAACCCGGCTGCTCGTCGATGAACTGCTGGGGCGGGGCCCAAACGATGGCGTGATCGGCCTGCGGTGCGCCGGGTGTCCAAGCCGCCACATGGGCACCGGGAAAGGCATGCGCCAAACCTTGCACCCAAGGCTCGGGGGGCAATTTATCAAAGCAAATCAGGATGTTCATGTCGCCATTTTGTCAGCCCAGCTTGAGCAGCTCTGCCCCGTCGGCGACTTGATCGCCCGGCGCGTAGAGCAACTCGGTCACAGTGCCGTCTTTGGGCGCGCTGATGGTGTGCTCCATCTTCATGGCTTCCATCACCGCCAGGGGCTGACCGGCTTTCACCTGGTCGCCTGCCTTGACGGCAAAAGACACCACCTTGCCGGGCATGGGGGCCGTCAGGCGCCCGCCTTCTTGCGCGGCTTCGCCCGCGTGGGCCAAGGGGTCGAGCACGGTGATGCGGGTCGCGCCTTGCGGCGTGAAAACGTGCGCAGTCTCGCCTTGCCAGTCAATCTGGCTGAAGCAGCGCGCACCGCCCCACTGCACCCACAGGCCTGCGCCTTCGGGCGCATAGGTCAACGTGCCCGACAGAGCGTCTTCGCCTTCCAGCGAGAGACTCAGCGCACCGTCGTGCAAATAGCTCAGACGGGCTGAGCGGGGCTGGTCTTGCCAGACAAATTCAAAGCGGCGCTGCGCCACCCCGTGCGACTGCCAGCCATCGCGGCGGCTGAACGGGTCTTGTCCCTGCAAGGCCTTGTCGGCCTGCAGGCTGTGCGCCACCACGGCGGCCACAGCGGCGGGCAAACCAACTTTGTCTTGCTTGAACAAGACGGCGGCTTCACGCTGGATGAGCGCGGTGTCGAGCTTGGCCGTGGCAAACGCGTCGCTGCGCAGCACATGACGCAAAAACTGCACATTGGTGTTCAGGCCCACGATGTGGGTTTGCGCCAGCGCCGTGTCCAGACGCGCCAGGGCTTGCTCGCGGGTGTCGCCGTGCACGATCAGCTTGGCCACCATCGAGTCGTAAAACGGGCTGATGGTGTCGCCCTCGCGCACGCCGTCGTCCACGCGGATGGTGCCGCGCTCGAAGCTGGTCGCTTGCGGCTTGCGGTACACCTGCAGCGTGCCGGTGGCGGGCAAGAAGTTGTTGTCGGGGTTTTCGGCGCAGATGCGCGCCTCGATCGCATGGCCCTGGATGCGCAACTGGTCCTGACGCAAGGGCAGCGGTTCGCCGCTGGCCACACGCAGTTGCCACTCCACCAAGTCCAGACCGGTGATGGCCTCGGTCACGGGGTGCTCCACCTGCAGGCGGGTGTTCATCTCCATGAAGAAAAAGCGCATGGATTCGGGCTGGTCGTAAGCCGTTTGTTCGACGATGAATTCCACCGTGCCCGCGCCCACATAGTTCACCGCTTTGGCGGCGGCCACAGCCGCTGCGCCCATCTGCGCACGCAGGGTTTCGGTCATGCCGGGGGCTGGGGCTTCTTCCAGCACTTTTTGGTGGCGGCGCTGCACCGAGCAATCGCGCTCAAACAAATAGACGCAGTTGCCGTGGGTGTCGCCAAAGACCTGGATCTCGATGTGGCGCGGGCGCTGCACATACTTTTCAATCAGCACCGCGTCGCTGCCAAAGCTGTTGATGGCTTCGCGTTGGCAGCTGGCCAGCGCAGCGGCAAAGTCTTCCGACTTTTCAACCACGCGCATGCCCTTGCCACCACCGCCTGCGCTGGCTTTGATGAGCGCGGGGTAACCGATGCGGTCGGCCTCGGCTTGCAACAAGGCCGGGTCTTGGTCAGCACCGTGGTAGCCGGGCACCAGCGGCACACCCGCTTGTTCCATCAAGCGCTTGGATTCGGCTTTGAGGCCCATGGCCAAAATCGCCGAAGCGGGCGGGCCGATGAACACCAAGCCCGCTGCGGCGCAAGCCTTGGCGAAGTCTTCGTTCTCGCTCAAAAAGCCATAGCCGGGGTGCACGGCCTCAGCGCCCGTGGCCTTGGCGGCTTCCAGAATCCGCTCCCAGCGCAGGTAGCTGTCTTTGGGCGCGCTGCCGCCCACATGCACCGCTTCGTCACACGCTTGCACATGCTTGGCCGCGGCGTCGGCGTCTGAATAAACGGCCACGGTCTGGATGCCCATTCGGCGGGCAGTGGCCGCGACGCGGCAGGCGATTTCGCCACGGTTGGCAATCAGTATTTTTTTGAACATGTCTTTTTCCTCACACCAACCAATGGGGTTTTCGTTTTTGCAAAAAGGACTGCACGCCCTCTTTGCCTTCGCTGCTGGCGCGGATGTCGGCAATGCCCGCCACCGTCTGCGCCACCAGCGCGTCGTTGATCTCGCGTTCGGCCACGTCTTGCACCAGCTTTTTGCAGGCACGCACGGCGTGGGGGCTGGCATTCACCAGCGCTTGGGTCAGCTCGGCCACTTTGGCGTCCAGCGCGTCGGCGCTCACCACCTCGTGCACCAGACCGATGCGGTGCGCCTCGGCCGCACCAAAGCGCTCGGCCGTTAAAAAGTAACGGTGCGCCGCACGCGCGCCCATGGCGCGGATCACGTAGGGGCTGATGGTCGCCGGGATCAGGCCCAGCTTGACTTCGCTCAGGCAATAGTTCGCCGTGTCCACGCTCACGGCCATGTCGCAGGCCGCCACCAAGCCCATGCCACCGGCGTACACATCGCCCTGCACGCGGGCGATGGTGGGTTGGGGGCATGCGTACATGGCGCGCAGCATGGCGGCCAACTCGCCCGCGTCAGCCAGGTTCTCGTCACGGGTGTAGTCGGCCATGCGGCGCATCCAATTCAGGTCGGCACCGGCACAAAACGCGGGGCCCTCGGCGGCCAACACCACGCAACGGACCGAAGCGTCTTGGGACACCGCCAGAAATGCTTTTTTCAGCTCGGCGATGACTTCGTCGTTGAATGCGTTGCGCACATCGGGGCGCGACAGCGTGATGGTGTGCACGCCATTTTGGGTGGACATGTTCAGGGCTTGGCTCATGCTTTGGAGGCCTGTTCAGTTTGGAGGAAATACACCATGTCCAGCTCCGGGCAGGGCTGGCCCAGGGCCGTCAATGCCGCCGTGATCTGGCCACGGTGGTGCGTGGCGTGGTTGAAGACATGCGCCAGCGTGGCCGCAAAGGGCAGCGACATGGGCTCGCCTTGGCTGGTCTGGTAGTCCAGGTGGCTGTCAAAGCGCTCTGCGGGCCAGTTGGCAATCAGGTGCGACCAGTTGGCCGCGCCACCGTTCAGGGCTTGCGCCAAGCGTTCACGGTGGGGCTCGATCTCGACATCGAGGTCCAGTAACGGCGAGGCGCCTTTTGAAAAACGCGCATACCACAACAGGTGCTCGGCCAACAGCAGGTGGTTCAGGGTGCCGTGGATGCTCTTGAAGAACAGTCCAAGGTCCTTGCGGTAGTGATCGTTGGAGAGGGACGAAACCGCGTCGAGCAGACGGTGTGTGGCCCAGACGTGGTAACGCGCCAGGCGGGTGAAGTGGGCGATCGGATCCATGCCAGTGCTCACATGCGGAACAGGCCGAACTTGGTTTCCGGGATCGGTGCATTCAACGAAGCACTCAGACCCAGGGCCAGCACGCGACGGGTGTCTGCCGGGTCGATGATGCCGTCGTCCCACAGGCGGGCGGTGGCGTAGTAAGGGTGGCCCTGCACCTCGTATTGCTCTTTGATGGGGGCCTTGAACGCGGCTTCTTCGTCGGCGCTCCATTGACCGCCCTTGCCCTCGATGCCGTCGCGCTTGACGGTGGCCAAGACGCTGGCCGCTTGCTGGCCGCCCATGACGGAGATGCGGGCGTTGGGCCACATCCACAAGAAACGGGGCGAGTAGGCGCGTCCGCACATGCCGTAGTTGCCGGCGCCAAAGCTGCCACCGATGATGATGGTGAACTTGGGCACAGCGGCCGTCGCCACGGCCGTGACCATCTTGGCGCCGTTGCGGGCGATGCCTTCGTTTTCGTATTTGCGGCCCACCATGAAACCGGTGATGTTTTGCAAAAACACCAAGGGCACTTTGCGCTGGCAGCACAGCTCGATGAAGTGCGCACCTTTGAGGGCCGATTCACTGAACAGAATGCCGTTGTTGGCGATGATGCCCACCGGCATGCCTTCGATGCGGGCAAAGCCACAGACCAGGGTGGTGCCAAAGCGCGACTTGAATTCGTCAAACTCGGAGGCGTCCACGATGCGGG
>JAIXUG010000026.1 GCA_027484105.1 Comamonadaceae bacterium
CACACCGCCCTGGCCATCGTTCTGCGGGTAGCGCATGGCTTGTACCAATTGCGCCGCTTGCTCGGCCGTGTCGACCATGGGCACCAGGATGTTTTGCGCGCCAAGGTCGAGGTATTGCTTGATGAGCGCCGTTTCGCCCAGAGGCACGCGGCACACCGGGTGGCTGGCAGGGTAGGCGGCCACGGTTTGCAGCTGGGCCTGGATGCTGCGCAGGTCATTGGGCGCGTGTTCGCCGTCAATCACCAGCCAATCAAACCCAGCCAAGGCACAGATTTCGGCGGTGTAAGCGCTGGCCAGGCCCATCCAGAGGCCGATTTGGGGCTGTTTATTTTGAAGGGCTTGTTTGAATAAGTTCACAGGGGTGTTCATGGCGAAGTTCCTCGCGTTAACGGCCAAAAGGCTCACAGGATGTTGGTGCCGGGGTGGCGGCCCGGGCGATGTGGCAAAGCGAAGCGCCTCTGAGCCCGGGCGGCCACCCCGGCAGCAGCAGCCTCCCACTGGCGCAAGACGAAGCCATGCGGTCAAACAAACCGGAACTCCAGCTTGCCCAGCGGCCCATAGTCCGCCTCAAACACGTCACCCACTTTGGCCACCGCCGGTTTGGTGAACGAACCCGCCAAAACGATTTCCCCCGCCTGCAGGTGCTCGCCCCAGGGCGCCAACTTGTTGGCCAACCAGGCGATGCCCACAGCGGGGTGGCCTTGCACACCCGCCGCCAGACCGGTTTCTTCGACCACGCCGTTTTGCCGCAGCACCGCACCGCACCAGGGCAGGTCGGTGGTCAGCGGATCGACCCGCTTGGCACCCAGCACGATGCCTGCATTGGCGGCGTTGTCGCTGATGGTGTCGTACACCTTGCGCATGACTTTGGTGTGGCGGTCGAACTGCTCGATGCGCGAGTCGATGATCTCAATCGCAGGGGTCACGTACTCGGTCGCTTCCAGCACCTGCTGCACCGTCACGTTGGGGCCGCGCAGTTCTTTTTTGAGGATGAAGGCCAGCTCCACCTCGACCCGCGGCGCGATGAAATCGGTGAAGGGAATGTCCAGCACCTGCCCTGGCGTGCAGGTGTAGCGCATGTCATCCAGCAAAGTGCCGTAATCGGGCTCGTCGATCTGGCTGGACACTTGCATGGCTCGGCTGGTGAGGCCAATTTTGTGGCCGATCAGGGTGCGCCCTTCGGCGAACTTGAGCTGCATCCAGGCGCGGTTGATGCGGTAACCGTCTTCGATCGTCATGCCCGGGTAGCGCTTGGAAAAGTGCTCGATCTGCACGCGGGATTTTTCGGACTGGTTGAGCTCGTGCGCGAGCTGCTGGATCTGGTCTTCAGTGAACACGGACATGGCTCAAACCTTATTGAACAAGGGATGCAAGTTGCTGAGCTTGGCGTCAAACACCTCGGGCCCGACGTCGATCTGCAGCGTGATACCGATATGCCGCTGGGCCATGACGGGCGCGAAAAAGGTCTTGACCACTTCGAGCAGGGTTTGCCCAATGCGTTGCTGCGTGGCCTCGCTGCGGCCCCGCCCCATGCGCACGTTCAGGTAAACAAAGGCGTAGTCGCCTGTGCCACCGGCCTCGCGTCCTGCTTCGCCACCATCGGCCACCGCGTAATGCGGCGCGGGGTAGGCCAGCACACGGGTGCCGCCTGTCGGAAAAACCTGTTGGCCTTCCTCGTCCTTGACGGTCAGCATGGCATCCGCCATTTGCCGGCACAGCACGGTCATGCTGACCTCATGATCCAGTTGGCCGGTGTAGAGGATGACGAGGTGGGGCATGTGTCAATCTCCTCAAAGTCTGGTGCTGACAGCGGTATAGCCTGCGGCGCTGCTGGCCACGGCTGCGGGAATGTGCTGACCACTTTGCGGCGTCACCTCAAAAATCGCGTTGAGCTGGCCCGTGCCACTGGCGCCGAAATACGGTGTGACCATGTCCACTGCGCCGTCATAGCCCGACCAACCCAGGGCGCCCATCAGCATGGCGGTGTCGTGCATGAAGCCTTCGCCATGGCCTTTGCTGGCGTATTCGGGCAGCATCTCGCAAAAGGCTTTCCATTCGCGGTTGGCCCACATCTGCAGCACCTGCTTGTCGAGTTGCTCCAGAAACGGGCTCCAGATCTTGTGGGCAAATTCGGGAGCCAAGCCGTTTTGCGCAAAGCGGTGACTCAAGCTGCCGCTGGCCAAAAACGCCACATTGCCGTCGTAGTGTTTTTCGACCGCCTCGCGCATGGCCCAACCCAAGCGGGCGCTGTCGGCCAAATAGTGAGAAGTGCACAGGGCTGAAACCGAGACTACCTGGAAGTGCTGGTCTTCGTTCATGTAACGCAACGGCACCAGCGTGCCGTATTCGGGCTGCAAGGTGGTGGCGTCGTGGGCCAAGGTTTCCACCCCGAATTCGTTGGCCACTTGGGCCAGCAAGTGCCCGAGCGCCGGGTTGCCCGGCGACTCAAAGGCCATGTTGCTGATGAAATGCGGCAACTCGTTGCTGGTGTAAACGCCCTTGAAGTGCGGGCCGCAGTTGATGTGGTAACTGGCATTCACCAGCCAATGCGTGTCGAACACCACCAGCGTGTCCACCCCCAAAGCACGGCAACGGCGGCTGATTTCCTTGTGGCCATCGATGGCGCTTTGGCGTGTGCCAAAACGCGGACCGGGAATCTCGCTCAGGTACATGCTGGGCACGTGGGTGATTTTGGCGGCCAATGCGAGCTTACCCATGGTGAGCACTCCTAGAGTTGTCGAGTTGCCACATGCTCAAACGCCCCAATGCGGAATGTGGTGACCGCCCAGCGACACCGCGACGTTTTTGGGTTCGCAGAACACTTCGTAGCTCCAGGTGCCGCCTTCGCGGCCGGTGCCGCTGGCCTTGGTGCCGCCAAAGGGTTGGCGCAGGTCGCGCACGTTCTGGCTGTTCACAAAGCACATGCCCGCCTCCACCGCGGCGGCCACGCGGTGCGCCTTGCCCAGGTTCTCGGTCCAGACGTAGCTGCTCAAGCCGTATTCGATGTCGTTGGCCTTTTCGATGGCGTCGGCCTCGTCCTTGAAGGGGATCAGGCAAGCCACGGGGCCAAATATTTCTTCTTGCGCGATGCGCATGCGGTTGTCCACATCGGCAAACACGGTGGGCCAGACAAAGTTGCCGTTTTTGACATGCGCGGGCAAGTCGGCGGCGTAGCCGGGTTGATCGAGTCCACCGCAGAGCATCGTCGCGCCCTCCTTGGGGCCGAGTTCGATGTAGCTGCGCACCTTGGCCAGGTGGGCTTTGCTGATCATCGGGCCGACGATGGTTTTTTCATCGAGCGGGTCGCCCACGGTGATGCGTTTGGCGCGCTCGGCAATCCTGGCGGCAAAGTCGGCGTAGATGCTTTGCTGCACCAGGATGCGGCTGCCTGCGGTGCAACGCTCGCCGTTGTTGCTGAAGATCATGAAGATGGCCGCATCCAAAGCGCGGTCCAGGTCGGCGTCTTCAAAGATCACGAAGGGGCTCTTGCCGCCGAGTTCCATGCTGAACTTTTTGAGGCCTGCGCTTTGCACGATGCGGTTGCCGGTGACGGTGGAGCCGGTGAAGCTGATGGCGCGCACATCGCGGTGCGAGACCAGGGGCTCACCCGCCTCTTTGCCGTAGCCGTGCACGATGTTGAGCACGCCAGCGGGCACACCGGCTTCCAGCGCCAGCTCACCCAAACGGGCGGCCGTCAGGGGTGAGAGTTCGCTCATCTTGAGCACGGCGGTGTTGCCAAAGGCGAGACACGGCGCGACCTTCCAGGTGGCGGTCATGAAAGGCACGTTCCAGGGGCTGATCAGCGCGCACACGCCCACCGGGTGGAACAGCGTGTAGTTCAGGTGCGTGGGCGTGGGGTAGGTGTGGCCGTCCACGCGGGTGCACATCTCGGCAAAGTAATGGAAGTTGTCGGCCGCGCGCGGCACCAACTGTTTGCCAGTCTGGCTGATGGTCTGGCCGCAGTCTTTCGTCTCGGTCTCTGAGATTTCAGGGACGTGCTTGGTGATCAGGTCCCCCAACTTGCGCATGACCCGGGCGCGCTCGGTGGCGGGTGTGGCAGCCCACTTGGGGAAGGCGGCTTTGGCGGCAGCGACAGCGGCATTCACCTCTGCGCCGCCGCCCGAGGCGACTTCGGCCAGCACTTCTTGGGTGGCGGGGTTGACGGTTTCAAAGTAGTCGCGGCCCGCGACGCTTTGGCCATGGATCAGGTGGTCGATTTTCATGGGTTGGCTTTCACAAGGGTATTGGTCAGCGCCCCAATGCCTTCGATCTCGGTGACCACCACATCGCCCGGGTTGACGTTCACGATGCCGTCGGGCGTGCCGGTCAAGATCAGGTCGCCGGGGTTGAGCGTCATGAAGCTGCTGAAGTATTCGATCAGGGTGGGCACATCGAACACCATGTCAGAGGTGTTGCCGCTTTGCGTGACTTGGCCGTTGACGGTGGTTTGCAATTTCAGCGCCATCGGATTGGGCATGTCTGCTGCATCCACCAACCAGGGGCCAATCGGGGTGCAGGTGTCGCGGTTTTTCACGCGCAGATTGGGGCGGTACCAGTTTTCCAGGTAGTCGCGGATGGCGTAGTCGTTGGCCACGGTGTAGCCGTCCACAAAGTCGTAAGCGTCGGCTTTTTTCACGCGGCGGGCGGTGCGGCCCATGACCACCGCCAGCTCACACTCGTAGTGCATGTACTTCACATCAGCGGGGCGCTTGGTGAAAGCCTTGTGGCCGATCAGCGAGGCTTCGCCCTTCATGAAGGCCAGCGGCTCTTCGGGGGCCTTGAAGGCGAGTTCTTTGGCGTGGTCGGCGTAGTTCAGGCCCAATGCAATCACGGTGCGCGGCTGCGGCACGGGGACCAATGGCGGCAGCCAGACCACCTCGTCAAAGCCGACGCGCCGCCCCTTGTGCGGGCCTTGGGTGATGAGCAATTGGCCGTCCGACTCCACCGCTTGCTGGATGGCGCCCGACCAGGCGATGCGGGCGTGCTTCATGCGGCACCTCCGACGGTCACATTGACGGGGTCAAAACCCGGCGCAGAAATCTCCACCCGATCCCCGGCTTTGGCACGTGGACGCGAACCATCGGCCAGACAATCCGTGCCCACCATCAGCACATCGCCGGCTTGCAGCGTCATGAATTCGCCCACATCGGCGAGCAAGGTGGGCAAGTCGCGAACCAACTCACGCAAATCCACGGTTTGCACCCGCTCGCCATTGCGACGCACCACGATCTGCAGCGCGGCCCAGTCCGCCACTTGGCCCTGTGTGAACTGTTGCGGCAAGGCCAAAAAGCCATCGCGGCAGCGGAACTTGACCGGCGGGCGGTAGTAGCTCGCGTGCGGCACCGACCAGTCGCACAGCAGCACGGCACCCGCCACCAGACCGTCGTCTCCGATGACCAGGCCCAGCGTGGCACCGATGTCAACTTCGCTCACGCCGTCTTGCAGCAGCAGGGTTTGCCCAACGGGGCTGAAGGTGTTGGCGCTTTTCACATAGAGAATGGGCGCTTGGGGCGCGGCCTTGTGCGGGTCCTGCGTCATGCGCGGGGACCACAGGTTCCACTCGCGGCGAAAGTTGAGCAAAGTGCCATAGACCGTGCCCTGGGGTTGCCAGTGCAGGTGGGGCGTTGGCGTGGTTTGCATGCCTTATTCCTCAAGGGTTGGGGGATCGTGCGCATCGGACACTTCCAATTCGATCACCTGGTCGAGCAAGTCGTACAAGGCCGTGAGCCGTGCTTTGCCCAATTGCTGCTCCATCCAGCTGTAATGCGCTTCAATGGTTTGCGACAAGGCCTGTACCTTGGCCAGGCCCGCTGCCGTCGCGCGCACCACCGTGCGGCGGGCGTCTTGCGGGCAGCGCTGACGCTCGATCAGGCCGTCCCGCTCCATGCGGGTCAACACGCCGGAAAGGCTGGGGCCCAGCAAATAAGCCTCATTCGCCACACGACCGGTTTCGATGCCACCGGGCTCGTCCGCATGCTCCCCCAACACACGCAACACACGCCACTGTTGGTCCGACAAGCCATGCTCGCGCAGGCTGGGGCGGGTGTGCAGCATCACCGCCTCACGGGCTTCGAGCAAAAGCCGGGGCAGGTTGCGGTGGGCAAAAGAAGGCTTGGCGGACATTTATTTAACATGTTAAATGAATGGGCTGTCCTTGGCAACCGGGTTTGTGCGCTCCTTGTCCTCTGCAATCATCGCCAGGGTCTTTGGGCTTTCACCTAAGATGAACCCTCCCCATATCTGTTTGCCCCATGTCTGCACTCGATTTGTTCCAACAGCTGGCCGCACCCGTCATTCAAGCCCCCATGGCAGGCTCGCAAAACCACCGCTTGACTTTGGCCGTGTGTGCCGCTGGAGGGTTGGGCTCTCTGCCCGCGGCCATGTTGGGCCCGGAAGCTCTGCAGGCCGAATTGCACGCCCTGCAAGCGGCCACCGCAGCCCCTTACAACGTCAATTTTTTTTGCCACACCCCACCCGAAGTCGATGCCGTGCGTCAGGCCGAATGGCATGCGGCACTGGCCCCGTATTACCGCGAGTTCGGCCTCGACCCGGCCAACATCCCCTCAGGCCCTGGACGCGTGCCTTTCAGCCATGACAGCGCCGATGTCCTCGAAGCTTTTCGTCCTGCCGTGGTGAGTTTTCACTTTGGTCTGCCTGCGCCCGACTTGCTGGCGCGCGTCAAAGGATGGGGCAGTCTGGTGCTGTCTTCGGCCACCACCGTGGCTGAAGCGCAGTGGCTGCAGGCGCATGGCGTGGATGCCATCATTGCCCAAGGCCTGGAGGCCGGTGGCCACCGGGGCATGTTCCTGACGGACGACCTGAGCACACAGATCGGCACCTTCGCCCTGCTGCCGCAAATCGTTCAGGCTGTGCACGTGCCGGTGATTGCAGCTGGAGGCATTGCCACCCCGGCCGGCTTGACGGCTGCCAAGGCACTCGGGGCAGCGGCAGTGCAAATCGGCACCGCTTACCTGTGCAGCCACGAAGCCACCACCAGCGCGCTGCACCGCGCCGCCCTGCTGTCTCCGGCCGCCCAACACACAGCGCTGACCAATGTGTTCAGCGGTCGCCCGGCGCGTGGCATGGTCAACCGCCTGATGCGCGAGTTGGGACCGCTGTGCCCCCAAGCACCCGCGTTCCCGTTGGCCACAGCGGGCATCGCCCCCTTGCGTGCGGCGGCAGAGGGCCAAGGCTGCGCTGACTTTTCGCCCTTGTGGGCAGGCCAAAACGCCAATGGCTGCCGCACGGCTGCGGCAGCCGACATCACCCGCGGATTTGTGCACGCCTGGCTCGCGGCCTGAGCCTTCGCCTCAGGCACACTTGCGGCTTATGGCCAAAGACAAATCGATATTCACCTGCACCGAATGCGGCGGCACCAGCGCCCGCTGGATGGGCAAATGCCCCAGCTGCAACGCCTGGAACACCTTGATCGAAGCCTCGGCCGAACCCGCAGGCGGCAAAAACCGCTTTGGCTCGGTCCACGCCTCGCTGGCCCCCACGTCTGAAGTGCTGCCCTTGTCAGAAATTGAGGCGGCCGACTTTGAGCGCCACCCCACCGGCATCGACGAACTCGACCGGGTGCTGGGCGGTGGCATGGTCGAAGGCGGCGTGGTGCTGATCGGCGGTGACCCGGGCATCGGCAAATCGACCTTGCTGCTGCAAGCGGTGGACGCCCTGCAGCGCAGCGGCATGAACACGCTGTATGTGACGGGCGAAGAAAGTGGCGCGCAAGTGGCCATGCGCTCGCGCAGGCTGGGGCTGCCCGACTCGCAGGTGCCGGTGCTGCCCGAAATCCAGCTAGAAAAGATCTTGCACACGCTGCAATCGCGCCAGCCGGGCATTGCCATCATCGACTCGATCCAGACGGTGTATTCGGACCAGCTGACCAGCGCCCCCGGCTCGGTGGCGCAGGTGCGCGAGTGCGCCGCGCACCTGACGCGCACCGCCAAGTCCACCGGCACCACCATCGTGCTGGTGGGACATGTGACGAAAGAAGGCGCGCTGGCAGGCCCCCGCGTGCTGGAACACATGGTGGACACGGTGCTCTACTTTGAAGGCGACACGCATTCCAATTTCCGCCTGATCCGCGCCATCAAGAACCGCTTTGGCGCGGTCAACGAAATCGGCGTCTTCGCCATGACCGAAAAAGGCCTGAAGGGCGTGAGCAACCCCAGTGCCATCTTTTTGAGCCAGCATGCCGAGCCGGTTCCAGGCAGCTGCGTGATGGTCACGCTCGAAGGCTCGCGCCCCCTGTTGGTCGAAATTCAGGCCCTGGTGGACAGCGGCGGGCCCAGCCCCCGCCGCCTCTCGGTGGGTTTGGAGCGCGACCGCCTGGCCATGCTGCTGGCTGTGCTGCACCGCCATGCGGGCGTGGCCTGCATGGACCAGGACGTGTTTGTGAACGCGGTGGGCGGCGTGCACATCCGCGAACCGGCTGCCGACCTGGCGGTGATGCTGGCCATCACCAGCAGCCTGCGCGGCAAACCCCTGCCCAAAGGCTTCATCGCGTTTGGCGAAGTGGGCCTGGCCGGCGAAGTGCGACCTGCGCCGCGTGGGCAAGACCGCCTGAAAGAAGCGGCCAAGCTGGGCTTCAAGGTGGCGGTGGTGCCCAAAGCCAATGCCCCCAAGAAGAACGACAAGGCCTTTGAGGGCTTGACGATTTACCCCGTGGAGCGCATCGAAGAGGCCATGCAGGTGGTGCGTGGACTGGATTGATCCGTGGCCAGACAAGGCACAATCGGCCCCCATGAATTTCAACAAAATCATCGCGCCTCTGGCCATCGTCGTTTTCACCATTGGGGCTTGGCAAGCCTTTGAATGGGCGGGCATTGCTCTGGCGGCGGGTGGCGTGGTCATGTGGATCTTGCTGCATTTCACCCGCTTGCTGACCATCCTGAAAAAAGCCGCGGACAGCCCCATCGGCCATGTGGCCAGCGCTGTCATGCTCAATGCCAAGCTGCAAAAAGGCGTCACCTTGATGCATGTGATCGCCATGACCCGTTCTTTGGGCCAGCTTTTGACCGAAAAAGACGCCCAACCGGAGATTTACCGCTGGACCGACACCAGCCAATCCCATGTGACCTGCACCTTTGTGGGTGGCAAGTTGATTGAATGGGCTCTGGAGCGCCCTGAACAGGTCAACCCTTAAAATCTCGGTTTGCATTCACCCATGCCCCCCTTTACAAGGACACTTTCATGAGCGTTGTCATTCCCTCCATGTCCGACCGCGACGGCAAAATCTGGATGGACGGCCAGATGATCGACTGGCGCGATGCCAAGATCCATGTGCTGAGCCACACCTTGCATTACGGCTGCGGCGCTTTTGAAGGCGTGCGCGCCTACAAAACCGCACAAGGCACGGCCATTTTCCGTTTGGCTGAGCACACCGAGCGCCTGTTCAACAGCGCCAAGATTTTGCGCATGGCCATCCCCTTCAGCCAAGAGCAAGTCAATGAGGCCCAGCGCGCCGTGGTGCGTGAGAACCAGCTGGAAAGCGGCTACATCCGCCCCTTGACCTGGATTGGTGACAAAAAATTGGGCGTCAGCCCCAAAGGCAACACCATCCACCTGATGGTCGCGGCCTGGACCTGGGGTGCGTACCTCGGTGAAGAAGGCATGAAGCGCGGCATCCGCGTCAAAACGTCCAGCTACACCCGCCACCATGTCAACATCACCATGACGCAGGCCAAAGCGGTGAGCAACTACACCAACTCCATCCTGGCCAACATGGAAGCCACCGACGACGGCTACGACGAAGCCCTGTTGCTGGACTCTTCCGGCTTTGTGTCTGAAGGCGCGGGCGAAAACATTTTCGTGATCAAGAACGGGGTCATCTACACGCCCGACTTGTCGGCCGGCGCCTTGAACGGCATCACCCGCAACACCGTGTTCCACATCGCCAAGGATTTGGGGCTGGAGATCGTGCAAAAGCGCATCACCCGCGACGAGGTCTACATCGCTGACGAAGCCTTCTTCACCGGCACCGCCGCTGAAGTGACGCCGATTCGCGAACTCGACCGCATCGAATTGGGCAAGCCGGGTTACGTGGGAAGCCGCGGCCCGATCACCGAAAAAATCCAAGCTGCGTTCTTTGACATCGTCAACGGCCGCAACCCCAAGTACGCCCACTGGCTGACTTTGGTCTGAGGACACCGAACATGAGCACCCAAGCTGTTGAATTGCTGGCCGCCGACCTGAACCCTCAAGGCGGCGTGTATTGCCCCAGCCCCAAGGCCGACATGAAAATCTGGAACAGCCACCCCAAGGTGTATCTGGACGTGGCCAAAACCGGTGAAGCCAAGTGCCCTTATTGCGGAACGGTTTACAAGCTGAAGGCAGGGGAGGTGGTGGGCCACCACCACTGAGCATGTTTCATGGTCTCTACCGAAGTCATCGTTACGACCTACAACAATCCTCAAGCTCTGCACTTCTCCCTTTTGGGTTTGGCTGGGCAAAGCCATCCAGCATTTTCGGTCTGCATTGCAGATGACGGCTCAGGACCCGCCACCCAGGCGATCATCGAGCAATGGCACCACCGATGGGGTGATGCGCGTTTCAGGCATGTCTGGCACCCTGACAAGGGTTTTGCCAAGAACGAAATCCTGAACAAAGCCATTGCCTCTTCGACAGCCGACTACCTCATCTTCATCGATGGCGACTGCGTGGCTTCGCCCGGCTATATCCAACGCCACATCGACTTGCGACAGCCGGGTCAATTCGTCAGCGGCAGCCTGATCCGCATGCCACTGCAAGTCAACGAATTGCTCAACGACGAGTTGATCACCACACAAACCATTTTTCAAACCGATTGGCTCAAAGCCCACGGCTGCATACCCCGGCTGGGCTCTTGGCTGAAAACCGCCCACCTGCCACTGGTGGTGGCAGATTTTCTGGAACGGATTTCACCGGTGAAAAAAGTCTGGAACGGCTGCAACAGCGGCGGCTGGCGCAAGGACTTGCTCATGGTCAATGGGTTTGACGAAGCCATGAAGTACGGCGCCGAGGACGTGGAAATGGGCGTGCGCCTGAACAATGCCGGCATCGTTGGCAGGCACAACCGCTACACGGCACCCCTGCTGCACATCGAACACTCGCGCGGCTACGCAGATCCCTTGGTGGCCGCCAACAACAAGCGCTACATGAAAACCGTGCGCCGATCAGGCAAAGCTTGGACAGCACAGGGCATTGTCAAAACCGACTCACCCACGGCCCACCTGAAGTGATGACCATGTCCGTTGACTCGCCTGACCCACCACGTTTGAGCATTGGCATCCTGACCAAAAACGAAGCCCAACTCATCGGAGCTTGCATCGAAAGCGCCTCTTTCGCCGACGAAGTCATTGTGCTGGACAGCGGAAGCACCGACAAGACCTTGGACATTGCTCGCAGCCTGGGTGCAAAGACATTTGTCAGTGAAAACTGGCAAGGCTTCGCAGTCCAGCGTAACCGCCTGCTTGCGCACGTCCGTGGCCAATACATTTTTTTCCTGGATGCCGATGAAATCATCACGCCCGAATTGCGCGAAGAAATCATGGCATTGGTCCGATCTGGCCAACAGGGTGTTTGGCGCGTTCGTTGGACCGTGGTTGCATTCGGTCATGTTCTGCGTCATTTCAATTCCGACTCGAGCATGGAACGGCTGTTCACCACCGACTTGATTGACCACTATGAAGGGGTGGTGCACGAAGCCGCGGTGTTGAAAGCCGACAGGCCTGCCACAAGGGGGGCGTTGCGCCAAAGGTTGTTACACCACTCGCGACAAAGCATTCGGGCCAGCCTTGAAAAATTAACCCAGTACGCCATGCTGGGGGCCGCCAAGCGTCTTGCAGCAGGCAAGCGTGGCGGTGTACTTCGGGGCATGGCCTCAGCCACGGTGCTGTTCACCCGAACCTATTTTTTCCGCAGGGCTTTTCTGGACGGGGGCCCAGGATTCTTGTACTGTTTTTTTGTGGCGCTGGAGTGCTTCTTCCGGTATGTCGCCTTGCATTACGATCGCGACCAATTAGAAAACTCCGTCAATCGTTGAGCAGCCATGCACGTCCTGCTCGTCAACCAAGCGCCCATTCCGGCATTTGCCTATGGCGGAACAGAACGCGTCATCTGGGACTTGGGACGCGCACTCACTGAGCTTGGGCACCAAGTGACTTACCTGGTCCCGCAGGGGTCGAGCTGTCCCTTTGCCCATGTTTTGCCGATCGACCCCTCTCAACCGATTGAAAGTCAGATCCCGCAGTTCGTGGATCTGGTCCATTTTCAATTCAAGCCAGACCATCCTGATCGCATCACAAAACCATGGCTGATGACCCAACACGGCAACTCCGATGTGGGTCAGATGCTCCCCCACAACACGGTCTTCGTTTCACACAATCACGCGCAACGCCATGGTAGCGATTGTTTTGTTCTCAATGGATTGGATTGGCGTACCTATGGGGCCGTCAATTTCAATGCGCCCCAGTCCTACTTTCACTTTTTAGGCAAAGCCGCCTGGCGAGTCAAAAATGTGCAGGGCGCGATCGATGTTGCCATCAAAGCAGGGAAAACGCTCAAAGTGCTCGGCGGTCATCGCTTGAACATCAAGCGCGGATTCCGCTTGACCCTTTCACCCCACATCCATTTTTATGGCATGGTGGGTGGCGACCAAAAGATACACCTGCTCCAGCAGTCCAGTGGCTTGATTTTTCCGGTGCGTTGGCACGAACCCTTTGGGCTGGCCGTGATCGAAAGTCTCTACTATGGTTGCCCCGTGTTTGCCACCCCCTATGGGTCATTGCCCGAGCTGGTGGACCCGGAGAACGGGGTTCTTTGCACCAACATCCAAGAACTGGCGCATGCCGTGAGAGAGTTTGTTCCCAACCGTCACCGCAACCATGAGAAGGCGCGAGACCTGTTCAATGCCCAACGGATGGCGAAAGACTATTTGAATGTCTATCAAAAACTCATGAATGGCAACTCCTTGAATCAGGCAGCCCCCTTCATGCCAAACACAGCCGTCGCACTAGCCTGGTCTTGAAGGCCTGATCGACATCAAGGTCAATCCCACCACCACAGAGATCATGGTGGCGTAGTAGTTGTGGGCAAAGTTCACATTGCTCAAGCTGGCACTGGCGTGCATGAACACAACACCCGCCAGTGTCCAACCCGCAAATGGCTGCTGGCGGCATAACAACCAGACCGCCAATCCCCCCAATCCGAACAGATAAGTCAGGCCACTGGCCAGGCCCCAAATGCCGTTGTCCAGCATGTCGTGGAGGTACTGGTTGTGCACATGGCCCAGGCTCTGAACCAGCGCCGAATCGGCCTCTTGTCCCCATTGGAGAATCAGGGCCCTGCGTCCTTCTTGTCCATAACCCCACAGGGGTTCGGCTTGAATGGCGGGCAGGGCACGCTCCCACATGTACAGACGCGCCCCCAAAGAAGTTTCACTCGCCGCTTCCGGGTTGGTCTGGCTGATTTGGTATTCCGTCACGGCTTGAACCAAAACCGCGGCGGGTCGTTGCCACAGACCTGTGGCGTAGAGCGACACGAGCAAAGTCAGGGTCACAAGCCCCAAAGTCGTCCAGGTGCGCGCCGTCGACAACCCCGCCGAGTGCCCACGCCACATCCAGTGAATGACCATGACGGCCCACCAAGCCAACACGCCAAATGCGCCACGACTCTGACTGGTCAAAACAGCCAAGATGCCACAAACACCCCCCAAAAGCCAAAGCCACTTCTGCCAAGCCCATTGGGCGCGCCATAAGGCACTGTGCAACAACCAAATACTCAGCAGGGATACCCCGACGGCCCAGGCAATCGGGTGCGTCGTCAAATTCACTCGACCCACCGCCCAGACCTGCAACCAGGCCAGGAGGCAAGCTAGGGCAAAGCCATGCGTCACCCCATTCAAATGCACAGACTCTGCATTTGGGTGCATGGCCTCATCATCACCTCGTCCAGCACCCCACACAGCCAGAGCCAGTGCCATCAAAAGGATACGACCTTCGGCATGCCGCTCTTCCCAAAGATCGTCCCAAGGCAGCATGCCAACGGCGCGCAGCAACAGCGCCAAGATGGCAAGCACCAGAAAAACCGAAATGACCAAAGAAGCGGGGGTTTGCTTCTGAAAAGTGCCCTTCAGGGACCTCGGGGGTCGTGCAAAGCCAGCGGTAAAGCACAGAAAAATCAACACCAGCCACAGCAGTCCGGCCGATTTGGAGCTGACTGTGGACGCTGCGCTGGCCAAAGCCAAGATGAACAGACAACCCGGTGCATCAAAGCGGGCCAATTTTGTAAGGCGATGGATCATTGCAATGCATCATACCCAGCCCCCATCAACTTGCCGTCTGATCCCCGTGATGAAGGGCTCAAACCGATGCAAACTTCACCGAAAACACAGCCCCGCCCCCCTCCCGGTCGCTGCAAGTGACTTGGCCGCCATGGCGCAAGGCGATCGACTTGACCAGTGACAGACCCAAGCCCACGCTGCCTGCGCGTTCGCTGGCACCCGGCAGCCTGAAAAAAGGCTCAAAAATCCTTTCGCGGTAAGCCTCGGGCACACCCGGGCCTCGGTCGCAGACTGTCAGGATGACCTGCCCATTGTCACGTTGGAGCGTCAGCACGATGTCTGTGGCAAGCGCATCTGAAGCCATACCTGAAGCAATCGGTGCGCCATAACGGCGCGCATTTTCCAGCAGGTTGCGCACCATGCGGCGCAGCAACTTGGCCACACCTGGCACCTCCAGGGCATACAGGCCTTGGGGCACGTCCAGCTTGGCGCCCACACGTGCGCTCTCTTCGGCGCACAGGCCGACGAGGTCCACCGGTTCAAAGGTGCCAATGTCCGCCTCTTTGGCGTCCAGGCGACTGGCCAACAAGATCTCGTCAATCAGCTGTTCCAGCTCGGCCATGTTGCGCAGGATCTCACCGCGAATGCGCTCGCTTGACCGCCCATCCCCGGCGGATTCGCTCATCAACTCCAGCCCCATTCGGATGCGCGCCAGGGGAGAGCGCAGCTCATGCGATGCATTGGCCAACAAAGACTTTTGCGCCGCCATGAGGGCCTGGAGACGCTCTGCTGCGGCGTTAAAGCGCTCGGACAGATCGGCCACTTCGTCGTCTCCATGAACCGGCACACGCACCGACAGATCACCATCGCCCCAGCGCTGCACACCGCGCTGCAAGCCCTCCAGACGCTGTGTGAGCCGACGCACCACCGGATACAAACCCAGCGCCACTGCCAAACCAATCAGACCCAGAAGCCAGAAAAATCCGGAGGGCTTGGCCCACCAGGGCATCTCCTTGCGGAAGTGACGTGACCCAGGGCTTTCGGCGTGTGGCCTTTCGCCAGGCGACTCTGGCGAAGAGGCCATGCGCTGGCGTTCGGCCGGGCGCTCACCGCTGCGCTGGACTTGCAGCTGCAGTGGCTGTCCATCAGGCAGTCTGAGATCAAAACTCAAGGGAGCACCCGGGCCGGCTCGTGTGGTGCTGGCCAACACCTCGCCCTGGGCGTTCAGCACCACCCATTCGCGCGGTGCAATAGGGCTGGCGTGGTGTTCCACCGTGGCCCGCCAAGCCCAGCCCACCACCAGCATCAACAGCATCACCACCCCCACCACCGCCAACCAGATGCGCAGGTAAAGGTGTCGCGACACCAGGCGCACGCCGGACCAACTCCAAGTTTTCAAGGGCATGGCTTCAGTCTTGGTGGCGCGCAAACACATAACCCACGCCGCGCACCGTCAAGATGCGTTGCGGCGCTTTGGGGTCAGCTTCTATGGCGGCGCGGATGCGGCCCATGTGCACGTCAATCGAACGATCAAAGGCTTCCAGTTCGCGCCCACGCACGGCTTCCATGATCTGCTCGCGCGTGAGCACACGGCCGGCACGTTCGGCCAGTGCGACCAGCAGGTCGTATTGGTAAGAGGTCAATTCACACTCTTGGCCCTTGACGCTGACGCGGCGGGCGTCGCGGTCGATCTCCAGCGCGCCAAACTGCATGACGGGTGTCGTCGCGCTGTCTTGAGCGGTATGCTGGCGTCGCAAAATGGCCTTGATGCGGGCCAACAACTCGCGCGGCTCAAAGGGCTTGGGCAGGTAATCGTCGGCCCCTATTTCCAGGCCGATGATGCGGTCCATCGGATCGCCCTTGGCCGTGAGCATGAGCACCGCCACCTGGCCCAAAGCGCCGGGCAGGGCGCGAATGCGCTGGCACACCTGCAAACCATCCATGTCGGGCAGCATCAGGTCCAGGATGACCAGGTCAACACCCGGTGTTCGCAACTTGCTCAAACCGCTTTGCGCATCCTGGGCATGGTCCACCCCAAACCCGTTTTGCGTCAGGTACTCTGCCACCATGCCCGCCAAGCGTGCATCGTCCTCGATCATCAAGAGTTGTTGCATCTGGACATCATCGCTGAAGGCAAGCGCGCCCTCATGTGGCCAAGGTAAAGATGCGTAAATCTACCGGTTTGACCGGGCATGCACCCGCGCCGCCAAAGCCACCAAGACCAACACTGGCAATCCGAGCCAAGCGGTGGCCGTGAAGAAGCTGGCGTAGCCGTACGCGTCAACAAAGTCCCCCGAAAACCCGGCAATGAACTTGGGCAGAAGAAGCATCATGGAACTGAGCAGGGCGTATTGCGTGGCCGAATAGCTGATGTTGGTGAGCGATGACAAATAAGCAATGAAGGCCGCAGACGCAATGCCACTGGCCAGGTTGTCGGCCGAGATCACCCACACCAGCGCCTGCACATCGTGCCCCACACCACTGAGCCAAACAAACAACAAGTTGCTGGCCGCGCTGAGCGCGGCGCCCAGCATGAGGATGCGCATGACGCCCAGGCGCGCCGACAGCAGTCCGCCGACAAAAGCGCCGACCAAGGTCATGATCACGCCATACACCTTGCTCACGCCGGCCACCTCGCTTTTGGTGAAGCCCATGTCCACATAAAAGGGGTTGGCCATGATGCCCATGACCACATCGCTGATGCGGTACACCGCGATCAACGCCAACAGCAGCACCGCTTGCCAGCGGTAGCGCAGCCAAAAATCGACAAAGGGCTCGACCACTGCCCCCTTGAGCCACTGGGCCACGTTGCGCGCGGGGGCAAAGGGCGCAGGCACCGGCTCGGGCGAGCCCAGCACCACCAGCATGCCCGGCAGCATGCTCAGCGCCATCACCAAATAAGCCGCTTGCCAAGCAGATTGGGCATAACCCGTGGCTTGTTCCCCCTGAGCCCAGGCCGCGATCCACAGCACACCCGCACCGGCCCAAATCATGGCCAGGCGATAGCCTGTTTGGTAGCTGGCGGCCAAAGCGGCTTGGGCGTTCACCTCGGCTGACTCGATGCGGTAAGCGTCCAGCGCAATGTCTTGCGTGGCCGAAGCCACCGCCACCGCCAAGGCACAGGCCACCAAAGGGCCCAGCAACTGCGAGGGGTCATTCAGGGCCATGCCCACCAAGCCCCCTGCGATGACGATTTGCGACAAAAGCAACCAACTGCGGCGGCGGCCCAGTTGTCGCGTGAGCCACGGAATGGGCAAGCGGTCCACCAGCGGGGCCCACATCCATTTCACGCCGTAGGCCAAGCCGACCCAGCTGAGGTAACCGATGGTGCTGCGGTCAATGCCCGCTTCGCGCAGCCGGAAGCTGAGCGTTCCCAGCACCAAGAGCAAGGGCAAGCCCGCGGCAAAACCCAGCGCCAGCATGCGCAAACTGGCGGGCTGCAAATACAGGCGCAAGGCCTCGCGCCAGGTGCGCACAGTAGCGGGTTGCTGAGAATCTTGAGGGGCGGCGGCTTCGAGCATGTGTGGATTATCAACGGCCCCCCGCGCACCGCAAGGCATTCGTTATCATTTGCAAACCATGTGCTTGATTTGTGACTTGAAAACCCACACCCGCGATGCCTCTGAGCGAGCATCGGCTGCCGCATTGCCCGCCACCACACCCCGCTGGCAGGCCCGCCGTGCTTTCCTGCTGGCCGCTGGCGCCACTGCTGCTGCGGGCGCCACAGGCGCCTTGGCTCAGGTGGATGTGGGAGCGTCCTCGGGCTTGCGCAAATTGGTGCCCGCCGAGACCCTGGAAGCCTCTGCCCGCCAGCAGTACGCACAGGTGTTGGCCGAAGCGCGCGCCAAAGGCGCCCTGGCCCCGGACGACCACCCGCAATTGCTGCGCCTGAGGGCCATTGCCAACAAGCTGATTCCGCACAGCACCCAATGGAATGCCCGTTCCCGCGAATGGCGCTGGCAAGTCAATTTGATTGGCAGCAAACAGATCAACGCCTGGTGCATGCCCGGCGGCAAAATTGCTTTTTACACCGGCATCCTGGACCAGCTGAAACTGACCGATGACGAGGCTGCCATGATCATGGGGCATGAAATGGCCCACGCTTTGCGCGAACATGCCCGTGAACGCTTGGCCAAAAGTCAGGCCACCAGCATGGGCCTGTCCATCGCCTCACAACTCTTGGGTTTGGGCGCTTTGGGCGATGCGGCTGCCAACTTGGGCACCCAGTTGCTCAGCTTGAAATACAGCCGTGACGATGAAACCGAGTCGGACCTGGTAGGCCTGGAAATCGCTGCACGGGGCGGCTTTCGACCTGAGGCCAGTGTGAGCCTTTGGCAAAAAATGCAAGCGGCCAGTGGCCAGGGCGGCCCGTCTTTCCTGTCCACACACCCCAGCGGCAACAACCGCATTCAGGAGCTGGAAGCCAATTTACCCAAGGTGCAGCATCTTTACGAACAAGCACGCAAGGGCTGAGCACCCTATGATGCTTCAGGTGCCGCCCACATAGGGATTGGTTTGACGCTCGCGCCCAAAGGTACTCTCAGGGCCATGGCCGGGAATGAACACCGTGTCATTGCCCATGGGCCACAGCCGCTGGGTGATGCTGGCCAGCAAATCGTCATGATTGCCTTGTGGAAAGTCGGTGCGGCCAATGCTGCCGGCAAACAGCACATCGCCCACAAAAGCACGTTTGATCTCTGGCGAATAAAACACCACATGGCCTGGCGTGTGTCCGGGGCAATGGCGAACCTGCAGGGTGTGTGCCCCCAAGGTCACTGTGTCCCCGTCATGCAACCAACGCGTGGGATGGAACACCCGCGCCGGTGGAAAGCCATAGGCTGCCGCAGCCTGGGGCAAGCCATCGATCCAGAATTGGTCCGCTGGGTGTGGCCCGATGATAGGCAAACCGCCCAGTTGCTCAGCCAGATCGGCCGTGCCCGAGGCATGGTCCAGGTGACCGTGGGTGATCCAGATTTGCTCAAGCTTGAGTTTGTTCGTTTGAACCGCCGCCAAAATCAGGTCCAGATCACCCCCAGGATCAACCACAGCCGCCTGGCGCGTCTGGTCGTCCCAAATCAAGGAGCAGTTTTGCTGGAAGGGCGTGACAGGGATGGTTTGGTATTGCAGCATGGGGGGATTATCTGCGGTGTACAGTCCACTTCAGTCAGCGCCTTTTGATCTTCGGTTTTCGCGCTGCAACGATTGTTTCATTGCAAACCACTTCTCCCGGCTACCTGACGCGTCAGGCCAGCATCGCCGTTGCAGGCGTGGATGACCTTGTCATCCGCGCTTTGCTCGATAACAACCAGTTCCACGACCCCTTGGACGAGGCCCTGAACTTGGGCATTTCTTCTGCCACCTGGCCCTTGTTTGGCCTGCTCTGGCCCTCGGGCTTGCGCATGGCAGAGCGCATGGCCCTGCGT
This sequence comes from Comamonadaceae bacterium, assembly GCA_027484105.1. Taxonomy (GTDB): domain Bacteria; phylum Pseudomonadota; class Gammaproteobacteria; order Burkholderiales; family Burkholderiaceae_C; genus Limnohabitans_A. The sequence goes on from JAIXUG010000026.1 coordinate 19,687, forward strand.
CCTGTCACGGGTGAGCGCATTCTGGAAATCGGCTGCGGCTTGGCTCTGTCCAGCCTGGTGGCGCATCGGCGGGGTGCGCAGGTCACAGCCAGCGATTGCCACCCCCTCACGCATGCGTTTTTGGACGAAAACACCCGCCTCAATGGCTTGCCCCCCATCACTTACCGCCATGGTTTGTGGGGGACTGCCAAGCTGCGTGATGACGGGCTGCCCATGTTGACTTCGAGCAAGGAAACATCCATCAGCGGCGAGTTTGACCTGATCGTCGGGAGCGACATTCTCTACGAGCGCGATGATGCGGGCGCATTGGCCCACTTCATTCAGACACACGCAGCACCCATTGCAGAGGTCTGGGTGGTGGACCCGAACAGGGGCAACCGCGCCGCTTTTCACAAGCACATGGCGCTCGCAGGCTTTGCCATGAGCGAACAAGTATTGGACCTGTCGGCCAGTCTGGACGCCCCCGCCTACAGAGGCCGCATGCTGACCTACTCAAGAAATTGAACACCCTGGATGACTCGCCGCAAGGCGCTGGCCCAGGCCGTTTGACCCTGTTGGTTTACAAGTGAAAGTCGTATCCGACTGTAATCGGTGCATGGTCCGAAAACTTCTGACCTTTGTAAATGTGCTCGCTGTGCGCCCTTTCGGCCATGGCAGGGGTGGCCAAGTGGTAGTCCAAACGCCAGCCCACGTTCTTGGCATAGGCTTGGCCGCGGTTGCTCCACCAGGTGTAACAAGCGTCGGTCGTATCGGGCTGCAGGCGACGGTAAACATCCACCACCCCCCCTTCAGTGGTCAGCTTGCTCATCCAGGCCCGCTCTTCGGGCAAAAAGCCGCTGTTCTTGAGGTTGCCCTTCCAGTTCTTGAGGTCGGCCTCTTTGTGGGCGATGTTGACATCGCTGCAGACAATGAAGTCACGTTCGGCCTTGAGCGCCATCAAATGGGGGTACATCCTGTCCAAAAAGCGGAACTTGGCCTCTTGCCGCTCGGGGCCGGATGAACCGCTGGGAAAGTACACACTGATGATGGACAGTTTGCGTCCGGGTTTGTCAAAACGCACTTCGGCATAACGGCCTTCTGCGTCGAACTCGCCACCATCAAAGCCGATCACCACGTCGCTGGGTTCATGCCGGGTGTAAACCGCCACGCCCGAATAGCCTTTTTTCTCGGCAAAGTGAAAGTGGCCTTTCAGACCCGCCAGCTCTTCAAATTTGCCCGCCACATCGGACGCCTGGGCTTTGACTTCCTGCACGCAAATACAATCAGGTTTTTCTTGCGCCAGCCAGGCGTCAACGCCTTTGGTCGTGGCCGAGCGGATGCCGTTGAGGTTGAGGCTGGTGAGTTTGAACAAGGATTTCCCCATGGTGACAGGACAGGCAAGCAGCGCCCAGGTGCAGGCGCTCGCTCAGGAATTTGTGCAATTTGCGGTCGATTCGGGCGTCTTGCGCTTTGGGCAATTCAAGACCAAGGCCGGGCGCATGAGCCCCTACTTCTTCAATGCCGGTCTGTTTGACGATGGCGCCAAGCTCTCCCGACTGGCGCAATTTTATGCAAAAGCCCTGCTGGCCAGTGGCATCGAGTTCGACATGATTTTTGGCCCCGCCTACAAGGGCATTCCCTTGGGCGCTGCGGTCGCGGTCGAACTGGCACGCCTGGGTAAAAACGTGCCATTTGCCTACAACCGCAAGGAAGCCAAAGACCACGGCGAAGGTGGCTCCCTGGTGGGTGCGCCCCTCCAAGGCCGCGTGCTGATCGTGGACGACGTGATGAGCGCAGGCACCGCCGCGCGCGAGTCGATTGCGCTGATCCAGGCTGCTGGGGCCACGCCCCACGCGATTGCGATTGCCCTGGACCGCCAAGAGATGGCGACCGAAAAACAGGCTGACGGTTCTGTGAAGGACGTGCCTCACAGTGCGGTCCAATATGTCCGTGACACGCTGGGCATGCAGGTGTGCACCATTGCGCAGTTGTCGGATTTGCTGGACTTTTTATCGACCCACAGCAACAGCGCCTTGGGTGAACACCTGCCCTTTGTTCGGGCTTACCGAGACCGTTACGGGGTTTGACACATCGCCTCGCCAGCAGCCACAGGGCTGGCGATGATGCCCACCGGATGGCCATGGGCATGCCTTCTGGCCTTGTTCTTGTTTGAATGCGCACAACCCTTTGGGGGTTGAGGCAGCCACCCGTCTGCGTTCTGTCTCATTTTGACGTTTTCGGAAAACGAGACGCACCTCTTCATTTCAGATTGGTGCGGCTGGCGGGGATCGAACCCACGACCCTTGGCTTCGGAGGCCAATACTCTATCCACTGAGCTACAGCCGCACTTGATGCCAATTCATTATCTCACGCCTTCATGAAGGCCTGAGCTGTTTGAAAGATCGGTGAAGGGTGGGCCGCTATAATCACGGGTTGATTTTGATCAACAGACCAGCCCTTGCGGCCATCCCCCAAAGAGGATTTCATGAGCGACAACAGCCACGATCAACACGAAGCCCACACCGGCCCAGTCAAAACCCCCAAGCAAATGCTGATGCTGAGTGTCGCATCCTTCGTGGTCCCCGTATTCATCATCATCGGTTTGGTGTATTACGTCACGTCGGACAACAAACCCGCTGCTGGTGCGGTCGACATGGAAAAGGCCACAGCCCAACGCATCCAAAAAGTGGGTGCAGTGGAAGTGCGGGATGCGAACCGCCCACTCAAGAATGGCGATGAAGTTTACAAAGCGCAATGTGCAGCCTGCCACGACTCGGGTGCCGCAGGTGCTCCCAAATTTGCGGCGGCGGCTGCCTGGAGTGCTCGGTTGGGCCAGGGCCTCAATAGCCTGGTCAATTCAGCCTTGAAGGGCAAGGGCGCGATGGGCGCTCAAGGTGGCGGTGATTTCAATGACACGGAAATTGCCCGTGCTGTGGTTTACTTGGTCAACAGTGCCGGTGGCAAGTTTGAAGTGCCCAAGGCGCCTGCTGCTGAAGCGGCCAAATAAATTCAGGCCTCTCACAAAACCGACCCTTGGGGTCGGTTTTTTTACGCCCTGTTCAGACTCTTTGCGTGCTCGGCTTGTGGGCTGATGGCGTAACCAAACTTCTGCGGGAGTTCTTCTGACAGACATTCTTCTGCAGTCCAGATGTTTCTCTCCATCGCCAGCGCCAGTCGTGACACATCCATGGTGTGGACCAGCCCAAATCCCCAATTGGTCTGCAGATAGGCCCGCCCGAGTTCGTCAACCAGACAGGCCTTAACCTCGGCCTGCTCACCGGTGTGCGCTTGAACTTGCATGGCGTCATTGATGCGCCAGATGAATGGCGTGAACTCCAGCTCAATGAACACCCGTTGCGGGCCATTTTGAAAGAACCACCAACCCTTCTCATCGCTGGCGTAGTTGCGCTCGATGAACGCGATGAGCTTGTCGTGTCGCAACACGGAACCCTTGGCTTGGCTTGAACCCGCTTGAAATGAACCTTGCGCCTGCACGCGGTCATCGCGCATGCGCCATTGCCCGCGCGCATCCAGTCCCAGCCATCCATAACAGTCCGGCACATTTGGCCATTTGGCCATGGCCTGTCGGACAATGTCATCCACCGGCGGCTCCCTTCATCGGCGTTGCTTCACCCACAAGCTTCATGAGCCATTCACCGACCTTGTTGGGCATTTGCCGGACATGGCCAGGCCAGGGCCCGGCCGCAAAACCCACGTGACCGCCTTGTTCAGGTTGCCACAAGGTGACGCTGCGCGATACATCTTTGTGTTGCGGCAGGCTGCTGGCGGGCACAAAAGGGTCGTTTTGTGCATTCAGGACCAAGGCTGGCAAGTGAATGGCTCGCATCAGTGGCTTGGCCGATGCTTTGGCCCAGTAATCCAGGGTGTTTTTGAAACCGTGCAAAGGTGCTGTGAATACATTGTCAAATTCATAAATATCCTTCGCATTCAACATCGCGTCTTTGTCAAACAAGCCTGGAAATTGCGCCCATTTCGCCAATGCTTTGGGCTTCATGCTTTTGAGAAACATGGGGGTATAAATGTACCGGTTCAGACCTTTTCCAATGGCATCGCCACTCATGGCCAAATCCAGCGGCGAACAGATGGAGGCAATTGCATCGGCTGTTTTCGTGGCCTCATGACCCTGCTCTGCAGCCCACCGCATCAAGGCATTACCGCCCAATGAAACGCCCACCGCCAGCAACCATTCGCCTTGTTGGGCTTTGTGCACCTGCCTCAAGCGTTTGAGCACCCAATCGATCTCCTCATGGTCTCCAGAGTGGTAAGCCCTGGGGCTCAGATTGATTTGACCACTGCAGCCTCTGAAATGAGGGATCGCCAATTGCACATCGTGTTCATGGGCCCAGTCTGCAAAGGCTTGTGCGTAGTGGCTGTCCGATGAGCCCTCCAAGCCATGAAACAACACCAACAAGGGGCGTTTTTTCGAACTGGCCATTTGCTTGTCGACGTCGATGAAATCGCCATCAGGTGTGGTCCAACGCTCTCTGTGCATGGGCACAGGGGCTTGATGTCTTTTTTGGGCATAAAGTGCAGACCATATGGTCTGCGCATGTCCGCCTGGCAACCAGGCTGGCGCTTTGTAGTCCATGGGTTCAGTGCAAAACCGTCGGTTTGACGCCCGTATCCACCGCGTCGTTGGCTGTTCCCGGACTGGCGTGGTGCGCCACCATTTTCCAACCCTGAGCGGTCTTGTGGTACACGTTGGTGGCAATCACAAAGGCATGTTTGGCGCCCTGCGGGGTGATGATCTCCACACGTTCGACCAAGTGGTGCACAGAACTGGCCAAAGATTCAATTTTGTGCACCCGCTCTGGGAAAGCCTGCACACTGCCGTTATTGAACATGCTTTCGAAAGTGGCACGGATGGCCCCAGCGCCGATCATGCGTCCTCCTCCCGGGTGAACGCAGACGATGTCATCCTCTTCAGCCCAGCAAGCCATGAGTTTTTCCAGATCTGCGTTGTGCAAAGCGTCGTAAAAGGCTTGTTCCACATCGTCTGGTGTTCCTCCCACCAATGCAGCGCTCATTTTTTGGCGTTTCATATTGCTCTCTTCAAGGGGTCTCCATTTTGCCAACAAAAAACCCGGCTGCATTGCTGCGCCGGGTTCTGTGGTGTGTCGCACTTCACGTGGCGACCATCTTGGGTCTGTTGAATTACTTTTTGCGGTATTTGCGCAAAGCAGACAACTGAGCGGCCAAGACGGCCAATTCAGACTGGGCGCGGGCCATGTCAATTTCGCTTTTGGCGTTCTTCAAAGCCTCTTCAGCAGAGGCTTTGGCGGCATTGGCTTTTTCTTCGTCGAGGTCTTTGCCTCGGATCGCAGTGTCAGACAACACGGTCACGCAGTCGGGCTGCACTTCCAGAATGCCACCGGCCACGAAAACGAATTCCTCGCCACCGTCGGCCTTTTCGATGCGAACCGACCCGGCTTTGATGCGGGTGATCAGCGGGGTATGGCGAGGGTAAATGCCCAACTCGCCAGACTCGCCAGGCAAAGCCACAAACCGGGCTTCACCCGAGTAAATGGACTCTTCGGCACTGACCACATCAACGTGGATGGTGTTCATGATTACTCCTTGAAAAGGTGCTTTGAAGTGGGCTGAGGGGTGCCCCTGGATGAGGAGCAGCCCTTCAACACAGCTTTAAGCTGCCTTTTTGGCCTTTTCGAAAGCTTCGTCGATGGTGCCGACCATGTAGAAGGCTTGCTCTGGCAAGTGATCGCACTCACCGGACACAATCATCTTGAAGCCACGGATGGTCTCAGCCAAGGTGACGTATTTGCCAGGTGAGCCAGTGAACACTTCAGCCACATGGAATGGCTGCGACAAGAAACGCTGGATCTTGCGGGCGCGGGCCACGGCCAACTTGTCTTCTGGGGCCAAGTCGTCCATGCCCATGATCGCGATGATGTCGCGCAGTTCGCGGTAGCGCTGCAAGGTACCTTGCACAGCACGGGCCGTTTCATAGTGCGCTTGACCGACAACCAGAGGGTCCAACTGGCGGCTGGTGGAGTCCAGTGGATCAACCGCTGGGTAAATACCCAAGGATGCGATGTCACGGCTCAACACCACGGTGGAGTCCAAGTGGGCGAAGGTGGTGGCAGGCGATGGGTCGGTCAAGTCGTCCGCTGGCACATAAACGGCCTGGATGGAGGTGATCGAACCGACTTTGGTCGACGTGATACGTTCTTGCAGACGGCCCATTTCTTCGGCGAGGGTGGGTTGGTAACCCACAGCAGAAGGCATACGACCCAACAAAGCGGACACTTCGGTACCGGCCAAGGTGTAACGGTAAATGTTGTCCACGAAGAACAGCACGTCTTTGCCTTCGTCACGGAAAGATTCAGCGATGGTCAAACCGGTCAAAGCCACGCGCAAACGGTTGCCTGGTGGCTCGTTCATCTGACCGTACACCATGGCCACTTTGGACTCTTCGAGCTTCTCGAGGTTCACAACGCCGGAATCGGCCATCTCGTGATAGAAGTCGTTGCCTTCACGGGTACGCTCACCCACGCCTGCGAACACGGACAAACCGCTGTGCGCCTTGGCGGTGTTGTTGATGAGTTCCATCATGTTCACGGTCTTGCCCACACCGGCACCACCGAACAAGCCCACCTTACCGCCCTTGGCGAAGGGGCAAACCAGGTCAATCACTTTGATGCCGGTTTCCAGCAGTTCTTGCGATGGCGACAGTTCGTCGTAGGCAGGGGCTTTGCGGTGGATCGAAGAGGTGAGTTCCTGGCTGACAGGGCCCCGCTCATCGATGGGCGAACCCAACACGTCCATGATGCGGCCCAGTGTGGCCTTGCCCACGGGCACGGTGATGGGGTTGCCGGTGTTGGACACCATCAAACCACGGCGCAAGCCGTCGGATGAACCGAGCGCAATCGTGCGCACGATGCCATCGCCGAGTTGCTGCTGCACTTCCAGGGTCAGCGCGGAGCCTTCCATTTTGAGTGCGTCATAAACCTTGGGCATCTGGTTGCGTGGAAACTCCACGTCGACCACAGCGCCAATACACTGAACAATTTTTCCTTGGGCTTGCATTTTTCGCTCCAAATAATTTGAATTTGCTGAACTGGGAATCAACCGCTGATCGCGGCTGCGCCAGAGACGATTTCCGACAGTTCTTTGGTGATGGCGGCTTGACGTGTCTTGTTGTAAACGAGCTTGAGCTCGCCAATCACATTGCCAGCGTTGTCCGTAGCGGCCTTCATGGCCACCATGCGCGCGGCATGCTCGGAAGCCATGTTTTCGGCGACTGCTTGGTAAGCGAGAGCTTCGGCATAACGCACGAGCAATTCGTCAATGACGGTTTGGGCATCAGGCTCGTAAAGGTAATCCCACGCATGCGCACCGCCAGCTGCTTGTGTCTGGGCCTGCATATCGGCTTTGGACAAAGGCAGCAACATGTCGATGGTGGGCTCTTGTGCCATGGTGCTGACAAACTTGTTGTAGCACAGGTAAACAGCGCTCAACTCGCCTGCGGCGTAAGCATCGAGCAACACCTTGACCGGGCCAATCAACTTGTCCAAATGCGGCTTGTCGCCCAATTGCGTCACATGAGCCACCACCTTGGCGTTGACACGGTTGAGAAAACCCAGTCCTTTGCCACCGATGGCCACCGCCATCGGCGTTTTGCCCTGGGCCTGTACTTCACGCAATTGACCTGTCACTGCACGCAACAAGTTGGTGTTCAAGCCGCCACACAAACCCTTGTCTGTGGTGACCACAATGAAGCCCACCGACTTGCCGTCGTTGCGCTGCATGAAAGGGTGCACATACTCAGGGTTGGCCTGGCCGAGATGGGTCGCAATGGTGCGAATCTTCTCGCTGTAAGGCCGGGCCGTGCGCATACGCTCCTGCGCTTTGCGCATTTTGGAGACGGAAATCATCTCCATGGCCTTGGTGATCTTCTTGGTGTTTTCCACCGATTTGATCTTGGTGCGTAGTTCCTTGCCCGATGCCATCAGTGGCTCCTTTTGATCAGGTAGAAATTAAGCAAAGCTTTTCTTGAAAGCGGCCACAGCGGTGTTCAATTCGGCTTCGGCCTCTTTGTCCATTGCTTTGGAGCTTTCGATCTTGGCCAGCAATTCTGCGCAAGAGTCCTTGAGGTAAGCGTGCAGACCGTGCTCGAAGGCCAGGACTTTCTTGACATCGATGTCGTCCATGTAACCTTTGTTCACTGCAAACAAGCTGGCACCCATCAAGCTGATGGGCAGTGGGCTGTACTGGGCTTGCTTGAGCAACTCGGTCACGCGAGCGCCACGGTCCAGTTGCTTGCGTGTGGACTCGTCCAGATCGGAAGCGAACTGGGCAAAAGCCGCCAATTCGCGGTACTGGGCCAAGTCGGTACGGATACCGCCGGACTGGCCTTTGATGATCTTGGTCTGAGCAGAGCTGCCCACGCGGGACACCGAGATACCGGCGTTGATCGCAGGGCGGATACCGGCGTTGAACAAGGAAGTTTCCAAGAAGATCTGACCGTCGGTGATCGAAATCACGTTGGTGGGCACGAAAGCAGACACGTCACCGGCTTGGGTTTCGATGATGGGCAAAGCCGTCAAAGAACCTGTCTTGCCAGTCACAGCACCTTTGGTGAAGGCTTCGACGTAGTCGGCATTCACGCGGGCTGCACGTTCGAGCAAACGGCTGTGGAGATAGAACACGTCGCCAGGGTAGGCTTCACGGCCTGGTGGGCGGCGCAGCAGCAGCGACACTTGACGGTAAGCCACGGCTTGCTTGGACAGATCGTCATAAACGATCAATGCGTCTTCGCCACGGTCACGGAAGTATTCGCCCATGGTGCAGCCGGAATAGGCCGACACGTACTGCATCGCAGCCGATTCGGAAGCGGAAGCAGCCACGACAATGGTGTATTCCATCGCACCAGCTTGTTCCAGAGCACGCACCACGTTTTTGATCGAGGAGGCCTTTTGGCCAATCGCGACGTAAACGCAGGTCATGTTCTGACCTTTTTGGTTGATGATGGCGTCGATCGCGACGGCGGTCTTGCCGGTCTGACGGTCGCCAATGATCAATTCGCGCTGACCACGGCCCACGGGAACCATGGAGTCGATCGACTTCAAGCCGGTTTGCATGGGCTGGTCAACCGATTTACGTGCGATCACACCAGGAGCGACTTTTTCGATCACGTCGGTCATTTTGGCGTTGATCGGACCTTTGCCGTCAATGGGCTGACCCAAGGCGTTCACCACGCGGCCAATCAGCTCGGGGCCCACGGGCACTTCCAGAATGCGGCCGGTGCACTTGACCGTGTCGCCTTCGGAGATGTGCTCGTACTCGCCCAAAATCACGGCGCCGACCGAGTCACGCTCAAGGTTAAGGGCCAAACCATAAGTAGCAGCACCATCGGCTGTGGATGGGAATTCGAGCATTTCGCCCTGCATCACATCAGACAAGCCATGCACACGCACGATACCGTCGGTCACCGACACCACGGTGCCTTGGTTACGGATATCGGCGCTGGCGGACAGCCCTTGGATGCGGCTCTTGATCAGTTCAGAAATTTCTGCGGGATTGAGTTGCATGACTCTTTCCTTCTTTCTTTAAATATGTCCGGTCTCCACCCGCTTCAAGCGGTGAGGGCCGATTTCATTTGTTCCAGTCGGGCCTTGACGGAGGTATCGAGCACCTCGTCACCCACCACCACACGAACACCACCAATCAAGGAGGCATCCAGTTCGACGCTCACGTTGAGCTTACGCGCAAAGCGTTTTTCGAGCGTGGTCGACAGGTCAGCCAAGGCCGACGCTTCGATGGGAAATGCGCTGTAAACCACCGCGTCAGCAGTGCCACCTTGCGCATTCATGAGGGCCCGGTACTGCTGTGCGACGACAGGCAGTGCACTGAGACGGCGGTTTTCGATCACCAGGCGCAGGAAGTTCTTGCCAGCCTCAGGCAGTGCTGAGCGCAGCACGCCAGAGATCAGCTCGAAAGCCTGCTCGTCGGACACTTTGGGACTGTCGACGAACTGCTGCAGTTGCGCGTTGTTGGCAACAACAGCCAGCTCTTCCAGCCAAGCGGCCGTGCCAGCAAGATCGGATGCCTGCGCCTTGAACAGCGCTTCGGCATATGGGCGGGCGATGGTAGCAAGTTCTGCCATGGTCTTCTCTGGCTGGAGCTTCTTACAGCTCGGTCTTGAGGCGGCTCAGCAGATCAGCATGGACACCCGCATTGACTTCCTTGCGGAGAATATGCTCGGCGCCTTTAACAGCCAAAGCAGCGACTTGCTCACGCAGAGCTTCGCGGGCCTTGACTGCCTGCTGCTCGGCTTCAGCCTTTGCAGCGGCAATGATCTTGTTGCCTTCTTCGGTGGCACGAGCTTTGGCTTCTTCAACGATGCCATTGGCACGACGCTCGGCATCCGCCAAGCGAGAAGCCGTCTCATTGCGGGACTGGGCCAGCTCAGCCTCAACACGCGCATTGGCGCTGGAGAGTTCGGCTTTGGCTTTGTCTGCTGCAGCGAGACCGTCAGCGATTTTCTGTGCCCGTTCGTCGAGCGCTTTTGTGATCGGGGGCCACACGAATTTCATCGTGAACCACACCAGAATCGCAAAAACGATCATCTGAATGAACAGAGTAGCGTTAATGTTCACGGTTCAGTCCTTCTTCTGATGGAAGAGGTACGTGGATTACTTCAGGACGAAGGGGTTGGCGAAGGCAAACAGCAAAGCGATGGCCACACCGATCAGGAACGCAGCATCGATCAGACCTGCCAACAAGAACATTTTGGTCTGCAATTCGTTCATCAACTCTGGCTGACGTGCGCCAGATTCGAGGAATTTGCCACCCATCATGCCGATGCCAACTGAGGCACCCAAGGCACCCAAGCCAACGATCAAACCGCAAGCCAATGCCACCAGGCCGAGAATGTTTTCCATGAGAAGCTCCTAAAAGTTAGTGGAAAAAAAGAAACAGGAAAGAGGAAAAAATGTCATCAATGTGCATCGTGCGCCTGGCCTGTGTAGACCAAGGTCAACATCATAAAGATGAAGGCTTGCAAGGTGATGACCAAGATGTGGAACAGCGTCCACACAGTACCGGCAATGACATGGCCGATAGCCAGTCCCACGCCAGTGGTTGACAATGCCCAGCCGCCACCCATGAGGGCAATCAACATGAACACCAACTCACCCGCAAACATGTTGCCAAACAATCGCATGCCATGCGAAACTGTCTTGGCCAGATATTCAATCATCTGCATCAAAAAGTTGATGGGATAAAGCAACCAATGGTCCCCAAAAGGTGCAGCAACCAACTCATGGGACCACCCTCCCAAGCCCTTGATCTTGATGTTGTAGAAGAGGCAGATGAGCAACACAGAGCATGACAGACCCAGCGTCGTGGACAAATCTGCTGTTGGCACCACACGCATGTAATCCTTGAAACCCAACGCTGGGCCAGCGGCATGCCAAGCCGCAGGAAGCAGATCCACAGGCAACATGTCCATCGCGTTCATCAAGAAGATCCAGACGAAAACGGTCAATGCCAAAGGAGAGATCAGCTTGCGGCTGTTGGCGTTATGGATCACGCCCTTGGCCTGGTTTTCCACCATTTCGGACAAGATCTCAACCGCCGCCTGGAAGCGACCTGGCACACCGGAAGTGGCCTTGCGGGCAGCAGACCACAGGAAGTAACTGCCAAACACACCGAGAACCAAGGAAAAAAAGACCGAGTCCAGATTGAACAGACTGAAATCAACGATGTTTGTTTGCTTGACACCCTCGAACGAAAAGTTCATTTGCAGGTGTTGCAGGTGATGCTGGATGTACTCACCAGCCGTTGGGGCATTTGCGCCAGCGTTTTCAGCAGACATAAATCAACAATCCGTTCATTAAATGTTCGACTTCGATTTTGGCTTCATCCAACCCAGCCACATGGCCAGCCAGTAAACCTTCATCGTCACCACAAAACCGGCCACCAAGGCAAACCAGTTCAATTCCGAAATCACAATGGGCGCCACCAGAAGCAACGCCACGGTCAATATGATCTTGACCAACTCCCAAACAAAAAACCCAAGCAAAGCAGACGATGATGGCGTGCGTTGCATTTGCCTGCTCATGGCCCGAACAAATACGACCGCGGGCAACACCACCGCCAAAGTACCCCATGCTGCGGATAACGCCAGTCGAAACTGCCCCCCGATCAAACCGATCAGGGCAGCCGTCAGGACGCCAACTGCCACCTGCAAAGCCAACACATGCCAAGGCGAGACCGCCTGGTTTTGTTGCCTCCAGACTTGGGCTTGCTCCGCTGTCAATGGCTTGAATTCAGTGTCAAAACCTTCTTCTGCAGGATCTGTCGTGTTGGCCGAAGTGCCTTTTTCCGGCAATGGGGCAATTTTGACCATTTCAAATTACACCGAGGTTACGTCCAACACGGTAATTCCTGCAAAGCTCTAGATTATACGTAGAAACCAGTGCCCGACCAACAGATCCATGTCGACAAACCCCTTCAGACTGTAAATTTCTGACGCCAAGAGCGACAATGTCCCCTGAATTGCCCGGTTGATCGTTCAACCGGCTAGAGATCGTCAGGGGTATTCATGTACGAATGGATCAGATGGGTTCACTTGAGCGCAGGCATCGTGTGGCTTGGCGGAATGGCTTTGGTTATTTTTGCCTTGCGACCGGTGGCCATGGCCCAAATGGCAGTGCCTGAGCGCTTGACGCTGATGTCTGCCGTCTTGTCCCGTTTTTTTCTGATGGTCTGGGTCGCAATCGCACTCTTGCTGAGCTCGGGCCTCTGGATGTTGTCCATCACCGACATCCATTTGGCAGCAAAGGGCTGGCACGCCATGTCCGCTTTGGGTCTGCTGATGAGCCTGATCTTTGCGCACATCTGGTTTGCGCCATTTCGCCGACTCCAAGCTGCTGTGCACGCTTGTGACTGGCCTGCGGCAGGCAAAGCCCTCGGTCAAATCCATCCGCTGGTACTCACCAATTTTGTCCTGGGGTGGCTGGCGATTCTGGCGGTGGCGGTCTGGCGTTAAGCTTGCGGCTCTGAAGAAACAACCCCCATGAGCGCTTCCATCACCCCCCCAGGCGGCATTGACCCGCGCAAAGACAGCCTGATTGAATACCCTTCGGTCTTTCCCATCAAGGTCATGGGTGCCATGGTCGACGGCTTTGCCGAAGCCATGTGCCAAGTGGCCCTGCAATTTGACCCGGCCTTTGACGCCCGCTCCATTGAGCTGCGCCCCAGCAAAGGCGGCAACTATTTGGGCGTCACGCTCAACATCACCGCCACCAGCCGCCAGCAAGTGGACGACCTGTACCGCGCCCTGACCTCGCACCCGATGGTCAAAATCGTGCTTTGAGCATGGACATCCGGCTGCTCGGGCGGGTGGACTACTTGCCAACCTACGAGGCCATGCAGGCCTTCACCGCCGCACGAACACCTGAGACGCCCAATGAACTCTGGATTTGCGAGCATTCTCCGGTGTTCACGCAAGGTCTGGCAGGGCAAGCTTCACACCTGTTGATACCTGGCGACATTCCAGTGGTGCAGACCAACCGGGGCGGACAAGTCACCTTTCATGGCCCCGGCCAAATCATGGCCTACCCTTTGGTCAACCTGCAGCGCGCCGGGTACTTCGTCAAGGAATACGTTTTCAAGCTTGAAGAGTCGGTCATCCGCACCCTGGCGCATTTCGGCGTCACGGGCCACCGCGTGGCCGGTGCCCCAGGCATATATGTTCGACTGGACGACCCCTTCAGCCACGCCGCTCTGGTAGGGCCAGCCCCAGCCCAAGACCCCTTCAAAGGCCTGGGCAAGATCAGCGCTTTGGGCATCAAGGTCAGCCGGCACTGCACTTACCACGGCGCAGCCCTGAACGTGGCGATGGACCTGGCGCCCTTTGACCGGATCAACCCGTGTGGTTATGCGGGCCTGAAAACCGTGGACCTTTCTACAATCGGTGTAGAAACCACCTGGGACGATGCCGCCCGCGTGCTGGCCCACCAATTGGCCACCCGTTTATGAACCCCTGCCTGCGCACCCACCTGGCAGCAGCGACTGAAAGACCTGAATGAGCAACACCCCGACCGAACGCAACGTGGTTCGTGAAGTGCAAAGCGTTGACAACTATGACCCGATGGCCAAGCAAAAAGCGGCGGCCAAACTCTCGCGCATCCCGGTCAAGGTGGAGCAGGCCGAAGTGCTGAAAAAGCCCGACTGGATCCGCGTCAAGGCGGGTTCGCCCACCACGCGCTTTTACGAAATCAAGGACATTCTGCGCAGCAACAATCTGGTCACCGTGTGCGAAGAAGCCAGCTGCCCCAACATCGGCGAATGCTTTGGCAAGGGCACGGCCACGTTCATGATCATGGGCGACAAGTGCACCCGCCGCTGCCCGTTTTGCGACGTGGGCCACGGCCGCCCCGACCCACTGGATGTGAACGAGCCCGACAACCTGGCCAAAACCATTGCGCAGCTCAAGCTGCAATACGTCGTCATCACCAGCGTGGACCGCGACGACCTGCGCGACGGCGGTGCGGGCCACTTTGTGGAATGCATCCGCAAGACGCGTGAACTCTCGCCCACCACCCAGATCGAGGTGCTGGTGCCCGACTTCCGGGGGCGCGACGACCGCGCCCTTGAGATTCTGAAAGCAGCCCCTCCGGATGTGATGAACCACAACATGGAAACCGTGCCGCGCCTGTACAAAGAAGCGCGGCCCGGCTCGGACTACCAGTTTTCGCTGAACCTGCTCAAAAAATTCAAGGCCTTGTTTCCCAACGTGCCCACCAAGAGCGGCTTGATGGTCGGCCTTGGCGAAACGGACGAAGAGATCCTGGACGTCATGCGCGACATGCGCGCGCACAACATCGACATGCTGACGATTGGCCAGTACCTCGCGCCCAGCTACAGCCACCTGCCGGTGCGCCGCTATGTGCACCCCGACACCTTCAAGATGTTCGAAACCAAGGCCTACGAAATGGGCTTTTCGCACGCGGCTGTGGGCGCCATGGTGCGCTCGAGCTACCACGCTGACCAACAAGCGCATTCGGCCAGCCAGAACCTGGCCGACAGCCGCGCCTAAAGCCTTTCAACCGCCTCTCACCACCCACCCGCCATGACCGATTCCAGCCCATACACACCCCCCAAAATCTGGACCTGGAACAAAGCCAACGGCGGGCGTTTTGCCAACATCAACCGCCCCGTGGCGGGGGCCACGCACGAGCAGGAACTGCCACGCGGCAAACACCCACTGCAGCTGTACTCCCTGGGCACACCCAACGGGGTCAAAGTCACCGTCATGCTCGAAGAGTTATTGGCTCTGGGCCATGCCGGTGCCGAATACGACGCCTGGCTGATCCGCATCAACGAAGGCCAGCAGTTCGGCAGTGGCTTTGTCGGCGTCAACCCCAACTCGAAAATCCCGGCCTTGCTCGACTGCAGCGGCGAGCAAGCCGTGCGGGTGTTCGAGTCGGGCGCCATCTTGCTGTACCTGGCCGAAAAGTTTGGCGCCTTGGTGCCCACCGAGCCCGCCCAACGCGCCGAATGCCTGTCATGGTTGTTTTGGCAAATGGGCAGCGCCCCCTATTTGGGCGGCGGCTTTGGGCATTTTTATGCCTACGCACCCGTCAAGATCGAATACGCCATCGACCGTTTTGCCATGGAAGTCAAACGCGAAATGGACGTGCTCAACCAGCGCTTGGCCAACAGCCGCTTCATTGCGGGCGAGCATTACACCATCGCCGACATCGCCATCTGGCCTTGGTATGGCGCCTTGGCCAAAGGTTTGCTGTACGAAGCAGGTGAATTTTTGCAAGTGCACGAATACACCCATGTACAGCGCTGGGCCGACGAACTGGCCGCGCGCCCGGCTGTGCAGCGCGGGCGCATGGTCAACCGCGTGATGGGCACACCCGAGTCGCAGTTGCACGAGCGCCACGACGCGAGCGACTTCGACAACCGCACACAAGACAAACTCAAACCAGCTTAAGGCTGGCAAAGAGGGCGCCCAGCTCGCTGGGGGTGCTCGTTGCGCTATGCGCTCATGTGCGCAGACGGGTCGTCGCTGCCCAACACCTGCTGGGCCCACAGCGCCAGCTTGGTGGCATCCGAGCGCAACACCTGATGTTTGACGGACAGGATCTGCGAGGGGTGCATGGAAAAACTGCGCAGCCCCAAACCCAGCAGCAGCCGTGTCATGGCCACATCGCCCGCCATCTCGCCGCACACCGACACCCCCTTGCCTTGGGCCTGGCATTCGGCGATGGTGTCCGCGATCAAACGCAGCACCGCCGGGTGCAGCGGGTCGTACAGGTGCGCCACCGACTCGTCGGCCCGGTCGATGGCCAGGGTGTACTGGATCAGGTCGTTGGTGCCGATGGACAAAAAGTCAAAGTGTTTGAGGAACAAGCGCAAAGACAAGGCCGCCGCCGGGATCTCGATCATCGCGCCCAATTTGACCGGACCATGGGCTGCGCCACGGCGGTCCAACTCTTGCCGAGCCTGATCGATCAGGGCCAGGGTATGGCGGATCTCGCTGCCATGCGCCAGCATGGGAATGAGCAGGTGCACTTGCCCGTGCGCTGCAGCGCGCAAGATGGCGCGCAGTTGGGTGAGGAACATGGCCGGGTCGGCCAGACTCCAGCGGATGGCGCGCAAGCCGAGCGCCGGATTCAGGTGCGCCGCATCGTGGCGGCTGTCATCGAGTGGCTTGTCGGCCCCCACATCCACCGTTCGGATGGTCACGGGCAATCCGTTCATGCCATCCACCGCACGGCGGTAGGCCAGGTATTGTTCTTCTTCGTCTGGCAAGTGGCCCTGGCGGCCCATGAACAAAAATTCACTGCGAAACAGGCCCACACCCACAGCCCCGGCCGTGATGGCGGCCTGGGTGTCTTCGGGCATTTCGATGTTGGCCAAGAGCTCGATTTTTTGACCGTCCAGCGTGACTGCCGGGGTGTGGCGCAGGCGGGCCAGCCGCTCTCGCTCCAGCCTGCCCTGGCGCTGCTTGAAGCCGTAGTCGGCCAGGATGATGGGGGAGGGGTCCACGATGACCACCCCCGCATCACCGTCGATGATGACCCAATCGTCTTGCTTGACCCACTGGCTGGCCGTGCGCGCACCCACCACAGCCGGAATGTCCAGGCTGCGGGCGACGATGGCGGTGTGCGAAGTTCTGCCGCCCACATCGGTGACAAATCCGGCAAACACGCTTTGCTTGAACTGCAGCATGTCGGCCGGTGACAGGTCGTGCGCCACCAGCACCAGCGGCACATCGGTGTCGCCCAGCTGAAGCTCTTGCTGGGGCTGCGCCGGCCGCTTGGCCTGGACCACCAGACTGCCGGTGCCTTTGAGAAACTGCAAAACCCGCTCGCCGACTTGCTCCATGTCGGCCTTGCGCTCGCGCAAGTAGGGGTCTTCCATTTCATCAAACTGGCGCACGATGACGTCCAGCTGGCTGGTCAGCGCCCATTCGGCGTTGTAGCCGCGCTCCTTGATCCAGTGCACCACCCCGGCTGTCATTTCTTCATCCAGCAAGAGCATCAGGTGCACATCGAGCAAAGCGGCCAATTCGTGAGGCGCGTCTTTGGGCAAGTCTTTTTGCAGCCGCTGAAGCTCATCCACCACCGCATCACGGGCCACCCGCAGGCGTTCGATTTCGGCGTGCACCTTGTCAGGCGTCACAAAGTAATGCGCCACATCGGCCCGGCTGGAGGCCACCAGCACAGCGCGCCCAATGGCGATGCCACGCGCTACCGCCAGACCGTGGATGCTGAAGGTCATGCTTTATTCGCCTTCGCCGAATTTGTCGTTGATCAGCGCCAGCAGAGCCTGCAGGGCTTCGTCCGCCTGTTCGCCCGAAGTCTCCAGGTGCACTTCGCTGCCGAGGCCGGCGGCGAGCATCATCACACCCATGATGCTTTTGGCGTTGATGCGGCGTTCGCCCTTGCTCATCCAGACTTCGCATGGGAAGCTGCCTGCCATTTTGGTCAGTTTGGCAGAAGCGCGTGCGTGCAAACCCAGCTTATTGCTGATGGTCACGGTGGCTTGGGGCATGTCTCTTTCCTGTTTGATTTTGAGGAGCGGTGTTGCCCACGGGCATCACACCTTGGGTACCACCTGCATGGGCGCGGGTCGCCAGCGCCTCCAGACTTTCGTGGCGGTAACACACGCTGCGCAACAACATGGGCAAGTTCACTCCGGCCACGAGCCGGGTGTTGTGGCCGTCGTTGAGCTGTTGCGCGACGTTACAAGGCGTGGCACCAAACACATCACTGAGCAACAACACATCGGGCGTGCCCAATGCGGCCATGGCCTCTGTCGCACGCATCAGGCTGACCTCGGGGGCATCATCAGGCTGGATATCGAGGGCCAACACGCCGGCGGCACAGTCTGGAAAAACGTGCAGCGCGCACTCGCGCAAAGCACTGGCCAAGGGGGCGTGGGCGATGAGGAGGATGCCGATCATAAGCAGGGCATTATCAGGCTTGGGCTGGCTTTTTCAGCAAGAAAAACACCCAGGACAGCACAGAAGTGAGCCCAAAGCAGGCCAGTGCTGCTTGGTAGGCGGCGGCATTTTCCAGTCCCAAGCCGCGCCCGGCATCCACCAGCAGGCCAATGCCCCACTGCACCACGAAGATGCCGGCAAAGATCACCAGGTTGTAGGCCGACAAGGCGCGCCCCGCCAAATGCGAAGGAAATGCCATGCCCACCGCCGGCTGCGCCAAGGCCACAAAAGTGCTGCTGACGCACAACAAAGCCATGCCCACTGCAGCGGCCGAACCAATGGCGGGCCCCATCCAGACCAGGGCACCGATCACCAAAAAGCTGAGCGGCAACCCCCAGGCGATCAACAGCTCGACAGGCACCCCCTTGCGCGCCAAACCGGGCGTGATCAAGCCCCACAACCAAAAGGTGACCAACATGGCCAGGTTGATGAGGAACAGGCCTGATGCCGCCTCAGCAGCCGACCAGCCCGCCACTTGGGTCATCCAAGGCCCCGCCCACAGCGTCTGAATGGCCACCATGCCGCCATAGCTGAAAAAACCAATTGGCATCATCCGCCAGAAATACGCGCTGCGCCAAATTTCACGGTAGCTGCCATCGTCATCCGGCGGCTTTTTCGGGCTGTCGGCCGTGAGGCTGGCCTGTTGCCAAACCGGCACCAACAGCGCGATCAGCACCATGGCGATGGCAATCATCACCCCCAACATGACAAACAGCGCACGCCAGCCCCAAATGGGCATGAGCCATTGCACTGGCAAGGTGGCGGCCAGCATGCCCAGTGAGCCGGTCATCAGCATCCACGAGTTGGTGCGCAGCTGGGTGCTGGCGTCAAACCAGCGACGGTAACCGGTCAAGGGGGCCATCAGGCAGGCGCTCACCCCCATGCCACACAGCACGCGCGCTGCCAGCAAACCATGAAAGCTGTCGACCCAGGAAAACGCCAGGCAGCCCAGCACAGCAAAACTGAGGAAAGCCAAAATCACTTTTTTCGGGCCATAGCGGTCCAGCCAGCGACCCAAGGGCAGCTGAGTCAGGGAAAAACCCAGGAAATAACCGCCCGCCAACAGTCCGAGGTCTTGTGCGCTCAGACTGAACTCGGTGGTCAAAGTTGGCGACAAAGTGGCGGTGATGGCCCGCACCAAGGCCGAAAAAAAGTATGCCAAGGCAAAGGCCAAGAACACCACCACGGCCATGCGGCGCGGCAGGTGGTCAGGGTGTGACAAGGTGGTGTTGGTCAGGGTGGCAGCGTTCATGGCTTGATGCTCTCAAACATGGTGTTGGCCAACTCGGTGGGCCGGTTTTTGTCATAAACCACTGCGTGGATCAGGCGCAGGCGGTCGCCCTCGGCAATGGCGCCCCACACCGCATCCATCGCCACGGGCTCACCATTGGCGCGTTGCCCAGCGGCCTGGATGCGAATGGACGAGGCCAAAGGCAAGTGTGATGGCCGATGCCAGATCTGCTGTTGTTCGGGGGCCAGGGGGGACGCGATGCGGGCATTGTCCAAGGTGGCTTTTTGCCATCCGGTCATTGCTTCGTTGGCGTCGGCGCCTGTGGGCAAGCTGGCGGTCATCACGGCAACCATGGACGAGTCGCTTTGGCAGCCCACCACTTGCAAGTCGACCGACACACCCGCCAAAGGGACGGCTCGGGTGGTCCGATCGGGTTTGCAGGGCAATTGGACCTTGAGGGCGTTGCCTTCAAAGGCGACATCTCGCCAATTTTGTGCCGGGCTGCAGGCGCTCAGGCCCCAGGTCAATGCCATGATGGCCATCAGGGCCGATGAATGGTGTCGCATGGGGTGATTATCCTGATCAGCAGCGCAATCGTGTTTTGGCGACAATGTGCCCCATGAATTCATTAGACGGCATCCGCGTTCTCGACTTGTCCCGCGTCCTCGCAGGCCCATGGTGTACCCAGACCTTGGCCGACCTGGGGGCCGATGTGATCAAGATCGAGCGTCCTGGCTCTGGCGACGACACCCGCACCTGGGGCCCTCCCTTTTTGAAAGATGCACAAGGCCAGGACACGGCCGAAGCCGCGTATTACCTGGGGGCCAACCGCAACAAGCGATCGGTGACTTGCGACATCGCTCGCCCGGAGGGGCAGGCCCTGATTCGAGAACTGGTCAAGCATTGCGATGTCTTTGTGGAAAACTTCAAAGTCGGTGACATGGCGCGTTATGGCTTGGACTATGCCAACCTGAGCGCCTTGAACCCCAAGCTGGTGTATTGCAGTGTGACCGGTTTTGGCCAGACCGGGCCCTACAGCGAAAGGGCGGGCTACGACTATGCGGTGCAAGGCATGGGCGGCCTCATGAGCGTGACAGGCGAGCGTGACGATTTGGGTGGTGGCCCCCAAAAGGTGGGGGTGGCCGTGGCCGATTTGTTCACCGGCATGTACGCCACGGTGGCGATTTTGGCGGCGCTTCGTCATGTTGAACGCACGGGCCAGGGCCAGCAGGTGGACATGGCCTTGCTGGACACGCAAGTGGCCATGCTGGCCAACTTGGGCTCCAATTTTCTGGTCAGCGGCAAGGTGCCAGGCCGTGCGGGCAATGCGCACCAAAACATCGTGCCCTACCAGGTTTTTGAAACAGCACCGCCTGCAGGGTCGGCCCCTGACAGCCGGGACCACCTGATTTTGGCGGTGGGCAACGATGGCCAATTTGCCAAATTTTGCGCGGTGGCAGGCTGCCCGGAACTGGCCCAAGATCCGCGCTATGCCCTGAATGCCGACCGGGTGCGGCATCGGGCCGAACTCGTGCCTTTGCTTGAAGCTCTGCTCAAAACACGCACCAAGTCGGACTGGCTGGCAGCACTCGAAGCGGCCAAGGTGCCCTGTGGGGCCATCAACACCCTGAGCGAGGTGTTCAGCGACCCGCAGGTGCAAGCCCGTGGCATGGTCAACGATTGGGTGCACCCGGTCAAAGCCGACCTGAAACTGGTGGCCAGCCCGATCAAAATGAGCCTCACGCCGGTGCGCCAGGATTTGCCGCCTCCCATGTTGGGGCAGCACACGGCGCAAGTGCTGCAAGAGGTCCTGGGCTGGGACGCGCAGCAGCAAGGCGCATTGCGCGGCAAAGGCATCATTTGATGTCTGCCCTTGGGCCCATGTCCCCATGGAAAACCGGTTTGCTGATCGTTTTAAACTCTGACGATGATTCATCACCTGAAGCACCAGCGCCATTTGCCATCGCTTAGCCGCCGCCTTTTGACCGGGGGGGGCTCACTGGCGCTGTGTTTGGCGCTGTGGGGGTGCGCCAATGAGCGAGCGCCCGAATCCACCTTTGTGTTGCTCGATGGCAGCTCAATCAGCTCGAAGCAGCTGCAAGGCAAAGTCACCCTGGTGAATTTCTGGGCCACCAGCTGCACTTCCTGCGTAGCCGAAATGCCCGATTTGGTGGCCACCTACAACAAGTACAAAGATCGCGGCTATGAAACGGTCGCGGTGGCCATGCGTTATGACCCACCCAGTTATGTGGTGAATTTTGCGCAAACACGTCAGCTGCCATTCAAAGTCGCCATTGACAACACGGGTATGGTCGCCAGAGATTGGGGCGAGGTTCAGCTCACCCCCACCACCTTCTTGGTCAACAAGCGCGGTGAAATCGTCAAGCGCTTTGTGGGCACGCCCAATTTTGTGGAACTGCACCAATTGATCGACAAGCTGCTGGCCGAAACCTGAGCCCCAGGGCCTCAGGTCGGCAGTGGGCCTGGCCTCTGGGTTGGCGTCAGTTCAATCTCAGTCTTTGCGGTAGGCGTCGTGACAGGCCTTGCATGAGGCAGCAGCAGGTCCAAAGGCCACCTTCAAGGCATCGATGTTGCCTGCTTTGGCAGCGGTGTTGAGTTTCACAATCTCGGCTTGCATCTTGTCTGCCGCATCTTTGTATTTGACGGCCTCTTTCCAGATTTCTGGTTTGGCACGTGTATCACCTTTGTCGGTACCTTCCCCAAAGGCTGCCCATGGCAGTTTGGCCATCACGGCCACAATCTCTGCGTTTTCTGCGGCAGTTTTTGCGTCGTAAGGCATTCTTCCATTGGCCATGGCGCCCAAGCGGCCAAAGTGGGCCGCCATCACATTGAAACTGGCCTTGCGGTATTTGATGGCGTCTTCGGGTTTGGCAAATTGGGCCTGAGTGGGTGTGGCCAGGGTGATGGCCAACAATGTGGCGACGATGCTCCAAGTTTGTTTCATGTTTGACTCCGATCAGTTGAAACAGCTGCACACAGTTTATGCTGTTCCAGTCTCGCATAATTTCATGAACTCTGCAGCTTCGAAAGTGTCTATGTTCACTGTTCGTGTTTGGGATTTGCCCACCCGTCTTTTCCACGGCGCTTTGGCCATCTGTGTGTTGGGCCTGTTCATCACGGCCGAGCTTGGTGGTGAGGCCATGGTTTGGCATTTTCGTTTGGGCTTTGCCGTTTTGACACTTTTGTTGTTTCGATTGATGTGGGGCCTGCTGGGCGGTCATTGGTCCCGCTGGCTCCAACTGTCCTTGCGCCCCTCTCTGGTTCGTGCTTACCTGCAAGGTCGTCATCCCAGCCAGCACTGGGTGGGGCACAACCCTCTGGGCTCTTGGTCGGTGCTGGCCTTTTTGTTTTTCTTGGGACTGCAGGTGGGCACGGGTCTGATCAGCGACGATGAGATTTCCAACGTTGGCCCGCTGTCTTTTCTGGTCCCGGGGCGGTGGGTGTCCTGGGCCACCACATGGCACAAGGACTGGGGCCAAGTGATTGTGGTGGTGTTGATCGCCCTGCACTTGTCAGCACTGGCTTGGTACCGCTTCAAGAAGAAATTGTCCTTGGTGCCTGCGATGGTGCACGGTGACAAAACCCTGACGCAAGCGGTCACCCCTTCGCGTGACGATGCACTCGCACGCTGCTTGGCCCTGGGGTTGTTTTTGTTGTCCGCTTTGGGTGTTTACCTGCTGGTTTCCATCCGTCCTTGAAGGGGCTTTAAACTGTTGTTTTGACTTTGGATGATGCCCCTTGCCACCGTCTGCCGATCGTCTTTCTGTTTTTGTGCGTCCACCCTGCTCTGCAGAGGATTGGGACCTGACCCGCGCCATCTTCTTGGAATACGCCAACAGCCTTGATGTGGATTTGTGTTTTCAAGGGTTTGAGCAAGAACTGACCGACTTGCCTGGCGAGTATGCCGAACCCCGTGGCGCCTTGCTTTTGGCGTGGGCAGATGGCCAATTGGCAGGTTGTTGTGCACTTCGACCCCTGGATGCTTCGGATTACGCCAACGCGGCTGAAATGAAGCGCTTGTTTGTGCGTCCTCGGTTCAGGGGCCTGGGCTTAGGTCGTTTGTTGACCGAAGCCATCCTGGACGCAGCGCGACACGCCGATTACAGCTGTGTCTTGCTCGACACTTTGGACGACATGGAGTCCGCACGGGCTTTGTATGAAGATCTGGGCTTTTCAGAGATCCCGCCTTACTATCACAACCCTTTTGCCGGCGCCCACTATTTGAAGGTGGACATTGACTGAATGCCTGCGTCTCATGTGAATGCTTGGTTGACGACGTTCGCTGCAACAAAAAAAGGGACCAGAGGTCCCTTTTTTTTGGAGCTTTGTGGGTTCAGCCTTTGGCTTGCGACAACAAAGTGGCCGCGTCGCTCACTTCAAACTTGCCGGGTCCTTCAATGTTCAAAGCGGTGACCGTTCCATCTTTCACGAGCATGGAGTAGCGGTTGCTGCGCAAACCCATGCCGCGTGCGGTCAGATCCAGGGTCAAACCTGTGGCCTTGCTGAAATCTGCACTGCCATCGCCCAGCATGCGCACTTTGCTGCCTGTCTTTTGGTCACGTGCCCATGCGCCCATCACAAAAGCGTCGTTCACGCTGACACACCAGATCTCGTCCACACCGGCGGCCTTCAATGCATCGTGGTGCTCCACATAACCGGGTACATGTTTGGCCGAGCACGTGGGTGTGAAGGCACCGGGCAGTGCAAACAGGGCAATGGTCTTGCCAGCAGAGGCCTTGGCAACGTCGACAGGGTTGGGTCCAATACTGCAGCCGTTGCCTTCAACTTCCACAAATTCCGTCAATGTGGCGTTGGGCAGTTTGTCTCCGACTTTGATCATCTGATGCTCCTTGAGTTGGTTGCGGCCACTTGGCCGGGTAAAAAAAAACGACCCACCATTGTGGGTCGTTTTTTGAAAGTGTGCAGAAGTCAGGCTTTTGGGCTTAGACCGCTGCTGCCTTCTGAACCAGGCGCGTAGCAACCCAGTTCTTGGTCTTCGAAATCGGACGGCTTTCCGTGATTTCGATGGTGTCGCCCAGGTGGTATTGACCTGTTTCGTCGTGCGCGTGGTACTTGCTCGACTTGGCCACGATCTTGCCGTAGAGCGCGTGTTTCACACGACGCTCGACCAGCACGGTCACGGTCTTGGCGCGCTTGTCGCTGACCACCTTGCCAATCAAGGTGCGCTTGAGGGATGTTTTAGCTTCCGTCATGGTCACTCCTTACTTGGCGGCTTGCTTTTGGGCAAGGATGGTTTTGGCACGGGCGATGGCACGGCGAGTCTGGCTCAGCGTACCGGTGTTGCCGAGTTGTTGCGTGGCTTTTTGCATGCGCAGACCAAAGTGGGCTTTTTGCAGCGCCTTGATCTCCTCTTTCACACCAGCAACGTCTTTTTGGCGCAATTCAGCAGCGTTCATTTCTTGTTTCTCCTGAATTATTGGCCAATCATGCGCGCCACAAAAGTGGTGCGCAGGGGCAACTTGGCAGCGGCCAATTTGAAGGCTTCGCGTGCCAACTCTTCGGGCACGCCTACGATTTCGTAGAGCACCTTACCGGGTTGGATCTCGGCCACGTAGTACTCGGGGTTACCCTTGCCGTTACCCATACGCACTTCAGCAGGCTTGGTGGAGATCGGCTTGTCGGGGAACACACGAATCCAGATGCGACCGCCACGCTTGACGTGACGGGAAATCGCACGACGTGCGGATTCGATCTGGCGAGCCGTCAAACGGCCACGGTCTGTTGACTTCAGGCCGAAGTCACCGAATGCCACCGTGTTGCCACGGGTAGCGATGCCGGTGTTGCGGCCTTTCTGTTCCTTGCGGAACTTTCTGCGAGCAGGTTGCAGCATGTTGTTACTCCTTATTGACCGTCAGCTGCTGCAGCTGGCGCGGCGACTGTGCGTACGCGCTTAACGGCGGGTTTGGCATCACCACCTGCACCGGCGGGCTTGTCGCTGCCGTCGGTGGGTGCTGTGTTGGTGCCAGCGGGGCGACGTGGGCCACCACGGCGATCGCCGGCAGGGCGCTCACCAGGGCGGGCGTCACGGCGAGGGCCACGTGGACGGCGCTCTTCTTCGGCACGGGGCTCGGCCAAAGCAGGTGCGTCGTTGCGACCCAAGGTGTCACCCTTGTAGACCCACACTTTGACGCCGATCACACCATAGGTGGTCTTGGCTTCGGAAGTGGCGTAGTCGATGTCAGCACGCAGGGTGTGCAATGGCACACGGCCTTCGCGGTACCACTCGGTGCGCGCAATTTCGATGCCGTTCAGACGGCCAGCCGACATGATCTTGATGCCTTGGGCACCCAGACGCATGGCGTTTTGCATGGCGCGCTTCATGGCCCGACGGAACATGATGCGCTTTTCGAGCTGTTGGGTGATGCTGTCTGCGATCAGTTGGGCATCGATTTCGGGCTTGCGCACTTCTTCGATGTTGACGGCGACAGGCACGCCCATGCGAACCGCGAGTTCTTTCTTGAGCAACTCGATGTCTTCGCCTTTTTTACCGATCACCACGCCTGGACGGGCAGAGAAAATCGTGATGCGGGCGCTCTTGGCTGGGCGCTCGATCAGCACGCGGGAAACCGCAGCATTCTTGAGCTTGGCCTTTAGGTACTCACGCACCTTGATGTCTTCGGCCAGCATGCCGGCGAAGTCTTTGTTGCTGGCATACCAACGGCTGGACCAGTTACGGCTAACGGCCAAACGGAAGCCGGTAGGATGGATTTTTTGTCCCATGTTTCTTCCCTAGCTTAGTTGCCGACCGTCACATACACATGGCATGTGGGTTTGCTGATGCGGTTGCCACGGCCTTTGGCGCGGGCGGTGAAACGCTTGAGCGTAGCGCCTTGTTCGACGTAGATGGTTTTCACCTTCAACTCGTCGATGTCGGCGCCGTCGTTGTGCTCGGCGTTGGCGATGGCGGACTCCAAAACCTTCTTGACGATACCCGCAGCTTTTTTCTGCGTGAATGTCAGGATGTTCAGAGCTTGATCCACTTTTTTACCGCGAATCAAATCGGCGACCAGGCGGCCTTTATCGACCGACAAACGGACGCCCCGGAGGACTGCACGTGTTTCCATGGTCTTTCCTTATTTCTTCTGGACTTTTTTGTCCGCAGGGTGACCCTTGAATGTCCGGGTCAATGCGAATTCGCCCAATTTGTGGCCCACCATTTGGTCGGTCACATAAACAGGAACGTGTTGCTTGCCGTTGTGAACGGCGATGGTCAGACCGATGAAATCGGGCAAAACCATGGAGCGACGCGACCATGTCTTGACGGGCTTTTTGTCTTTGGTGGCAACGGCTTTTTCAACCTTGGCCAACAAGTGGTGGTCAACGAATGGACCCTTTTTGAGAGAGCGTGTCATTGTCTAACCCTTACTTCTTGCGACGCGACACGATCATGACCTGTGTGCGCTTGTTGTTACGGGTACGGTAGCCCTTGGTGAGGTTGCCCCACGGGTCTACTGCATGACGGCCTTCGCCGGTACGGCCTTCGCCACCACCGTGCGGGTGATCCACCGGGTTCATGGCCACGCCACGAACGGTTGGGCGGATACCCATCCAACGCTTGACACCGGCCTTGCCCAATTGGCGCAGGCTGTGCTCTTCGTTGGCGACTTCACCAATGGTTGCACGGCACTCGATGTGAATCTTGCGAACTTCACCAGAGCGCATGCGCACCTGAGCGTAGATGCCTTCGCGCGCCAACAAGGTGGCCGAAGCACCCGCCGAACGAGCGATTTGAGCACCCGCACCGGGCTTGAGCTCGATGCAGTGAATGGTCGAACCCACGGGGATGTTGCGGATAGGCAAGGTGTTACCTGCACGGATCGGGGCTTCTGCACCCGACATCAGGGTGGCACCGGCCTCAATGCCACGGGGGGCAATGATGTAACGGCGCTCGCCATCGGCGTAGCACAACAACGCAATGTGCGCAGTACGGTTGGGGTCGTACTCGATGCGCTCGACTTTCGCCGGGATCGCATCTTTGTTGCGCTTGAAGTCAACCACGCGGTAGTGGTGCTTGTGACCACCGCCCTTGTGGCGAGTTGTGATGTGACCGTTGTTGTTACGGCCCGACTTCTGGTGCTGGGGTTCCAGCAACGGCGCGTAGCCTTCACCCTTGTGCAGGTGGTCACGGGTGACTTTCACCACGCCACGACGGCCTGGGGATGTCGGTTTGATCTTGATGACAGCCATGATTACGCAGCCTCCCCAGACAGGTTCAGCTCTTGACCTGGTTGCAGCGTGACATAAGCCTTGCGAACGTTGTCGCGACGGCCAATGGTCTTGCCAAAACGCTTGGTCTTGCCCTTGGTATTCACCACAGAAACGCCCTTGACCTCGACCTTGAACATCAATTGCACAGCGGCTTTGATTTCAGGCTTGGTGGCATCCTGCAGCACTTTGAAAGTCACAGTGTTGGTCTTTTCAGCAACCATGGTGGCCTTTTCGGACACGATGGGCGCCACCAGCACGGACATCAGACGACCTTCGTCAAACTTCACGGCGCTCATGCAAACATCTCCTTGAGTTTGTCCATGGCACCTTTGGTCACGAGGACTTTCTTGAAGTTCACCAAAGACACGGGATCAGCGTAACGCGGCTCAACAATCAGGATGTTGATCAGGTTGCGCGATGCCAGGTACAGGTTTTCGTCGACTTCGTCAGCGATCACAAGCACGTTGTCGAGACTCATGGCCTTGAACTTGGCAGCGAGCTGCTTGGTCTTGGGTGTCTCAACCTTGAAGGAATCCACCACAGCCAGACGGCCTTCGCGGGCCAACTGGGAGAAGATCGAAGCCATACCAGCGCGGTACATCTTCTTGTTGATCTTCTGTGTGAAGTTTTCGTCGGGCATGTTCGGGAAAATCCGACCACCGCCACGCCACAAAGGCGAGGAGGTCATACCAGCACGTGCGCGACCCGTGCCTTTTTGTTTGAAAGGCTTCTTGGTGGAGTGGTGAACTTGTTCACGGTCCTTTTGGGCGCGGGTGCCTTGACGGGCATTGGCCTGATAGGCCACCACGATTTGGTGGATCAGGGCTTCGTTGTATTCACGACCGAACACGGTTTCAGGCGCGTCCACTTTGGAGGCGGCTTGACCTTGGTCGTTCAGGAGTTCGAGCTGCATCAGTTCGCTCCTTTAACTTTAACGGCGGGGCGCACAGTCACGAAACCACCCTTGGAGCCGGGAATGGCACCCTTGATCATCAACAGACCACGGGCTTCGTCGACGCGGATCACAGCGAGGTTCTGCGTGGTGCAAGTGACATCACCGAGGTGACCCGACATTTTCTTGCCAGGGAACACACGGCCAGGATCTTGCGCCATCGAAATCGAACCAGGCACATTGTGCGAACGGCTGTTACCGTGCGATGCGCGCTGCGACTTGAAGTTGTGACGCTTGATGGTGCCGGTGAAGCCTTTACCAATGGAAGTGCCTTGCACGTCCACCTTTTGGCCCACAGCAAACACAGCAGCCACGGGCACAGTCGCGCCAGCGGCGTACTGAGCGGCCGTGTCGGCGGTCACGCGGAATTCTTGAATGATTTCACCGGCTTCAACACCGGCTTTGGCCAGGTGACCAGCGACAGGCTTGGTCACACGCGATGCCTTACGGGCACCAAATGTCACTTGCAAAGCGACATAGCCATCGTTCTCTTGGGTTTTGACCTGGGATACACGGTTGTTGGACACATCCAGCACTGTGACGGGAACAGAATCCCCATCATCAGTGAACAGACGCATCATGCCCACCTTGCGGCCCAGCAACCCGAGGGAGTTGCTCAGACTCATTGTTTTCTCCAAAACTTTCACCGGAGCCACTTCAATTGGCAGCACCGTTTGGTGTGTGAAAGACTGTTAATAAATTTCACCCCAAAAGAGGTGAGCCTGAAATTATAGCCCGACTCGCCATTTCTGGCAAATCGGGCCTTGTTTCAAGTTTTTGGATGGCTTTTCAACCACCCCAAGCGCATCACTGCAGCTTGATTTCGACGTCCACGCCAGCGGGCAGATCGAGTTTCATCAGGGCGTCCACAGTTTTGTCTGTAGGGTCCACGATGTCCATCAAACGCTGGTGCGTGCGGATTTCCAACTGGTCACGGCTGGTCTTGTTGACGTGCGGCGAGCGCAGGATGTCAAAACGCTTCATACGCGTTGGCAAAGGCACGGGGCCTTTGACGATCGCGCCGGTGCGCTTGGCAGTGTCAACGATCTCGGCAGCGGACTGGTCGATCAGTTTGTAGTCAAACGCCTTCAGGCGAATGCGGATTTTTTGCTTGGATGACATGTCAATTCCTTGTGGTGAGAGTTCTGCTTGCTACAGCGCAAAGACGAAGCCTTTGCGCTGCTGCGCCACAAAAGAATCAAGAGATGATCTTGGCAACCACGCCAGCGCCAACCGTGCGGCCACCTTCGCGAATGGCAAAGCGCAAGCCCTCTTCCATCGCAATGGGGTTGATCAACTTCACAGTGATCGACACGTTGTCACCAGGCATCACCATCTCTTTGCCTTCTGGCAATTCGATCGCGCCGGTCAC
>JAIXUG010000009.1 GCA_027484105.1 Comamonadaceae bacterium
ACTCCCACTCGATCGTGGCAGGCGGTTTTGAACTCACGTCGTAAGTCACCCGGTTGATGCCCCGCACCTCGTTGATGATGCGTCCGGACACTTTCTTGAGCAGCGCATAAGGCAACTCGGCCCAGTCGGCGGTCATGAAGTCGCTGGTTTGCACAGCGCGCAGCGCCACCACGTAGTCGTAGGTGCGCCCGTCCCCCATCACACCCACGCTTTTCACGGGAAGGAACACGGAGAACGCTTGGCTGGTCAGGTCGTACCAGGTCTTGCCCGACTCGTCCGTGAAGTTGCGCAGTTCTTCGATGAAGATGGCGTCGGCACGGCGCAAAAGGTCGGCGTATTCCTTTTTGACTTCGCCCAAAATGCGCACGCCCAAGCCTGGACCTGGGAAGGGGTGGCGGTAGACCATCTCGCGGGGCAGGCCCAGGGCCACGCCCAGCTCACGCACTTCGTCTTTAAACAATTCGCGCAGAGGCTCCAGAAGTTTCAGGCCCAGTTGCTCGGGCAAACCGCCCACGTTGTGGTGGCTCTTGATGGTGACGGCTTTTTTGCTCTTGGCGCCGCCGGACTCGATCACGTCAGGGTAAATCGTGCCTTGGGCCAGGAACGTCGCGCCTTTGACGGCGCGACTTCCATCCTCGCCTTTGTGGCCACCATGAGCTTTGAGTTTGGCAGCCTGTTCCTTGAACACGTCCACAAACAAGCCACCAATGATCTTGCGCTTGGCTTCAGGCTCGCTCACACCCGCAAGTTTGCCGAGGAACAGGTCGCTGGCATCGACGCGGATGACCCTCGCGTGCAGCTTGCCCGCAAACATCTCCATGACCATGTCGCCCTCGTTCAGGCGCAGCAGGCCGTGGTCCACAAACACGCAGGTCAGCTGGTCGCCGATGGCACGATGGATCAACGCAGCGGCAACGGAGGAATCCACACCGCCCGACAAGCCGAGGATGACCTCTTCGTCGCCGACTTGCTCGCGGATTTTGGCGACCGCCTCTTCGATGTAGTCGCCCATGATCCAGTCTGGGCGGGCTTGGCAGATGTCGAGCACAAAACGGTTGAGCAGGGCCTGGCCCTGCACGGTGTGCGTGACTTCGGGATGGAACTGCACCGCGTAAAAACGGCGGGCCTCGTCGGCCATGCCCGCAATCGGGCAAGCCGGGGTCGAGGCCATGACCTTGAAGCCGGAAGGCATGGCCGTGACCTTGTCGCCGTGGCTCATCCAGACCTTGAGCATCCCGTGGCCTTCGGCCGTGATGAAGTCTTCAATCCCCTTGAGCAGTTCGGTGTGGCCGTGGGCACGGACTTCGGCGTAGCCAAACTCGCGGGTGGTGCCCGCCTCGACCTTGCCGCCCAGCTGCTGGGCCATGGTCTGCATTCCATAGCAAATGCCCAAGACCGGCACGCCCAGCTCAAACACCGCATCGGGCGCTTTGTCGTCCACTTCGTACACGCTGGCGTGGCTGCCCGACAGGATCACGCCCTTGAGGTTGCCGTCTTTGGCGTATTCGCGCACCCAATCGCTGCTCACATCACAAGGATGCACTTCGCAAAACACATGCGCTTCGCGCACACGGCGGGCGATAAGCTGGGTGACTTGCGAGCCGAAGTCGAGGATGAGGATCTTGGAATGCTGCATGGCAGGCGTCGTTCTTTGAGAAATGAAAAGGCGTCTGGGGTGCAGACGCCTTGGAGATCAGGTCCAGATTTTAGTCGGCCCGGTAGTTCGGGGCTTCTTTGGTGATCTGCACGTCGTGCACGTGGCTCTCACGGATGCCCGCCGCGGTGATTTCCACAAACTGAGACTCATTGTGCATGGCCTCGATGGTGGCGCAGCCGCAATACCCCATGCTGGCGCGCAAGCCGCCCGCCATTTGGTAAATGATGGACACCACCGACCCTTTGTAGGGCACACGGCCTTCGATGCCTTCGGGCACCAGCTTGTCGGCATTGGGGTTGCCGGTGCTCGACTCCTGGAAATAGCGGTCGGCACTGCCCTGCTGCATGGCGCCAATGCTGCCCATGCCGCGGTAGCTCTTGTAGCTGCGGCCCTGGAACAAGACGATTTCGCCGGGCGCTTCTTCGGTGCCCGCAAACATCCCGCCCATCATCACCGTGCCCGCGCCTGCGGCAATCGCTTTGGCGATGTCGCCGCTGTAGCGGATGCCCCCGTCAGCAATCAAGGGCACGCCTGTGCCTTTGAGGGCCGTGGCCACGCTGTCCACCGCCATGATTTGGGGCACGCCTACGCCCGCCACGATGCGGGTGGTGCAAATCGAACCGGGACCGATGCCCACTTTCACCGCGTCGGCACCGGCTTCGACCAAGGCCAAAGCGGCAGCGCCGGTGGCAATGTTGCCGCCAATGACTTCGATGTCCGGATAGTTTTGTTTGACCCAGCGCACGCGGTCGATCACGCCTTTGCTGTGGCCATGTGCGGTGTCCACCACGATGGCGTCCACACCGGCACGGGCCAAGGCTTCCACCCGCTCTTCGGTGCCCTCGCCCACACCCACGGCTGCGCCCACGCGCAGCTGGCCAGCACCATCGCGGGCCGCATTGGGAAAGTTCAGTTGTTTGGTGATGTCCTTGACGGTGATCAGGCCTTTGAGCTCGAAGGCGTCGTTCACCACCAGCAGCCGTTCGAGTTTGTGTTTGTTCAGCAGGAGCTTGGCTTGCTCGGGCGTGGTGCCTTCGGGCACAGTGACCAGGCGCTCGCGTGGGGTCATGATCTCGCTGACCTTTTGGTCGTAGCGGGTTTCAAAGCGCAGGTCGCGGCCGGTGACAATGCCGACCACCTGGCGGCCATCGCATACCGGGAATCCGGATACACCCAATTCTTCTGACAAGGCCATGACCTGGCGCACGGTGGTGTCGGGGGTGATGACGACCGGGTCGCGCAGCACACCGGACTCGTAGCGCTTGACCTTGGCCACTTGGGCGGCTTGCTCACGTGCCGTGAGGTTTTTGTGCACGATGCCGATGCCGCCTTCCTGGGCGATGGCAATGGCCAAGCGCGCTTCGGTCACGGTGTCCATGGCGGCAGACACCAAAGGCAAATTCAATCGGATGTTGCGGGTGAATTGCGTCGCGAGCGACGTGTCCTTGGGCAGGACCTGGGAGTACGCGGGGACGAGGAGAACATCGTCAAAAGTCAGGGCTTTACCGAGTAGGCGCATAAGCGAGGGCTCCAAAAAAAGGATTGTACCCGTGCAGACCAAGGGATTTCCCTGATTTGAAGCCCAATAACCGGGCATCAACCGAGCGAGACATCCGCATTGGGCTTGTCGTTGGTTCGCTCAGGCGTTTTGGTAATGCAGCACTTTGAGGGACTTTTCGGGGTCGATGTCCCCAAACGCCGCCGGATTGGCCAAGCGCTCAACGAAACGCAGACTGGGTGCCGCCTCGGTCACTTGGGCGTGTAAAAACTGCGTGTCCAACTCGGGCGCATTCAAGCACAGCAGCACATGGCCTTGCGGCTCCAGCAAATCCGGCAGGCGGCGGATCAGCTTGATGTAGTCTTTGGTGGCAACGAAGCTGCCCTTTTGGTAGCTGGGCGGATCGACCACGATCACGCCATAAGGCCCCATCTTGTTGATCTTGCCCCAGGTCTTGAAGATGTCGTGGCCCAAAAAACGGGCTTTGGGCGGCAAGTCGTTGAGCCGATGGTTTTGCTGACCAATGGCCAAAGCGCCCTGGCTCATGTCCAGGTTCACCACCTGCGCCGCGCCACCTTGCAGGGCCACCACCGAAAATGCGCAGGTATAGGCAAAAAGGTTGAGCACGTTTTCGTGTTTGGCGTGGTTTTTCAACCATTCGCGCCCGTGGGCCATGTCCAGAAACAACCCGTGGTTCTGCCCACGCATCACATGCACGAGGTAACGGGCGCCCTGCTCGCTCACCACATGCGGCTCGGGTACGCTGCCAGCCATGAGGCGGGTTTCGGCTTCACCGGTCACCCGACTTTGGAACACCCAGTTGAGTGGCTGGCCCGGGGCCAGCGTTTCCCAGCGGGCCTGCAGAGCGCTGTGGCAAGCGGCCAATTCTTGGTCGCTCACCGGTTTGAAACTGGTCAGCACCCACACGGGTGCAAACCAGTCGAGCGACCACTGCTCGCAGCCGGGGTACATGCCACCTCGCCCATGAAAAACACGCTGGGCGTCTTCGCTCAGGGGCATCTGGGCGATGGCTTTCAAAAGCTCTTGCATGGGTCGGTCAATACCCGGCGGCCGAGCCACTTTTTCGATTGGCAAACAAACCTGTGCGGCCTTTGCCCTGTCGCTTGAAACGCTGTCGACGTGCCACTTTGGGGTCAACTTTCAGGGGACGGTAAAGTTCGATGCGGTCACCCTCGTGCACCACATGCGACCACGGCACCTTGTGGCCCCAAATGCCGGCTTGTTGAAACTGTAGCGATGACAAGGCCGCTGCGTTGGTCAACGTCTGGCTTTGCAGGTGCTGGTTCAGGGCCAATTCCAGTGCCGCCTTGACGGTGCAGCCTTGCAGTACTTGCAGGCTTTGCTCGTGCACATGCCGTGGGCCCAGGCTCCAGCACAGTGTGACCTGAATCATCGAATCAGCCATAAACCGATTCGGCGCGTTTGACAAAAGCATCGACCAGGCTGGCCGCGATCTTGTCAAACACGGGGCCGACGAGCGCAGCCAAAGTTTTGCTGGAAAAGCCATACTCAAGTTCCAGCTCGACTTTGCAGGCGCGTTGCGTGCCATCCCCCACAGGCGTGAAGCGCCACATGCCACTCAGGTTGGAAAAAGGCCCTTTGACCAGGCTCATGCCCACCGAGCGTCCTTCTTCGTGGGTGTTGCGGGTGGTGAAAGTTTGTTGCAAGCCGCCCAGGCTGATGCCCACTTCAGCCACCATGCCTTGCGCATCGGTTTCAAGCACGCGCGCTTGGTCACACCAAGGCAAAAACTCAGGATAGCGGTCCACGTCGGTGACGAGGCGAAACATTTCCTCTGGCGAGTACCAGATGAGCACGGACTTGTGGATATTCTTCATACAATGCTGCGATTGTAGTTTTCGAATGCGGTGCTTTGCTTTCAAGCCGCTTGGACTTTCTTGAGAAAAGCCAGGCCGTCCCCATCTGACCCCCATGGCCACCACCAAAAAAACAACCGCCGCCCCCACTTTCGCCAAGATCGCCGAAAACAAAAAGGCGGCCTTCGACTATTTTTTCGAAGAGCGCTACGAGGCCGGCATGGTGCTGCAAGGCTGGGAGGTCAAGGCGATTCGCGAAGGCAAAGTGCAGCTCACCGATGGTTATGTGGTCATCCGCAATGGCGAGTTGTTCATCATTGGCTGCCTGATCAACCCGCTCAAAACCGCGTCCACCCACATCAACCCCGAGGCCGCCCGCACACGCAAGCTGCTGCTGAACAAAGAAGAGATCAAGCGGCTGATCGGCAAGATCGAGCAAAAGGGCTACACCCTGGTGCCGATCAACCTGCACTGGAAAGCGGGCAAAGTGAAGTGCGACATCGCGCTGGCCAAAGGCAAGGCCGAGCACGACAAACGCGACACCATCAAGGACCGCGAAGGCAAGCGTGAAGTGGAACGCGCCATGAAAAGCCGGCACCGAGACCGCTGATCACGGTTGGCAGCAGCCGACCATCCCAACTCAGGCCAAGTCTCGCAGCGGGTGGTGCTCAGAGGGCCAGGGGCTCACAAAGAAGCGCGCTGCTTCGGACGCATCCACCTCTTCCACACGTGCAGGTTTCCAGTTGGGCGTGTGGTCCTTGTCCACGGCCAAAGCACGAATGCCCTCGACGGTTTCGCTGTCCGCCACGGGACGCAAATGGAAGCAGTGGTGCACCATGTCGCGTTCCATGCGCAAATCGTCGGCCAAGCTCATGAGTCGGGCGCGGCGAATTTGCGCCAGCACCACATGCAGCATCAAGGGTGAGCGGTGGCGTAAGACGTTTGCGGTTTTTTGACTCCACTCGTCGGTGGCCGACTCCAGCTTGGCCAGCATGGCGGTGATGCTGGGCAGACCAAACACCTCATCGATTTGCGGTTGTGGTGCCAGCTTTTCAGGCGTCATGGCACCCGCTTGGGCCAGCACCCAACGCTCCACCGATTCGGCGTTTTCAAAGGGGCTGGTGGTCAGGGTGTTCCAGATGGGCTCCAGCATGCCGCTGGGCAGCGCGATGTCGGCCAGCTTGGCTGCGACCGCTTGGGGGCCATTGAGCATTTGTCCCGTCAAGCCAAGGTACTCGCCCAGACGACCAGGGCAACGGCTCAGAAAATAACCCCCGCCGACATCGGGAAACAAACCAATGTGGGTTTCGGGCATGGCCATCTTGGTGCGCTCAGTCACGACACGCACGCTGGCGCCTTGGCTGATGCCCATGCCCCCACCCATGACAATGCCGTCCATGAAGGCGATGTAAGGCTTGGGGTAGGTGTGGATCAGGTGGTTGAGGCGGTACTCTTCGGTGAAGAAATCACCCAGGGAAGCGTCGCCTGCGTGTGCTGCTTGATGAAAAAAACGGATGTCACCGCCTGCACAAAAAGCCCCGAATGGGCCTTCCTTGCCAGTGCCGCGAACCGCCACCGCCAGCACTTGCGGATGGGTTTGCCAATCTTGCAATGCCTTTGTCAAAGCCCGGACCATGTCGAGCGATAAAGCGTTCAGGGCTTTCGGGCGATTCAGGGTGATGGTGCCAATACGGCCTTCAATTTGAGCGACGACTTCAGTCATTGTTTTTCCTCCAGCCTAACCATTGGTTCATGACCAAAGCCATGAGCACCAGGGAACCACCCAGCAAGACGCTCGATTGGGGGACTTCATTGGCACCCCACCAAGCCAGTGCAATCCCAAAGACGACCTCCAGCAATGCCAGCAAAGAGACTTCGGGGGCTTTGAGCACGCGGGCACAGACAACCGACAAAGCACAGGGGATGGCCAACTGGAACAAGCCCAAGCCAGCCAACAAAGCCACATCATGCGCCGATGCCTGAAAGGGTATGGCCAGCGGCAAGGTCATCAAAGAAGAGAAAACAGCGCCCAGCAACACCGAGGGGACAAGGTCCAGGTTTTGTCCCTCGGTTTGACTTTTTTGTACCAAAGTCCATTGGACTGCGCCCGCAATGGGAACGCACAAGGCGACCAATGAGCCGATCAGGAAGTTGGGGTCACCCAAGCTGAGCTGGTTGCCGTACATCCAAGCGATGCCGAGTCCGGCCAAGGCAATGGCCAACCAGGTTCGAGCCGGTAAACGATGGCCCAAAAACAACCAGGTGATCAAGGCTGTGAGCAAGGGTCCAACCGCCAAAGTGATCAACACATTGGCCACAGCCGTCAAGGTCAAAGCCACCATGAATGCGGTGAACATGACACTCCAGCAAACACCCGATAGCCAAAAGTAGCGATTGCGCCAGGGCAAACGGGCAAAAACCCCCTTGCCCTGCCACAGGGGCAAAATGACCAGCAGCGACACCACCGTGAAGAAACTGCGCCAGAAGGTCACTTCAAAGCTGCGCGCTTCTTCCAAATGCCGAGTCACCACCCCGGCTGTTGACCACAAGGCGGCATTGCCGACCATGACCCATACGGCCATGGCATGTGTCATTTTCATGAAGGTTCTCGGATCACTTGTTGCGCTTGCGATCGCTTTCCTTGAGGAAACGCTTGCGCAGACGCACGCTCTTGGGCGTGATTTCGACCAACTCATCGTCTTCGATGAATTCCACACCGTACTCCAGGGTCAAATCGATCGGGGGCGTGATTTTGATCGCGTCTTCTTTGCCAGACACGCGGAAATTGGTCAGCTGTTTGGTGCGGGTGGCGTTCACCACCAGGTCGTTGTCTCGGCTGTGGATGCCCACAATCATGCCCTCGTACACCGGGTCGTTCGCCTTCACGAACATGCGGCCACGGTCATCGAGTTTGCCCAGGGCGTAGGTGAAGATTTCACCGTCGTCCATGGAGATCAGCACACCGTTCTTGCGGCCGCCGATTTCACCTTTGTGCGGCTCATAGCCGTCAAAGATGTTGGAGATCAGGCCAGAACCACGGGTCAGGTTGAGGAATTCGTTGGTGAAACCGATCAGGCCACGGGCAGGAATGCGGTATTCCAGACGCACACGGCCACGGCCATCGGGTTCCATGTTGACCAACTCGCCCTTGCGCTCGCCCAGCGCTTGCATCACGCCGCCCTGGTGGTTTTCTTCGATGTCAGCCGTCACCAGCTCAATCGGCTCGTGACGCTCACCATTGATGTCACGGTACAGCACGCGGGGCTTGGACACGGCCAGCTCATAGCCTTCGCGGCGCATGTTTTCCAGCAAGATGGTCAGGTGCAATTCACCGCGACCGGCCACTTCGAAGATGCCGTCTTCGTCGGTTTCCTTCACGCGCAAAGCCACGTTGTGTTGCAGTTCTTTTTGCAGGCGGTCCCAGATCTGGCGGCTGGTCACGTACTTGCCTTCACGGCCTGCCAGTGGCGAGGTGTTGACGCAAAAATTCATGGTCAGCGTGGGTTCGTCCACCTTGAGCATGGGCAGCGGTGTCGGCTTGAGCGGATCGGTCACCGTGACCCCAATGTTCAGGTCGGCAATGCCGTTGATCAACACGATGTCACCGGGTCCTGCTTCGCTCACTTGCACGCGGTCCAGACCCTGGAAGGTCAGCACCTGGTTCACACGGCCCTTGATGGTCGAGCCGTCCGGACCTTCCATGACCACCACGTCCATGTTCGGCTTGAGGGTGCCCTGGCTGATGCGGCCCACGCCAATGCGACCCACAAAAGTCGAGAAATCCAGCGCGGAAATTTGCAACTGGAGCGGCGCTGCAGGGTCACCGGCGTTGGGTTTGACGTGTTTGAGCACGGTGTTGAACAAGGCCGACATGTCGGGGCCCCACTGCTCGCCCGGCGCGCCCTCTTCCAAAGATGTCCAGCCATTGATGCCCGAGGCGTAAACCACCGGAAAATCCAGTTGCTCGTCGTTGGCGCCGAGTTTGTCGAACAGGTCAAAGGCGGCGTTGACCACTTTGTCGGGATTGGCGCCAGGCTTGTCGACTTTGTTCACAACAACGATGGGCTTGAGGCCCAAAGCCAGGGCTTTCTTGGTCACGAAGCGGGTTTGGGGCATGGGGCCTTCTTGCGCATCGATCAACAGCACCACGCCGTCCACCATGGACAAAGCACGTTCTACCTCACCGCCGAAGTCCGCGTGGCCGGGGGTGTCCACGATGTTGATGTGGGTCCCTTCCCAGCTCACGGCACAGTTCTTGGCCAAAATGGTGATGCCCCGCTCACGTTCGATGGCGTTGTTGTCCATCACGGTGTCCACCACTTTTTCGTGTTCAGCGAAGGTGCCCGACTGCCGCAGCAGCTGGTCCACCATGGTGGTTTTGCCGTGGTCAACGTGCGCAATGATGGCGATGTTGCGAATTTGCTTGCTCATGCTTTCTCTTCCTTTAAACCTGCGCGGTCAGCAATGACGCGTTGGCAGGTGATCTTTCTAAAACCTGTTGAATTTCGATCGGGCTCAACAATCGACCCGGAATCAATTCGCCGCCATGCACATGCGCTGTTCCCAGCAAGGCACGAGGATGCTCTCCATACACCACGACTTGATCACAATCAACCCAAGGGCCGCGTCTGCGCAGCCCACTCAAAAACCGACCGGCGTTTTCGCCGTCCAAGTGCACCT
Organism: Comamonadaceae bacterium; assembly: GCA_027484105.1. GTDB lineage: Bacteria > Pseudomonadota > Gammaproteobacteria > Burkholderiales > Burkholderiaceae_C > Limnohabitans_A. The sequence goes on from JAIXUG010000009.1 coordinate 9,674, forward strand.
GCGTGAAACCCGGCAGCAACACATCCACTGGCTGCAAAGCCGCCGAACGGCCTGTTTCATCCATCGCTTCCAATTCCTGCAGCGACACGCACTGTGAAACTTCAAATGGTCCTGTGACCACGCGGCGCAATGCGCTCAAATGGCCACCGCATCCCAAGGCCTCCGCGATGTCTTCGCCCAAGGTTCGGATGTAAGTGCCTTTGCTGCAACGGACACGCAATCGCAAAAAAGGCGCATCACCTTGCAGCTGCATGTCCAGCAGTTCCAGATCATGAATCACCACGTTGCGCGCTTCACGTTCCACGGTCTCGCCCTCGCGGGCATATTCGTACAAGGCCTTGCCGTCCTTTTTCAAGGCGCTGTGCATCGGCGGCACCTGGCGGATGGGCCCCATGAACCGGTCCAGAACTTCCACCACCTCACCCGGCGTGCATGACACTTCTCGGGTTTGGATCACTTCGCCTTCAGCGTCGCCCGTCAGGGTCTTCAACCCCAGTCGAACCGTGGTTTCATAAGTTTTATCGGCCTCCAGATGCTGCTGACTGAATTTGGTGGCAGCACCAAAGCACAGGGGCAAAACACCGGTGGCCAAGGGGTCCAAAGTGCCTGTATGCCCCGCTTTTTCGGCCCGCAGCAACCACTTGGCTTTTTGCAAAGCCTGGTTGCTGGAAAGACCCAGCGGTTTGTCGAGCAACAACACCCCATGCACAGGGCGCCGCTGCACCCTGGTGCGTGGCGCGTTCATGCTCAGTCCTCTTGTGCGCGAGACGATACGGCCTTGGCAATCAAGGCGTTCATGTCCGATGCACGCTCGGTGGTGCGGTCAAACAAAAAATGCAGGGTTGGCACGGTATGAATGTGCAAACGCTTGAACAACCCATTGCGTAAAAAGCCAGCCGCCGCGTTCAGGCCTTCGGTGGCTTCTTCGGGGTTGCCCGTCAAAACACTGAAGTACACCTTGGCGTGTGCGTAATCGGGCGTCACTTCGATCGCATTGAGCGTGACCATGCCCACACGCGGGTCTTTCAACTCGCGCGCAATCAATTCGGCCAGATCCCGCTGGATCTGGTCGGCCACGCGAAAACCGCGATTGGGGACGGACGATGGCTTTTTGCGCGCCATTTAGAGCGTTCTCGCGATTTCCTTGACGTCGAAGAATTCGAGTTGATCGCCTTCTTTGATGTCGTTGTAGTTCTTGAGTTTGATGCCGCACTCGAAGCCCTCTTTGACTTCGCGCACATCGTCCTTGAGTCGCTTGAGCGAGTCGAGTTCGCCGGTGTAGATGACCACGTTGTCGCGAAGCAGACGGAATTTGGCGTTGCGAGTGACTTGACCCGAGGTGACCATACAACCCGCAACGGTTCCGATCTTGGACGCCACGAACACGGTCCGGATTTCGGCCATGCCCATGATCTCTTCACGCTGCTCGGGCGCCAACATGCCCGACATGGCGGCTTTGAGCTCATCCACAGCGTCATAAATGATGTTGTAGTAATGCAGGTCAACACCATTGCCTTCGGCCAGCTTGCGCGCACCGGCATCGGCACGCACGTTGAAACCGATCACGATGGCCTTGGAGGCGATCGCCAGGTTGATGTCCGACTCGCTGATGCCGCCGACCCCCGAGTAGACCATCTGGACTTTGATTTCCTCATTGGAGAGCTTGAGCAAGGAGGCACCCAGGGCTTCTTGGGAACCCTGAACATCCGCCTTGATGATGATGGGCAGCATCTTCACTTCGCCAGCCGACATGTCCGTGAACATGTTCTCCAGCTTGGCCGCTTGTTGTTTGGCCAGTTTGGTGTTGCGGAACTTGCCAGCGCGGTAAGTGGCGATCTCGCGGGCACGGCGCTCATCGCCCATGACCATGAATTCGTCACCGGCCTGAGGCACTTCCGTCAAACCTTGAATTTCCACCGGAATCGAAGGACCTGCGGACTTGATGGTCTGGCCATTCTCATCGAGCATGGCCCGCACGCGGCCAAAAGTCTGACCCGCCAGGACCACGTCACCGGTGTTCAAGGTGCCCGACTGCACCAGGATGGTGGCCACGGGGCCACGACCTTTGTCCAGACGCGCTTCAATGACCAAACCCTTGGCCGCTGCTTGCACAGGGGCCTTGAGTTCCAGCACTTCTGCTTGCAAAAGCACTTGTTCAAGCAAGTCGTCAATCCCGAGGCCGGTTTTGGCCGACACGGAGACGAAAGGCGAATCACCGCCAAACTCTTCAGGCACCACCTCTTCGGCAATCAGTTCTGCGCGCACGCGCTCGATGTTGGCATCGGGCTTGTCCATCTTGTTGATGGCCACCACGATGGGCACACCTGCCGCTTTGGCGTGCTTGATGGCTTCCTTGGTCTGAGGCATGACGCCATCGTCACCGGCCACCACCAGGATGACGATGTCGGTGGCTTGTGCACCACGGGCTCGCATGGCGGTGAAGGCCTCGTGACCTGGCGTATCCAGGAAAGAGATCATGCCGCGAGGCGTCTCGACGTGGTAAGCCCCAATGTGCTGGGTGATGCCACCGGCTTCGCCCGAAGCCACTTTGGCCCGGCGAATGTAGTCCAGCAGCGAGGTCTTGCCGTGGTCCACGTGGCCCATGACGGTGACCACGGGTGCTCGTGGCAAGGATTCAGCGTTTTGATCAGAAACTTCGTCGTCGGTGAAGGCTTCCGGATCATCCAGAGCGGCGACCACCGCTTTGTGTCCCATTTCTTCCACCACGATCATGGCCGTGTCCTGGTCCAATGGCTGGTTCATCGTCGCCATTTGACCCAATTTCATCAGGTGCTTGATGACCTCTGAAGCCTTGATGGCCATTTTGTGAGCCAGTTCGGCAACAGTGATGGTTTCCGGGACATGAACCTCCAACACACGCACTTCGGTGGGCAACTGCTGGTTTTGGCCATCGTCACGGTCCCTGTCATTGCCACGACGACCACGTGGTCCTGTGCGCCAATTGTTGCGCCCCACCCCGCCGCTGGTATCACCACGGGTCGGAATGGCTTTTTTCTTGGCTGGATCGCCAGCCCAACTGGAGGAAAGCTTGGCCGATTTGACCTCTTTGTTGCCACTTGGCGACGCAGGGCTTGTGGTTTGAACAGCTGCCGCTCGGGCCCCGGGTGCGGGCGTGCCCGCTGGTTTGTGCAAAGTGCCTTTGACCGGCGCCTTGGCCTCGCCCTTGGGCTCATCCTTTTTCGCCACCAACACCTTTTTGGGCGCATTCATCATGCTGCGGATCGCTTCAGCCTCAGCCAAAGCCTTGCGACGACGGGCGTCCAGTTCTTGAGCGCGGGCTGTTTCCTCCTCGGCCTTGGCTTTGGAGACTGCAGCAGCTTGTTGTGCAGCGGCCTCTCGCAATGACTGTTCGGCTTTGGCCTTCGCGGCCACCGAAGCTTCTGGCGAGGTGCTTGCATCCAGCGACTCCGAAGCCTGTGCAGCAGCAGGTTTGGCTTGAGAGGCGGCATTGATGCTGGCCGCTTCGGCGCGTGCCAATTGCTCCCGATCAGCACGGCTGAGTGTGGGTTTTTGCGCAGTTTCTGAGGGTTCAGCGGCGGCCAAAGCTTTGGCAGCTGCCTGAGCCTCTTGTGCAGCCAGTTCAGCACGTTGCTGGGCTTCTTGAGCCTCACGCAATCGACGACTTTGGGCCAATTCCTCTTCTTGGAGTCGGATCAACTCGGCCTGATGCCGGGCCTCTTCTTCGCGCCGAGCCAAATCGGCATGGTCGACAGCGGGTTCATCCGCCGTGGATTGAGGCTCATCATCGCGCTTGATCAGGGTGCGCTTTTTTCTGACCTCGACTTGAATCGTGCGGGCCTTGCCAGAAGCATCGGCCTGCTTGATTTCGCTCGTCGACTTTTTCACCAAAGTGATCTTCTTGCGGTCAGCCGTCACCGTTCCATGGCTGGCCTGCAGGTAGCTGAGCAATTTTTGCTTGTCGGCATCAGTCAGAACATCGCTGTCGGACGCTTTGGCGACGCCAGCTGATCTCAATTGATCCAGAAGGACGTCGGCAGATTTTTTGAGTTCATTGGCGAACTCGGCAACAGTGGTACTGGACATAATTTTGTTCAAGACTCCAACAGGCTTCAGGCCTGGCCAGCAAACCAATGTTCGCGGGCTTTCATGATGAGGGCGGTGGCTTCTTCGGCGGTTTGGGCAGTGATGTCTGTCAGTTCATCGGTGGCCAAGTCAGCCAGGTCATCACGGCTATGAATTCCGGCAGCCACCAGCTTGGAAATCAATTCGGGTGTCAAACCTGGCAGATCACGCAGGTCTTGCGACACATCCTCGACGCTTTCTTCACGCGCAATCTCCAAGGTCAGCAAGGCATCTTTGGCGCGTGATCGCAATTCGTTGATCGTGTCCTCATCAAAGCTCTCGATTTCCAGCATTTCCTGGATGGGCACATACGCCACTTCTTCCAGGCTGGTGAAACCTTCGCTGATCAGGATGTCCGCGATTTCCTGATCCACATCGAGTTTTTCCATGAACAGCTGGCGAATGCCCGTGGTTTCTTCGGCTTGCTTTTGGGCAGATTCCGCAGCATCCATGATGTTGATTTTCCAGCCCGTCAGGTCAGAAGCCAGGCGAACGTTTTGTCCGCCGCGCCCAATCGCTATGGCCAGGTTTTCTTCGTCCACCACCACATCCATGGCGTGTTTCTCTTCGTCCACCACGATCGATTGCACATTGGCAGGGGCCAAGGCGCCAATCACGAACTGGGCCGGATCCTCGCTCCACAACACAATGTCAACACGCTCGCCCGCCAGCTCATTCGTGACGGCGTTGACACGGGTGCCACGCACACCCACACAGGTGCCGATGGGGTCCACACGTTTGTCGTGCGACAAAACAGCGATCTTGGCACGTGAGCCAGGATCACGGGCGCAGGTTTTGATCTCCAGCAACCCCTGCTCAATTTCAGGGACTTCCTGACGGAACAATTCGATCATGAACTCTGGGGCGGAGCGCGACAACAAAATGGGAGCACCACGCAAAGTCAGGTCCACTTCCATGATCATGGCGCGAACACGGTCACCACTGCGCAGATTTTCCTTGGGGATCATTTCGCTGCGTCTCAAGCGGCCTTCAATGCGCCCAGACTCGCAAATGATGTCGCCCTTGTCCATCCGTTTGACCGTGCCCACAAAGATCTTTTCGCCCCGCGACATGAAATCGTTGAGCAGCATCTCGCGTTCGGCATCACGAATCTTCTGCAAAATGACCTGCTTGGCAGCCATCGCACCGATACGGCCAATCGGAACAGACTCAATGGGTTCCTCAATGTACTCGTCCACCTCGATGTCAGGAATTTGCTCTTTGGCTTCAAAAAGCAAGATTTCTTGTTCAGGCAACTGCAGGCCCGCCTCATCAGGCACCACATGCCAGCGACGAAAGCTTTCGTAATTGCCACTGTCACGGTCAACGGCCACACGGACATCCACATCACCCGTGAACAACTTTTTGGTGGCTTGAGCCAATGCGGCCTCAATGGCTCCAAAAACCACATCACGTTCCACGTTCTTTTCACGTGAGATGGCTTCAACCAGCATCAACATTTCGCGATTCATGACTAGACTCTCCTGTATCACCTGACCCGATTGGGGGTCACATCTGTGCTTAAAAAAACTGTGTTCCCCGTCAGGCGGTCTCTTTGGGCTTTCGGCCCTTGAAATCGACCACGGGTGCAAGGCGCGCTTCGCGCAATTCTTCCAGGGTGAATCCCAATGCGTTCAACGGCAATGGAACCCGCTTTTTGCTGACTTTTTGACCCGGCTTGACGGGTGGCTCATCGCTCCAGACGATTTGCCAACCTTGGCCGGTGGCGTCACGCTCGAGCGTGCCGCGAAATTTTTTGCGGCTTGGATTGACCATGCCTGCAGCATCGGTGCCCATGGGCAACTTCAGTGTGATGTCGATCAGGCTTCCCACAAAGCGTTCGAAATCTTGCGCATGCCTCAAAGGTCGATCAATGCCGGGGGACGATACTTCCAAGCGGTTGTAAGTCACCCCATCGACCTCGAGCGCAAACTGAAGTTGTCGGTTCACTTTTTCACAATCTTCCACATTGATGAACAGCTCTGAACCTGGCTGCCATGGCCAGTCGATGGTGATGCGCAACAAACCGCCCGCTGTGCGGTCTATGTCAACGAGGTCGTATCCCAGACCCGTCACGGTTTCCTGAACAATTTGCTGCAATGCCACAGAGGTGCGAAAAATCAATGTTAAAAAGAATGAACCAAAAAAAACGGGCGGTGAAAACCCGCCCGTTTGGTCGTGAAGCCGCAATTCTAGCTGAAAAATCAGCTAAGTGTGTGATTTTTCAAGGAAAAAGCCACTTGAGGGGCTGTGTCAGGCCCCCAGGGAAGCGCTCAAGTCGGGCCAGGGCATGGGCGGGAAAGCATTCACCAGGCTGAGCGTGTAAGGGTGCTGAGCTTGGGTGAGGACATCTCGCGCAGGGCCGCTTTCCACGATCACCCCGGCTTGCAACACCATCACCTCATGGGCCATGGCGCGCAACACATCCACATCGTGGGTGATGAGCAAGTAAGCCATGCCCCGTTTTTTTTGCAAGGATTGCAGCAAGTCCAGGATCTGCTTTTGCACCGTGACATCCAGGGCGCTGGTGGGTTCATCGAGCACCAGCAAGTCGGGCTCCACCACCAAGGCGCGAGCCAAAGCGATGCGTTGGCGCTGCCCACCCGAAAAAGCGTGCGGATAGCGGTTGAGCAAATCCGGAAATGCTTGGCGGGTCAGGCCCACCTCTTCCAAAACTTGCCACACCCGCTGGGCCACTTCCGAGGCGGTGGCCTGCGGGTGGTGCAGTTGTAAGCCTTCCGCGACAATTTCCCCCACCGTCATGCGGGGTGACAAACTGCCATAGGGGTCCTGAAAAACGACCTGCACCCGGCGACGCAGTCCCAGATCCTGTGCGGGGCGACCTTGCCAGCTTTGACCGACAAAAGAGACCACCCCCTCAAAAGGAATCAAACCCAGAACCGCTTGCGCCAAACTGGACTTGCCCGAGCCGGACTCGCCCATGACACCCAAGGTTCGACCCGCCCGAATCTGAAAATCCGCCCCTTGTAAAGCGGTGAAATAGTGCTTTTGAAACCAGCCCCGAAGCCCCGGCACCGGCATCGGGTAGCGGATGCGCAGCCCCTTGGCTTCAAGCAAAGGCCTTGTGTCACTTGCAGTCATGCCAGGATTGTGGTCGGCCTCATCCCTGACCAAGCCTTGTCGGTCGGGGCGACTGGACAGCAATCGACGGGTGTAGGGGTGCTGCGCTTGGTCAAAAACCTCGTCCAAACTGCCCTGCTCCACCAGATGGCCTTTTTCCATCACGGCCACACGGTCAGCAAAATGCCGCACCAGGGCCAGATCGTGGGTGATCAAGAGCACGGCCATACCGGTTTTGACTTGCAAATCGGCCAGCAACTGCAACATTTGCAGGCGCAAACTGGCGTCCAGCGCGGTGGTCGGCTCATCGGCCAACAAGAGTTTGGGTTCGGATGCCAGGGCCATGGCCATCATGGCGCGCTGGCGCTGGCCGCCCGACAACTGGTGCGGGTAAGCTGAAAACCGCCGTTCGGGATCATCAACGCCCGTCTCGGACAGCAAGTGCACTGCGCGTGCATCGGCATCCCGTCGAGGCAAGAGTTTTTTGAGTTGCAACACTTCCGAAATTTGCTGGCCCACCGTCATCAAGGGGTTGAGCGCCGTCATCGGCTCCTGAAAAATCATGGCAATCTCGTCACCAAGGATGCGTTGCATCTCGGCGGGTGATTGCTGCAACAAATCCTGACCCTGCCACAGGACTTGGCCAGTCAACTCGGCCGACTCCAGCAAACGCAACACCGACAAGGCGGTGACCGACTTGCCCGAGCCCGACTCCCCCACCAGGGCCACCCGCTCGCCCGCAGCGATGCGCAAATCAAGGCCATGCACCACAGCGTGTCCACCCCAAGCGATCCGAAGGCCGCGGATGTCCAGCAAAGCTTGGGGGGAGTTCATGCGTCGGCCTTTCGCGGGTCCAGAGCGTCGCGCAATGCGTCACCCATGAAGGTCAACAACAGCAAAGTCACCACCAGCACCACAAAGGTGGAAATCGATATCCACCACGCATCGATGTTGTTTTTGCCCTGGGCCAGCAATTCGCCCAATGACGGGGTCCCAGGCGGCACACCCAAGCCGAGAAAATCCAGTGAGGTCAAGGCCAGGATGGCGCCACTCATGCGGAAAGGCAAAAAAGTCACTACCGGTGTCATGCTGTTGGGCAGCACGTGCCGCCACATGATTTGCCAGTGCCCCAAGCCCAGCGCCCGCGCCGACTTGACGTAGTCGAGCTGGCGGTTGCGCAAAAACTCGGCCCGCACATAGTCGGACAGGCCCATCCAGCCAAACAAACTCAGCAGCACCAACAAAAGACCCACGCTGGGCTCGAACACCGCTGAAAAAATGATCAGCAAATAAAGCTCGGGCATGGCGCTCCAGATTTCGATTAAGCGCTGGAACACGAGATCGGTCTTGCCCACAAAAAACCCCTGGATGGCCCCGGTCAGCACCCCCAGCAACACCCCAAAGGCTGTCAACGCCAGGGCAAACAACACCGAAACCCTGAAGCCGTAAAGCAAACGCGCCAGCACATCGCGCCCCCGATCGTCGGTTCCCAGCCAATTGCGGGCCGTCGGTGGGGCCGGGTTGGGCAAGGGCGCAAAGTAGTCGAGCGTGCTGTGGTGGTAAGGGTTGGGGGCTTGCAAGGCCCAGTTGGCGCCTTTGTGCAATTGCGCCTGAATGAAAGGGTCCAGGTAATCCGCTGGCGTCTCAAAATCACCACCAAAGACTTTTTCCGGGAGGGTCTGGACCACCGGGAAATACCACTGACCCTCAAAGCGCACGACCAGCGGCTTGTCATTGGACAAAAACTCGGCCCCTAGGCTGAGCACAAACAGCGTCAGAAAAATGATCAGGCTGCCAAAACCCAGGCGATTGCGCCGAAAGCGTTGCCAGGCGCGGGCCGATGGCGAGGCCTGTGCTGGCGAAAAGGAAGTGGCGGTGGTGCTCATTTGTCGAACTTCACCCGCGGGTCCACCCACAGGTAACACAGGTCACTGATCAGCTTGGTCACCAGGCCGATCAGGGTGAACAAATACAAGGTGCCCAACACCACCGGGTAGTCGCGCCGAATCACCGCCTCGTAACTCAACAAGCCCAGCCCATCGAGCGAAAACAGGGTTTCGATCAGCAAGGAACCTGTGAAAAACGCACCGATGAAAGCCGCCGGAAAACCGGTGACCAGCGGGATCAAGGCGTTGCGCATGACATGGCGGTAAAGCACTCGGTTTTCGCCCAGCCCCTTGGCACGGGCCGTCAACACATATTGCTTGCGGATTTCTTCCAAAAATGCGTTCTTGGTCAGCATGGTGATCACTGCAAACGAACCCAAAACGCTGGCCGTGACAGGCAAGGCGATGTGCCACAAATAATCGACCACTTTGGCGCCCCAGCTCAGTTGCTCCCAGTTGGAAGACGTCAAACCTCGCAGGGGAAACCACTGCAGCTGCCCGCCAAAAATGACGAGCAAGGCCACGCCCAGCACAAAGCCCGGAATGGCGTAGCCCACCAGAACCAGCAAACTGGTGAGCGTGTCAAAGCGCGTGCCGGCGCGTACCGCCTTGGCGATGCCCAAGGGCACAGAGACCAAATAACTCAGGAAAAAAGTCCACAAGCCCAAACTGATGGAGACCGGCAGCTTTTCCTGGATCAGGCTCCAAACGTCTTTGGGGTAGAAAAAGCTTTTGCCCAGATCAAACTGCGCAAACTGCTGCAGCATCATCCAAAAACGCTCTGTGGCTGGTTTGTCAAAGCCGTAAAGCGTTTTGATTTCTTCAATGCGGGCCGCGTCCACGCCCTGGCGTCCCCGGTAGCCGCTGCCAGCCGCCGCTGCGCCCTCACCGCCCGTGTCCCGGCCTTGCAACTGAGCCACCATCTGCTCCACCGGGCCACCGGGCACAAACTGGATCACCACAAAGGTCATCAGCAACACCCCGAACAAGGTCGGAATCATCAACAGCAGACGTTTGAAAATGTAGGCCAGCATGGGTCAAGGTGCCTTGGGGGAAACTGAAACAGGGGTGGAGGGCCTTGCATCCGGCGACCACCACACGGTGGTCACAAGTTTCTCGGGCTGGTAAAAACGGGGCAAGTCAGCCGGGCGCGCAAAAGCCTTGGCACGCCACGACACCCGGTGCACCGCGCCATACCAGTGCGGCACCACGTAATGGCCGTGGCGCAGCACCCTGTCCAAGGCACGCAGGCTGGTCACCAATTCGGGCCGCGAAGAGGCGCTCACCACCTTGTCCAGCAAGGCGTCCACGGCCGGATTTTTCAGACCCAACACATTGCCTGAGCCCTCCACATCGGCCGATCGGCTGCCAAAACGCTCCAACAGTTCTGTGCCAGGGGATTCACTGCCCACCGTGCGGCTGCTGATGATGTCGAAATCGAACACATCCATGCGCTTTTGCAACAAAGCAAAGTCAATGACTTTGTACTTCACCTGGATGCCCAGCTTTTCCAGGTTTTTGGCAAAAGGCGTGACCACCCGACCCATCGAACCCGAGCTGTCCAAAAATTCAATGCTGAAGGCTTGGCCGCTGGCATTGCGCAATGCACCGTCACGGTATGTCCATCCGGCGTCTTGGAGTAAATCGCGTGCTTGACGCAAATGGTCGCGCAGGGTGTGACCGGATTCGAGCGCCAGATCGGTCTTGGGCGGCTGAGGCACGTCCTGCTCGAACACGGCAGCAGGCAGTTTGTCTCGCAATGGCATCAGCAAAGCCAATTCATCGGGGCCAGGGCGCCCTTTGGCCTCGAAATCGCTGGCCACGAAATATCCACGAACTCGGCTGTAAGCGTTGTAAAACAATTGCCGGTTCAGCCATTCAAAGTCCATGGCCAAAGCAATGGCCTGGCGCACGCGCACATCCTTGAACTTGTCTCGCCTCAGGTTGAACTGAAAACCCTGGAAGTCGCCTGCGTTGCCATGCTGCAATTCGGCCTTGATCAGCTCGCCACGCTCAAAAGCGCGCCCGGTGAACGCCCTGGCCCACTCCCGCGCAATGAAAGACTGCATGTAATCGAACTCACCCGCCTTGAAAGCTTCGAGTTGCGCAGTGCTGTCTTTGTAGATTTTGTAGGTGATGCGGTCAAAATTGAATTGCCCCTTGCGCACATTCAAATCCTTGGCCCAATACTCGGGGTCGCGCACATAGGTGATGTCCTTGCCGAACTGAACCGGACCGATGCGATAAGGCCCGGACGCGATCGGGATGTCCGTGACCATTTGGTCCAGCGGTTTATGAACTGCTTTGGGGCCCTCGCCTTGCAGGCCCCACTTGGCACTGAACACCGGCAAACTGCCCACGATCAGGGGCAACTCCCTGTTGGGGCGGACAAAATCAAAACGGATGGTTCGCTCCGAGAGGACAGTGGCACCCTTGACCTCGCCAAAGTACGTTCGGTATTGAGGTGCCGCCTGCTTGCTGGTCAAGCGCTCAAATGAATGTTTCACATCCGCAGCCAAAACCGGATCACCGTTGTGGAAACGCGCCTGCGGGTGAATCTGAAAAGTCACCGACAGTCGGTCTGACGCCACCTGAATGTCGGAGGCCAGCAAACCGTAAGCGGTGGTTGGCTCGTCCATGGTGCCCACCAAAAGGGTGTCGAACATCATGCCCAGCATGGAGGGCGGCGCACTGCCTTTCAAGGTGAAGGGGTTGTACTTGTCGAAATTGGACTGGCGGGTTGGTGGCACCAGCACAATGGCGCCCCCTTTGGGTGCATTCGGGTTCACATACGAAAAATGGGTGAACCCAGCGGGGTAACGGATATCGCCAAATTGCGCGTAAGCATGGGCTGCGATGGCGTGACCTGTCATGCTGAGACCCAGGGCCAGCAAGCAGATTGACCAGAATCGGGCCGTCGTTCTTCGCATGCGACAATTCTGCCCACATTTTTCAGGAGTTGAAGACATGACCATAAAAACAGGATTTCTGTCAGGTAAAAAGTTGCTGATCACCGGGGTGTTGTCAAACCGTTCCATCGCCTACGGCATCGCCAAGGCCTGTCACGCCCAAGGTGCAGAGCTGGCCTTCAGCTACGTGGGTGAACGCTTCAAGGACCGGATCACCGAGTTCGCGGCCGATTTCGACTCAAAATTGATTTTTGATTGCGATGTGGGCAGCGACGAGCAGATCGAAAAATTGTTCACCGACCTGTCGGCCACATGGCCCAAGTTCGACGGTTTTGTGCACGCCATCGGCTACGCCCCACGCGAAGCCATTGCGGGTGACTTTTTGGATGGCTTGTCGCGCGAAGGCTTCAAGATCGCACACGACATCAGTGCCTACAGTTTCCCGGCCATGGCCAAAGCCGCATTGCCTTACCTGAACGACAAGGCCTCCGTGCTGACCTTGACGTACCTCGGCGCGATCCGCACTGTCCCCAACTACAACACCATGGGTCTGGCCAAAGCCAGTCTGGAGGCCTCGGTGCGCTACCTGGCCGAGTCCCTGGGCAGTCAAAACCGGGGCTTGCGCGCCAACGGCATCTCGGCCGGTCCGATCAAGACACTGGCCGCCAGCGGCATCAAGGGTTTCGGCAAGATCTTGTCGGTGGTGGCCGAAGCTTCGCCGATTCGCCGCAATGTGACCATTGAAGACGTGGGCAACGTGGCCGCCTTCATGCTGAGCGATCTGGCAGCAGGTGTGACCGCAGAAATCACCTATGTGGACGGTGGCTTCAGCCAGGTTGTTGGGGGCATTGCCGAGCCAGCGGCCATTTGACACACCTGAACCGCCAGCCACTGGCTTGCATGTGACAGCTTGCAAATCGACCGAACAGCATAATTTGTCCATGTCAGACACTGCGCCTCTCAACAAGCCAAGATCCAAAATGGATCTGTTTGTCTCTTTCACCGTGTTGGCGCTGCAAGGCTTTGGTGGGGTTCTGGCGGTGGTTCAGCGTGAGTTGGTCGAAAAAAAACGATGGATGACCCAGAGCCAGTTTGTGGAAGATTGGGCTGTAGCCCAGATCATGCCGGGTCCGAATGTGGTCAATTTTTGTTTGATCATTGGTGGTCGGCACTTTGGCTTGGGCGGCGCTTTGGCTTCCATGGCGGGGCTGCTGATCGCCCCTTTGGTCGTCGTCTTGGTGCTGGCTTCTGTTTTTGGTGGGGTGTCTGATGCGGCTTGGGCACAAGGTGCCTTGCGCGGCATGGGTGCCGTGGCGGCCGGTTTGATTGCAGCCACAGGCATCAAACTGATTGGTGCCTTGAAAAAAAATCCCATGGGCATGGCCGTTTGTGTCCTGGTCATGGTGGCGACTTTTGTGGGCGTGAGCTTGTTGCGCTGGCCCTTGCTCTGGGTCTTGTTGGGCATTGGATCATTGTCATGTGCATGGGCCTATGCACAGTTGTCCCGTTTGGCTGTATCTGGGACGGGCTCATGATGCTCAGTCTTCAATTGAGTGTCAGTGACTGGTTGTCTTTTTTCAACCACTTCTTGTCTTTGTCACTGTTGGCTGTGGGTGGGGCCATCATCACGGCGCCGGACATGCACCGTTTTCTGGTGGATCAAAATGAATGGCTGACTGAACAGCAGTTCAGCTCTTCCATTGCGTTGGCCCAAGCTTCACCCGGTCCGAATGTCTTGTTTGTGGCGGTGATGGGGTGGAATGTGGGCCTGAATGCTGGCGCAGGCTTGGGTGGGGGTTGGTTGAGTGTGGCTTTGTCAGCACTGGGCGTGTTGCTCAGTCTTTTGGGCATCATGCTGCCCTCTTCTGTTTTGACCTACACCACCACCCAATGGGCTCAGCGACACCGCGACAATCAGGGCATCAAGGCGTTCAAGTTGGGCATGGCGCCCGTGGTGATTGCCTTGCTGATGTCCACAGGCTGGCTTCTCACGGCCAGTCATGACCAACCCAGTCAAGACTGGCCTTTATGGCTTTTGACAGGGGTATCGATGCTGCTGGTCTGGCGGACCCGCATCCACCTGTTGTGGCTCATTGGTGCCGGCGCACTGCTTGGCGCTGTGGGCTGGGTTTGAAGCATCCAAGGCTTCAGCGCTCACCCCCAGTCCCTGGGCCTCAGCGCGGGCTTTCAAAGAACACCGTGTTCGAGTAATCACTGACCTCGAAGTAAACCTTCTTTTCGCCCGGATCGACCTCGAAATTGAAGTTCTCATCGAGCACACCATAACCGTAGCGATAAGCACGTGGGACTTTGTCATCGGTGCCCAAAGCGGTGCTGACTTTGTCCACTTTGATGAACCGGCGCACCAACTTGTCGCCCGCATAGACCTCCATGACACCGTTGGTCCCGGTCCAGTTCTGAATGCTGCGGCTGATTTTGTTTTGTTGTTCTTGCGTGCAAGCGGACAATAGGCTGGCCGCACCCAAGGTGAAGATCAGCCCGAAGCGCGTGATGTGGATGGTCATGGTGTGCTCCCTGATTGAATGGTTGTCTGTCTTGTTCTCATCTCAGCTGCGCTGGCGCAAGGCTTCGTAGAGGCAAACGCCACTGGCCACCGACACGTTCAGGCTTTCCACCGCGCCACGCATGGGGATGCTGACCAGTTCATCGCAGTTCTTGCGCGTCAATTGGCGCATGCCCGCACCCTCTGCCCCCAGCACCAAGGCGGTGGGTACCTTCAAATCGGCTTGGTAAATGGTGCGTGGTGCATCGTCGCTGGTGCCCACGATCCAGATGTTGCGCTCCTTGAGTTCGCCCAAGGTGCGCGCCAAATTGGTGACCATGAAATACGGCATGGTTTCAGCCGCACCACTGGCCACTTTGGCCACGGTGGCATTGATGCCTGCGGCATGGTCTTTGGGTGCGATGACCGCGTGAGCGCCCGCGCCATCGGCCACTCGCAAACAAGCGCCCAGGTTGTGCGGGTCGGTCACGCCGTCCAGCACCAAGAGCAAAGGCGGCCCCTGCACGGTGTCCAGCAGGTCGTCCAGAGAATGGTTTTGGGGGATCGGTTGGACCAAAGCCACCACCCCCTGATGTCCGTGTCCACCGGCCAGTTTGGCCAGGCGTTCTCCGTCCGATTCGACCATGCGCATGCCCGCGTCACGGGCTTTGTCGATGAATTGGCGCATGCGGGCATCGCGCCGGCTGAGCTCGTAATGGATTTCAACGACAGATTGGGGGGCGATCTTGAGGCGAACGCCCACGGCATGAAAGCCAAACAGCACTTTAGGAGATGACATGCCCTGATTATCGTTGCTCCGAGCCGAACCTTGGCCATGCACCCGAGGCGCCACGCCAATGCCACAACAGATGCAGACTCAGGCCGGGGATGGCTCCGACAAATGACCGGCCTGGATGAGCAACATGCGCTCGCACCGGGCCGCCAACTGGCGGTCGTGCGTGACCAAGACCAAGGTCGTGCCCTGCTCGCGGTTGAGCGCGAACATCAAGTCCATGATGGATTCCCCGGTGGCGTGGTCCAGGCTGCCAGTGGGTTCGTCGGCCAGCAGCACATCGGGCTGCACCACAAAGGCACGGGCCAGCGCCACGCGTTGTTGCTCACCGCCACTGAGCACTTTGGGCAGGTGTTTCAGGCGCTCGCCCAAGCCCACACGCTGCAGCATGGCCGTGGCGGTACTGCGGGCATCGGGGCGATCCACCAACTCCAGCGGCAACATGACGTTTTCAAGGGCCGTCAGATTGGGCATGAGCTGAAAACTCTGGAACACAAAACCCACATGTTGGGCCCGAACGGCCGCACGCTCGTCCTCGGACATGTCGAAGAGCGATTGCCCAGCCAGCAGCACCTGACCGGTGCTGGGTGTGTCCAATCCCGCCAGTATCGCCAGCAGTGTGCTTTTTCCCGAACCCGATGCACCGACAATGGCGGCTGTTTCCCCGGCGTTCAATGAAAAATCGATATCGCGCAAAATGCGCAGTTCGCCACTGGCGTCTTGCACCGTTTTGGAGACCCCACGCACGGCAATGATGGATTCAGGCATGCACAAACCTTTGTTAAGACGACGCCACTTTAACTGGACCTGGCTGGCCCTTGTCGGCTGGGGCCTTGTAACGCCTTGGGCGGCCGCCTCCGGACAACGCATATTGGTGGTGGGCGACTCGCTCAGCGCCGAATACGGCCTGGCCCGGGGGACAGGCTGGGTGGCCTTGCTGCAAAAACAACTGGCCACCGAAAAGCCGGGTGTGGAAGTGGTCAACGCCAGCATCAGCGGCGAAACCACCTCTGGCGGGCGCTCACGCATGGCCGCTTTGCTGAGCAAACACCGGCCCACGCATGTGATCATTGAGCTGGGGGGCAACGATGCGTTGCGGGGCCTGCCCATGTCCATGACACAAGCCAACTTGCTGGACATGACGAAACAAGCCAAAGCGGCCAAAGCGCAAGTGCTGCTTTTGGGCATGCACATGCCGCCCAATTACGGCCCCGAGATGGCGCGCCAATTTGAAGCCGCTTATGCCCAAGTGGCCAAAAGCGAAAATGCTGCGCTGGTGCCCTTCTTTCTGAAAGGCGTTGGCGATGACCCCGAACCGCTCAAATGGTTCCAGGCCGACCGCATCCACCCCAATGAATCCGCGCAGCCGCGCATGCTGGCCAATGTCTGGCCTGCCCTGAAGAAACAACTGAAATGAGCGTTCACCTGATCTCGGCTGTTCAGGCCATGGCCCAACTGGACCAGTTTGACGCCATCGTGGATGCACGCTCAGAAGGCGAACACGCCGAAGACCATCTGCCCGGCGCATCGAACTGGCCCTCGCTGAACAACGATGAGCGCATCCAAGTGGGGACCCTGTACAAACAGGTCAATCCTTTTGAGGCGCAGAAAGTGGGCGCCGCCTTGGTGGCCAAAAACATTGCCCGCCACATTGAGTGTCATGTGATGGACAAACCCAAAAACTGGCATCCACTGGTGTACTGCTGGCGTGGTGGCAAACGCAGCAATTCATTGGCGCTGATCTTGGGACAAATCGGCTTCAAGGTCCACCTGATTGAAGGCGGCTACAAAGCCTTTCGCAAAGAGGTCATGGAGGACATCCCCCGCCAGGCGCAGCGTCTGCAATTTCGGGTGCTGTGTGGCCCCACGGGTTCGGGCAAAACGCGTTTGCTGCAGGCGCTGGCGCAAGAAGGCGCCCAAGTGCTGGACCTGGAGGCCATCGCTTGTCACCGCAGCTCCGTGCTGGGCTTGATTCCCGGGACGCCACAGCCTTCGCAAAAAGCCTTTGATACGCAGATTTGGGATGCTTTGCGCCGCTTCCATGCTGACCGCCCGGTGTTTGTCGAGGCGGAGAGCAAAAAAGTGGGCAACCTCGCGGTGCCAGAGGCCTTGATGTTGGCCATGCGGGCCAGCCCTTGTTGGCGAATGCACTTGTCGCTGGAGCATCGGGTGGATTTGTTGCTGGAAGACTATGCCTTTTTCACCCAAGACCGTGACTTTTTTTCCGAGCGACTCGAACGCCTGTCGACCCTGCGCGGCAAAGCCGTGGTCAAAGGCTGGCAAGAGAGAATTGAGCGGGGTGAAATGCGCGAAGTGGTCGCTGAACTGCTGTCAGGCCACTACGACCCCGGCTACGAGGCGTCCACTGCAAACAACTTTGTGCATTACGCCACGGCCCCACGGATTTCGCCTGCCAGCCACCGCTTCGTGGACATGCAAGCGCTGGCGCGTGAATGCTTGCAAACCGCTTGAAGGGCATTGAAGCCCCCACCATGGACAAGCGTCAGGGGTTTGACGGGCCCTGGGCCTTACCCATTGGCAGGGCCGGGTGAATGCGCCTCGCCAGAAGCCGCTTGTCCGGCCCCATCCTGATCGACATCAGGCTCGGCGCCATCTTCAGGCAGCAAGCCCGATTTACGGTCGGCCTTGGCTTTGAGTTTGTCTTCTTTTTTGCGTTTCTTGGCCAGTTCTTTCTGGCGTTTCTCGAATCCGTAGTTGGGTGTGGCCAAGATGGCTCCTTTAATGGGTGCTGCCCAATGTAACAGCTTCTTGCGGGGCTTCATTCCACGCCACACAGCCGCGGTACGCATGCCAGCTGGCGTGTCCCAACCAAGGTCCCACGACAATGATGCCCAAGGCCCATGGCCACAAAGCGGCCAGTACCAACACACTGAGCAGCAGACCCCACAGCAGCAGCACTGCGGGGTGTGTAAAAACCACCCGCATGCTGGTCAACACGGCAGAAACCGCATCGGTGTCGCGGTCCAGAATCATGGGAATCGACACCACCGACAAGCCGTAAACCAAGGCCGCAAACACACCGCCCACGGCCAGATAGACCAAGAGGAACTCGATGTTTTGCGGGTTGAACACCGCCTCGATCACGCCCGTGGTCGAAGGCATGCCCGTGTTGAAAAACACCGCAAAAACCACCAATGACGCCCTGCCCCACAGCAACTCCAACACCATCAGCACCAACACCAACATGGCCATGCTGCCGATGTGTTGGTCCCAGCACATCAAGGATGAGGCCATGTCAGGCACCTCGCCCTGCTCGCGTTTGCGGCTAACCTCGTACAAGCCCATGGCCAGAAACGGCCCCACCAGCAAACATCCAGAGACCATCGACAAGGTGTATTCGGGCTTGTGCTGGAAAACCAAGGCCAGCACCTGCGCCATGCCCCAAAAGCACAGGCCATAAAAGAGGGCGATGCCCGGGTGCTTCAACAGGTCTTGCCCACCCCGTGCCAGCCAGCTGAATGGCGCTGCCAAAGTCAAAGGCCGCATCAAGGACTGCGGTCCTTGCGGCGCGGGCGGCACATAGGGCGTCGCCATGGTGGGCAAATCGACGTTGTCAGATGCCGCTTTGGCAATGGGTTTGACATCAGAGGGCATGACCATCCAGAGAGCAGTGAGAGGTTCAGCTTACCCCCGCTGCAGCAGATTGAACAGTCAGGAAAACACCTCAACTGAAAAGACGGTCAAGTGCAAGCCCGACCGATGGCGGCAAGCCACCGTTCAAAGCACAGGCAGGTGAGCTTGAAGAGATTGATTCAAGTCAAGAATCAAGTCGTCGGCGGACTCCAGGCCCGTCGAAAACCGCACCAAGGTACCGCGTTTCAAGTGGGCAGGCCAGCCCCGGCGCATCGCGCCCAAGTCATAAGGGACAACAAGGCTGACCGGACCTCCCCAGCTGTAGCCAATCTTGAAAAGCTTCAAGTGGTCACAAAACGCATCCACTTGGGCTTGGCTGTAGCGTGCATCGATCATCACACTGAACAAACCCGCAGCCAAGCCTGTGCCCGGTGTGCGCTCGCACACCGAACGCCAATGCACATGCCCTGGCGAGCCTTCAAATGCTGGATGCAAGAGCTGTGCGCATTGCGGCTGAGCCTGCCACCAAGCGGCCAAGGCCCGTGCAGTCTGATCGTGGGCCTTGTAGCGCAACGCAATGCTGGGCAAAGAACGCAAAACCGTTTCCGCATCGTTGGCAGCAACACCCAAGCCCAGTCGCATGTGGCAAAGCTTGATGGTCATATGGAGGCCAGGGTCGTGGGTGATGATGCTGCCCATCAGCACATCGCCACCGCCACTGGGGTATTTGGTCAGCGCATGGGCGCTGATGTCCACGGCCAAACTGCCCCGCTCACCCGGGGCCGGCGCATCGCCCAGCAGATCAAAAGGCTTGAAGGCCAAGCCTGCGCCCCAGGTGTTGTCCAGCGCGCAGACCACGCCTCGAGCCTGGCACACGCGCACCATCTCGGCCAGATCCGGAAACTCCATGCTGACCGATCCCGGGGCTTCCAACCAAACCAGGCGTGTGCTTGGGCTGATCTTGCTGGCCAGGTCTTGCGGACTCATCGGGTCGTACAACTGGTGTGTGATGCCGTATTGGCGCAACTCACCTTCGGCCAGTGCTTTGTTGGGGCCATAGGCATTGTCGGGCAGCAAAACTTCATCGCCACTGTGCAATACCGCCAAGGCCACGGTGGCCAATGCGGCCAGGCCACTGGGCACCAGAACGCACTGCGCCCCCCCTTCAAGGCTGCTCAGACGCTCTTCCAGCGAGTAGGTCGTGGGTGTGCCGTGCAAACCATAGGTGTAGGCCGATTTGTCTTTCCACTCCCGCTGGCGCATGTCGGCCACCGTGGGAAAGTACACCGTGGAGGCCTTGAACACGCCGAGTTGTGGGGCTGCAAAACCGTCTGGCGGTGTGTAGGGGTGGTGGATCAGGGAGGTGATGTCACGTTGTGTAGAGCTCATGACGACATCCTAATGCAAACGGCCTCCCGAAGGAGGCCGTTTGTGGCTGAAAAAACGTGTCAGTCCAGCGTTCAGACGCGCCACTTTTCCAGCAATTTTTCTGGGCGCATGTTGTCATAGGGCTCGAAAGGCTGGTGGATCCAGGGGTTAGTCGGCAAGTCTTCCACCGAATAATCGGCCTTGAAACTCGACACCCCTTTGGTCCAGATCACGGCGGTGCGCAGTTCGGTCACGGGTTTGTAGTTGTTTTTGAGCTGGTCCACCACCGCACGCAAGGTGTGGCCTGTGTCAGCCAGATCGTCCACCAACAGCACTTTGCCAGCGATCTCGCCTTTGGGCGTGGTGATATAACGCGCGATGTCCAGGTGGCCCTGAACCGTACCCGCCTCAGCGCGGTAAGAGCTGGTGGACATGATGGCCAGGGGCTTGTCGAAAACGCGCGACAAAATGTCGCCAGGGCGCATGCCACCACGGGCCAGGCAAAGGATGTTGTCAAACTGCCAACCGGACTGGTGGATTTTGATGGCCAATTTTTCGATGAGGTTGTGGTACTCGTCGTAGCTCACGTACAGGTGCTTGCCGTCTTCGGTCAACATGGGGGGAACTCCGTCAAAAGGTGGGTGGGGAAAACAGGTTGGCAGCTTGATCCATCAGGCCGCAAAGGGGTTGTGCAGCAAGATCGTGTGGTCGCGGTCAGGGCTGGTCGACACCACATGCACGGGCACCCCGGTCACTTCGGCAATGCGCTCAAGGTAACGGCGAGCAGTGGCGGGCAGTTTGGCCATCTCGGTCACACCGACGGTGGTTTCTGTCCAGCCAGGAATCACTTCGTAAATGGGCTTGCAACGGGCAATTTCGTCGGCCCCCATGGGCAGGATGTCAATGGTCTGGCCATCCAACTCGTAGCCCGTGCACAGCAACAACTCCTTCAAACCATCGAGCACATCGAGTTTGGTGATGCACAAACCACTCAGGCCGTTGACCTGTGCGCTGCGCTTGAGCAAAGCTGCATCGAACCAGCCACAGCGGCGCGAACGACCGGTGGTGACACCTTTTTCGGCGCCCACAGTGGACATGTGGTAACCCGGAGTGCCGGGGGTTTCCCAATCCAGTTCTGTCGGGAATGGGCCGCCACCCACGCGGGTGCAATACGCCTTGGTGATGCCCAAAATGTAGTGCAGCATGCCGGGGCCCACACCTGCACCCGCAGCGGCATTGCCCGCCACGCAATTGCTCGATGTCACAAAGGGATAAGTCCCGTGGTCCACGTCAAGCAAAGTGCCTTGCGCGCCCTCAAACAGCAAATTGGCACCGGCCTTGTGGGCATCGTTCAACTCGCGCGAGACATCGGCAACCATGGGCAGGAGCTCTTTGGCATAGGCCATGGCTTCGTTGTAGGTCGCATCAAAGTCCACGGGTGCAGCCCCCAGGATGTTGACCAGGACTTCGTTGTGCAAAGCCAGGTTTTCGCGCAGCTTGGTGGCAAAACGCTCGGGGTATTTCAGATCTTGCACGCGCAAGGCGCGTCGGGCCACTTTGTCTTCATAAGCAGGGCCTATGCCACGGCCCGTGGTGCCGATCTTGGCGGTACCCGCTTTTTCCTTGGCGGCTTCGCGGCCCACATCCAAGGCCACGTGGTAAGGCAGGATCAAGGGGCAGGCCTCGCTCACGCGCAAGCGTGAACGCACCTCGACACCGGCTTTTTCAAGACCTGCGATTTCTTCGAGCAGCTTGGGCACCGACAAGACCACACCGTTGCCGATGTAGCACTTGACGCCGGCACGCATGATGCCGCTGGGGATCAAGTGCAAGGCGGTTTTGACGCCGTTGATGACCAAAGTGTGGCCCGCATTGTGACCCCCTTGAAAACGCACCACGCCCTGAGCGCTTTCGGTCAGCCAATCGACCAATTTGCCTTTGCCCTCGTCGCCCCACTGGGTACCGACGACCACCACATTACGGCCTTGCTTCATGTTCATGCTTGAAATATTCTTTCTCAAAGAGCCTGTACCACCCACTGCCCTGCCGCTTCAATCAACTCGCGGTCGCAATGGAATTCATCAATTTCGCTTTCGTGTCCGGGCAATACACAGACCACGGTTTCGCCGCGGCTGCGCAAGCTGGCAATCGCCGCGCGCAACTCAGGGGAAGGCCCCCAAGGGGCACGGATGGCCGCCCGCAATGCCAAAGGCTGTACGGCGGCAACCAGTTCTTTCAAATCCAGACTGAAACCCACGGCGGGGCGATCGCGATCAATGCGGTGACCAAAAACAGCACCCACACCGTCGTAGCGTCCGCCACGAACCAGTGCATCGGCAGCGCCTTTGGCATAAATAGCAAAGCGCATGCCGCTGTAATACGCGTAACCCCGCGAGTCACCCAAATCGAAACTGATGTCCGCCCCAGAGATTTGGGTGGCCAACCAACGCAACTGACCCAACGCTTCTGTGATGGCCGGTGTCTGCGGCAAGCACAGGGCCGCCTCGTCGAGCACTGTGAAATCACCGTACAGGTTGACCAAGCTGCGCAAACCATCGCGAATGGCGGGCGAAAACCCATCCGTCAGCTTGGCAATGGCCGTGCTGTCCTTGCTTGCCAAGGCGGCATGGACCGCGTGGCGCAAGGGCTCTGAAATGTCCTCGGCCTGCAACAAGCTGTTGACGATCCGGGCATCGGCCAGGTCGACCTGCAAAATGCCCGCGCGGGCGGCCCGAAGGCTGTCCAGGGCCAATTGCAACACCTCCAGATCCGCCTCGGGTCCTGCGTGACCGTAAATTTCTGCGCCCAGTTGCAGAGGCTCGCGGGTGGCGTGGGGGCGTGCTGGTCGGGTGTGCAAAACCGGACCGCAGTAGCAAAGACGGGTCAGCCCTGCTCTGCCCAACAAATGGGCGTCGATCCGAGCCACTTGGGGGGTGGTGTCGGCACGCAAACCCAAAGTACGCCCCGACAATTGGTCAACCAACTTGAAGGTCTGCAAATCCAGGGCTTCGCCCGTGCCCGTGAGCAAAGACTCCAAATGCTCCAGCAGCGGCGGCATGACCAACTCGTAGCCATAGCCACGGGCGGTGTCCAGCAGTTCACGGCGGAGTTCTTCGATGTGGCGTGCCTCGGAGGGCAGGACATCGGCAATGTGATCCGGAAGGACCCAAGCAGACATGGAAATGATGGGGGACTGTTAAAACCGAGATTTTACCGGGTTGAACAGGTCAATTCCGGAAGCTGGGTGCAAGTCAACCGTGAAAGCACGCCAAGGCCAGGGGGCCCAAGCTCAGAAATCGGCCATCCGGTGAGTTTGCGGAGCCGAATGGTGGATCATCAGCACAAAAGCCAGACCACGACCAAACCAGCCAAGACCATCAACATGCCAAAAAAGCGGATTTGCCCTTCTTGGAGTTGAAGCAACTGCTCAAACAAGCGTCGCCACCGAAGTGGCGACACCATCGGCATCAAGCCCTCCAGAATGAGCATCAGGCCCAAAGCCAGCAGGAGGGTGTCGAACAAGACTTACTTTCGAGCAGGTGAAGTGGCTGGTGTGCCACGCATGCCCTTGAAGAACTCTGAACTGCCGGGGTCCAGCACCATGACGTCGCCCTTGCTGTTGAAGCTCGACTTGTAGGCTTCCAGGCTGCGGTAGAACTGGGCAAATTGCGGGTCACGACCGAAGGACTCCGCATACAGTCGGGCCGCTTGGGCATCGCCTACACCCTTGATCTTTTGGGCATCACGGTAGGCATTGGCAATGGTCACTTCGCGTTGACGATCGGCATCCGCGCGGATTTTTTCGCCTTCAGCGGCACCGGTGGAGCGGAGCTCGTTGGCCACACGCTTGCGTTCGGCTTCCATGCGGCGATAAACCGACTCGGTGATGGTGTCCACATAGTCGGCGCGGGTGATCCGCACGTCGACCACATCCACACCCCAGGGTTTGGCTCCGCGAACCACGGTCAAGACGTCTTCCTTGACATCGTCCATGAGTTCTTCACGCTTGAGCGACAACAAATCCTTGACGGTGCGCTTGTTGATCTGCTCTTGGAAAGCGTTGCGCACCACTCGGTTGAGTTGGTTGGTGCCCGCCTTCTCGTCCAATCCCACATTTCGAATGTAAGCCTGAGGGTCGGTGATGCGCCAACGCACATACCAATCGATCACCACACGCTGCTTTTCAGCGGTGAGCATGGGCTCGTTGTCAGGGCTGTCGAGCGTGAGCAGCCGCTTGTCAATGTATTTGACGTTCTGCAGAGGCGGCGGCAACTTGAAATGCAAGCCCGGCTCGGTGATCACTTCCTTGATCTGTCCGAGCGCGTAAACCACCCCAAATTGACGTTGGTCCACGACAAACAGGGATGAACTCATCAGCGCCAACAAGACCAGCGCGCTGGAAATCCACAATCCGATGCGATTCATATTCATTGTCCTTATCGTGGATCGCGATCGCGCGAACGCTGGGTGTCCCTGGAGCGGGTATCAACGGGAATACTGGCGGGACTGCCATTGGAGGTAGGCGCCGCAACATCCATCGTAGGCGGCGTGACTTGAGACACTTGTTGCATGATCTTGTCCAGGGGCAAATACAGCAGGTTGGAGCCTTGTTTGCTGTCCACCAAAACCTTGGTCACATTGGTGTAAATCTGCTGCATCGTGTCGGTGTACATGCGGTCACGCATGACTTGAGGTGCCTTTTGGTACTCCGGCAAGATGCTCTTGAAACGCTGCGCATCACCTTCGGCTTGCGCCACAATGCGCTCCCGGTAGGCATCCGCCTCTTCCTTCAAGCGGGAAGCTGCACCCACGGCACGGGGCACCACATCGTTGGCATAGGCTTGCGCCTCGTTCTTGGCGCGCTCACGCTCTTGTCCGGCTTTCAAGACATCGTCAAAAGCCGCTTGAACTTGCTCGGGGGGGCGAACACCCCCTTGTTGAAGGTTGATGCCCACCACCTCGATACCCACCTTGTAGCGGTCCAGGATGTTTTGCATTTTCTCGCGCACACGCGGAGCGATTTGGTCTCGCTCTTCAGCCAAAGCTGAATCCATCCGCATTTTGCCGACCACTTCCCGCACCGCTGTTTCTGCCGATTGAATCACCGCCTGTGTCGGATCGCGGCTTTCGAAAAGGTAGGCACGGGCATCGTTCAGACGGTACTGAACCGCGAACTTGATTTCGACAATGTTTTCGTCTTCCGTGAGCATGGCCGATTCACGCAAACCGGTGGCCTTGATGATGTTGTCGCGGCCAATGTCGACGGAGCGAATCTGGGTCACAAACACCAACTCATGGCGTTGCACCGGATAGGGCATGCGCCAGTTGAAACCTGCCGTCACCGTGGAGTGGTACTTGCCAAATTGGGTGATCACCGCTTGCTGGCCTTCCTGGACGATGAAAAAGCCCGTCGCCAGCCACACCAGCAAGGCCCCGCCCAGTACAAAACCAATGCCCAAATTCTTGATGAACGCTGGAATTTCAGGCCCTCCCGACCCTCCCGAGCCGCCAGAACCCTGTGGCCGCTGTGGTCCGCCCTTGCCGCCAAAGATTTGTCCCAGCTTTCGGTTGAAATCACGCCAGAGTTCATCGAGATCCGGTGGACCATTTTGTTGCTGCTGGCCACGGCCTGGTGGTTGCTGCCAGGCATCCGGCTTGGGCCCGGGTGGGGGCACATCGTTGTTCGATTTGGGCCCGGATTCATTCGTGGGCTTGTCATCGTCGCGGCCCCAACGCGGGTCGTTCAGATTGAACATGCCTCTTATCTTTGCGGGAAGCAAGGACCATCGAAAGGCTGGCAGATGAAAATTCATGGTAATTGTTCTTTGTCGGTATGACGAAACAGCATTGTGCCGAATTTGGCGCCCGTTTAAGGCATCCCACCGGTATATTCCCGGTCAATGCCACGGGGATCGCTCTCGAAAGGGCTGACCCAAGGTGGCTTCTCCTTGACGATATCGGACAGTGCGCTGCGCAACAAGGCCAGGCCTTCACCCTTTTGCGCGCTGATGAACACACGTTGAACGGGCAAGCCATTCCACTCGTAAATGTCCTGCAAATGCAGCGGGAAATGCTCGCTGTCCAGTGCATCAATTTTGTTGAAAACCAGCAGTTGCGGTACGTGGTTCGCACCAATTTCTTGCAAAACTTTGCGCACTTCGTCCATTTGCTCCGGAAAATCGGGGTTGGCCGCGTCCACCACATGTAGCAACAAATCCGCCTCGGTGGCTTCTTGGAGCGTGGCCTGGAAAGCCTCCACCAGTCCGTGCGGCAAGTCGCGGATGAAGCCTACGGTGTCCGACAGCGAGACCGAGCGGCCGGCTTCACCCAAATACAGCTGACGCGTGGTGGTGTCCAGTGTGGCGAACAATTGGTCGGCTGCATAGGCCCGAGCCTTGACCAATGCATTGAACAATGTGGATTTGCCCGCGTTGGTGTAGCCCACCAAGGAGATGTTGAAGGTGTCCCGACGGTCACGCTGTCGCCTTTGCGTGTTGCGCTGTTTTTTGACTTTGACCAAGCGCTCCTTGATGCGCTTGATCGAGTCATTGATCATTCGCCGGTCGAGTTCGATCTGGGTTTCACCCGGGCCACCGCGCATGCCAATGCCCCCGCTTTGCCGCTCCAGGTGCGACCAGCGCCGCACCAAACGGGTGCTCAAGTACTGTTGACGGGCCAATTCCACCTGCAACTTGCCTTCGTGGCTGCGGGCGCGCTGTGCAAAAATCTCAAGAATGAGCAAAGTCCGGTCGTTGACTGGCAAACCGATGTGGCGCTCCAGATTGCGCTGCTGTGCAGGGCTCAGTGCCTGGTCGAACAGCACCTCGACGGCTCCGTGCATCAAGGCCAAGGCCTTGATCTCATCGGCCTTGCCACTGCCCACAAAAAGTGCCGCATCCGGGGCTTTTCGCTTGCAGGTCAGACGGGCCACGGGTCGCAGACCCCCGGTTTTTGCCAGCAAGCCCAACTCGAGCAAGTCGGCATCAAAGTGAGGCAGACCAAAGTCAACGCCGACCAGCAAGGTCGGCGCGGACATGGACGAAGAGGATTCAGACAAATTCAGCAACTTTCGCCAGACCGGCTTTCAGCCTGGCTCATCGACCCACAATCAAGCTATGATTTCACCTGTTTCAGGCGTGCTGAAAGTCACCGAACGACCTGGAACGATGGTCGAAATGGCGTGCTTGTAAACCATTTGGGTGACAGTGTTGCGCAAAAGCACAACGTATTGATCAAAAGACTCGATTTGACCTTGGAGCTTGATGCCATTGACCAAATAAATGGACACCGGAATATGCTCTTTGCGCAAGGCATTCAAAAACGGGTCTTGCAAAAGTTGACCTTTGTTGCTCACGATATTCTCCGTGTTCAGAAGTTTGAAAACGTTGACCTTACCACAGGGCCTCCGTACTTCCGTACAAAGGGCAGGATTTCCTCAATATTCAAGCGGATTCCTTGTCGGCGAAAGGGTTGGATGACGTTTTCATCTCAATTCGCAGGGGCGTGCCCGACAAGTTGAACGCCTTGCGAAAACGCCCTTCGAGGAAACGCTTGTAGGTATCGGTGACGTTTTCCAGTGAATTGCCATGGATCACAATGACCGGAGGGTTCATGCCCCCTTGGTGTGCATACCGCATCTTGGGGCGAAACATGCCGCCGCGCTGGGGGCTTTGAAACTGCACCGCTTCGAGCAGCAAGCGTGTCAGGATCGGGGTGCTCATCTTGCACATGGCCGATTTGTGGGCCTGCACAATCGAATTCCATACTGGGCCCAAACCCTGGCGCTTCTTGGCCGAAATGAAGTGCACATTGGCAAAACTCAAAAATGGGAGGCGATTTTCAATCGAGCGCTGGACCAATTGGCGCTGGTACTCATCGACCGCATCCCATTTGTTCACGGCCAGCACCATCGCGCGACCACTTTCAAGGGCATAGCCCGCAATGTGTGCATCCTGATCGGTCACGCCCTGCTCTGCATCCAGCAAGAGCAAGACCACATTGGCCGATTCAATGGCCTGCAGGGTTTTGACCACTGAGAATTTCTCGATGGCTTCAAATACCTTGCCTTTGCGGCGCAACCCTGCCGTGTCAATCAGCTCGAATTTTTGGCCTTGACGCTCAAAAGGCACACTGATCGCATCCCGTGTGGTGCCCGGCATGTCAAAAGCCACCAGGCGCTCCTCACCCAGCCAGGTGTTGATCAAGGTCGATTTACCCACATTGGGTCGGCCAGCCACCGCCAGCTTGATCAGCTGGGGATCTTCGACCGCCTCTTCGGGTTCATCCGGCAAATGCAACAAGTTGAAAGCCAGCTCCACCAGGCCACGGGTGCCTTGGCCATGGGCCGCAGAGATGGCGATCACCTCGCCCAGACCCAGCTCATAAAACTCGGTCAGCTGGATGCCTTCGAGCATGCCTTCGGCTTTGTTGGCCACCAGCAAACAAGGCTTGCCAATTTTGCGCAGGTATTTGGCGATGTCGTGGTCCTGGGCTGACAGGCCGCCCCGGGCATCGACCACAAAAATGACCACATCGGCTTCGGCCACGGCTTGCTGCGTTTGCTTGGCCATCTCTTTGTAGATGCCACTGCTGGCGTCCGGCTCAAATCCACCGGTGTCGATCACGATGAATTCTTGGCGGCCTTGTTTGCCATTGCCGTAATGGCGGTCACGGGTCAGGCCCGCAAAGTCAGCCACGATGGCATCACGGCTCTTGGTCAGGCGGTTGAACAGCGTGGATTTGCCCACATTGGGGCGGCCCACCAAGGCCAATACAGGTTTCACTTCAACAATTTCCGATCCATCATTCAGGGCGAAATCCGAAGACGCCCCCGGTGCGTGTCACCACCACCAAAGTTGGGCCTACAACCATGGGTTTACCCATGACAGCGCTGCCGTCGGTGGCCACCCTTTGCACAGGTGCGCCATCTGCGAGGCCCAGAAAATGGATCCAGCCTTCCTGGTCACCCACCACCACACGGTTGTTCCACGTTGACGGCAGGCTCAAGCCGCGAAAGCGCAACAGCTCCTGCGACCACAAAGGGGTTCCAGTGCTGCGTTGCCAAGCCAGCACTTTGCCATCCGACTCGGTCCCCACCAGGACATTGTCAACACCATCGAGTCCTTGGTGACCTTGGGCTGGCCTGGACCAGCTGAGACGGCCATTGAGGCCATTCAAACAGGCCACCGATGTCTGAAAGGAGCGCACACACAAATTCTGGCCCTGACGGCTGGCTCCGGCGACCAGGTCCACCAGACGCTCCACTTCGTTGGTCCCCCGGGTGGTGCCCACCAGGGTTTCCCAGCGAACCACCCCATTCAAGGGGTTGAGAGAAGCCAAACGACCTCCCCAACCCACCAACAAATTGTCTTCCAGCGGCATCAACAGGCCAGCTTGTCGAAGCAACAGGGGTTCAGTTGCGCGTTGCTGCCCCCACAGGCGCTGGCCCGACGCAGCATCAAAGGCCTTGACGGCACGGTCACCGGTCAACACAAAAACCCGTTCACCCGCCACCAGTGGCGGTGTGTAGGACAAGGCGGTCAATGGTTGACGCCAGGCAACCTTGCCGGATTCGACCACGACCAACTCATTGTTTTGAGTGACCACAGCGAACCGGCGCCCATCGCCTCCCACACCGGCCTGAATGGGGGCATTCAGGTTCAAGCGCCAAAGATCCTGACCATTTTGTGCATCGATCAAGGCCAGTTGCCCTTGGGAAGAGGCCACGGCAATCGTCTGCCCATGCACGGACGCCAACAGGTGCGCTGAGCCCACACCGATTTGGTTTTTCCATGCACCTTGAATCTTGAAGCTGCCACTGACCACGGGCAAAGGTGAGGCTTTGGGTTTTTCAGGCGCGCTCGAACAGGCGGCCAACAGGGACAAAGCCGCCAAGCCTGATGCACGCCAGAGTACAGACTTCAAGGAATTCATCACTTTGCGTTTCCAGCAGATTCCGAAACTTGGGGGTCAACCCCCAGGGCATTGAGTTTGGCCTCCACAATTCGGCGGTAATCGCCTTGATCGACCAAAGCCTGCCAGGCGTTGCGGTAAGCACTCGTGGCTTCTGCATTTTGTTTTTTGCTCATCCGGATGTCGCCTTGCAGGTCATAAGACAAGCCCATCAAGGAGGCCGCCACGGGCTGAGCCAAAAGGCTCAAGGCTTCATCATGGGCACCGGCATCCAACAACAGACCCGCCAGGCGAAGCCGGGCGATGTCACGGTAGGCAGAGTCGGGTGCACCATCGATGACCCACTTGAGACTGGCACGGGCCTCATCGGTTTTGCCATTGGCGTGCAGTGATTTGGCCGCGATCAATGCGGCCTGATGGGCAAACAAGGTTTTGGGGAACCGGTCTTTCATGTCGGCAAAACTGCGTTGAACGCGGGCCAAATCATTGGAAGACGCTGCACGCTCGACCTCATCAAAAAGCACAGCCGCCTTGGCGGCCTGGTCGCGCTGCCAATACTGGTAACCATTCCAAGCCGCATAAGCGCCCAAAATGACGATCAGCACCCATGTGATCAGGTTGCCGTATTTCTGCCAGAAGTGTTTGATCTGGTCGAGTTGTTCTTGTTCTTCAAGGTCGAGGGCTTTGGCCATGGTGTGTGAACTGCTGTTTGCGCTTTAAAGCGTGGATTGTAGGGTGTGGGCCCAAGTGGCCACCGTCTGGAGGGACTCGCTGCGCTGCGCACCGGCACCATCGCGCAAAGACTTGACGGCCACCTGGTCCTGAGCCAGTTCCTCGGCCCCAAAGACCAAGGCATATCGGGCTCCGGAGGAGTCGGCTTTCTTGAACTGCGATTTCATGCTGCCCATGCCCTCGCCAGAGCCGGCGTGCATCTGGGCGGACACACCCAATGCGCGCAACTCCTGCAGCACCCGCATGGCCACGGGCAAGGCCGCAGTCTCGGGGATGATGGCGTACACATCGGGGTCGACGGCCTGCCCGGCTTCGCCCTGCTCTTTGAGGAGTTCAAGCACCCGCTCAACGCCCAGGGCCCAACCCACGGCAGGAGCAGGTTTGCCCCCCACTTGTTCAATCAGGTAATCGTAACGACCGCCGCCGCAAATCGTGCCTTGCGAGCCCAGGCGCGTGGTGATGAACTCAAACACCGTCAAGTTGTAATAGTCCATGCCGCGCACCAGACGCGGGTTGATGCTGTAGGCCACGCCATTGGCGTCCAGCATGGCCTTGACCGCCGCAAAGTGAGCCATCGAGGCTTCACCCAAAAAGTCGAGCAAACGGGGCGCTGACTCGACCACGCTTTGCATGGCCGGATTTTTGGTGTCCAGGATGCGCAGCGGGTTGCTGTGCAGTCGGCGCTTGGCTTCTTCGTCGAGCACGTCAATGTGCTTTTCCAGATGGGCAATCAAGGCGACTCGGTGGGCTTGGCGCTCGGCGGGCTGGCCCAGGCTGTTGAGCTCCAAGCGCACATCGTGCAGGCCCAACTGCTTCCACAGGTCATGGGCCAGCAAGATCAGTTCCGCATCCACCTCCGGACCGCCAAAGCCCAACACCTCGGCACCCACCTGGTGGAACTGGCGGTAGCGGCCACGTTGAGGGCGCTCATGGCGAAACATCGGGCCCATGTAATAAACGCGCTTGCCGCCTTCGTACAGCCAGTTGTGCTCCACCACCGCGCGCACCAAACCGGCTGTGCCCTCGGGCCTCAGGGTCAGTTGCTCGCCATTCAAACGGTCTTCGAAGGAATACATTTCCTTCTCGACGATGTCGGTCACCTCGCCCAAGCCGCGCACAAACAAGGCGGTGGGCTCCACAATCGGCAAGCGCACGTTGCGGTAAGCGTAGCGGGCCATCAGGCCGCGCACTTGCGCTTCGAGCCATTCCCAGCGCGCCGACTCCGGCGCGAGGATGTCGTTCATGCCCTTCACGCCCACCAGCTTCTGTGCTTTGGGCGCCTTTTCTCCTTGGGGGGCCTTGTCTTTCAGGGGTTCGCTCATTTTTTCTCAACAGCTCCGGAACCGAAACGGTTCTCAATGTAGTTTTCCACCAGCACCTGAAACTCCTGCGCAATGCCTTCACCCCGCAGCGTCAAACGCTTTTCACCATCAATGAAAACAGGGGCGGCTGGCGCCTCTCCCGTGCCGGGCAGGCTGATGCCAATGTCGGCATGCTTGCTCTCACCGGGGCCGTTCACGATGCAACCCATCACAGCCACCTTGAGGCCCTCAACACCGGGATAACGCACACGCCAGACGGGCATTTGGGCACGCAAAAAGTCGTCAATTTGCTTGGCCAGTTCCTGGAAGGTGCTGCTGGTGGTGCGACCGCAACCGGGGCAAGCCGTGACGCTGGGCACGAAAATGCGCAAGCCCAGCGATTGCAAAATCTCGGACGCGATCACCACCTCTTGGGTGCGAGCCTCACCGGGCTGGGGGGTGAGCGAGACCCGAATGGTGTCGCCAATCCCCTCTTGCAACAACACAGACAAGGCCGCCGCAGAGGCCACCGTGCCTTTGGTGCCCATGCCCGCTTCGGTCAAACCCAAATGCAGGACATAGTCCGTGCGCCGCCCCAGCTCGCGGTAAACAGAAATCAAATCCTGAACGCCTGACACCTTGCAAGACAATGTGATTTGGTGACCGGACAAACCCATGGCCTCTGCTCGCTGTGCAGATGAAATGGCCGACGAGATCAAGGCCTCGTACATGACCTGCCGGGACTCCCACGGGTGGGCACGCTGGCTGTTGGCATCCATCAGCTCGGCCAAGAGCTCTTGATCCAGGCTGCCCCAGTTCACGCCAATGCGGATCGGTTTGTTCCAGCGCATGGCCGCTTCGATCATTTGGCCAAATTGCAGGTCACGCTTGTCGCCCTTGCCCACATTGCCGGGGTTGATGCGGTATTTCGACAGGGCCTCGGCACAAGCGGGGTAATCGGTCAACAAGCGGTGGCCGTTGTAGTGGAAATCGCCAATCAAGGGGACATCGATGCCCATTTTGTCCAGTTGATCGCGGATATGAGGCACCGCCTCGGCCGCCTCCGGGGTGTTGACGGTGATGCGCACCATCTCGGAGCCCGCAATGGCCAACTCCTTGACCTGTATCGCGGTCCCAATCACGTCGACCGTGTCGGTGTTCGTCATGGATTGAACACGAACCGGGGCACCGCCC
This sequence comes from Comamonadaceae bacterium, assembly GCA_027484105.1. Classification (GTDB taxonomy): domain Bacteria; phylum Pseudomonadota; class Gammaproteobacteria; order Burkholderiales; family Burkholderiaceae_C; genus Limnohabitans_A. The sequence continues at coordinate 43,051 of JAIXUG010000009.1, forward strand.
CCCACCGTCACCACCTTGGACCCCCAAACCACATTGGACTGACGACTGACCCTTTTCAGGGGCTTGGCGATTTCAATGGGTGTGTCCGAAAACGAAGTTGCGCAGGAGCTCATGGTTATTCCTTCACTTCAAAACGAGCGACGGTCACTTGGGTGTGCGGCACCAGGTCAAAAGGTTGACCACGCAAGGTGACATTGACCACCTGTGCACGGCCCACCACCACCCGAACGGGCAAAGGGCTGTCAACGCGTTGAACATCCCCTTGTTTCAATGTGCCGCTCCAAATGACCGCATTTTGGTTGTTGCGAAGCTCCAGCCAGCTTTCGCCTTTGGCGCTGAAAACCCATTGCACCGACCCCGGCGCTGACGGTGGGGCCGCGCTCGCACTTTTCGCGGCCGATTCGGCAGCTACCGCAGGCACATCGGCCGCAGGGCTTGGAACAGTGGCGGTGGGCGGTGTGGGGTAAGCCGTGGCTGGGGCGTTGGCGGTGCTGTCCGCAGGCACAGGCACAGGCGCAGGCGAAAGCGGCGGCTGCAGTTTCACCTCTTCGGTCAATTGCCCGGAAGACGACGGCTTGAAGAATGAAAAATGCCACCCATCCCAGATGGCCCATTGTGCGGGTGAAGGCATCCACACAAACGACAGCGTCAAGGCCAACAGCACAAAACCCAACCAGAAGACTTTGCCAGAAAAGACCTGCCCCCACGAAGTCCGGCGGCGGGAGCTTTCCATCAAGGAACCAGCGGGCAGGTTTGAAGTTTGAATCGGCGACATTTGGCCCGACAAGCTCGGCAAAAGCGCTAACACAGGACCAGGATCGGTATTGAGTTGCCTGCAGATGCTGGCAGCCAGTCCTCGGTAGAAAACAGGGCCTTTGCCCGGATCGAGTTCATCGGCCTCCAGTGCTTCCAACTGGCGAACCGGCACTTTCAGATGCACGGACAAAACCGCCAAATGGACCCCCGCTCTGGTCCGGGTTTGCCTCAACAACTGACCTGCTGTTGACGGGGTGCTGGGCTCGATCTCAGGGCTGCTTGTCATGCATTGCCTCCTGTGCAATCACCGGGGTGGACGGCACCAGACGGATGGTGCGCTGTTGGGCCATGCGGCTTTGGACCTGGGTGCGGTCTTTCACATCGCCCGCCAATTGACCGCAGGCGGCGTCGATGTCATCGCCCCGGGTTTTGCGCACCGTGGTCACCAAGCCTGCGTCCAGCAACTGCTTGGCAAAGGCTTGCACGCGAGCATGGGGCGAACGCAACAAGCCCGATGCGGGGAAGGGGTTGAACGGGATCAGGTTAAATTTGCAGCGCAGGCCCAAACGGGCGTATTTTTGCACCAGGTCAATCAACTGGCTGGTGTGCTCGGGCTGGTCATTGACGCCATCGAGCATGCAGTATTCAAAGGTGATGAAATCGCGCGGCGCATGGGCCAGGTAGCCCACGCAGGCCCGCATGAGTTCATCGAGTGGGTATTTGCGGTTGAGTGGCACCAGGTGGTCGCGCAGCGCATCGTTAGGGGCGTGCAGCGACACCGCCAGCGCCACCGGGCAATCCTGCGACAGCCGCTCGATCATGGGCACCACCCCCGAGGTCGACACCGTGACACGGCGACGCGACAGGCCATAGCCATGGTCATCGAGCATCGCGCGCAAGGCAGGCACCAATGCCGAATAGTTTTGCAGCGGCTCACCCATGCCCATCATCACCACGTTGGAGATGACACGCTCATCGGTCTTCAGGTGCTGGCGCAAAAAGTGCTCGGCAAACCACAGCTGAGCCATGATTTCCCCTGTGCTCAGGTTTCGGCTGAAACCCTGGTGACCCGTGGAACAAAAACGGCAACCCACAGCGCAGCCGGCCTGGGATGAAATGCACAAAGTCCCCCGATCGTCTTCGGGAATGAACACCGTTTCGATGGCGTTGCCATCACCCACATTGAACAGCCACTTGATGGTGCCGTCGGTGGAGATGTGCTGGCTGATCACGGGCAAGGCCGCGATGTGTGCATGAGATGGGAGCTTTTGGCGCAAAGACTTGGCCAAATCGCTCATGTGATCGAAATCAGAAGCGCCCCGCTGGTGGATCCAGCGGAACAACTGGGTGGCCCGAAAGCGCTTTTCGCCCAAACCGTCACAAAAAACGGCCAAACCTTCCAGGTCAAATTCAAGAAGGTTGGCCGTCATGGAGATGGGGGCAGCGCTGAAGCCGCGATGCGGTCAGCGTGCGTAAACGTTCATGCCGGGGAAGAAGAAGGCAACTTCAACGGCAGCGGTTTCGGGGGCGTCGGAGCCATGCACGGCGTTGGCGTCGATGCTGTCAGCGAAGTCAGCGCGGATGGTGCCAGGGGCGGCCTTCTTGGGGTCGGTGGCACCCATCAGGTCACGGTTCTTGGCAATGGCGTTCTCGCCTTGCAGGGCTTGGATCATGACAGGGCCAGAGACCATGAAGTCCACCAGATCCTTGAAGAAGGGGCGCTCTTTGTGCACAGCATAAAACTGCTCGGCTTCGCCGCGTGACAGGTGGGCCATTTTGGCGGCGACGACTTTCAGGCCAGCAGCTTCGAATCGGGCGTAGATCTGACCGATCACGTTCTTGGCGACGGCGTCGGGTTTGATGATGGAGAGGGTGCGTTCGATGGCCATGGTGTTTCCAGTTACAGAATAAAGATTTTCATGCATTTTTGCCCTACGGCAAAGCCAGCTATTCTAACCTGAGCGAGGCCACCCCAAAGCCCAGGAAGACCTGCAAGGCCAGGGGGAATGAACCGCCGGCCCAATGCCCCGGCCGCACGGCTTTCATCGGCTGCGGCCAGCACCACCTCGCCCACCCCGCCCCGTTCCGCCCGGGGCTTTTTTCAAGCGGTTGAAGCTTTCTGCACCAATGTACCGGGCTTCGGGCTTGGGCGCATCGGACTTGGCGTGCAAGCCAGAGCCGCCAGGCGCTTGGTTGGGTTTGGCAGCGGGTTTGGCGCGGGGCACGGCCGAACCCGCCCTGCCCTGCCCACCGGTGCGGGGGCGACGGTCGTTGCGGTTGGTGCGTGCGGCAGACTCAGAAACCGGCCTCGGGCGTTCGCTGGTCCCCGCTGCCCGCATCAGCGAACGGATGTCGGCTTCGTCCAACTCCAGCCAAGCACCACGGCGCAAGCCATGCGGCAACACCATGGCGCCATAGCGGATGCGGATCAAACGGCTGACCGCATGGCCCACCGCTTCCATCATGCGGCGAACTTCGCGGTTACGGCCTTCCGAAATCGTCACGCGGTACCAGCAATTGGAGCCTTCACCGCCACCATCCTCGATCGAGCCAAACTGCGCCGGGCCATCGTCCAGCATCACGCCGTCCAGCAATTTTTGCTTTTCTTCCTTGCTCAAGGCACCCAAGACACGCACGGCGTATTCGCGTTCCAGGCCAAAACGCGGGTGCATGAGCTTGTTGGCCAATTCGCCCGAACTGGTGAACAGCAGCAGACCTTCGGTGTTCAAGTCCAGGCGGCCCACCGATTGCCATTTGCCATGGTGCAGACGCGGCAATTGGCGAAACACCGAGGGGCGGTTTTGCGGGTCGTCGTGGCTGACGATTTCTCCGGCAGGCTTGTGGTAAGCGATCACGCGCGCAGGGGGCGGGTCGATGCGGATGCGGATCGGCTTGCCGTCCACCTTGATCTGATCGCCAAATTGAACCCGCTGGCCCACATGGGCCAGCTCGTTGTTCACGACGATGCGCCCCTCGGCAATGAGTTTTTCCATCTCCAGCCGCGACCCCATGCCCGCTTGCGCCAACACTTTGTGCAGTTTGGGGGAATCCGATTGCGGGGCCAACACGCGTTTGCCCAAGGCCTCGGTCAGTGCCTCGGCAGACCCTTCCTTGTCAAACTCGCCCGACACCACATCTTGCAGGGCGATGGGCTTGAATGTGTCGCTGATGGGTTGCGCGCGGGCAGCCGACTTGCGCTTGGCGTAAACACCCGGATTCGGGTCTTGGGAGGGGTGATCGTTCATGAATGGGGATTTCCGTCCCCATCGGGCAGGGACAAGTGAGGAGATTCAGCGGCATCGGCCACCGAAGCGTGAGCCGACGAGGGCTCGGTTGAAAGCTCCTCCAAAGACAAACTCGCCTGAAGCGGCTCGTCTTCCAGTGCATTGGCCAGCGCCGACATTTGGGGGTCTGATTGGGTCAAAAGAGGCAGTTGATCCAGAGAATCCAAACCCAGGTCGTCCAGAAACTGCCGTGTGGTTGCAAACAAACTGGGACGGCCCACGGTCTCGCGGTGACCAATCACCTCCACCCAGCCCCTGTCTTCCAGTTGCTTGATGATCTGAGTACCAATGGTCACACCGCGGATGTCCTCCATATCGCCTCGTGTGACCGGTTGCCGGTACGCGATGATGGCCAAGGTCTCCAGAACCGCGCGGGTGTATTTGGGGGGTTTTTCGGGGTGCAAACGGTCCAAGAAGCTGCGCAACTCAGGCCGGCTTTGAAAGCGCCAACCGCTGGCCACATGGATCAACTCCAAGCCCTTGGTGGCCCATTCCAATTCGAGCTCTTGCAACATCAGCTTCAGGGTGTCAGATCCCAGCTGGTCGTCAAAAAGCACCCGTAAATCGCGCATCGACAAAGGTTGACCCGCAGTAAGCAAGGCCGTTTCCAGGACACGCTTGGCTTGCGCCGTCATCATGGTGTCGATCTTTCGGAAAAAAACGCCTCACGGCGAGGTTGGGGAGAGTCTGTCGTCAGGGAGTGCCGGTTTCAGCCAAGCGTTGGGCTGCTCAACACGGGGTCCGTGAGACATGCAGAGATCAAAAATCTTGCTTCAGATTGTAGCGGAGGCCCAGAGGCTCCAGGGCATCGGACATGTCCTGCGGCCAAGGCGATCGGAGGTCAACCTCGATTCCCGTGATCGGGTGAACAAAAGCCAGGCGCCAGGCATGCAGGGCTTGGCGCTTGAGCCCGCCCCGCTCGGCCCCTCCATAAACCGAATCCCCCACCAAGGGGTGCCCCACATGCGCCATGTGCACCCTGATCTGGTGGGTGCGACCCGTGTGCAAGGTGCACTGAACCAGACAACAGCGCTCACCTTGCGCCAACAAGTCCAAGGTGGTGGAAGCCGTTTTGCCGGACTGGTGGGTCAAATTGACCACCGCCATGCGCAAACGGTTGGCGGGGTCACGGCCAATGGCGGCATCGACCAGGCGGCGCTCAGCGCCCGACCAGGCCTGATGCGCGATGGCCACATACTGACGGTGCACCTCACGTGCCGCAATTTGCGCCACCAAAGCGTCCATGGCCTGACGCGTTCTGGCCACCACCATCAATCCGCTGGTGTCCTTGTCCAACCGGTGAACAATGCCCGCGCGGGGCACCTCACAAGCTTTGGGGTCGAGGGCCAAAAGACCATTGAGCAAGGTGCCTCCCCAATGCCCTGGCGCAGGGTGCACCACCAAACCGGCGGGCTTGTTGATGACGCGCAAATGCGCATCTTCATAAACCACATCGATGGGCATCGCTTCTGGCACAAAGGCTTGCGATTGCGGCGTGGCCCGCAGCGTGATCTGGATCTGATGCCCCAATCGCACTTTGGCCGACACCTTGGTGGTGACCCGCCCCTCCAGCAGGGCATCCCCTTGCTCGATCAATTGCTGCAAATAGCTGCGCGAAAACTCGGGGACCAGTTGCGCAAAAACCCGGTCAAGCCGTTGCCCATGCAAAGCAGCCGGAACCTCCAGCTGCCTGATTTCCTGGGCGTTTTCAAGCAGACGATCCGAATCGTCCAGGGCTTGGCTGGGATCGTCTGATTCGGGGTCGGTCGATATAATCAAAGTGTTCAACTTTATTGGGTGTCACAGATGCAACGACTCAGATTATCGATGGTTCCGAACTGCCTGGTACTGGCTGCGGGACTCATTCTGACGGGCTGCGCGAACAACCCCAAAGACCCGACCGTGGGCTGGACACCCGAAAAAATTTACAGCGAAGCGCGCGATGAAGTCAGCGCCGGTGCTTGGGACAAAGCCATTGGCTATTACGAAAAGCTCGAAGGCCGCGCCGCCGGCACCGTGCTGGCCCAGCAGGCCCAAATCGACAAGGCCTATGCCCAGTTCAAAACGGGCAACAAAATCCAGGCCTTGGCCACCCTGGACCGATTCATCCGTTTGCACCCCACCAGTCCGGCACTGGACTACGCGCTGTACCTCAAAGGACTGGTCAATTTCAATGAAAACCTCGGTCTTTTTTCCTTCATCACACGGCAAGATCTTTCAGAGCGCGATCAAAAAGCAGCCAAGGACTCCTATGAATCCTTTCTGGAGCTGATCACCCGCTTTCCGGACTCCAAATACAGCCCCGATGCCCGTCTGCGGATGACCCACGTGGTCAACTCCTTGGCCGCCTACGAGGTGCATGTGGCGCGTTATTACGCCAAACTGGGTGCGCACGTGGCCGCCATCAACCGCGCGCAACAAGCCATCTCGGACTATGAGGGTGTTCCTGCCGTCGAAGAGGCGCTGGCAATTTTGGTGAAATCCTACGACGCCATGGGCATGGCGGTCCTTCGCGATGACGCCTTGCGCGTCTTGCGCAAAAACTACCCGCAATCCGTTTACCTTCAGGGCAACGCCCCGCAAAAGTCTAAAAACCGCTGGCTTCCTTGGTGAGCTGGCGCAAAGCGTCCAAAAAATCCGGGTGATGCTCGATTCGGCGCATCGGTGGCAAAGCCCTCATCAAACGCCGACCGTAGGACATGGCACTCAATCGGGTGTCACACACCACCAAAATCCCCCTGTCTGATTCACTTCGGATCAAGCGTCCAGCGCCCTGCTTGAGCGACACCGCCGCCTCGGGCAAGGCGTGGTCTGCAAAGGCACTCTGGCCCTGCTGCGTCAAGCGCTGGCTGCGCGCCTCAAACAGCGGATCATCCGGGGGTGGAAACGGCAACTTGTCGATCACCACCAACTGCAAAGCATCACCGGGCACATCAAAGCCTTCCCAAAAGGAAGCCGAAGCCACCAGCACACAGCCCGGTCGGCCATGGGGATCGCCCACGCCACCGCCCTCTCGAAAGCGCTCCATCAAACGGCGCTTGGGGCTTTGCCCTTGCACCAGCACTTCCACGCGGGCATCCGCCTGCGCCTGCAACTGCTCTCCAATGCTGCGCATCGAGAACAAGGTCGTGGTCAGCACCAAAGTTCTTCCACCCAAGATGGCCAAACTCTCCAACACCAAAGCCGCCACCTGCCGGGCATGATCGGGATCACCCGGCCTTGGCAAATGCGGCGGCACATACACCGCCGCTTGCTGGGCATAGTCAAAAGGGCTGTTGACCTGCATGACCTCGGCCGAATCCAGACCGCAGGGCTGGGTGAACCAGCGCAAACTCGGCTCGTCCCCCAAAGTGGCCGAGGTGAAAATCCAGGCCCGTTGCCCCACTCCTGGCGAACCCGCGACCGGCGCGCCCCCCTCCTGCCGCACTGGCGCTGGGCCAAACTGCCCATGACCCTCCGGTCCGTCATCCAAGGCCGAGGGAATATGGTGACCGCCCTGGCCAGGCAAGGGGGCATCTGGCGCGCGCGTCAAGGCCTCAAAAGCCTGCGCGATGTCCAAGGGCGACTCCACCACACGCAGTTGCGCACTGACCTCTGCCCATCGCACCCCATCGCCTTGGGGCTCGCCAGCAAACAAGGCCGCGCGTTGCAGCAATTCGCGGGTTCGCTCTGCCAGCCGCTGAAAATCAGGCGCGAGCTCACTGACCATGTCCAAACCGTTTTGCACATCCAGCAAGCACTGGGTGAGGGCCTGCAAACTTGCGCGCCATGCCTGCGGGTCAACATGGTCTGGCTGCTGTCCTGTCCAGCGCAAGCGCACGGCACCCCGGTGCTCCCCTGCCGACAAGCGCCAGTCGCGGGTGGCCTTTTCCAGGCTGCCACTCAAGGCCTGCCAATCGACAAGCCCCCGGGCCAGTTGCAATCCCGTGGCCAGCACATCGCGGACCAGCTCGTGCAGTTGCACGGTGGACAGTTGCTGCCCCAAAAAATGAACCCCGATTTCATTGAGCTGGTGGGCCTCGTCAAACACCGTGACGCGCACGGTGGGCAACAACTCGGCCACACCCGACTCGCGCACCGACAGGTCGGCAAAGAACAAATGGTGGTTGATGACCACCACATCCGAGGCCATGGCTTCTTTGCGCGCCAAATTGACATGGCAAGCGCGATAACTGGGACACGACGAGCCCAGGCAATTGTCACGGGTCGAGGTCACCAGCTGCCACAAAGACGAGCGCTCATCCAAGCCGGTCAACTCGGCCATGTCGCCGCTGCGTGTGGACTGGGCCCAGGCTTCAATCTTGGCCAAGGCTTTTTGTGAACTCGGGTGCGACAGCTCGTGGCTGTGCCGGGCTTGCCCCATGCGGTGCAGGCAAAGGTAATTGGACCGCCCCTTGAGCAAAGCCACCCGAATGGGCAAACCCAACGCATCGATCAGGCGCGGGATGTCGCGTGAAAACAATTGGTCCTGCAAGGCTTTGGTGGCGGTGGACACCAAAGCGCGCTGCCCACTCAGCAAGACCGGCACCAGATAGGCATAGGTTTTGCCCGTCCCCGTCCCCGCCTCCACCACCAACTGCCCACCCGCCTGAACCGTGCGGCTGACCGCCATGGCCATCTCATGCTGTCCCTGCCGGGGCTGAAAACCGGGCACCGCACGCGCCAGCACCCCCTGGCTCGACAAAGCTTCGGCAACCCGTTGATCCAGAAGATTCAAGCAGGCTCCTTGGGCGCCCACTGCAACTGCAGCCAGGCAATCTGATCGCGCAGGGCCAGCCGTTTCTTTTTCATGCGCCGCAGGCTCAATTCATCCACACCGTGGTCGGTGGCAGCCTGGTCAATCAGGGCGTCCAGTTCGGCGTGCTGGATTTGACACTCCAACAAACGCTGCTGATGGGCCTGCAACTCCAGCATGTGCGCCGCAGGCCACACAGGGGGTGGGGTCTGGCTCATGGTTTGTCCCGGCTGTCAGGCTGTTTGCCTTGCAAGCGCTTTTCTCTTTGCTCGGTTCGCCACTGGCGCTCTTGTGCATTGAGCACCAACTCCTGTTGATCCAAAGGCACCAGGGCCTGCCTGCGAACCCGGCGCGCTTCGATCAGGCAGGCATTCACCGCAAACTTTTGCCAGCAAGCGAGCTGTTGAGCTTGGTCAGCCCGAACGATGGCATCGCGCTGCAGTGCCAGCGCCAGCCTTTGCTGGGCGATGAAAGCCGGCACCTGAAGATCTTTAAAAGCTGGAGCCGACTCGGAGGGCGCGGGCACCTCCGACGGAGCCGGACTTTGCGCATAAGCCACCCCCAGGAGCCCCCCAACCATCCAGGCGAACACGGCCAGAGGGGCAAAGCGGTGCATCATGTCAGGTGCGTGTCCACAGTGCGGTGTTCCAAGGCCAAAAACTCACCCGACTGCATTTCGTGCAAACGCGACACTGTGCGGGGAAACTCATGGGACATGGGGCCTGAGGTGTACAGGCCCTCGGGCGGCACAGCCGCCGACATGATGAGTTTGACGCGCCGGTCATACAGCACATCGATCAGCCAGGTGAAGCGGCGCGCCTCAGACGCCATGCTGATCGGCATGTGCGGCACATTGCTCAGCAGCACCGTGTGGTACTGCGTGGCGATTTCAAGGTAATCGTTTTGCGAACGCGGCCCACCACAGATGGCCTTGAAGTCAAACCACACCACGTCGCCGGCACGGCGTTTGGCCATGATGTCACGCGCCTCGATGTGCAGCACCGGGTCTTCGTCGGGCCCTGTGGCCAGGCGGTTGAAGGCCTCGTTCATTTCGCGGTCGGCCTGCTCGCCCAAGGGGGAGTGGTACAGCTTGACCATCTCCAGCGTGCGGCGGCGGTAATCGGTGCCGTTGTCCACGTTGAGCACCTGCATGCGCTCATTCAACAGGGCAATGGCAGGCAAGATGCGGTCACGGTGCAAGCCATCGGGGTACAGCCCGTCGGGCTCAAAATTGGACGTCGTCACAAAGCCCACACCATGGTCAAACAGCGCCACCAAGAGGCGGTGCAAGATCATGGCATCGGTGATGTCGGCCACATGGAATTCGTCAAAACAAATCAGTTGGTAACGCTTGGCCATGCGCTTGCCCAACTCGTCCAGGGGGTTGACCGTGCCTTGAATGGCTGTCAATTCGCGGTGCACTTCGCGCATGAACTCATGAAAGTGCAAGCGGGTTTTGCGCTCCACCGGAACGGCCGCAAAAAAGCAATCCATCAAAAAGCTTTTGCCGCGCCCCACTCCACCAAACATGTAAACCCCTTTGGGGATTTCAGGGCGGGCAAAAAATTTCCCCAAAAAGCCGGAGCGACCGGGTTTGTAGGCTTTCCATTCCTGGGCACAACGCTCCAAAGCCTCGATCGCTCTGAGCTGAGCCGGGTCGCTTTGGTAAGCACGCTTTTGCAATTCTGCGTCGTAAACTTCACGAACGGACATGGAAATGGGGCTTTTCATTTGAAATCACAAAACCCGGGACGAGCCCGGGTTTTCAGGGTTGCAGAACTTTAACCCAACTCACCCCCAGCCGCGTGGCGGCCCGAGGCAAGGGCTCAAAAGTTCAAGGTCCGCTTGTCCACGGCCAGGGCCGCTTCTTTGGTCGCTTCGCTCAAAGACGGGTGCGCGTGGCAGATGCGGGCGATGTCTTCCGACGAAGCCTTGAACTCCATGGCCACCACGGCCTCGGCGATCAATTCAGACGCTTGTGGGCCCACAATGTGCACGCCCAAAATCTCGTCGGTCTTGGCATCGGCCAGCATTTTCACCATGCCGGTGGTGTCGCCCAAAGCGCGAGCGCGACCGTTGGCCAGGAAGGGGAAAGAGCCCGCCTTGTACGCCACGCCATCGGCCTTGAGCTGCTGCTCGGTGCGGCCCACCCAAGCGATCTCGGGGCTGGTGTAAATGACCCAGGGGATGGTGTTGAAGTTGACGTGACCGTGCTGGCCCGCGATGCGCTCGGCCACCGCCACGCCCTCTTCTTCGGCTTTGTGCGCCAGCATCGGGCCACGCACCACGTCGCCCACCGCCCACACGCCGGGCAGGTTGGTGCGGCAGTCGCCGTCCACCACCACCGCGCCGCGCTCGTCGAGCTGCAAGCCCACGGCCTCGGTGTTCAGGCCAATCGTGTTGGGCACGCGGCCGATCGAGACGATCAGCTTGTCGGCGTCCAGCTTGATGGCTTCGCCTTTGGCGTTGGTGTAGTTGACGGTCACGCCTTTTTTGCCATTGACGATCTCGCCGACTTTCACGCCGAGTTCGATCTTCAAGCCTTGTTTGTCAAAGGCCTTCTTGGCTTCTTTGGCGATTTGCTCGTCCACAGCGCCGAGGAATGTTGGCAGGCCTTCGAGGATGGTGACGTCGGCACCCAAACGGCGCCAGACCGAACCCATCTCCAAACCGATGACGCCCGAACCGATGACGGCAAGCTTCTTGGGCACAGCGCCCACGCGCAAAGCGCCGTCGTTCGACAACACATTGACTTCGTCAAACGGCACGCCAGGCAAGGCACGCGCATTGGATCCGGTGGCAATGATGACTTGCTTGGCCGAAATGGCCTCTTCGGTCTTGCCCGCCACGTGGATGGTGTAGCCGCCTTCGGACTTGCCAGCAAAGCTGCCACGGCCGTGGAAGAACGTGACCTTGTTCTTTTTGAACAGGTACAAGATGCCGTCGTTGTTTTGCTTCACGACGGTGTCTTTGCGGGCGATCATTTTGGACACGTCCATCTTCACGTCTTTGACGCTGATGCCGTGGTCGGCGAAGTGGTGGTTGGCGTGCTCGAAGTGCTCGCTGGACTGCAGCAAGGCTTTGGACGGGATGCAGCCCACGTTGGTGCAAGTGCCGCCGGGCGCGGGGCCACCCGCAGCATTTTTCCACTCGTCGATACAAGCGACTTGGAAACCGAGTTGCGCGGCGCGGATGGCGGCGATGTAGCCACCAGGGCCACCGCCGATGACGACGACGTCAAATTGTTTGCTCATGGTAAGGGTCTTCTGGATGAAAAAACGCCCCCTTTTCAGGGGGCATTCAAAACAAGGGGTTTAGATGTCGAACAAGAGGCGGGCTGGGTCTTCCAGCGCTTCCTTCATGGCGACCAGGCCCAGCACGGCTTCACGGCCATCGATGATGCGGTGGTCATACGACATGGCGAAGTAGTTCATGGGGCGCACCACCACTTGGCCGTTCTCCACCATGGCGCGGTCTTTGGTCGCGTGCACGCCCAAAATCGCCGACTGGGGGGGGTTGATGATGGGGGTGGACATCATCGAGCCGAAGGTGCCGCCGTTCGAGATCGAGAAGGTGCCACCGGTCATCTCTTCGATGCCCAGTTTGCCGTCTTTGGCCTTCTGGCCAAACTCAGCGATCTTCTTCTCGATGTCGGCAAAGCTCATCTGGTCGGCGTTGCGCAAAATCGGCACCACCAAGCCACGGGGCGAGCCCACCGCGATACCGATGTCAAAGTAACCGTGGTACACGATGTCGTTGCCGTCCACCGACGCGTTGAGCACCGGGAACTTCTTCAGGGCGTGCACAGCGGCCTTAACGAAGAAGCTCATGAAGCCGAGCTTGACGCCGTGTTCCTTCTCGAAACGCTCTTGCATGCGCTTGCGCATGTCCATGACCGGGGCCATGTTGATCTCGTTGAAGGTGGTCAGGATGGCGTTGGTGGACTGCGATTGCAGCAGGCGCTCGGCCACACGGGCGCGCAGACGCGTCATGGGCACGCGCTGCTCAGGGCGCTCGCCCAGGTTCACCACCGGTGCAGCCACCTGGGCCAAAGCTTTGGTGGGCACGCCTGTAGGGATCACTGCGGCGGTGGACTTGACGCCACCGGCCACGGCTGAGAGCACATCGCCCTTGGTCACGCGGCCATCTTTGCCAGTGCCGGGGACAGAGCCTGCGGCCAGGTTGTTGTCGGCCATCAGCTTGGCCGCAGCGGGCATCGCCACACCGGCCATGCTGGTGCTGGCCACTGCAGCTGCGGCGGGTGCAGCAGCCGGTGCCGATGCAGCGGCAGGCGCTGCTGCTGGCGCAGCGGCAGCCACTTTGCCGTCGGTGTCGATGCGGGCGATCAGCTGGTCTGCCGCCACGGTGCCACTATCGCCCACGACGATTTCAGACAACACGCCAGCCGAAGGGGCAGGCACTTCCAAGACCACCTTGTCGGTTTCGATCTCGATCAGGATTTCATCGGCCGCAACGGTGTCGCCGACTTTTTTCTTCCACTGCAGCATGGTGGCTTCGGCCACGGACTCGGACAGCTGGGGGACTTTGACTTCTACGATAGCCATGTTGATTTCTCTTTAAGGTTGTAACGCGAGGTTGTTCGGGTGGATCACTTGGTCAGCACAAAGCCCTTGAGCTTGGCAAAAGCGGCTTCAATCAGCGCTTTTTGCTGGTCCTGGTGCAGGTGTGAATAGCCCACGGCTGGCGATGCGGAAGCCGCACGGCCTGCGTAGCCCAAGCGTTGACCGCTTTGCATGTTTTCGTGGATGTTGTGCTGGATGAAGAACCAGGCACCCTGGTTTTGCGGCTCGTCCTGGCACCACACCACATCGGTGGCATTGGGGTACTTTTTGAGCTCTGCAGCAAACGCCTTGTGCGGGAACGGGTACAGCTGCTCCACACGGATGATGGCCACGTCGTCCGCGCCTTTGGTTTCGCGGTTTTTGACCAGGTCGTAATAAACCTTGCCCGAGCAAGCGATCACGCGCTTGACCTTGTCGGCCTTGAGGTCCTTGGTCTCGCCAATCACCGTCTGGAAGCTGCCTTTGGTGAACTCGGACACCGGCGATGTGGCGTCCTTGTTGCGCAGCAGTGACTTGGGCGTGAAGATCACCAGCGGCTTGCGCAAATCGCGCACCATCTGGCGGCGCAGCACATGGAAGATCTGGCTGGCGGTGGTGGGCTGAACCAACTGCATGTTGGTGTCGGCCGCCAACTGCATGAAACGCTCCACGCGGGCCGAGCTGTGCTCGGGGCCCTGGCCTTCGTAGCCGTGCGGCAGCATCAAGGTGATGCCGTTGACGCGGCCCCACTTGACCTCGCCCGAGGCGATGAACTGGTCGATCACCACTTGCGCGCCGTTGGCAAAGTCGCCGAACTGGGCTTCCCAAACCACCAGGGTGTTGGGGTCGTTCGAGGCATAGCCATACTCATAGGCCAAAACAGCCTCTTCGGACAGGATCGAATCGATCACCACGAACGGGGCCTGTTTGTCCGACACGTTTTGCAGCGCCACATAGGTGCCGGTGTCCCACTTTTCACGTTTTTGGTCGTGAATGACCGCGTGGCGGTGCGTGAACGTGCCACGGCCGCAGTCTTCACCCGACAAACGCACCGGGTAGCCGCTGGCTACCAGCGAGGCAAACGCCATGTGCTCACCCATGCCCCAATCCACGGGGATGTCGCCGCGGCCCATGGCAGCGCGGTCGTCATAGACCTTTTTGACCAATTGGTGGGGCGTGACGGAATCGGGAATGGTCGAGATCTTCTCGGCCAGGCGCTTCCAGTCGGACAAGGGGATTGAGGTGTCGCCCGCATCGGACCACTTTTTGCCCATGAAGGGCGACCAGTCCACGGTGAACTGGGTCTTGAAGTTGGTCAAGACAGGTTCGGTCGTGTTTTTGCCTGCATCCAGGGCGGCGCGGTAGGCCTTGGCCATGTCGTCGCCCAGGGTGTCGCCCAGACCTTGAGCCGCCAGTTTGTCGGCGAACAGTTTGCGGGTGCCAGGGTGCGCCGCGATTTTCTTGTACATCAGCGGCTGGGTCAGCGCGGGGGTGTCCTGCTCGTTGTGGCCCAGTTTGCGGAAGCACACCACGTCCAGCACCACATCCTTTCGGAAAGTCATGCGGTATTCCAGCGCGAGCTGTGTGGCCATGACCACGGCTTCCGGGTCGTCCCCGTTGACGTGCAAAACCGGGGCTTCGACCATCTTGACGATGTCGGTGCAAAACACGCTGGAGCGCATGTCGCGCGGGTCAGAGGTGGTGAAACCGATTTGGTTGTTGATGATGATGTGCACCGTGCCGCCGGTGGAATAACCACGGGTTTGGGCCAGCGCAAAGGTTTCCTGGTTGACACCCTGACCGCCAAAGGCCGCGTCACCGTGCACCAACACAGGCAAAACCTGCTTGCCCAGCGGGTCACCACGGCGGTCCATGCGCGCGCGCACAGAGCCTTCGACCACCGGGTTCACGATTTCCAGGTGCGAAGGGTTGAAGGCCAGCGACAAGTGCACAGGGCCACCGGCCGTGTTCACGTCCGAGCTGAAGCCCTGGTGGTACTTCACGTCACCCGCAGGCAAATCCTCGGGGGCGGTGTGGTCGAATTCGGCAAACAGGTCGGCGGGCAGCTTGCCCATGGTGTTGACCAGCACGTTCAGGCGACCCCGGTGGGCCATGCCGATCACGACTTCTTGCACGCCCTGCGCGCCAGCCGACTGGATCAGCTCGTCCATGGCCGCGATGAAGCTCTCGCCGCCTTCCAGCGAAAAGCGCTTTTGACCCACGTATTTGGTGTGCAGGTAACGCTCCAGGCCTTCGGCAGCGGTCAGGCGGTCCAGGATTTGTTTTTTCTTGTCGGCCGTGAAATTGGGCTTGCTGCGGATGCTTTCGAGCTTTTGCTGCCACCAGCGCTTTTCGGCCTGCTCGGTGGTGTACATGTACTCAGCGCCCAGCGTGCCGCAATAGGTCTCGCGCAGCGCATTGAGCAGCTCGCGCAAAGACATGTTGTTTTTGCCAAAAAAGGTGTTGCTGGTGTCGAACACGGTTTCCTGGTCGGCATCCGAAAAGCCGTAGAAAGCCGGGTCGAGGTCAGGAATGTGGGGGCGCTCGGTGCGCTTGAGCGGGTCCAGATCGGCCCAGCGCTGACCCACGTTGCGGTAAGCGGCAATGAGCTGCTGCACGGCGGTGCGCTTGCGGCCCATTTCAACGTTTTCGCTGGCCATCACCACCTTGGTGCCGCCCGCCTTGGCGCGCTCAGCAAAAGCGTTGATCACGGGCAGGTGCGGTACGTCTTTGGCGTTGGAGCCATCGACTGCGGGGACATGCTGGAGGGCGTCGAAATATTCGCGCCAGGAGTCGGGGACGCTGCCGGGGTTGGCCAGGTAGTTTTCGTACATCTCTTCGACGTACGGGCCGTTACCTCCGAAAAGGTGGGTGTTGCCTGAATAGGCAGCGTAGACGGAATTTGTCTCGCTCATGTTTCGCTGACCTCCGTTTCCCTCTGGGAAACATAAGTTGGTTGATTTTTACCTTCCGCGACACGGCTGAACCGGTTGGCGGATGCGACTGTGGCAGGGGAAGGGCCT
>JAIXUG010000015.1 GCA_027484105.1 Comamonadaceae bacterium
ATCAGGTCCTGGTAGTTCCAGTAGGCCGCGTAGAACTCCATCATGGTGAACTCGGGGTTGTGGCGCACCGAGATGCCTTCGTTGCGGAAGTTGCGGTTGATCTCGAACACGCGCTCAAAGCCGCCCACCAGCAGGCGCTTGAGGTAGAGCTCGGGCGCGATGCGCAGGAACATCTCTTGGTCCAGCGCGTTGTGGTGCGTCACAAAAGGTTTGGCGTTGGCGCCTCCGGGAATGGGGTGCAGCATGGGCGTCTCGACTTCCAAAAAGCCGTGCTGGACCATGAACTCGCGGATGCCGCTGACGGCCTTGCTGCGCACCGCAAAGCGCTTGCGCGCGGCTTCGTCGGTCATCAGGTCGACATAACGCTGGCGGTACTTCACCTCTTGGTCGGCCACGCCGTGGAATTTGTCGGGCATGGGGCGCAGGCTCTTGGTGAGCATGCGGATCGAAGTGGCATGGATCGACAACTCGCCGGTGCGGGTTTTGAACAGGTGGCCTTCCACGCCCACGATGTCGCCCAGGTCCCAATGCTTGAACAGCGCGTACAGGTCTTCGCCCACGTCGTCCCGGGTCACATAGACCTGGATGCGGCCGGTGGCGTCTTGCAGTGTGGCAAAGCTGGCCTTGCCCATGACGCGCTTGAGCATCATGCGGCCCGCCACTTTGGCGGTGGTTTTGGCCACGCCTTCACCGTTCAATGCTTCGGCGGCTTTCTCGCCGTGGGCCTGGTGCAAGTTGGCAGCATGGTGCTCGGGCTTGAAGTCGTTGGGAAAGGCCACGCCTTTGCCGTCGGCCTGCGCCTGGCGCATGGCTTTGAGTTTTTCGCGGCGCTCGGCAATCAGCTGGTTTTCATCTTGCGGGGCTGGCGCGGCTGGGGCGGTGGCTTTCGTATCGGACATGTCGGGCGGTGGTAGGGCCGGGTGCGCTGTGCACCTGAACCGGGGTTGCTGGAGAGCTGGGACTGCGCCAAGGCGCAAAGCCCGCTATTTTAAGAGTTTGCCGAGGGCTTCGGGCCGGGGCCGTGGGTGTTTGGCCTGGCAGAGGCCGCTGGGGCCACCAGATCGCCCACCAACTCCAGGCGCATCAGGGGCTCTTGCAGGGCAAACAAGCGGTATTTAATCTGCAGAGGCAAGGGCAACAACTCGCCCCAGCGGTGGGACAGCCAGCTGCAGTCCTGCAGGCGCCAGGCTTCATTCCAGGGGGTTACCACGCTGGGTTGGGCACTCAGCTGGGTCAGGGCCTCGTGCATTTGCACAGACAAGTGCTGCAGGTCCTCGGGCACTTGCACGCTGGGCTCGGGAGCCAGGGTGTGCACCCGGCCAAGCCACAGGCCGTCGCTGCGCTGCTGCGTGGCCTCGATGCGAAATTTCTCCACCCCCCGGCACCAGACCATCACCAAACCCGGCTGGGGCCGCTCGATGCGCTCGATCGAGACTCGGGTGCCCATGGCCTCAAATTGCTCTGCCGCTGCACCGGGGCGGTGCACTTCGCGGCCCTGGGTCAGGGTGACCACGCCAAAGCCCGTGCCCTGGCGCTCACATTCGCCAATCATGTGCAGGTAACGCAGCTCAAACAGTTGCAAGGGCAGCAAGGCGCCCGGGAACAGCACGGTTCCCAAGGGGAACAGGGGCAATTCCATCATGGCGTTCGGGTTGGGGATGGTGCTTGGAGGCATCTGGGTATCATCGCACTAGCAGGAGGATGGCCATGCTGTTTCAAATGGTGAGTTTGGTGCTGGAGGTGGTGGCAGGTTTGGTGGCGGGCACTTGCTTGCTGAGGTTTTTGATGCAATGGCAGCGCATTTCCTTTCACCAACCTTTGGGTCGGTTTGTGTTTGCGGTGACCGACTGGTTGCTCTTGCCCTTGCGCCGGGTCATTCCGCCCTGGACATCTTGGGATTTGTCGAGTCTGGTGGGGGCCTTCCTGATCAAACTGGTGCAGTACCTGCTGCTGTGGCTGGTCGCGGGCGGGCAGGGCGCTTTGGCCTTGTTGCCGCTGGTCAGTTTGGTGGGCATGGCCCAGCTGGTGGTGTCGGCCTTGAGCGCGCTGGTGCTGGTGTTGGCGGTGATGTCGTGGGTCAACCCTGGCTCGCCCATGTACAGCCTGGTGGCGCGCTTGAGCCAGCCGTTTTTGCGGCCGTTTCAGCGGGTGGTGCCCCTGATTGGCGGGGTGGATTTGTCGCCCATCGCCTTACTGGTGGTCTTGCAGTTGGTCGGCATGGTGCTGGCGCCGCTCCACATGGGCTGGATGCACTGAGCCAAACGCTCCGCCCAAAACAAAGGCCCTCCAGGGAGGGCCTTAGGGGTGACATCCAGCAACTCAGCTGACCGCGTCGGCTGGCTGGCGTTGCAACATGGCCAAGGTGGTGGCAATGGTCTTGCCCAGTTCCCGGCGATCGCAGATGAAGTCCACCGCGCCCTTGCTTTGCAAAAACTCCGAGCGCTGGAAGCCTTCAGGCAAGGTCACGCGCACGGTGCTTTCGATCACGCGGGGTCCGGCAAAACCAATCAGCGCTTTGGGCTCGGCGATCACCACATCGCCCAAGAAGGCAAAACCGGCCGACACGCCGCCCATGGTCGGGTCGGTCAGCACGCTGATGTAGGGCAGGCCCTTCTTGGCCAAACGGGTCAAGGCGGCATTGGTCTTGGCCATTTGCATGAGCGAGAGCAAGCCTTCTTGCATGCGCGCTCCGCCCGTGGCAGTGAAGCAGACAAAAGGCACTTTTTGCGCGATGGCGGTTTCCACGCCACGCACAAAGCGCTCGCCCACCACCGAGCCCATCGAGCCGCCCATGAAGTCGAATTCAAAGCAGGCTGCCACCAGGTTGATGCTGTGCACCGAGCCGCCCATGACCACCAGGGCATCGGTCTCGCCCGTGTTGTCCATGGCTTCTTTCAGGCGCTCGGGGTACTTGCGGCTGTCCTTGAACTTGAGGGGGTCCACCGGCACGACTTCCTGGCCGATTTCGTAGCGGCCTTCACCGTCCAGAAAAGCGTTCAAGCGGGCGCGCGCGCCAATGCGCAGGTGGTGCGCGCAACCTGGGCAGACGTTGTGGTTTTCTTCCAGGTCGGTTTTGTAGAGCACCGTTTCGCAGCTGGGGCACTTGACCCACAAGCCCTCAGGCACCGTGCGGCGATCGGCCGGGTCGGTGTGCTGGATCTTGGGGGGGAGCAGTTTTTCGAGCCAACTCATGAGGGTTTCTCCTTGTGCGGCAAATTATCGTTGAAACGGGCCCGGGCTCGTTTCACATGGCGAAGCTGGCCAGGGCCAGATTCCGGCCGCCGGGGCAGGCCCTGGCGCTCAGGCGTCCAGCGCTTGCCGGATGCCTGAGAGGAACTCACCCGCCACGGCATGGACACCGTCTGCCGGGGCCGCATCGATCAACTGGATCAGGCGCGAGCCGATCACCACCGCATCGGCCACGCGGCCGATGGCTTTGGCGGTCGTCGCATCGCGGATGCCAAAGCCCACACCCACCGGCACGCTGACGTGTTGGCGGATGCGGGGCAGCATGGCTTCGACCGCGTCGGTGTCCAGCGTGCCGGAGCCGGTCACGCCCTTGAGCGACACGTAATACACATAACCGCTGGCCACCTGGGCCACTTGCTGCATGCGTTCGTCGGTGCTGGTGGGGGCCAGCAAGAAGATCAGGTCCATGCTGTGGGCGCGCAGCTTGGCGGCAAATTCCACGCATTCTTCGGGCGGGTAGTCCACGATCAGCACGCCGTCCACACCCGCGGCCGAAGCATCGCGGATGAAGCTGTCGGCGCCGTGCTTTTGGTCGTAGCGCTCCACCGGGTTGGCATAACCCATCAGCACCACCGGGGTGGTGGTGTTGGTTTGGCGAAATTCGCGCACCATGTCCATCACCTGCACGGTGCCGATGCCCAGCGCCAAAGCCCGGTCACCGGCTTTCTGGATCACGGGGCCGTCGGCCGATGGGTCAGAAAACGGCACCCCCAGCTCGATGATGTCGGAGCCGGCCTCGGCCATGGCATGCATCAGTGGCACGGTGCTGGTTTTTTGGGGAAAGCCGGCCGTGACATAGGGAATCAGCGCTTTGCGGCCTTGGGCTTTCAGGGCGGAGAGGGTGGCGTCGATGCGGCTCATGTTCTGCCCCTTATTTGACGAAGTTCACAGGCTGCTCGCCACCTTTGACCGACTGGCCTTGGCAGCTGGGTCGGCAGAAAAAGTCGGCGTTCGACAAGTCGGCCACGGTGCCGATGTCCTTGTCGCCACGGCCCGACAGGTTGACCAGGATCGACTGGTCAGTGCGCATGGTTTTGGCCAGTTTCATGGCGTAGGCAATGGCGTGGCTGGATTCGAGCGCGGGGATGATGCCTTCGGTGCGACACAGGTAGTGGAAGGCTTCGAGCGCTTCCTGATCGGTGATGCCCACATACTCGGCGCGGCCGATGTCTTTGAGGAAGGCGTGCTCGGGGCCCACGCCGGGGTAGTCCAGACCGGCGCTGACGCTGTGCGTTTCGGTGATCTGGCCGTTTTCGTCTTGCAAAATGTAAGTGCGGTTGCCGTGCAGCACGCCGGGGCTGCCCAGTTGCAGCG
This sequence comes from Comamonadaceae bacterium, assembly GCA_027484105.1. Classification (GTDB taxonomy): domain Bacteria; phylum Pseudomonadota; class Gammaproteobacteria; order Burkholderiales; family Burkholderiaceae_C; genus Limnohabitans_A. The sequence continues at coordinate 4,564 of JAIXUG010000015.1, forward strand.
AGCAGGAGTGCTTGCCCGAATCCATGCCTTCGCCCGCGGCTTCCACGCCGATCAGGCGGGTGTTTTCGTAGGGAATATAGGGGTAGAAGATGCCCATGGCGTTGCTGCCACCGCCCACGCAGGCAATCACGGCGTCGGGCTGCTGTTCGGCCATCTTCAATGTTTTGAACATCTCGGGCATTTGGGTGAGGCACTCCTCGCCAATCACGCTCTGGAAGTCGCGCACCATCATGGGGTAGGGGTGTGGGCCTGCCACCGTGCCGATGATGTAGAAGGTGTTGTCCACATTGGCCACCCAGTCGCGCATGGCTTCGTTCAAGGCGTCTTTCAGGGTCTTGCTGCCCGACTCCACCGGCACCACGGTCGCGCCCAAGAGCTTCATGCGGTAAACGTTGGGGCTTTGGCGCTTGACGTCTTCGCTGCCCATGTACACCACACACTCCAGCCCATAGCGCGCACAGATGGTTGCGGTGGCCACACCGTGCTGGCCCGCGCCGGTCTCGGCAATGATGCGCGGCTTGCCCATGCGCTTGGCGAGCATGGCCTGGCCGATGGTGTTGTTGATCTTGTGTGCGCCCGTGTGGTTCAGGTCTTCGCGCTTCAAGAAAATCTGCGCGCCACCCATCTCACGGCTCATGCGGGCGGCGTGGTACACGGGCGAGGGACGGCCCACAAAGTGCGCCAGCTCGGACTTGAATTCGGCCATGAAGGCCGGGTCGTGCTGGTATTGGGCGTAGGCGGCTTTGAGTTCGTTGATGGCGTGCGTCAGGGTTTCGCTGACAAAGCTGCCGCCATACACGCCGAAATGGCCTTTGAGGTCGGGTTGTTGGTAGTCAAACATGGTGTGTGGCTCTGTGAAGGTGGGGCCGCTCGGTGCATGCAGATGGCATGCGCTCCAAGTGCAAACTAAACGGACCCGAGGAATGCTTTAAAGGGGGAAGTCGTGGTCGGCGGTGCGCACCGCCTGGACAAATTGCCGCATTTTGTCGGCATCTTTCAGGCCCTTGCCTGCTTCGATGCCCGAGCTCACGTCAACGGCCAGTGACAGGCCGCGCGAGCGCAGCGCCCGAATGCCATCGGCCACGTTTGCAGGTGTGAGTCCACCAGACAAAACGAGGTGAGCATTGACGTTTGGTGGCAGCAGTGACCAATGGAATGTTTTCCCGCCGCCGCCGTATCCGTCGACGTGGGCGTCGAGCAGCAGGGCTTGGGCTTGATGGTGGAGGTGGGCAAATTCTAGCAAGTCGAAGTCGGCCACCTCGGACAGGGGGATTCGGGCGGCTTTGAGGTGCGGGCGGCCGGTGCGCTGGGTCATGGCCTCGCAAAATTCAGGCGATTCGTCGCCATGGAACTGCAGCACAGCACCCGGCACAACCGCGCAAGCGGCGGCGATGCGCTCGGGCGTGTCGTTGACGAACAGCAGCACGGGCTGCACAAAGGCAGGCAGCAGCCGGGCCAGCTCGGCCGCAAGCTCGATGCTGACGCTGCGTGGGCTGGGGGGGTACAGCACAAAACCAATCGCATCGGCACCCGTTGCACATGCGGCCAGCACGTCGGCCTCGCGGGTGAAGCCGCACATCTTGATGCGGGTGCGATGCTGGGGCGACAGGCGGTGTTCTGGCGAGGTCATGGCAACCAATCAAAAACGGGTGTGGTGTCAGGCAAACCCCATTCAGGGCTGTAAATCGGCCCGGCAAAGTACAGGCCATCGGGCGAAAACGTGGGGGCGGCAGCATCCCGGCTTTTGGCCAGCAGCACTTCGCGCATCCAGTCGGGCGATTGCTGGCCCTGGCCAATGCTGACCAGGCAGCCCATGATGTTGCGGATCATGTGGTGCAAAAAGGCATTGCCTTCAAATTCAAAGCGCCAGTATGCCCCGCGTTTGGAAATGTCGATCTGACGCAGCGTCTTGACGGGCGACAGCGCCTGACAGCTGCTGGCCCGAAAGGAAGAAAAATCGTGTTCACCCAGCAAATGCTGGCTGGCTTGGCGCATCGCGTCTTCGTTCAGCGGGTGGTAGACCCAGCCCACACGGCCAGCTTCCAGGCTGGGGCGCACGCGCGAGTCGAGCAGCACGTAGATGTAGCGTCTGCCCAGGGCGCTGCCCCGGCAGTGGAAATTGCCCGGCACCACTTGGGCCCACTGCACCGCAATGTCAGACGGCAAATACCGGTTGGTGCCGCGCACCCAGGAATGGGGCTCGCGATCGATGTCGGTGTCAAAGTGCACCACCTGCATCAGGCCGTGCACACCGGCGTCGGTGCGGCCTGCGCACAGGGTGCTGATGCGGGGCACATCGGCAAACAGGCTTAGGGCTTTTTCGAGCTTGTCCTGGATGGTCAAACCCGTGCTTTGGCTTTGCCAGCCCTGGTAGGCCGTACCCGAATAACAAATGCCCAGCGCAAGTCTCATCGTGCAGGCCTTGGCCGTGTCCAGCGCATGAACGGCCCCAGCCAGGAGTTCAGTGCTGTGGACACACGGGTCATGGCGAGGTCAGGCGTCCAGCAAGATGCGCAGCATGCGGCGCAGCGGCTCGGCCGCGCCCCACAGCAGCTGGTCACCGATGGTGAAGGCGCCCACATATTCTGGTCCCATGGCCAGTTTGCGCACACGGCCCACCGGGATGGTCATGGTGCCGGTCACGGCCACAGGGGTCAGGTCGCGGATGGTGGCCTCGCGGGTGTTGGGCACCAGTTTGACCCACTCGTTGTCGGCGGCGATCATGGCCTCGATGTCGGCCACGGGCACGTCTTTTTTGAGCTTGAAAGTCAGGGCCTGGCTGTGGCAGCGCATCGCGCCCACCCGCACGCAGAAACCGTCCACGGGAATGGCGGCAGAGCCAAAGCCCTCGCCCATGCCCAGAATCTTGTTGGTTTCGGCCATGCCTTTCCACTCTTCCTTGGACTGGCCATTGCCCAAATCTTTGTCGATCCAGGGAATCAGCGAGCCACCCAGTGGCACGCCAAAATTGGCGGTCTCGGCAGCCGTCAAGGCACGCTGCTTGGCCACGACCATGCGGTCGATTTCGAGAATGGCGCTCTTGGGGTCGTCCAGCAGGGCTTTGACTTCGGCGTTCAGGGTGCCGTATTGGGTCAGCAGCTCGCGCATGTGCTGTGCGCCGCCGCCAGAGGCCGCTTGGTAGGTCTGGGTGCTCATCCACTCGACCAGACCGGCTTTGTAAAGGGCGCCTACGCCCATCAACATGCACGAGACGGTGCAGTTGCCGCCCACCCAGTTTTTGCCACCGTGGGCCAGGGCGTTCTTGATCACGGGCATGTTGACCGGATCGAGGATGATCACGGCGTCTTTTTGCATGCGCAGGGTTGAAGCGGCGTCGATCCAGTGGCCATTCCAGCCTGCCGCGCGCAGCTTGGGGAAAACCTCGGAGGTGTAGTCGCCGCCCTGGGCGGTGATGATGATCTCGCAGCGCTGGAGCTGCTCCAGGTTGAAAGCGTCTTGCAGCGTGGTTTCGTTCTTGGCCATCGCAGGGGCTTTGCCGCCTGCGTTCGATGTGGAGAAGAACAGGGGCTCGATCAGGTCAAAGTCTTTTTCCTGAATCATGCGGTCCATCAGAACCGAGCCGACCATGCCGCGCCAGCCGACCAAACCTACTAACTTGCTCATTTCAACGCCCTTTCAGTTTTTAAAACAGTGTTTGACCAGACTGTTTGCCCGGCTCGTCTGGCCGGGGAGGGCGCACGACGAACCAGGCCGGATCAGCCCTTAATGGTCGTGGTTTTGGTGGTGATTGCACGCGCACCAACAGCCACTGCAGCGGCAGCGGTCAGGTTCAGGGTGAACAGGCGGGCGTGAAACATGGGGCTTGATTGTAGCGGATTGGCTGGCGTGGAACTGACAGCGGGCAGGGCGTCCCCGCGTAAACCCTTTGTTCCGGGCATGTTCGGGGTCCCTATACTTTTGGAAAGGAAATTCGGATGACGGCACAACAACTGATCTTGAGCCTGGTGCTGGCCACCATGGTGTTTTCGGTGGCACTGGAATTGCGCATCGACGACTTCCGGCGGGTCGCCCAGACCCCGCGTGCGGTGCTGTGTGGCTTGATTCCCCAATTCATTTTGTTGCCGGTGGGTACCTGGTTGGCCACATTGGCGCTGGATTTGCCCGCCAACGTCGAGGCCGCGATGATCTTGGTGGCGGCCTGTCCGGGGGGCAGCCTGAGCAATGTGGTGACCCACATGGGGCGCGGCAACACGGCCTTGTCGGTCAGCATCTCAGCGGTGGCCAGTGTGCTGGCGCTGTTGGCCACGCCCTTCAACTTCAGCTGGATGATCGCGGCCAACCCCGAAACCGCATCCTGGTTGCGCGAGTTGTCGATCGACCCCTCCGGCATTTGGTTGAGCCTGGTGGCGCTCTTGGGCATTCCGCTGACGCTGGGGCTGTGGTTTTCGCACCGCCTGCCGGCTCTGACACAGCGCATCCGCAAGCCGCTGGGCCGCTTTGCCGTGGGCGCTTTGATCTTGTTCATCGTCGCCGGGCTCATCAAGGAGCGGCAGTTGTTGACGCTCGGTCTCTTGCCCACCTTTTTGATGGTGGTGCTGCACAACGCCAGTGGCCTGTTTCTGGGCTGGGCCACAGCCCAAGCCATGCGCATGAACGAGCGGGACCGCCGGGCCATCATGATCGAAGGCGGCATGCAGAACTCGGGCCTGGCGCTGGGCATCATCGCAGTGCAGTTTGGCAGCGATCTGGGCATGGTCACCCTGGCCAGCCTGTGGGGCATTTGGCACATCGTCAGCGGCATGGGCCTGGCCCTGTATTGGAGAAGAAAAGATGCTCGATTGCTTGATTAAGAACGGCACCGTGGTGGACGGCACGGGCGCACCCGCCCGTGTGGCCGATGTGGGTGTGCGCGGCGGCCGCATTGTGGCGGTAGGCCAGGTGGACGAAGCTGCCCAGCAAACCGTGGACGCCACAGGCCTGTGGATCACCCCCGGCTTTGTGGACATCCACACCCACTACGACGGGCAAGTGACCTGGGACGAGTGCTTCACCCCCAGCATCTACCACGGCGTGACCACGCTACTCATGGGCAACTGCGGGGTGGGCTTCGCGCCCAAACGCCCGGGTCATGAAGGCGACCTGATCAAGCTGATGGAGGGCGTGGAAGACATTCCGGGTGCGGCGCTGCACGAGGGCATCCGCTGGAATTGGGAAAGCTTTCCGCAGTACATGGACGCGCTGGCCGCCACGCCGCGCAGCCTGGACTATTTGGTGCAGGTGCCGCACGACCCCTTGCGCATGTATGTCATGAAGGAGCGCGCCCTGGCCCACGAGAAGGCCACGGCGCAAGACATCGAGGCCATGCGCTCGCTCTTGCGCGAAGCCCTGCAGGCCGGTGCCGCCGGGTTCAGCACCGGGCGCAGCGACAACCACCGCACCTCCGAGGGCAAGGACACACCCGCCGCGAATGCAGGCAATGACGAATTGACGGGTCTGGCCCAGGCCTTTGAGGGCTTAAGCCACGGCGTGGTGCAGATCGTGAGCGACTTCAACCTGCTGAACGGCCCCGATCAGTTCGATGCCGAGTTCGACAGCGTGGAGGCGCTGGCGCGGGCCAGCGGCAAACCGGTGTCCATGACCTGGCTGCAGCGCGACCCGGGGGGCGAGCAGTACCTGAAAATCCAGCAGCGGGTCGAAGCGGCGGTGCAGGCGGGCCTGCCGCTCTACATGCAAACGGCGGTTCGGGGCATTGGCGTGCTCAATGGTCTGGATGCCAGTTTTCACCCCTTCATGGGCTTTCCGTCCTACAAGGAAGTCGCCCATTTGCCTTTGGCCGAACGCGCCCAAGCGTTGCGCGATCCGGCGCGCAAGGCCCGCATCTTGTCGGAAAAGTCCGAGCGCCTGGCCGGAGACGGCAGCGCCATCCCGCCGCTGGTGGACATTTTGCTGGCCAAGATCGACATGATCAGTGGGCGCATGTTCGCGCTGGAGAACACGCTCAATTACGAGCCCTCGGTCATGCAGAGCTTTTTGGTGCGGGCCAAGCAGGCGGGCATCACCCCGCTGGAGGCGATTTACGACCACCTGAGTGCGGGCACCGGCGAGGGCCTGATTTATTTTCCGATCTTCAATTACAACGAGGGCTCACTCGACGCGGTGCGCCGCATGCTGGCCCACCCCAGAGCGCTCAGCAGCCTGAGCGATGCGGGTGCCCACGTGGGCACGGTCTGCGATGCCAGCTTCCCGACCTTCATGCTCACGCACTGGGTGCGCGACCGTGGGCGCGAATCTGTATCGCTTGAAACAGCGGTGGAGATGCTCACGAGCCGCAATGCCCGGTACCTGGGCTTGTCCGACCGTGGCGTGATCGCGCCGGGCATGCGCGCCGACCTGAACGCCATCGACCCCCAGCGCTTGAGCTTGGGCCTGCCCCGCTTGGTGCGCGACTTGCCTGCAGGCGGCAAGCGCTTTGTGCAAAAGGCCGAAGGCTATGTGGCCACCTGGGTGGCGGGCGAGCAGGTGCAGCGCGAAGGCGAGATCACCGCAGCCCGCCCGGGTCGCTTGGTGCGCATGGGCCAAATCTGACGCACTTCATTTTTGAAACGTCCGAAATAAAAAGCCCGGCCACCTTTGCAGGTGCCGGGCTTTCTTGTTGGCGGAGCTTGATCAGCCGATTTTGATCAGCCCAGCGCCTTGACCACCGCATCACCCATTTCGCGGGTGCCGACTTTGGTCGTGCCTTCGCTCCAGATGTCGCCGGTGCGCAGTCTATTTTCAATGGCTGAAATGCCCTCCATCAGCTCTTGGGGTTGTTGTAGAAGCTAGAAGAGGGACAGGTCGGCACCACCTTGATAGCCGATAACGCCAACATCCGACACGATCCACGGGTATGTGTGACGGTTTCATATGTGTTCTAAATGGTTGCTATCCCGCGCAGGGCTTTGGGCATGTCGTCAGTATTGCGGGCAGTGACTGCGCCAACCTGCCCATTATTGAATGGGTCAGCGGTTTTTCGGTGGCGGAAGACCTGGCAGGGCGACAGAGGGCAGTTTTGGCCTATTTGCCGGAAATAAAGCATCCTGATGTTGTTGATTGAAAATTGTTATTTAAGACGTTTTTGTTAAGATAATGACAATTTAATCAATCATTTCAGATAGGTATAAGTTTGCGGAAAATCGCCTTGAACCTTATCTGCAAACTCGCTATGAATCACGCACATCAAACGGCACCATCTGCCCTCAGCATTCTGAATCAGGCAATACACGGGGTGTGCCAAACAGCAGGGCTTTACCTGCTGCTCGCCACAGCCGTTCATGCGCAAACACCGCCCTCGCCGGGTAGCATCAGTCGCCAAGTGATGCCCGAACTCTCGCCAGCCATACCCGCAGCGCGGGCAGAACAACCCGCAAAGTCCAGGCGTCCATCGGCTGCACCTGGCGCTACCGTTGTCAGTGTTCAGCAGTGGGTTCTTGAAGGCAGTACCCTGCTGAATCAGGCCGAAGTCGACGAATTGCTCAAACCTCTGACGGGCGTCGGTGTCACTCTTCAGCAAATTCAGGAAGCGGCGGCAAAGGTTCAGCGAGCCTATGAGGCCAGCGGGTGGTTGGCTCGCGTTTTTTTGCCGCCGCAAGACGTGATCAACGGTGTTGTTCGCATGCAGGTGCTCGAAGCCAAGCTGGGTGCCGTGGTCTTAGGGCGTGCTGAAGCTGGGGCTGTGCCACGCGTGCGGCCTGAGGTGGTTCAAGCCGTCGTCAACCATTCCTTGACACCAGGTGGTGTGCTGAACACGCGGCTGGTCAATCGCGGGTTGTTGCTGGCCGATGATTTGAACGGTGTCAATGTCACGGGGCAGCTCATGACTGGGGCGACACAGGGCAGCACGGATGTTTTGGTGAACGCCGTGAACGAACGCCCCTGGAAATTTGAAGCCGGGGTGGACAATGGCAATGCCCGTTCGGTGGGGGCTTGGCGGGCCGTAGTTTCTGCTCAGTGGCTCAGTCCGTCGGGCAGAGGAGAGAGCTATTCGGTTCAGACACTGAAATCCGAAGGTGCCGACTTCCTGCGCTTGGGGGCCAGTGCGCCACTGGGCAGCAGTGGCCTGACTGGCAATTTGGCCGTCAGTCAAATGAACTACAAGGTGGTCACACCTGGTGCAAATGGTGCTGTGCCCCGCATTGAGGGTGGTGCCCAAAATCTGAGCACCGATTTGGCTTACCCCTTGCTGCGTTCAAGAAGCCAGAACCTTTACCTCACTGCTGGATTCGAGCAGCGCGATTACAACAGCTTTGTAGAAGACAGTAAGCAAAGCGACTACCGGGTGAACGCCTTCAACATGGGGCTGAGCGGTAACCAATTTGACGACTTTGGCGGGGGCGGATCCAACGCCTACAGCTTGGGTCTGGTGAGCGGCCGTGTCAGCAAGCGCGACCCCAACTCCAACAACGACGAAGCCACCTTGGGCCAATACAGCAAGCTGCGTTGGGCGCTGTCGCGTCAGCAAAATCTGGGGGCAGGTCTGAGTTTGTTGGTGGGTATGCAGGGCCAATACACAGGCAGCAAGCCGCTTGACAGCTCTGAAAACCTGATACTGGGTGGTCCTAGCGGTGTGCGTGCCTACCCCGTCGGAGAAGCCAGCGGTCCCCAAGGCGTATTGACGACTGTGCAGCTGCGCTGGGCGGTCACGCAGCAATGGCAAATCACGCCATTTGTGGACCACGGCCGCGTGCAAAAGCGCAACGATGACAACCTGCGCGCCTACAGCCTTCAGGGTGCAGGCTTGGTGGTGACCTGGACTGGCCCCAACGGGTGGCTGGCCAGGGCCACTTACGCCCGCCGGTCTGGCGCCAACCCCAATCAGAGGTCTGGAAAAGACCAGGACGGCTCCCTGATTCAAGACCGCCTGTGGGTCAGTCTCAGCCGTTCGTTCTGAAGCGCCCCCCCCCGAACCCTGCCGTTTAGACGGTTCCACTCTTTTTTGGCGCACAAGCCCTCTTGCCATGAATTCAATTTGCAAAGTCGTCTGGAGCGAAGTCCACCAGCAGCTGGTGGTGGTGTCCGAACTGGTCAGGTCAGGTGGCAAAACCCACAGCAGCCGCAGCGCAAGCCCTCGGGGGCAGACCCTGGCGGTTGATGCCTGGCAACCCAGAGCGCTTTGTCTGGCCTTGGCGCTCGGTCTGGGCGCTGTTCAAGCCCAAACGGCCCCCACAGCGCTTCCCACAGGCGGCAATGTGAGTGCCGGACAGGCCAGCATCAGCCAAAGCGGCGCCAACATGGTGATCAACCAGAGCAGCCAGCGCGCAGCCATCAACTGGCAAAGCTTCAATGTGGGTGCCGATGCCCATGTACAGTTCAACAACGGAAGTGGCACCACCCTCAACCGTGTCACCGGCCCGGAGGCCAGCACCATCGCGGGGCGTATCAGTGCCACTGGGCAGGTGATCATCAGCAACGGCAACGGCGTGTTGTTCACGCCTGGCAGCCGCATCGATGTAGGGGGCCTGGTGGCCACGACCCACGCCATCAGTGACCAGGCCTTCATGGCGGGCGGCAACTTGCGATTTGAGCGCAGTGGCAGCACGGCCAGTGTGGTGAACGAAGGCGCGATCACGGCTAGCCTGCAGGGCTATGTGGCCTTGCTCGCCCCTGAAGTGCGCAACAGCGGGGTGATTGTGGCGAGCAAAGGCACAGTGGCCCTGGCCGCTGGCGAAGCGGTCACCCTGCGTCTCAATGCCAATGACCAGCTGCAGGGCGTGGTGGTGGAAGGCGGTGCATGGCAAGCACTGGTGGAAAACCGGCATGTGGTTGAAGCACCAGGGGGGGTGGTCATCCTGTCCGCCAAGGCCTTGTCCAGTGTGCAAGGCGGCGTGATCAACAACACCGGCACAATCGAGGCCACCCAGTTAAACCACGTGAATGGCGTGGTTCGGTTGGAAGCGAGCCAAGCGGTACTGCAAACGGGCACGGTGCGTGCACCGAGCATTGCGGTGGAAACCCGTAACTTCATCGATGCTGGCACCTGGGATGCCAGTGCCTTGGGTAACAGCGCCAACGCTGCCAACGCCGGTGGCAGCATCCAGGTCATTGCCAGTGGCAGCGTAGAGCAAACCCAGTCGGCCCAGATGCGTGTGGATGGGGCACAGGGCGGCAGCATCCGTATCGTGGCGCAAGAGAGCGCTTACATCTCGGGCACCCTCAGCGCGAACGGTGGCAGCACGACGGGGGGTGATGTGTCATTGACGGCCCCCAGCCTGGGTGTGGCGGGTGCCACGATCAGTGCAGATGGGCAAACCGGCGGTGGTCGCATCCGCATTGGCGGCGGCTGGCAAGGCCGCGACCAAGACTTGCCCAACGCAGCCAAAACCACAGTCTCAGGAAGCAGCATCCAAGCCAATGCCACCCAAAGCGGCAACGGTGGCACTGTGGTGGTGTGGTCGGATCAACGCACCCAATACGCCAGCAGCATCCAGGCCAAGGGGGGGGTATCCGGTGGTGATGGTGGCCGGGTTGAAATCTCCAGTCACGGCAACTTTCAGTCAAAAGGCGCGGTGGATGTGACCGCCCCCAACGGCGCAGCGGGTGCAGTGTTGTACGACCCTGCCAACATTGAGATCGTGAGCAGTCTTTCCGGGTTGACGACACTGTCGTTGTCTGACAGTTTGGCTGCAAACCGCTACTTGGGCAACAGTTCCGTCACAGAATTGCTCAATGGGATTCCCAACACGACCGGCAACTCACTTGAAGGTGTCCCCACTACCTTCGGACTTACGGCTGTTCCCAATTATTCAGGCGTTACTGCCTTGGGCCGTGTCATGGTCGCCAGCAGCGACGACTCAACCGTTGCTTCCAGAGCCGGATCCATCCGAATTTTCAATGCCACGACGGGTGCCTTGATCTCGAATCTGACGGGTTCTAATGTTGATGATCGAGTTGGTTCTGGGGTCGTTGTCAATTTGGGTGACGGCAAGTATGTCGTGACATCACCGTTATGGGGTGGGGGGACCGCTGGAACTGCTGCAACCGCCAGAGGGGCAGTGACTTGGATAAATGGCAGTGTGGGTTTGTCTGGTGTGGTGTCCAGCGGCAACTCGCTGGTTGGTGATCAAGCGGGTGACAATGTAGGGGGGAACACCCTTTTCCCGAGTAACAGCGTTCAGGTCCTGACCAATGGCAATTATGTTGTCAGGTCCCAACATTGGCGGGGTGGATCCACTGCTGCCAACGCCTTGGGGGCCGTCACTTGGGGCAGCAGAAGCACAGGTACTACGGGTGTCGTGGGTGCAAGCAACTCTCTGGTAGGAAGCACTGTTGGTGATCAGGTTGGCGCAGGGAATGTCATTGCATTGAGCAATGGAAATTACCTTGTCGTATCTCCAGACTGGAATAACGGGGGAGTTGCCGATGTGGGGGCTGTTACGTGGGCAAACGGTAGCACGGGTATTACCGGCAACATATCCGTCAGCAACTCCCTGATAGGCAGCACAGCAGGCGATCAAGTTGGACGTGGACATGTAAGTAGGATGGTTGTGGCCTTGACCAACGGAAATTACGTCGTGGCTTCAACTAATTGGGATAACGGTGCAGCTTCTAATGCTGGTGCGGTGACCTGGGGCAATGGCACGACGGGTACTTTTGGCGTGGTGTCCGTCGGCAACTCCTTGGTGGGAAGCACAGCGTTTGATCAAATTGGAAACCTGGGCATCAGAGCGTTAGCCAATGGCAATTTCGTCGTGTCTTCACCTAATTGGGATAACGGTGCAGCTTCTAATGCTGGTGCGGTGACCTGGGGCAATGGCACGACAGGCCTTACCGGCGTGGTGTCCGCCAATAACTCCTTGGTAGGTGATGCGACAAACGATCTCGTAGGCAACGGACATTGGATCATAGCGCTCACCAATGGCAATTACGTGGTGCGATCGCCCCAATGGCGTGGACAACGAGGCGCAGCGACATGGGCTGATGGCAGTACGGGCATCACTGGCGTGGTTTCCGCTGGCAACTCCTTGGTGGGTAGTACAGCAGATGACCAGCTAGGCTTCGCAGGCATTTTTGCTTTGAGCAATGGGAATTACGTGGTTGCCACGCCCACTTGGAATAACGGTAGCGTAGTCAAGGCGGGTGCAGTGACTTGGGGTAATGGCCTTGGAGGTACGGTGGGTCAGGTATCCAATGCCAATTCCCTCATTGGAGATCAATTGCTCGATCAAGTGGGCGGCGGCGTGCTCCCCTTAAACAATGGCCATTATGTTGTAAGGTCACCAAATTGGAGGACCGGAGCGACTCCGAACGATGGCTTGGGTGCTGTGACTTGGGGCAACGGTACGACGGGTACGACTGGCGTCGTGTCCCCCCTTAACTCCTTGGTCGGCAGCGCTGGGGGTGATCGCGTTGGTATGGCCTTGTTCGGACTGGTGAATGGTCACTATGTGGTGAGGTCCGAAAACTGGGGTAGTACAGGGCAGAGTACAGTCAACGGAAAAGGCGCTGTCACCTGGGGTAGCGGAACGGGCGGCACGGTTGGCCAAGTCAGTGCGGCCAATTCTCTGGTTGGGCTTAATGCCGGCGACAGAGTTGGAGGTACAGGTATCACGGCATTGACCAACGGCCATTATGTGGTGCGTTCGGAGCACTGGGGCAGTGCTGGTGTTTCAAATGCTGGATGGGGCGCGGTCACCTGGGGTAACGGAACGGGGGGGACGGTTGGGGCAGTATCAGCAGCAAACTCACTGATAGGTTCTGCCGCAGGTGATCGGGTGGGTATCACAGGTGTGACCGGTTTGGTTAACGGAAATTATCTGGTTCGGTCATCGTTTTGGGGTAGTATGAATGTGGCCAACTCATTAGGTGCAGTGACCTGGGGTAATGGAACTGTGGGCACTGTTGGCCAGGTATCTGCAACCAACTCTCTGATGGGTGCTCTGGCAGGTGACCGTGTCGGCAGTGGCAATGCCGTGACCCTTATGGATGGCCGGGCCTTGGTGGCGTCGCCATTTTGGCAGAGCAATTCACTGGCCAATGTGGGCCGGGTCGATATCGTTAATGGCTCTAGCCCTGTAAGTTTGACCTCTACCTTGGCATTCAGCACCAATCCAGATGCCACCAGTTATGTGTTGACCAGTGACCTGCTCAACCTGCTCAATGCAGGTACGGCGGTCAGGTTGCAGGCCAACAACGACATCACCGTTTCATCAGCATTTTCAACCACAGGCACAGGGTCGCTCACGCTCAACGCAGGCCGTTCGGTGCTGTTGAATGCCAGCATTAGCCTGAGCAATGCCGATCTTTCGATCATAGGCAACGAATGGGTGACGCCGGTCAACGGTGTGGGCGGTGGTGTGATTGATGCTTATCGTGCCAGCGGACCCGCGGTCATCACGCAGGCTGCAAATACCAGCCTGAGTGTTGGCACAGGCGATCTGTCGGTGATCTTGCGTGCATCGGGCAATGCGGGAAAGACGAATCAGGATACGGGGGCCATTACCCTGCGATCGTTGTCTGGTGCCAACGCCTCTGTCATCAACGGCGGGACCACTGCAGGCAGCAGTGTGTCATTGGGAACGGTCAATGCCACTGGCAACTTGTCAGCGGTCAGTAACGGGATTCTTGATCTGGGCACCAGCACGGTGGGGGGTAATCTGAGTGCCAACAGCAACAACGGCAACATCGTTCAGACGGGTGCGCTGACGGTCACTGGCACCAGCAACCTGAACGCAGGCACGGGCAACATCACGCTCACCAATGCGGCGAACGACTTCACAGGTGCGGTGTCGGCCACAGGTGCAGCAGTCAGCATGACCGATGTCAACGCGCTGACGCTGGGCACGGTCTCCAGCAGTGGAAACCTGACGCTGAACAACTCCGGCCCCTTGAATCTGGGCACCAGCACGGTGGGGGGTGACCTCAATGCCACCAGCAACAACGGCAACATTTCGGCCAGTGGCGCCGTGACAGTTAGTGGCGTCACCAATCTGAACGCCGGTACCGGTTCGGTCTCGGTTTCGGGGCCGCCGCCAGCACCTGCACCTGCACCTGCACCTGCACCATCGTTGGTTTTGGCTTCTCTCACAACTGCCGCACAAATCCAAGCGTTGACCAGTGCCCAGATTGCGGGCTTGAGCAATGCAGAGGTGCAGAGTCTGACCGCTAGCCAAATGGGTTTTTTCACGCCCTCTCAAATGAGCTATTTTTCTGCGGCTCAATTGCAACTTCTGACCGCTTCGCAGGTGCAGGGCCTCTTTGCTGCTCAGATTGCTGGACTGAATACTTCCCAGTTGGTCAGCTTGGCATCATTACTGAACCCTGGGCAAATACAGGCACTCAGTCCAAACCAACTGAATAGTCTGAGTCCATCGCAGCTTGCCAGTTTGGTGGGGTCGTTGTCGGCGTCCCAGGTGCAGTTGTTGAGCGTGACCCAGCTGAGCGGCCTGAGCCCATCGCAGCTTGCCAGCTTGGCGGGCTCGATGAGCGCTGCTCAGCTGCAGTCGCTGAGCCCAGCGCAACTGGGTGGTTTGAGTGCTGCGCAGGTGGCCAGTTTGGTGGGTTCGCTGTCGGCGTCACAGGTGCAGTTGTTGAGCGTGACCCAGCTGAGCAGCCTGAGCCCATCGCAGCTTGCCAGCTTAGTGGGCTCGATGAGCGCTGCCCAGCTGCAGTCGCTGAGCCCAGCTCAGCTGGGTGGTTTGAGTGCTGCGCAGGTGGCCAGTTTGGTGGAGTTACTGTCCAGGGCGCAATTGCAGTCACTGACCTACGAACAATTGAAACAGTTGAGTTCTAAGCAAGTGGCCAGATTGGCTGCTTCAATGACGACCTCCCAGTTGCAGGCACTGACCGCCTCTGGTCTGAGTGGGAAGCTGTTCAATCAATTGACCCAATCCCGAACAACGATGGGTGCCATAGACAAGTTCAATATTTCGCATGTGACTTCAAGAGGCGACTCTCCCATTCAGGGCGTCAGCGTCATTGTGCAAAATTCGGCTCTTACAAATTTACCCACGAGGGTCATGGTTTCATTGCCATTTGGTTCTGCAAGCAGCGGAAAAGGGTTTAATTTCTCCTTGCCTGAGACCCTGCGGTCTGGTGCGGGTCAAGGAGAGGTGTTTCAGGCCACACGAGCCGATGGTACGGATTTCCCAGCTTGGTTGAAATTCGATCGATCAAACATGAAACTGGATGCCAGCGCAGTACCCATGGGGGCATTGCCACTCGAGATCGCTTTGGTGCTGGGTGGGCAACGGACTTTGATTCAAATTGCAGAGCGAGCCGAGTAAGGCTTGAAATGCGAGCTGCCCATAAAAAATGCGCCTCACGGCGCATTTTTTGGCTGGTAGATAGCTTCAGCCGAGGGCTTTGACCACCGCATCACCCATTTCACGGGTGCCCACTTTGGTGGTGCCTTCGCTCCAGATATCGCCGGTGCGCAGGCCTTGGGCCAGCACTTTCTGCACCGCGGCTTCGATGCGCTCGGCTGCTTCGCCCTGGTTCAGGCTGAAGCGTAGCATCATGGCGGCTGACAAGATGGTGGCCAGAGGGTTGGCGATGCCTTTGCCCGCGATGTCGGGGGCGCTGCCGTGGCTGGGCTCGTACAGGCCTTGGTTTTTCGTGTTCAGGCTGGCCGAGGGCAGCATGCCAATCGAGCCGGTGAGCATGGACGCTTCGTCACTCAGGATGTCGCCGAACATATTGCCGGTGACCACCACGTCAAAGCGCTTGGGCTCTTTGACCAGTTGCATGGCAGCGTTGTCCACGTACATGTGGTCCAGCGCGATGTCGGGGTATTGCTGGCCGACTTCGGTGACCACGTCTTTCCAGAACTGGAAGGTTTCCAGCACGTTGGCTTTGTCCACGCTGGTCACGCGGCCCTCTTTGCCTGCGGCCTTGCGCTTGCGGGCGGCTTGGAAGGCCACGTGCGCGATGCGCTCGATCTCGGGCTTGGAGTAGCGCATGGTGTCAAAGGCTTCCTCGGCACCGGGGAAGTGGCCGTCGGTGGCCACACGGCGGCCGCGTGGCTGGCCGAAGTAAATGTCGCCCGTGAGCTCACGGATGATAAGGATGTCCAGGCCCGCGATCAGCTCGGGCTTGAGGCTGGACGCGCCCACCAGCTGCTCGTAGCAAATGGCAGGACGGAAGTTGGCGAAAAGGCCCATGTTCTTGCGCAGGCCCAAAATCGCTTGCTCGGGGCGCAGGGGGCGGTCGAGCTTGTCGTATTTCCAGTCGCCCACCGCACCAAACAGCACGGCGTCAGACGCCATGCCCAACTTGAGTGTGGCTTCGGGCAAAGGGTGGCCAAACGCGTCATAGGCGGCGCCACCGACCAGGGCGGTTTCGATCTCGAACTTCAGGTCGAGGGCGTTCAAGACTTTGACGGCTTCGGCGACGATTTCGGTGCCGATGCCATCACCGGGGAGGACTGCGATTTTCATGAAGGTTCCAGAGTTCTTTAGGCGTTGACGGCGGTGTGCGCGAGCCAGGGCTTGGTGGCCAGGCGCTCGGCTTCAAAAGCCTTGATCTTGTCGGCATGGCGCAAGGTCAGGCCAATGTCGTCCAAGCCGTTGAGCAAGCAGTACTTGCGGAAGGGCTGCACCTCGAAGGGGATCTCTTCGCCTTGTGGGCGCACGACCACCTGGCGCTCCAGGTCCACCGTGAGTTCGTAGCCGGGGAAGGCGGCTACTTCATTGAACAGCAGGTCCACCGTGGCCTCGGGCAAGACGATGGGCAGCAGGCCGTTTTTGAAGCAGTTGTTGAAAAAGATGTCGGCAAAGCTGGGCGCGATCACGCAGCGAAAGCCGTATTGGTCAATCGCCCAGGGCGCGTGTTCGCGGCTGGAGCCACAACCGAAGTTCTTGCGGGCCAGCAGCACAGACGCGCCTTTGTAGCGTGGCTGGTTCAGCACGAAGTCAGGGTTGGGTTTGCGCTGGCTTTCGGGCACGCCGGGCTGGCCGACATCGAGATAGCGCCACTCGTCGAACAGGTTGGGGCCAAAGCCGGTCTTGCGGATCGACTTGAGGAACTGCTTGGGGATGATGGCGTCGGTGTCCACGTTGGCGCGGTCCATCGGGGCCACGATGCCTTTGAGGAGGGTGAATTTCTGCATGGTGTGATGTCCCGGTCGCTTCAGGCGAATTTACGGATGTCAACAAAGTGGCCGTGGATGGCCGCAGCCGCCGCCATGGCGGGGCTGACCAGGTGGGTGCGGCCACCCGCGCCCTGACGGCCTTCGAAGTTGCGGTTGCTGGTCGAGGCGCAGCGCTCGCCGGGCTCCAGGCGGTCGGCGTTCATGGCAAGGCACATCGAGCAACCGGGCTCGCGCCACTCAAAGCCAGCGGCCTTGAAGATCTCGTGCAGGCCTTCTTGTTCGGCTTGCACTTTGACCAAGCCCGAACCGGGCACCACCATTGCCAACTTGACGTTTTTGGCAACTTTCTGGCCCAGCTTTTTGACCACGGCGGCGGCTTCGCGCATGTCTTCGATGCGGCTGTTGGTGCAGGAGCCGATGAAGACCTTGTCGATGGTGATGTCGGCCAGCGCCTTGCCAGGCTGCAAGCCCATATAGGTCAGGGCGCGCTCGATGGCGTCGCGCTTGACCTCGTCTTTTTCTTTGTCCGGGTCGGGTGTCTGTCCGTCGATGCCCAACACCATTTCGGGCGAGGTGCCCCAGGTGACTTGCGGCACGATGGCACTGGCGTCCAGCTCGACCACGGCGTCAAAGTGCGCGCCGGGGTCGGACTGCAGGGTCTTCCAATAGGCCACGGCCTGGTCCCACTCGACGCCCGTGGGCGAGAGCAAACGGCCTTTGACGTACTCGATGGTTTTCTCGTCCACCGCCACCAGGCCCGCACGCGCACCGGCTTCGATGGCCATGTTGCAGACCGTCATGCGGCCTTCCATGCTCAGGCTGCGGATGGCCGAGCCGGCGAATTCGATGGTGTAACCGGTGCCTCCAGCGGTGCCGATCTTGCCGATGATGGCCAGCACGATGTCTTTGCCGGTGATGCCTTTGGCCAGGGTGCCCTCGACCTTGACCAGCATGTTCTTGGCTTTTTTGGCCAAGAGGGTTTGGGTGGCCATGACGTGCTCCACCTCGGAGGTGCCGATGCCGTGGGCCAGTGCGCCAAAGGCGCCGTGGGTGGAGGTGTGCGAGTCGCCACAGACCACGGTCATACCGGGCAGGGTGGCGCCGTTTTCGGGGCCAATGACGTGCACGATGCCCTGGCGCTTGGACAAGAAGGGGAAGAAGGCGGCCGCGCCGTATTCCTTCATGTTGGCATCGAGCGTGGTGATTTGTTCTTTGCTGATCGGGTCGGTGATGCCGTCGTAGCCCAACTCCCAGCCGGTGGTGGGGGTGTTGTGGTCGGCAGTCGCCACGATGGAGCTGACACGCCAGACTTTGCGGCCCGCTTGGCGCAGGCCTTCGAAGGCCTGCGGGCTGGTGACTTCGTGCACCAGGTGGCGGTCAATGTAGAGGACGGAGGTGCCGTCTTCTTCGGTGTGGACAACGTGTTCGTCCCAGATCTTGTCGTAGAGCGTGCGTGGCATGTGCTTTCCTTGAATGCAGCCGGGTATTTTATGCGCTGGGGCGCAAAAAAGCCCGCCGAGGCGGGCTTTTGCGGGCGCGCAGCGGATCAGCGCTGGACGTCGCGGCGTGGGGAGCCGGTGAAGAGCTGACGGGGGCGGCCGATTTTGTACTCGGGGTCGCTGATCATTTCGTTCAACTGGGCGATCCAGCCGACGGTGCGGGCCAGGGCGAACACGCCGGTGAACAGGTTCACAGGGATGCCGATGGCGCGTTGCACGATGCCGGAGTAGAAGTCCACGTTGGGGTAGAGCTTGCGGCTGACGAAGTATTCGTCTTCCAGGGCGATCTTTTCCAGCTCTTTGGCCAGCTTGAACAGCGGGTCGTTTTGCAGGCCGAGTTCCTTGAGGACTTCGTCGCAAGTCTCTTGCATGAGCTTGGCGCGGGGGTCGTAGTTCTTGTACACGCGGTGACCAAAGCCCATCAGCTTGACGCCGGAGTTCTTGTCCTTCACCTGGTTCATGAACTCGCCGACTTTGGACACGCCACCCATTTTCTGGATGTCTTCCAGCATGTTCAGGCAAGCCTCGTTGGCGCCGCCGTGGGCAGGGCCCCACAAGCAAGCCACACCCGCAGCAATCGCGGCAAATGGGTTGGTGCCGGACGAACCGCACAGACGCACGGTGGAGGTGGAGGCGTTTTGCTCGTGGTCGGCGTGCAGCGTGAAGATGCGGTCCATGGCGCGCTCGAGCACGGGGTTGACCACATAGTCTTCGCAAGGTGTGCCGAACATCATGCGCAAGAAGTTGCCCGCATAGGACAAGTCGTTGCGGGGGTACATGTAGGGCTGACCCACGCCGTATTTGTAGGCCATGGCCACCAAAGTGGGCATCTTGGCGATCAGGCGAATCGCCGCGATGTGGCGGTGTTCGGGGTTGTTGATGTCGGTGCTGTCATGGTAGAAGGCCGACAAAGCGCCGATCAAACCGGTCAACACTGCCATGGGGTGTGCGTCACGACGGAAGCCACGCAGGAAGAACTGCATCTGCTCGTTGACCATGGTGTGCTGGTTGACCAGCTTGTGGAAGTCCTTGCTTTGCTGGCCCACGGGCAATTCACCGTTGAGCAGCAGGTAGCAGGTGTCCAGGTAGTCGGCCTTTTTGGCCAGTTGTTCGATGGGGTAACCGCGGTACAGCAGCTCGCCCTTGTCACCGTCGATGTAGGTGATGGCCGACTGGCAGGAAGCCGTGGACAGGAAACCTGGGTCGTAGGTGAACATGCCGCTTTGCGCGTACAGCTTGCGGATGTCGATGACGTCCGGGCCGATGTTGCCCGAATAGACAGGCATGTCGATGCTGGGGCTGCCATTGGAGAACGACAGGGTGGCTTTGTTATCGGCGAGTTTCATGGTGGGTTTCCTCTTGGTTTCCAGGTTTGAACCTTGGCAGGTTCAGGCTCTCAGCATGTCCAGGACTTCGCGCACCTCTTCGGTGCTGATCTCGGGCTGTAGCGTCTTGCGACGCAACAACAAGTCCATGAGATCGTTGTCTGACAGGTCCATCAGCACGTACATGCCCCGGGCCTGGCCCACCGTCAAGCCATCGGCGTGACGGTTGAAGAAGCGCTCGATGAACAAATCGTTCTCGAGCAGACCGCGGCGGCTGCGCCAACGCAGCTTGCTCAGTGAGCGTTCGCTCAATGGCGCTTGGCGGTCAGCGCCGACCAGCGACGCATCTTCCAGGATCGGGGTGACGGTCATCAGGCAGCGCGACGCAGCATCATTTCTTTGATCTTGCCAATGGCCTTGGTGGGATTCAGACCCTTGGGGCAAACATCGACGCAGTTCATGATGGTGTGGCAGCGGAACAAACGGTAGGGATCTTCCAGATTGTCCAGGCGCTCGGAGGTGGCCTCGTCGCGGCTGTCGGCAATGAAACGGTAGGCTTGCAGCAAACCGGCAGGGCCCACGAACTTGTCGGGGTTCCACCAGAAGCTGGGGCAGCTGGTCGAGCAGCTGGCGCACAAGATGCACTCGTACAGGCCGTTCAGCTCGTCACGCTCTTCCGGGCTTTGCAGGCGCTCGGTCTCGGGCGGGATGGTGCTGTTGATCAGGTAAGGCTTGATCGAGTGGTACTGCTTGAAGAACTGGGTCATGTCCACGATCACGTCGCGGATCACGGGCAGACCGGGCAGGGGCTTGAGCACGATGGTGCCCGGCAAGGTGTTCATGTTGGTGAGACAGGCCAAGCCGTTTTTGCCGTTGATGTTCATCGCGTCCGAACCGCACACGCCTTCGCGGCAAGAGCGGCGAAACGAGATGGTGGGGTCCACGGCCTTGAGCTTCATCAGGGCGTCCAGCAGCATGCGCTCGTTGCCGTCCAGCTCCACCTGGATGGTTTGCATGTACGGCTTGGCGTCCTTGTCAGGGTCGTAGCGGTAGATCTGGAAAGTGCGTAGGGTCATGAAAGAACTCCTCTTGAATTCGGGTGGTGGACCGCAGGCCGGGTGGGGCAGCGGTCCAGACAATCTTTAGAACGTGCGAACCTTGGGTGGCACGGAGTCCACCGTCAGGGGCTTGAGCTTGACCGGCTTGTAGGTCAGGCTGTTGTCGGCGCTGTGCCACAGGGTGTGCTTCATCCAGTTGGCGTCGTCGCGGCCCAATGGCGCCACGGCGTCGTCCACTGGGCGCTCGTAGTCGCTCACGGTGTGGGCGCCACGGCACTCGCGGCGGGCAGCGGCAGACACCATGGTCGCTTGCGCGCTTTCGATCAGGTTGTCCACTTCCAGGGCTTCGATGCGGGCGGTGTTGAACACTTTGGAGGTGTCCTTCAGGCCAATCGCATTCACGCGCTCGCGGATGGCCGCGATCTTTTGCACGCCTTCGTCCATGCTGGCCTGAGTGCGGAACACGCCAGCGTGTTGCTGCATGGTGGCGCGCATGTCGTTGGCCACGTCCTGGGCGTATTCGCCGCCACGGCCTTCGAGCTTGTTCAAACGGCCGAGTGTGAAATCTGCGGCATCGGCTGGCAGCGGCTTGTGGGCCTTGGTTTTGCTGGCGAAGTCAACGATGTGGTTGCCCGCAGCGCGGCCAAACACCAGCAAGTCGAGCAGCGAGTTGGTGCCCAGGCGGTTGGCGCCGTGCACCGACACGCAAGAGCACTCGCCGACCGCATACAAACCGTTGACCACCGCGTTATGGTCGGTGGCGGTCTGCGTGACCACTTGGCCGTTGATGTTGGTCGGGATGCCGCCCATTTGGTAGTGGATGGTGGGCACGACGGGGATTGGCTCTTTGGTAATGTCGACGTTGGCGAAGTTGACGCCGATTTCGTACACCGAGGGCAGACGCTTGTGGATGGTCTCCGAGCCCAGGTGGTCGAGCTTGAGCAGCACGTAATCCTTATTGGGGCCGCAGCCACGGCCTTCCTTGATTTCCTGGTCCATGCAGCGTGACACGAAGTCACGCGGGGCCAAGTCTTTCAGGGTGGGCGCATAACGCTCCATGAAGCGCTCGCCATTGCTGTTGAGCAAGATGGCGCCTTCGCCACGGCAGCCTTCGGTCAGCAGCACACCAGCACCGGCCACGCCGGTGGGGTGGAATTGCCAGAATTCCATGTCTTCCAAAGGAATGCCCGCACGCGCGGCCATGCCCAAGCCGTCACCGGTGTTGATGAAAGCGTTGGTGGAGGCGGCGTAAATGCGGCCTGCGCCACCGGTGGCCATCAGCACGGTCTTGGCGTGCAGGATGTGCAGGTCGCCGGTTTCCATCTCCAGGGCTGTCACGCCGACCACGTCGCCTTCGGCGTCGCGGATCAGGTCGAGTGCCATCCACTCCACAAAGAAGCTGGTTTTGGCGGCGACGTTTTGCTGGTAAAGGGTGTGCAGCATGGCGTGACCGGTGCGGTCAGCCGCAGCGCAAGCGCGTTGCACCGGCTTTTCGCCGTAATTGGCGGTGTGGCCGCCAAAGGGGCGCTGGTAAATCGTGCCGTCGGGGTTGCGGTCAAATGGCATGCCCATGTGCTCCAGGTCGTACACAACCTTGGGCGCTTCGCGGCACATGAATTCGATGGCATCCTGGTCGCCGAGCCAATCAGAGCCCTTGATGGTGTCGTAGAAGTGGTAATGCCAGTTGTCGTCGGACATATTGCCCAGCGAGGCACCGATGCCGCCTTGGGCCGCCACGGTGTGCGAACGGGTGGGGAACACTTTGGACAGCACCGCCACATTGAGGCCAGCGCGAGCCAGTTGCAGCGAGGCACGCATGCCCGAACCACCGGCGCCGACGATCACGACGTCAAACTTGCGGGTGGTGATTTTGTCTTTGGTATAGCTCATGTTTTAACTTGGTAGGTGTGGTTTCAGCGCAATGACAGGCGAGGGCTGCCGCGTTACAGGCGCCACAGGGCCTGAACAGCCCAGCCGGCACAGCCGACCAGCCAGACGAGGGTGAAGACGTGCAAAGCCAGGCGAAGTGCCAAGGGCTTGACGTAGTCCATCCAGATGTCACGCATGCCGACCCAGACGTGGTAGAGCAGGGCGATGATCACGGCGAAGGTCAAAACCTTCATCCACTGGGCAGCGAAAATGCCAGCCCATTCTTCGTAGCCAATGGGGCCGGAGGTGAAGATCACCTGGGCCAGCAAGACCACCGTGAACAGGGCCATCAAGATGGCGGTGACACGTTGGGCCAGCCAGTCACGAAAGCCGTAACCAGCACCGGTGACGATGCGTTTGGAGCCGTAATTCACAGACGACATGGGTCTTTTTCCTTGTTGTTTTGAGTGATGGGGCGGGGATTCAGTACAGGCCAAACAACTTGGCAGCCAACACAGCGGTCAAGCCCAGGCTGAGCACCAGGGTCACCACGGCAGACGACTTGCCGAATTCCTTGCTCACCGCGTGGAAGGCGTCCATGTAAATGTGGCGCATGCCGGCGATGAAGTGGTGCAAATACGCCCAAATCAGAGCCAAAGCCAGCAGCTTGAAGATCCACCCGGGCACAAAACCCACGCCAATTTCAAATGCGGCGGTGAACTTGGCAAAGGAAATCTCGGAGGTGATGGAGTTGTCAAACAGCCAGATGAACAAAGGCATGAGCAAAAACATCAAGAAGCCGCTGATGCGGTGCAAGATGGAGACAATGCCCGCGGCCGGGAGGCGGTAAGTGGGCAGATCCTTCAGGGCGTTGATGTTGCGGAATTCAGGCCGTTTGCGGGCGAGTTCGGTCATGTGGGTACTTTCTGGAATAAACGCGTTCGTGAAGTGAATGACAAACCGGGGGATTCTATTGCAACGCATCAAACTGACATGGGCATTTCAGTGACAGTTTGCGCATTTTTTTGAGGTGTATGGCGGGTATCAGTTCAATGCGTTGTGGTAGTGGTGGGTGTCTGTTCGGTAAAAGCCGCGACGCAGCTCCATCGGCGTGTCGTTGTAGGTGTAGGCTACGCGTTCCACGCTGAGCAAGGGGGTGTGGGCCGAAACATCGAGCAATTCCCTTTGGGTTTTGTCAGGCAAAACGGCCCGGATTTTTTCATCGGCACGCACCATGCGCACGCCAAACTCGGTCTCAAACAGCGCGTACATGGGGCCGTGGTAACCCGACAGCCGCTCGGCCGTCAAACCTTTGAAAGGCGCACCCGGCAACCACAGGTCTTCCAGGATGGTGGGGATGTTTGCAAACGAAAGAACGCGTCTGACCTGCAAAATCGTGTCACCTGTGCGCAGCGACAGGGCTCGGGCGATCTCGGCCGAGGCGCGCAAGCGCTTGCAATCCACGATGTGGCGCTGCGCAGGGCCTTCGGTGTTCAGGTCGCCTTGATCGGGGACCAGCTTCAAGAAGCGGTACTGCACCTGGTGCTCGGCATGGGTGGCCACAAAAGTGCCTTTGCCTTGCTTGCGGATCAGCAGGTGGTCATTGGCCAACTCGTCAATGGCTTTTCGGACGGTGCCCTGGCTGACCCGGTAGCGGGTGGCCAGCTCCATTTCGCTGGGAATCGATTCGCCGGGTTTCCATTCGCTCGCTTGCAGACTCTGCAAAATCAAGCCCTTGATCTGCTGGTAAAGCGGACTGAATGCTGGCGTTGAAGGCGAGGCGTCGCTCGCCCCGGCAGATGCATCAGTCAAGGTCAGGTGTGGGTTCATGAAAAAAACGCGGCATGCGTATCAGGTGCACAACGGGTGCTGGATCATATCTTATATAAGACATAAGACAAATTGACCAACCAGGGTTTTCGCGGGTACACTCTGCGGCTGTTTGCTTGCGCCGTGACCTCTTTCAGGTTCACAGGCGTGTATCCGGTCTGCCGGATGGCCCTGCCGACACGATTGTTGGCAATGGACTGCAACCCTTGTTTTCAACCTTTCGGAGTTCTCCACCATGAAAAAGCCCGTCCGCGTTGCCGTTACCGGCGCAGCAGGTCAAATCGGTTACGCATTGTTGTTCCGCATCGCCTCCGGCGAAATGCTGGGCAAAGACCAGCCCGTCATCCTGCAATTGCTGGAAGTGCCTGTTGAAGGCCCGCAAAAAGCGCTCAAGGGCGTGATGATGGAACTGCAAGACTGCGCATTCCCACTGTTGGTGGGCATGGAAGCCCACGCCGACCCCATGACCGCCTTCAAGGACACCGACTACGCTTTGCTCGTCGGTTCGCGTCCACGCGGCCCCGGCATGGAGCGCGCAGAGTTGCTGGCCATCAACGGTGCCATCTTCACCGCGCAGGGCAAGGCCCTGAACGCCGTCGCTTCGCGCAACGTCAAAGTGCTGGTCGTGGGCAACCCTGCCAACACCAACGCCTACATCGCCATGAAGGCCGCGCCCGACCTCAAGCCCGGCAACTTCACCGCCATGCTGCGCCTGGACCACAACCGCGCCTTGTCGCAAATCGCTGCCAAGACCGGCAAAGCCGTGGCCGACATCGAAAAACTCTGCGTCTGGGGCAACCACTCGCCCACCATGTACGCCGACTACCGTTTTGCCACCATCAAGGGCGAGTCGGTCAAGGCCATGATCAACGACCAGGAATGGAACTCCAACGTGTTCCTGCCCACCGTGGGCAAGCGCGGCGCAGCCATCATCGAAGCGCGTGGCCTGTCCTCGGCCGCCTCGGCCGCCAACGCCGCCATCGACCACATGCGCGACTGGGCCTTGGGCACCAACGGCAAGTGGGTCACCATGGGCATTCCATCGCAAGGCTGGTACGGCATCCCCAAGGACGTCATGTTCGGCTTCCCCGTCACCTGCGAAAACGGCGAGTACAAAGTGGTTGAGGGTCTGGAAATCGACGCGTTCAGCCAAGGCTGCATCGACAAGACACTGAAAGAGTTGACCGACGAGCAGGCGGGCGTGGCCCACCTGATCTGATCGCCAATCAGAGACCCTCAGTGAGCCATCCTCGCGACGTCCTCTTGGGTGCGCAAGCCGCAAGCGTTCAGCTGCCGGTTTGCGACCATTACAGCGGTGTCGAAGCGAGGATGCGCAAAAGCCTGCAGCTGCAGGCCGACATGACGCAAGAGTTCGGTACCTGCGTTTTTGACGTCACCCTGGACTGTGAAGACGGTGCCCCCGTGGGCGGCGAAGCCGAACACGCCGCGCTGGTCACCGAGCTGGCCCTGGGCGCAGCACCCGAAGCCCGCGTGGCTGTGCGGGTGCACCCCGTCGATCACCCCAGTTTTCAGGCCGATGTGGCGGCCATTGCGGGCCAAGCCGCCAGCCGTTTGACGCACATCATGGTGCCCAAGGTCGAGTCGGTGGCCGATGTGCAACTGGCCGAGCAGGCTTTGCTGGCGGCCGGGGCCGTTGATTTGCCCTTGCATGTGCTCATCGAATCGCCCGCCGCTGTGCACCGCGCTTTTGACATCGCCGCCCACCCCCGAGTGCAGTCCATCAGTTTTGGCCTGATGGATTTTGTGTCCGCGCATGGTGGCGCCATTCCCGCCGAGGGCATGGGCATTCTCGGCCAGTTCACGCACCCGCTGGTGCTGCGCGCCAAGCTCGACATCGCCAGTGCCTGCCACGCCCACGGCAAAGTGCCCTCGCACTGCGTGGTCACCGAATTCAAGAACCCCGATGCCATCCGCCAAGCCGCGCAAAAAGCGGCCTTTGAGCTGGGCTACACCCGCATGTGGAGCATCCACCCAGACCAGATCCGCCCCATTCTGGAGGCCATGGCGCCGGTGCAGGCGCAGATCGAACAAGCGGCTGAGATCATCTTGGCGGCCCATGCCGCACAGTGGGCACCCATCAGCCATGCTGGCCAATTGCACGACCGGGCCAGTTACCGGTTTTTTTGGCAGCTGTTGGAGCGGGCGCAGCAAACAGGCCGCCACCTGCCCGCTGAGTTGCGGCAGTTCTTCAGCCGTCCAACGGTGAAAGAGGGTGCCGCATGAACCTGAGTCGCCGCCTGACCTCGCGCATCGGCCTGCTGGCCTTGCTCTTCTTGTGGGCGTCTTCTGTGGTGGCCCAAAGCCCGGCGCACGCCAAGCCAAAATCCAAACCCTCCGCCAGCCCATCGAAGTCTCGGGCCAGTGCCCCGGATGCCGCGGCAGCATTGCAAGCGCAAGCCATGGCAGAGGCCGCCGCCCGTGCCGCCACCCAAAAGACACCCCCAATGGCCCTCGCCGCAGTGCTGGCAGCGCCCGCGCTTGCGGCACTGCCTGCCGCAGCGGCCGAGCCCGCGACCAGCCTGGCCACCGAAGTGCCCCTGTTGACGCCATCGCCTTCACCCGAAATCCTGATCGCCCAGCAAATACACCAAGGCCAATTGCCCTGCGAACTCGGCGCCACCGTCCGAATTGAAGCCGACCCCTCACAAGCGGGCGCTTTTCATGTGCAGGGCAAAGGCTTCAAGTACCTCATGTTCCCCGTCCAGACGAGCACGGGGACTTTGCGCCTGGAGGACAAAAAGGCCGGTGCCGTTTGGCTGCAGCTGGCCAACAAATCCATGCTCATGGACCAAAAAAGAGGCCGTCGCATCGTGGACGACTGTGTCCACCCCGATCAATTGGCCGTTGCCGAGGCCATGAAAACCAATCCCCCGCCCAGCCTGTTTGACACCCAAGGCATGGGGCGATAACCCTTGAAACCCTGACTCACCGGAGAAAAACCATGTTGAAAGCCTACCGAGACCACGCCGCCGAACGCGCAGCCCTTGGCATTCCGCCACTGCCTTTGGATGCCAAGCAAACCGCCGAATTGATCGAGCTGATCAAAAACCCGCCCGCAGGCGAAGACGCTTTCTTGTTGGACCTCTTGACCCACCGCGTGCCACCGGGCGTGGACGACGCTGCCAAAGTCAAGGCCTCCTTTTTGGCCGCGGTCGCGCACGGTGAAATCAGCGTGGGCCTGATCTCCAAAGCCAAGGCCACAGAGTTGCTGGGCACCATGGTGGGCGGCTACAACGTGCACCCCCTGATCGAATTGCTCGACAGCGCCGAAGTGGCTGCCGTGGCCGCCGAAGGCCTGAAGAAAACCCTCTTGATGTTCGACTTCTTCAACGACGTTGCCGAAAAAGCCAAGGCGGGCAACGCCAAGGCCAAAGAAGTCATGCAAAGCTGGGCTGATGCCGAGTGGTTCACCAGCCGCCCCGAAGTCGAGAAAAAAATCACCATCACCGTCTTCAAGGTGCCCGGTGAAACCAACACCGACGACCTCTCGCCCGCGCCCGACGCCTGGAGCCGCCCCGACATCCCATTGCACTACCTCGCGATGTTGAAGAACACCCGCGAAGGCGCCCCTTTCAAGCCCGAAGAAGACGGCAAGCGCGGCCCCATGGCCATGATCGAAGAGCTCAAGAAAAAAGGCCACTTGGTGTCTTATGTGGGCGACGTGGTCGGCACCGGCTCCAGCCGCAAGTCGGCCACCAACAGCATCATCTGGGGTTTTGGTGAAGACATCCCCTTTGTGCCCAACAAGCGTTTTGGTGGTGTGACTTTGGGTGGCAAGATCGCCCCCATCTTCTTCAACACCCAGGAAGACTCCGGCGCCTTGCCCATCGAAGTCGATGTCAGCGGCCTGAACATGGGCGACGTGGTCGACGTCTTGCCCTACGAAGGCAAGATCGTGAAGGACGGCCAAACCGTCACCACCTTCCAACTCAAGAGCGATGTGCTGTTTGACGAAGTGCGCGCCGGTGGCCGCATCAACCTGATCATTGGCCGCTCGCTCACCGCCAAAGCCCGTGAGTTCTTGGGTCTGCCCGCGTCCACCGTGTTCCGCCTGCCCGCACCTGCAGCGGCCACCAAAGCCGGCTTCACGCTGGCCCAGAAGATGGTCGGCCGTGCGGTTGGTTTGCCAGAAGGCCAGGGCGTGCGCCCCGGCACTTACTGCGAACCCAAGATGACCACCGTGGGCTCGCAAGACACCACAGGCCCCATGACCCGCGACGAGTTGAAAGACCTGGCTTGCCTGGGCTTCAGCGCCGACATGGTCATGCAGTCCTTCTGCCACACCGCGGCTTACCCCAAGGCCGTGGACGTCAAGACCCACCGCGAACTGCCCGCCTTCATGAGCAACCGTGGCGGCGTGTCTCTGCGCCCCGGAGACGGCGTGATCCACAGCTGGCTCAACCGCCTGTTGTTGCCCGACACCGTCGGCACGGGCGGTGACTCGCACACCCGTTTCCCTATTGGCATCTCCTTCCCCGCCGGTTCGGGCTTGGTGGCCTTTGGTGCGGCCACGGGTGTGATGCCTTTGGACATGCCCGAGTCCATCCTGGTGCGCTTCAAAGGCGAAATGCAGCCCGGCGTGACCCTGCGCGACTTGGTGCACGCCATTCCGCTGTACGCCATCAAGAAGGGCCTGCTCACCGTGGCCAAAGCCGGCAAGATCAACGAGTTCTCCGGCCGCATCCTGGAAATCGAAGGCTTGCCCAACCTCAAGGTCGAGCAAGCGTTTGAATTGTCCGACGCGTCCGCCGAGCGCTCAGCCGCCGGTTGCACGATCAAGCTCAACAAGGAGCCGATCGAGGAGTACCTCAAATCCAACGTGGTGCTCATGAAGAACATGATCGCCGACGGTTACGCCGACGCCCGCACCTTGGCACGCCGCATCGAGAAGGTCGAAGCCTGGTTGGCCAAGCCCGAACTGCTCGAAGCCGACAAAGATGCCGAATACGCGCACGTGATCGAAATCGATTTGGCCGACATCAAAGAGCCCATCCTGTGCTGCCCCAACGACCCGGACGACGCCAAGTTCTTGTCCGAAGTGGCGGGCACCAAGATCGACGAGGCCTTCATCGGTTCGTGCATGACCAACATCGGTCACTTCCGTGCTGCTGCCAAGCTGCTCGGCGGCAGCCGCGACATCCCGGTCAAGCTGTGGGTCGCCCCACCGACCAAGATGGACGAGAGCGAACTCATCAAGGAAGGCCACTACGCCAACTTCGGCGCCGCCGGTGCCCGCACCGAAATGCCTGGCTGCTCGCTGTGCATGGGCAACCAAGCCCAGGTGCGCGAAGGCGCCACCGTGGTGTCCACCAGCACCCGCAACTTCCCCAACCGCTTGGGCAAGAACACCAACGTGTTCTTGGCCAGCGCCGAGTTGGCAGCCATTGCGTCCAAGCTGGGCCACATCCCGACAGTCGCCGAGTACCACGAAGCCATGGGCATCGTGAACAAGGACGGCGCGGCGATCTACAAGTACATGAACTTCAACCAGATTGAAGAGTATGTGGAGAACGCCAAGGGTGTGACGGCTTAAACGATCGCCCCTCGCTGAAAGCACAAACGGCCCTTCGGGGTCGTTTTTGTTGGTCATTCATGAAGCAGGGATTTCGGGCGGTGCCCTTCTTGCCGATGAAAGACCTGAGCATTTGTGAAATAGGGTATGGTTTCTACGACTCTGAAGTACGTTGTCTTGAGTTTGGTCTCTGCGTACTCTTTGAGATATTCCCTTGTTGTTCGGTGGCGGTGAAGAAAAACTTTTGGAGACTTTCAATGGCTAATGTTTTTCATTGCCTAAGGGCCTTTACGTTCCTGGCTTCCATGGTCTGGTTGACCGCTGCGCAAGGCCAATCCGATTGTCGACCAGCGCCCGCAGGTGTTGCTCAGTTGGTTGAAATTAGACCGGGATTTCATCGGGTGCAAGGGCCCTTGGCCGAGTTCAACCCTTGCCACCGTTCCGTTCAATTGTCGATGCCAGGAATGTTTGCCGACAAGTTGGCCGACAAGCCGCCTTTGATGATCATTGCCCACGGCGGGAATGGTCCCGGTTTTGCCGAGCAGGAAATGGTTCGCCGAATGAATGCGCGAGGTGTGGCCACCTTGTTGTTCGATGCCTATGAGATGAACGGTTTTCAGTACCGCGGTACTTCGCTGTTTTTGACTGGCGCGACCAATGAATCGCGTCAGCGCATGATCTTCAAGGCCACCCTTGGGGCTTACCACTGGATTCGTGAAAACCCCCGCATTGACACCTCACGCCTTTACATCCACGGGCTGTCCAACGGCGGCAGTGTGGCTCTGAACATGGCCGCTGTGGTGGATCCCGCGCATGTCCGGATTGTGTTTTCTGAAGGGGCACCTTCGGCAGGCATCGGCATGCCGGATCAGATTCGGGTGCCCCTGAAAATGGTGTTCGGCAAGATCGACAACTATGGCGGCAGAACGGTAGACGACTGGATGCACCTGCGCACCGACCCCTGTGTGGTGAATCAGTCCGCCGAAGGCGCGGCGCCTGGCACGGCCCAACGTTGCAGTCTTCAGATCAATCCATCGGCGCAGGGCTTATCGCCTTTTCAATGGGGAGAGCAACTCAGGGCCGAGGGACAGCCGCTGGAATTCTGGTTTTACGACGAAGCGGCCCATGGATTGTTGTTGGGACCGATCGATCGGGGTATGCGCACTTACGGTTCTGGCCCCACAGCGTCCCAACGCTTTGGCTGGATTGGCGCGAGTTCCAACGCAGCCAACCGTTTTGTGGCTGACTTGATGAAGGCCATCAAAGCCAGTTACCCCTGAATCTTGAGTGGGTGCGTGTCTCCAAAGCCGAAGTTTGGAGCGCTCATATGTCCGAGCACAGACCATGGTCAATCGGCTTGACTTTGGACATGGCCCGGGTAAAGCGTAAGGTGGAGGCACTTTTTAGGAGAACACATGCTCAACCGCCGTCATTTTCTGGGTACAGGCTTGGCCAGCGCCACAGCATTGACTTTTTCTTCCGTCTGGTCACAAAACACGCCTCAGTTTGGCGCACCCGAATTGCCTTCGGTGGGCTTTCGGCGCATGAAGTTGGGGTCCATGGAGGTCATTGCCCTGAACGATGGCGCTGTGCGCCGCCCGCTGGGTCAGGAGTTTGTGCCTGCCGTACCGCTCGACCAAGTCAAGGCTTTGCTGGCCTCGCAAAACCTGCCCACCGATTACATCGATGTGCCGTACACCTCGTTTTTGTTGATCAATGGCAACCAACGCTATTTGTTTGACACCGGTTTTGCCGACAACGGCCCCCCCACCACAGGCAAGTTGCTGGGCAATCTGGCTGCTGCGGGTTTCAAGCCCGAAGACATCAACAACGTGGTGCTCAGCCACTTTCATGGTGACCACATCAATGGTTTGCGTTTTAAAAACGGCAACTTGGTTTACCCCAACGCCCGCGTGCATGTGCCGGCGCCCGAACACGCTTTCTGGACGGACGAGGCCCGCATCGCGGCAGCACCGGCGCAGATGCAAGGTGCTTTTGGGGCTGTCAGGCGTGCCTTGACGGGCTTGACACCTGATCAATTGGTCAGGTTAGAACCCGGCAGCATTTTGGCTCCCGGTATCCAGTCGGTGGCTGCTTTTGGCCACACACCCGGTCATACTTTGTTCACAGCGCGCTCTGAAGGCCAATCGTTTGCCTACGTGGCCGACATCACCAATGTGCCGTCCTTGTTTGCCCGCAATCCCGATTGGGCGGTGGTGTTCGACATGAACCCCGAGATGGCCCGCCAAAGCCGTCGCCGCATCTTTGACATGCTGGTCAAAGAAAAAATAGTGGCGGGTGGTTTCCACTTTCCGTTCCCGGCCTTTGGTTCCATCATGCCCTCGGGTAATGGTTACCAGTTTGTACCGATGGCCTGAGTGCATCGCTGAAGTTGCATTCCCCAAAAGCCCGCGCCCAACAGCGTGGGCTTTTTTGTGTCCGTTTTGGACAGTTCGACAGACAGCGCGGGGATAAGATCTTTGGAGTGCCTCGAGCCAAAGCCCAAGGCGCTTGCGGCATCCTTGTTTCTTTGGAGAACTCCTCATGCAATTGACCACCTTGGGCAAAAGCCCCCTGAAAGTCTCGCGTCTGTGCTTGGGCACCATGATGTTCGGTGACCAGACGCCGCTGGAAGATGCGCGCGCCATCGTGGCCGATGCGAACGAAAAAGGCTGCAACTTCATCGACACCGCTGACGTGTACACACGGGGCAAGTCAGAGGAGATGGTGGGCCAAATCCTCAAGGGGCAACGCCAGCAGTGGGTCTTGGCCAGCAAGGTCGGTAACTCGATGTCGAGCCAAGCCAATCATCAGGGCTATTCGCGCAGTTGGATGATGCGGGCTTGTGAAGACAGTCTGCGTCGCCTGGGCACCGACCACTTGGACATTTATTACCTGCACCGCGACTACAACGGCATGAACCTGGAAGAGCCCTTGCGGGCCATCGAGGCCTTGCTGCGCGACGGCAAGATCCGCTATTGGGGTGTCTCAAACTTCCGGGGCTGGCGCATTGCCGAGATGGTGAACATGGCGCGCCAGATGAACATGCCTGGCCCTTTGGTGTGCCAGCCTTATTACAACCTGCTCAACCGCTTGCCCGAGGTGGAAATTCTGGAGGCGTGTGGCCATTACGGCCTGGGCGTGGTGCCCTACAGTCCGATTGCACGCGGCGTTTTGACAGGCAAATATGCACCGGGTCAAACACCACAACAGGGCAGCCGTGTTGCCCGGGGTGACAAGCGGATTTTGGAGACCGAGTTCCGCGAAGAGTCTCTGCAAGTGGCCCAAGTTTTGATGCAGCATTGCCAGGGCAAAGGCGTGTCTTTGTCGCACTTTGCAACGGCTTGGGTACTGGCCAACCGGCACGTGAGCGCGGTCATTGCAGGCCCGCGCACGCTGGCCCAGTGGCAAGACTACGCCGGGGCGTTGCAGGTGCAGATCACGGCCGAAGACGAAGCCCTGGTCAACCGCCTGGTGGCTCCGGGCCATCCGTCCACACCCGGTTACAACGATCCTTCTTATCCCCTGAATGGGCGCTGAAACTGCCTGATGATTTGCAGCTGGCCAAACTTGGGTTTGCCGCACAATCCAAGTATGGCAAGCCAAGAGCACAAACAGGTGGTGATCGCGGGCGGCGGCATTGGGGGCCTGGCCGCTGCTGTGGCGTGCGCGCAGCGCGGCGTGCCGGTGCAGTTGCTCGAACGCGCAGCTCAGCTGAGCGAGGTGGGCGCTGGCATCCAGATCGGGCCGAACGTGACACGCATTTTGCAGGCCTGGGGCTTGGGCGCGGCGCTGTCGCAAGTGGCGGCTTTCCCGGAACAGTTGCAAGCGCGTGATGCCCAAACCGGGCAGCTGCTGGGCACGCTGACTTTGGGCGCACGGGCGCAGGCACGGTACGGCGCACCATACGCCACCATCCACCGGGCCGATTTGCAGGGCTTGTTGCACCGGGCAGCCCAGAGCGCTGGCGTGCACAAGCTGCTGGGTCAGACCGTGCAAGGCTGGCAGGGCACCGAAGCGGCTTTGCAAGTGAACACAGCAGAGGGCCTCAGCCTGCAGGCCAGTGCTTTGATCGGGGCCGACGGCGTGTGGAGCGCAGTGCGCCAGCAGTTGCTGGGCGATGCCCCGGCGCGCTTTACCGGGCACTTGGCGTATCGGGCGCTGGTGGCGCAGGCCGATTTGCCCGCGCACTTGCGCAGCCAACACGTCACTGTGTGGCTGGGGCCGCGTTTGCATGTGGTGCATTACCCGGTGCGCGGCGGCGAATGGCTCAACATGGTGGCCATCGTGCACGGCGACAAACCCGCGCAGGCCGACGCATGGGACAGCGCTGGCCACACCCAGGCGCTGATGCAGGCCATGGGTGCGGTGGGCAAGGATTTGCACGAACGACTGGCGTCGGCGCCTGCTTGGCGGCAGTGGGCGCTGCACGACCGTGCGCCCTTGGCCGCTGCTGACCAAATGGCCCAGGGCCGCGTGGCTTTGCTGGGCGACGCGGCGCACCCCATGCGGCCTTATTTGGCGCAGGGCGCGGGCATGGCCATCGAAGACGCACAGGCCTTGGCGCAGAGCCTGAGCCAGCACAGCGCGACGGTGACCGAGCAGCTGCAGGCCTATGCCGAGCAACGCTGGGCGCGCAACGCACGGGTGCAGGCGCGTGCCATCCGCAACGGCCGCATCTTCCATGCGACTGGCCCTGTGGCTTGGGGGCGCAATCTGTCAATGCGGCTCTTGGGCGAGCGGGTGATGGATGTGCCCTGGTTGTATGCGGGTGGGCTGATGTCGGGCGATGAATCAACTTTCAGGGACTTTTCTTCATGACAAAACACGCATCCAAACCTCGTAATACGGCCTTGGTGCGGGCTGCCGCCATGAGCGCGGTGCTGGCCAGCGCAGGGCTCGCCCCCACGGCTTGGGCGCAAAGCACCGATTTGACAGCCTGCATGGCCGAGCTGCGCCCGGCTGCTCGCTTGGGCAAGGTGAGCGATGACACTTGGGCGCGCCACACGGCGGGGCTGCAGGCTGATTTCAGCGTGATCGAGAAGCTGAACTTTCAGCCGGAGTTTCGGATGCCCATTTGGGATTACATGTCGGCGCTGGTGGACGAGGAACGCGTGGCCGATGGCGCGGCGCGTTTGACGCAGCACCGCCAGGCGCTGGTGCGTGCCGAAGAGCGCTTTGGCGTGGACCCGGCCACGGTGGTGGCGGTGTGGGGCGTCGAAAGCAATTTCGGCCAGACCTTTGGCAAATACCCGTTGGTGCAAGCACTGGGCACGCTGTCGTGCCACGGGCGGCGTCAAAGTTTTTTCAGGGGCGAATTTTTTGCGGCGCTGCGCATCTTGCAAGCCGGGCACATCGCGCCTGAGCGCTTCGTGGGATCGTGGGCGGGGGCCTTTGGGCACACCCAGTTCATGCCCACCACGTTTGAACGCCTGGCGGTGGACTTTGACGGGGATGGCCGCGCCGACCTGATGGACAGCAGCGTGGACGCGCTGGGATCGACCGCCAACTTTTTGGCCCGCGCAGGCTGGCAGCGCGGCCTGCCCTGGGGCATTGAGGTGAAGTTGCCTGCGGGCATTTCTTTGGCAGGCGAGGGCAGGCGCAGCAAGCGCCCGGTGGCTGAGTGGACGGCGCGGGGCGTGCGCCGCATCGATGGCTCGGCCTTGCCAGAAAGCTTGGGCAACGTGGGCTTGCTGACGCTGGCCGGTGCCAACGGTCCGGCTTTTTTGGTGACGCGCAATTTTGATGCGCTCTACAGCTACAACGCCGCCGAAAGCTATGGCCTGGCGATTGCCCACCTGAGCGACCGTCTGCGTGGCGGCGGTCCCTTCGTCACACCTTGGCCCACCGACGATGCCGGCTTGTCACGCGCCGAGCGGCGCGAGCTGCAGGGCTTGTTGACGATGCGCGGCCACGACATCGGCCCCATCGACGGCATGCTGGGCGAAAAATCGCGCGAGGCGATCCGCGCCGAACAAAAGCGTCTGGGCATGGAGGCCAATGGCCGTGGCGGCCAAAAAATCCTCAAGGCGCTGCGCGGGGGCTGAGCTCAGGCGGTCAGGGGCAAAGCCCGCTGCCGTTTGCCCGTGAGGGCAAACAAGGCATTGCCCACGGCCGGTGCCAAGGGCGGCACAGCCGGTTCGCCCACGCCGGCCGGGTGGCGGGTGCTGGGCACGATGTGGGTTTCCACCACCGGGGTCTGGCTGAGCGTGAGCAGGGGGGCGTCGGCAAAGTTGCTTTGTTGCACCTCGCCGCCCACGATGTCGATCTTGCCGTAAAGCGCGGCGCTCAGGGCATAGACCACGCTGCTTTCCATTTGCTGGGCCACGGTGCCGGGGTTGACCACGGTGCCGCAGTCGATGGCGCAGACCACGCGGTGCACGCGGATCTGGCCGTTGGCCAGCGAGACCTCGGCCACTTGCGCCACGATGGAGCCAAAGGATTTGTGCAGCGCGATGCCCCGGGCGCGGCCAGCGGGCAGGGGCTTGCCCCAAGCCGCTTTGTCGGCCGCCAGCTGCAGCACAGCGGCGTAGCGCGGCGCGTCTTTCAACAGATTCAAGCGGAAGGCCAGCGGGTCTTGTTGTGTGGCGGCGGCCAGTTCGTCGATGAAGCTTTCAGAGAAGAAAGCGTTGTGCGAATGGCCGACCGAGCGCCAAAAGCCCACCGGCACGCCGGACTTCGTGGCCACATGGCTCATGTGCTGGCTGGCAAAACCGTAGGGCAAATCGAACAGGCCTTCGGCTGTGGTTTTGTCGGGCATGTCGATGGGGCCGGACAGCACGGGCACAGCACGCGCCATCCAGCGCGGAGAGATGGCGTCCCCCGCTGACTTGATGCGCAAGCTGCTGACTTGGCCTTTGTCATCCAGCGAGGCCTGGAACTTGGCCAGGTGCATGGGGCGGTAAAAGTCGTGCTTCATGTCTTCTTCGCGCGACCAGCTCAGCTGCACCGGTTGGCCCTCGCAGGCCATGGCCACTTGCACGGCTTGGCCAACAAAGTCGACTTCCAGGCGGCGACCGAAACCCCCGCCCAGTTGGGTGACATGGACGGTGACTTGTGTCACGTCGACCTTGGCCACTTTGGCAGCCATGTCGCGGGCCATTTGCGGCACTTGCGTGGGCGCCCAGATGTCCACCTTGCCGTCTTTGACCCGCGCAGTGCAGTTCATCGGCTCCATCGTGGCATGGGCCAGATAGGGTGCTTGGTACAGGGCGTCGATGCGGGTGGCGGCGGATTTTTCGGCCTGGGAGGGCACGCCTTGTTCGTGGAAGGTGTGGCCGCTGTCTTCGTTCAGGGCCTTGAGCAGGTCGGCCTGGATGCGCTGGGTGTCCAACGCGCCTGTGGCAGGGACTTGCCACTGCACTTTGACGGCCTGCGCGCCTTGACGCGCGTGCCAGGTGCTTTGCCCCACCACGGCCACACCTGCCGTGCCGCCGCCCCAGGCGTCAAGCGGCACAACTTTGGAAACACCTTTCAGCGCCAAGGCGTCTTTCGTGTCCATGGACGTGGCCGTGCCGCCCAGCATGGGGCACATCTGCACAGCGGCAAACACCATGCCGGGCAAACGCACGTCCAAACCGAAAGTGGCTTGGCCGGTGACTTTGGCGGGGATGTCGGTGCGGGCTGTCGATTGACCGATGAGTTTCCAGTTTTGGCGGGCTTTGGCCTGGATATTGGCGGGCGTGCTGCCCGAGGCTGTGGCGGCCATTTGACCGTAATGCGCCGATTTGCCCGAAGCGTGTTGCATCACGCCTTGGGCCACGGTGATCTCGCTGACGGGCACCTTCCACGCCGCAGCGGCTGCTTGCAACAAGCTGGCGCGGGCCGTGGCAGCGGCCATGCGCAATGGGTCCCACAGGTCGGCGACAGAGGATGACCCGCCGGTGGCGTTGATGCCCAATTCGCGGGCGACTTTGCCCACCAGCCATTGGCCCATCTTGATTTTGGTGGGCTTGTGCTCGCCTTCGCTGTCCAACGGGTGAAAGGGCAGGCTGGCCACCAGCATGGCCACGTTGCCGTAAATGCTGTCGCCACCGGCTTGCTCCAGACGTACGCGATTCAGGGGCACATCGAGTTCCTCGGCCACCAGCATGGCGAGGGCCGTGTGCACGCCCTGGCCCATTTCGCTGCGGGGCATGGCCAGCACCACCGCCCCATCGGCCGCGATCTTGATCCAGCCGTTCAAGGCCACATCGCCTTGGGTTTGGAGCATGAGTTCGGGCGCGCCCAGGCGTGAACGGGCGGGCATGACGCCCCAGCCGACGACCAATGCGCCGGTCGCGCCGAGAGCGCTGAGCAACCAGGTGCGGCGTTTCATACGGCACCGCCTTTCTTCATGTCTGCAGCAGCACGGTGGATGGCTGCGCGCACGCGCTGGTAGGTGCCGCAGCGGCACAGGTTGGTCATGGCCGCGTCAATGTCAGCGTCGCTGGGCTTGGGGTTTTTGTCCAGCAAGGCGGCAGCGGCCATGAGCATGCCGCTTTGGCAGTAGCCGCATTGGGGCACTTGCTCGGCGATCCAGGCCGCTTGCAGCGGATGGGGCTTTTCTGCTGTGCCCAAAGATTCGATGGTTTTGATGGGTTGATGGGCCACCGCTGACACGGGCATCACGCATGAGCGCACGGGCTGGCCGTCCACATGAACGGTGCAGGCCCCGCAAGCGGCGATGCCGCAGCCGAATTTGGTGCCCGTGAGGTTCAGTTCGTCGCGCAGGACCCACAGCAAGGGCATGCTCGGGTCAGCGGTCGAGGTGCGGCGTTGGCCGTTGATGTTCAGTTCCAAGGTGTTTCCCCAGTGAAGTAAGTTGTCATGTTAATACAAATGAATGTACTTTTAGGGGCGCTGCAGAAGGAGCAACACACAGGGCATACCCCTTCAGGTCACCGCATTTTTTTGGGCATAGCGGGGGTTTTGCCACTCTCCGTTGTGCATGACCTGTCGCAGTTGTTCGGCGGCATGCCACACATCGGCATAACCGATGTAGAGCGGTGTGAAGCCAAAGCGCAGGATGTCGGCTTGTTGGCCGCCATCGCCCGCCCGGAAGTCACCGATCACGCCGCGTGCGATCAGGGCCTGCACGATGGCGTAAGCGCCTTCAGCGCGGGTCAGGCTGACTTGCGAGCCACGCAGAGCTTCTTCGGCCGGTGTGGCGATTCCGAAGCCATGGCCGTGCAAGCGTGTGCGCACCAGCTGCATGAAAAGTCCCGTGAGTGCCAGCGATTTTTGGCGCAATGCCGCCATGCCGCCCAGCGCTTCGGCACTCAAAAAAGCGTCCAGACCGCAGTCGAGCGCAGTGAGGCTCAAGATGGGTTGCGTGCCGCATTGGTAGCGCGTGATGCCTTGGGCAGGCTGGTAATCGGGCGTGAAGGCAAAGGGCGCAGCGTGTCCCCACCAGCCGGCGAGCGGTTGCCAAAAGCGGTCGGTGTGCTTGGGGTGCACCCACACAAAAGCCGGTGCACCGGGGCCACCATTGAGGTATTTGTAGCCGCAGCCCACCGCAAAGTCGGCCCCCGAGCCGTTCAGGTCAACAGGTACCGCGCCTGCGCTGTGGGCCAGGTCCCACACGGTGAGGATGCCTTGCATGTGGGCCTGTGCGGTGAGGGCCTGCATGTCGTGCATGGCGCCGGTGCGGTAGTTCACATGGGTGAGCATCAGTACCGCCACATCGGCTTGCAGGCCGGCCGCAATTTCGTCGGCCTCGACCAGTTGCAGGGTGTAGCCGCGCTCTTTGCAAAGCGCCTCGGCGATGTAGAGGTCGGTGGGGAAATTGCTGCGTTCGCTGACGATTTTGGTTTTATGCGGGTGGTCAGCGGCGGCGATGTGCAGCGCTGCGGCCAGCACCTTGAACAGGTTGATCGAGGTGCTGTCGGCAGCGATCACTTCGCCCGGCTTGGCGCCGATGAGGTGGGCCATCTTGTCGCCCACGCGCTGGGGCAGGGTGAACCAGCCTGCGCTGTTCCAGCTTTTGATGAGGTCTTGGCCCCATTCGTGGGTGACGGCCTGAGCCACCCGGGCCGGGGTGGCTTTGGGCAGCACGCCCAGCGAATTGCCGTCAAGGTAGATCACGCCCTGGGGCAGGTCAAATTGCTCACGCAGGTCGCGCAGTGGGTCTTGTGCGTCCAGCAGTTCGCAGTCTTGCAAGGTGGGGGTGAAAGTCATGGTGGGCGGTTCTTTCCACCGGAATCACAGATCCAGTGCAGGCAGGCCGTGTCGGCGGCGGGCTTGTGTGCAGGCGTCGCTGCCTTCTTCAAATTCACGGCAGGGGGAAGGCCGCCATTCGTAAATGCCGCAAATGGCTTTTTCGCCGGTTTGGCCATAGAGCGCCGCGCAGCGCGGCGGGCTGTGGTCGGTGCCGCGCATGCGGCAGGTGTGTTCGGTGACAAGCGAGGCCAGCCCGGCGGGCACATGGCCGCCGCCTTCTTCGTATTCGTACACGGAAAAGTCCACCCGAAAGCTCACGCAGCAAGCGCCGCAGGTGGTGCAGGCGGACATGTCAGGCGTGCACGCGGCCCAAGAGCAAAAACTCCATGAGGGCTTTTTGCACATGCATGCGGTTTTCGGCCTCGTCCCAAACGACCGATTGCGGTCCGTCGATGACTTCGGCGCTGACCTCTTCGCCGCGGTGCGCGGGCAGGCAGTGCATGAACAGGGCGTCAGGTTTGGCCGCTTGCATCATGGCTTCGTCCACACACCAGTCGGCAAAGGCTTTTTTGCGCGCTTCGTTTTCGGCTTCAAAGCCCATGCTGGTCCACACATCGGTGGTGACCAGGTCGGCGCCTCGGCAGGCGTCTTCCGGGTCTTTGAAAATTTTGTAGCTGGCGCTGCTGCGCAGGCCCGCCACAGCCTGGTCGACTTCGTAACCGCTGGGCGTGCTCAGGTGCACGGTGAAGCCCAGCAATTCGGCTGCTTGCAGCCAGGTGTTGGCCATGTTGTTGCCGTCACCCACCCAGGCGATCACTTTGCCAGCAATGGACCCGCGGTGTTCGATGAAAGTGAAGATGTCGGCCAGGATTTGGCAGGGGTGGAACTCGTTGGTGAGGCCGTTGATGACCGGCACGCGGGAGTGCGAGGCAAAGCGCTCGATCTTGTCCTGACCATAGGTGCGGATCATGACGATGTCGGTCATGCGGCTGATGACGCGGGCGCTGTCTTCGATGGGCTCGGAGCGCCCCAGTTGGCTGTCGCCCGTGGTCAGGTGCACCACCGAGCCACCGAGCTGGTACATGCCGGCTTCAAAGCTCACGCGGGTGCGGGTGCTGGCCTTTTCAAAGATCATGGCCAGGGTGCGGTCGGCCAGCGGGTGGTATTTTTCGTAGGCCTTGAACTTGCGTTTGATTTCGGCGGCGCGAGCGAGCACGTGCGCGTATTCGTCGGCGCTCAAGTCGGTGAACTGCAGGTAATGCCGCACGGGCGCTGGGGCGTTGCTCATGGCGCTTCTGCCAGGAAGGATTTGATCAAGGGCGCCAAAATCGCGACCACTTCGTCGGCTTCGGCCTCGGTCATGATGAGTGGCGGCACCAAACGGATCACGCTGTCGGCGGTCACGCTCAGCAAAAGGCCGGCTTCTGCGGCCCGGGTCCAAATGGCACCGCAGGGGCGGTCAAGTTCCACGCCCAGCATCAAGCCCTGGCCCCGGACTTCCTTGACGCCATGCACGCCTGCCAACGCTTTCTCAAGGGCCTTGCGCAAATGGTCGCCGACGCGCGCTGCATTGGCCATCAGGCCGTCTTTTTCCATGATGCGGATGGTCTCCACACCTGCGCGCATGGCCAGGGGGTTGCCGCCAAAAGTGGTGCCGTGGTTGCCCGGCTGGAAAATGTGGGCGGCCTTGGGGCCTGCCACCACCGCGCCAATCGGCACGCCCGAACCCAGGCCCTTGGCCAGCGGCATCACGTCGGGCACGATGCCTGCCCACTGGTGGGCAAACCATTTACCGGTGCGGCCCATGCCGCACTGGACTTCGTCGATCATCATCAGCCAGTCTTTTTGGTCGCACAGGGCGCGCACTTGCTGGAGGTATTCGATGCGCATCGGGTTGATGCCGCCTTCTCCCTGGATGGTTTCCATGAACACCGCCACCACATTGGGGTTGCCTTCGGTGGCTTTTTTCAAGGCCTCGATGTCGTTGACCGGCACGCGCAAAAAGCCGTCCAGCATGGGGCCGAAACCTTTCTTCAGCTTCTCGTTGGCGGTGGCGCTCAGGGTGGCGATGCTGCGGCCATGAAAGGCTTTTTCGTAAACCACAATCTCGGGTTTCTCGATGCCCTTGTCATGACCGAACTTGCGGGCCAACTTGATGGCCGCTTCGTTGGCCTCCAGGCCGGTGCAACAGAAAAACACATTGGTCATGCCCGACATTTCGACCAGCTTGGCCGCCAGCACCTCGGCGTTGGGCACATGGAAGTAGTTGCAGCTGTGGATCATTTTGGCCAACTGGTCTTGCAGTGCGGGCACCAAGTCGGGGTGGTTGTGACCCAGCGTGTTCACGGCGATGCCTGCCAATGCGTCCAGATAAGACTTGCCATTGACGTCCCAAACTCGGCAACCCTGACCATGGCTGAGTGCGATGGGCAGTCGGCCATAGGTGTTCATGGTGTGCGGTGAGGCGGCTTCAATGAAAGCAGACATGCGTGAACTCCTGAAATGAAATCGGCCCAACGAAAAGGGCCGCTGAGGATGGATTTTAGAGGCATTAATCAGTCGAATGTAGATCGAATTTGCAAGCCCTATTGACCGATTCCAAAAGGGGGTTTGAGTCTTATATAAGATACAATACTTGAGCTCACTTGGCAGCGGTGATCCCGCCTCCCAGTCCGACTGATTCACACCTCTATCCGATGGTTTCCAACAACGCCAAAGAAGTTTTCATCCAGGGTATCACCCAGGACGGCAAGGATTTCCGACCCAGCGACTGGGCCGAACGCCTGGCGGGCGTCATGAGCCCTTTTCGACCCGGCGGAGCCACCCCAGGCAGCCATCTGAGTTATTCCCCTTGGTGCATTCCCACCACGATGGCCGGGATCAAGTGCGTGATCGTGAACCACGAATTGCGCGATCACAACGTCATGGCCTGGGATTTTGTGATGAACTTTGCGCGCGACAACGGTTTGCAAGTGGCCGAAGCCTGTTTGTTGCCTGACCCGCCCTCCAAAAAATAACAACCCGGTACCGACCGCCCAAGGGCGGTTTTTTTATGTCCTGTCCCCAGCGGATCTCAAGCAGCCATGAAAAAACCGCCGAGGTTTGCACCAGGGCGGTTCAGTGTTCGCGGACAGCGCACCCGTTTCAAACGGCAGCGAGGTTTGAGCCTCGCCGGGCTGTTGATCTGGTGGAGCGGATCAGGCTGCGGCGAGGGCCAAAGTCTTGACTTTGGCGCTCAGGCGGCTCTTGTCACGAGCTGCCTTGTTTTTGTGGAAGATGCCCTTGTCGGCAATGGTGTCCACCACGGCTTGCATCTTGGCAAACAGCTCTGTGGCTTTGGTCTTGTCACCAGCTGCAACGGCTTTTTCGACGTTTTTCACAGCGGTGCGGTATTTGGAGCGCAGCGAAGAGTTCGCAGCGTTGATTTTGATGTCTTGGCGGACGCGTTTACGGCCGGAGGCAAGACGGGGGTTTTTCTTTTTCGGTTTAGCGGATGCCATATATAAGTTCTTTCGGTGTCTGAGGATGTTGTCCAGCGAACCCGGCATTCTAGCAGACCCCGGGAGCCCTTGGGGCTTCTTGAGCCCGCAGCCTGGCCATTTGCTGCGCGGATGGACAAAACCGGCTTGTTGCAGGTCTTTGGATGACCCGCAGGGGGCCGCTACACTCGTCCACTGTGAGCCTCCTCAGATCTGCTTCTGTCGTGTCGATGTTTACCCTGGCCTCGCGGGTCACGGGTTTGGTGCGCGA
This sequence comes from Comamonadaceae bacterium, assembly GCA_027484105.1. GTDB lineage: Bacteria > Pseudomonadota > Gammaproteobacteria > Burkholderiales > Burkholderiaceae_C > Limnohabitans_A. The sequence goes on from JAIXUG010000015.1 coordinate 48,594, forward strand.
GCTGCTCATGGCATCGATGTTCGGGGCGAGCGCCTTGACGGACGCCTTCAATGTGGCTTTTCGCATTCCCAATTTGTTTCGTCGCTTGTTTGCAGAGGGCGCATTCAGTCAGGCGTTTGTGCCGGTGCTGGCAACCAGCCGAGCCCAGCATGGCGATGAGGCCACCCGTGAAGTGATCGACAACGTGGCCACGGCACTGGCTTGGTCGGTGCTGTTGTTGTCGGTTGTGGGTGTGTTGGCCGCACCTTGGCTGGTGTGGGCCATGGCCAGCGGCTTGCAGCAAGATGCCCGTGGCTACGATGCGGCAGTGAACATGACGCGCTGGATGTTCCCCTACATCGCTTTCATGTCGATGGTGGCGCTGTCGGCCGGAATTTTGAACAGTTGGAAGCGTTTTGCCGTGCCCGCAGCCACCCCTGTGCTGCTGAATGTGAGCGTGATCCTGGCAACCTGGTTCTTGTCACCCTGGTTGGAGAAGCAAGGCTTTGAGTCCATCTATGCCTTGCCCGTGGGCGTGATGGTGGGTGGCTTTTTACAGCTGGCGGTGCAGATACCGGCCTTGGCCCGTCTGGGTTTGCTGCCGCGTGTGGGCGTGGGGCCTGCCCGAATCAAAAAAGCCTGGACCAACCCAGCCACACGCAACATCCTGCGCCTGATGGGTCCGGCTTTGTTGGGTGTGGGGGTGGCACAAATTTCCTTGCTCATCAACACCCAAATTGCCTCACACCTGGCCCCGGGCAGCGTCAGCTGGCTGACCTATGCGGACCGTTTGATGGAGTTTCCGACCGCCATTTTGGGGGTGGCACTGGGCGTGGTGCTGATGCCGCAATTGGCCGCTGCCAAAGCCACGGGGGATGGCGAGCGCTATGCCGCCATGCTCGACTGGGGTTTGCGCCTGGTGGTGTTGCTGGCCCTGCCATGTGCGGCGGCTTTGTTGGTGTTTTCTCAGCCCCTGGTGTCGGTGCTTTACCACTATGGCGCCTTCACCGACCGAGACGTTCAGCAGACCACCTTGGCCCTCACCGGATACGGTGTGGGTTTGCTGGGTCTGGTGGCCATCAAGGTGCTGGCGCCGGGGTACTACGCCAGCCAGGACATCCGCACCCCGGTGCGCATTGCCATTGTGGTGCTGGTGTTGACGCAGGTCTTGAATGTGCTGCTGGTGCCCCATCTGGCCCATGCTGGGCTGGCCCTGTCGATCGGCTTGGGGGCCTTGGTGAACGCTGCTTGGTTGCTGCTGGGCTTGTTGCGCCGGGGCAGCTACAAGCCCCAGCCGGGTTGGTGGCGTTTTGCCGCGCAGGTTGTGCTGGCCACCGGTTTGTTGACAACGCTGCTGTGGATGGCCGCGCAGCACCTGCCCTGGGTGGCAATGCGCCAAGAAGCCTGGACGCGCATCGGTTGGATGGCTTTGACACTGCTGGGCTCTGGGCTGCTGTATTTTGGTGTTTTGTGGGCCACGGGTTTGAGGCTCAGGTCTTTCCTCAAGCGATGAAGGGTTCCAAATGTCCCTGAATTTATCGCCACTGACGCCTTTGAATTACTTTGCCAGCTTGGTGCAAAGCGATGAGCAGTTCCCTTTGTTGGAGGCGGCGGCCAGTCTGGCGCAAGATGAAGAACCCTTGCTGGATGTGCAGCAAGTGCTGGACGATGTGGCACGGCTGTTGAAAAAAGTCACGGCACGCATGCCTGAAGATGCCGATGATTTGACCCGACTGGCCATACTCTGTCAGGTGTTCTACAAAGACTTGGGCTTCGGGGTCAATGCCAACGACTATTACGCGCCGGAAAACAGCTACCTCAACGAGGTCCTCCGAACGCGACGGGGCATCCCCATTTCATTGGCGGTGATTTGGCTGGAACTGGCCCAAGCCTTGGAATTGCAGGCGCAAGGGGTCTCTTTCCCGGGTCATTTCTTGGTCAAGGTCGCTTTGAACGAAGGCTTGGTGGTGTTGGATCCGCTCACAGGTGAGTCCTTGGGCCTGGACCATTTGGCGGAGCGGTTGAGGCCCTTCCGTGACCCTGTCGATCGCAAGGCTCAAGCCGATCTGGACGAGGGCGAGACGCCCATGGGCTTGTATTTGCAAGCTTGTCCGCCACGCGACATGTTGGCCCGCATGTTACGCAATCTGAAAGAGATTTTTCGGTCCCAGGAAGATTGGCCTCGGATGTTGCAAGTCTTGGACCGACTGGTGGTTTTGTTGCCAGAGGTCTGGACCGAACGGCGAGACAGGGGCCTGGTTCACGCCGAGCTTGGGCAGGTGCATGAAGCCTTGCAGGATTTGAGGCTCTATCTCCAGGCTGTTCCCTCAGCCCCCGACAACGCGGCCCTGAAAAACCGCGTGAATGAACTCTTAGGACATTGATCGGCAACGCCCCCGAAAAAATGGGCGCAGCGGTTCAGGCCAGTTTCATCGAGCGCTATGGACCTTCAGATCAGGCAACCACGACCTGAGCGCCTTCGCCTTGCTTGGCAATGTGTCCAATCGTGAACACTTGTTCGCCCGCCTCACGCAGGGTCTGGGCACAGGCCTGGGCTGATGCCGCATCCACCACCACCACCATACCGATGCCGTTGTTGAAGGTGCGGTTCATTTCGATGTCGTCGATGCCAGCCGTGGCTTGCAGCCAAGCGAAGAGCTCGGTCTGGGGCCAGCTGCCTTTGAGCAAGTGCGCGGCCAAGCCCTCGGGCAAGACGCGGGGAATGTTCTCCAACAAACCACCACCGGTGATGTGGGCCAGGGCTTTGATGCCGCCGCTCGAGGTGGCATCTGCTGAGTTCGGGTGTTGAGCCAGCGCCGCCAACACGTTCTTCACATACAAGCGGGTGGGGCGCATGATGGCTTCTTTGAAAGGCATGCCATCCAAGGTGGCCGGGGTGTTGGCGCCTGCGCGCTCGATGCACTTGCGCACCAGGCTGAAGCCGTTGGAGTGCACGCCGTGCGAGGCCAAGCCCAGCACCACATCGCCCACTTGCACCTTGGCGCCGGTGAGGATCTTGCTTTTCTCGACCGCACCGACGCAGAAGCCCGCCAAGTCGTATTCGCCTGCGGGGTACATGCCGGGCATCTCAGCCGTTTCGCCACCGATCAGCGCGCAGCCGCTCATCTCGCAGCCCTTGGCGATGCCGCCGACCACCGCCGCCGCAGTGTCCACGTCGAGCTTGCCACAGGCGAAGTAGTCCAAGAAAAACAGCGGCTCAGCGCCTTGCACCAGCACGTCGTTGACGCTCATGCCCACCAGGTCGATCCCCACGGTGTCGTGCATGTTCCACTCAAACGCCAGCTTGAGCTTGGTGCCCACGCCGTCGGTGCCGCTGACCAGCACAGGTTCCTTGTAACGCTTGGGCACTTCGAACAGCGCGCCAAAACCACCAATGCCGGCCAAGACGCCTTCGCGCATGGTTTTCTTGGCCAGGGGTTTGATGCGCTCGACCAGGGCGTCGCCAGCAACGATGTCAACACCGGCGTCTTTGTAGGAAAGGGGAGTTTGGCTCATGGTTTTGGCCCGGATCGGGCGGTAAATGGGGGACGAGGGGCCAATAAACGGGCTGGCAGACTAAAATCAAGGCTCATTTTAAGGGTTAGCCCTGAGCGCTTTGACCCGCACGCCTCAAAAGACGAGACCGATTTGCAAACCCCGCCCCCTTTTTTCATGACCCGTTTGGCCGCTTGGTTGGGCGTGGCTTTGTTGGCCGCCTGGGTGTTCTGGTTGCTGGCCCCGGTGCTGGCGCCTTTTGTGATCGCAGCGGTCATGGCTTATGTGCTGCATCCCCTGGTGTTGCGCCTCGAAGGCTTGGCGGGCGGGCGTTTGCCTCGTGCATTGACGGTGGTGATGGTGGAAGCTTTGGCGCTGTTGGCGCTGTTGGGCTTGTTTTTGTTGCTGGTGCCAATTTTGGTGCGCGAATGGCCCTTGCTGCAGCAACAACTGCCTCTTTTGCTGGACCGATTGAGTGCTGTGGTGAACCCCTTGTTGGCGCAGTTGGGGCTGGATGTTTCGCTGAATCTGGATGATCTGAAAGCCCAGTTGGTGGTTTACCTGAGCGCCAATCGCGAGGACTGGTGGGCGCCGCTCATGTCTTCGCTCAAGCTGGGGGGCAGCGTGGCCCTGGCCATTGCGGGCTATGCGGTGCTGGTGCCGGTGGCGCTGTTTTTCATGCTGTACGACTGGACCCGCATGGTGCACCTGGTCGTCGAGTTGGTGCCGCCTGCATGGCGTGGCAGCTTTGACAGCTTCATGCAGGAAAGCGATGAAGTCCTGGGCGAATACCTGAGGGGGCAGCTGCTGGTCATGCTGTCATTGGCGGTTTTTTATGTGGTGGGTCTGGCTTTGTTCGGGCTGGATTTGGCCCTGCCGATTGGGGTGTTCACGGGCCTGGCGGTGTTCGTGCCTTATTTGGGTTTTGGCTTGGGTCTTTTGCTGGCTTTGCTGGCGGGCTTGCTGCAAATGACCCCGACCGAGGCCTTCATCATGGTGGCCGTGGTGTACGGCCTGGGGCAGCTGATCGAGAGTTTTGTGCTGACTCCCCGCTTGGTGGGCGAGCGCATTGGTTTGCACCCGTTGGCTGTGATCTTGGCGCTGATGGCTTTTGGTCAGTTGCTGGGCTTTGTGGGTGTCCTGATCGCCTTGCCGGCCAGTGCGGTGTTGTTGGTGGCCTTGCGCCGTTTGCGTCGCCAATATTTGCAAAGTGACCTGTACCGTAAAAGCGGCACGGGTCAACCAGAGCAGGATTCGAACGGGGCATGAGGCAACTGGCTTTGGACATTGGCTTGGCCAGCACGCCCTCGCTGGACAATTTTTTTGCAGGGCCCAACCTCGCGGCGGTAGACCATTTGCGTCTGTGGACGGCATCCAGCCGCCGTTCGCCTGTGCCCACTTATCTGTGGGGAGAAAGCGGCTCGGGCAAGACCCATTTGCTGCATGCTGTACACCACGTGTTGAAAGAGCAGGGCGCTCTGGTCGGCTGGCTGGACGCCCACACGATGGACCCGCCCGGGTTCAACGACGATTGGACCGCCGTGCTGATGGACGATGTGCACCTCTACAACAGCGAGCAACAGCACACCGCCTTCAATTGGTTTGTCAATGCGCTGACCCCCCGCAGCGGCATGCCGCGCTGGGTCTTGGCCACTGGCGCTTTGCCGCCAGCTGATCTGAAGCTGCGCGATGACCTGCGCACGCGCTTGGGCTGGGGCCATGTGCATGCCCTGCAGGTTTTGCAGGAACCGGAGCGCCGCGCTGTGCTGCGCCAGGCAGCCGATGCGCGAGGTCTGTTTTTGAGTGACGAAGTGATGTCTTACATGCTCAATCGATTTTCCCGGGATCTGGGCAGCTTGATGCAACTGCTGGACAACCTGGACCACTATGCCTTGCAAACGCAGCGCGCTCTGACCATTCCGCTTGTGCGCGCCATGCTGGAGAACGAATGAAACTCGCCCTGTTCGACCTGGACCACACCTTGCTGCCGCTGGACTCCGACCACACTTGGGGCGTTTTCACCACTGAGTTGGGCTGGACGGATCCGCACGTGTTCGGCCAACGCAATGATGAGTTTTACGCCCACTACCAGGCAGGCACGCTCGACATCCACGATTACGTGCGCTTTGCCACCCGCGCGGCGCGTGAGCGTGGTGCCGTTGAAGCGGCGCAGGCGCATGCCCGTTACATGGACGAAGTGATCCGCCCGCGCATCACGCCCGAGGCGCTGGCGCTGGTACGATCGCACCAGCATGCGGGCGACACGGTCATGATCGTGACGGCCACCAACGAGTTTGTGACCCGCCCAATTGCGCAGGCTTTCGGTGTGAGCGAGTTGATCGCGGTGGAACTCGAACGCGATGCCAACGGCTGGATCACCGGCGAGATCAAGGGCACGCCCTCGTTTCGCGAAGGCAAAGTGGCCCGTGTCGCACAGTGGTTGGACACACGGGGTCTCCAATGGAGCGATGTGGAGATGAGTTTTTACTCGGATTCCATGAACGACCTGCCGCTTTTGGAAAAAGCCCACCATCCGGTGGCAACGAATCCTGACGCTCGGTTGCGTCAACTGGCCACAGAGCGTGGCTGGCGCATCCTCGAACTGTTTCAAGAATGATCAAAAATTTCATCGACAAGCTGATGGGCAAATCGCCCAAAAGCAACAAGCCCCACTTTGGCCGTCGGACCGAGGTGCCTGCTTCGGTGCACCGCATCGACCCTGACTTGGTGGACGAACGTGCCATCCACGTGACCCACACCTTGCAGCAAGCCGGATTTGAGGCCTATATCGTGGGCGGAGCGGTGCGCGACCTGCTGCTGGGCTTGCGCCCCAAGGACTTTGATGTGGCCACCGATGCCACGCCCGAGCAAGTCAAGGGACTGTTTCGCCGGGCCTTCATCATCGGTCGTCGCTTTCGCATTGTGCATGTGGTGTACGGTCGGGGCCGTGACAACGAAGTGATCGAGGTGTCCACCTTTCGGGCGCATCTGGACAATGCGGCAGCCGAGCAGGTCAAGGGCAATGAACGCACCAGCAAGCGCCAACTTGAAGGCATGCAGCATGCGGTTGATTCCAGTGGTCGCGTATTGCGCGACAACGTTTGGGGTCCACAAGACGAAGATGCGACGCGCCGTGATTTCACCGTCAACGCGATGTACTACGACCCTGAGTCGCAGACCGTGGTGGATTACCACGGCGGCATTCAGGATGCGAAAAAACGCGTGCTGCGCATGATCGGCGACCCGGTGGCACGGTATCGCGAAGACCCGGTGCGCATCATCCGCGCCGTTCGCTTTGCCGCCAAGCTCAGCCCGCTGGGCTTCAAGCTGGAAGCCAAAACGGGCAAGCCCCTGGCCCAGTCCGCGTCCTTGTTGGCCGATGTGCCGCAAAGCCGTTTGTTTGACGAAATGCTCAAGCTGCTGCAAACCGGCCATGCGTTGGCGTCGATCGAGCAGTTGAAAAAGTTGGGTCTGGCGACCGGTATTTATCCTCTGCTGGATGTGGTGGTGGAGCGGGCTGACACACCTTTTGTGCAGGTGGCCTTGACCGACACCGATCGCCGTGTGGGCGAGGGCAAGCCGGTGGCCCCCAGTTTCTTGTTGGCCTGCGTGTTGTGGGCCGATGTGCGCGAGGGTTGGGCCAAGCGCTTGGCGCGCAAAGAGCACCCGTACCCGGCTTTGCAGGATGCCATCGATGAGGTGTTCGACGCGCGCATTGGCGATGTGTCCGGTCGCGGCAAGTTGGCCGCCGACATGCGCGAGATCTGGATGATGCAGCCGCGCTTTGAAAAGCGCGTGGGCAGCACCCCATTTGGACTGGTTGAGCAGCCAAGATTTCGCGCAGGCTTTGATTTTTTGCGCCTGCGTGCCGACATCGAAGAGGTCGATGTGCGCTTGGCCGATTGGTGGCAAGAGTTCAGCATGGCCAGCGATGCCGAGCGCGAAGACCTGGTGCAAGCGGCCAAAGCCGAACAGCAAGCCTTGCAAACCTCCAAGCCTCGTGTGCGCCGTGCACCCCGCCCCGATGGCGCGGCCCAGCCACCGAAGGAGGTCGCGGCCGCTGCGCCCGAGGCAGAGCCAGGCGATGCGGCTGCTCCCAAAAAACGCCGTCGCCGTCGTCGCCCTGCCGGTGCCGCAGGTGAGTCTGGCAGCGCCGAATAAGCCCCCAGGCCAACCATGCAGAACCCCGTGCGTGAGCCGGTGACGGCTTGGGTGGCCTTGGGTGCCAACCTGGGCGATGCCCGGCAGGCCGTGTTGCAAGCCTTTGAGGCGCTGGGCATGCTGCCTGGCACGCGATTGACAGGCCGATCGCGCCTCTACCGCAGCGCCCCCCACCAGGCACAGGGCCCTGACTTTGTGAATGCGGTGGCCCAGCTGGACACCTGTTTGAGTGCGCCTGACTTGTTGGACGCCCTGCAGGCGCTGGAAATCAAGGCGGGCCGTGAACGTCCTTATGTGAATGCCCCGCGCACACTGGACCTGGACCTGATTTTGTACGGTCAGTCCCGCATCGACAGTCCGCGCTTGCAAGTGCCCCATCCGCGTTGGCGAGATCGCGCTTTTGTTCTTCTGCCTTTGGCCGATGTGTCGCCCGAAGCGGTGAACGCACAGGATCGGGTACGCGTGGCGGACCAGCCCATTGACGTGTTGCCCGAAGACAGCCCTTGAGCAGCCAGGCCTCGTTGCAGGTTTTCAGGCAGACGTTCTTGCAGGCCTTGTCAGCTTGGTCAAGGATGGGGATAGACCGCTGAAATCACTGACTGATCAGACGTGCCGCTTCGATTTGGTATTCAAAGTAGCGTTGAAAGCTGAAGACCAGACTGGACATCATGACCGTGGTGCCCAAAAGCAAGGCCGTGACGATGCCAATGATGGTGGCCCATTGCGTGCGACCCGCAGGGTTCGCGGCGTCGGTCTGGGGATTGAACCGGGCGTTCCACTTTTCGATGGACATGAGCCCGTAAAAAATCGCATTCATGGCGCAAGCGGCGATCGTGAAGCCCAACAACGGGATCAGCATCCAGCTGAGCGTGTCATCTTGGCCAAACTGCTCCACCCGTTCCAAACCATAAAACCCCAGCGCGGTTGGAATGGGCAGCAACCAAGCCAGCATGTCTTTGAAGCCGTGAAGGTAAAACCGGTGCAATCCCAATGGGCCGCCCCAAAAAGCCAGCCAAGTTGCCAATGTTTTGTTTTTCATGGCCCCGATTATTGCGGAGCGGTGCTGTCGGCAGCGCCCAAAGGCTTTTCCATCATCACCACATCCAGCCAGCGGTCGAACTTCCATCCGCATGACTTGAGGGTGCCCACGTGGCTGAAGCCCACCGAGGTGTGCACGCCAATCGAGCCCGCGTTGGCAGAATCGCCGACGACTGCCAGAAATTTGCGCACGCCAGCGCGTTCGGCCTGGACGCACAGCTCCGCCAGAAGGGCCCGCCCCATGCCTTTGCGGTGCGCATCCGCTGCCATGTAAATCGAGTCTTCAGCAGAGAACCGGTAAGCCGGCCGCGGCTTGAACCAGTTGCAATAGGCAAAACCGATCACACGGCCCTCGTCTTCGACGACCAGGTAAGGCAGTCCCTTGGACAGCACATCGGCGCGGCGGCCGGCCATGTCAGCCTCGGTGGGCGGGTCGATCTCAAAAGTGCCTGTGCCTGTGAGCACATGGTGGCGGTAAATGGCCGTGATGGCAGCGACATCTTCGTCGCGGCTGGGACGGATCAGAGGCAAGGCAAGGCTCCCGTTGTATAATGGTGGGCTTTTCAGTGTGTCACTGGCCGGGTGGCCAGTTGCGTGTCTCAAACGCTGAAGGATACCGGGCGTCTGGGCAATTGTTCCCAAGATACCCAACCACCCAAGGATAAATCATGGTTGTTATTCGTTTGAACCGCGGCGGCTCCAAAGCACGTCCTTTCTTCAACATCGTCGTGGCTGACAAGCGCGTGCGTCGCGATGGTCGCTTCCTCGAGCGCATCGGTTTCTACAACCCCACAGCCAAAGGTGGCGAAGAAGGTCTGCGCATTGCTCAAGACCGTCTGACCTACTGGAAGAGCGTTGGCGCCCAGGCTTCTCCCACCGTGGAACGTCTGATCCGCCAAGCTGGCAAAGCCGCTGCCTGATTGACCCGCACAGGTCATGCGACCCCCTTTGGAAACAGCCGCACTGCCGGCTGACGCCATCGAAATCGGGCGCATCACCGATGCCTGGGGCATCAAAGGCTGGTTCAAGGTCTTGCCCCACAGCGCCTCGCCCGAGGCGCTTTTTTCTGCCCAAAGCTGGTTCTTGCTTCCGCCCGATCGGCCCATGAAGCCCCAGCGTGGCACTGCCACAGCGCTTTCCTCGCTGCAGGGATGGATGCAGCCCTTGCTGCTGAACATCCTGGAAGTCAAAGACCATTCCGACACGGTGGTGGCGCGTGCGCAGGGCATTGACGACCGCAACGCGTCCGAATCCTTGCGCGGTGGTCGAATTTTTGTGTCGCGCGCCAGCTTTCCTGCCGCCGCCGAGGGCGAGTATTACTGGGTTGATTTGATCGGCTTGCAAGTGCTCAACCGCGAAGGTGTAGATCTGGGCCAGGTGCGCGACCTCATGTCCACTGGCCCGCAAACCGTGCTGGTCATCGAAGCGGCTCCCGAAACCGAAGGCGCCAAGCCTGTTGAGCGCATGATTCCCTTTGTCGCAGCTTTCGTCGATGGTGTGGATTTGCCTGGCAAGCGCATCACCGTGGACTGGCAACCCGACTACTGAGCCGCCCCGGCCGTGGAGGGCCATCCCCATGCGCTTTGACATCATCACCCTGTTTCCCGAGTTGTTTGGGCCGCTTTTGACCAGCGGCATCACCCGCCGTGCCTACGAAAGTGGCTTGGTCGAGGTGCATTTTTGGAACCCCCGTGACCACGCCGAAGGCAATTACCGCCGTGTCGACGACCGTCCCTTTGGCGGCGGACCGGGCATGGTGATGCTGGCCGAGCCCCTGGGCAAATGCCTCAAGGCCATCCGCACTGAACGGGCCGAGGCGCAGCCGGCTCCCCTGGTGCTGTTTTCGCCGATTGGGCAAAAACTGAACCATGCGGCCGTGCAAGGCTGGTCTGACAGCCAGGGCGCGGTCCTGCTTTGCGGCCGTTACGAAGGCGTGGATCAGCGCTTCATTGACCGCCATGTGAGCCACCAGATCAGCCTGGGCGACTTCGTGCTCTCTGGAGGCGAGATCGCCGCCATGGCGCTGCTTGACGCCGTGGCGCGGCTTCAGCCCGGCGTGCTGGGGGACGAAGGCAGCCACCAGCTCGACAGCTTCAATCCCGCACTCGACGGCTTGCTCGACAGCCCACACTACACCCGCCCCGAAATGTGGCAAGGCGATGCTGTTCCTGAGGCCTTGCTATCAGGGCACCATGCCAGGATCGAGCGCTGGCGGCGCGAGCAGAGCCTGATGCTGAGCGCCCGCCACCGCCCTGAATTGATCGACCAGGCCCGTGCCGCTGGGCATCTGAGCCGCATGGACGAAGTTTTTTTGCAAGGCTTGGACGCTCAGAACCCCCAGCCTTGAGCGACGAGGTCTGGCTCCAGACTTGTCGCGGGCGCTACTGCTGCATCTGGAAATAGAACGACCGTTCGTTTATGGTGTCGACCATGAAAACGATCGACCCCCACGCCCGCATTTTCAGCCTGTCAGCCCAGGACGGCTACCCACTGCAGGCCACCCATTACCCCGCCCGTGGCGATGTCCAGGGCCGACTGATTGTGGCCGGAGCCACCGGGGTGCCCCAGCGCTTTTACAGCCGCTTTGCCCGTTTTGTGGCCGAGCAGGGCATCGAGGTCTGGACGCTGGACTACCGGGGCATTGGCCTGTCTCGCCCCCAGCGGCTGGACGAACTGCGCATGGACTACCTCGACTGGGCACGCTTGGATCTGTCGGCCTTGCTGGACCATGTGCTCCAGCAGGGCGATGGGCCGGTGTGGATGGTGGGCCATTCCTACGGGGGCCATGCCTTCGGTTTGTTGCCTGCTCACGATCGGATCCAGCGCTTTGCCACCTTTGCGACCGGGGCCGGCTGGCACGGCTGGATGCCCCCTTTGGAGCGTCTGCGGGTCCACTTCATGTGGCATGTGCTGGGGCCCTTGATTGTCCGCACCAAGGGCTACCTGGCCTGGAGCCTGCTGGGCATGGGTGATGACCTGCCGCGCGATGTCTTTTACCAATGGCGCCACTGGTGCCGCTGGCCACGCTATTTTTTCGAAGATCCGGCCATGCCTGGGCTGTCGGAAAAGTTTGCCCAAGTGCGAACGCCGATCCTGGCCATCAACGCCACCGACGACAGATGGGCTCCCCCGGCTTCGCGCGACGCTTTCATGGCGGGCTACTGCAACGCACCCGTGCAAGCCCTGACCATTGAGCCCCGCAGCCTGGGAATGGCAGGGATCGGTCACATGGACTACTTCCGGCCTCAGGCCAGCGGCCTGTGGCAACAGACGCTGGACTGGCTGCGGACGGGCAAGCTATAATTCAAGGCTTTTCGGTCCTCTACCCGCCGCGATCCGGCCTGCTGCCCTTCATGGACAGCCGACAGGCTCTTTCAAAGAGCGTCAGGAACGCCCCTAGTGCAGCAGGCATGAACGAGAGAAATGTCGGAGTTTCAAATGAACCTGATCCAGACCCTTGAGCAAGAAGAAATTGCTCGCCTTGACAAAAGCATCCCTGAGTTCGCCCCTGGCGACACCGTGATCGTGAACGTGAACGTGGTTGAAGGTAACCGCAAGCGCGTTCAGGCTTACGAAGGTGTGGTGATCGCCAAGCGCAACCGTGGCCTCAACAGCGGCTTCACCGTGCGCAAGATCTCCAGCGGCGAAGGCGTGGAACGTACGTTCCAGACCTACAGCCCTTTGATCGCCAGCATCGAAGTCAAGCGCCGTGGTGACGTGCGCCGTGCCAAGCTGTACTACCTGCGTGACCGCAGTGGCAAGTCGGCACGTATCAAAGAGAAGTTGCCTCAGCGCAAAGCTGCACCCGCAGCCCAAGCGTAAAGCCTTTTCGGCCATACGAAAAACCGCCCGGGTTTGCGCCCAGGGCGGTTTTTTTATGGGACTGTCACCGCTCTGTCAAAGCATGAAAAAAGGCCTTGCCGGTGAGAGCAAGGCCTTGGTGGGGATCGGGTGGTCCCAGTTGGTTCCCGGATAGAGAGTCAACCGCGCGTGATTTTCAGCACCCGGGTACCACCACGCTTGCCGGCGGGGCCTTCGCCAGCTGAATGGGGTTTGAAGTTGCTGGCACCAAACTGCTTGGGGCCGCGTGCAAACTTGTCGCCGGCTGTGCCGCGTGGGGCAGGGCGTGCAGCATTGCGGTTGTCGCCGCCACGGTCTTCCCAGCGGCCACCTTGGCGTGGGCCGTCCTGGCGGGCGTCTTGACGTGGTGAAGGGCGGCTGTCGCCACGGTCCCAAGGGTGCGCAGGTGCGCCGCGGTTGTCGCCGCGTGGCGCGTCAAAACGACCGCCATCCTTGCGGGCATCGAAGCGGGGTTCGCTGCGCTGCTCATAGCGGGGTTGCTCGTCGCGGAAGTGGCCACGTGGGGCGCGGTTGTCAAACCCGCCGCCATCGCGGTCACGGTGGCCACCAAAGTCGCGGCCGCCGGCTGGGCGACCCCCACGGAAGCCACCGCCAGCATTGGCGTAATTGCGCTCGCCGCTGAAACGGTCACCGCCACGACCCATGGGTTTGCGGGCTTCGGGCATGCGCATTTTGGGCTCCATGCCCGGAATCACTTCGGCCTTGAAAGGCTGACGTGTGTAGGCCTCGATGTCGCCGATCTTGCGGCGATCGCGCATTTCGGCAAAGGTCACAGCAATGCCATCGCGGCCAGCGCGGCCTGTGCGGCCAATGCGGTGGGTGTAGTCCTCGGCCTTCATGGGCAAGCCGAAATTGAAGACGTGTGTGATGGTGGGCACGTCGATGCCGCGCGCAGCCACATCGGTGGCGACCAAAATCTGGACCTGGCCATTGCGCAGGGCCATCAAGCGGCGGTTGCGCATGCCTTGACTCAAGGCGCCGTGCAGGGCCACCGCCGAGAAGCCGTCTTGCTGCAGGTCAGCAGCCAGGCCGTCGCACTCGATCTGGGTGCTGGAGAACACGATGGCCTGGTCAATGGAGGCATCGCGCAACCAGTGGTCGAGCATCTGGCGCTTGTGTTGGGCGTTATCGGCCCAGAACAGCACCTGCTTGATGTTGTTGTGCTTTTCTTGAGGGTTGTCGATCTGGATTTTCTGGACCGATGAACCACCGTCGTGCATCACGCGCATGGCCAGTTGTTGGATGCGCGGTGCAAACGTGGCGCTGAACATCATGGTCTGGCGGCGTTGGATGGTCATCTCGTTGATGTCGGCGAGGTCGTCCGAGGAACCCAAGTCGAGCATGCGGTCGGCTTCGTCCACCACCAAAAACTGAACCTTGTCCAGCTTGATCTGCATGGAGCGCTGCAGGTCCAGCAAACGGCCAGGTGTGGCCACAACCAAGTTGGCGTTTTGCAGTTTGGCAATTTGCAACTGGTAAGGCATGCCGCCGACCACGTTGGCCACGCGCAGGCCGCGTGTGTGCTTGACCAGCTCGATGGCGTCTTGCGCCACCTGCTGAGCCAGCTCACGGGTTGGGCACAGGATCAGAGCGCCGGGGCTGGGGGATTTGAAGTTGCGAGGGTTGGTCGGGTCTTTGCGCTTGGCACGCTTGGGGGCAGGTTCGCCCTTGGCGGCCGCGTCGGCACAGGCTTGGTCAAACTCGGCGCGTTCGGCGGTTTCCTGCTCGGCCATTTGCTGGATCAGCGTGTGCAGCACAGGCAGCAAAAATGCAGCGGTTTTGCCGCTTCCAGTCTGGCTGGAGACCATCAGGTCGGTGTAGCCATTGGATTGGCCGTCTTTCGAGCCGCCCACTTTTGGCAGCGCCAAAGGAATGGCGCGCAATTGCACAGCGGTAGGTTGGGTGTAGCCCAGATCGGCCACGGCGCGCACCAGCTCTGGGGCCAGGCCCAGTTCGATGAAGCCATTGGGCACGTCAGCGACGGTTTCCTCGACGGCCGTTGTGGTGGACATGTTTTCGGCAGGCGACAAGTCGTCCTGCACTGTGATCAAAGTGTCGGTCATGTGTGTAAAAACTCGCACGGAACAACGGCTGCCAACAAAGCTTTGTTGGGTTGGGCCGCAGGCACCGCAAGGTTGATAAGACATCAACCATCAAACGGTGCTCGCGAGAGGCGCTGGGCATGGAGCCTGGCCGCTGAGAGTGACCCTATCGGTGGGTCAAGGCATGAAGGGAGATGTATGAAACGCTGCACCCATGTGCAGAGAGCCCCGAATTATGGCACACATCAAGCCTGGGCGCTAGGGTTTCCCCTTAATTTTCACAAACGGATGAAATGTTCGCGGTAATGCGCGAGTTCATCAATGGATTCGTGGACATCGGCCAGCGCTGTGTGCTTTTGTTGCTTCTTGAAGTTGGCATACACCTCGGGTTTCCAGCGGCGTGACAGTTCCTTGAGGGTGCTCACGTCGAGGTTGCGGTAATGGAAAAACGCTTCCAGTTTGGGCATGTACTTGACCAGAAAGCGGCGGTCCTGGCTGATGGTGTTGCCGCACAGGGGCGAGCTGTTTTTGGGCAGGTATTTTTTCAGGAAGGCCAATATTTGCTCTTCGGCTTCGGCTTCACAGATCGTCGAGGCTTTGACTTTGTCGATCAGGCCGCTTTTGCCATGGGTGCCCTTGTTCCACTTGTCCATCTGGTCGAGCAACGCATCGCTTTGGTGAATGACCAGCACAGGTCCTTCGATCCGGGGGGTGAGATGAGGGCCGGTGACGATCACGGCGATTTCCAGCAAACGTTCTTTTTCGGGGTCCAGGCCCGTCATTTCGCAATCGAGCCAGACCAGGTTTTGGTCGGATTTGGGCAACGCTTGTGTTGGCGGGGCAGGGGTGTTGGTGTTCACATCAGGCATGGGGGGATTGTCGCCGATGCCGTGAGCCCTGGATGTGGCCCTTGGAATTGGGGTCCATGGGATGGTGCTCAGGGATGTGGCTTCTACAATGGCGGCATGAATGCATCCCTGACTTTGACCTTGACCTTGGTGCTGGCCTTGTTGGCGCATGTGGCGCTCAAGTTCTGGCTGAACGCCCGCCAGGTCCGGCATGTGGCCCGCCACCGCAGCGCTGTGCCTGTGGCTTATGCCGATACGGTGTCCTTGACTGACCACCAAAAAGCGGCCGATTACACCTTGGCCAAAGCCCGTTTGTCGCAAATCGATATCGCGCTGGATGCGACGGTGTTGTTGGGCTGGACGCTGCTGGGTGGCTTGGATGCGCTCAATCAGGTTCTGATGGACTGGATGGGCCCGGGCATGGCGCAGCAAATCTTGTTGGTACTGGGCTTCGCGGTGGTGGGCGGCTTGATCGGACTGCCTTTGTCGCTCATGCAAACCTTTGGTGTAGAGCAGCGCTTTGGCTTCAACAAGATCACGCCCGCGCTGTGGATGGCCGATATGGCCAAGGGGCTGGCGCTGGGCTTGACGCTGGGCCTGCCGCTGCTGTGGGTGGTGTTGTGGCTCATGCAAGCGGGTGGCTCATGGTGGTGGCTGTGGGCTTGGGCCGTGTTGGTAGTCTGGCAGCTGTTTTTGATGGCGATTGCCCCCAACGTGATCATGCCGCTGTTCAACAAATTCACGCCGCTGGAAGACGAGTCGCTCAAAGCCCGTGTGCAGGCCTTGATGCAGCGCGCGGGCTTCACCGCCAAAGGCTTTTTCGTGATGGACGGCAGCCGCCGTTCGGCGCATTCGAACGCGTTTTTCACCGGCTTTGGAGCCAGCAAACGCGTGGTGTTTTTTGACACCCTGCTCCAGCAGCTGAGTCCGGCTGAAATGGAAGCGGTGCTGGCCCATGAGTTGGGGCACTTCAAGCACAAGCACATCCTCAAGATGATGGCCATCAACTTTGCCACGACGCTGGCGGGTTTGGCCTTGCTGGGCTGGCTGGCGCAGCAGGTCTGGTTTTACACCGGCTTGGGTGTGATGCCCAATTTGTCGGGCAGCAACGATGCTTTGGCGCTGGTCTTGTTCATGCTGGTCACCCCGGTGTTCACGCTGTTTTGGGCGCCGCTGTCTTCCTGGCGCTCGCGTCAGCAGGAGTTCGAGGCCGATGCCTATGCCTTATCGCAAACCCCTGGGCAAGACTTGTCTTCGGCTTTGCTCAAGCTCTACCAGGACAACGCTTCGACCCTGACGCCCGACCCATGGTTTGTGAAGTTTTACTACTCGCACCCCCCTGCCAGTGAGCGATTGCTCAGGATGAAAACCGCATGAGCACCGCTGAAGTTCGTGCGCTCAAACCCACCGAGGTGATCATGGCACTGAGCCAGCTTGTCGGCTGGGGTTTGGCAGGTGATGGTGAAAACGTGGCGATTGAAAAAAGCTTTGCTTTCGAGCAGCACACGCACGCGCTGCTGTTCGTCAACAGCCTGGGCTGGTTGTCTGAAAAACTCAACCATCACCCGGAAGTGGTGCTGACCTACCGCCGTTGTGTGGTGCGTTGGAACACGCACGATGTGCGCGGCTTGAGCCGACTGGACTTTGAGGCCGCGACCCAGACCGACGCTTTGTTACCGGCATGAACGGGCATGAATAAACCCCAAGCCCGTCCGCTGGTGCCTTTGGCGAACGATCTGGAGCCCGGTTTGGTGGTGGCCACTTATGGCCGCCATTGCCTGGTGGAGACTCCCGAAGGCCGTCGCCTGATTTGCCACCCTCGAGGCAAGAAAAACCAGGTGGTGGTGGGTGACCAGGTGCTGTGGCAAATCGCAGGCGACGAAGGCAGCATCGAAAAACTTTTGGAGCGTCGTAACCTGTTTTACCGCCAGGATGAAATCCGCACCAAATCCTTCGCATCCAATCTGGACCGCGTGCTGATCTTGATCGCCGCCGACCCTGAATATTCAGAAAGTCAGCTCGCGCGTGCCCTGGTCGCAGCGGAAGCCGAGCACATCAGGCCCATCATTGCCCTCAACAAAAGCGATCTGGCGCTGCCCTTTGCGCAAGCCTGGGAGCGGCTGGCTCCTTACCGCGCCATGGGCTACAGCGTGTTGCCGATCAGCCTGAATCCGCGCAGCCCGGTGGCCGACGACGGTGTGGACGCTTTGTGTGCCCAACTCCAAGGTCTGACCACTTTGGTGCTGGGACCATCGGGCAGTGGCAAGAGCACCTTGATCAACCGCCTGGTGCCCGATGCACACGTGGAGACGGGCGAAATTTCCTTGGCCTTGAACTCGGGCAAGCACACGACCACCAGCACCCGTTGGTACTGGGTGCCTGCGCTCGATGCTGAACAAAAAACCGATTCGGCCCGAACCGCATTGATCGACTCTCCCGGCTTTCAGGAGTTTGGCCTGCACCACATCGAACCGACACGTCTGGCCAACTGCATGCCCGATTTGCGCCAGCACCTGGGAAGTTGCAAGTTCTACAACTGCGTGCATTTGCACGAACCGGGTTGCGCCGTGTTGGCGCAAGTGGAAACCGCGCAAGACCCTGGCACCATCAGCATGCGCCGACATCGCATTTATGCGCAGCTCTTTGAAGAATTGAGCCAGCAACGCTGGTAATGGGCTGGGCGCCGCGCACCAAGCCGCTTGTCAGCCCACCAAGTTGGCCATGGTCAGCAAGGCCAGCAGCAAAAGCCACATGATCACCGTGCGCCACACCAGGCCCACCACCTGGGCAAAATGCGACAGGCTGGCGATGCGCCCGGGGGTGCTGCTGCTGCCAGATGCGGTCGTGTCATCCTCTTCAGAAGATGTCAACGCGGCGCCACCCAGCCGGATGTTGATGGCACCCGCTGTAGCGGCCAGGATCACCCCATCGTTGTCTTGAGGGAAGTTTTGAGCATGGTGTCGCCAGCCGTCCATGGCGTCTTCAAAGCTGCCCACGATGGCAAAGCCCAAAGCGGTCATGCGAGATGGCAACCAATCCATGGCCTGCCATGCCCGCATGCTGACAGCGCGCAGCACGTCACTGGCCCATGAGCCATCAGGCGCTGGTTGTTGCCAACGCCGTTGTGCATATTCGGTCAGTCGGTAAATCACAGCCCCGACAGGGCCCAGTCCAATGATGGACAAGGCGGCATACCAAAAAAAGACACCGAACACGTGCCGGTGTGCGGCGATCACGGAGTGTTCGATCACATGCCGGACAATTTCGCTGCGGGGAATATGGCCCACTTCCACTTGTTGCCACTGCGCCAGCAGTTCGCGGGCCTTGTTTTCGTCGCTGTTGTCCAAAGCTTCCCGAATGCCTGTGAAATGGTGGCTGAATTGGCGGAAGCCCAAGGTGGCATAGAGCAGGGCCACGTTCCACAAAATGGCCATCCACCAACCCAGGCCCCACGCCAGTAACCAGTGCACCAGCATGGCCAACAGGGCGGGCCCCAAGATGGTCACCCCCCAGGTGATCCAGGCCTGCGAGCGAGCGCCGGCATCCAAGGTGCGAACGGTCCAGAGCACCCAACGTTCGGTGCTGGAGAAAACCAGGTGATCCGTTTTGAGGGGACGCACCTGCTCGAGGACAAGGGCCAGCAAGATTGCAAAAAAACTCATGTTTTTTCTCTCGTGGTCGGGTTGGCCGCTAAAAAGCGGTAAAAGTTACGCAGCATGCCTGCGGTGGCGCCCCAAATGAAGCGTTCAATGGATTCCACACCGCCGTTGGCATGCGGTCTGTTTTCCAGATAGGGCATGGAGAACCAATGGCGCTTCTGACCCTGCCATTCCATGGCGTGCCTTTGGTGGTTGGCAGGATTCATCAGAAATGAAAGAGGTACTTCAAAAATGTCGTCCACCTCGTCTCTGTTGGGTTCAAGTTCGCAGTCCGGGGAAACCAGTGCGATCACCGGCGTGACCCAAAACGAAGTGCCAGTGACATAAGTGGGCAGCTCGCCGATGACTTGAACATGCCGCGCATCCAGCCCCACTTCTTCTTGAGCCTCACGCAAAGCGGTGGCGTGTGTGCTGGCATCTTCGGGGTCCACCTTGCCGCCCGGAAATGCGATTTGACCCGAGTGCGTTTTCATGTGGGCAGCGCGCCGCGTCAACAAAACCGTGGGTGAACAGGCCTCCGGTCCACGCATGACAATCGGGACCAACACCGCTGCTTGGGTGGGTGGGCGCCCGGAAGAAAAACTTTCTTTGACCACCTCCGGCTGCCACTCTGGGGGATTCAAAAACCTGGCCTTCAGGGCATGGGGAGAAAGCCGCGAAGACGCAACCGCAGGCAAATCGTGGTCGATTTGCCAAACCGGGACTTGACGAGGATCGAAGGGTGGGAGGACAGACACAGTCGTTATTTATAACCGAGATAAGTGGCAGCTTTGGATGCAGTGCAAGCGGCGTGGTCAGATCGAGGTGGAAATGGGCTCGCCCGGTGAAGACCCGCATGCGCGGGGTCAAGCCGTAAAATCCAAGGGTTGCACTTTTTTAGCGACACTATTTTTATCGATACGGAGTTATTCATGAAACGCGATTATTTTTCCCACGACGCCCGAAATGAACGCCGACACAGCGAACATCGCAGTGGCACATGCATCGCTTTGATCGACGGCCGGTTTTTGATGTGGCTGGCTCAGCAAGGTGCCATGGGGGCCTCGGGGGAGTCCGTCAATCGGCAAGGTCTGCTCGGCCTGTTGTCCTTGGCTTTGTCCCAATCGGGCTTGGATGTGGATTTGCGTCGCATCTATTGGTACAGCGATCGCTCGGATGGCCTGGTGATCGATGATCAGATTGTTCGCCTGGTTCAAGCGCACGATGCCGATGGCGGGGCCTCTTTGCTGAGGTCGCTGGGACACGACCTCAAACAACTGGCCGAACACCATGCCTGTGATCATGTGCTGGTGGCCAGTGACGATGAACGCTTTTTGGTCATCATCGATGAAGCCCAGCTCAGTGGTTTGAGCGTCCACCTGTTGGCCGACGAGTCTGCCCGAAACATGCCGCAAATGGTGCGTACCGATCCTGGCTGGGCCCGCTTGTTGTCCCAAGCCGATCGCCGCGTCGTGGTCAGTTCACAAGCCTTGGCAGATTTGTTGCAAGGCAAGTTGTCCAACGGCATGGGCTTGGCCGTGGAGGACGTTGAAGAGCTGCGCAAATCGATGCACGAAGTGGTGACCGCATGGTGGGCGGAAGAACCTGAGGATTTACGTGAAGACCTGCGCGATGCCCTGCAGATCAGCCGGGGCATTCCCCAAGAAGTGGATCGTCAACTGTTGTTGCGCATGCGTCAGCGTCTGGCCCGTGCCTTGAGCTTGCCTGAGAAGAAACTCTTGCGCGAAACCCTTCGTGCGGTGGTGTCTGAGCCTGCCGCAGCTGCAGTGCCCGTATCCGCATCTGCAGGAGACGGCTTTCCGCCAGACAGCGAGGCCTGAATCCGGCCGCAGCGACCGGAATATCAGGTCTTGTCGTGGTATCGGGTCACGCGCTCGACTTCGTTTTTGGAGCCCAGCACCACGCTCACACGCTCGTGCAGCAGCTCGGGTTGCAGGTCCAGAATGCGCTGCCTGCCGTTGGTTGATGCACCACCGGCTTGCTCGATCAACCAGCTCATGGGGTTGGCTTCGTACAGCAGGCGCAGCTTGCCTGCTTTGTGCGGCTCGCGCTTGTCCCAGGGGTACATGAACACGCCGCCTCGGGTCAGGATGCGGTGCACATCGGCCACCATGCTGGCGATCCAGCGCATGTTGAAGTCTTTGCCGCGCGGACCATCCTTGCCTTGCAGGCATTCGTCGATGTAGCGGCGCACGGGTTCGTCCCAGTGGCGCATGTTGCTCATGTTGATCGCAAACTCTTTGGTGTCGGCAGGCACTTGCACGTTTTCTTGCGTGAGCACGAAGGAGCCTTGCTCGCGGTCCAAGGTGAACATCACCACACCATCGCCCACGGTGAGTACCAATGTGGTTTGAGGGCCGTACACGCAGTAGCCAGCCGCCACCTGGTTCTTGCCGGGCTGCAAAAAGTCCGACTCGGTCACGCTTTGGCTGCCTTCTGGCTTTTTGAGCACACTGAAGATGGTGCCAATGCTGACGTTGACGTCGATGTTGGAGGAGCCGTCCAAAGGATCAAACAGCAGCAGGTATTCGCCTTGCGGGTAGCGGTTGGGCACCAGGTAGATGCTGTCCATCTCCTCAGAGGCCATGGCGGCGAGGTGACCGCCCCATTCATTCGCTTCGAGCAGCACCTCGTTGGCGATGATGTCGAGCTTTTTCTGGACTTCGCCTTGCACGTTTTCGCTGTCTGCACTGCCCAGCACACCGCCCAAAGCGCCCTTGTTGACAGCATGGCTGATGCTTTTGCAGGCACGGGCCACCACTTCGAGCAGCAAGCGCAAGTTAGCCGGAATGTTGCCTTTGTCGCGTTGCTGTTCCACCAAATAGCGGGACAGGGAAATTTTGCTGCTCATGTTCATTCCTTGGGTTCAGGTGCTGCTCAGCGCCCGGCTGATCACTTCGCGCACGTCATTGCTGAGATCGGCCTTGGCTGCCACGCGTTCAATGGCCACACGCGCCGCACTGCGGTAAGGCTCAGCCAAGCGGCTCCAGCGGTCCATGGCACGTGCCAGGCGAGCGGCGACCTGCGGGTTGATGGCGTCCAGTGCCAGCACTTGTTCGCTCCAGTACACATAGCCCGCTGCGTCGGCGCGGTGAAATCCTGCCGGGTTGGCGCTGCAGTAACTGAAGATCAGGCTGCGCGCGCGATTGGGGTTGCGCAGACTGAAGTCGGGGTGCTGCATAAGTTGGCGCACGCGCGGCAAGATGTCGCCTGCACGGTCCGGCGCACCGGCTTGCAGGGCAAACCACTTGTCGATCACCAGGGCTTCGTGCTGAAACATTTTGTGGAACAAGGCCAGAGCATCTTGCGCCAAGGCATGGCCGCTGACCACCAATGCCGACAAGGCGTTGAAGCGGTCGGTCATGTTGCCCGCGTCCTTGAACTGCTGGTACACACGGCCTGGCGTGACGGTGTCATCGTTGTGCGCGGCAGCCACGCACAACATGGTCATGGCCAGACCCGCCAAAGCACGGCGGCCGCTCGAGTGGACGTCGGGCGTGTAGGCGCCGTTGTGCTTGTGAGCGTCCCAAGCCCATTGCCAGTCGGCTTGAAGGGCGGTGGCCAGTTGCAGACGCATCGTTTCGCGCAGGGCATGGACACGCTGCGGGTCCACCACGTCCAGCTGGTCGGCGATGTAATTCTCGGAAGGCAGCGTGAGCGCCAGGTCCTTGAAGGCGGCGTCCAGTGTGGGGTGACGCAGCACGTTACGCAAAGCCGCCAACAAGGCATCGGACAACACAGGCTGGCCGGTCAAGTCCTTGTTGTGGTGGATCGCATCCAGCGCGCTTTGCAGCATCAGGCGTTGGCCGGCTTCCCATTGGTTAAAGGGGTCGCTGTCGTGGGCCAGCAAGATCAGCAGGTCATCGGCACCTAGGCCGTCTTCGAGCACCAACGGTGCACTGAAACCCCGCAGCAATGAAGGCACGGGTTCGCTGTCGACGTTGACAAAGGTGTAGCTGGCGCTGGTTTGGGTCAGTACCACCGTTTGCTGCAGCGCGCTGTCGGAAGAGCCCGCCAGTTGGAGGGGCAGTGCCTGCCCATCACGGCTGAGCAGCCCCAGGGTGACGGGGATGACAAACGGCGCTTTGCTGGATTGGTCGGGCGTGGCAGGGCAACTTTGGCTGAGGGTGAGGGTATAGCTGCGCTCGCTGGCTTTGTACTCGCCGCTCGCTTGCAGTCGCGGCGTACCTGCCTGGCTGTACCAATGCTTGAAGGTGTTCAGGTTCTGCGCCAGGGCCGAGCCGGGGTTGGCATCCGCAATGGCTTGGGCAAAGTCGTCGCAGGTCACGGCCTGGCCGTCATGGCGCTCAAAGTAGAGCTTCATGCCCTTGGCAAAACCGTCGCGACCTAGGCTGTCGGAGGGCGTTGCCACCAAGGTCTGCATCATGCGAACGACTTCCGAGCCTTTTTCGTAGATGGTGACGGTGTAGAAGTTGTTGATTTCCACATAGCTGTCAGGGCGCACCGGGTGGGCCATGGGGCCGGCGTCTTCGGCAAACTGCACCGTGCGCAGCACACGCACGTCTTCGATGCGCTTGACGGCGCGGGCGCTGGCATTGCCCGCCATGTCCTGGCTGAACTCCTGGTCTCTGAAGACCGTCAGACCCTCTTTGAGCGAGAGCTGGAACCAGTCGCGGCAAGTGATGCGGTTGCCAGTCCAATTGTGGAAGTACTCGTGGCCAACCACCGATTCGATGTTGCCGAAATCCATGTCGGTGGCGGTGGCCGGGTTCGCCAACACGTACTTGGTGTTGAAGATGTTCAGGCCCTTGTTTTCCATCGCGCCCATGTTGAAGTCGCTGGTGGCGACGATCATGAAGCGTTCCAGGTCCAGTGGCAGGCCAAAGCGGGCCTCGTCCCAAGCCACGCTGGCCATGAGTGAGTTCATCGCGTGTTCGGTCTTGTCCAGATCACCTGGGCGCACAAACACCTGCAACAAATGTTCCTTGCCACTGCGGCTGACGATGCGCTGCTCACGCGCCACCAATTGGCCCGCCACCAGGGCGAACAAATAGCAGGGTTTTTTGTGCGGATCGACCCACTTGGCAAAGTGACGACCATCCTCCAGCGCACCTTGCTCCACCAGGTTGCCGTTGGACAGCAGCACCGGGTATTTGGCTTTGTCAGCGCGCAGGGTGACGCTGTAGCTGGCCATCACATCCGGGCGGTCCAGGAAGTACGTGATGCGGCGAAAACCCTCGGCCTCGCATTGTGTGAAGAACGACTCGTTGCTGACGTACAGGCCCATCAGTTGCGTGTTCTTCTCGGGGCTGCAGGTGGTGAAGATTTCCAGATCGAAGGGTTCATGTCCTTCGGGCAGGTTTTCCAGCACCAGCTGTTTGCCGTCCATCTTGAACGAGGTGCCGCCGCCGTTGACCAGCACGCGGGCCAGGTTGAGGTCTTCGCCATCGAGACGCAGAGCTTGAACCGCCACATCAGGGTTGCGGCGCAAGTGCATCTTGTTGAGCACGCGGGTTTTGCTGGGGTCCAGGTCGAACGTCAGATCGACCGTGTCGATCCAGTAGGCCGGGGCAGCATAAGCGGCCCGGTGAATCGCGGTGGGTTGTCCTTCACGCATCACTAACTCCGTTGGGGTTGCGGTCTGAGCGGGTCAGAGACCTTGTTTCAGTGAGGCTTCGATGAACGCATCCAAGTCGCCATCGAGCACTTTTTGGGTGGCCGAAATTTCGACGTTGGTGCGCAAATCCTTGATGCGGCTGTTGTCCAGCACATAGCTGCGGATCTGGTGACCCCAGCCCACATCGGTCTTGGTGTCTTCTAGCTTTTGCTGCTCTTCCAGGCGCTTGCGAATCTCGAAGTCGTACAGGCGCGAGCGCAGGCGTTGCCAGGCCACATCGCGGTTGCTGTGCTGGCTGCGGCCGTCTTGGCACTGCACCACGATGCCGGTGGGGATGTGCGTCAGGCGCACGGCAGAATCCGTCTTGTTGATGTGCTGGCCACCCGCGCCGCTGGCACGGAAAGTGTCGGTGCGCACATCGGCTGGATTGATGTTGATTTCGATCGAGTCGTCGATCTCGGGGTACACAAACAGCGAAGCAAATGAAGTGTGGCGGCCGCCCGACGAGTCGAAGGGGCTTTTGCGGACCAACCTGTGCACGCCGGTTTCGGTGCGCAGCAAACCAAAAGCGTATTCGCCTTCGATCTTGATGGTCGCACCCTTGATGCCCGCGGTATCGCCCGGTGTTTCGTCTTCCACCGTGGCTTTGAAGCCCTTGCGTTCGGCGTACTTGATGTACTGGCGCAGCAGCATACTGGCCCAGTCGCAGGCTTCTGTGCCACCGGCACCCGCCTGGATGTCGACAAAGCAGTTGAGCGGGTCGGCCTCGTGGCGGAACATGCGGCGAAATTCAAGGTCTTCGACCAATTTTGCCAACTTGGCCGCTTCGCCTTCGATGGTTTGCAGGCCTGCTTCATCGCCTTCTTCCTTGCTCATCTCGAAGAGTTCAAGGTTGTCAGCCAGCTCGCTGGTCAGGTTGGTGATGGTGACCACCACGCTGTCCAGGGCTTTTTTCTCTTTGCCCAGTTCTTGGGCTTTTTTGGGGTCGTTCCAGACCGCGGGATCTTCGAGCGATGCGTTGACGGTTCTCAGCCGTTCAGATTTGGCATCGTAGTCAAAGATACCTCCGTAACTCGTGGGTACGAGCGGTCAGGTCTGTGAGGGATGCGCCGATTTGGTTGATGCGTTCTGCGTCCATGGAAAAAGTGTCCGGTTCGGTAAACCGTGGATTTTCTCATGACTTGTCTGTCACAGGGGCCGATCGTGTTCAGGTGCTGACCATCACCAGTCAAAAAAGACGTCCCCAGGAAAACATCAAACCTGCATTGCCCAGAATTTTCATTTGCACCGAGTCCTGGGTGTTGATCTTGTAGCCCAGAGATGGAATCAGCGCTGGCGAAAAACCATTGTGGTTCAGAGGCACTTTGTTTTCGTATGGCGCCACATAGCCGTAAAGGATGCCTGCGGTCACTTTGACAAACATTTTGGGCGAGCCCAGCAGCCCATTGAACTGCTGACCGGCGTACACATACACCGAAGGTTGACCAAAAGAATTGCTGAAAAAGCTCACACCGCAAAACCGGTTGCCTGGCAGTGTTTCGTCCAGGGCCAAAAGCACCACAGGCTTGTGTTCAGGGCTGTGACTCCAGTGGTGCGTGTAAGGCGACAAGGTGATTTCACCCCGATGCAAAGGCGCTTGCGCACCTGGCACCCCCAAAAATGAGGGGCAATAACGGGCGCCATCGGCGAGCGCGGTCATGGCGGTGAATGCCAAGGCCCAGAACATGCCCCAGGTTTTGAGTTGGGCCAGCAGCTTCATGTGGTGGTGGATTGGAAAGACGGCGATTGTAGGTCTTGCCTCAGCGCAAAAAATTTTCCAGCAAGTTAGCAAGGGCTTGGGGTTGGTCATGCTGCAGCATGTGCCCTGCATCCTGGACCGTGGCTTTTTGCAAGCTGGGTACCGACTGGAGTCGTTCGTGGAACTCGGCCAGGGTGTAGCGGCCTTTCCACCATTGGGTCAGAGAGTCGTCTGCTGCCTCGATGGCCAGCACCGGGGCAGCGATGCGCTTGTACATGGCCAATGTCTCTTCGACGCGAAACAGATAGGGGTTGATGACCTTGTGCGCCGCATCGCCCAGGATGCGCCACTGCCCGTCGGGGCCGGGGCGAGCCCAATGTTGGGCCAACCAGTCGGCCTTGTCCTGGCTCAGGCGGCGGTTGGTTTTCATCAGGCGCGCGGCCACCCCAGCGGCATCGCTGTAGGGTTTGAGGTCGTTGCTGCCTGCGCGCTGCGCTTTGAGCTCGTCCAGCCACTGGGCCATGCGTGTGGGCGCTTGGCTGGGCACGGTGGCGGCCATGCCAAAGCCTTCCAGGTTGACCAAGCGACGGATGCGCTCGGGGCGGCTGCCGGCGTACATCATCACCACATTGCCGCCCATGCTGTGGCCCACCAAGTCGATGGATTGGTCGGGGTAGAGCCCGTCCAGCAAGGCATCCAGATCCGCCAGATAGTCCGGGAACCAATAGCTGTCGGTGGGGGGTGATTCGGTCAGGCCGTAGCCGCGCCAGTCCATCGCGATGATGGGACGCTGGTTGACAAAGGCTTCGCTGAATGCATCCACCATGAACTGCCATGAAGCAGCGACGTCCATCCAGCCATGTGCCAGCACCAATGGCGTGGCGCCAGGTTGGGGCGTGCCCCATTGGCGAACGTGGTAGCGGCAGCCGCGCAGCGGCACCCAAAGACTTTGAGAGGGGCGTAAAACTTGGTACATACTTTCGATCATAAGGAGACACACGATGAGCGTCAGTCGCAACCAGGACCGCCAAGCCCCCAACCCACCCCAAGGCACTGCCGACCCCTGCGATCGATATCAGGCGATCCACCGGGGCTTTGGCTGGAAAGTGCCCACGCGCTTCAACATGGCGCAGGCTTGCTGCGGCCAGTGGGCGGCGCAGCCTGCCACGGCCAGACGCGTTGCCATTCGCGAGCATGTGGCGGGGCAGGGTCTGGGACGCAGTTGGACTTTTGGCCAGTTGCAGCAAGACGCCAACCGACTGAGTCGGGTGCTCAGCGCCAACGGTGTGGGGCGCGGTGACCGGGTGGCGATTGTGCTGCCCCAGCGCTACGAAACGGCGGTAGCCTACATGGCAGTGCTGCAAATGGGCGCGGTGGCCATGCCCTTGTCCATGCTGTTCGGGCCCGAGGCCTTGTCGTTTCGCATCAACGACAGCCAAGCCCGCGTGGCGGTGTGTGACGAATCCACTGTGCAGGCACTGCAACAAGCGCGGCCGGATTGCCCCGCACTGCAAGTGCTGATGGGGGTGGGCGGTGCTGCGCAGCTGGCCGACCTGAACCTCGATCAGGCCATGGCCGCGAGCCAGTCCACTTTCAAACCCGTGTCCACCCTGGCCGAAGACCCGGCGGTGCTGATCTACACCAGCGGCACCACCGGCAACCCCAAGGGGGCTTTGATTCCGCACCGGGCGCTGATCGGCAACCTCACCGGATTTCTGTGCAGCCAAAACTGGTTTGGCTTTGACCCGACAGATGCCCGTCGCGCATCCAAAGCGGTGTTCTGGTCACCGGCCGACTGGGCCTGGACCGGCGGGCTGATGGACGCTTTGCTGCCCAGCTTGTACTTTGGCAGACCCATCGTGGCCTTCAACGGGCGGTTTTCCCCCGAAGTGGCCTTTGAGATTTTGCAAAGCCACGGTGTGTCGCACACCTTTTTGTTCCCCACTGCGCTCAAAGCCATGATGAAGGCGGTGCCCAAGGTGAAGGGCCGTTACCGACTCAAGCTCCAAGCCATGATGAGTGCGGGCGAGGCGGTGGGTGACGCGGTGTTTGGCTATTGCCAAGCGCAAATGGGCGTGACGGTGAACGAGATGTTTGGCCAGACCGAGATCAACTATGTGGTGGGCAACTGCGCCCGCCTGTGGCCCGCCAAGCCCGGCAGCATGGGCAAGGGCTACCCCGGCCACCAGGTCGCGGTCATCGACGAGGCGGGTCAGCTGTGCCCGCCAGGCACGCCCGGTGAGGTGGCGGTCAACCGCTTCGATGTTCACGGCCAGCCCGATCCGGTGTTTTTCTTGGGCTATTGGAACAACGACAAAGCCACGAAGGCCAAATACACGGGTGACTGGTGCCGCACGGGCGACATGGCCGTTTGCGATGAGGACGGCTACCTCTGGTACCAAGGCCGTACCGACGACATGTTCAAGGCCGCGGGTTACCGCATTGGCCCTGGCGAGATCGAAAACTGTCTGGTCAAGCACCCGGCCGTGGCCAACGCCGCCGTGGTGCCCAAACCCGATGCCGACCGGGGTGCTGTGGTCAAGGCCTATGTGGTGCTGTCGCCTGATTGGCTGACCCGCAGGCCCGCCGGCTCGGGCCAGGCCAGTTTTGATGACGAGGTGCGCCGTGAGCTGCAGGCCCATGTGCGGGGTTTGCTGGCCCCCTATGAATACCCCAAAGAGATCGAATTCATTGACCAGCTGCCCATGACCACCACCGGCAAAGTGCAGCGGCGGGTGCTGCGGCTACAAGAAGAAGCGCGTGCGACAGCGCGCACCGCTGCATAGACCTGACGCGTGACAAAATCTGGCCATTGGCCCTGAGCTTGAGTTTGGGGTGCAGCCACTGACATGAAAACCGAAGAGGAAACACCATGAAACTCGTTCAACTCGGCCAGTCCGACCTGCAAGTCACGCCCATCTGTCTGGGGACCATGACTTTTGGCCAGCAGGTCCATGAGGCCGATTCGCACACCATCCTGAGCCGATCGCTTGAAGCGGGCATCAATTTCATCGACACCGCCGAGATGTACGCCGTGCCTGCTTCGGCAGAGACCTGCGGTGCCACCGAGAGCTTCATTGGCCGCTGGTTCGCCAAAAACCCCGGTGTCCGCCAAAAATTGGTCTTGGCCACCAAAGTGGCAGGGCCCTCCCGTGGCATGCCTTGGATTCGTGAAGGCTCGGGCATGACAGGCCAAGACATCCTGAATTCTTGCGATGCCAGTTTGCGCCGCTTGCAAACCGATGTGATCGACCTCTACCAGATCCACTGGCCCGAGCGCCATGTGCCGGTGTTTGGCATGACCTATTTCGATCCGGCCAAGGACAAATCGGTGACCTCGATCCACGAACAGCTCGAAGCGCTGGCCAAGCTGGTCAAGGCGGGCAAGGTACGTTACATCGGCCTGTCCAATGAAACCCCCTATGGTGTGCACGAATTTGTGCGCCTGGCCGAGCAGCATGGCTTGCCCCGTGTGGCCACGGTGCAAAACCCGTATTGCCTGGTCAGCCGCACCTATGACAACGGTTTGGACGAGACCTGCTACCGGTTGAACGTGTCCATGTTGGCGTATTCGCCACTGGGTTTTGGTTTGCTCACCGGCAAATACGACCACGACGACTTGACGGGCCCCTTGGTGCCGGATGGTGGCCGCATCGCCCGTTATGACTCCATGCGCAAACAGCGCTGGGGTCGCCCGGAAGCTTTGGCAGCTGCCCGCCGCTACAACCAACTGGCGCGTGACAACGGCATGACACCCACGCAGATGGCGTTGGCGTTTTGCTACCACCGCTGGAGTGTGGCCAGCACCATCATTGGCGTGACCTCGGTGGCCCAATTGAATGAAGACCTGGCGGCATGGTCGACCGAGTTGTCGCCCGACGTGCTCAAGGCCATTGACGCCATCCGCTGGGAAATGCGCGACCCGGCTTTGTGATTCCGGTCCATGGCGAAGAAAGACAAAGTCAGCGAAACCCCGGCCACGGCGCTTTTGCGCCAGCAGGGGGTGGCCTTCACCGAGCACCCGTACGATTACCTTGAGCACGGCGGCGCGCAGCACAGCGCGCAGGTGCTGGGCATGGACCCGTTTGCCGTGGTCAAAACCCTGATCATGCAGGACCAGGATGCCAAGCCCTTGGTGGTGTTGATGCACGGCAACCGCAAGGTGTCCACCAAAAACCTGGCGCGTCAGATCGGTTTGAAATCGGTCGAGCCTTGCGCGCCCGAGGTGGCCAACCGGCACAGTGGCTACCTGGTGGGCGGCACCTCGCCCTTTGCCACGCGCCGGGCCATGCCTGTCTACATCGAAGAAACCATCCTGGCGTTGCCGCGCATCTGCATCAACGGCGGTCGGCGTGGCTATCTGGTGGGCATCGATCCGCAGGTGTGCGTACAACTGCTGGACGCCAAGCCCGTGAACTGCGCACTGGCAGAATGACGCCCGATCAAGAACAAGGGAGCTTTGGATGGATGCGTTGATTCCGGTGGCCGTGGTGTTGGCCAGTTATTTGCTGGGTTCGCTCAGTTTTGCGGTGATCGTCAGCCGCCTGATGGGCTTGAATGACCCGCGCAGCTACGGCAGCAAAAACCCGGGCGCCACCAATGTGCTGCGCTCGGGCAGCAAAAAAGCGGCCATCCTGACCTTGCTGCTGGACGCGTTCAAAGGCTGGTTGCCGGTGGCGCTGGTGTTGACCTATGGCCCCGAACACGGTACGGTGGCAGGCTTGGCTGCGTTGGCGGGTCTCGCGGCTTTTCTGGGGCATTTGTACCCGGTGTTTTTTGGTTTTGCTGGCGGCAAAGGTGTGGCCACCGCGGTGGGTGTGGTGGTGGGCGTCAACGGCAGCCTGGCGCTGGCGGTGGTGCTCAGTTTTGCCATCGTGCTGTTCTTTTCGCGCTATGTGTCCTTGGCCTCGATGGTGGCGGCGGTGTTTGCGCCCGCTTTTTACCTGTTCGGTGATGGGGTGGCCTGGCAAGCCTCTGCGCCCGAGGTCTTGAGCCTGGCTGCCATGGCCATTTTGCTGGTCTGGCGGCACCGCGAAAACATCCACCGCTTGTTGGCGGGTACCGAGTCCCAACTGGGAAAGAAAAAAACATGAGCCAGGACATTCAACGTTTGCATGTCGCCACGCGTTACAGCGAGGCGGCCATATTCAATGGCGTGGTGTACCTGGCGGGCATGGTGCCCGAGTGCGAAGCCAGGGACATTCGCAGCCAAACGGCCGATGTCTTGCGCCAGATCGAGCATCGATTGGGCGAGTCGGGCAGCGACAAAACCCGCATCTTGCGCACCCAGATTTACCTGAAAGACATCGCCGACATCGGGGCCATGAACGAGGTGTGGGACGCCTGGGTGGTGGCCGGCAGCGCACCGCCGCGCGCCACGGTGCAGGCGGCTTTGGCCGATCCGGCTTATTTGATCGAGGTGGTGGTGACCGCGGCAGTCAAGACTTAAAGTGCGCTCACATGCGCCTCTTCAAAGCCGGCCGCCTTCCGTGGGTTAATCCCTGAAGTTGTCAAAAGACAAAGGCAAGTCCGGCATGTCTTTGCGCAAGACGGCCATGGCGGCTTGCAAATCGTCGCGCTTGGCGCCGGTGACGCGCACCGCATCGCCCTGGATGGAGGCTTGAACCTTCAGCTTGCTTTCCTTGATCAACTTGGTGATTTTTTTGGCGTCTTCGGTCTCGATGCCATTTTTCACCTTGATCACTTGCTTGACCTTGTCGCCGCCGATTTTTTCGACCTTGCCAATGTCCAGAAAGCGCACATCCACATTGCGTTTGGTGAGTTTGTTGCGCAGGATGTCTTCAACTTGCGTCAGTTGAAACTCGGCATCGCCAAACATCGTGATCTCTTTGTCCTTGAGTTCGATGGCGGCCGAAGTGCCTTTGAAGTCAAAACGGGTGCCGATTTCTTTGGCGGAAGTGTCCACGGCGTTGCGCACTTCGACCATATTGGGTTCGCAAACGGTATCAAACGAGGGCATGGTGGGAAAGATCAAAGGTTGAGAATGCGACAATTCTCCCATGTTCCTTGAGAAAAATGTCCCCCTGCAGCCTTACAACACCTTCGGCATCGCCGCCAAGGCCCAGGCTTTGGTGCGCGTGCGCTCAGAAGGTGACCTGCTGGCCGTGTTGGCCGACCCCGAATTGGCCGCCTTGCCCAGACAAATTCTGGGCGGTGGCAGCAACATTGTCCTGACCGGTGACGTCAAAGCCCTGGTGCTCAAGATCGAGGTGCCAGGCATGCGTTTGGCGCGTGAGACGGACAAACACTGGGTGATCGAGGCCGGCGCGGGCGAGGACTGGCACGCACTGGTGGCCTGGACGCTGGACAACGCTTATCCGGGCCTCGAAAACATGGCGCTCATCCCCGGCACCGTGGGCGCATCGCCCGTGCAAAACATCGGCGCTTATGGGGTGGAATTGCAAGACCGCTTTGACTCGCTGGACGCCATGGACTTGCTGACGGGCGAGTTGTTCAGCCTGAACGCCGCGCAGTGCGGCTTCAGTTACCGCGATTCGGTGTTCAAACACGCCTCGGCTGGCCCTGATGGTTTGGGACTGGCTGGCCGTGCAGTGATCCTGCGCGTGCGCTTTGCCTTGCCCAAGCGCTGGAAGGCTGAATTGGGTTATCTGGACTTGGAGCGCAAGATGGCCGAGACGGGCATCCACAACCCCGATGCCCGGCAGATTTTTGACTGGGTGGTGGCGATTCGCCGCGCCAAACTGCCCGACCCGGCGGTGATCGGCAACGCGGGCAGCTTCTTCAAGAACCCGACGGTGACCCCCGAACAATGCGCCGACATCATCGCCCGCGATCCGAAGGTGGTGCACTACCCCATGCCCGACGGATCGGTGAAGCTGGCAGCGGGCTGGCTGATCGACGCCTGCGGCTGGAAAGGCAAAACCGTGGGTCACGCCGGGGTCTATGAAAAACAGGCGCTGGTGCTGGTCAACCGAGGTGGACGCGAAAACCCCTGCACCGGTGGTGAGGTGATGACGCTGGCTAAGGCGATCCAGACCAGCGTTTATGAGCGGTTTGGCATTCGGCTGGAGCCTGAGCCGGTGGTGATTTGATTTTGGGCGTTTGCGGTGGTTTGCCGCACCGGGTTGGACCCTACGCGGTCGGCCTCATAACTCGCTTCGCTCGCCAAATCGGCCGATCCGCGCAGGCCCCAACCCGGTGCCAGGTCAGTCTCAATCCCCTCAGTTTTTTCGACCCGGCAAGACCAAGCCATCCCACCATCATGGTTCAGGGTTTGAGCTCTCGGATGACCACTGCCAGAGCATGCCTCAGGTATTGTCCAGCCCATGAATGCGCTTGCGCATCCACAGACAGCATGCCGCGCTGTACAGCCATGAGATCGTGTGTGTAGGGTTCTTTCAGCTCCAGGCTGAGTCGGTACACGGCCTTTTCGGGCAGCCATTGGCCTTGCTGCGACCGCACCAAAAGGTGGCCGCCGTGCAGGGCAGCCAGTTGCCCATCGGGCAAAACGCGGGTGCTGTCTTTGTCGATGCCGACAACCTTGGCCAAGAGTGCGTGAGGCAAGCCCGGTGCAATGAACCGTGCTGCAGCACCCATCTGAATGCGGCTGGCTTGTTCTTCGTCCACCCAAGTTTCGATACGCCAGGGCGCGTGGCCAATCAAGGTACCGACCTTTTCATTTTTGTCAAGCCACTGTCCGGCTTGCATGTCCGGGTCGTGCAGCACAAAGCGACCGGCAAATGGTGCTTGAGGTCTAAAACGTTGCTGAATTTGCCGGGCGCGGTCAAGTTCGGCTTGCGCCGATTTCAGCTGCGTTTGAGACAAGGCCAGCGGTGTTCCCCGCTGCTCCTCAGGCATGCCCGAGGTGGCTGCTTGCCAGCTCAGGCGTTGCCAGCGCGACTGAGAAATGTTCATTTGCAGTTGCACATCGGGCGCGCTCAGTTCCAACAGAACTTGGTCTGCCTTGACCTCCTGACCATGTCGGACGTGCAGGGCATCGACCATGGCAGGTCCTGGAGCGTGAACAGGCCAAATTTCGCTGGGTTTGTACAAGGCCGACACCGCCACATGGCTTGGCAAAGGGATCGCAAATGCCACCAGCAACATGGCGCTCAACACGCCGGTCACCCGAGTTCTGGTGCTTTGCGCGATAGCTGCTTTGCGCTTGACCCATTCGCGCAATTCGCTGCGTACAGGAAACCAAATGAACCAATAAATTTCGATGACGAAAAGCATGATCCCCAATAGCTTGGTGAACAGGTGGTAAACCATCAAGGCAATGCCAATGAAGAGTACAAGACGGTAAATCCAGGTGGCCCATGCAAACACGATCAACGCTGTTTGTTTGCTTGCCGAAAAGACTTCGGGCTTGGGTTCGTTGAGCTTGAACAGCCATTCGCGCAAGCGCCAGCGCGCCAAAGTAAAGCTGCGCTGGTGCAGGTTGGGCATTTCCAGCAGGTCGCAGATGATGAAGTAGCCGTCAAAACGCATGAAGGGGCTGGCATTCAATGCGATGGTCAAGCCCAAACTCACGGAAGCGACAAAAAACATGGCCGAGCGAAGCGCGCCGTCAGGCAGCAAGGCCCACGCCAGCAAAGCCCAGGCCGCCAACATGGCTTCGGTGGCAATGCCTGCACTGGAAATTTGCAGGCGCTTACGGCGGTCGGGGATCTTCCAAGCCTCGTTGGTGTCTGTGTAGGCCATGGGCCACATGACTAAAAAGGCCACGCCCATGGTGGGTACGCGCCCGCCATGGCGCTTGACAGCATAGGCGTGCCCCAGTTCATGCAATACCTTGACGACGATCAGCGCCACCCCATATGAGGCCAAGCCTTGCAGGGTAAAGGTGTCGAGCAAATAGGCGTGGAATACGTCCCACTGCTGAACCAACTGAGACATGCCCAAGGCCAAAGCGACCAAGGTAATCCAGTGGAAGGATTTGGAGAAGAACACTTCGGCAAGGCCCATGGTGCGGTCCAGCCAGCGGTCAGGGCGCACAAGCGGGTACCTGAAAAACAGGTAGTGGTGAATCAGCCATTGCCACCAACTGCTTTGCGCAGCTTGCTTGCGTTCGGCCATTTTTTGGATGCCTTCGGCACTGTCCACGCGCAGCAACTGCTGCTCGGTCAAAAACTTCAGGGTGTGTTCCAGGTCTGACAACTCCACTTCCAATGGCGTGTCACGCTCGATGGCAGCCACGATGGAAGGGCCGTCGTCCAGATGCCAGCGGCTGAGGATTTCAAAGGTGAGCCAGTCGATGCGGTAGAACTGTTGGCGCACCGGGTCTTGCAAAACCCAACTGGGCTGTCCGTTGGCCAGTTTGGGACCTTCGAACAGGTCAAGTTCTTCGCGCAGGCAAGGCAGAGACATGTCAAAGGCCTAATGTGGTGCGCATGACCGCAATCGGTCTGCGCAGCAACCAATAGCCCAAGACTGTCCACTGGCCGGATAGCTTGGCCGTGCCTTTGAGGCCTACGCGCGGAGATTGGTGGGGGTCAAGCTGGCCTCGAATCCGGTAGGCGTACGTGCCATCTGGCCGTTCAACTGCATCATGAGAAAAAAAGCTCAGTTTTGCGCGCACGGGCACCAAAGGGTCAGCCTGCAAGTACAAAACGATGCTGTCACCCGCTGCGAGATCCACCGCGTCTGAAATTGGTAGCCATGCTTCGACTTCTGTGTCGCCGGTTTTGGCAATGCGCATGATGCGTTCGCCAATTGCCACCGGTTTGCCAACCCATGAAGAAGGATCGTCAAATAAAACGATGCCTTCAGCGGGTGCTTTGACAGTGGCGCGCTTTTTTTGGTCTTTGAGGTATTCAAATTCTGCGCGCTTTTCTTCGATGCTCCCGGCTTGGCTCGCCAGTTCAATCTTGAATTTCGGGTCGCTCAGGGCCATCTGGCTGGTTTGGCGGTATTGGGCCAGAGCAGTTTCGAGCGATTGGCGCGCCACATTGACGCGGGTTTCGATCAACACCGGGTCAAATCCGAACAGCGCCTGGCCTTTTTGGACGGTGCTGTTGGGCTGGACGTCAAAACGTTCAATCACGCCTTCGATCGGTGCACGCACAACCACAGGCTGGGCCGGGACAATTTCCCCAGCGGCCAACACAGACATGCGCACAGGGATGAACAAAATCAGCAGGCTGGCCAGGACGGCCCAGGTGGTTTTGCGGCGGTACCAAATTGGGCGGCTGTCTTTGGCGCGCAGCCATTCCCGCCATGTCGAACGTCCTGCATGGGCTTGTTTGGCACGCCAAGCGTGCAACCAGATTTGGCTCCATTCCTGCAGCAAGGCCAGATCGCTGTCGGTCCACTCCTTGTCTCTGGCCAGCAGCAATGCCCCATCAGGCTGGCCAGCCAGTGGTACCCACAAACCGTGTGCGGGCAGCCACTCGGTCCAGGTGTTGCGCAAGTCCTCAGGCAAGCTCCTGGGGTCGATTCGGGCGCAGGTGGGCGCATCATTGGCTTGGGCCTTGAATACGCGCTTGAGCCAGTCGACATAGGGTGCATTTTGGTCGGGCTGAACCACACCAGACAAAGCTTGAACACCCGAATCAGACCACCACAAGGCCGCTTGTCTGTACGGCGTCAGGCTATGGGTGCCGTTGACCAGCATGAAGGCCAATTCATCCACCGATGCGGCCGTGCGTGCCCGGCGACCCATCTCAAGCAAGCCCAACAGGACGTTGGGTACATTGGGTGCAGCGATATTCGAAGCGGCACCAGCGCGCTCGGGTGGGGAGTTGGTGGATGACTCAAGCATGGCCAAGCATAGATCCAATCAGTGCTGATGATGACTTCAACGTGACGCCGTTGGCATTGCGCAGTTTTTCGCTGAAGCTCATGCGCCCTTGTGGTGCAGGGTCGGCTTGAATGACATTGATTCGGAAGACCGTGGTGGTGTTTTCCCCATCCTGGTCTATCGCTGTCAGCATCAACTTCAGTTCCTGTAGTGCATCTGGCGGTGGTTGCAGGACCAGTTCACCCGTTTTGCCGTCAAAGCTCAACCAGTCTGGCATGACCTGTCCATTGGCGCGAGTCAAAGTCAAACGGATTTTGGCATCGGCGCTGACGTGGGCGAACACATCGGAGGCAATTCGAATCACTGATCTTTCGTTGGAAGGAATTTGGTGATCGGGCTGACCACGCAAAACCGTGATGCGTTCTTTGTTCAAGCCCATGACCATGACTTGGAACCCATCAGCGCTTGTTTTGGGGGCGTCTGCAGCAAACCAGTTGACTTGTGGCTGGGCCATGCCCCAATCCTGGCCTGCATTCATCCAATGGCGTG
Source organism: Comamonadaceae bacterium (assembly GCA_027484105.1). Lineage (GTDB taxonomy): Bacteria > Pseudomonadota > Gammaproteobacteria > Burkholderiales > Burkholderiaceae_C > Limnohabitans_A. The sequence continues at coordinate 86,265 of JAIXUG010000015.1, forward strand.
TGTTGGAAGCACTGTTGTCCCATGTTGCCTTGGCTTTCAAACTGTCAAACCATTGGGTATCGGCTCTCAGCAGATGCTGCCCCGTTTTGGGCAACTCACCTTTGAACGAAGTCCACAGTGGGTCGGTATGGTCCAGACTTCGGGCATCGAAGCCGAAAGCGCTGAAGTCCATGGTGGGTTGTTTAGCAATCGGTACCAAGTTCTCGGCTTGTCTCACCATGTGCACATTCATTTGCCCAGGTACAGGCAAGGGAGTTGGCTCCGGTAAAGGAACAGGTTCCGGCAAGGGGGCAGGCTCAGGCTCAGGCTCAGGCTCAGGCTCAGGCTCAGGCTCAGGCTCAGGCAAGGGGGCTGGCTCTGGTTCTGGTTCAGGAGGCAAAACAGCTTCGACTTGTGCCACAAACCCGGGATCCACAATCACGCCATCGGCCACGCCATCGTCGTCGCCGCGTCCGCCATCACGGATGAACAAGCTGACGGTGTCGGTCTGGCCATCGCCGTTGCTGTCACTGAAGACCGCGCCAGTGCCCGAGACGGCATCCCAGGTGAAGGCCCAGACGGTTTGCGTGGATGCTCTGACCTTGAAGTAGGTGTTGTATTGACCTTCTGGAATGCGCAAATCGATGCGCTGGATCTGCCCAACGGTCTGGTTGATCACCTCGGCGGCCAGCAAATCGACCTGGCTTTCATCCACCAAGCCGGTGCGGATGATTTGCGGGTAGATGCGGAATTCCAGCACATCGGTCACGTTGGTCACGGTCTGCGTGCCGCCCAGCGAAGCGCTGATTAACTCACTGGTAGTAGCCGCACGGTTATTGATTCCGTCGATCTGGATTTCGATCTTGAGGTAGCCACCTTGGTTGAAGCCCGGGTCGTCCAGCAACTTGCTGAAAGTTGGAGATTGAACGGTGGCATCGATCGCCACGTTCTGGCCGCTGGTCATTTGCAGGCTTGCCACATCGCGTTGGTCGGCATCGTCGATGCTGTCGTTGTTCAGATCGAGGAAGGCCTTTTCTTCGGTGAAGACGATACCGTCGCCGTCCAGCTCTTGCAAGTCGGGCTGGTTTTGTGGTGAGACGATCCTGATGGCGGCAGACGGACTGGCCAGGGAGACGTTGCCAGCACGGTCTTCGTAGCGGTATTGCACATCCCAGTTGCCATCTGGCAGCGAGGCAAGTGCCATGATGGTGTGGGTGGCCGCGTGGTAAAGGCTTGGGATAACCCGGCCGTCGACCATCAGTGCCACACGTGCCGCACCTGGAGGAGGCGCAACTGTGAGGCTGATCATGCCGCTGGGCGATGGGTTGGGGCCTATCAGCACCGGTGGTTCTGTCGGGGTAGCAGGGACTGAGGTGATCAGTTCGTAAGACTGTTCTAGGCGATCGCCGAACACGCTACCGTTGCGCACAATTTGCAGCTGAATTGTCTTGCCTGCACCGGTTTCCAGTTGCGCATTGGCCCAGAACAGCGCGGTGCCCTGCACCATGGCCGTCAGATCAACCCAGCCTGTGCTGCCCGCTGCAGAGACGACACCGTCCAGACGCCCATGCAGGCGATCGTTCGGGCCCAGTGGTGCGCTCAGGCTGGCGTTGATGGTTTGCTGAGCTTGGCTGGTGACGAAGTCGTTGGTCAGCATGCCCGTGTCGCTTGACAGCTGCAGGCCCGAGACGCTGGGTATCCGGTCCAGGACGCCGTAGATCAAGGCCTGCAAATCGCTGGCTTGGGCTACGGCGCTGCCATTGTCGGCCGTGGCGGCAATACTGGCTTTCAGCGTGTCCAGCTCGCTGGCAGCCATGCCCGCAGTGTTCAGGCCCAAAGTCTGCAGATCGGCCAGGCTCAGGGCTTGGGTGTTGCCCGCTGCTGCAGCCATGACCCGTTGCGCTGCGGTGGCCAGAGCCTCGATCTTGGCGACTGTGTCGACTTTGTCGATGCCGAGGGTCCCGACGCTGCTGTTGAGCAGTTGCAAGCCTTCAGGCGGCAGGCTGGCCGCGGCGGTCGCGCCAATCGCGCTGAAGGTGGCCGCTGTCGGGTTTTGGCCTGGTGTCAGATCGGTCAAGGCGCCATTGGCTTCGGCCAGTATCAGGTTGTAAGCGGTGACGATGGCCTGCACTTCCGCACGGCTGTCTGCTTGCGCGCCAGTAACAGAGGCAGAGGCCAGTGCGCTTTGCACGGCTGCCAGGTTTTGGTTGTTGACGCCCGTGATGCCTGCAAAGCTGAAGTCTGCCAAAGTGGGCAGGGTGCCCGTGTTGTTCTGCGCATATTGGGTGATGACGCTCAAAGTACTTTGCTGGGCGGCTGTTTGCAGCAAGGTGCGCAGTTTCGACAAGGAGTCCGCTTGTGTGGCTGTGATGCCAGAGCTTTGCAGCAAGTCTGTGAATGAAGGCAGTTGGCCACTCGTCACACCGGTGATGCCAAGCGCCTGCATGTCTTGAATCGTCAGGCCAGACGTCGGGGTTTGGTCATTGGCCAGGGCCATGATCTTGCCGACCGTGTTGGCCAAGGCTTCGATTTCCGTGACCGAGTCCACCGCATAAAACGGCAAGTCACCGATCACGTCGTTCAAAAGCGCCAGGCCCAGTACATTCAATGCAGCTGCGGTGGTGGCCCCGATGTTCAGGTAGTCCTGCACTGTCGGGTCTTGGGCCGGTGTGGGATCGGCTGCCAGGCCATTAGCTTCGGCCAATATGGTGCGGAACGAGTCGACCACCGTCTGCGCTTTGGCTACGGTGTTCACAGAGGCGTCTGTCACCGCTGCAGAGGCCAGCGCGCTATTGATCGCAAAGATGTTGATGCTGTCCACGCCCGAAATGCTGGCGCGGGCGTAGTCTGCCACCGTGGGGGCCGTGCCGCTGTTGGCTTGGGCGTATTGCGAAATCACGCCGAGCAGGCGGGCATTGACGCTGTCCACCAAGGCTTGCAGTTGGGCTTGGGTGCGTGCACCCGTTCCATCATCGTTTGTGGCTTGCAGCGCAGCCAGCACAGCCGACAGGTTGTCGGCATGCACACCTGTGATACCCAGCGTGGCGAACTGGGCCGCTGTAGCCTGAGGGTTGGCGTTGGCGACCGTGTTCATGAAGGCGTTCACGGCCAAGGCCAAGGCTTCGATCTCGGCAACGCTGTCGACTTGGGCGGCGCTGGATTGGCCGATCACGTTGTTCAGCAGGCTCTGGGCGGAGCCGTTGTCGGCCAAGGCCGCGGCGGTGGTGGCCCCGATGGCGGCAAACGTGCTGGCCGTGGGGTTGGCGTTGGGTGTCGTATCGGCGTTGCTACCGTTGGCTTCGGCTAGGATCAGGCGGTAAGCGTCAACCAGCGCTTGAACGCTGGCCGTGCTGCCCAGCTGTGCGCCGGTGACGTTGGGACTCGCCAGGGCGCTCTGCATGGCCGACAGGTTGCTGGCGTTGATGCCGGTCACGCCTGCGATGGCAAAGTCTGCCAAGGTAGGCGCAGCAATGCCTGCGGCGGTGGTGCTGTCGCCGGCGTAAGCCTGAATCAGCTGGATGGCGGCTTGTTGGCGCTGCTGCGCCAGCAGGATTTGTGCAAGGTTTTGTTGCGCTTGCGTCACCAGGGCTTGCAATTCGGCCAGGCTGTCTGCCCCTGTGCCGTCGTTGGCTGACGCGACCACCAAAGCCAGGAAGACTGGCAGGTTGTCCGTATTCAAGCCGGTGATGCCCAAGGCCGCCAACTCGCCGAGGCCGATGCTGGGCAGCGGTGTAGGCGCAGTCGTCAGCGCGGCCAATGCCTGCAACTGAGACGCGGTGCTGGCCAAGGCCTCGATCTTGGCCTCCGTGTTGACATCGTTGGCATTCCGGTTACCGATGGCGTCGTTCAGCAGGGCCAGACCCGAGGTGCCCAAGCCCGCTGCGGTGGTGGCACC
>JAIXUG010000011.1 GCA_027484105.1 Comamonadaceae bacterium
GGCAATGGGGTGCGTCAAACGCCAAACCCACAAAAGAAAACCCCACAGCCTCTTGCGAAACTGTGGGGTGTATCTGGTGGCCTGGGGCAGAATCGAACTGCCGACACGCGGATTTTCAATCCGCTGCTCTACCAACTGAGCTACCGGGCCGGAAAGACGAAATTATAGCAGAGTAAATGCACCTGAACCGGTGCGCACGGCCGCGCTTCAGCTGTTGCGTTTGCTGCGCGACAAGTCAACGCCCAGTTGCTTGAGTTTTCTGTAAAGGTGGGTTCGCTCCAGCCCTGTTTTTTCGGCCACACGGGTCATGGAGCCACCTTCGTGGGCCAAATGGAATTCGAAGTAAGCCTTTTCGAAAGCGTCTCTGGCTTCTCGCAACGGGCGATCCAACTCAAAGCTTTGCTGAACATCGGGCGTGACCGTGGCCTCACTGGCCACTACCACCGACATGGACAAGGTGCTGGGGGGCGGGGGCGGAGCGGCCGCCCGCATGGCTTGTTGCACTTGGTCTCGTGCCAAACCTTGCTCAACGGCCTTGAGGAGTTTTTGCAGGGTGATGGGTTTTTCAAGAAAGGCCTGGGCACCGATCTTGACGGCTTCCACGGCGGTGTCGATGGTGGCATGTCCACTCATCATGATCACGGGCATGGTCAGCAAGCCCGATGTGGCCCATTCCTTGAGCAGGCTGACGCCATCGGTATCGGGCATCCAGATGTCCAGCAAGACCAGGTCAGGTCGCATGCTTTGTCTGGCCTCGCGGGCCTGGGCGGCGTTCTCGGCAAGTTCGACCTGGTGCCCCTCGTCGAAGAGGATCTCGGAGAGCAGGTCGCGAATGCCCAGCTCGTCGTCCACCACCAAAATATTTGCCATATGCCTGTCTTGTCTCTGTTCATGAAGTGGGCAGATTGAGCCCCTGTGCTTCTTGCACAACTGCGAATGATAACGAGACTTGCGCCCCTTGGATGTCACCCTCTTCCAGCAGATTGCTGATCTCGATCCGGGCGGCGTGTTCGTCGGCTATTTTTTTCACCACCGCCAAGCCCAGTCCAGTGCCTTTGGCTTTGGTGGTGACATAGGGCTCAAAGGCCCGCTGGAGGATGTTGGGAGGAAAGCCAGGGCCTGAATCGGTCACGGTCATTCGCACCCTTTGCCGAGCGGCTCGCCACTCCGTGCGCAAGTGAACACGCGCCTTCAGTGGGCCTTCGCTGCGTGCTTCGCAGGCGTCTTGCGCGTTTTGCACCAGGTTGTGAATGACTTGTCTGAGTTGCTGCGCGTCGCCCAGGATGAGTGGGCAGGCCGGGTCAAGCTCGGTCAGGACTTTGGTGCGTGCCATGTCATCTTGCGCTTCGCTGGCATACAAAGCCATGACATCTGCAATGAGTTCGTTGATTTGCAAGGGCTTGAGTTCGGCCGATGGCAGCCGAGCGTAATCCCTGAATTCGTTGACCAAGCGCTTCATCGCATCCACCTGGTCAACGATGGTTTGGACGGATTTGGCCAGGACGGCTTCGTCGGAGGTGTCGAGCTTGCCCATCAAGCGGCGCTGCAGGCGCTCGGCTGACAGCTGAATCGGGGTCAGTGGATTCTTGATTTCATGCGCCAGCCGCCGCGCCACTTCACCCCAAGCCTGTGCACGCTCGGCAGAAACGATCTCGGAAATGTCATCAAACACCAACAAACGCATGCCATCGGGCAACACCGCGCCACGCGCCAGCAGGGTCACACCTGTCTGGCTCAAACCCTGACCAGAGGCGTGGATTTCAAACGATTTTTGCCAATGGTCCAACTCGTGCACTCCGGAGTCAGCCCCCAACGCACTGAATTGCTCGGCCACGCCTTTTGCAAACTCCTGCAAGCCCGGCAAGCTCAGCAGGCTTTGTTGCTCGTGTGCCGCCACAGGCACGCGCAGGATGCGGGTAGCCCCCGGGTTGGCCGACTGAATTTGGCCGTTGGCATCGAGCACCATGACACCAGCGGTCAGGTTGTCCAAGATGGTTTGCAGGTTGCTTCTGGCCTGGTCCAGTTGGCTCAAACTGCGTTCGATGTGAGCGCGCGCATCGGCCAGTTGTTGGGTCATGTCCGCAAAGGAGCGGGTCAAACCACCCAACTCGTCTTTGCCTTGCAGCGCCAGTTTGGGGCGCAGATCGCCCGCCGCCACCTGGCGCATGCCATGGGCCAGCAACAGCAGTGGGCGCGCCAGCTGGTTGCCCAGCAACACGGCCAACAAAATGGCCCCCAAAACCGCCAGAAACAGGCTCAGCGTGAGGGTGCCGATGTACATGCTCCGCAGACCCTCACGCGCCAAAGCGCGTTCCTGGTATTCGCGGTAGGCGGCCTGAACCTCCAGCGCGTTGTTCACCAGGGTGGGGGGCAGGTCCTGAACGACTTGCAGCAAGCGCCGGTCTTCATCGAGCGCCAAACTCCATTGCGGGATCAACACCAGCACCTTGATGCGGCCTTTGTCGGCGCCGGATGCGGATTCGTCCAGGCCTTCAAACCAGGACAGGCTGTTTTGTTTTCGGGCTTCCTTGAATTGCAGTGCGCTGGGTCGTTCGGACCGAATCTGAAACGGAACTTGCCCTGCGCTGGCCACCATGCGCCCACCCAGTGTCCAGATGACCACCTCACTGGCGCCCAGTTGTGATCGGATTTTCTCGACCGCCAAGGCAGGGTTCAATTCGCTGGTTTCCGCCAGGTTGGCTGCGGCGGCTCGGGTCTGTTTGGCCAAATCGTCGCTCAGGGTGTCCAGCGTCGCCCTGCCCAGGCCCAAACCCGCCACCAGTGCGGCCTCGACCTTCACGTCGAACCAGCTTTCAATGGAGCGCGAGACAAATTGGTAAGACACCACGTAAATCAGCACCCCAGGCACCACGCCGACCAAGGCAAAAATACCGGCCAACTTGACCAGCAAGCGGGCACCGAATTGCCCCTGCCTGAGCCGCAGCCAGAGCCGGACCGTGCCCCACAAAATGGTCAGCAACAAACCGCCGGCCACCACCGCATTGGTGATGACCAGCCATTCGTAGTTTTGATTGAAGTTCTCGCTGTTGTCGGTGGCTTGCGTCATCAACACCAGCAGGCCCAAACCGATCAAACCCGAGCTGAGCGCTCCCACCAGCACCAACCAGCGGCTGGCCCCAGAGGGCAGGCCAGAGAACTTTTGGCGATAGGCCTTGGGCCAGGCCATGTCAGCGCACCTGCTCCGGGCTCAGCCGCAAGGTTTTGCTGACTTGCAAATTCCAGTCGGACAGCCCCCCTGCGGCGATTTGGAAAGGCCGGGGCAATTGCGAGACATCCAGCTTGAAGCTGTAGCGAACATGTTGCCGCGCATCCGGGCTGAGGGTTTGCAGGTCCACCAGCCTCCACGACGACTGCCGACGAATGACCCCCAAGGCATCCCCCAGGGTTTCAAAGCTTTGGGAGAGGCTGCCGGCCAAACCGGCACTGGATATCGGCTCGTTGGAGACATTGAGTCGCCAGCGCCGTGTCAAGGGCTGAAAAGCCAACCGGTAGTAGCGGCTGACCGTACCCAATTTGGCGTCGGTCCAATACCAGCGATCCCGCAGGACTTCTGCTTCGGCCAAAAAATGCAAGGCCACGCCTTTGACCAGGGCGTCTTCAAGGGCAGGCCCCAACTCCAGGGCCAGCTGGGCGTTGAGCATCAGGTTGCCGTTGTCACGCACCGCCTTGAGCTCGGTCAATTCAATGCTCGCGTTTTGCGCCCAAGCCCCTGGCAGCACCAGCGTCATCAGGCACAGCAGCCGAACAAGGCTGCAACGCAGCTCATGTCCGGTCTTTTTCCAGCAGAGCGTAATAAAACCCATCGTGTTCACCCAGTGCATTGTCCACGACCGGAAGACCTGTGGGTGCCTGACCCGGTATCAAATGGCCGGGAGAGGGCAGCAATCGTGCGTTGGTGTTGTGCTGAAGAAACGCTTGCACGGTTTCATCACCCTCGGACCGAAAGACCGAACAGGTGCAATAGAGCAAACGACCACCAGGCGCCAGCAGTGGCCACAACGCCCGCAGCAATTGCGCCTGGATGCGGGCCAGCTGGGCGCTGTCCTCCGGTCTGCGCAGCCAGCGCACGTCTGGGTGTCTGCGCACAATGCCTGAAGCGGTGCAGGGTGCGTCCAGCAAAATGGCGTCAAAGGCCTCGCCATCCCACCAGGTGGCTGGCTGCGCGGCATCTGCGGCGCGCACCTCGGCCTGCACACCCAAGCGTTGCAGGTTTTGGTCAATCCGTTGGCAGCGGGCCGCATCCACATCCAGCGCGAGCACCCGCGCTTGCGGGTAACAGGCCAGCAAATGACCGGTTTTGCCGCCGGGTGCGGCACAGGCGTCCAGGATTCGCCAGGCCTTATCGGCCTGGCGCCCCTTCAGCAGCAAGGGCGCGGCCACTTGGGCAGCTGCATCCTGAACCGACACATGGCCTTCAGAAAATCCCGGCAGTTGCTGCACCGGCACGGCCTTGGCCAGCTGCAGTCCACTGGCACCAACGGCTTTGGATGGCAGGCCCAAAGCCTGCAACTTGGATTGGTATTCGCCCACACTGTGATGACGGGGGTCGATGCGCAAACTCATCGGCGCAGGCTGCTGGGCCATCTGCAGCAAAGCTTGCCAGTGGTCCGGATATTCGCGTTGCAAGCGCTCCACCCACCAGCGCGGGTGGTTCCACACAGCCTGCAGGTCGGCATCGGTGGCAAGCACCAGGGCTTCACGCTCACGCATGAACCGCCTCAAACAAGCGTTGATGAAGCCGCTTTGCGCCTGCGTGCTTCTGTGTTGGCGCGCCGCTTCAACGGCCTGGTTGACCAAGGTGTGCACCGGGTACGGTGCAGCCTCATCTTGCCAAGCCAATGCCAAAGCCGTGCACAACAGGGCGTCAGCTGCTGGCGGCGGGGCTTTGCTGGCCAGTTGCTCACGCAAGGCAAGGGCACGCCCCCATTGGCGCATGACCTGAAAGGACAGGGACTGCACCGCTGGGCGCCATGGGCTGGCCACAGCCTCGATGGCGGGCGTCAAGGAGCGTCCACTCCGCACGGACTGGACCACGGAGGCTGTGGCTTGCAGCAATTGCCACAGCGGTGGCGTTGCGTGCTGATGCCCGGGTGCCTGCGGCGGCGTTTTGAGCGCCGTTGCAGCTTGGGTGCGCGGCTTCGGTGAGCGGGGCTGTGGGGTCATGGTGATCGCCGTGCAGGCCTCTACAAAATGAAACAGCCCCTGAACACGTGGTGGTACAGGGGCTGTTGAAGGTCACCGGTGAACCGGTGACGGGCTCGATCAGGCGGCTTCGCCTGCGTCGGTCACGGCGTCTTCTGCGGCGTCACCAGCCAGGTCGGCCGCTTCGGCTTCGGCAATGGCGCGACGCTCGGCGTCGTCCATGGCGTCCTTGACCTTGCGGGCCTGGTGGTAAGCCAAACCGGTACCTGCAGGAATCAAGCGACCGACGATCACGTTTTCCTTCAGGCCACGCAGTTCGTCGCGCTTGCCCATGATGGCCGCTTCGGTCAACACACGGGTCGTTTCCTGGAAGGAAGCGGCCGAGATGAACGAGTCGGTCGACAAAGAAGCCTTGGTGATGCCCAGCAACAAGTTGCTGAAGGTCGCCGGGATCTTGCCCTCGCGCTGCAAGGCGTCGTTGGTGTTGAGCATTTCAGAGCGCTCGACCTGCTCACCCGAGATGTAGCTGGAGTCGCCTGTGCTCTCAACCACCACACGGCGCAGCATCTGACGAACAATCACCTCGATGTGCTTGTCGTTGATCTTCACGCCTTGCAAGCGGTAAACGTCCTGGACTTCGTCCACGATGTAACGGGCCAGCTCTTCGATGCCCAACAAACGCAAGATGTCTTGTGGGTCGGCAGGACCGTCCACAATGCTTTCGCCCTTGTTGACCACTTGGCCTTCGTGCACCAGGATGTTCTTCTCTTTGGGGATGAGTTCGTCCCAGACCTTGCCTTCAGGGTCGGTGATCTGCAAGCGGACCTTGCCTTTGGTCTCTTTACCAAACGACACGGTGCCGGTGATCTCGGCGAGCATGCCCTTGTCTTTGGGCGTGCGGGCTTCGAACAGTTCGGCCACACGGGGCAAACCACCGGTGATGTCGCGGGTCTTTTGACCTTCGACCGGGATACGGGCCAGCACTTCGCCGGGGCCCACATCCATGCCGTCGCGCACCTGGATCAGCGAGCCGACCTGGAAGCCAATGGTCACCGAGTGATCGGTGCCAGGAATCTTGACTTCCTTGCCTGCCGCATCGATCAACTTGACCTGAGGGCGGACCACCTTGGCAGCACCACGGCGCTTGGGGTCGATGACCACCAGCGTGGACAGGCCCGTGACTTCGTCGAGCTGCTTGGCCACGGTCAGGCCTTCTTCGATGTTCTCGAACTTCACCTGACCGGCGAATTCGGTGATGATCGGGCGTGTCAGCGGGTCCCAAGTGGCCAAGATCGTGCCCGCCTTGATGGACTGGTCGGCCTTGACCGACAAGATCGCACCATACGGCACCTTGTGGCGCTCGCGCTCACGGCCATGCTCGGCGATGACGATTTCGCCCGAGCGGGAAATCACCACCAACTCGCCTTTGCTGTTGGTCACATAACGCATCGTGGCATTGAAGCCAATCGCGCCGTTGGACTTGGCTTCCACGCTGGAGGCCACGGCCGCACGCGAAGCCGCACCACCGATGTGGAAGGTCCGCATGGTCAGCTGTGTGCCGGGTTCACCGATGGACTGCGCCGCAATGACGCCCACGGCTTCGCCGTTGTTGACCAAGCCGCCACGGCCCAGATCGCGGCCATAGCACTTGGCGCACAAACCGAAGCGGGTTTCGCAGGTCAGGGCGGTGCGGACCTTGACTTCGTCGACGCCAGCGGCTTCGAGTTCGTCAATCAGGTCTTCGTCCAGCATCACGCCAGCAGCCGCCAGCACAGCGCGGTTTTCGGGGTGCAACACGTCTTCGGCCACCGTGCGGCCCAAGATGCGGTCACGCAGCGATTCGATGACTTCACCGCCTTCAACGATGGCGCGCATCAGCGAACCGTCCGAGGTGCCGCAGTCGAGCTCAGTGACCACCAGGTCTTGTGTCACGTCCACCAGACGGCGGGTCAGGTAACCCGAGTTGGCGGTCTTCAACGCCGTGTCGGCCAAGCCCTTACGCGCACCGTGTGTCGAGATGAAGTACTGCAACACGTTGAGGCCTTCACGGAAGTTCGCCGTGATGGGGGTCTCAATGATCGAACCGTCAGGCTTGGCCATCAGGCCGCGCATACCGGCCAGCTGGCGAATCTGCGCTGCAGAGCCACGGGCACCGGAGTCGGCCATCATGTAAATCGAGTTGAACGATTCCTGATCGACTTCCTTGCCATGGCGGTCCACGGTCTTTTCTTTGCGCAGCTGGTCCATCATCACCTTGGAGACGACGTCACCGGCCTTGCCCCAGATGTCCACCACCTTGTTGTAGCGCTCGCCAGCGGTCACGAGACCGGAGACGTATTGCTGTTCGATGTCACGGACTTCTTTTTCGGCCGCCTCAATGATGGAGGGCTTCTCGGGTGGCACCAACATGTCGTCGATACCGATCGAGATGCCGGCGCGCGTGGCCAGACGGAAACCGTTTTGCAACAGTTTGTCGGCGAACACGACGGTTTCTTTCAAGCCGCACTTGCGGAATGATGTGTTGATCAGCTTGGAAATTTCTTTCTTCTTCAGCGCCTTGTTCAGGTTGCTGAAGGGCAAGCCCTTGGGCAGGATCTCGGACAACAAGGCACGGCCAACGGTGGTTTCCACCATCGACACCGACGAGGTGAACTCGCCTGTGGCTTTGTCTTTGGTCCACTCGGTCATGCGCACGTTGATCTTGGCGGTCAACTCCACGGCACCCGCGTCCAGCGCGCGCTGCACTTCACCGATGTCGGAGAAGATCAGGCCTTCGCCCTTGGCGTTGATGCGGTCACGCGTGGCGTAGTACAGACCCAGCACCACGTCTTGCGAAGGCACGATGGAAGGTTCGCCGGAAGCCGGGAACAAGATGTTGTTCGAGGCCAGCATCAAGGTGCGGGCTTCCATCTGTGCTTCGACCGACAAAGGCACGTGAACGGCCATCTGGTCACCGTCGAAGTCGGCGTTGAAGGCCGCGCAAACGAGGGGGTGCAGCTGAATGGCTTTGCCTTCGATCAGCAGGGGCTCAAAGGCCTGGATGCCCAAACGGTGCAGCGTAGGCGCACGGTTGAGCATGACGGGGTGCTCTTTGATGACCTCTTCGAGGATGTCCCACACCACCGGTGTGCCGGCTTCAACTTCTTTCTTGGCCGCCTTGATGGTGGTCGCGATGCCCATGGCTTCGAGACGCGCAAAGATGAAGGGCTTGAACAACTCGATGGCCATCAACTTGGGCAAACCGCACTGGTGCAGCTTCAGGGTCGGGCCCACGGTGATGACGGAACGACCGGAGTAGTCCACGCGCTTGCCCAGCAAGTTCTGACGGAAACGACCGCTCTTGCCTTTGATCATGTCGGCCAAAGACTTCAGGGCGCGCTTGTTGGCGCCGGTCATGGCCTTGCCGCGGCGACCGTTGTCCAGCAAGCTGTCCACGGCTTCTTGCAGCATGCGCTTTTCGTTGCGCGCAATGATTTCGGGGGCTTTCAACTCGAGCAAACGGCGCAGACGGCTGTTGCGGTTGATGACGCGGCGGTACAGGTCGTTCAGGTCGGAAGTCGCAAAGCGGCCGCCGTCCAGTGGCACCAAGGGACGCAGGTCCGGTGGCAGCACAGGCAGCACTTCGAGCACCATCCACTCGGGCTTGATGCCCGATTTCTTGAAAGCTTCCAGCACTTTGAGGCGCTTGGAGTTTTTCTTGACCTTGAGCTCGGAGCCGGTCAAATCGCCGCGCAAGCGCTCGATTTCGCTTTCGATGTCGATGCCTTGCAGCAATTCCTTGATGCCTTCGGCGCCCATCTTGGCCTGGAATTCGTCGCCGTATTCCTTGACCTTGGCATCGTAGTCGTCTTCGCTCATGATGCTGAACTTCTTGAGCGGGGTCATGCCGGGGTCGGTCACGACGTAGGCTTCAAAGTACAACACGCGTTCGATGTCGCGCAGCGTCATGTCGAGCACCAGGCCCAAACGCGATGGCAGCGACTTCAGGAACCAGATGTGGGCGCAAGGTGCGGCCAGATCGATGTGGCCCATGCGCTCGCGACGGACTTTGGTTTGTGTGACTTCAACGCCGCACTTTTCGCAGATCACACCACGGTGCTTGAGGCGCTTGTACTTGCCGCACAAGCATTCGTAGTCCTTGATGGGACCGAAAATCTTGGCGCAAAACAGACCATCGCGCTCGGGCTTGAAGGTGCGGTAGTTGATGGTTTCCGGCTTTTTCACTTCGCCGAAAGACCAGGAACGGATCTTCTCGGGCGATGCCAGGCCGATGCGGATCGCATCGAAGTGGTCATCGGGCGTGAACTGCTTGAACAGGTCGAGTAGTGATTTCATGGTTTGAATCCTTTGCCTGTGAATTAAGAACGCTCGAGCTCGATGTCAAGGCCCAGCGAACGGATTTCCTTGACCAGCACGTTGAACGACTCGGGCATGCCCGCTTCGATGGAGTGTTCGCCTTTGACGATGCTCTCGTAGACCTTGGTGCGGCCTTGCACGTCGTCGGACTTGACGGTGAGCATCTCTTGCAGCACATAAGAGGCGCCATACGCCTCCAAGGCCCACACTTCCATCTCGCCGAAACGCTGACCACCGAACTGCGCCTTACCACCCAGCGGCTGCTGTGTGACCAAGCTGTAAGGACCGGTCGAGCGGGCGTGCATCTTGTCGTCCACCAAGTGGTGCAGCTTCAAGAAGTGCATGTAGCCAATGGTGGTGGGGCGGTCAAAGGCGTCGCCTGTGCGGCCGTCAAACAAATTGGCTTGGGTGCGTGTGGCCGTGAGACCCTTGGCCTTGGCCAAATCGTCGGGGTAAGCCAGGTGCAACATGGCGCGGATCTCTTCTTCGGCAGCACCGTCGAACACGGGCGTGGCGAATGGGAAGCCTTCCTTGAGGTTGTCGGCCATGGCCAACACTTCGTCGTCGCTCAATTGCGACAGGTCTTCCTTGCGGCCCATGCTGTTGTAGAGCTGCTCGAACAGCTTGCGCAGCTCGGCAATCTTTTCCATGCGCTGGGTTTCGGCCTGCAACATGTTGCCAATGCGCTGGCCAATGCCTTTGCCGGCCCAGCCCAGGTGCACTTCGAGCACCTGACCCACGTTCATGCGCGAAGGCACGCCCAGCGGGTTGAGCACGATGTCAGCGGGGGTGCCGTCGGCCATGAAAGGCATGTCTTCCACGGGCACGATCTTGGAGACCACACCTTTGTTGCCGTGGCGACCGGCCATCTTGTCACCCGGCTGCAGGCGGCGTTTGACGGCGAGGTACACCTTGACCATCTTGAGCACGCCCGCAGGCAACTCGTCGCCTTGGGTGAGCTTTTTGCGCTTTTCTTCGAACGACAGGTCGAAGCTGTGACGGGTTTGCTCCAGCGAGTTCTTGATGGACTCGAGTTGCATGGCCACGTCGTCTTCGGCGGGACGAATGTCGAACCAGTGGAATTTCTCGACCGACTCCATGTAGGCCTTGTCGATCTTGGTGCCTTTGGCGAGCTTTTGCGGACCGCCATTGGCCACACGGCCCACCAACAGCTTTTCGATGCGGTCGAAGGCATCGGCCTCGACGATGCGCAGCTGGTCGTTCAAATCCAGACGGAAACGCTTGAGTTCGTCGTCGATGATTTGCTGGGCGCGCTTGTCACGCACGATGCCTTCACGGGTGAAGACCTGCACGTCGATCACGGTGCCTTGCGAACCTTGGTCAACACGCAGCGAGGTGTCTTTCACATCGCTGGCTTTTTCGCCGAAGATGGCGCGCAACAGTTTTTCTTCGGGCGTGAGGGTGGTCTCGCCCTTGGGTGTGACCTTGCCGACCAGCACATCACCGGGCTGCACTTCGGCGCCCACGTAAATGATGCCGGAGTCGTCCAGACGGCCCAGTTGCTGCTCGGACAGGTTGGGGATGTCGCGCGAAATTTCTTCGGCGCCCAACTTGGTGTCGCGGGCCATGACCACGAGTTCCTCGATGTGGATCGAGGTGTAGCGGTCTTCAGCCACCACGCGCTCGCTGATCAGGATCGAGTCTTCGAAGTTGTAGCCGTTCCAGGGCATGAAAGCGATCAGCATGTTCTGACCGATGGCGATCTCGCCCAGGTCGGTCGATGCACCGTCGGCAATCACATCACCCTTGGCCAACTTGTCACCCCGCTTGACGATGGGGCGCTGGTGGATGTTGGTGTTCTGGTTGGAACGCTGGTACTTGATCAGGTTGTAGATGTCCACACCCACTTCACCCGCCACAGCTTCGGCGTCGTTCACGCGAATCACGATGCGGGTCGCGTCGACATAGTCCACGATACCGCCGCGCGTGGCGGTGACCACGGTACCGGAGTCGACCGCGGCCACGCGCTCGATGCCGGTGCCGACCATGGGCTTTTCAGGACGCAGCACAGGCACGGCCTGGCGCGACATGTTGGCACCCATCAGAGCGCGGTTCGCGTCGTCGTGCTCGAGGAAAGGCACCAAAGAAGCCGCGACCGACACGATCTGGGCGGGAGACACGTCCATGTACTGGATGCGCTCGGCACCGCACAGGATGGATTCGCCTTTTTCACGGGCCGACACCAAGTCACCGGTCAGCTTGCCGGTTTTGTCCAAAGCCGCGTTGGCCTGGGCAATGACGTACTTGCCTTCTTCGATGGCCGACAAGTAGTCGATGTCCATCGTGACTTTGCCATCCACCACGCGGCGGTAAGGCGTTTCAATGAAGCCGTACTCGTTCAAGCGGGCGTACAAAGCCAGCGAGTTGATCAAACCGATGTTCGGGCCTTCAGGCGTTTCAATCGGGCAGACACGACCGTAGTGGGTCACGTGCACGTCACGCACTTCAAAGCCAGCACGCTCACGGGTCAAACCACCTGGGCCCAGGGCCGACACGCGGCGCTTGTGGGTGATCTCGGCCAGCGGGTTGGTCTGGTCCATGAACTGCGACAACTGCGATGCGCCGAAGAACTCTTTGAGGGCCGCAGAAATCGGCTTGGAGTTGATCAGGTCATGCGGCATCAGGGGTTCCTGCTCGGCCTGGCCCAAACGCTCTTTCACCGCTTTCTCGATGCGCGCCAAACCGGTGCGGTACTGGTTCTCGGCCAATTCGCCCACGCAACGCACGCGGCGGTTGCCCAAGTGGTCGATGTCATCGACTTCGCCATTGCCATTGCGCAGGTCCACCAGGATCTTGACCACGGCCAAGATGTCTTCGTTGGACAGCACCATGGGGCCAGTCGATTCGCTGCGGCCCACACGGGCGTTGAACTTCATGCGGCCCACACGCGACAAGTCGTAGGTGTCGGGGTTGTAGAACAGACGCTGGAAGAGGGCTTGCACCGCGTCTTCTGTCGGCGGCTCACCAGGGCGCATCATGCGGTAGATGGCCACACGCGCAGCGAACTCGTCCACGGTTTCGTCGATGCGCAGGGTTTGCGAAATGTAGGCGCCCTGGTCCAACTCATTGGTGTAGATGCAAGGCAGGTCTTGGATCCCTGCGCTGCGCAACTTCTTGAGCAAGGCTTCGGTCAACTCTTCGTTGGCCTTGGCAATGATTTCGCCGGTGTCGGCGTCAACAATGCTGCGGGCCACCACACGGCCGATCAGGAAGTCTTCGGGCACGCTGATGTGCGTGGTGCCCGATTGCTCGAGTTCGCGGGTGTGGCGCACGGTGATGCGCTTGTCTTTGGCCACCACCACTTTGCCGGACTTGTCTGTGATGTCAAAACGGGCCACTTCACCACGCAGACGCTCGGCCACAAATTCCATTTGTGCGCCGCTGTCCATCAGGCGGAAATTGTCGTTGACGAAGAAGTTCGCGAGGATCGATTCAGGATTCAGGCCAATGGCCTTGAGCAAGATCGAGACAGGCATCTTGCGACGGCGGTCAACGCGGAAGTACAAGATGTCTTTCGGGTCGAATTCGAAGTCGAGCCAGGAGCCGCGGTAAGGGATGATGCGGGCAGAAAACAGCAATTTGCCCGAGCTGTGGGTCTTGCCCTTGTCGTGTTCGAAGAACACGCCAGGCGAGCGGTGCAGCTGAGACACGATCACGCGCTCGGTGCCGTTGATGATGAAGGAGCCTTTGTCGGTCATCAGGGGCACTTCGCCCATGTAGACCTCTTGCTCCTTGACTTCCTTGACCACCTTGTTTTGCGAGGTCGATGAATCACGGTCATAAATGATCAGCTGTACACGCGCGCGCACAGCAGACGAGAAGGTCAGACCACGGGTCTGGCATTCGCGCACATCAAACGCTGGTTTGGCCAGGTTGTACTCGACAAATTTCATCTCCACAAAACCGTTGTGGGACACGATGGGGAAGGCCGACTCGAAGGCGGCTTGCAGGCCTTCGTGGGTGCGTTTGGATGACACAACGCCTGCTTGCAAGAAGGACGTGTACGCGTCTTTTTGCATTTGCAGCAGGTAAGGAACTTCGAGCACGCTTTCGCGGCTGCCGAAACTTTTGCGGATTCGCTTGCGTTCGGTGTATGAATAGGCCATGAGATCTCCGGGCTTGATCTTTCAGAACTGTGTGTTGCGCGAGCTTTTGCACTCGTTCAACGGGCTTGGCGGCTGGCCTCTACCAGCTTTGGCGGACGATTGCGCGTTGCACGCAACCCGAACCAAGGGTTTTCTGCAGTCGGGTCAGAAAACACTGGAAAGCAGACTTGGTTAAATCCACTTTTCAATGCTTTCAGAACATTGAAAACACAGGCTGTGTTGACCTGGTTTTCTGGGTGTCCTTCAAGCACCAAAGGCTGGAGGCCCTTTCGGACACTCCAGCCTTGGAACAAAACCCAATTACTTGAGTTCGGCCTTGGCGCCGGCTTCTTCCAGCTTCTTCTTGGCAGCTTCAGCGTCAGCCTTAGGCATACCTTCTTTGACCGCCTTGGGTGCGCCGTCCACCAGGTCTTTGGCTTCTTTCAAGCCCAGACCGGTGATTTCACGCACGGCCTTGATCACGGACACTTTGTTGGCGCCAGCTTCGACCAGAACGAGGTTGAAGTCGGTCTTCTCTTCAGCGGCAGCACCACCGGTAGCAGCGCCACCAGCAGCGGGAGCGGCCATGGCAGCAGCGCTCACACCAAATTTCTCTTCGATGGCTTTCACCAGTTCGTTGAGTTCCATGACCGTCATGCTGTCCAGCGCGGTCAAAAATGCGTCTTTATCGAATGCCATTTTGATTTCCTAACAATTGGTTAAAACACGAACGCTGGCCTTAAGCGGCAACAGCTTCGCCTTCGCCTTTTTTGGCCGCCAGAGCACCCAACACCACAGCGGTGCGGGACATTGGCGACATCAGCAAGCCACACAACTGAGCCAACAAGACTTCTTTCGAAGGGATGTTTGCCAATTGCTTCACGCCGTTGACGTCCAGGGCTTTGCCTGCAAATGCACCTGCGCGAATGACCAACTTGTCGTTGGTTTTCGCGAAGTCTGCCACCACTTTGGCGGCAGCAACTGCATCTTCAGAGAAGCCATAGATCAGCGGTCCGGTCATCTGATCGGCGACAACTTCAAACTGCGTTCCAGTCACAGCACGGCGGGCCAGAGTGTTTTTCAACACGCTCAGCGAAACGCCCAGGCTGCGAGCTTTGACGCGCAGGTTTGTCATGTCAGCGACCGTGATGCCACGGTATTCC
This sequence comes from Comamonadaceae bacterium, assembly GCA_027484105.1. Classification (GTDB taxonomy): domain Bacteria; phylum Pseudomonadota; class Gammaproteobacteria; order Burkholderiales; family Burkholderiaceae_C; genus Limnohabitans_A. The sequence continues at coordinate 14,789 of JAIXUG010000011.1, forward strand.
GCCATCACCAGCGTTTGAGCTTTAGCGGCGAGTTCGGTCACTTCGGTGATGACCGCTTCTTTCTCACTGCGATTCAGACTCAAGGTCTACTCCTTTATATGTGTTTGTCGGGTTGCCCCTAGAACACGCCTATTTGCAGCGACCAACTGTTTTTGAACTTTCATCCATCTGCAGCGGGATCGCCATCTGCGTTGGCCCAAGTTTTCAGGAACATCCCGAAACCTTGTTGATTAAGCACACGGGGTGTGCACCAACGGTCTTGGATGGCCCGTTGCTCTTTGTCAAGAACACCGGCCCACCACATTGAGCGCCACTTGCATGGCCCTCAAATTTTTTGCAATCACGCCGAGATGGTTTGTGTGTCGACGCGAACGCCCACACCCATGGTTGACGAGACAGCCACTTTGCGCAGGTAAACACCCTTGCTGGAGGCGGGCTTGGCTTTGACCAAAGCTTCGACCAATGCAGCCAAGTTGCCTTGCAATTTGTCGGTGTCGAACGAACGGCGGCCAATCGTGCCGTGCACGATACCGGCTTTGTCGACGCGGAACTGGACTTGACCGGCTTTGGCGTTCTTCACGGCCGTGGCCACGTCAGGGGTGACGGTGCCGACTTTGGGGTTAGGCATCAGGCCACGTGGGCCCAGGATCTGACCCAAAGTACCCACCACGCGCATCGCGTCAGGGGCAGCGATCACCACGTCGAATGGCATGTCGCCTGCTTTGACGCGCGCAGCCAGATCGTCCATACCCACCACGTCCGCACCGGCGGCCTTGGCTTCTTCTGCTTTGGCGCCCTGGGCGAACACGGCCACACGTGCGGTTTTGCCTGTGCCATTGGGCAACACGACAGCGCCACGCACCACTTGGTCGGACTTCTTGGCATCGATGCCAAGCTGAACAGCCACGTCGATGGACTCGTCAAATTTGGCGGTCGCGCACTCTTTGACGATGGTCAAAGCGTCGGCCAAGGGGTACAGCTTCAGGCTGTCCACTTTGCCCACGAGGGTCTTTTGTTTCTTGGTGAGCTTGGACATTTACACGCCCTCCACATTCACGCCCATGGAACGGGCTGTACCAGCGATGGTGCGAACAGCTGCGTCCAGATCGGCAGCTGTCAGGTCTTTCATTTTGGTTTTGGCGATCTCTTCCAGCTGAGCGCGGGTGATCTTGCCCACCTTTTCCAGACCTGGCTTGGTCGAAGCCTTGTCGAGTTTGAGGGACTTCTTGATCAAGGTCGCTGCGGGCGGTGTCTTGATGATGAAGGTGAAGGATTTGTCTGCAAACGCTGTGATGACCACAGGCAATGGCAGGCCCGGCTCAACGCCTTGGGTCTGGGCGTTGAACGCCTTGCAGAATTCCATGATGTTCAAACCACGTTGACCCAGTGCTGGGCCAATCGGTGGCGATGGATTGGCTTTACCAGCTGGCACTTGCAGCTTGATGAAGCCGACGATTTTTTTCGCCATGCTTTTCTCCTTGCGGGTGATAACGCTCTGAAGAGCTCCCCGGGGTTAACGACTCACTTGCGACATTTGGCACCGAGTCGGGAAGTGCCAAACCAAAAAAACAGACGCTCTGAAATCAGGTCTTCTCGACTTGGCTGAACTCCAGCTCTACGGGCGTGGCACGACCAAAAATGGTCACCGACACACGCATCTTGTTGCGCTCGTAATTGACCTCTTCCACCGTGCCATTGAAGTCGGTGAACGGGCCCTCCTTGACGCGGATGTATTCACCCACCTCAAACTCCACCTTGTGACGCGGCTTGTCGGTGCCTTCCTGCATCTGGCTGACGATTTTGGCCACATCGGCTTCCGAGATCGGGGTTGGACGGTTTTTGGCACCGCCCACAAAGCCTGTGACCTTGTTGGTGTGCTTGACCAAGTGCCAAGTCTCGTCGTCCATGACCATTTCAACCAGCACATAGCCGGGGAAAAACTTGCGCTCTGTGGTGCGCTTCTGGCCGTTCTTGATTTCCACCACTTCTTCGGTGGGCACCAGGATACGGCCGAATTTGGCTTCCATGCCCGAACGCGTGATGCGCTCGATGATGTTGCGTTCAACCGCCTTTTCCATGCCCGAATAGGCATGCACCACGTACCACTTGAGGTCCGGGTTGGTTGAAGATCCCGCCATGGGCGCGTTGACTACGACATCGTTCATTATTTTTTCCACCCGAGAATCAGATCGTAAAAAACCCATTCCAGAGTTTTGTCGGTGAGCCACAAGAACAGCGCCATCACCACCACAAAAGCGAAAACATACAAAGTGACTTGAAGCGCTTCTTTACGCTCTGGCCAAACCACTTTCTTGGTTTCACGTACGGCATCGCGGCCAAAAGCCACCAACTGCCGCCCAGACTCCGATGTGAAATACAGCACCACCGCAGCCACCAAACCTACCAGCAGACCGGCCCATTGCACCCAAGCGCCTTGAGCGGCCAGCAAATAGTAAGCAACGAAGCCGCCCAGCACCAAAATGCCGACCAAGGCCAATCGCATTTTGTCGCCCGTGGAGCTGACTGTTTGAACTTCAGACGTTGCCATACGGCTTGAAACCTTTGTTGAGCCCCATCGCATGAGGTCTCTTATCAGACAAGGAAGCCCGCTAGGGTCTAGCGGGCTTGGAAATCCACCTTTTCAGGTGGCAGGGGCAGTAGGAATCGAACCTACAACCTTCGGTTTTGGAGACCGACGCTCTGCCAATTGAGCTATACCCCTATGAACCTCTTCAGGAGATGATCTTGGCAACCACGCCAGCGCCAACCGTGCGGCCACCTTCGCGGATGGCAAAGCGCAAGCCCTCTTCCATCGCAATGGGGTTGATCAACTTCACAGTGATCGACACGTTGTCACCAGGCATCACCATCTCTTTGCCTTCTGGCAATTCGATCGCGCCGGTCAC
>JAIXUG010000023.1 GCA_027484105.1 Comamonadaceae bacterium
GAAGCGATAGATTTTTCAAATATCATGCTTTATGAATTTTGAAATGAGGCCGTAGAGATGAAATTAGCAAAATTGGCAACAGGCTTTCTTACTGTTTCGCTCATCGCCGCCTGTGGCGGCGGTGGCGGTGGCGGTACTGGCACAGGCGGCAGTTCTGTTTCCTCATTGTCGGGGAAGGTGATCGACGGACCTATCGAGGGCGCTACGGTTTGCTTGGACATCAACAACAGCGGAACATGCGACTCAGGCGAGCGAACGGCTGTCACAGCACGTGATGGCAGCTACTCCTTGGATATTTCTGGCTTGGACAATTCGTTGGTTGCTGGGGCCATGCTGCACGTGACCATCCCTGAGACGGCTAAGGATGCTGACGATAATGGTAAAACCATGAAAGAAGCTGGGAAACCCGCGATGATCATGATGGCTCCAGTTTACATAACGATGCCTGCCGCCAATATCATCAACCCTTTCACGACGTTGATTGCACAAAAGATGTTGGATGAGTCCAATACTGCTGCTGTCGCAACTGATTGGGTCCGTTCCCAGCTGGGACTCAGTACCGATGCGGTACTCAATGTCGATTTCAGCACAACCACAACAGATCCAATATTAAAGTCGCTCCATGTGATGGGCCAAAAATTGTTCAAGGAACAAGTTGGAATCACGCAGGCCTGCATCAACACTGCGCAACTTGATTTTCAAAATTTGGAGACCCAACTCAACGAGTTAAACATGACATGTGCAAGGTTAGCCCTTGGGATCATGAGCTCAAGAATGAAGAATCCGAGACAAGAGATTGATGATTTCATGAGAGCGTTGGAGCCTTTGTTGAGCAATAGCCTAGATCAGCTGTCTAATGGGAAAACTGTTAAATCCATCAGAGATTTCAAAAAGACCGCGGAGAGTAACTTGGCAGTAGACATCTTCCAGGGGCTCAATGAAATGACGGACCAATTCATGACCGATGCTTGCTGGAGCGACAGTCGACATCCTGATTGCAATTACTCTGGCTACTATGAGTTGAAAACGACAACCCGTAGCAATGATGGGCGCTTGACTGAACGTCAGCGATATGCTTCCAGACCGAGTACCAACTTCTTTTTGAATGCTGCGCCAGCTCCTAGATATTGGCAACTCATGAACAATAACTGGAGCTCTATTCCAAGCATCGTGAACGCGGAGTCATTGGGAGATGGTCAATACAGACTCACTGGCGCTGAATACGGTTCAACAGGTGTGAATATGTTTGCCTATGGATACGAACTCAAAAACATTGAATTGAGGAATCGAAAAGATCAAAATGTCCTTCTGCCTCGTCTCAGGTTCACTGTAACTGCAACATTTCCTGATAATGCGAGGGGCTACACCGTGTTTCACGAATCCACACAACCCAGGTATATTTTGTCAGGCGAAGCATTGACAGGTCCATTTCAAGAAGTCTTGACCGCCAATCTGAATGCGTTGATTGACGCCTATCCTTCCTCTGCCAATCCGAGCTACGTGAACTCATTGCAGTTGAGTTCGTCATTGCGAATAACTTTTGCGCCGACAAGTCCTATAGGAGGCACTCTGAACTTCCGCAATCCAGACTTTCCAGACCAAGTCTTGAGTAGCGTTGGTTCATATACCTTGGAGTCTGTTGAGGGCAAGACCCTTTTGAAAATTTCCGAAATTCCTGATCAAGTTTTAACAGCGATCAGGCGGGTAGATCGGGATAAAAAAGGTTTTATTTACTATGCAGACGGTGTTCGCCCCTTCTTTGCCGTGTCGCCAGATGGCAGTATCCGTGAAGGCACCTATAGCCCTGCCATGAATGTCAGCAAGCCCAAACTGATGGTCAACCGCACAGCTTTGAATGCTGTTTTGAAGGCCCTGTCGCTGTGCCAGATGAACGCGAATTACGAAAACATGGCCTGCCCGAATTGAAGGCCAGTAGGGGCAAGTTTGGGCGGTGAGATGAGTCATGGATCATCGCCTATCTACGTCCGCAAGGCCAAGATCTCTTGCAGCATTTCGAATGCCATTTGCTGATGGGATCATGAGAGGTGCAATTTGTCCCTCAAGATTCATTTCTAGTCAGTACCCAGCGCTGTTCTGAATTTTGCGTTTGATCAGGTCCGAACATTTCGGTCAATTTTTCAAGCAAACTCGCCAAACAGTTCACCTGAACCGGGAACAGCAATAGGCCCGGCCTTTCTTTGAGGTCATCCGTAGCAGCAAGCGAAGCTGTAATCAGCAGCACTCCGCATTGCTTGTAACGCAGTGTTGGTGGGCGGTCGCGAAATCAAGGAGCCGGTCATTTCTGATTCCACCTGAAGGCTGTGCTCGTTGCCATACCTGGTAAATGCTGCCTGGATATAACTGTGGGTAGCAGTCATGCTTAATTGGCTTGATAAGGTTTTCGCGCATGTCAGCCACTACCGTGTTGTCTGAACGATGCCATCTCTGCTCCTGAATGGGACAGAAATGGGCCAAAGCCTCAATCTGAGGGTGACTTCATCGTTGACTTGTTGGTGGTCACTTACCCGCCACAAAGCTGCCGGATTTGCCGCCGTGCTTTTCCAGCAGCTTGACATCGGTGATGGTCATGCCCCGGTCCACGGCTTTGCACATGTCGTAGATGGTGAGCAGGGCGACTTGCACGGCGGTGAGGGCTTCCATCTCGACGCCTGTTTGGCCATGGACTTCGGCGGTGGCGGTGCAGGCCACGCTGGATGTGGCGGGTTCAACCTCGAAGTCAACAGCCACCCGGGTCAAGCCGATGGGGTGACACAGGGGAATCAGGTCGCTGGTTTTCTTGGCACCCTGGATGCCTGCAATTCGGGCAATGCCCAGCACATCGCCTTTTTTGGCGGAGCCGGAAGTGATCAACGCCAGGGTGGCGGGCAACATGCAGATCCGGCCCCGGGCCACGGCCACACGCCGGGTGCTGGCTTTGTCTCCCACATCGACCATGTGGGCTTGGCCTTGGGCGTCAAAATGGGTCAGGACATCGTGGCTCATGCGCAGGTATTTCAGGGTTGACGACAGGTTCACAACAAGCGTGCATCATACGGGGCTTGGACATGGCATGGATGGCTTTGAAACACCCTGATCGTCGATTTCACACGGTACTCGGACTGGCGCTGGCCTGGGCCCTGAGCACCGGCCTGGCGCATGGCCAGACCCTGGGCTTGCCCGCGCTTGGCGACGGCGAGAGCATTTCCTTGGGTGCCGAGCGCCAATTGGGTGACCGGATTGCGCGCGAGTTGTTTCGGGACCCGGATTATCTGGAGGACGCGGTGCTGGACGAGTACATCCAGCAGCTTTGGGCGCCTTTGGTTCGGGCGGCCGTGGCGCGCGGTGAGTTGTCTGCAGAACTTCAAGAGCGCTTTGCCTGGCGGATTTTGCTGGGGCGTGACCGTTCGGTGAATGCCTTTGCATTGCCCGGGGGGTATTTGGGGGTGCACCTGGGCTTGATGGCGGTGGTCAGCACGGCCGACGAGTTGGCGTCGGTGCTGGCCCATGAGTTGAGCCACGTCACCCAGCGTCACATTGCGCGCGGCATGAGCGAACAGTCCAAGATGACCCCTTGGGTGGTGGGCTCCATGATTTTGGGGGCTTTGGCCGCCAGCAAAAACCCGCAAGCCGCGCAGGCCCTGATTGTGGGCGGGCAGGCTGCGGCCATTCAGACCCAGCTTGGCTACACCCGGGACATGGAGCGGGAGGCGGACCGTGTTGGTTTCGGCATTTTGGTGGATGCGGGTTATGACCCGGGTGGTTTTGTCAGCATGTTTGCCAAATTGCAGCAAGCTGCAGGACTCAATGACAGCGGGGCCTTTCCGTACCTGCGCAGTCACCCTTTGACCACCGAGCGCATGGCCGATATGCAGGCTCGCCAGCAGTTGAATGTACCCTTGCCCAAGCCCTTGCCCGACATGGCGCACGCCATGCTGGCGGCCAGAGCCCGGGTCTTGTCGCAAAACAGCCCCGACGCGCTCAAGGCCTGGATTCAAGGACCGGCGTCCTTGTCGGCCACGGCCACTGCTGCTGACCGTGCGGCGGCGCTGTATGCGGCGAGTTTGTCCCATCTTTTGTTGCGCGATGCCGAGGGCACCTCGCGTCATTTGCAATCCTTGAGCGCTTTGATTCAGGCGCACCGTCACTTGCCTTCTTATGCTTTGGCGCAGCGCTGGCTGCGTTTGCTGCAGGGCGAAGTGGCCGAGCGGCAAGACCAACTGGCATTGGCCGTGCAGGTCTTGACGCAAGAGAGCCCGGGGCAGCGCTTGCAGCGGCCCGAGTTGATGGCTTTGTCGCAGGTGCTGCAGCGATTGCCCGATCACCCCCTGTGGTCATCCGTCACAGCGCAGTTGCGGGATCTGGTGCAACAGACCCCGCTGGACGCGCAGGCCTGGGACCGTTTGTCGGGCTTGTTGTCCGTGCAGGGTCAAGCTTTACCAGCCTTGCGAGCGGCTGGCGAGGCGCAGGCGGCCCGACTGGATTGGCCAGGTGCGGTCGACCGTTTTCGTGCAGCCCAGGAATTGGCCCTTGCCGGTCGCTTGAAGCCGGGTGAGCACATTGAGGCGTCCATTGTGGATGTTCGCATGCGCCATGCCCGAGAGCGTCTGCGGGCCTTGCAGGTCCCTGAGCGCTGAGCGTGGCCATTGGGGCTATGATCGCCCACCTCGAACACACCCACACCATGGCTGGCATCCACATCACCGACATCGAAGCGGCCATCAACCATTGGCGCAGCAAGAACCCTTCTCCGGATGGGGTGACGCTGCCGCCTGAGTTGCGTGCTTTGGCCGAGGTGTACGGCTTGATGGTTTACCACAGGCAGGATTTGGTCGATGAGTGGTCTTGGCCGCTGGCAGCCGCCTTGGCCTGGCAGGACTGGTATGCGACCACCCCTGACACACCGTGCATTGCCATTTGTTCCACCAGTCAGGGCGACGAAAGCTGCAAGGGCTGCGGTCGCAGCTTTGAAGAGGTGCAGTTGTGGACCGAGATGAGCCCTGCTGAGAAGCGTGCCGTATGGCGTCGCATCACGGTGGATGGCACGTCCTGGCGGTTCAACCGGTACGCCGAGCGCGCGGCCGAAGACCGCCATTGGGCCAAAGTCTCAGCGCAAGCGCAGGTGCCGCTGGATTTGACCCCCTGAGTTGCAGGCTGCACCCAGCCAGCGCCCTGGCTGCGCTGGGTTCACCCGAAATCGTCTTCGCCGGCGCCACTGACCACCTGCCGCACCACTTCGGCACTGAAGCCGCGTGTGAGCAAAAAGCGCATGTGTTTGGCGCGGGTCTGCGGGTCTGGCGCAGGGCTGCCAAACTTTTTGCGCCAGACTTCCTGGGCGCGGCGCAGTTCGGTGTCTTTCAGGCCCGCCAGGGCCTGGGCCACTGCTTCGCCCGTCAGGCCTTTGGCCGTCAATTCTTGCTTGACCCTGGCGGCACCCCATTTGCCTGCGCGCCGGTGGACCACCGATTCGATGGCACGGCCGTCGTTGATGAAGTCACGCGCTTGCAGCTCGTTGAGCGCCTTGGCCAGCTCGCCCGGCACCTCTTCGTGCGGGGCCAGTTTGCGTTCCAGCTCGGCGCGCGAATGCTCGCGCTGGCTCAAAAGCCGCAGGGCGCGGCCTTTGAGCGAGGGCTGGAAACCGGGCTTGTTCACGCTCGTGCGCCGCTCATTCGCCTTTGGGCTCGGCAATGGCCGACTCGAGCAGGCGGATGCCCAGCGATTCGCGCACCTTGTTTTCGATCTCGCGGGCCAAAGCCGGGTTCTCGCGCAAAAACTCGCGGGCGTTGTCACGGCCTTGGCCGATTTTTTCGCCCTGGTAGGCGTACCAAGCGCCGGATTTGTCCACGATCTTGGCGGTGACGCCCATGTCAATCACCTCACCTTCGCGGCTGATGCCCTCGCCAAACAGGATGTCGAACTCGGCTGTTTTGAAGGGGGGCGCGACTTTGTTCTTGACCACTTTGACCTTGGTCTCGTTGCCGATCGCGTCGTCACCCTTCTTGATGGTGCCGGTGCGGCGGATGTCCAGACGCACCGAGGCGTAGAACTTGAGCGCATTGCCGCCGGTGGTGGTCTCGGGGCTGCCGAACATGACGCCGATCTTCATGCGGATCTGGTTGATGAAGATGACGGTGCAGTTGGTCTTTTTGATGGTGGCGGTCAGCTTGCGCAGGGCCTGGCTCATCAAGCGGGCTTGCAGACCGGGCAGGCTGTCGCCCATATCGCCTTCGATTTCGGCCTTGGGTGTCAGCGCGGCCACCGAGTCGATGACCACCAAATCCACCGCGCCGGAGCGCACCAGGCTGTCCACGATTTCCAGGGCCTGTTCGCCGGTGTCAGGCTGGCTGACCAGCAGGTCTTGCAGATTCACGCCCAGGTTTTGGGCGTATTGCACATCCAGTGCGTGTTCGGCGTCCACAAAAGCGCAGGTGCCGCCCAAGCGCTGCATTTCCGAGATGACTTGCAAGGTGAGGGTGGTTTTGCCAGAGGACTCGGGGCCGTAGATCTCGATCACACGGCCGCGGGGCAGACCGCCCACGCCCAAGGCGATGTCCAGGCCCAAAGAGCCGGTCGAGACGACCTGGATGTCGGCGATGGCTTCGCCCTCACCCAAGCGCATGATGGTGCCTTTGCCGAATTGCTTTTCAATCTGGGCCAGGGCGGCTTGCAGGGCTTTGGACTTTTCGCTGTTGTCGTCGCTCATGAGAATCTCCTTGAATATCAATGGGTTGGGGCACCGGGTTCAGCAGCGATGTGCTGTTTACTGGATGCGTGAACAGTACTGTAAACGAACTGTACAAAGCTTGAAAGCCTATTTTTGGTCAGTTTGCCTTATCATTTCAGGATGAACGAAACCAGCTTTTCACCGACCGTGGCGGACAGCGCCTTGCAAGATGACCGTTGGCGCCAAACCCACCTGGGCCGCCTGCTGGGGCATGCCATGCGGCGCTTTGACGAACGTGTGTTGGTCTTGATGGCGGGCAATGAGGGCGTGCCACTGGCGCTGGCCAATTTGGCCGCGCGCGACCAGATCAGCGCCGCGCATGTGCACATCACCCGGCACCTGTCGCTGGAGGGCTCGCGCTTGACCGACCTGGCGCGCGCTGCCGGCATGAGCAAGCAGGCCATGGGCGATCTGGTGGACCAGTGCGCCGCCTGGGGCTTGGTGCAGCGCGAAGCCGACCCGCTGGATGCCAGGGCCCGCCGCGTGGTGTTCACGCCCGTGGGGCTGGCCTGGCTACAGGCCTTCAAGGATGCGGTGGCCCAAGCCGAGGCCGAGTTCCGCGAGGCCGTGGGCAAGGATGTGGCCACCGTGGTGGCGCTGGGGCTGGAGGCCTATGCACATTGACAGCCTCCCGGCCCACAGAAGGCGACAAGCCCCATCGCCCTGCGCGACCCCCAGTGGCCGTGCCTGCAGACACTAGAATCAGTTCTGTTCTCGCAACCACAGCGGTGGATCGAAAGCCCACAACAACAGGAGACAGCCATGCGCATTCTGATAGCCGAAGATGACCAGGTGCTTGCCGATGGTTTGCTGCGTACTTTGCGCAGCGCGGGTGCCGCGGTGGACCATGTGGCCAGTGGCAGCGAGGCCGACGCGGCCTTGATGACCAACAACGAATTCGATTTGCTGATTCTGGACTTGGGCTTGCCCAAAATGCACGGCCTGGATGTGCTCAAACGTTTGCGTGCCCGAGGTTCCGTGTTGCCGGTCTTGATCCTGACTGCAGCCGACAGTGTGGAAGAGCGTGTCAAGGGCCTCGATTACGGCGCGGACGATTACATGGCCAAACCCTTCAGCCTGCAAGAGCTCGAAGCCCGCGTGCGCGCCCTCACCCGCCGGGGCATGGGCGGCGCCACATCCCAAATCAAGCACGGCCCCCTGGTCTATGACCAATCGGGTCGTGTCGCCACCATCGACGGCAAGATGGTGGAGCTGTCGGCACGCGAGCTGGGTTTGCTCGAGGTTTTGTTGCAGCGCGCAGGCCGCCTGGTGAGCAAAGACCAGTTGGTTGAACGCTTGTGCGAATGGGGTGAAGAGGTCAGCAACAATGCCATCGAGGTGTACATCCACCGCTTGCGCAAGAAAATCGAAAAAGGTCCGATCCGCATCGCCACGGTTCGAGGATTGGGCTACTGCCTGGAAAAGATCCCGGGTTGAGCGCTTGGCCCGACCGATGCCGCAGGTCCACTGAGCCATGACAACCAAAGGCTGGAATTTGCGGGTTTTCAAACGCGAGCAGCGCTCCTTGTTTGGTGAGATCCTGGACTGGATGCTCACGCCCTTGCTTTTGCTGTGGCCCATCAGCTTGGCCCTGACCTGGTTGGTTGCCCAGGGTTTGGCCAACAAGCCTTTTGACCGAGCGCTGGTCTACAACGTTCAGGCCTTGGCGCAGCAGGTCAGGCTTGGACCGGACAAGAGTGTGCAGTTCAGCTTGCCCCAGCCAGCGAGTGAACTTCTGCGAGCCGACGAGACGGATCTGGTCTATTACCAAGTCCGCGGGGCACAAAATGAACACCTCAGCGGTGAGCGCGACTTGCCTTTGCCCAAGCCCAATGAGCCCAAAGGCAGCAGCTACGAGGTGCATATCCGTGACGATGAAATGCGGGGTCTCGAAGTCAGGGTGGCCTACACCTGGATACGCTTGGATGCCGAAGGCAAACGACCCGCTTTGGTGCAGGTGGCCGAGACGCGAGAAAAACGGTCTGTGCTGGCGGCGGAAATCATCAAGGGTGTGATGTTGCCCCAATTTGCCCTGCTGCCCTTGGCAGTGCTTCTGGTCTGGCTGGCACTGGTGCGTGGCATCAAGCCTTTGTCGCAGCTCGAAGAACGCATCCGCGCCCGAAAACCCGATGACTTGAGCCCCTTGGACGACAAGGCGGTGCCAATGGAAGTGGCGCCTCTGGTGGTGTCGGTGAACGATTTGCTGGAGCGCCTGAAAGACTCGATCGTCACGCAAAAACGTTTTTTGGCCGATGCGGCGCACCAGCTCAAAACCCCTTTGGCAGGCTTGCGCATGCAGGCAGATCTGGCGCAACGTTCGGGTTCGAGTGAGGAGGATTTGAAAAAGTCCTTGCAGCAGATCGGCCGCGCCAGCGTGCAAGCCACGCACACCGTCAACCAATTGCTCTCATTGGCCCGCGCAGAGGGCGGGGGCACCCACATTCTCCAGGAACTCTGCGATATGCCCACCTTGGCCCGTGAAGTCTTGCAAGATTGCTTGCCACGCGCCATGGACAAGGGGCTGGATCTGGGTTACGAGGGGGTCGAACCGGGTGCCTTGGGCGCGCAGTTGCAAGGCAACCCGACCTTGCTCAAAGAGATGCTGCGCAATTTGGTGGAAAACGCGCTTCATTACACCCCGGGTGCGCCTGAACACCAAGGGGTGATCACGGTGCGGGTTTTGGTGGACCCGTACAGCAAGGTGCTGGTTGTGCAGGTGGAAGACAACGGACCGGGCATCCCACCGCATGAGCGGGACCTGGTTTTTCAGCCCTTCTTTCGTGCTTTGGGCACCAACGTGGATGGCTCAGGCCTGGGCTTGCCCATCGTCAAGGAAATTGCCCAACACCATGGTGCATCGGTCAGCATTGACGCCACCTTTGCGGGTCAAGCCTCACCCGGCGCTTGTTTTACCCTGCGCTTTGGCGTGATCTGAGGGGGGTGACCCCTCAGGCCTTTGCGCCCATGTTCAGTTGCAGGCGTTCGCGTTCGATCACGCGCGCAACGGCAGGTTCGGCGGCCACTTTTTGTACAAAGCGCCACAAGTCGGGGTGTTCTTCGGGCGTGATGCCAGCGATCGTGCCCCAGCGCGTGAGCGTCAGGCTGTAAGCGTCCAGTGCACCTATGCGTGTCCCGCCCAGCCAGGGTTGGCCTTGCTTGTCGCACGCCACCACCATCGCTTGCAACTCGGCCAGCATGCCGCGAAACAGGCCGGTGTTGAAAGATTTCAGCGCCGCGTGGACTTCGGGTTGGTCGGAGAATTTTTGCGGCATGAAAATGTGCGTGAATGTCGGGTGCACCGTGTTGTTCATCCAGGCCAGTGTGGACAAGGCTTTGGCGCGGGCCATGGGCTCAGCGGGCAAGAAGCCTTGTTGCGCAAAGAGTTGGTCCAGATGCAATGCGATGGCCAGGATCTGTGTGATGGGCTGACCGTCGTGCACCAGCACCGGCACTTGCCCGCGCGGGTTGATGGCTTTGTAGTCTTCGCTGTTTTGCTCGCCCTTGTGCAGTTTGACCATGCAGGGCTCAAATTCGGCGCCACTGAGCTCCAGCAACACATGGGGCACAAATGAACAAGCACCGGGTGCGAAATAAAGTTTCAAAGGCATGGTGGACTTTCAGGAATCAAGGCCTGCGAGGGGCTGTTGGGAAATCAGCAGGGGAAGCCGTGGGGGTTGAGCTGGGCGTGCCTGCAGGGACAAGTGGGGCCTGAGGGGCCTGAGGGGCCGCAGGCAGTGGCGGGCTCTGGGGCTCTGCACCTGCTGGGTCGGGTGCGGTCGCTGCAGTGCCAAGAGCGGGTGGAGGCGCCAGCGGTTTGATGGCTTCAGGTCGCAATTGCTGCTGCAGGCGCTCTGGCTCTCGGTGGGCTTGGGCGCTGAAACCCCAAGGCGCAAAAACATCCCATTGCCAAGCCAAGGCAGCCGCATTGAGCAAAACCAGCAGGCCCAAGGCGTATTTCAACATGCTCCAGTGTCCCGTCAGATAAAAGGTCGAACGCTGATTTCGGCGCTGTGGATGTCCTGCACGCCCAGCGTTGTTTGCAATCGTAACCCACCACTTGCACTGACACCCAGGGCCAAGCCTTCTTGGCCATCGCTGGTGTGTACCTGTCGTCCCTTGAGGGCATCGCGAAGCTCAAATCGGCTTTGCAGTGGCGCAAAACCGTTGGCCTCAAAGTTGAGCAAGGCTTGCACCAAAGGTTGGGCCACACGGGCCAGGGCGTCGGCCGCGCTCGTCTGCGGCAGCCGTTCCGTCAGCGCTGCTGGCGCGGTATGGAGTCCTGCGGCAGGCTGTGCCTGGATGTTCAGCCCGACACCGACCACCACGTGGCTGCGCCCACCCATGGTGGCCGCCTCGACCAAAATGCCGCCGAGCTTGCGGTCTTCGAGCCACAAATCGTTGGGCCATTTGAGGCGGATGTCAGGGTGCAGGTTTTCCGCCAGGCTCAGGCCCACAGCCAGGGACAAGCCCGACCAATCTTTGGGGGCCAAAGGCAGTCCGAGCGAGAACGTGAGGGAGTCGCCCGGCTGGCTTTGCCAAACCCGGCCCATGCGGCCGCGACCGGCGGTCTGGCGCTCGGCCACCAGCAAGGTGGCCTCATGCTGTCCAGACCGAGCCCGTCGCATGAGTTCGCTGTTGCTGGAGTCGATTTCGGGCAACACCTCGACCGTGAAGTCAGGCAGCAGGGGGTACACCTGTTCCCAAATCCATTCGGCGGGCCATGCCGTGCGGGGCATCATCGTTTTTTGGCCGTCTTTTTCTCGGCCTTGGCTGACTTGGCCTTTTGCACTTTGGGCTTTGGGCTTGGGGCCTTGGGTTTGGCCTTGGCTTCGGATTTCTTTTTCTTTTTCTTGGGCGTTTTGGGCGTGTCGGGGCGGTCCTTGGGGGACAGCAGCGTGCCCCGGCAGTTGGCACTGCCACACCAGCAAGGGTATTCGGCCTTGAGCTTTTTGGTGTAAGGCTCGTCGATGATCAGGCCGTAGTCATAGTTCAGCTCTTCACCCGCTTTGATGTTGCGGATGGCTTTGATGAAGATGCGGTCGTTTTCTTCGTCGGCTTCGCAGTTGGGATCGCAGCTGTGGTTGATCCAGCGCGAGGAGTTGCCGCCGTGCAATGCATCGATCACCTTGTCTTCGTTCACATGGAAGTAGAAGGTGTGGTTCGGGTCATTCGGGTCGTGCGGGTGGCGGTCCTGGGCTTCGTCCCAGCTGATGACTTCGCCCACATACTCGATCAGGGTCTCGCCCTCGGCAAGGTCTTGCAGGGCAAAGACGCCCTTGCCATGCACGCCCGAGCGGCGAACCTGGATGCGTTTGCCGGATGCACCCGGGTGGGATCGGCTGGGGGAAGAAACAGGGGTTTTGGCCACGACGTCAAAAAATTTGTTATGGTGAATTCATGTGGGCGTGCGCGCAGGCGCGTGCCCGGGCGCGTGCGCACACGCGAGACAACGGATTGTAATGACATGAAGACCTTGGTAATTGCAGAGAAGCCATCTGTGGCGCAAGACATCGTGAAATCACTGACCCCGGTATCGGGCAAGTTTGAAAAACATGAGGACCATTTTGAAAACGACACCTATGTGGTGACCAGCGCGGTAGGCCACTTGGTGGAGATCCAAGCCCCCGAGCAGTTCGACGTCAAGCGCGGCAAGTGGAGCTTTGCCAACTTGCCCGTCATCCCGCCGCACTTCGACTTGAAGCCGGTGGACAAAACCAAGAGCCGATTGAACGCGGTGGTCAAGCAGGCCAAACGCAAAGACGTGGGCGCTCTCATCAACGCCTGTGACGCGGGCCGCGAGGGTGAGTTGATCTTCCGCTTGATCGAGCAATACGCCGGTGGCGCCAAGCCTCTGGGCAAACCGGTCAAGCGCTTGTGGCTGCAATCCATGACGCCCCAAGCCATCCGCGATGGCTTCGAGAGCCTGCGCAGCGAACAACAAATGCAGGGCCTGGCCGATGCCGCCCGCAGCCGCTCCGAGGCCGACTGGCTGGTGGGCATCAACGGCACCCGCGCCATGACCGCCTTCAACTCGCGCGATGGTGGCTTCTTCTTGACCACCGTGGGTCGGGTGCAAACCCCCACGCTGGCCGTGGTGGTCGAGCGCGAAGAACAAATCCGCAAATTCATCAGCCGCGATTACTGGGAAATCCACGCCGAGTTCGCAGCCGCCGCTGGCACCTATGCCGGCAAGTGGTTCGACCCCGCCTGGAAGAAAGAAGAAGACGCCGAAAAGAAAGCCGACCGCAAATGGACCGCGGCCGAGGCGCAAGCCATCGTGGACGCGGTGCGCGGCCAAACCGCCAGCGTGACCGAAGAGGCCACACCCACCACGCAAGCGAGCCCCGGCCTGTTTGACCTGACCAGCCTGCAGCGCGAGGCCAACGGCAAGTTCGGCTTCTCGGCCAAAACCACGCTGGCGCTGGCGCAAAGCCTGTACGAGCGCCACAAGGCCCTGACCTACCCGCGTACCGACTCGCGCCACCTGCCCGAAGACTACGTGCCCGTGGCCAAGCAAACCTTCGAGATGCTGGCCGACAGCGGCATGCGCCACCTGGCGCCGCACGCCCTCACCGCGCTCAACAACAACTACGTGCGCAAGATCCCGCGCGTGTTCGACAACAAGAAGGTGTCGGACCACTTCGCCATCATCCCGACATTGCAAGCGCCCAGCGGCTTGTCTGAGGCCGAGCAAAAGCTGTACGACTTGGTGGTGCGCCGCTTCATGGCGGTGTTTTTCCCGAGCGCCGAATACCAAGTGACCACCCGCATCAGCGTGGCCGCGGGTCACAGTTTCAAGACCGTGGGCAAGGTCTTGGTCAAACCGGGTTGGCTCGCGATTTACGGCAAGGAAGCGGCCAATGAAGTGGAAGACGCCAAAGACGGTGACAAGGGCCAGAACCTGGTGCCGGTGCAGCCGGGCGAGCGTGTCGGCGTGGATTCGGTCGAGGCCAAAGGCCTGAAGACCCGCCCCCCAGCACGCTACTCTGAAGCGACTTTGCTGGGCGCCATGGAAGGCGCAGGCAAACTGGTCGACGACGACGAGCTGCGCGAAGCCATGCAAGAAAAAGGCTTGGGCACACCGGCCACCCGCGCGGCCATCATCGAAGGCCTGCTCAACGAAAAATACATGCTGCGCGAAGGCCGCGAGATCATCCCTACGGCCAAAGCCTTCCAGCTCATGACGCTCTTGCGCGGCCTGCAGGTGGAAGAACTCTCCAAGCCCGAACTCACGGGTGAATGGGAATACAAGCTCGCGCAAATGGAGCAGGGCAAACTCAGCCGTGCCACCTTCATGGCCGAGATCGCGGCCATGACCGAGCACATCGTCAAGAAAGCCAAAGAGTACGACCGCGACACCGTGCCCGGTGACTACGCCACCGTGAGCACGCCCTGCCCGAACTGCGGTGGCGTGGTCAAGGAAAATTACCGCCGTTACACCTGCACGGGTGCCGATGGCGCCAGCGACGGCTGTGGCTTCTCGTTTGGCAAATCGCCCGCAGGCCGCACTTTCGAGCCCGCCGAAGTCGAGCAGTTCATGCGCGACAAAAAGATCGGCCCGCTGGACGGCTTCCGCTCCAAAGCGGGTTGGCCTTTTGTGGCCGAAATGGCGCTCAAGTACAGCGAAGAAGACAAGAACTGGAAGCTCGAGTTCGATTTCGGCGACGACAAGAAAAACGAAGAGAGTGGCGAGATCGTCGAGTTCACCGACGAAGCCCTGGGCGCTTGCCCCAAGTGCGGCAGCGCGGTGCACGAGCACGGCAGCAACTATGTGTGCAGCAAAGCCGTGCCCACCCATGCCCAGGCCACCCCCAGCTGCGACTTCAAAACCGGCAAACTCATCTTGCAGCAGCCGGTGGAACGTGATCAGGTGGTCAAGCTGCTCAGCAATGGCAAGACCGATTTGCTCGACAAGTTCATCAGCAACCGCACCCGCCGTGCCTTCAAAGCCATGCTGGCGTGGAACCCCGAAGAGGGCAAAGTGACGTTTGAATTTGAGCAGCGCGAAGGGGGCAAGAAATACCCGCCCCGCAAGACCGCCGCGACCAAGACGCCATTTGGCAAAGCGGCGGCCAAAAAGACAGCCGCTAAAACCGCCAAGGCCCCCGCAGCCAAAAAGGCCGCCAAGCCTGCTGTCGAGAAGGCGCCGCGCAAAGCCGCAGTGGGCACCTTGAAGCCCAGCGCCTCATTGGCCGCCGTGATTGGCGAGGGCACCTACGCCCGCACCGAGGTGGTCAAGAAAATCTGGGACTACATCAAGGCCAACGGTCTGCAAGACCCGGCAGACAAGCGCTCGATCAAAGCCGACGGCAAACTGCAAGCGGTGTTTGGCAAGGACAGCGCCACCATGTTCGAGCTGGCCGGGATCATTGGCAAGCACCTGAGCTGAGGGGCTCAGCCCCTCAGGGTGCGTGCAGCACCAGCTTCACCGGCAAAGCGTCCAGCAGGGGCTTGAGTGCCTTCCAAGCCGTGACAGGCGTGGCGCGGGCGTCCACCGCCACCGGTGCATCGCCGGTTGCTTGCACCTTGGGCCATTGCGCAGTTTCAAGCAGCAAGGGCGCCAAGGTGTTGTGGATCAGTTGTTGCACCACCGCCGCTGTGGCCAGGGTGCGCAACTCGGGTTTGTAAATTTTGCCCACATTGGTCACGGGCATGGTGCTCAGCACCGTGATCGATTTAGGTTTGGCAGGGCCTTCGTCCACACGCTCGGCCGTGAAGGCGAGCAATTCGGCTTCCGTCACTTGGCTGCCGGGTTTGAGGGTGGCAAAGGCCACAGGCAACTCGCCCGCGTAGGCATCTGGCGCACCGATGGCCGCGCACAAGGCCACCGCCGGATGCGCCCCCAAGGCGTCCTCGATCACTTTGGGGTCGATGTTGTGTCCACTGCGGATGATCAGGTCCTTGGCCCGGCCCGACAGGTGCAGGCGGCCTTGCGGGTCGATGAAGCCCACATCGCCCGTGATGAGCCAGCCGTCGGGGGTGAAACTGCGCGCGGTCTCTGCCGCGTCCAGGTAACCAGAAAACAAATTCGGCCCTTGGTAGAGCACCATGCCTTTTTCTCCTGCGGGCAAGGTTTGGGATGTGGCTTGGTCATCGCTGCCCAGCGCCACGATGCGCACACGCGCATGCGGCAACGGCCAACCCACACAAGCTGCGCGCGCACTCAGGCCTGGTGGGGCCACGGTGCTCAGGCCTGCGGTTTCGGTCATGCCCAAGCTCTCGTTGATGTGCAAACCGAAGGTTTGTTCAAAGCGCTGCGCCAGTTCGGGCGGCAGCGGCGCCGCGCCCGTGCGCACAGCGCGCAGGGTGGAAATGTCAGCCCCCTGCAGCGGCACGCCCGCCAGGGCGGCCAGCACCGTGGGTACGCCCGACATCAGCGTGCAACGGTGGTGGGCCACCAGCTGCCAATAGTTGTGCACCACCTCGCGGTTGCGAAACAAAGCCTCGGTCGGAATGATCACATGCATGCCGACGGCCAGCGAACACAAGGCGCCGGGCAAGACGCCCGCCACATGGAAGAGTGGGTAGCCGTTGATCGTCACATCGCTCGAGCGAAAGCCCTGCATCTGGGCATTGGCCCAAGCGGTGAAGACCTGCGCGCCATGGCTGTGTCTGGCCAATTTGGGGGCCCCGGTGGTGCCGCCCGTGTGAAAGTAAGCCGCAATGTCCTCGCGCTGAAAAACCCGTTGGCTGATCAGGTGGTCGGCCACTTGCGCGCAGCGCAAGGCGTGGAAGTCCTGGGCACCTGCTGGCAGCGGCTCGCTGCTTCGCAAGGGGCCACCATCAGACTCGACCAGCAACACCGTGCCCAGATCCGGCAATTGGCTTTGCAGGCGCAAGGCTTTCGCCCGCATCTGGCTGCCGTCTTCGGCGCCATGCGCGATCAGCACTTTGGCGTTGCTGGCCCGCAGCAGCGACAGCAGCTTTTCGTCGCTGAGCAAGGGGTTGAGCGGTTGCACAATGCCCGCCGCTTCGCCGCCCCACAGCGCCAGGTGGTAGGCCAGGCCACCGGGCAAGAGCACGGCGACGGCGTCTTGAGGGCCCACACCCAGCTGGTGCAGCAAGTTGGCGGTTTGGTGGATGCCTTGCAGCAAGCTGCGGTAGGTCCAGGTGGTGGATTTGCCGCCGGGTTGACCCGTGTGCAAAAAGGTCAGCGCAGGCTGGTCGGCATGAACCTGTGCACTGGCACGGATCAGTTCATAGGTGCTGGTCCAAGGCATGGTCTCGGCCAAGGGCTTGGCCTCGATGCGTTGGATGTCGGCCAGGCTTTGAACGGGAGATGAAACAGTCAAGTGCATGTCCGATGTTAGCCACCGCATGACGCCGTCTTTGTCTCACAAGTGGCAAGCGGGTGCATTTCAAACGGCCAGTCATGGCAACATGGCCACTTCGTAACGCTTCAGGGATCTCCGATGCACGATGCCAGCCCCCTGCCCACTTTTGAAGACGTCTTGGCCGCCGCCGCGCGCCTGCAAGGGCATGCCCACCGCACCCCGGTGCTGCAGTCGCGCACGCTGAATGCGCAGCTGGGCGCCCAGGTCTTCATCAAGTGCGAAAACTTCCAGCGCATGGGGGCCTTCAAATTCCGCGGCGGCTTCAATGCCCTGTCGCGCTTGAACCCCGCCGAGCGCCGGGCCGGGGTGGTGGCTTATTCATCGGGCAACCATGCCCAGGCCGTGGCCTTGTCGGCGCAAATTCTCAACATTCCGGCCACCATCGTCATGCCACACGATGCATCGCCAGCCAAGTTGGCCGCAACCCGGGGTTATGGCGCCACGGTGGTGGGCTACGACCGTTACAAGGAGGATGCGCTGGCCATCGCCAAAGGCCTGGCCGCTGAGCATGGCATGCGCTTCATTCCACCGTTCGACCATCCGGACGTGTTGAGCGGCCAGGGCACGGCGGCACTGGAGTTGTTTCAGGAGGTGGGGGAACTCGATGCCCTGTTCGTGTGCCTGGGCGGCGGCGGCCTGCTCAGCGGCAGCGCCCTGTCGGCCAAAGCCCTGTCCCCGGCCTGCAAAATTTACGGCGTGGAGCCCGAAGCGGGCAACGATGTGCAGCAATCCTTGCGCCAGGGTCAGCGGGTGCGCATCGCCACCCCGGTGACGATTGCCGACGGGGCACAGACGCCCATGGTGGGTGAAATCACCTTTGAGATCATCCGCCGCCTGGTGGACGACGTGCACACCGTGACCGATGCGCAACTGGTGCAGGCCATGCGGTTTTATGCGGAGCGCATGAAGATGGTGGTCGAACCCACGGGTTGTTTGTCACTGGCAGCGGCCATTCAGGCCAGCGAGCAGCTCCAAGGGCAGCGCGTGGGCATCGTTGTGAGCGGCGGCAATGTGGACCTGGGCCGCTTTGCGCAGTTACTCAGCCAGGGCTGAGGCCTGCGATCAGGGGGCCTTGCACGAGGTGGGCAGGTACTTCAAGGGGAGCCCACTGACCGCCGCAGGACCGCATCTCCAGCCCGCGATGGGCTTGCCGCCGTCGGTGCTTCCGTTGACGGGCGTGTTGCCGCTTTGCAGTGGCACCAATGAAATGCTGTTGGCTGTGGCGCTGGTGTTGCCGCGCAGTGCTTGGTGGTTGCCCACCACGGTGATGACACCATTGGCGTCGGCAGAAATGCTGCTCACATATTTGCTCACCTGGTTATCGCAAACCTTGGGCAGTGCCGCCGAAACATCGGCATCCGAGGCCGAGCCCACGGCTTCGTTGACCGCCGTTTTACAACCACCGGCGGCCAGAAGCATTTCCGAGACCTTGGCGCGGATGCTGTAGTCCTGGTAAGCCGGGAGTGCCAGCGCACCCAAAATGCCGATGATCGCAATGACGATCATCAACTCGATCAATGTCAGTCCCTGTTGCCTTTTTTGCATGGCATACGCTCCCTGTGAATGGGTGTCGATGGTAATCCATGCGACACCCAATTTCCAGAGCTTTCAGGGGCAAAACCCCCTGGGGATCAGGCCGGTGTTTTTGTTGCAGCTCGGCGGGCCAGAATGATCTTGCCCAAGACCAGAACCAGCAAAGCGCCTGCCACGCCCAGGCCGTAGCCCCAGGCTTTTTCTTGCGGGATGTAGTCGACCAAACCGGGGTCGGTCTGGATCATCGTGCCGGCAATCCAGCCCAACAACATGCCGCCCGCAACGATGATGGCGGGGAAACGGTCCATCAGCTTGAGCACCAGCTGGCTGCCCCAGATGATGATCGGGATGCTGACCAGCAAGCCAAAGATGACCAAAGGCATTTGGTGATCGGGGTTGCCAGAGCCTTGAGCGGCGCCGGCGATGGCAATCACGTTGTCCACGCTCATGACCAGGTCGGCAATGATGACGGTTTTGACCGCGCCCCAGAGCTTGTCGCTGCCCTGGATGTTGCTGTGGTCATCCTCTTCATCCGGTGTGAGCAGCTTGACCCCAATCCAGATCAGCAACACCGCCCCCACAAACTTGAGGTACGGAATGGCCAACAGGGTGAGCGCAAAAAAGATCAGGATGACGCGCAAGATGATGGCACCAGCGGTGCCCCAGATGATGCCTTTGGCCCTTTGTTCAGGAGGCAATTGCCTGCAGGCCAGGGCGATCACAACGGCGTTGTCACCTCCAAGGAGGATGTCGATCATGATGATCTGGGCAACGGCAACCCAGAAGGCGGTGGTGAGAAATTCTTCCACAATGGTCCTTTTGCCCACCAAGTTGGGCGCTGATAGGGGATAGAAAAAACAAAACCGGATTTTCCGTCAGAAAATCCGGTTCGGTATTGGGGCAAACCACATCCCCCATCCAAAAAAGGAGAAGGGAGAGGGTAAGCCTTGACTTACTTCAGTTGGGCTTTGAGCAATTTGCCCAGTTCAGAGGGATTGCGTGTGACGATGAAGCCGCACTCTTCCATGATGGCCAGCTTGGCGTCGGCCGTGTCGGCGCCGCCAGAGATCAAGGCACCGGCGTGGCCCATGCGCTTGCCGGGAGGGGCTGTGACACCCGCGATGAAGCCCACGACCGGCTTCTTCATGTTGGCCTTGCACCACTGAGCGGCTTCGGCTTCGTCCGGACCACCGATTTCACCGATCATGATGACGGCGTCGGTGTCGGGATCGTCGTTGAAGGCCTTCATCACGTCGATGTGCTTCAAACCGTTGATCGGATCGCCACCAATGCCCACAGCGCTGGACTGGCCCAGGCCCACTTCGGTCAGCATCGCCACGGCTTCATACGTCAAGGTGCCCGAACGGGAAACGACACCGATGCGGCCTTTGCGGTGGATGTGACCGGGCATGATGCCGATCTTGATTTCGTCGGGGGTGATCAGACCAGGGCAGTTGGGGCCCAGCAGCAAGGTTTTCTTGCCGCCTTTGGCTTCTTTGGCCTTCATCTTGTTGCGCACTTCGAGCATGTCACGCACGGGAATGCCTTCGGTGATGCAGATCGCCAAGTCCAAGTCGGCTTCCACCGCTTCCCAGATGGCAGCAGCGGCGCCTGCTGGGGGCACGTAGATCACGGAAACGGTCGCACCCGTTTGCTTGGCGGCTTCCTTGACGGAAGCGTAGATCGGGATGTTGAAGATGGACTCGCCAGCCTTCTTGGGGTTCACACCCGCGACAAAGCAGTTCTTGCCGTTCGCGTATTCCTGGCACTTTTCAGTGTGGAACTGGCCGGTCTTGCCGGTGATGCCTTGGGTGATGACTTTGGTGTCTTTGTTGATGTAGATGGACATGGGTTTTCCTAATCAGTTGGGGACAGCGCCGAGGCGTGGTCCCACAAAGTCATTTATTGAACGGCAGCCACAATTTTGGTGGCGGCTTCGGCCATGGTGTCAGCGGCAATGATGGGCAGACCAGATTCGGCCAACAATTTTTTGCCCAACTCTTCGTTGGTGCCCTTCATGCGCACCACCAATGGCACAGACAGGTTCACGGCTTTGCAAGCGGTGATCACGCCGGTGGCGATGGTGTCGCACTTCATGATGCCGCCGAAGATGTTGACCAAAATGCCTTTGACATTTTTGTTGGCCAACATGATCTTGAAAGCTTCCGTGACTTTCTCGGCTGTTGCGCCGCCGCCCACGTCCAGGAAGTTGGCGGGCTCGCCGCCGAACAACTTGATGGTGTCCATGGTGGCCATGGCCAAGCCAGCGCCGTTGACCAAGCAACCGATGTTGCCGTCCAGGCTGATGTAGGCCAGGTCAAACTTGGAAGCTTCCACTTCAGCGGGATCTTCTTCGTCCAGATCGCGGTAAGCCACGATTTCAGGGTGACGGAACAATGCATTGGAGTCGAAGTTGAACTTCGCATCCAAGGCCATCACGTTGCCCTTGCTGTCGCGGTTCAGGGGGTTGATTTCCACCAAGGAGGCGTCGGTTTCCATGTAGCACTGGTACAGCTTCTTGAAGATGTCCACCGCTTGGGCGGTGGAATCGGCCGGCATGCCAATGGCGTCGGCGATCTTCTTGGCCTGCTGGTCGCCCAGACCGGTCAAAGGATCGATGAACTCGGTGATGATCTTCTCGGGGGTGCTGTGGGCCACTTCCTCGATGTCCATGCCGCCTTCGCTCGAGGCGATGAAAGCGATCTTTTGGGTGGCGCGGTCGGTGACCACGGACACGTAATACTCTTTGTGGATGTCGGCGCCGTCTTCGATGTAGAGGCGACGCACTTTTTGGCCTTCGGGACCGGTCTGGTGGGTCTTGAGCTGCATGCCCAAAATATCGCCCGCCAAACGCTTGACGTCTTCAATCGTTTTGGCCACTTTGACGCCACCACCCTTGCCACGTCCACCGGCGTGGATCTGGGCCTTGACCACCCAAATGGGGCCGCCCAACTTCTGTGCCGCCTCAACCGCTTCTTGGACGGTGAAGGCCGGGATGCCGCGAGGAACGGGCACACCAAATTGACGCAAGATTTCCTTGCCTTGGTACTCGTGAATCTTCATGAGGTTTTCTCTCAGAGGGTGGTTGATCTGACCGGTCCGCTGGGGTGATTCACCCGCCAGCAGGTTCTCGACATTGCAGCCTTCGACTGTATCATGCTGCAACGCATCAATCCTGAGCTTTGCGTCTTACATTGCCTTGACGCGGGGCTGCAAATTTCATCAGAAAGTCATACCCATGGTCAAAATTTTCATTGACGGCGAAGCCGGCACCACAGGTTTGCAGATCCGCGAACGTCTGGCGCTGATGCCGCAGGTCGATGTGTTGAGCATCGAACCGGCCCGCCGCAAAGACCCGCAAGCCAAGCGCGAACTGATGGCCGCGGTCGATTTGGTGGTGTTGTGTCTGCACGACGATGCGGCCATCGAGTCGGTGGCCATGATCGACAGCCTGCCCGGCGCCAAGCCGCGCATTGTGGACGCCTCCACGGCCCACCGCTGCCACCCCGATTGGGTGTTTGGCTTTCCGGAACTGGCCGCTGATCAGGCCGCTGCGGTGCGCCAGGCCCAACGGGTCGCCAACCCTGGCTGCTACGCCACGGGCGCGATCGCCATCTTGCGGCCCTTGATCGATGCGGGCCTCATGCCTGCAGATTTTCCGGTCTGCCTGCCTTCGGTCAGTGGTTACTCCGGCGGTGGCAGAACCATGATCGAAGACTATGAATCAGGCAAGGCGCCGCTGTTTGAGGCCTATGCCCTGGGCCTGCAGCACAAGCACATCCCGGAAATCATGCGCTACACCGGCCTCACACGTCGTCCCTTGTTTGTGCCTGCGGTGGGCAATTTCCGCCAAGGCATGCTGGTGCAGCTGCCTTTGCACCTGGACACTTTGCCAGGCAAACCGACCGGCGCTGATCTGCACGAGGCTTTGCGCGCGCATTACGCGCCCAGCCAAGCTGCGGGTGGTTGGGTGAGCGTGGAGCCCGTCACCGACAACCTGAAGCTGGACGCCACCGCCTTGAACGACACCAACCAGCTTGAAATCCGCGTGTTCGCCAACGAGGCTGCCCGCCAGGCGGTGGTGATCGCCCGCCTGGACAACCTGGGCAAAGGCGCCAGCGGCGCGGCGGTGCAAAACATCCGCCTGATGCTGGGTCTGTAAAACGCCCCTCTTTTTGCGGGCCTTACTTCCAGCGGACCATTTCGATGTGCACGCTGCCTTTGTCGCTGCTGAAGGTCGCGCTGCCTTCTTGCACGGTGGCCTGCAGCTGCATGCTGCGCTCGGCCAATTGAGCCAGCTCTTGCGAACTTTCGGTGGGCACCCGCCAGACTTGTAATTTGTCCAGGCGGGTGAGTTTGCTCTCGATGCCCTTCCACCAGACTTCGGCCGCATGGTTGAAGCAGTACAGCAGCACCTCATCGGCCTTTTGACAGGCCTTCATGATCGGCTTGTCTTCGGGCTGGCCCACTTCGATCCACAGGCGGGTTTGGCCGGTGAAGTCGCGCAGACTCACATCCGGATCGTCCGGGTCCGACAGGCCCGCGCCAAAGGCCAGCTTGCCGTCGCCATGGCACACCGCTTGCAGCTTGTAGGCATTGATGGCCAGCGCCAGCAGGCGGATCATCATGCGCTCATCGGTCTCGCTGGGGTGACGCGCCAGCGTGAGCTGGTGGTCTTCGTAATAGCTGTGATCGATGTCGGCGATCGACAGGTTGGCTTTGTAGATGGTGGATTTGAGGGCCATGTGAACCGATCAGACCCGACGGGCCAACTCGGCGGCCTTGCCGACATAGCTGCCCGGTGTCATGGCCAGCAAGCGGTCCTTGTCGGCTTGCGGGATCTCCAGGCCCTGGATCAGGCCATGCAGGGCGGCGGCGGTCACGGTCTTGCCACGGGTGACTTCTTTGAGTTGTTCATAAGCGCCTTGCACGCCATAACGGCGCATCACCGTCTGGATCGGCTCGGCCAACACTTCCCAAGCGGCGTCCAGATCGGCGGCCAGTGCTTCTTCGTTCAACTCCAGCTTGTTCAAGCCAGTCATCAAGGACGCATAAGCCAGCGCGGTGTAGCCCAGGCCTACGCCCATGTTGCGCAGCACCGTCGAGTCGGTCAGGTCGCGCTGCCAGCGGCTGACGGGCAGCTTTTCGCTCAGGTGCTTGAGCACGGCATTGGCCAAGCCCAAGTTGCCTTCGGCGTTTTCAAAGTCGATCGGGTTGACCTTGTGTGGCATGGTGCTCGAGCCGATTTCGCCGGCTTTCAGGCGTTGCTTGAAGTAGCCCAGGCTCACATAGCCCCAGATGTCGCGCGACAGGTCGATCAGGACGGTGTTGGCACGCGCCACGGCGTCGAAAAGTTCGGCCATGTAGTCGTGCGGCTCGATCTGGATGCTGTAGGGCTGGAAGCTCAGGCCCAAGCCCCACCGACTGGCCTGGGTTTCGCTCAATTCGGGGGTTTCGACCACTTGGCGGGCAAAGGCTTCCCAGTCAAAGTCGGGCCAAGCCGACAGGTGCGCGTTGTAGTTGCCCACGGCACCGTTCATCTTGCCCATGAGCTGGACGGCCGCGATTTTTTCCCGGCAGCCTTTGAGCCGCATGACCACGTTGGCGATTTCCTTGCCCACGGTGGTGGGGCTGGCGGTTTGGCCGTGTGTGCGGCTGAGCATGGGCACATCGGCAAAGGCGTGCGCCATCTCGCGCAGTTTGGCGATCAGCCCGTCCAATCCCGGCAGGATGACTTGAGCGCGTGCGCCTTTGAGTTGCAGCGCATGGCTGGTGTTGTTGATGTCTTCGCTGGTGCAGCCAAAGTGCACGAATTCAGCGGCTTTTTCCAGTTCGGGGCGGTCTTTGAATTTGGACTTGATCCAGTACTCCACCGCTTTCACATCGTGGTTGGTGATCTTCTCGAACGCCTTGATGGCCTCTGCATCGGCTTCGCTGAAGTTTTTGACCAAACCTGTCAGGTAGGTGCGTGCACCGGGTGACAAAGGTTTGAACTGGTCGAAGCCTGCATCGGACAAGGCAATGAACCACGCAATTTCAACCTGGACGCGGCGGTGCATGTAACCCTGCTCACTCATCAGTGGGCGCAGGGCTTGGAGTTTGCTGGCATAACGGCCATCCAGCGGCGACAGGGCAGAAATGGGGGTGAAATTCATCCTTTGATTGTAAATCCCGATACCTTGCGGCTTGCCACAGTGGTCATCCGGGCATGAGGAGCTGATGGCGGGTGCCTATGACCTAGAATCAAATGACTTTTCCGACCCTCACTTTTCATGAAACTCATTGGCTCCATCACCAGTCCCTATGTGCGCAAGGTGCGCATCGTCATGGCCGAAAAGAAACTGGACTACCAGTTTGTGACCGAAGACGTGTGGTCTGCGCAAACCAGCATCCATGCCTCCAACCCCTTGGGCAAGGTCCCTTGCCTGGTGATGGAAGGTGGCGAAGCGGTCTTTGATTCGCGCGTGATCGTGGAGTATCTGGACACTTTGTCTCCCGTGGGCAAATTGATCCCCTCGGGGGGCCGAGAGCGTGCCGAGGTCAAAACCTGGGAAGCTCTGGCGGACGGTTTGCTCGATGCAGCCTTGTTGGCCCGCATGGAAGCCATTTGGACGGGACGAGAGGACGCTCAGCGCAGTCAGGCCTGGATTGACCGCCAGTTGGACAAAATTCAGCATGCCCTGAAGGCCATGGACCATGGTTTGGGCGATAAAACCTTTTGCTCCGGCATCCATTTGAGCTTGTCCGACATTGCCGTGGGTTGTGCTCTGGCTTATCTGGACTTCAGGTTTCCGCAGTTGGACTGGCGCACGCCACACCCCAATCTGCACAAGCTCTACGACAAGCTGGCCCAACGCCCAAGCTTTCAGGACACCCTGCCGGCTTGATCGCTGAAAGCCGGGTTCGCCCGGCGCGGCGCTGTGCGCCGAGGGCTTCAAAGCCCGGCAGACTGTCCGCTGCGCGTCTTTGACATGGGGCCACACTCCTTATGATCAAAAACAAGGCTGGGCCAAGGACCTGTTTCCAGGGTCATCAGGCCCTTGCTTGCACGTATTGAGGAGATTGTTTTGCGCATCGCCACATTTGTTCACATGGGCAAACGCCAGGTGGGTCAGGTTTCGTCCGACGGCATGTTCGTCACGCCTTTTGCGATGACACAGGCCCAAAGCCAAGGTGGAGCCCAGCCCATCATTGAAGCCATGGTCGCGGGTCAGCCCTTGCCCGCGCTCAATGGTCCGGCCTTGCCCTTGGCCTCGGTCAAGCTCGAAGCGCCTTTGCCCCTGCCCCGTCGCAACGTGTGGTGCGTGGGCCGCAATTACCACGCGCACGCCAAAGAGCTGCAGGCCTCGGTCTTCAAGGACAGCAATGCCGACACCAAGGCTTGGCCCATTGTGTTCACCAAAGTGCCCGAGTGTGTGGTCGGCCCCACAGATGATGTGCACTTGCCCGGCGCTGCCGTGTCCGAGCAGATCGACTACGAAGCCGAGCTGGCGGTGGTGATTGGCCAGGGCGGCAAGAACATCCGCCAAGCCGACGCCATGAAACATGTGTTTGGCTACACCGTGGTCAACGATGTGACCGCCCGCGATGTGCAGATGCGCCACCAGCAGTGGGACATGGGCAAGTCCTTTGACACCTTTTGCCCCATGGGCCCTTGGCTGGTGACGGCCGATGAGCTCGATGGGCGACAAACCCGTGTGCGCTGCTGGGTCAACGGTGAATTGCGCCAGGACGGTCCCACCGAGAACATGATTTTCGACATCCCCACCTTGATCGAAACCATCTCACGCGGCATCACGCTCTACCCCGGCGACATCATCGCGACGGGCACCCCGGCTGGCGTCGGCATGGGCCTGAACCCACCCCGCTACATCGCCAAGGGCGATGTGATCCGCGTCGAGATCGATGGGGTGGGGCGCATTGAAAACCGTTTTGTTTGAGACCCTGGCGGCCGTCAAAACCCGGTTTCAAGTATTGGCGCGTTTTTTGAGCCACCGCATGACGCCCCCCACCACGGGCAGCTTTTCGTACAGCTCTTCTGCCGCGTCCCAGTAGTCGCGGTGCTGGGTCACCAGGCCTTGGTCGTTGAACGTCACGTGGCTGCCCCCCCGCACGGTTTGCCAGGTGGTGGTGTCAAAACGTTTGAAGCGAAAACGAAATTCCCAGGTCAGGAAAGCTTGGCTGCCATCGACCAATTGCCCAGTCACGACAAAGTGGGGTTGGTCGAGTGCCTCGTACATGTGGTGAAAAATCTGCGCGATGGCGTCCAGTCCTTGCACCTCGTTGAACGGGTCCTTGAAGCGGGCCTGAGCGTCATAGAGGGTGTGCAGTTGCGACACGCTGGGCGGCGACAGTGTTTCAAAAAAATGGGCCAGGGTTTGGGTGGCTTGTCGGGCGTCCATGGTCACTTTCGGTGGGGCGGTCACAGGCCGGTGAATTTGCGCACCAGCGGAAAATACAGGCGATAAGGCAAGAGCCGCAGCAATTTGAGCCACAGCGTGAAGCGTTTGGGAAAGTGGATGTCGAACTGGCCTTGTGCCCAACCCTTGAGCATGTCCCGTGCCGCTTGCTCCGGGCTGATCAGTGCAGGCATGGTGAACTGGTTCTGGGCGGTGAGCGGAGTGGCCACAAAGCCGGGGTTGACCACACTCACGCCAATGCCCTGGTCTTGCAGGTCCATGTAAAGGGTCTCGGCCAAGTGGGTGAGCGCCGCTTTGGTGGGCCCATATGCCAGCCCGTTGGGCAGGCCACGCCAACCCGCCACACTGCTGAGCAAACTGATGTGCCCCTTTTTTTGCGCCAACATGCCCGGCAACACCGCATGGATCACTTGCAAAGCGCCCTGGTAATTGACCCTGTCGTGCTGCAGCAAGTCATCCAGATCGATCGCGGTTGCCCTTTGCGCGCGGTAATAACCTGCGGCATACACCACCATGTCCAGCGGGCCTTCGGCCAGCAGGGCTCGGGCCGTGGTCTGGACCTGAAGGGGATCGCTCACGTCCAATGAGCGCCATTGCACCCCCGTGTCTTGCGCGGCCCAATCCTCAACGCCTTGGGCATTGCGGGCGGACACCACCACCTGGGCGCCGGCAGCACGCAAAGCCTGTGCACAGGCCAGGCCAATGCCCGTGGATGCCCCCACCAGCCAGACCCGGCGGCCATGCCAGTCGGTGATGGGTGTGTTGAGTTGCAACCAGCGGCGAGGCGCGACCTGAGGGGACGACACCACGCCCTCTGAAGTGTTCCGGTCTGTGGCCAATGTGTGGGGGTTCATGCGGATCAACCTGGTTTGGCCACCAGGGGGGTTCGGCGGGTGAACGACAGCGTGACCTCACCCAGCTTGATGCCCCATTTGCTCATGGTGGCTTTGTTGAGCATGACGCGGTCGTCCATCAGGAACATCCAGTCGTCAAAATCGACGTTCCACACCCGACCGTCGACGGGCAATGCCAGGGTATAGCCCCAGCGGAACGCGTTGCCGCTGACTTGGCCTTTGGCCTCGCCCACCACGTCATCGGCACGGCCCGTGTAGCTGCCGTTGGGCCCGGCCTTGAGCCTCCAGATGCGGCGCTGCGTCGTCCCATCCGAGTAGACAAAGGCTTCGTCCAGCACGCCCTCGTCGCCATTCCAGCTGCAGTCCATCACCACGGTGAAACGTTTGACCACTTGGCCACTGCGGTCGGTGAAAACCCCCCAGGCGTCGATGGTGCCCGTGAAATAAGTGCGCAGGTCCAAGAGAGGTCTTTCTTGGGCATAGCTTTGCACTTGTGGCCCTGCACAACTGGCCAGGAAAGGCGTGGTTGCCAAAGTCGCTGCTGCAGGCCAAGAGGCCAGGCGTGTCAAAGCGGTGCGGCGGTGAATCAGGTGATGGTTCTGGCTCATGGAGAGATCCCGGGGTCGAAGGTCGAGGCGGCTCATGCCGAAGGGCTAACGGTGGACGGTGGTAACAAAACCAAATCGGGTCGGCGCATCAGGCCCAGGTACAAGGCCAGAGCCGCCAGCAGCTTGAGCACACAGGGCAGCAGGCCATAGGCCAGGCTCAGCGCCAGCACGGCATCGGCGTCCTGTTGACCGGGTGCATAGCCCCACAAACCCAGCAAGGGCAAAGAAAGGCCTGCAGCCAAAGCCAGATTGAGTTTGGTGGCCAAATTCCACCAGCCCATGAAGGCGCCGTCTGTGCGACCTCGCTCACCACAGCGGTCGATCAGCTGGTTGAGCAGTGCGCCGGGCACCGTCAGATCGGCCCCCAAAGCCATGCCCGAGAGGGCGCAGATCAGCAAAAAGCCGGTGGTGTCCCCCGCGCCCAGCGAAATCACGCTCACGAAAGCCAGCACAGACAGGGCCATGCCCAGGGCCCAGGTGCGCAGCAGGCCGATGCGGTCAATGACTTTCAGCCAAAGAGGAAACGAGAGCGCCCCAGCAGCAAAGTACAAGCCCAGAAACAAGGGCTCCATGGTCTTGGGGGCCTGCAAGCGGTCTTGCACGAAAAACAGCACCAGGGTGGCGGGCACGGCGCTGGCCAGGCCGTTGAGCATGAACACCATCAAAAGGCGTCGAAACCCGGGGTGTTGCCAGGGCTGCCAAAGGCTGCTGTGCGCATGCGCTTGAACGAGCGGTGTGTTCAGGGCGGCCGCCTTTTGGGCCGTGCTTTGCCAGGTGAGCAAACCTGCCACCAACAGGACAACCAGCAAGGCCGTGGTCAACTCCCAGCCCCAAAGTGTGGGCAATGCAGACGCCAGCAAAACCCCCACCAGGGCAAAGCCCTCTCGCCAGGCGACCCAGCGGCTTTGCGCGATGCCCCCGCCTCCCTGGCGGGCTGCCCAAGCCTGGTGCAAGATGCCCAAACCGCTGTAGGCCAGATGGCTGACCGTGAGGGCACCGCCCACCCACAGCAGCAAACCCGCAGGCGACAGGGCGCTTGCCGGTGGAAAGAAAGCGGCCGCAAAGCCCAAGGCCACCAGCACGGCCATCAGCATGGCGGCCAGCCAGACTGCGCCCCAGGAATGGCGGTACAGACGATCGCCCCAACGCCCCAGCCAGGGGTCCACCACCGCGTCGATGCTGCGGCTGAGCAGGAGCACCGCCCCCAAAGCTGCAAGGGGTACGCCGTATTGCTGGGCATAGACATTGGGCAAATGCACATACACCGGCAAAGCCACAAAAGCCAGGGGCAAACCCAACAAGCCATAGGCTGCGGCGGCATGGCGCTGCACCCGGTCAGTGGCCAGGGCCGCAGTGGTGTTCATGGCTGCAGGCCTTGCAGCAATTGCGCGCGCATTTTCGGTTCCGACGTGCGTTCATCCAGCCAGATGCCAAAGAACAAGCGAGCGAAGGTCTCGTCTTTCACCACACCCGCACGCTGGCCGTTGACCCAAAACTCAGCGCCCACACCGGGCACATTGATGCCGGTGATGCGCTGGCCTTGGTCCACATTCGGAAACAGTTCGCGCAAAGCAGTGAGCCAGCTTTGGGCCTGAGCTTCGCTGAAGCTGCCCAAACGCCGCATTTCTTCGATGGAGCGGCTGGCAATGGCCGAGCCCTCCAGCTTGCGCAGGTATTGAAGTTCAAGCGCAAATGGATGCTGCATGGCTTGGCTGTGGCGAAACCCCCGAGGCGTCCACAAACGGGCGTCGTACACCTCGAAACCCCAGACCCTCAAGCGCACCGGTGCAGTGGGCACCACACCACCCAATGCCGCCACTTCGGGTCGGCTGAAGGAGGCGTTGGGACTGGCCACCGTGTTGCTTTGCGCGTGCGCAGAGCCCAGCAGCACAAGCCCCAGGAGAGCGAAGACGACGCTGCGCAAGGCCCGGTCAGCCCGACAGAATGCGGCAATGCTCAATGCGGTCGACATGTGCTTCAGACCGGTTTGGCCAGAGTGAACTGAATCACATCGATGTTGGCCTCATCGAAGGCCGCCTCGCAATAGGCCAGGTAGAACTCCCACAACCGGATAAAGCGGTCGTCGAACTTCAAGGTCCGCACCTCGTCGAGTTGCGACATGAAGCTTTCGCGCCAGCGGCGCAGGGTCTCGGCGTAATCCGGGCCAAAGTTCAGCTCATCGACCACTTGCAAGCCCGCAGCCTGTGCCTGCTTGCGGAACTCGCTGGGGCTGGGCAGGCAACCGCCCGGGAAGATGTATTGCTGGATGAAGTCGGTGGAGTGCACATAACGATCAAACAAGGCGTCGTCGATGGTGATGCTCTGGATGCAGGCGCGCCCACCGGGCTTGAGCAATCGGTCGATGCTTTGAAAGTAGGTGGGCCAATACGCTTGGCCCACGGCCTCGATCATCTCGATGGAGCAAATCGCATCGTAGGGGCCGTCCTGGATGTCGCGGTAGTCCTGCAGGCGCAAATCGGCTTGTTGCTGGACACCGTGCCATTTCATGCGCGCCTTGGCAAAGGCCAGTTGTTCGGTGGACAAGGTCACGCCCGTGATGTGCGCGCCGAATTCGGTGGTGGCCGATTCGGCCAATGCACCCCAGCCGCAGCCGATTTCCAGCACACGGTCGCCCGCCTGGGTGTTGACCATTCGCAAGGCGCGTCGCACCTTGGCTTTTTGGGCGTCGGCCATGGGCTGGGTCTTGTCGCCTTCGAACCAGGCCGATGAGTAATTCATCGTGCCGTCCAGCCACAGTTCATAAAAGGCGTTGCCCAGGTCGTAATGCGCGTGGATGTTCTTGCGGCTGTTGCTGCGGTTGTTGCGGTTGAGCAAATGCTTGATGCGGTAAGCCAGTCGCCCGAGCCAATGGCCGTAAATGGCGCCCTCGATCTGCTGGCGGTTGGCAACCAAGAGGCGCAGCAGGGCGGCCAGATCGGGGGTGTCCCAATCGCCCGCCATATAGCCCTCGGCAAAGCCGATGTCACCCGATTTGAGCACCTCGGCACACACCTCCCAGCGGTGGATGTGCAGCGTGGCAAAGGGCGCGGCATGCGTGCCAAACACCTGGTGCTTGCCATCCGGCGCGTACAGGGTGAGCGTGCCGATTTTCAGTCGGGTCAGCAGGCTCAGCACGCGCGTGGCCGCTTTGGGCAAACGGCTGTGAGCAATGGGGGCTGCAGTGCCGGAGGCACCCAGGGAGGTGGCGTGTTCAGCGGTTTTCATCGTGTGGGGTATCCGGTGGGGTGCAGTGTTCATCGGGTCACAAAATCGCGGGGCGGCTCGGGTTTGCGCCAAAACGGCACTTTTTTCAGCCACAGCAGCAGGGCATGCCAATGGATGCGCGCCACCACCCCCAAGGTCAGCAAGGGAAAGCGCCACATCACGCGACGCAAGGCCGTGGCGGTGGCGGGCTCCAGCACGCCGCTCCAGCTGGTGTCGATCAGGGGGCCATCGGCGTCGGTGTGGTCCACACGGGCCACGATGCGGTCTTGGCCCTGGTGCTGCGTGCGCATGAAACGAAAGCGGTATTCGCCTTGTACGTCACAAAAGGGCGAAACATGGAACACCTTGTGCGCCAGCAGGGTGTGGCCGTATTGCGGCTCGGGCAAAAGGTAGCAATGCCGCTCGCCAAAGGTGTTGTTCACCTCGGCCACGATGGCGGCCAGGCTGCCGTCGGCGCGTTGCACATACCAAAAGCTCACGGGCTTGAAGGCATGGCCCAGCACGCGCGGAAAGGCCTGCAACCAGACTTCGCCAGAGGCATCCTGTATGCCTTCTTTGCGCAGCAATTCATCCAGCCAGGCCAAGGCACCGCCTTGGTCTGCAGGGCGGCCATCGCCGTGGTCAGCGTCGTGGAACGCGAACCAGGCGCTGCGGTTGATGGCCAGTGGGGTGGTGCATTGACCGGCTTGCAAACGGCGCATCGGCAGCATCAAAAATGCGGTCGGGTAAGCAAACGCATGGTGGGCCGGGCGGTGGCGCGTGTGGCGCACCTGGCCCCAACCGATGAGCGCAGTGGCGGTGCTCATGCGGCCAGCTTTTCCTGGTGACTGCCTTGCTCGTGGATTTGTTTGAGCAAGGCGCGGCCCACTTGCAGGCCCG
Organism: Comamonadaceae bacterium; assembly: GCA_027484105.1. Lineage (GTDB taxonomy): Bacteria > Pseudomonadota > Gammaproteobacteria > Burkholderiales > Burkholderiaceae_C > Limnohabitans_A. The sequence goes on from JAIXUG010000023.1 coordinate 32,575, forward strand.
ACTTGAGGCCGTCTTCATGAAAGCCGTAACCCGTCCAGGCGCCGGCGTACCAGGTGTGGCGCTGGCCTTGGAGCAAGGGCACGCGTTTTTGCGCGTCGATGGCTTTGAGGTCAAACACCGGATGCGCGTAGTCGTATTCGCCCACGATGGTCGCAGGGTCGATGGGCTGCAGCGGGTTGAGTGAGACCACCACCGGCTGGGCAAATGGAATGCGTTGCAATCGGTTGAGCAGGTAGTGCAGGCACACGCGTGCGGACTCGCGTTCGGTGCTGGCGGCACGTTCGTAGTTCCAGGCGGCCCAGGTTTTGGGGTTCGCAGGCAGCACGCTGGCATCGGTGTGCAGCACGGCCCGGTTGTCCTGGTAGCGGATGGCGCCCAGCACGCTGCGCTCGTCGCCAGAGGGCTCGCGCAGCAAGCCCAAAGCTTGGTCGGTGTGGGTGGCGATGACCACTTCGTCAAAGCGCTCGGCATGACCGTCGGTGATGATGCGCACGCCTTGCTCGTCACGCTCAATCAGGCGCACCGGGGTGCTCAAACGCTTGTCGTGCACACCCGCCAAAATTTTCTCGACGTAATGGCGCGCACCGCCCACCACGCTGAACCATTGCGGGCGGTTGGTCACCTGGATCAGGCCGTGGTTGTGGCAAAACCGGATCATGGTGGCCACCGGAAACTGCAGCATTTGGTCGGTCGGGCAACTCCAGATGCAGCCCAGCATGGGCAGGAAGTACCAGTCGCGAAAAGCTTCGCTGAATTTGTGCGTGCGCAAGAAGTCGCCCAGCGGCTGCTGCAACTCGGCTTCGCGCTGGGCCTTGGCGATGCGGGTGCACAGGGCGTTGAAGCGCATGACATCCAGCAACATGCGCCAAAAACGCGGGTTGACCAGGTTGGCGCGCTGCGCGAACACGCTGTTGAGGTCGGTGCCGCTCCACTCCAGGGTTTTGCCATTCAGTGCGCCCGGCACCTTGACCGAAAACGACATGTCCGACGGTGCGGTGTCCACCTGAAGCTCGGCAAACAGGTTGATCAGGTTGGGGTAGGTGCGTTCGTTGAACACCAGAAATCCCGTGTCCACCCCGTGCGTGACGGGGCCTTGTGGTGTGGGCAGGGTGATGTCCACCGTGTGGGTGTGGCCACCAAAATAATCACCCGCCTCAAAGACGGTGATGTCGGCATGGCTTTGCAGCGTGTGCGCCACCGCCAGCCCGGAAATGCCCGAGCCCACGATGGCCAGTTTCATTCGGCGGCTCATGGTTTGGCTTTCAAGGCTTTGTCGATGGCCGAGACCAGGGTTTTGCTTTCCGGCCCGGTCATGCTGCTGTATTGGTCGATCACCTTGCCATCACGCCCGATCAGGTATTTGTGGAAGTTCCAGCGTGGCTTTTGACCGGTTTGCGCCGTCAATTGCTTGAACAGGGGCGCGGCGCCCTCGCCGGTGACCTGGGTTTTGGTGAACATGGGGAACTTCACGCCAAAAGTGCTTTCGCAGAATTCGGCAATCTCCTTGTTGCTGCCTTTTTCTTGAGAAAAGTCGTTCGACGGAAAGCCCAGCACCACCAGGCCCTGGTCCTTGTATTTCGTGTTCAGTGCCTCCAGGCCTTTGTATTGAGACGTGAAACCACAAAAACTGGCGGTGTTGACCACCAGCACCACTTTGCCAGCGTATTGGCACAGCGACTGGGGCTTTTCATCCTGCAGCCGGTCAAAAGTGTGGTTCAGGATGGCTGGGCAGGCAGGGGCCTGGGCATTCGGTTGCGGGCTGGCTTGCGCCCCTTCCAGCCCCAAGCTCAAAGTTGCGGCGATGAAGGCCATGACCAGGGTGGTGCCCCATTGTTTTACCCAAGAGTGGTTCATTTGCACTTGAAAATCTATTTTGTGACTGATCAGTTTAAACTTGTTTGATCTGATTGTCACCCCAGCCCCTCTTCTTGCGAGAAAAGAATGTCGAAAACCCCCGGATTTAAAGGAAACAAACAGAGCTTGCCGCAAAAACCCTGCGCAGTTTGTGGCCGAGCCATGGTGTGGCGCAAAAGCTGGGCCAAGAACTGGGACAGCGTTTTGTATTGCAGCGACCGTTGTCGGGCCGCCAAAAACACCATCCAGGCGCAAGCATGACCCGCCACCTGGTTTTGGTGTTGGGCGACCAACTCGGCTGGGACAGCCCGGCGCTGGAAGGCTTTGACCCCGCGCAAGACCGGCTTTTGATGGTTGAAGCCGACAGCGAAGCCGGCGAAGTCTGGAGCCACAAAGCGCGGATTGCCATCTTCTTGTCGGCCATGCGGCACTTCGCCAACGAGGCGCACCGCCGCCGCTGGCCTTGCACTTATATGCGGCTGTACGATGAAAACCTGCCGGGCGATTTTTCGGGGCGGCTGGGGCATGCCCTGAACAAGTTGAAGCCCCAAGCCCTGGTGGTGCTGGAGGCCGGGGCCTGGCGCATGGAAAAGCTCATTGCAGACGCTGCCGAGCAGGCCCAAGTGCTGTTGCGCTGGGTGGGCGATACGCACTTTTTGTGCAGCCGCGCCGAATTTGCCAAGTGGGCCGGCGACAAAAAAGAGCTGCGCATGGAGTTCTTTTACCGCGAGATGCGCAAGCGCCACGGCATTTTGATGGAAGGCAAAGAGCCCATCGGCGGCCAATGGAACTACGACGCCGAGAACCGCAAAGGCTTTGGGGCCAAAGGCCCCGGCACCGTGCCGCCCCCCGCCCGCTTTGCGCCCGACCGCGTGACGCAAGACGTGATCGACTTGGTCAACACACGCTTTGCCACCCACCCCGGCACGCTCGACCATTTTGCCTGGCCCGTCACCCGCGAAGACGCCTTGGTGGCGCTGCAGCACTTTGTGGACCAGCGCCTGGAAAACTTCGGCGCGTGGCAAGACGCGATGTGGACCACTTTGCCCTTTGGCTGGCACGCGCTGGTGGGCAGCAGCCTGAACCTGCACCTGCTCCACCCGCGTGAAGTCATCGCGGCCGCCGAAGAGGCTTACCACGCACGCGGCTTGCCGCTGGCCAGTGTGGAGGGCTTCATCCGCCAGGTGTTGGGCTGGCGCGAGTTCATTCGCGGGGTCTATTGGCTGGACATGCCGCAGATGGCCGAAGCCAACCACTACGGCCACACCCGCGATTTGCCCGCCTGGTACTGGACGGGCAAGACACACATGGCCTGCATGCAAGCCACCATTGGGCAAAGCCTGCAGCATGGTTATGCGCACCACATCCAGCGCCTCATGGTCACCGGGCAGTTTGCGGTGTTGGCAGGTCTGGCACCCCAACAGGTCAGCGCCTGGTACCGCGCCATGTATGTGGACGCGGTGGAATGGGTGGAAACGCCCAACACCTTAGGGATGGCCCTGCACGCCAACGGCGGGCGCTTCACCAGCAAACCCTATGTGGCCAGTGGCCAGTACATCGGCCGCATGAGCAATTACTGCAAAGGCTGCCGGTATCAGCCCGAAGTGCGCACTGGGCCCGATGCCTGCCCCATGACCACGCTCTACTGGGACTTTTTGATCCGGCACGAAGAGGACTTTGCGGGCAACCCGCGCACTGCCCTCATGGTCAAACACGTGGGCAAGATGAGCGACGAAGACAAGGCGCACATTCGGCAACAAGCCGACGTGACGCGTGAGGGCCTGGACGAGGTGTGAGCCTCAGACGCCGCGTGCGCGCTCGCTCTTGAACTGCGCCCGGAACTGCGTGAACTGCCCCGCCTCCAACGATTCGCGTACTTCGCGCATCAGGTTCAGGTAGTAGTGCAGGTTGTGGATGGTGGTCAGCATGGGCCCAAGCATTTCGCCGCAGCGGTCCAGGTGGTGCATGTAAGCGCGGCTGAAACCCTCGCGACCGCCTTGATCCCATGACACACCCGAAGCGCCAGCGCAGGCATGGCAAGTGCAGCTGGTGTCCAGCGGTTGCGGGTCATTTTTGTGGCGGGCGTTGCGCAGCTTCAGGTCGCCAAAGCGGGTGAACACGGTGCCGTTGCGGGCGTTGCGGGTGGGCATCACGCAGTCGAACATGTCCACGCCATCGGCCACGCCTTGCACCAGGTCTTCGGGCGTGCCCACGCCCATCAGGTAGCGCGGCTTGTGCGCAGGCAGGCGGTGCGGCGTGTGCGCCATGATCTGCAGCATCAGGTCCTTGGGCTCGCCCACGCTCACGCCGCCGATCGCGTAACCCGGGAAGTCCATCTCCACGAGCGATTCGAGCGATTCCTGGCGCAGGTTTTCAAACATGCCGCCTTGCACGATGCCAAAGAGGGCGTTGGGGTTTTCCAATCGCGCAAACTCGTTTTTGGAGCGCACGGCCCAGCGGCGGCTCATCTCCATCGACTTGCGCGCTTCGGCTTCGGTCGTCAGGTGCCCCTTGGTCTCGTAAGGCGTGCATTCGTCGAGCTGCATCACGATGTCCGAGTTCAGGATGGTCTGGATCTGCATGCTCACTTCGGGCGACATGAACAGCTTGTCGCCGTTCACGGGGCTGGCAAAGGTCACGCCCTCTTCGGTGATCTTGCGCATCTCGCCCAGCGACCAGACCTGAAAACCGCCCGAGTCGGTCAGGATCGGTTTGTCCCATTTTTCAAACTGGTGCAGGCCACCAAAGCCTTTCATGATGTCCAGACCCGGGCGCATCCACAGGTGGAAGGTGTTGCCCAAAATGATCTGCGCGCCCATCTCGTGCAGGCTGCGCGGCATCACGCCCTTGACCGTGCCGTAGGTCCCCACCGGCATGAAGATCGGTGTTTGCACCACGCCATGGTTCAGGGTCAGTGTGCCGCGGCGAGCGTGGCTGGAGGGGTCGGTTTTGAGCAGGTCGAATTGGAGCATGAAAGGCCTAAAGCTGAGCCTGGGATTGTAGGAGCTCACCCTGTGAGCGATTCTGCAAAAAATCAGGCCAAAAATTCAGGCGATTTGTTCTGCGCTGGTTTTGCTGCCATCGCCAAAGCATTGCGCCACCAGGGTGCGCAGCCATTGGTGCCCCGGGTCTTTGTGCAGCCGGGCGTGCCAGAACTGGTGGATGGCGCTGCCGTCTACCGTCAGGGGCAGGGCGCGGGTGGTCAGCGCAAAGGGGCGGGTCACGCGTTGGGCAAAGCGCTCGGGCACGGTGGCGATCAAGTCAGAGTGGCCGAGCACATCGCCCAAAGCCACGTAGTGCGGCACGGTGAGGCGAATGCGGCGTTGCAAGCCTTGGCGCTCCAGCGCTTCGTCCACTCTGCCATGGCCCGTGCCTGCGGCGATCACCCGCACATGGCTGGCGGCGGCAAAGTCGGGCAGGGTCAAGGCGCCTTGGCTGGCCAGCGGATGGCCCTCGCGCATCAGGCACACATAAGGCTGGCGAAACAGCGATTGCTGGAAAAAACCCGCCTGCAACTGCGGCAGCAAGCCCAGGGCCAGGTCGGTGCGGCCCGTGGCCATGTCGTCTTTCAGGCTGGCGCTGGTCACGGCCACCACATGCAGCGTGACGCCGGGGGCGGCCTGGGCGAGCGCGTCCATCAGCACAGGCAAAAAATACATCTCGCCCACATCGGTCATGGCCAAGGTGAAAAGGCGTTCGCTGGTGGCCGGGTCAAAGGAGGCACGCACATTGAGTGCTTGCTGCAGGCCGTCGAGTGCAGCGGCCACGGGCTCGGCCAGTTGCAGGGCGTAGGGCGTGGGTTCCATGCCACGCTGGGTGCGCAAAAACAGCGCGTCGCCCAGGCTGGCGCGCAGACGGCCCAGCGCACTGCTGACGGCGGGCTGGCTCATGCCCAACACGGTGGCCACAGCCGACACGCGCTTTTCGCGCAGCAGGTGGTGAAACACCAGCAGCAGGTTCAAATCAAGGCGGGTGAGTTCCATGGCGAGTTGTATTTGAAATTCGAATAATGATTATCTTTGAATTTCGATTTACGGAATTCGATGGTTTGCGCATGATCTGAGTCAAGAATTTGCAGGAGCCCCCATGACCGAACACCCCATCCACTGGGAAACGCCCGGCACCAGCCGCGTTCCGTTTGCCGTGTACACCGACGAAGACCGGCACAAGAAGGAGCTGGAGCGCTTCTTCTACAAAAGCCACTGGAGTTATGTGGGCCTGGAGGCCGAGATCCCGAACGTGGGCGACTTCAAGCGCACCGTGGTGGGCGAGCGCTCGGTCATCATGACGCGCGCCACCGATGGGAATATTCATGTGGTCGAGAACGTCTGCGCCCACCGGGGCATGCAGTTTTGCCGCGAGCGCCATGGCAACAAGAAAGAATTTGTCTGCCCTTACCACCAGTGGAGCTACACGCTCAAAGGCGATTTGCAGGGCGTGCCGTTTCGGCGCGGCGTGCGGCAGGGCGGCAAGGTCAACGGTGGCATGCCTGCCGACTTTGACCCCAAGGACCATGGCCTCACGGCCCTGAAAGTGGCCACACGCGGCGGCGTGGTGTTCGCGTCGTTTGACCACGGTGTGGAGTCGCTCGAAGACTTCATGGGCCCGACCATCCTGAAATACTTTGACCGCCTCTTCAATGGCCGCAAGCTGGTGGTGCTGGGCTATAACCGCCAGCGCATTCCGGGCAACTGGAAGCTGATGCAGGAAAACATCAAAGACCCCTACCACCCTGGCTTGCTGCACACCTGGTTTGTGACTTTTGGCCTTTGGCGTGCCGACAACAAGAGCGAGCTGCGCATGGACGCGCACCACCGCCACGCGGCCATGATCTCGACCCGGGGCAGCGCGGGCCAAGCCACAGGCGCGGCCTCGCAGGTCACGCAGGTGAGCAGCTTCAAGGAAACCATGCAGCTGCACGACGCCAGTTTTCTGGACATCGTGCCCGAGGGCTGGTGGCAGATGGGAGAGCAAATGCCCACGGCCGTGATGATGACGCTGTTCCCCAGCGTGATTTTTCAGCAGCAGGTCAACAGCGTGTCGACTCGGCACATCCAGCCCGACGGGCATGGCGCGTTTGACTTTGTCTGGACGCACTTTGGCTTTGAAGACGACACGCCCGAGATGACCGAGCGGCGCTTGCGCCAGTCCAACCTGTTTGGCCCGGCGGGTTTTGTGAGCGCGGACGACGGCGAGGTGATCGAGTTTTCGCAGCAGGCTTTTGAAACCAAACCCGAGCACCGCATGCTGGTGGAACTGGGTGGGCGCGAGGTGGGCGAGACCGACCACATGGTGACCGAAACGCTGATCCGGGGCATGTACGAATACTGGCGCAAAGTGATGGAGGCCTGAAGATGGTGAACTTTGAAACCCACATGGCCCTGACCCGCCTGTATGCCGATTACGCCCTGGCCGTGGACAGCGGGCATTGGGATTTGTGGCCCGAGTTTTTTACCGAGCAATGCGTGTACAAACTCATTCCGCGAGAGAACCATGAGCGCGGCTTTCCGCTGTGCACCCTGTCGTTCACCAGCAAGGGCATGCTCAAAGACCGTGTGTACGGCATTCAGGAAACGCTGTACCACGACCCTTATTACCAGCGCCATGTGGTGGGCGCGCCGGTGGTGCGCAGCGTCGATGGTGAGCGCATCCAATCGGAAGCCAACTATGCGGTGTTCCGCACCAAGCTGGACAAGGCCAGCACGGTGTTCAATGTGGGCCGCTACATCGACACCATCGTGTCCACCCCCGAGGGTCTGAAGTTTGCTGAGCGCCTGTGCGTGTACGACAGCGAAATGATCCCCAACGCCATCATTTACCCCATCTGATCAAGAGCCACCTTATGAGCAACTGGACCGACGTGGCCGCCGAGGCCGATTTGTTTGAAGGCGCAGGCATCGCCGTGACGCCCGAGGGGCAGGACATTGCCCTCTTCAAACTCGAAGACGGCGTTTACGCCATCAACAACCTGTGCACCCACGGCAATGCCAAGCTGTGCGATGGCTTTGTCGAAGGCGACCATGTGGAGTGCCCCTTCCATCAAGCGCAGTTCAGCCTGCGCGACGGTTCGGTGGCCTGCGGCCCAGCGACCGAACCGGCCAAGACCTGGCCCGTCAAGGTTGAGGGCGGGCGTGTGTTTCTTCAGCTGGCCTGAGATGTTGTAGGCGTGCGCCTCAGCAACATCGAATCCCCATAGCTGAAAAACCGGTACTTCTGTGCAATCGCGTGGCGGTACAGGCCCATGATGTGTTCGTAGCCCGCAAAGGCGCTGACCAGCATCATCAAGGTGCTTTTGGGCAGGTGAAAGTTGGTGATCAGCCGATCGACCACTTTGAACTCAAACCCCGGCGTGATGAAGATTTCGGTATCGCCGCTGGCCTGGTTGAACTTGGCCCACGACTCCAGGGTGCGCACGGTGGTGGTGCCCACCGCCACCACTTGGCCGCCGCGTGCTTTGCACTCAGCAATCGCTTGCTGCGTAGCTTCGGGCACCTCGTACCACTCGCTGTGCATGGTGTGCTCGGCGATGTTCTCGGTCTTGACCGGCTGGAAGGTGCCCGCGCCCACATGCAGCGTCACGCTGGCGGTCTGTACCCCACGCGCTGCCAAGGCTGACAACACCCCCTCGTCAAAATGCAGCGCCGCCGTGGGTGCAGCTACCGCGCCCGGTGCCCGCGCAAACACGGTCTGGTAACGCTGTTCGTCTTCTTCGGTGTCGGCGTGTTCGATGTAGGGTGGCAAGGGCACATGGCCGTGCTTTTCCATCAAGGCGTGCGGTTCGTCGCTCAGCTGCAGGTGAAACAGCTGGCCATTTTCATCGGGCCAGCGGCCCAACAGCACCGCATCAAAACCGCCCTTGTGTGCGCCGCCTGCCAGGTGCATCTTGCCGCCCAGCAGAGGTTTTTTGCTCACCTTCATGTGCGCCACCACCTGGTGGCCCTGCAGCACGCGCTCGATCAGCAACTCGAGCTTGCCGCCTGAGGCCTTCTCACCAAAAATGCGCGCCTTGATCACCTTGGTGTCGTTGAATACCAGCAGGTCGCCCGGATTGAGCAGGCCGGGCAGATCGCGAAAAATTCGGTCGGTGACGGCGCCGGGCGCACCGTCGAGCAGGCGCGAACCACTGCGCTCGGCGCTGGGGTGTTGGGCAATCAGTTCGGGGGGGAGCTCAAAGTCGAAATCGTTGAGCGTGAAGCTGCGGGAGGAGGCAGAAGAGGTCATGGTCTGTGGGCTTAACAGGCCCGTAGAAATATCGAGGACGTGATTGTGCCCGAACGATTTGTTGGCCGAGCAGGCCGCTGGCCCTGCTGTGTCGCGGCACAATCCGGTCATGCCAGCCAAGCCAGTCCCAGCGGCGGTCAAAACGCCCGCCAAAACCCTCAGCGCCCCGCAAAAGGCCTTGATCAAGCTCGGCTTGAAGCGCGACATCGATCTGGCGCTGCACCTGCCGCTGCGCTACGAGGACGAAACCCGCATCGTCAAGCTGCGCGATGCGCGCGAGGGCGACACGGCGCAGATTGAGGCGACGGTGACGGCGTGCGAGGTCACGATGCGGCCGCGCAGGCAGCTTTTGGTGACGGTGGATGACGGTTCAGACACCTGCGTGATGCGCTTTTTCAGCTTTTACCCGTCGCACCAAAAGGCGCTGGCGGTGGGCAATCGCATCCGGGCGCGGGGCGAGGTCAAGGGCGGCTTCATGGGCTTGACCATGATGCACCCCACTTTCAAGGCGGCAGGCGGCCACTTGGCCGAGGCGCTGACGCCCGTCTACCCCACGGTGGCGGGCTTGGCGCAGGCGTATTTGCGCCGCGCGGTGATCACCGGGCTGAACCACGCTGACCTGAGTGAAACCATGCCTGCGGGCGTCGCTTGGCCCGACCCGCGTGGGGCCTGGTCGCTGCGTGATGCGCTGCAGTTTTTGCACCACCCCACGCCCGATGTGTCGCTGGCCGCTTTGGAGGACCGCAGCCACCCGGCCTGGATTCGCCTCAAATGCGAGGAGTTGCTGGCCCAGCAGCTGTCGCAACTCACGGCCAAGCGCGAGCGCGATTTGTTGCGCGCCCCGGCTTTGAAGATGAAGCGCGGTGCTTTGCACGACCAGTTGCGCCAAGCGCTGCCCTTTGCCTTGACGAATGCCCAGCAGCGCGTGGGGCGCGAAATTGCCCAAGACCTGAGCCGCCCGGTGCCCATGCACCGTTTGCTGCAAGGCGATGTGGGTGCGGGCAAAACCGTGGTGGCGGCGCTGGCGGCCATGGTGGCGATCGACGCGGGCTGGCAATGCGCCTTGATGGCCCCGACCGAGATTTTGGCCACCCAGCACTTTGCCAAGTTGGTGGGCTGGCTGGAGCCGCTGGGCGTGAAGGTGGCTTGGTTGATTGGCAGCCAGAAGAAGAAAGAGCGCGCCGCCATGCTGGCCTTGATCGAGTCCGGCGAGGCCGCGCTGGTGGTGGGCACGCACGCGGTGATTCAAGAACACGTCAAGTTCAAGAACTTGGCGCTGGCCATCATCGACGAGCAGCACCGATTTGGCGTGGCCCAGCGCCTGGCCCTGCGCGGCAAGATGCAGGCCCCCGGCATGGAGCCGCACATGCTGATGATGACGGCCACGCCCATTCCGCGCACGCTGGCCATGAGCTATTACGCCGACCTGGATGTGTCGGTGATCGACGAACTTCCCCCGGGCCGCACGCCCATCGTGACGCGGGTGGTGTCCGACCACCGCCGTGATGAGGTGGTGTCGCGCATCGGCGCGCAGTTGCAAGAAGGGCGGCAGGTGTATTGGGTCTGCCCCTTGATCGAGGAAAGCGAAGCGCTGGACCTGACCAATGCCACGCAAACCCACGCCGACCTGAGCGAGGCGCTGCCGGGTGTGATGGTGGGCCTGCTGCATTCGCGCATGCCCGTGGCCGAGAAAAAAGCGGTGATGGAGCTCTTCACCGCAGGCGTGATGGGCGTGTTGGTCAGCACCACGGTGATCGAGGTGGGGGTGGACGTGCCCAATGCCTCGCTGATGGTGATCGAGCATGCCGAGCGCTTTGGCCTGTCTCAGCTGCACCAGCTGCGCGGCCGGGTGGGGCGCGGTGCCGCGGCTTCGGCCTGCGTGCTGCTGTATGGCACACCCGAGGGCGGTCGCCTGAGCGAGACGGCCCGCGAGCGTTTGAGGGCCATGGTGGAGACGAACGACGGCTTCGAGATTGCACGGCGCGATTTGGAGATCCGGGGGCCGGGTGAGTTCTTGGGGGCCCGCCAGTCGGGCGCGCCTTTGCTGCGCTTTGCCGACCTGGTCAGCGATGGGCATTTGCTGGATTGGGCGCGGGCCTTGGCCCCGCAGATGCTGGACCAGCACCCGCATCTGGCCGAGCGGCACATGGGTCGGTGGTTGGGTGGAAAATCCGAATACTTGAAGGCTTGATGTTCAAATCACCCCCATGACCCTGACCGAACTCAAATACATTGTGGCCGTGGCCCGTGAAAAGCACTTTGGCAAAGCCGCCGAGGCCTGCTTTGTGTCGCAGCCCACGCTGTCGCTGGCCATCAAGAAGCTCGAGGAAGAGCTGGAAGTCAAGCTGTTTGAGCGCAGCGCCAGCGAGGTGTCGGTGACGCTGTTGGGCGAAGAGATCGTGCGCCAGGCCCAAAGCGTGCTGGAGCAAGCCGCCGAAATCAAGGAAATTGCCAAGCGCGGCAAAGACCCGCTGGCCGCCACCATGCGGCTGGGCGTCATCTACACGATTGGGCCTTATTTGTTGCCTGATCTGGTGCGTCAGATCATCACCGACATCCCGCAAATGCCGCTGATGCTGCAAGAGAATTTCACCGTGCGCCTGTTGGAAATGTTGCGCACGGGCGAGATCGACTGCGCCATCTTGGCCGAGCCTTTCCCAGAGTCGGGTCTGGCCATCGCACCGCTGTACGACGAGACCTTCATGGCGGCCTTGCCGCTCAACCACCCCCTGGCCACGGAGGCTTTCATCACCCCCGAGCAGCTGAAAAACGAGACCATGCTGCTGCTGGGCACGGGCCACTGCTTTCGCGACCATGTGCTGGAGGTGTGCCCCGAGTTTGCCCGCTACGCCAGCCAGACCGATGGCATCCGCAAGACTTTTGAGGGCTCGTCGCTGGAGACCATCAAGCACATGGTGGCCGCAGGCATGGGCGTGACGCTGGTGCCGCGCCTGTCGGTACCTGACCTCAAGCCGGTGCACAAGCGCTCGGGTGGGCGGCACGAGTCGCCTGTGCGGTATTTGCCCATCGTTGACCCTGCGGGCGGCAAGCCGCCCACGCGCCGTGTGGTGCTGGCCTGGCGGCGCAGCTACACCCGTTATGAGGCGATTGCCGCCATGCGCAACGCCATCTACGCCTGCCCCTTGCCGGGCGTGACGCGACTGTCGTGACGGAACGGGTTTTGACACGAAACCGGCGCGCGTTCGCCGCAGACCACTCAGCATGACCGAGAAACTCAAGCTTTACCTGGACCTGATCCGCTGGAACCGCCCTGCCGGATGGTTGCTTTTGCTGTGGCCCACCTTGTCGGCTTTGTGGGTGGCCGCCGGTGGCTTTCCGGGCTGGCATCTGTTGGTGGTTTTCACCTTGGGCACCATCCTGATGCGCAGCGCCGGGTGCTGCGTGAACGACGTGGCCGACCGCGACTTTGACAAGCACGTCAAGCGCACCGCCGGGCGTCCGGTGACCAGTGGCCGCATCGGTGTGAAAGAGGCGCTGGGGCTGGGTGGGGTGCTGGCCTTGCTGGCCTTTGGACTGGTCTTGACCACCAACCGCGCCACCATTTTGTGGTCATTCGCCGCGCTGGCCGTGACCTTGGTGTATCCCTTTGCCAAACGGGTGGTATCCATGCCGCAGGCCGTTTTGGGCGTGGCCTTCAGTTTTGGCATTCCCATGGCGTTTGCGGCGGTGCAGGGCGAGGTGCCGCCCTTGGCTTGGGGCCTGTTGTTGGGCAACTTGTTTTGGGTGCTGGCCTACGACACCGAATACGCCATGGTGGACCGCGACGATGACCTGAACATTGGCATGAAAACCTCGGCCATCACGCTGGGCCGCTGGGATGTGGCCGCCATCATGGGCTTTTACATGGCGTTTTTGACGATCTGGGCCACCTTGCTGGAGGCTGCCACGCGCGGCCTGTGGTTCTGGCTCGGCCTGATGGGTGCCGCCTTGCAGGTGGGCTGGCATTTCGCCTTGATCCGGGGCCGCACCCGTGAGGGTTGCTTCAAAGCCTTCCGGCTCAACCATTGGCTGGGGTTCAGCGTGTTCGCGGGTATCGCGCTCTCATACCGCTAGACCCGCACAGCCATCTGGCGGCGCAGTTGGGCAGGATGGCTCAGGCCCTGCCGAATTCGTCGCCCAGTTCGCGCGCACGTGTTTCGGCCGCTTGCATGGCTTTCACAAAGGATGCTTTCATGCTTGAAGCTTCCATGGCGGTGAGCGCAGCGTAAGTGGTGCCGCCTTTGGAGGTGACGCGCTGGCGCAGCACTTCGGGCGATTCGCTCGATGCGGCTGCCAGTGCAGAAGCGCCGCCAAAGGTGGCCACCGCCAACTGGTAGGCCTGCTCGGCGCTCAGGCCCATGCCCACGCCCGCTTCGGTCATGGCTTCCAGGAAATAAAACACATAAGCCGGACCCGAGCCCGACAAGGCGGTCACCGCATCCAGGTGGGATTCCTGGGCGACCCACACAAATTGCCCGGTGGTGCCGATGATGTGTTCAACCCGCGCACGGTCTTCAGGAGTGACGTTTGGGCAAGGAAACAGGCCGGTGATGCCTTGGCCCACCAAAGCAGGGGTGTTGGGCATGCTGCGCACCACGCGCTCGGTGCCTAACCATCTGCGGATGCTGTCGGTGCGGATGCCGGCGGCCACCGACAAGTGCAGCGCGCCTCGGGTGTGCGGCATCACGGGTGCCGCAGCCTGGCTGAACACTTGCGGCTTGACCGCCCAGACGACCACATCGGCCTGTGTCAGGCGTTCCGAGGCTTGCGGCAGTGCCGTGATGCCGAAATCCCGGTGCAATTTGGCCGCTGTTTCGGCAAAAGGCTCGACCACGGTGAATTGATCGGGCTGCATGCCTTGGCGGATCAGGCCGCCGATGATGGCACTGGCCATGTTGCCGCCGCCGATGAAGGCGATGTGTTGTGAGCTGCTCATAGGGGTGTCCCTTGTGTGTCTGATGCCGATGGCCGATGGGGGAATTGTCGCTTTTTGTGGCCGCGACTTTGGGGTAGCCTTGCAGACATGGACCACATCCTCGCTCTTGACCAGGGAACCACCAGCTCGCGCGCGGTGGTTTTTGACCCATCCGGCCAGGCAGTGGCCATGGCGCAGCGCGAATTTACCCAGTTTTTCCCTCGGCCGGCTTGGGTCGAGCACGATGCGCAGGACATTTGGCGCAGCCAACTCGCGGTGATGCAGGAAGCCATGGCCCAAGCCGGAATTTCGGCCCGGCAGTTGCGCGCGATCGGCCTGACCAACCAGCGTGAAACCACGGTGCTTTGGGATCGCCAAACGGGTCAGCCGGTCGCCCCGGCCATTGTCTGGCAAGACCGGCGAACGGCTGAGCACTGCGAGACTTTGCGCGCCCAGGGCCATGCCGATGCCATCCGCCGCAAAACCGGGCTGGTGTTGGATGCCTACTTTTCCGGCACCAAATTGGCGTGGCTGTTGGACCATGTGCCAGGCGCCCGCGCCCGCGCAGAAAGCGGTGAGTTGGCCTTTGGCACCATCGACAGCTGGTTGGTGTGGCAGTTGACAGGTGGTCGCGTGCACGCCACCGACCCCAGCAATGCCTCTCGCACCTTGTTGTTCAACCTGCAGACAGGCGCTTGGGATGCTGAGATGCTGACGCTGCTGAACATTCCGGCTGCGGTTTTGCCTCAGGTGGTGCCTTCGTGTGGCATCGTGGCTGAAACCGATGCCGCGCTGTTGGGGTGTTCCCTGCCGATCGCAGGTTGGGCGGGCGATCAGCAAGCGGCGCTTTTTGGGCAGGCTTGTTTTGCCCCGGGCATGGCCAAAAATACCTACGGCACAGGCTGCTTCATGCTCATGAATACAGGGGACCAAGCGGTGGCCAGCCGTCACCAATTGCTCAGCACGGTCGCCTGGCAGGGTCCGCCGAGCAGCGAGCGCTCCATGGCTTATGCCCTGGAGGGGTCAGTCTTCATGGCGGGCGCGACGGTGCAGTGGTTGCGTGATGGTTTGCAGATCATTCGAAGCGCCTCGGAAGTTGAGGCCTTGGCGGCCAGTGTGCCGGACACAGGCGATGTTTTTTTGGTGCCTGCCTTTGCGGGGCTCGGGACACCCGACTGGGACGGTTATGCCCGAGGCACTTTGGTGGGCATGACGCGGGGAACAGGCCGAGCCCACATCGCACGTGCGGCTTTGGAGGCCATTGCATTGCAAACCGCCGATGTGTTTCAGGCCATGGTCAGCGACAGTGGCTTGGCACTGACCGAGCTGCGGGTCGATGGCGGCGCGTGCCAGAACAACTTGTTGATGCAAATCCAGGCCAATGTGTTGGGCGTGCCTGTGGTGCGAAGCCGCGTGACCGAAACCACCGCCTTGGGGGCGGCGTATTTGGCAGGACTTGCCACGGGCTTGTGGTCGGGCGCCGAGGAAATTTCTGCCCAATGGCAAGAGGAACGACGCTTTCTGCCCGAGTGGGACGCACCCAGGCGCCAAGAGTTTGCCGCCCGCTGGCGAGAGGCCGTCGCACGTTCCCGGTCTTGGGCAAAGGGCTGAGGCGGTGAGCGATGTGGTGTTGACCAGGCCTTCGCCTTTGAGCACCCGGCGCGAGGATCTGCTGGCCCGTTTGGCGACCCCTCAGGTGTGGGATCTGTTGGTGGTCGGCGGGGGCGCTACCGGACTGGGCATTGCCTTGCAGGCCGCCAGGGAGGGCCTGAAGGTGGCCCTGCTGGAGGCCCACGATTTGGCCCAAGGCACATCGTCGCGGTCGACCAAGTTGGTGCACGGAGGGGTGCGCTATTTGGCGCAAGGGCATTGGCCTTTGGTTCAAGAAGCCTTGCACGAAAGGCGTGGCTTGCTTGAGCGTGCACCCCACCTGGCCCAGCCACTGGCCTTTGTCATGCCCGCTTATCGATGGGGTGAGCAGTTGTTTTATGGGGCCGGGCTCAAACTGTACGAGTGGCTGGCCGCTTCGGCCAGTTTGGGGAAAACCCGTTTTCTGAATGCGCAGGCGACCCTCGCATCCATACCTGGTGTTCGTGCAGAAGGTTTGCGCGGCGGTGTTCAGTATTGGGACGGTCAATTTGACGATGCGCGTCTGGCTGTGGCCTTGGCCCGAACGGCAGCCCTGGAGGGGGCGTGTGTGGTCAACCATGTGCCTGTGTTGAGCCTCCTCCATGACAAGGGGCGCGTGGTGGGTGTGCGGGCGCAAGACGCCGAACGGGGGTTGTCGTTCGATCTCAGGGCGGCGTGCGTGATCAATGCCACAGGTGTCTGGGTAGACCATTTGCGGGTGGCCGATGGTCTTGAGGGTGGACATGCCACGGCCCCCTTGGTGAAACCCAGCCAAGGCGTTCATTTGGTGGTGGATGCCTCGTTTTGGCCCGGTGACAAAGCCCTGCTGGTACCCAAAACCGCGGATGGACGGGTGTTGTTCGCCGTCCCCTGGCTTGGCAAGGTCATTTTGGGAACCACGGATACTGCGCGGCCTGATGCCCCCCGTGAGCCCCAGCCAGCCAGCGAAGAGGTGGACTGGATTCTGAAGGAGGCAGGACGCTATTTGCGCAAGGCGCCTGGCCGTGCAGATGTATTGAGTGCATGGGCTGGACTTCGTCCCTTGGCTCAGCCACTGGCCACGTCTTCGGCCCAGGCAGGTCAGACCCAAAAAATCAGCCGTGAGCACCACGTTGAGGTTTCAGCCTCCGGCTTGGTCAGTGTCACCGGTGGCAAATGGACCACCTACAACGCCATGGCCGAAGATGTCATGAAACAAGCCCGAATGCATGCGGGTCTGAAGCCGCCGGTCAAAAAACCAACAAAAAGCTTTCATTTGGTCGGTGCGCCAGGGGTGGGCGCTGTGCCCAACCCGCTTTCCGGCCCGCCTGGGGCGCATTCGTATGGGGCAGAGCAAGATTGGCTCAGGGCCATGCCGGGAGGTCAGGAAGTGTTGGCGCCCGGCTTGACCGAGGCGATGGTGCGCTTTGCGGCGAGGCATGAATATGCGCGCAGTGTGGAGGATGTATTGGCTCGGCGCTCCCGCATCTTGTTTCTGGACGCGCCATTGGCCTTGAAGCTGGCGCCGAAAGTCGCGCACATCCTCCGGGAAGAATTGGCCATCGACCCGCAGTTGGGCGCTTTTGAGGCCTTGGCTCAGGCCTATGCCTGCTGCCCATAGAGATATGGCGCCTTCAAAACGCGGGGGTGAGCCTGTGCTCCAACGCTGAAAATGGCCTGCCGTCCGGCGAATGGCACCTTGCCCGACAATTTTTTTCAAAAAATATCGCGCGCCGTGAGAATTTCAGGCATAATCGTGGGCTTCGCCTTGCAAAAGGCGTAGGTATCTGCCCAATCTGAAGCGTTGCGAGTGGTTTGCAACGTGAATGACGGGTCCAAGACTGATTCCTGTGTGTTGGCTTCGAGCTGGCAGACAAAGAATACAAGTTGGGAACAAAGAAATGATCCAGACAGAATCTCGGTTGGATGTGGCCGACAACACCGGCGCCAAGTCCGTGCTGTGCATCAAGGTGCTCGGCGGGTCCAAGCGTCGCTATGCAAGTGTTGGCGACATCATCAAAGTGAGCATCAAAGAAGCCGCCCCGCGTGGTCGCGTCAAAAAAGGCGAGATCTACAGTGCCGTGGTGGTTCGTACAGCCAAGGGCATCCGCCGTGGCGATGGCTCTCTCATCAAATTCGATGGCAACGCCGCTGTGTTGCTGAACGCCAAGTTGGAGCCCATTGGTACCCGTATCTTCGGACCGGTCACGCGCGAACTGCGGACCGAGAAGTTCATGAAGATCGTGTCCTTGGCTCCTGAAGTACTGTAAGGACGCGCCATGAACAAGATTCGCAAAGGCGATGAGGTCATCGTCATCACCGGTCGTGACAAGGGCAAGCGCGGCAAAGTGTCGCTGCGCGCCAGTGACTCGCACGTGTTGATCGAAGGTGTCAACATCGTCAAAAAGCACGCCAAGCCAAACCCCATGAAGGGCACAACTGGCGGCATCATCGAAAAGGCCATGCCGATTCACCAGTCCAATGTGGCCATTTTCAATGCCGCAACAGGTAAGGCAGATCGCGTGGGCATCAAGCTGCAGGCTGACGGAACACGCGTTCGTGTTTACAAGTCCAGTGGCGAAGAAATCAAGGTGGCATGACCATGGCACGTTTGCAACAACTCTTCCGCGAGAAAATCGCAGCCGAATTGACGGCCAAATTTGGTTACACGTCGCCCATGCAGGTGCCTCGCATCACCAAGATCACGCTGAACATGGGTGTCTCTGAGGCGGTCGCTGACAAAAAAGTCATGGACCATGCCGTCAGCGATTTGACCAAAATTGCCGGTCAAAAACCCGTTGTGACCAAAGCCAAGAAGGCGATCGCCGGTTTCAAGATCCGTGAGCAGCAGCCCATCGGTTGCATGGTCACCTTGCGTGGCGTGCAGATGTATGAATTCCTGGACCGTTTCGTCACCGTGGCCTTGCCCCGCGTGCGTGACTTCCGTGGTATTTCTGGTCGTGCCTTCGATGGCCGCGGCAACTACAACATCGGCGTCAAAGAGCAGATCATTTTCCCTGAGATTGAGTACGACAAGGTCGACGCCTTGCGTGGTCTCAACATCAGCATCACCACCACGGCCAAGTCTGACGAAGAGTGCAAAGCACTCTTGGCAGCTTTCCGCTTCCCCTTCAAGAACTGAGGTGTCACGTGGCTAAAGTAGCTTTGATCGAGCGTGAGCTCAAGCGTGAAAAACTGGCAGCTAAATTCGCGAAAAAGTACGCCGAATTGAAAGCCATCGCCAACGATGCCAAGCGCAGCGATGAAGAGCGTGCAGCTGCCCGTCTGGGTCTGCAAAAACTCCCTCGCAACGCCAACCCGACCCGTCAACGCAACCGCTGTGAAATCACCGGTCGCCCACGCGGTACGTTCCGTCAATTTGGTCTGGGCCGCGCCAAGATCCGTGAGTTGGCCTTTGCTGGCCACATTCCGGGCGTGACCAAGGCCAGCTGGTAATCGGCAGGAGATAAAACATGAGCATGAGTGATCCTATTGCCGATCTGTTGACCCGCATCCGCAACGCACAAATGGTGTCAAAAGCCAATGTGATGGTCCCCTCTTCCAAAGTGAAGGTGGCCATCGTTCAAGTGCTCAAGGATGAGGGCTACATCGATGGCTTTCAAGTCAAAACCGAAGATGGCAAGGCCACCCTCGAAATCGCCCTGAAGTACTACGCCGGTCGCCCCGTGATTGAGCGCATTGAGCGCGTGAGCCGTCCTGGTTTGCGCGTGTACAAAGGCCGTGATGCTATTCCTCAAGTCCAAAACGGCTTGGGCGTGGCCATCGTCACCACACCGCAAGGTGTGATGACCGATCGCAAAGCGCGTGCTGTCGGTGTCGGCGGCGAAGTGCTGTGCTACGTCGCTTAAAGGGAGAAAAAGAATGTCCCGCGTAGGAAAAATGCCTGTGACCATCCCCGCTGGTGTGGATGTGTCCATCAAACAAGATCAAATCAGCGTGAAGGGTGCAGGTGGTCAACTGTCCATCGCCTCCAACCTGCTGGTGAATGTGAGCAACGAAGGCGGCAAGCTGAGCTTTGCTCCGGCGAACGATTCACGTGAAGCCAATGCCATGAGTGGCACCATGCGTCAGCTGGTGAACAACATGGTCAACGGCGTCACCAAGGGCTTTGAGAAGAAATTGAGCCTGATTGGTGTGGGTTACAAGGCGGCTGCCTCGGGCGCCAAGTTGAACCTGGCAGTCGGTTATTCACACCCCGTCAACATCGACATGCCTGCGGGCATCACGGTGGCTACCCCCAGCGCGACTGAAATCGTGATCAAGGGTGCTGACCGTCAACGTGTTGGCCAAATTGCCGCTGAGATTCGTGCTGTTCGCCCCCCAGAGCCCTACAAGGGCAAGGGCATCCGTTATTCGGATGAGAAGATCACGATCAAAGAGACCAAGAAGAAATAAGGAGCTGCATCATGATGACCAAGAAAGAGCAGCGTCTGCGTCGTGCACGTCAAACACGCATCCGCATTGCACAGCAAGGCGTGGCCCGTTTGACCGTGAACCGCACCAACTTGCACATTTACGCCAGCGTGATTTCTGGCTGTGGCACCAAGGTGTTGGCCAGTGCTTCCACTGCCGAAGCCGAAGTGCGTACCGCTTTGGGTGCAGCCGGCAAAGGTGGCAATGCTGCCGCCGCTGCCGTGATTGGCAAGCGCATTGCTGAAAAGGCAAAAGCTGCTGGCGTTGAGAAGGTCGCCTTCGACCGCGCAGGTTTCGCTTACCACGGTCGTGTCAAGGCTTTGGCCGAAGCAGCCCGTGAAGCAGGTCTGCAGTTCTAAACGGATCGGAGATACAAATGGCTAAATTTACAGCAAAACCACAGAGTGACGGCCCAGAAGACGGTCTGCGCGAAAAGATGATCGCGGTCAACCGCGTGACCAAAGTGGTCAAGGGCGGTCGTATCCTCGGTTTCGCAGCGCTGACAGTGGTGGGCGATGGCGACGGCAAAGTCGGCATGGGCAAAGGCAAATCCAAAGAAGTGCCTGCTGCTGTGCAAAAGGCGATGGAAGAAGCCCGCCGCAACTTGTCCAAAGTGCATTTGAAGAACGGCACCATTCACCATGCGGTCAACGGTCACCACGGCGCAGCCCGCGTCATGATGGCGCCAGCCCCCAAGGGTACCGGCATCATCGCGGGTGGTCCTATGCGTGCTGTGTTCGAGGTGGTGGGCATCACCGACATCGTGGCCAAGAGTCACGGTTCGTCCAACCCCTACAACATGGTTCGTGCCACGCTGGACGCATTGTCCAATTGCACAACAGCCTCCAACGTCGCCGCCAAGCGTGGCAAGTCGGTTGAAGAGCTGTTCGGCTGAACTGGAGATCGAACATGACGACACAAGCTACCGTGAAAGTCCAATTGGTGCGCAGCCCCATTGGCACCAAAGTTTCGCACCGTGCCACCGTCCGTGGCTTGGGTTTGCGCAAGCTGAACTCTGTGAGCGAGTTGCAAGACACGCCCGCAGTGCGCGGCATGATCAACAAGATCAGTTACCTGGTCAAAGTTCTCTAAGAGGCCCATGATGGAACTCAACAGCATCAAGCCCGCAGAAGGCTCCAAGCACGCAGCACGCCGTGTGGGCCGTGGCATCGGTTCGGGTCTGGGTAAAACAGCCGGCCGTGGTCACAAAGGTCAAAAATCACGTTCGGGCGGCTACCACAAAGTGGGTTTCGAAGGCGGTCAAATGCCTTTGCAGCGTCGCTTGCCCAAGCGCGGTTTCAAATCACAGTCTTTGAAATACAACGCTGAAATCACACTGACCACTTTGGCTCGTCTTGACATGGCTGAAGTCGATGTCTTGACTCTGAAGCAAGCGGGTCTCGTGAGCCAAATGGCCAAAGTGGTGAAAGTCATCCACACGGGTGAACTGACCAAAGCGGTCAAGTTGACTGGCATTGGTGCAACAGCAGGTGCCAAGGCTGCCATTGAGGCGGCTGGTGGTTCGGTGGCCTGATCCTTGTTGAACGAGATTTACTGTGGCAACCATCGCTAATCAGACATCCAAAGCAAGCAAGTTCGGCGATTTGCGTCGCCGCCTTGTTTTCTTGCTGTTGGCGCTGGTGGTCTACCGGATTGGTGCACACATCCCTGTGCCTGGCATTGACCCTGACCAACTCAAGCAGTTGTTCAACGGTCAGCAAGGCGGGATCCTGAGTCTTTTCAATATGTTCTCCGGTGGCGCCTTGTCGCGCTTCACGGTGTTTGCTCTGGGCATCATGCCGTACATCTCTGCATCGATCGTGATGCAGTTGATGACCTACGTGGTGCCGATGTTCGAGCAGATGAAAAAAGAAGGCGAAGCCGGGCGTCGGAAAATCACCCAGTACACCCGCTTTGGTGCTTTGGGTTTGGCCATTTTCCAGTCATTTGGCATTGCCGTTGCGTTGGAAGCTTCGGCTGGCTTGGTGATCAACCCTGGGATGGGTTTCCGGATGACTGCTGTGGTCAGTTTGACCGCTGGCGCGATGTTCCTGATGTGGCTCGGTGAGCAAATCACGGAACGCGGTTTGGGCAACGGTATCTCGATCTTGATCTTTGCCGGTATTGCTGCTGGATTGCCCAGCGCGATGGGGGGCCTGTTTGAATTGGTCCGCACCGGTGCGATGAACCCCTTGATCTCTTTGTTGATCGTTGTCGTGGTGGGTCTGGTTACTTATTTTGTGGTTTTTGTCGAGAGAGGGCAACGCAAAATCTTGGTGAACTATGCCCGTCGACAAGTGGGCAACAAGGTTTACGGTGGTCAATCTTCACACTTGCCGCTCAAGTTGAACATGGCCGGTGTGATTCCCCCAATTTTTGCGTCGTCGATCATCTTGCTGCCAGCCACTTTGATTGGTTGGTTCAGCTCGGGTTCGTCTGAAAGCGTTGTGGTTCGGTTTTTCAAGGATGTTGCGAATGCGCTGGCCCCGGGGCAGCCTGTTTACGTGATGTTCTATGCAGCGGCCATCATTTTCTTCTGCTTTTTCTACACAGCTTTGGTCTTCAACAGCCGTGAAACAGCAGACAACTTGAAGAAAAGTGGTGCATTCATTCCGGGTATTCGCCCAGGTGATCAGACCGCCAAGCACATCGACAAGATTTTGTTGCGGTTGACAGCAGTGGGTGCCGCTTACATCACATTTGTGTGTTTGCTGCCTGAATTTTTGATTCTGAAATACAATGTTCCGTTTTATTTTGGCGGCACCTCTTTGTTGATCATCGTGGTTGTGACCATGGATTTCATGGCCCAAGTACAAAACTACATGATGTCTCAACAGTACGATTCGCTTCTTAAGAAAGCAAGTTTCAAGTCTTGATGGCATGAAATCGAGTCGCCAAATGCTCCTTGTGCTGCGCCAGCATAAGGCCCCAGTTTGAACCCGATCTGAATAGACTGGGTGTTGATAAGTTTTAGGAGAGAACCATGAGAGTTTCTGCTTCGGTGAAAAAAATTTGCCGTAACTGCAAGGTCATTCGCCGTAAAGGCGTTGTTCGTGTGATCTGTACCGATCCACGTCACAAGCAGCGTCAAGGCTGATTGAATAAGTTTTAGAGGACGAAAATGGCACGTATCGCTGGCATCAACATTCCGCCGCACAAACATGCTGAGATTGGCTTGACAGCCATTTTCGGTATTGGTCGCACCCGCGCTCGACAGATTTGCGAAGCTTCCGGCATCGCATATTCCAAGAAGATCAAGGATCTGACCGACGGTGACCTGGAAAAAATTCGCGACCAGATCGCTTTGTTCACCATTGAAGGTGACCTGCGTCGTGAGACCACCATGAACATCAAGCGTTTGATGGACATTGGTTGCTACCGTGGTTTCCGCCATCGTCGTGGCTTGCCCATGCGTGGCCAGCGCACGCGTACCAATGCACGCACTCGCAAGGGGCCTCGTAAAGGTGCCGCGGCGCTGAAGAAATAAGCAGGACTGAGAGATCACCATGGCAAAAGCACAATCCAACAGCGCCGCACAACGTGTCCGCAAAAAAGTCCGCAAAAACATTGCGGATGGCATAGCACACGTGCACGCATCGTTCAACAACACCATCATCACGATCACCGATCGCCAAGGCAATGCTTTGTCATGGGCTTCTTCAGGTGGTCAAGGCTTCAAGGGTTCACGCAAGTCAACACCGTTTGCGGCCCAGGTTGCTTCTGAGGTGGCAGGTCGCGCCGCACAAGAACAAGGCATCAAAAACCTGGACGTCGAAATCAAGGGCCCAGGCCCTGGTCGCGAGTCTTCTGTGCGTGCTTTGGGTGCCTTGGGCATTCGCATTACATCGATTGCCGATGTGACACCTGTTCCTCACAACGGTTGCCGCCCTCAAAAGCGTCGTCGTATCTAATTTCAAACCAAGCCCACCGCCAGGCCATGCTTGCATAGCCTGGCTCCCGCATTTCAAGAATGCGGTAGTTGTTAAAAGGAAAATCAAGTGGCACGCTACCTCGGCCCCAAGGCCAAACTCTCCCGCCGTGAAGGCACCGACTTGTTCCTCAAGAGCGCCCGTCGCTCTATTGCAGACAAGTCCAAATTTGACACCAAGCCCGGTCAGCACGGCCGCACATCGGGTCAGCGCACTTCCGATTACGGTCTGCAATTGCGTGAAAAACAAAAAGTCAAACGCATGTACGGCGTGCTGGAGAAGCAATTCCGCCGTTACTTTGCAGAAGCAGATCGCCGTAAGGGCAATACAGGCTCCAACCTGTTGGCATTGCTCGAGTGCCGTCTGGACAACGTGGTGTACCGCATGGGTTTCGGCTCCACACGTGCTGAAGCACGTCAAATGGTTTCGCACAAAGCCATCACGGTCAATGGTCTGTCGGTGAACATTCCTTCTTACCTGGTGAAAGCCGGTGACGTGATCGCTGTCCGTGAGAAATCCAAAAAGCAAAATCGCGTGGTTGAAGCCCTCCAGTTGGCAGCCCAAGTGGGTATGCCAGCCTGGGTCGAAGTCAATGCTGACAAGGCAGAAGGTACCTTCAAGAAGGTGCCAGACCGTGACGAATTTGGTGCTGACATCAACGAATCGTTGATCGTCGAACTGTATTCACGTTAATTCGCTGTTTTGATCGTTCCCGTTGCATGGCATGTGCGGCGGGCGCTTCATCAGCCTTACCGGTGTAACGAACCGGGGGTATTGAGAGGAAGTCTGAATGCAAACAAATTTGTTGAAACCCAAAGCGATCCAAGTCGAGCAATTGGCCCTGAACCGTGCCAAAGTCACGTTGGAACCTTTCGAGCGTGGCTACGGTCACACACTCGGCAACGCCCTGCGTCGCGTTTTGTTGTCTTCCATGGTGGGTTATTCCGCTACGGAAGTCACCATTGCCGGTGTGGTGCACGAGTACTCTTCCATTGATGGCGTTCAACAAGACGTCGTCAACATTTTGCTCAACCTCAAAGGCGTGGTCTTCAAGTTGCACAACCGCGATGAAGTCACCTTGAGCTTGCGCAAAGATGGTGAAGGTGCAGTCACAGCCGCTGACATCCAAACACCCCATGATGTAGAGATCATCAACCCTGACCATGTCATTGCCAACTTGTCACAAGGCGGCAAACTCGACATGCAAATCAAGGTCGAAAAGGGCCGTGGTTATGTGCCAGGCAGCATGCGCCGTTATGCGGACGAGCCCACCAAAGCGCTTGGCCGCATTGTTCTGGACGCTTCTTTCTCGCCCGTCAAACGTGTCAGCTACACCGTTGAGAGCGCACGAGTTGAGCAGCGTACCGACCTCGACAAACTGGTCATTGAAATCGAAACCAATGGTGCGATTTCCGCAGAAGACGCTGTGCGTGCCTCGTCCAAAATTCTGGTCGAACAATTGGCGGTCTTCGCACAATTGGAAGGCAATGAATTGTCCGCCTTTGACGCCCCTGCGGTGCGTGGTGGTGCAGGCAGCTTTGACCCCATTTTGCTTCGCCCAGTGGACGAACTCGAACTCACGGTTCGTTCGGCCAACTGCTTGAAGGCTGAAAACATTTACTACATTGGTGATTTGATTCAGCGCACTGAAAACGAGTTGCTCAAGACCCCTAACTTGGGTCGCAAGTCACTCAATGAAATCAAAGAAGTTCTGGCTTCGCGCGGTCTGACTTTGGGCATGAAGCTCGAAGCCTGGCCTCCCGCAGGTTTGGAAAAGCGTTAATTCGAAATTCCCGGAATTCACCGGGTTGTGCACGGGCAGTACCTGATACGGCTGCCTGTTTAATAAAGAAAGGTAAGCACCATGCGTCACGGACACGGACTCCGCAAATTGAACCGCACCAGCGAGCACCGCCTCGCGATGTTGCGCAACATGATGAACTCGTTGATTGAACACGAAGTCATCAAGACCACACTCCCCAAAGCCAAAGAGCTGCGTCGTGTCATCGAGCCGATGATTACTTTGGCCAAAGAAGACAATTTGTCGAACAAGCGTCTGGCCTTCAACCGCCTGCGTGACCGCGACAGCGTTGTCAAATTGTTTGCCGATTTGGGCCCACGTTTTGCCAAGCGTCCTGGCGGTTACACACGCATCCTCAAGATGGGTTACCGCGTGGGTGACAATGCCCCAATGGCATTGGTTGAATTGGTCGATCGAGCCGATTCTTCCCCTGAGCAAGCGGCTGAGTAAGGTATAATTCACCGATACCGCGGGGTGGAGCAGTCTGGTAGCTCGTTGGGCTCATAACCCAAAGGTCGTTGGTTCAAATCCGGCCCCCGCAACCAAAAAGTTCAGCTTCAGCTAACTTAAAAAAAGCCCTCAAATGAGGGCTTTTTTCATTTGGGGAGCGTTTGTCTTTGTTCTGTGGGCGCCAAGGATTGAACCAGCCGCACATATTCGTGCACGGGGACTTCCTCGGCGCGGCGCTGAAAATCAAATTGACCTTCAAAACCTTGAGCGTCCAGCCAAATGCCCAAGGTATTTCGCAAGATCTTTCGGCGCTGACTGAAAGCCACTTGGACCAAGTTCGCCAAGCGCTTCACATCCAAATCCGGTGGGTCCGCGAGGGGAACCATCCTAACCACTGCACTGTCAACACGTGGGGGTGGGTCAAAGCTGGCAGGCGGCACAAACAGCACATTGCTCATCTCATAACGCCATTGCAGCATGACCGACAGGCGACTGTAGTCTGACGAGCACGGTGCCGCGACCATCCTGTCAATGACCTCCTTTTGCAGCATGAAGTGTTGATCGGCGATCACATCGACCTGCTCAAGCAGATGAAAAAGGATGGGCGTGGAGATGTTGTACGGAAGATTGCCCACCACACGCAGTTTGTCGCACATCCGCACAGGCCCATCCCCGTTGGGCAAGGCGGTCGGCGTCATGCGACGGAACAAATCTCTGAAATCAACCTTCAAGACGTCGGATTCCACCACGCTCAAATGCGGATGTTCGCGAAGTCGAACAGCCAAATCGCGGTCGAGTTCGATGACGGTGAGGTGGCCCAAACGCTCCACCAAGGGTTGGGTCAAAGCCGCCAAACCAGGGCCGATTTCCACCATGCGTTGACCCGCCAGCGGATCAATGGCTTGAACGATGCCATCAATGATGGCGTCATCGGTCAAAAAATGTTGGCCAAATCGCTTTCGTGCAATGTGTTTCATTGAGGAGGCTCTCGCATCTCCACAAAAGCCCGCCCACGCAAGTCCTGAACCCAAGAGGCATAGGCCTCGTCAAGTTTGCTTTCACGCAGGACGTTGCGGGCAAAATTGCGTTGTTCGGCTTCTGACATGGGCGCCTCGCGCCGATCGGTCACTTCGATCAAATGGACACCAAAACGCGAGACCAATGGATCGGCCAATTGGCCGGGGCGCAATTGGTTCATGGCTTGTTCAAACTCAGGCACAAACATGCCGGGGTTGGCCCATCCCAGATCGCCACCCTGTGGGGCACTGCCATCTTGCGAAATTCGCCGCGCGACGTCAGCAAAATCAACGCGGCCGCTCAAAATGTCGCGGCGAATGGCAGACAGTTGCGCGAGCGCCTGCGCCTGTGATAGCTGAGGACTGGGGCGCAACAGCACATGCCGAGCACGCGTTTGCGTGGTCATCAAGGTGATGGGGGCGGACTGGCGCTGCAAAACCTTGAGCACATGAAAGCCAGCGCCAGATCGAACAAGCTCGGAAACACCTCCGACGGGCAGTTGGTTCACGGCTTGAAGAAAAATCTCAGGGTAGCGGTTGGGCGGACGCAGGCCCATGGCACCTGCGTTGGCACTTCGGTCAGGTGCGTCAGAAAACTCGCTCACCAAGGCCGCGAAATCACGGCCTTGACGTGCTTGAGCGGCCACTGAGCGGGCACGTTCAGACAGGCGTGCCACTTGCTCGGGGGTGGCATTCTCAGGCACGGCAATCAAAATCATGCCCAAGTTGATCTCGGCCGGAAAGCGAGCCGCTTGGCGTTGAAGCTCCTCGTTCAAAAACTGGTTGATCTCAGCGTCAGTAATTCGGATTCTGGTCTCGACTTCACGCTCACGGACGCGGGACATGAGCAGCTGACTGCGCAATTGGTCCCTGAAGCCCGCCGCAGAAATACCATCTTGCTGAAGACGGGCGCGCAACTCATCCAGGGTCAGCTGATTGTTGCTGGCCACACCCGCTTCGGCTTGCTGGATGGCAGCGTCGTCCACTGCAATGCCCAAACTGGTCGCTTGTTGAACCTGGATCTTTTCCAAAATGAGTTGGTCCAGCGCAAGACGCTTGGCTTCGGTGTTGTCGGTGCTGAGCCCTTGAGCCCGCGCTTCGCGCAACATGCGCTGGCTCAAGCGTTGTACCTCCTGGTTGGTGATGGGTTCAGAGTTGACCACAGCCACCACAAAGTCGGCAGATCGAATCGGCGCGGAGCCTGGCTGGGCAGACGCCACATGCGGCAGCAAAAAAGCCACCACACACCAAGATGCCCACCTCATCCAGGAAGAACAGGTCATAAATAGCTTACTCATAGTTCTGAAAACGACTCGGTTGCAGTGGATTGTCACGAAGGTTTTGATAGCGCGGAATATTGTTTCGCAAGGCGACCAAGGGGCTGGAGCCCACCCGGGCCAAACCAATCAATTCCAATTGGAACAACAATCGGGTGTTGGCTGTGGCGATGGTGCGTTGATTGTTCTCGAAAACGATTCGTCCAATCCAGCAACCCGCGTCGTACTCCAAGCCCATCAGGCTTTCCACCATGCGTCCTTCAGTCAGGCTGAAATTCATGCGCCCCACCGTGAACCAGCGGTCAGGCCCCAAGCCTTGACCGGCTGTGCGCGTCCAAGCAGCTTCAGCTGCCGTGTTTTTGCGCCCGACCAAATCACTCAAGGGCCATTGCCAGCCAAGGTCCAACTGTTCACTGACGCCACGGTTCAATCGATAGGCCGCGTTCAAAACACGGTAGGGGCTGGGGTAATAGCGCAGTTGGAGCGTATTGCGGCTGATGTCCTTGGTTTGGTTGGTGATCTGAACCGTGTTGTCCAAGGCCCAGCGGTTATCCCACCGGACACCGGCGCCAACCAGCAAATCGCTCAGGCCTGCGGTGGCGGGCACTTGACTGTTGTTCAACAAAACGCGCTGATCAGAAAAACGGATGCGCTGCGCCAGCCCAAAGCGCAGCAACTCGGCACCGTTCAACGTATCAAAAAAACGCGAGGCCACACCCAGGGTCAAGGCATCGTTGTCGATCAATCGGTCATTGCCGACAAAGGTGTTTTCACTGTAAATGGTGGACAGGTTGAAATCCGTGATGCCGCTGTCGTAAACGGGCAGCATGCTCTGGTCTTTGAACGGTGTCTTCGCATAAAAGGCGCGTGGCTCCAAGGTTTGCGACACCGAACGACCGAACCAACGGGCATCCCGCTCAAAAACAAGTCCGGAGTCCAGAGAAAACGTCGGCAATACGCGATTCGCCACGGACGAACCATTGTCCATGGGTTGGTCCAGCTGGTAACGCGTGGCGTGCAACTGAACCTTGGGCGTGAAAAACCCCCAAGGACGAATCCAGGGTCGACTGAGCTGGGCCTGAACGTAGCTGCGGTCGCCATTTCGGGCCACCAAATTGGGAATTCTGCTGAAGTCGGCTTCAAAACGCGTGGTGTCCGCTTGCACGGACCAATCAAAGCCGTCGCCTTGCCATTTGGCGTAAGTCATGCCAATTTGGGGCGTCCGGTCATAAGGTGGCGTGATGGTGGAGCTGACGTCTTGCAGGGTTTGCCAACGTTGCACACGAGCGCTCATGTTGAAGCCGCCACGACCCCAATTCACAACCCCTGTTGACGGCAACAAGCGTTGGGTCAACACCAGACCGGTGCGACGAAAGTCCCGCCAATAGTTGTCATCGCTCACCCGATTCAGATTCAGCCCCAAACCAATGGCGCCAATCCCCTCGAGACCGGTTTGGATGATGCCATTGTGTTGACTGGACCAACCCCAACGCGCTTGGTCACTCAAAGTGTCCGAGGGCATCAGGTTCAAGCGCGCTTGTCCGCTGTAATCCCGCTCCAGATAACGAAATTCGGTATCCACCGCCACGCCCCTTTTGCTCATGACATGGGTGGTCACGGTGGCATCGCGATTGGGCGCAAGGTCAAAGTAATAGGGTTGGGCAATTTCTGCGCCGTTGCGGGTGGTGACACCCACAATCGGTGGCAAAAATCCAGAACGTCGATCGGCGGTCAGTGGAAAGCTGAGGGCAGGAATGCTCACTTCCGGCAGGTTTTGAAAGAGAACCTTGACACCCTCGGCTTTGACGGTTGACTCCTCATCGTCAATGTTCATGCGGGTCGCCTTGAGCAGCCATTCTGGCAGCCAGTCCGGACCGGGCGTGCGACGGCACGTGGTGTAAGTCGTTTGGTGCACGACGGCGCGGGAGGGGTCGATGAATTCGAGCTGGGCAGCTTGGCCATGCGCACCATTGGCAAAAATCTCGAACCGTGGTTGCTCCAGGGTGCCTTGGAAGCTGTCCACTTTCAAATTCAAGGTGGTGCCGTGAAACTGACTGCCCGGTCGGTTGAGTTGGATGCTGCCGTATGCCTCCAGCACGTCCTGACTTTGGTCATAAACCAGGCGATCGGCACGCATGTTCAGTCCGGGTTTGCGCAAACTCGCATCCCCTTCGATCACCGTGTTCAGGTCGGGTTGCATCACGATCCGTTGTCCGGAGACAAAAACAGCCCCCTCCTGGTTTTGCCGCAAGGTGACGCTTTCTTCCAGCATGGGACTGCTGCGCAGCAAAACGGGCCTGTCTTGGGCATGTCCCCACGTGTGCAGCAAACACAATCCACCCAAGGCCATGCCCTTGAGCAAGCTGCGGCTCAAGCAGTGTGGGGGCCTCAAAATGGGAGTAGATCGCACAGTGTTCAACAAGAAGGGGCAAGACCGGTCTCATGAGCGAGAGGGCATGCCACTGAATTTGTAAAATGGGATTATCCATGAGCCACCCTCAACACCCCCCCATCGCCGATTCTGACGTCACGTGGGCCGATCCGCAGCGCCAAAAAGCCTTCGCCGCTTGGTTGACCGAGCAGGCAGCAGGGCAAGGACTTTTGCCAGACACCTTGCGCATTGCATCGGCCGATGCCAGCTTTCGCCGCTACCTGCGGGTCGACACGGTGCAGGGCGGCAGCCGCATCGTCATGGACGCTCCACCCGACAAAGAAAACTCAGAACCCTTTGTCCGAATCGCGGCCTTGATGAAAGGTGCAGGTTTGAAAGCGCCTGAAGTGCTGGATTGGCACGAGGGCCATGGCTTCATGCTGCTGAGCGATTTGGGCAACGCCACCATGATGTCGGCCATCGATGCTGAGCGTCCGCAGGCCAACCACGGCCTGTATATGCAGGCGGTCGATGCCTTGGTGCAATGGCAATTGGCTTCGCGCCCCGGCGTGTTGCCACCCTATGACACGGCCTTGCTCCACCGGGAGCTGAGCCTGTTCCCCGATTGGTATCTGGGCCGGCACAAAAAAGTGTCGATAGAGGGACAAGACAAAGAGACACTGGAAAAATCTTTTGCCCTGATCGTTCAGCGCAACCTGGCCTCACCCAGCGTCTATGTGCACCGCGACTTCATGCCACGCAACCTGATGATGCCCCATGGCACCGGCCCGCAAAGCCAGCAACTCGGCGTGTTGGATTTCCAGGACGCGGTCTACGGTCCGATCACTTACGACATCGCCAGCTTGATGCGCGACGCCTTCCTGACCTGGGACGAGGACTTCGTGCTCGACATCACCATCCGCTATTGGGAAAAAGCCCGCAAGGCGGGGCTGATGGACTTTGAAGACTGGCACAGCGACTTTGGTGCCTTCTACCGCGCTGTCGAGTGGATGGGATTGCAACGGCACCTGAAAGTGGCGGGCATTTTTGCCCGATTGACTTTGCGTGACGGCAAACCCAAATACCTGGCCGATGCGCCGCGCTTCATTCATTACATCCGCAAGGCCTGTGACCGCTACCGCGAACTGGGTCCCCTGCTCAAGGTCATCGACGAGATCGAGGGCACCACACCCCAAGTCGGCTTTGCCTACGGGCGCATGTGAACATGCCCCGGTTTTATTGCCCCACGCCTTTGGCCACTGGCCTGCCGCTCAGCCTGCCGTCAGGCGCTGCCCGCCATGTGCAGGTGCTGCGCCTGCAGCCAGGCGACGTCATCACCTTGTTCAACGGCGAGGGCGGCGAGTTTGACGCCACCGTCACCCGCATGGGTCGCAGCGATGTGGAGGTGGCGGTGGGCGCGCACCATGCGGTTGAACGCGAGGCAGCCCGCCCAGTGCATCTGCTGGCCGGCATCACGGCCAACGACCGCATGGACTGGCTGGTGGAAAAAGCCACCGAGTTGGGTGTGGCCAGCATCACACCTTGGGTGGCAGAACGCAGCGTGCTCAAGCTCAAGGGCGAGCGCGCCGACAAAAAAATGGCGCACTGGCAAGGCGTGGCCGTGGCAGCGGCTGAGCAATGCGGTCGTAACCGGGTGCCTGCGGTGCATCCGGCAGTCACCTTGACCGAATGGCTCAAAACAGCCCCGCCGGGTGAGCGCTGGGTGTTGTCTTTGTCCGCAGGCACACAGCCTGTGGCACAGATGATGCGCACCGACGCTGTCACCGTGCTCAGCGGTCCCGAAGGGGGCTTGAGCCCCGCAGAAGAGACCGCAGCCCTGGCTGCAGGCTTTAAGCCGGTATCACTCGGGCCAAGGGTGCTCAGGGCCGAGACCGCGCCTTTGGCACTATTGGCTGTTTGTGCTTGAACAGTGGACCCGGCCAACCATGGCGACAGTGCTTCATAAGTGCGAGCCGATAAACTGCACCGAATGAATGCCAATCTGATTCTCCTCACCCTGTGCCAGGGCCTGTTTTTCACCAACAACGTCACCTTCATTGCCATCAATGGCCTGGTCGGCCTGTCCATGGCCCCGTTGGGTTGGATGGCGACTTTGCCCGTCATGGGCTATGTGGTGGGCGGTGCGCTGTCGACCGGGCTTGTGGCCAAAACCCAGTCGCGCTGGGGGCGCAAGGTCTCGTTCCAACTGGGGCTGGGGGTGGCTCTGTTCTCAGCCTTGCTGGCCGCTTATGCCGCATGGAGCCACAACTTCTGGCTGCTGGTGGCGGCCACGGTGATCGCCGGGTATTACAGCGCCAACGGCCAGTTGTACCGTTTTGCAGCGGCTGAGTTGGCGGCGGACGGCTTCAAAGAGAAAGCCGTCTCGCTGGTCTTGGCCGGTGGCCTGATCGGGGCCATCGTCGGCCCCAACCTGGCTTCGCGCACCCGCACACTGTACGAGGTGCCGTTTTTGGGCGCTTACATGGCACTGGGCGTCGTGGCCATTTTGGCCATGGTGTGCATGAGCTTCATAAGATTCCCCGCCGTGCCCGCCAAAAAACCGGGCGACAGCGCGGGCCGCCCTTTGCGCGAAATCATGCGCCAGCCGGTGTTCATCGTGGCGGCCGCAGCAGCGGCTTTGAGCTACGGCGTGATGAACTTGCTGATGGCCGCTACCCCACTGGCCATGCAGGTGTGCGGCTTCAGTTTTGACGATGCGGCGCTGGTGCTGGAGTGGCATGTGATCGCGATGTTTGCGCCAGGCTTTTTCACAGGACACCTGATCAAAAAATTCGGCACACTGCAAATCATGGCAGTGGGGGTGTTGATCAACTTTGTGTGCATCGCCATTGCCTTGTCGGGCGTGGAGTTGCACCAGTTCCTGATCTCGCTGTTTTTGCTGGGTCTGGGCTGGAATTTCCTGTTCACCGGCAGCACCACCCTGGCCATGCAGGCCTGGACGCCCGCCGAAAAAGACAGAGGTCAGGCCGCCATCAACTTCTTTGTGTTCGCCACCATGGCCATCACGTCATTTGCTTCGGGCGCTTTGGTGACCACCCAAGGTTGGATGTGGCTGAACATTGGCTCGCTCTTGCCTGTGGCCCTGACGGGCATGGCCTTGGTGTGGATGGTGTTCAAACAGAGGGATGCGCTGAAAAACGCGCCAACAACCAGCGCTTGAGGGCTGTGAACACTTGCGCGCGGTAAAGGTCGTTGAAGATCTCGTGGTACATGACTTCAAAGCATTCCGCCTGCACCACAGCCTTCGGGGCTGAGCGGGCAAAGTCAGCGCTCGCTTGCGCATTGACCAAACGGTCTTGACCTGCGTAAAGCAGCAATGTGGGCACCTGCCATTTCGCAGCATCGTCCAGTGTCTTCTTGCCATTCTCCAAAATCCACCCAGCCAGGCCGGTGGCGATGCGCCGGTGCACCAAGGCATCGGCCTTGTAGGCTTTCACCACATCCGGATCGCGTGACACACACTCGGCTTTCAAGCCGTTGTCCACCCTCAAGTGAGGCGCTATGCGCGGCAAGATGGCGAGCAGTATTTTTTGAAAAAAGCTGGGGAACGCGCCCAGCGCAGGGGATGACAAGACCACCGCATCCACCGGGCGCAAACCCTCGGCCACCGTTCGCGCCACCACCAGACCGCCCAAGCTGTGACCCAGCAAGATGAGGGGCGTGCCTTGCAAAGATGGGTGCTGGCGGGTGTCGTCGATCACCCGGCACAAATCGGCCTGCAAGCTGCCAGGGCGCAGCATGCCGCCGCGCGCGCCTTCGGATTGGCCGTGGCCTTGTTGATCGTAGGCCCGCACGGCAAAGCCCCATTGGTGCAAGTGCGCCGCCACCTCGCCGTAGCGCCCGGCATGCTCGCCCAGGCCATGCACCAAAAGTACGGTGCCCAGCGCTTGGCCGGTTGGCAGGGCCCAGTCGTAAACGGCCAGTGCGCCCGCCTCGCCATGCAGGCCTGAAACATGGGGTTGAGGCAGGGAGGGACGTGCAATGACGTTCATCAAGGCATCCGCGCCATGACTTCGGCCACCGTCGCCGTGAGCTTTTTGGCATAAGGCACATGCAAAAACTCGTTCGGCCCGTGCGCATTGCTCTTGGGGCCGAGCACACCGCAGACCATCATTTGCGCTTTGGGGAAACCTGCGCTCAACATGTTCATGAGCGGGATGGTACCGCCCTGACCGATGTAGCCCACGCCCGCGCCAAAGTGCGCCTGGCTGGCGCTGTTCAGCGCTTGCGCGAACCAGGGTGAAGTGTCGGGCGCGTTCCAGCCCGTAGCGCCGCCACCCGATTCAAAAGTGACTTTGGCTTGGTAAGGTGCGTTGTCTTCGAGCAGGGCTTTCATTTCGGCCACGGCTTGTGCGGCGTCCACCAAGGGCGGCAGGCGCAGGCTGAGCTTGAAGGCGGTGTAGGGCCGCAGCACATTGCCCGCGTCTTTGAGCGCCGGAAATCCCTCGGCCCCGGTCACGCTGAGCGTGGGCGTCCAGGTGCGGTTGAGCAGGGCTTGCGTGGGGTCGGTGGTGGTGGGCAGGGCAAAGCTGGTCGAGCCGCCGCAGTCGTAGTGCGCCCACGGGAAGCGCTTGTACACCTCGTCGCCCAAGATGGCCGCTGTCGCTTGGGCTTGGGCCAGCCGCTCAGCAGGCACTTCGCAATGGAAGCTGGCGGGCAGCAGGCGTCCGGTGGCGCTGTCTTCGAGGCGGTCCAGCACCTGGCGCATGATGCGAAAGCTCGATGGCACCAAACCTGACGCATCGCCCGAGTGGATGCCCTCGGTCAGCACCTGCACCTTGAGCGTGCCGCTGGCCATGCCACGCAAGCTGGTGGTGAGCCACAGCTGGTCGTAGTTGCCTGCGCCGCTGTCCAGGCAAATCACCAGGCCCACATCGCCCAGGCGTGTGCGCAGCGCGTCCACATAAGGCAGAAGGTCGTACGAGCCGGATTCCTCACAGGTCTCGATCAGACCGACGATGCGCGGGTGCGGTGTCTTTTGGCTTTTGAGCGCCTGCACGGCCGCGATGCTGGCGTAGACCGCATAGCCGTCGTCAGCACCCCCACGGCCATAAAGCTTGCCGTCCTCGTACACCGGCGTCCACGGCCCCAGGTCGTTGCGCCAGCCGTTGAACTCGGGTTGCTTGTCCAGGTGGCCGTACATCAGCACCGTTTGGCCCGAGCCCTCATGGGCCGCACGGGTGGCGGCCACTTCAAAAAACATGACAGGCGTGCGGCCTGGCAAGCGGATGACCTCCAGGGTCAGGCCTTCCACCTTTTGCGCCTCAACCCACTGCGCGGCGTTGCGCAGCACGGCCTCGATGTGCCCATGCGCGGCCCAATCGGCGTCAAACGAGGGTGACTTGGCGGGGATCTCGATGTATTTTTTCAGCTCGGGCACGATGGTGCTGTCCCAGGCTTGGGTGACGTCGTTCAGGGCGCGGGCGCTGTCGAGCAGGCCGTCGGGCATTTCTCGGTGCAGGGGGGCGTTCATGTTGCGGCTCCTCGTGGCGGCTCAAAAGGAAAACACTGTAGCGCGCTTGCACCGGCCTGACCACAGCGAGGTTTCGCAGGGGAGACATCTGGCGCATTCAGGCCTTGGTTTGGCGCAAAATGGTTGCCTCATTGCCCCAGTGTGCATACGCATCTCTTCACATTCACAGACACCCTTGAACGCGACAAAGCTGCCCACCCCCACAAGACCAGATGCTGCATGGCCACGCGTGGGCGCCATCGTGCTGGCTGCGGGCGCAGGCCGTCGCATGGGGCATCGGCCCAAATGCTTGTTGCAACTGAACGGCAGGAGTTTGATCGATCGCCAACTGGAGGCCGTGGTTCAAGCGGGCCTGGCCTCCGTGCTGGTGGTTTTGGGGCACCACGCGGAACGCATCCAACAAGAAGCGACATTGCTGCAATGGGGTGCTCGCTGGGTGGTGAATCCGGATCCGGATGCGGGCCATGTCAGTTCTTTGCACACAGGCCTTCAGGCATTACCCCCTGATCTAGACGCTGTGATGGTCTTGCTGGCCGACCAGCCCATGATCGATGTGTCGGCGATCCAAGCGCTGATGCACGCTTATGCCGCCCGGCCTGAAGGCACGCACATGGTTCAACCATCGGTGCAGAATTTGCCAGGCAATCCGGTGGTGTTGTCGTCGACCGTGGTGTCGCAGATCTTGGCGGGAGGCATTCAAATGGGTGCGCGTCAATGGCAGCAACTTCATCCCGAGAAAACCTACCGTTGGAAAACCCCCGATGCGCGTTACCGTCTGGATGTGGACAATGCGCAAGACCTTCAGACCCTGAAGACCTTGACAGGGCACAGCCTGCTCTGGCCAAGTGACTTGATCCGGTAAATCAGCACCTCAGCATGAACAGCATCGACATCGACGTGATCCGCACCGCCCTCGACTGGCTCGACCGGGGACACCGCGTGGTGCTCGGCACGGTGGTGCGCACCTGGGGTTCGGCCCCGCGCCCACCGGGCTCGCTCATGATCATCCGGGACGACGGTCAGGTGGCCGGATCGGTCTCGGGCGGCTGTATCGAAGACGATCTGATCCGCCGCGTGGCCGCTGGCGAGCTGGCGCTGCGCTTGCCCGACACCACCACCTATGGCCAAACCGCCGAAGAGGTGCGCCGTTTTGGCTTGCCTTGCGGTGGCTCAGTCCAGGTGGTGCTGGAGCCTTTGTCGCCCCAATCGCAACTGCGCGAATTGTTGGTGCTGATTGCGCAGCACCAGCGGGTGGAGCGCCGTCTGGACATGGCCACCGGCCTGGTGCGCATGGGTGCCGCCACCGAGGGCGACAAGCTGCAGTTTGACGGCCGAAGCTTGACCACCGTACACGGGCCGCGCCTGCGCTTGCTCATCATTGGCGGCGGGCAACTCTCGCGCTATCTGGCCGCCATGGCGGTGATGCTGGACTACCAGGTCACGGTGTGCGAGCCGCGAGTGGAATACCACGAAGGCTGGGAAGCCATGAGCGGTGTGACCTTGTCGAAAGAGATGCCTGACGACCTGGTGCTGGCCATGCGGCTGGACCACAACAGCGCCGTGGTGGCCGTGACGCACGACCCCAAATTGGACGACCTGGCGCTGATGGAGGCACTGCGAACCCCGGCCTTTTATGTCGGCGCTTTGGGCTCGCTGCACAACAACGCACAGCGGCGCAAGCGCTTGCTCGACTTTGATGTGAGCGAGGCAGAGGTCCAGCAATTGCATGGCCCCGTGGGCCTGAACATCGGCGCACTCACCCCGTCAGAGATCGCCATGAGCATCGTGGCCGAAATGACCGCCAAGCGCCGGGGCATGGATTTGAGTCAATCCATGTCCAACTGGCAGGGCTCCAAAACGGTCTGCGCTTTGGTCTGAAGACTCACAGGTAAGGCCGCGCCCAACTCAGCCCGCGAGAGGTGCCCCCTGATGTGGCATCGGCCGGGTTGTACTCGCAGCCGATCCAGCCGTCCCAGCCGCATTCGGCGCTGACGCGGTCGATCGTCTGGAAAATGTGCGGCCAGTTCACTTCGCCCGTGCCTGGTTCGTGGCGGGCGGGCACCTCGGCGATCTGAAAATGCCCCACCCGCCCGGTGGGCAGATACTGTGCAATTTTGGCGCTCAAATCGCCCTCGACGATCTGGCAGTGGAACAAGTCCATCTGCACTTTGACGTTGGCCGCACCCACGGCCTCAACAATGCGGTGCGCGTGGTCTTGGCGGTTCAGGTGAAAGCCCGGCACGCTGCGGGTGTTGATCGGCTCGATCAGCACATCGCGCCCTGCTTGGGCGGCTTCGGCAGCGGCCCATTGCAGGTTTTTCACCAGGGTGGCGTCGGCGTCTTCGGGGCTGGCGCCTGCGGCGCGCAAACCCACCATGGCGTGGATGCGGGGGCAATTCAGCGCCTCGGCATAGACCAGGGCTTGTGCAAAGCCCGTGCGGAACTCGGCTTCGCGTCCCGGCACGCTGGCGGTGCCTCGGCTGCCACCTTCCCACGCTTGCGTGAAGCTGGCGCTGTCGGTGCCGCCCGAAGGGGTGTTGAACAGCACCTGTTGCAAACCATGGGCCTTCAACCTGGCTGCCAGCTCTTGCGCCGGGAAGGCATAGGGAAACAAATACTCCACGGCCTTGAAGCCGTCTTGGGCTGCAGCCTCAAACCTGTCCAAGAACGGCAGGTCGGGGTACATCATGGACAAATTGGCGGCAAATTGAGGCATACAAGACTTTTCGACAGTTTGTGAGGGCAAGGGATTGAGGGATTGCGCAACAAGGGGGCAAAGATACCAGCAAAACGAAGGATCGACACGGATCAAGCCTTGTGTGTCCTTGCGCTGGTGCCCTGCAAAACGAAGGCCTTGTCGACCTCAGCTTGCGCGACCTGTCTTTGGTCGTGGTCACCTTGGGCCGCGTGCTTGAACGCTTTTTCAAGCGCGGGCGGTCAGGGGTGGAAAGCCCCAGCCCGCCGGCTGTTCAAGCTCTGCCCGGGATTTGGGCGAGCAGCTTTTCGACATGGGCCTTGGCTTTTTCGAGCGAAGCCATGCTGCCCGTCAGGTACATGCGGCCACTGGCCCCGATCATGCTGCACTCTACCAGGGTCAGGTCGGGAGCCACTTTTTCGGCTTCGTTGGCCATGTGGGCACCAAACAGGGCCGGGGCCACTTCCATGAGCAGCATGTTCTGGCCCGGCAGCACCATGCTGGCCTGGCGCGTGCGGTTCATCAGCACGGCGTGCTGATCGGTCACGTTTTCCAGAATGTCGCTGTACAGCAGCTGCGGGCGCAACTGGTCTTCGGCCTTGGCGCCCATCCAGTCCAGGATGACCTGGCCTGCGCGCTGGAGCGCCGCGCTGTCGTTGCTGTGCAACTCCAGCACGCCAAACTGCCGCTCGACGGCCAGAATGCCCGGCTCCAGCGTGGGTTCGGCCTTCAGGGCCAAGTCGATCACGCGCTGGATGGACAGCCCGGGGGCGATCTCGACCAACAGCGCGTGGGTGCCTTGCATCGCCACGTAGCCGCGTGCGCCCAGGGGCGAACTCATCCACGAGGAGAACTGGGGTTGCAAGTCGGTGAGCGTCAGGTAAACCCGAAGCTCAGCGGCCGGTTTCGTGGGCGCTGCGGCTTTTTTTGTTGTGGCCATGCGGCCTCCTTATCTAGGACAGCTGGCGATCACTTGCCGTCGAAGGCTTTTTGCACGTCAGCGTGTGGACGTGGAATGACGTGGCAAGACACCACTTCACCGATCGCGCCTGCGGCTTCTGCACCAGCTTCGGTGGCGGCCTTGACGGCACCCACGTCGCCCGAAACGATGATGGCGACCAGACCGCCACCGACTTCTTTTTTGCCAACGATGTTGACGTTGGCGGCTTTGACCATGGCGTCAGCGGCAGCGAAAGCAGCAACATAACCTTTGGTTTCGATCATTCCGATGGCTTGTGACATGAGAGTCTCCTTGAGGGGTTAAAAAAGAAAGGGTTGAAGAAAAGGGTTGACGGAAAGGGTGAGGGGAAAAAGTCGTTGCGCTCAGCGCATCGGTGTGGGGGTGTCGTAGTTGTCGAGCGAGGCGATGATGAGTGCATCGGCCACCACACGCGGGTGGGCCGGGGCGAACCACCAGGCCGCAGGCGCGCCGATGGTGATCATCACGCGCTCGCCAATGCCGCAGCCCATGGGGTCGTAGCAAACCACCACGTCCTTGGGGTAGTCGAGCTGCACTTCCAGCAATGCCCCAGCGGGCAACTCGGGCAGGCGTTTGCTGGCCACGATGCGGCCGATCACGGTTCCTGTTTTCATGGCTTGGTTCCTCGTTCAATGGTGATGCCGCGTTTGCGCAGGGCTTCTTTGCCCAAGGGGGTCATCACCGCCTTGGGGTGCAGCCGAACGGTTTTCACGTCCGGCGGCAGGGTTTTGAGCAGCTTCTCGCCAATCACACCCTTGAGTTCGGGGATGTGCTCGGCGGGGTGGTCGTGCAAATGGCAGCTGTCGCCCTTGCACTCGCAGGCCTTGCCTGCTTGGCACGACGAACAGCAAGCCGCCGGGTCGGTGGCGGTGGTGGCGGCCATGGCCGAGGTGCCGGTAGCAGTGGCCGTTTTTTCAACGGGCACAGCATTGGACACAGCCCCCATCGCGGCGGCATCTACACGCAAA
The DNA here is from genome assembly GCA_027484105.1 of Comamonadaceae bacterium. Taxonomy (GTDB): domain Bacteria; phylum Pseudomonadota; class Gammaproteobacteria; order Burkholderiales; family Burkholderiaceae_C; genus Limnohabitans_A. The sequence goes on from JAIXUG010000023.1 coordinate 73,587, forward strand.
TCAAACCTGAGCAAACCCGTATCGGCCATCTTCAACAAAGCCGGGCTTGCCGCAAGCCGCTGGAACAACTGGGTCAGAACCGCTGTGTCCTGGGGGCTGCCGAGGCGCAGAGGAATCACCACGGCAGCGCCAGCATGGGGTGTGTTCATGGCAGGCGCTTGCGTTTGGGCAACGGGTGCAGGATGTGCTGATGCCGCCAGCTTGGCCTTCAGCGTGGCCCGAATTTGTTCGCGCAAAGTGTCTGTGCTCATGCGTCAACTCCGGCATCGCGGATCACGGCCTCTGCGACAGCAGCGGCGGTGCGCACATCGGATGCGGTGCCCGACAAATACAGCCGCCCAGCCGGGCCCATGAAGCGGCAGTCGATCAACTTCACGTTAGCGGCTTTTTCAGCTTCGTTGGCCACCAGCAGCTCATAAGACGAGGTGGTCATCTCCATGATGTACAGAGACTCACCGGGCAAAAGCATGCTGCCGGACTTGCTGCGGTTGATCAAAAACGCGTGATAACCATCGACCCGGTCGATGACTTTGGACGCCAGGATCTCGGGCTTGAGCACGCTTTTTTCGCTCACACCCATGGCATCCAGCACGGCTGCGCCCGCCGACTTGACGGACGAGGAGGACTGACCGTGGAACTCCAGGTAACCAAACTGCCGCTCCACCACGAGGTTGCCGGGCTTGACATCGTCGTGCTTGAGCGCGATGTCGGTCAGCCATTCGATGTCCATGCCGGGCGCCACTTCGATGACCATGGCCGCGTCGTTGTGGCGTGGCAAAAAGCCACGGGCGGTGGAGCCGAGCAAACACATCAGCTGTGGCTGCAAGCGGTCCAGAAAAATATAGCTGCGCAAATTGGACATGACAGGCTTTCAGCGAAGGTGTTCGAGTTCTTCCTGCACGATGCGCAGGACCATGGCCTGAAGTTCAGGCGTGAGGGTGGACCGTGGTGAAGGCGCGGCACCGGCTTCAGTAGCCGCAGTGGCCGCGCCCGACGCCATGGCCCCGGCCCAGCCACCGGGCAGCGGAAAGGCCACGCGTTTCCAGTTGACCAGCAACTCGGGGCCGACGTTGCAGTCCACCGAGCTTTTGCCTGCGTAACCCGTCCCAATCGTGAAGGTGTAGGGCAAGCCGGTGTTGGCACCAGTGCTGTCGTGCACCGTGCTGCCATTGACCACCACACGGTAATAGTCGAGCGCCGCACCCCAGACCACCGCCTGCTCGGCGTTGGCGGTGTGCACACCCGAGGTGTGTCCTGCGCCGCTGTGCTGCAGCATCAGGCGCGCCACCTCGATGGCTTGGTCCATGCTCGGTACCACCACGCAGCCCAGGATGGGCGAGAGCTTTTCTTTAAGCAGCACATGGCCTGCTTGCGGCAGGGTGATGGGGCACAGCAGCGCCTGGCAATCCACGGGGACATTTACGCCGGCGGCTTGTGCGATTTCGTGAGCAGGACGGCCCACGACTTTGGCGTTGAACTTGCCGCCCGGGAAAGCGTGGTTTTGGATCAGCAGGGCCTCTTGTTCGGTGCACACGTGCGCACCCTGGCGGGCCAAGGCTTGTTGCATCTGCACTGCGATGTTGGCGTGCAACAAGAGCACCGAAGGGGCCTGGCAGGGGCTGCCGTGGTCGAAGTTTTTGTCGGCGACGATGGTTTTTGCTGCCGCTTCGATGTCGGCACTGGCGTCCACATAAACCGGCACATTGCCAGAACCGACGCCAATGGCGGGATTGCCCGAGCCGTAAGCAGCACGCACCATGGGTGTGCCGCCCGTGGCCAAGATCACGTCGGTGCGGCTGTCGCGCATCAGCGCGCCTGTGGCCTCGACGGTGGGGCGTGTCAGGATCTGCAAGGCATGGGCCGGGCCACCGGCTTTTTCGATGGCCGCCTGCAACTCATGGGTCACGGCGGTGCAGCAGCCCAGCGCCACCGGGTGCGGTGAGATGACCAGCGCGTTGCGCGTCATCAGGCACAAAATGGTCTTGAAAATGATGGTGGCCACCGGCGAGGTGGAGTTGGACAAACCCACCACCACACCGGCAGGGCGACCGATCTCGACGATGCGCAGCGCATCGTTGCGGCGCACACCGCCCAGAGCCACCTTGTCCCAAGCGGTGGGCGTCAGCGTGCAGGCAATCTGGTTCTTGGCAATCTTGTCGGCCACTTTGCCGATGCGGCTCTCGCGCACGGCCCACTCGGCATAAAACTCGGCGCGTGGCAGCAAGGCGGCAGCCACTTCTTTGGCCACACGCTTGGCTTCTTCGGGCGTCCACAGCGCCAGCGTGGCGGCGGCTTCCCGGGCGCGGCCCAGCAAGTCGCGGGCCTCTTGCAGGGCGGCCAGGTCGTGGTCAGCCAGGTCGATGGGCGTGCTTGAACTCATGGCAGAAGGCGTCTCGCGTTCAACGGCGCTGTGCGGCACTGGCCACGGCGTTCAGGTCCACGCTTTCGAGTGCGCTGAAGATGGCTTCCACTGCCTTTTGCTCACTCGGGCTGGCCGCTTGCATGCGGGTGGTGTCGAGCAGTTGGCGCATCACCGAAGGCTGACCACTTGCCGCTGTACCGGCACCAGGGTTGAGTGTTGGCACAAAGCTGCCGCAGGTCATGCGCTGGCCTGCGCGGTAATGGGGCGCGTAGTCGAACACGGCGTAGTGCTGTGTGGCGCAGTTGTCCCACATGGCCACCGAGTCTTTTTCCCAGCGGAAACGCACCATGAACTCGGGCTTTTTCACCCATTCATAGAGCATGTTCAGCACCGCCTCGGACAGGTCCATGTGCATGCCCAGCAAGCGCTTGGTCCAGATCGAATTGACGAACAGGATCTTGCGGCCGGTGTAAGGGTGTGTGATCACGGCCGGGTGGGTCACGGTGGGCACGTTCTCGATCATCTTGCACTCTTGACCATTGGCGGTCACCATCATGCCGCTCTTGGCCGACGCCCGCTTGGCCAAACGCTCGTGGGCATTGACTCGGCGGAAATGCCAGGGCAGGTCATGGTCGGCCTGCAGGCCTTCCAGCATTTGCTGCATCCCAGGGTTGAGCGCGTCATAAGCCGCCCCTGCGTGCATCCACATGGTGTCGCCACCCGAGGGGGGCAAGTCGGTGATGCGCAAGATGGACACCATGTTGGGTTTTTTGCGAAAGGTCACATCGGTGTGCCAACGATCGGTCTCTGGCGCCTCATATCCCTCGTTCGAAATCAACTGGATGTGTGGATGACCCTCAATGTGGGGAAAGAACTCGTGCTTTTCCATCTCGCCAAAGTTTTGACCTAAGCGAATGTAGGCCTCTGGCTTCAAGGGTTGCTTGCGGAAAAACACCACGCCGTGTTGCCACAGCGCTTGCTTGATTTCTTCGTACACGTCTTCCGAGCGGGTGTTGTTCAGGTCAACCCCGCTGATCATGGCACCGATGGTGGGCGTCATGGGGTCCACCTGGATGTGACGGAATTTCATGTTTTGATCTCCTTGATGGGGTTGTGGCTTGCAGGCTTCATTGCCAGTGCAGCAAACGGCGTTCGATCCAGTTCATCAGCTTCATGATCAGCACCCCGATGAGCGCCAAATCAAACAGCAGCGACCACACGCCATTGACGTTGAATGTGGATCCCAGATAAGCGAGTTGTTGCCCGAGACCCCGCTCGGAAGCAATGACTTCTGCGCCCACCACGCCCAGCAGGGCGTAAATCAGGCCCAGGCGCAAGCCTGAGAAAAGCACCGGTACAGCGCCCGGCAATGTGACCGAGAAAAACATCTGCCGGCTGCTGGCGCCCAGGGTGCGCGTGAGCGTCACATGGTCCTGGCTGACACCCCGAATACCTGCCACCGTGCTGGACAGCACGATGAAGAATGTGAGCGACACGCCCAGCGCAATCTTGGAGCCGACGCCCAGTCCAAACCACAGAATGAACAGCGGCACCAGCGCAATGCGCGGCAGCACATTGAAGGCTGAAACGTAGGGATCGCAAAAGGCCTCGAACTTGGGCCAGGTCACAAATGCCAAGCCCGTGATCATGGCGGCAACCGAGCCAATGGCGAAAGACGCGAACACGGCCAACAGGGTATAGCCCAGATCGCCCCACAAGCGGGCGTTGGTGAGGTTGTCCAGCGTGAACGTGATGATGCCGAGTGGACTGCCCATGAAACTCGGATCGATCCAACCGACCCGTGCGCCCCACTCCCAGAGCCCCAACAACACGCTGAGGAACAAGGCATGCAGCGAAAGAGTACGCCATGTTTCACCCCTCATGGTGCACCCACCCTTCTTCGAGATGTTTCCAGACCTGGGTGTAGGTGCGGTGGAAGTCATCGCTGGTCTGCAGCTCACGGATGGAGCGTGGACGCGCCAGCGGTACCTTCACATCGGCCACGATGCGTCCTGGCCGCGAAGACATCACCATCACCCGGTCGGCCAGTGCCACCGCTTCCGACAAGTCGTGTGTCACAAACAGCACAGTTCTGTTGCCTTCCTGGCACAGCTGCAGCAGCAAGTCTTGCAACTGCAGCTTGGTTTGCGCATCCAGCGCCCCAAACGGCTCGTCCATGAGCAGCAGTGGCGAAGGCATGGCAAAGGTGCGGGCTAAGGCCACGCGTTGGCGCATGCCGTGGGACAGTGCTTTGGGCAACCGATACTCAGACCCGCCCAATCCAACCTGCTTGAGCATCACAGCAGCCCGTTCACGGGCATCCGCAATGGGTACGCCGCGCACTTTCAGGCCAAAGGCGGCGTTGTCCAGCGCATTGAGCCATGGAAACAGGCTGTCGCGCGCCAACATGTAAGCCACGTTATGGCTGCCCAGTGCCGGCTGTTCGCCCGCCACCCGCAGGCTTTGACCTGTAGGCAAATCGACCAGCCCTGCACAGAGGTTGAGCAAGGTGGTCTTGCCGCAGCCGCTCGGCCCTGCGAGCGCGACAAACTCCCCCGCCTTGACGTGCAGGTCCACACCCTGCAACACCAAGTTGGTGCCGTCAAAGCTCAGGTCGATGCGCTGCGCGTCGATCATGCGTGTTCCCTGAAAGGTTCGCTGTGGTCGGCGTTCAGGGCAAGACGGCGGGGGCCATGTCCACTCGGCCGGGCAGCAGTTTGTTTTCGGTCATGGCATCGGCCACCGCCTGCATGGCAGGCACGGTGCCACGGGCCTTGAAGTTGCCGATGGAGTTGCGCAGGCTGATCTCAGCGATCTGGTCGGCGTTGGGCAATTGCAGGGCAAAGGTCTTGCGCAGGATCTCCAGTGTCTTGCCGAAGTTGGCCGGGTTGGCGATGAATGCATCCGACAAGTCCAGCATCCTGCGGATCGCAGCCACCGTTTGCGGATTGGCCGCTGCCCATTCGGTCTTCACCGCCATGGTGCCAGCGCCACCCCGAGTCGCCAGCATGCTCTTAGGACCCTGACCTTTGCGGGGGTCGACCACCAAGCGGCATGCCTTGAGCACTTCGCACATGCCGTCGGTGGGCGGGAAGGTCATGATCAGGTCGACTTGGCCGCGTGTGAGCGCTGGAAATGCCGTGTCGGGCGCACCCACGGCCACAAAGGTCACGTCATTCGCAGTCAGGCCCACATCGGCCAGCATGTCGATCACCTGAAATTCAGCGCCCGAGCCGCGCTGGGTCACGCCAATTTTCTTGCCCTTGAAGGACTTGACCACACCGGGGTAGCCTTCTTTTTCGGTCGGCAATTCGGTTTTTGCACCTGCGGCCATGAAAAACACCGGATCGACAAAGCCTGCGGCAATGATGGAAATGGGGGTCTTGCGGGCCACGGCAGCAGCGGCTACCTCGGTCGGGCCGAAAAACACCTCGATGTCACCAGAGAGCATGGTCTGCATGCCCAAAGGCGCGGCTGGAATCGTTCGCAGTTCGCAACGGATGCCCGCTTGCTGGCAAAAGCCTTGTTCAATGGCCACACGCACCAACAGATTGCCGGTGCCGGGGTAGTCCTGGAAGCGCACCACGGGTTGTGCCATGGCGCTGGCGCCCAGTGTCAGGGCGATCGCACCCAAGGTGGTGCGCACGAATGCAGCTGCAGAAAATTTCATGTCGTCTCCAATATGGTTCTTTGACTTGATCACCGTCAAGCTCGGCGAAATGGATTTAAATCCGCACGTTTTCGGCAAATTGTTTCTGATGTGACAATTTAGGGGAAAGCACTCAAAAAAACTTTTCACCTCAGAATGAAAGACACCATGCCTTCGCCGCCTACCCGTCCTTTCAAATTCAAGCCAGGCACCGAGCGCCAGCCCGCCTACAAAGCGCTGGACGCTGATGAATTCAAGAGGACTGGCACGCAAAACTCAGGCCTCACAACGCGATCGACCCAAGCACTGCACAGCGTGGGCGTTCTGCGCACCTGGACCGATGGCCAAGTCTTGCTCAGCCGTGGCCAACCCACCTCGGCGGCATGGCTGGTCGTCAGTGGACGTGTGCGCATCAGTGTGATCACCTCGGAAGGTGAGGAGCAATTGCTGCGTTGGATGTTGCCCGGTGAGATCGCGGGCTTGAGCTCGGTGTTTGCCCAAGCCACCAATCCGGCCGACATGGTCTCTCATGGCCTGACGCAGGTCTTGCAGATCGAGCGCGGACGATTGATTGAACTGATTGGGCGTGACCCTGCGGTGGCGCTGGACTTGCTGCGCATCCTGGGCCTGCGCATCAACCAACTGTTTGACACTCTGGCCGATCGAGGCATTCACAGCCTGGAACAACGTGTGTGGGCCACCTTGGAGCGCATTGCCAAATTCAACAGTGTGGCCGTGCCCGACGGCGTGATGCTGCGCGTGAGCCAGTCCGACCTGGCCCAGGCCGCCTCCGCATCACGCCAGCGCGTGAACCAACAGCTGCGGCACTTTCAAGACCAAGGCCTGATCCGGCTGGGTTACCGCAACATTGTTCTCCTCAGGCCCACCAGCACCCCATGATCTTTCACACCACCGAGCCGCCCTTCCGATTCCGCCAGGGCACGCGCCCTTTGCTGGTCTCCATGCCGCATGTGGGCACGCATGTGCCGCCAGATTTGGCCATGCGTTTGACCGATGAAGCCCGCCGGGTGCCCGACACCGACTGGCATTTGGAACGCCTGTACGACTTTGCCGATGAACTCGGCGCCTCTGTGCTGGTGGCCACCCATTCGCGTTATGTCATCGACCTGAACCGTCCGCCCGATGGTGCCAGCTTGTACCCTGGCCAGAGCGTGACGGGCTTGTGTCCGGTGGACTTGTTTGACCATCAGCCCCTGTACCGTGACCCGGCCGATGAGCCCGGCGAGGCCGAGATTGCCGCTCGCCGCAAGGCCATCTGGCAGCCTTATCACGCGCAGTTGGCACAAGAGCTGGCGCGGCTGCGTGAGGTGCATGGCGTGGCGGCGCTGTGGGACGCGCACTCCATCCGCTCTGTGGTGCCTCGCTTTTTTGACGGCCAACTGCCCGATCTGAACCTGGGCACGGCTAACGGGGGAAGCTGTGACCCGCGCTTGGCTGCTCAGTTGTTGGCCATGGGTCACCAGGCCAAGCCTTTCACTGCAGTGCTCAACGGCCGCTTCAAAGGCGGCCACATCACACGCCAATACGGTAACCCTAGCCAAGGCATCCATGCCGTGCAGATGGAGCTGACACAACGCACTTACATGCAAGAAAGCTGGCCGTTTGAATACCTGCCCGAGGTGGCTACAGCTGTGCAAGGTCATCTGCGGCGCATGTTGGCGGCGATGCTGGCTTTTGTCGAAAGCCATGGCTTGGTCAAATGAGTGAGCGTGTCATGCCTGTCCCTCACGCTTGACGCGCACATGACCGACTGAGCCATGCGCTGGCCCTAATATGGATGCCAAATGGCTTCATGCGAGGGGTGTATGGACTTTGACTATGTGATCGTGGGCGGCGGCTCGGCAGGGTGTGTGTTGGCCAGCCGCTTGAGTGAAGACCCGACTGTGCAGGTGGCCCTGATCGAAGCCGGGCCGCCCGACACCAGTGACTTGATCCATTGCCCGGCGGGCATTGCGCTCATGGCCCGCACCGAAATCGTCTCTCAAGGCCTGAACACCGTGCCACAACCCGGCTTGAACGGCCGTATTGGTTTTCAGCCGCGTGGCCGCACCTTGGGCGGCTCCAGCTCGACCAATGCGATGGCCTACATCCGTGGCCAACAGGTTGACTACGACACTTGGGCCCAGATGGGTTGCACGGGCTGGTCTTGGGCCGAGGTCTTCCCCTACTTTCTGAAGGCCGAGCACAACGAGCGCATCCACAACGAATGGCATGGGCAAAACGGCCCCCTGAATGTGGCCGATTTGCAAAGCCCCAATGCGTTCACCAAACGCTTTGTCGAGGCGGGCGTGCAAGCGGGTTTGATGCTCACCACCGACTTCAATGGCCCGACGCAAGAAGGCGTGGGCCTGTACCAAGTCACGCAGAAGGCGGGTGAACGTTTCAGCGCGGCCAAGGCCTACCTGACGCCCAACTTGGGCCGCCCCAATTTGCATGTCATGACCGGCGTCACCGTGGACCGCATTGGCTTGATCGATGGCGTCGCGCGGCAGGTGCACACCTTGCAGGGCCGCCAAGCGCAGACCGTGACCGCCCGGCGAGAAATCATTTTGAGTGCGGGCGCTTTTCAATCGCCCGCCATCCTCATGCGCTCAGGCATCGGGCCCGCCGCGCATTTGCAAAGCCTAGGCATCGCGGTGTTGCGCGATTTGCCTGGTGTGGGCGAAAACTTGCACGACCACCCCGACGCGGTGCTGGTGGCCGATGCGCCGGGGCACACCGATTTGATCGGCGTCTCACCCCAAGGCGTGTGGCACACCTTGCAAGCTCTGTGGGCTTGGCGCAAGCACCGTAAAGGGCGCCTGACCACCAACTTTGCCGAGGGCGGTGCCTTTTACAAAAGTCGACCCGAAGAGGCGCACCCGGACATTCAGCTGCACTTTGTGGTGGCCAAACTGGTGGACCATGGTCGCCAAATGACGCTGGGGCATGGCTACTCACTGCACGTGTGTTTGTTGCAACCAGACAGCCGTGGCCGTGTGCAATTGACCGACCGCAACCCGAACAGCGCCCCGCTGATCGACCCGCAGTTTTTGAGCGATCCGCACGACCTGCAGCGCCTGCGCGACGGGGTTCGCCAAGCCCAGCGCATCCTGGCCCAACCCGCCTTGGCTGCGTATGGCAAAGAGTGGGCCGCGTCTGCCGATGCGCACAGCGACGAACAACTCGAACACTGGATTCGCCAACACGCCGACACGGTGTACCACCCGGTAGGCACCTGCCGCATGGGCCAAGACGACATGGCGGTGGTGGATGCTCAGCTGCGTGTGCACGGCGTGCCAGGCCTGCGCGTGGTCGATGCATCGGTCATGCCGCGCATCGTGAGCGGCAACACCAATGCCCCGACGATCATGATTGCGGAGAAGGCGGCGGATTGGATTCGTGCGGCGCATTGATGCTTTTCACACGGCCGCGTATGGCTGTGAAGGCCGGTTTTTGTTGTTCTTTGCAGTGGAGTGCATCTGAAAGGCATAGACTGCACAAAAACTGTTGAGCTCCAGAAGCTCACGCCGGTTTGCACTTGGATGCCAATTAAGGTATATTTTCTATACCATGATGTCCTTTGAGTTTGACGCCGCAAAGAGTGATGCCAATCGCATCAAGCATGGCATTGATTTTGTCCAAGCTCAGGTTCTCTGGAACGACCCGATGCTGTTGGAAATTCCGGCAAAAACAGACGACGAACCGCGCTATCTGGTGATTGGCGTCATGGATGGGAAGCATTGGTCGGCCGTCATCACTTACCGAGGCGCCAACATCCGATTGATATCCGTGCGTCGCGCACGCACAGAAGAGGTGGCACTTTATGAAAGCTAAAAAGTTCGAGCAACAGTTTGATGATGGCGCAGACATCACGGCTTCTTTGGACTTGTCCAAAGCCAGGCGCGTGCAGCAGGCCCAGAAACGGGTGAATGTTGATTTCCCAACATGGATGATTGATTCGCTGGATCGCGAAGCCAGCAAACTGGGAGTGACGAGGCAGTCCGTGATCAAGGTCTGGCTGGCCGAGCGCCTTGAGGCGTCGACTTCTCATGCGCCGTTACAACGGGCGCCTAAAGTTGCAACGCACCGTTGAAGTTCGCCTCGGCCGGCAATTACTCCGGGGCACCGGCAGCTGAGTCTGCCGCAGGCACCTGCCCGACAAGAAGCAGATCACTTCTTCTTGTTGACGACCCGTACCATCTCCAGACACTGCTTGGCGTAGCCCCATTCGTTGTCGTACCAGGCCACGATCTTCACGAAGGTTTTGTCCAGCGCAATGCCGGCGGTCGCGTCGAACACGCTGGCGCAGGGTTCGCCACGGAAGTCGGTGGACACCACTTTTTCGTCGGTGTAACCCAGCACGCCTTGGAGTGCGCCTTCGCTTTGCGCTTTCATTTCGGCGCAGATGTCGGCATAGCTGGCGTCGCTGTTCAGTTCCACGGTCAGGTCAATGACCGACACATCCGACGTGGGCACGCGGAAGGCCATGCCGGTGATCTTGCCCTTGATCTCGGGGATCACCACGCCCACGGCCTTGGCCGCGCCCGTGCTGCTGGGGATGATGTTTTCGAGGATGCCACGACCACCGCGCCAGTCTTTGCGCGAGGAGCCGTCCACGGTCATTTGGCTGGCGGTGGCGGCGTGCACGGTGGTCATCAGGCCGCGTTTGATGCCCCATTTGTCGTGCAGCACCTTCACCACAGGGGCCAGGCAGTTGGTGGTGCAACTGGCGTTGGAGATGATGGCTTCGCCGGCGTATTTCTTGTGGTTCACGCCATAGACGAACATGGGAATGCTGTCTTTGGACGGGGCCGAGATCACCACCTTTTTGGCGCCAGCGGCAATGTGCATCTGGCTGGTGGGCTCGGTCAGGTAGTGGCCGGTGCATTCCAGCACGGTGTGCACGCCCATTTGGCCCCATTGGAGCTTGTGCGCATCACGCTCGTGCGAGAGCTTGATTTTTTTGCCGTTGACGATCAGGGTGTCTTCGGTGAAGTCCACCGTGCCATCAAAGCGGCCGTGCACGCTGTCGTACTTGAGCATATAGGCCAAATAATCGGCAGGCTTGGGGTCGTTGATGCCGACGATCTGGATGTCGTCGTAGCCGTGTTTGAGCGCAGCGCGCAGGGCCAGGCGGCCAATGCGGCCGAATCCGTTGATACCCAACTTGATGGTCATGGTGAGAGCCTCGGGAGATAAGTTACTAAACCGTTACGTCACCGGATTGGAAACCAGGACCCTTGCGAGAACCTGATCCCCTGTGCCGGTCTGTGAGCCTGGTCAGGCCTTGAGCAATGCGGCGTGGACCGTGTCGGCCACGTTCTCGGCGGTGAAGCCAAAGTGTTTGAACAGCACGGGCGCCGGGGCCGACTCGCCATAGGTGTCGATACCGACCACGGCGGCGCAGCCGTATTTCCACCAGCCGTCGGTGGCGCCCATCTCTACCGCCACACGGGGCAGGCCTTTGGGCAGCACGCTTTGTTTGTATTCGGTGGTCTGGCGGTCAAACACATTGGTGCTGGGCATGGAGACCACGCGCACACCGATCTTGCGTTCGGCCAGCAGCTTTTGCGCGGCCAGGGCCAGTTGCACTTCAGAGCCGGTGGCGATGATCACGCCGTGGGTCTTTTGGATGCCGACGTGTTCGGGCTCGGACAGCACATACGCGCCACGGCTGATGTCGCCCAGATCGCTCTTGGGTGAGTAAGCCAGGTTTTGGCGCGACAGCAGCAATGCCGAGGGACGGTTCGCGTTTTGCAGCGCCACAGCCCAGGCCACGGTGGTTTCGGCCGTATCGGCGGGGCGCCACACGTCCAGACCGGGGATCAGACGCAGGCTGGCGGCGTGCTCGATCGACTGGTGGGTTGGGCCGTCTTCGCCAAGACCGATGGAGTCGTGGGTGAACACATGCACCACGCGCTGCTTCATCAACGCGGCCATGCGGATGGCGTTGCGCGAGTAGTCAGAGAAAGTCAGGAAAGTGCCGCCGTAGGGGATGTAACCGCCATGTAACGCCACGCCGTTCATGATGGCGGCCATGCCGAACTCGCGCACACCGTAGTTGATGTGGCGGCCAATACGGGAGGCCCCTCCGGTAGCCGAGCCGTCTTCCGTCTTGACCACGTCACCGGCCAGGTCCACGCGGAAGGCGGGCGTGCTCTTGGTGTTGGTGAGGTTGGAGCCCGTGAGGTCGGCCGAGCCGCCCAGCATTTCGGGCAGGGCGGCGGTGAAGGCTTCGAGCGCCAGCTGGCTGGCCTTGCGGCTGGCCACGGTCTCGCCCTTGGTGTGGGCAGCCACCACGGCGTCGAACGCCACCTGGTTGAAGTTCTTGGGCAAGTCGCCCTTCATGCGGCGCACAAACTCTTTGGCCAGGGCGGGGTGGGCGGCCTTGTAAGCGGCAAAGGCCTTGTTCCACTGCGCTTCACGGGCTTTGCCTGCGGCCTTGGCGTCCCAGTCGGCATAGACCGCTTTGGGGATCTTGAAGGGCTCGGCCGTCCAGCCCAGGGCTTCGCGGGTGAGTTTGATTTCTTCGGCGCCAAGGGGTTCGCCGTGGGCCTTGGAGGTGCCTGCACGGTTGGGCGAGCCCTTGCCGATGGCGGTCTTGCAGACGATCAGGGTGGGTTTGTCGGCGCTGTGCTTGGCAGAAGCGATGGCTTTGGAGACGGCTGCAGCGTCGTGGCCATCTACGGCATCGATCACGTTCCAGCCGCAGGCGGCAAAGCGCTGGGGGGTTTTGTCGATGAACCAAGGGGCGACCTGACCGTCGATCGAGATGCCGTTGTCGTCGTACAGGGCAATCAGTTTGTTCAGCTTCCAGGCGCCGGCCAGGGCCACGGCTTCGTGGCTGATGCCTTCCATCAGGCAGCCGTCACCCAGGAACACGTAGGTGTGGTGATTGACAATTGTGTGGTCGGCTTTGTTGAACTCAGCCGCCAGCATCTTCTCGGCCAGGGCCATGCCCACGGCGTTGGTGATGCCCTGACCCAGTGGGCCGGTGGTGGTTTCCACGCCGGGGGTGATGCCCACTTCGGGGTGACCCGCAGTCTTGCTGTGGAGTTGACGGAAGTTCTTCAGTTCTTCGATCGGCAGCTTGTAGCCGGTCAGGTGCAGCACCGAATAAATCAGCATCGAGCCGTGGCCGTTGGACAGCACAAAGCGGTCACGGTTGGCCCAATGCGGGTTGCTGGGGTTGTGCTGCAGGTGATCGCCCCACAGCGCCACGGCCATGTCGGCCATGCCCATGGGTGCGCCGGGGTGCCCCGAATTGGCTTGTTGAACAGCGTCCATAGAAAGGGCGCGGATGGCGTTGGCCATTTGTTGCTGGTTTGCCATGTGGGCAGCTCCGGGGATGGGGTTCTGGAAAACCCGTGATTTTAGCGGTTGTCCATCGGCTGACCCGGCTCTCGCAGTCCAGCGTGAGGCCCCGCAAGAAGTGATCAGGACTGGGCTTCTTTTTGTTGCCGGGCCAGCACATAGCGGCGCATGGCCACGGCCGGCGCATCGGCTTCTACCGAAAATTCGTACAAGTCCTCGGCGGGCGTACTGGCCAGGGCCTGTTCTTGCAGCGCCAGGCCGTCCACGTCTTCCTGAAAAGCCACAAAAAGTTGATCGTGCATGAAGCGCGTGGTGCCGGGATCGTCCAGCGCAAAGTCCCGCCCATGCGCGATGAAGTAGTGCGTGCTGGTGGCGGTCTCGGGCGTGGGCATGTGCGCGGTGCGGATGCGGAACTGCGGGCGGTCTGTTTCGGGCAGGTGGCAGTCGTAAAACAGCACCGACACCTCGTGCAGCCCGAGGCTGCGGAATTCGGAGCGCACGATGCGGGCTGCCTGGCCTGGCCCTGTCAGGCCAGTGGGCACACCCCACACCGGGGGCAGCGTGGTCGGCACCACCTGGCGCAGCAAGGCGAATTGGCCGTCGCCGATGTCGGTCTCGAACGCGGCCTTGGCGTAATCGGGCGTGCCGAAACTTTTGGCGTGTAAAAAGCTCAAATGCGTCAAGTCCAGCAGATTCTCGTGCAGGCGCACATAGCTCGCTTGCAAGCTCAGATAGCCTTGAGAGCGTTCCCATTCGGGGCTCTCCATCCAGTCTTGCGCGGGCAGTTTGCCGAGGTCGGCTTGGCTCTCCTCGCCCATCCAGATCCAGACCACCGCGCCGCGTTCGTGGGTGCGGTAAGCGCGGATGCCCATGTTGTGGGGGCAGTTCGCTTGCGAGGGCACTTCGATGCAGTCGCCTGCGCTGTTGAATCGCAGGCCGTGGTAGCCGCACACGATGGTGTCTTGCTCCAAGGTCCCGGCCGACAAGGGCATGGAACGGTGCGGGCAGCGGTCTTCCAGCGCCACCACTTGCCCCTGGGTGCTGCGAAAGAACACCAGGCGTTTGCCGAGCAAGGTGCGGGCCAGCAAACGGTGTTGGATTTCTTCGCCGAATGCGGCCACATACCACTCGTTCATGACAAAAGGGGTGTGGCGGTCGGCCATGCGCTGAGAGGCGTTTTGTACGGCGGCAATCACGGCGGGCAGGGGGCGTGTCATGGCGGTGCTCTTTCTTGGCCAGCCGACCTGTGTGCGGGTCGGGCGTTGAAAAACGAGTTTAGGGCTCCCGGGCCAGCGGGCGCTGTCTCGTGAGCGCCTCCAGCCATGGCAATATCCGGGGCATGTCTTTTATTTTTGATTCTCAGGCCATGGTGTTGGCCGCCGGGCGCGGTGAGCGCATGCGCCCCCTGACCGACAGCACGCCCAAACCCTTGCTGCCCGTGCGCGGCCAAGCCCTGATGCAGTGGCCCATGCAGGCGCTGGCCCGGGGCGGCTTCACGCGCCAGCTGGTCAACACCGCCTGGCTGGGGTCGAACATATCGGAGCATTTTGGCGATCAGGTCCGCTGGCCAGACCTGCCGGTGGTTGATGTGACGTATTCGCACGAGGGCCAGGATTTTGGTCACGCCCTGGAAACCGCAGGCGGCATCGTGCGCGCCTTGCCCTATTTGGCCGAGGTGTTTTGGGTGGTGGCGGGCGATGTGTTTGCCCCCGATTTTGTGTTCACTGCGCAGGCTGTCCAGCGATTTGAAGCCAGCCCGGCTTTGGCGCACCTGTGGTTGGTGCCCAACCCGGCGCACAACCCGGGGGGGGACTTTGGCCTGTCGGCCACGGGGCAAGTGCTCAACTTGGCCAAAGGCGCTGTGGGTTGCCAATACACCTTCAGTACCGTCGCTCTGTATAAAAAAGCTTTTTTTGCAGCTTGTGGCCTGCCGCCGGGTAACCCTGAGGGCGTCGCGCTGGCGCTGGCCCCCTTGCTGCGCGCCGCGATGGACCGGGGGCAGGTCACGGGCGAGGTGTACGCCGGCGCCTGGACCGATGTGGGCACCCCCGAGCGGCTGGCGCAACTGAACGCATGAATTCAATGGGAGCGCGCGGCGTCGCCCCCCAAAACAGTCAAAGCCGAGACCCCTTGCGGGGTATCGGCTCGCCCATAATGGGTGACTTTTTTCACATGATGTCACGCGCATGAACAACACCCTGTACGCCGACCGCCGTGCCCGCCTGGCCGCCCAATTGGGTGCTGGCGGCATTGCCATCATCCCCACCGCACCCGAGCGCCAGCGCAACCGCGACAGCGATTACCTGTACCGCCACGACAGCTATTTTTATTACCTGACGGGTTTCACCGAGCCGCAGGCCACGCTGGTGATCACGGCCGAAGGCGAGACCACGCTGTTTTGCCAACCCAAAGACCTGGAGCGCGAAATTTGGGATGGCATCCGTTTGGGGCCAGAAGCTGCGCCCGCCGCTTTGGGCGTGAGCCGGGCCCTGTCGTCGGCCGAGTTGGCCGCACAGATGCCCAAGCTGCTGGAAAACCGCAGCACCGTCTGGTACCCGTTTGCCATCCATTCGGGCCTGGAGGGCCGCGTGGATGCTTGGCTGCAGTCGGTGCGTGCGCGGGTGCGCTACGGCGCTTTGTGCCCCGACCAGCAGCGCGACCTGTGCAGCTTGCTCGACGAGATGCGCTTGGTCAAAGACGCGCATGAGCAGGGCATCATGCGCCGCGCCTCGGCCATCAGCGCCCGCGCCCACATCCGCGCCATGCAGCGCAGCGCCAGCATGCTGCGTGCGGGCCAAGAGGTGCGCGAATACCACTTGGATGCCGAGCTGCTGCACGAGTTCCGCCAGCACGGCTCGCAGTACCCGGCCTATGGCTCGATCGTGGCGGGCGGGGCCAATGCTTGCGTGCTGCATTACCGTGCCGACACCGCCTTGATCCGCGATGGCGACATGGTGCTCATCGACGCGGGGTGCGAGCTGGACGGTTACGCCAGCGACATCACCCGCACCTTCCCGGCCAATGGAAAGTTCACCGGGCCGCAACGTGCCCTGTATGAGCTGGTGCTGGCCTCGCAAGACGCGGCCGTGGCCGCCACCAAGGCGGGTGCGCGTTTTGTGGACCCGCACGAAGCCACTGTGGCCGTTTTGGCGCAGGGCTTGCTCGATGTGGGCTTGCTCGACAAGAACAAAGTGGGCAACGCACAGGACGTGATCGCCAACCGCAGCTACTTTCAGTTTTACATGCACCGCACCGGTCACTGGTTGGGCATGGACGTGCACGATTGCGGCAGCTATGTCGAGCCCTCGCAAGTGGGCCAAAGCAGTGAGCGCAAGGACCCGCTCAGCGGCGAACTCATCAAGGACCGCCCCAGCCGCATCTTGCAACCGGGCATGGTGCTGACCATCGAGCCGGGGCTGTATGTGCGCCCTGCACCGGGTGTGCCCGAGAAGTTCCACCACATCGGCATCCGCATCGAGGACGACGCCATCGTGACCGCCACCGGTTGTGAGCTGATCACCCGGGGCGTGCCGGTCAAGGCCGATGAGATCGAAGCCCTGATGCGGGGCTGAAGGGCCCATGCCGCCCCATTTGCAGCCGACTTTGCAGCGCGGTTTGTCGGGCACGCTGCTTGCCATACAGACCGGCCAAGTGCGCCCCTTAAGGGTGGGCGGCCGCAAGCTGGTGTCGGCCATTGGCAAAACCACAGTCTCTGGCCCCATCGAGGTCGGGGTGCTGGGGCTGGCCGGTGACGAGCAAGCTGATTTGTCGGTGCATGGCGGCCTGAGCAAAGCGGTCTACGCCTTGCCATCCGAGCATCTGGCCTGGTGGCAGGCGCAGCGCCAAGTGCGGGGCGCGACGATGTTTGAAGAAGCTTTGGCACCGGGCTATTTGGGGGAGAACCTGAGCCTGCAAGGCGTGCTGGAACAAGACCTCTTCGTGGGCGACCGCTTGGATTTTGGCGAGGTGGTCCTGCGCGTGACCCAGCCGCGCGAGCCCTGCGGCAAGTTCAATGCCGTCATGGGCTATGACTTGGCCGCCAAAGACATGGTGCAAAGCGGGCGTTGTGGTTTTTACCTGGCGGTGGACCAGACGGGTCGTTTGCAAGCCGGTGCGTCTTTTCAAGTCATTCCAGGGCAACGGTCGGTCTGCGTGGCACAGGCTTTGCAGCACAAAGCCTGGAAGCATTTGCGCTGAACAGCCGCCCTGAGGGGCCTCATTTGTGCCAAAAAGTCAAAAGCTAACTCACTTGCTACGCAGATTTACGCAGTGTTGATCCCCTAATCCGGGGCCTACAATGAAACGACCACCGTTTCGACACGCCCACCCATGTGTTCGAATGCATACAAGAAGGCTGCTGAACCCCAGCAGCCCACTGGAAAAACTTACAGCGGAGCACATCCATGACCAACAAGGTTCAAGCCGAAGAAAAACGCGCTCAATTGCGCAAAGCGGCGCTCGAATACCATGAGTTTCCGACCCCCGGCAAGGTGGCGATCGCCGCCACCAAGCAGCTGGTGAACCAGCACGATTTGGCGCTGGCCTATTCGCCCGGGGTGGCCGCACCTTGTGAAGAAATTGTGAAGGACCCCAACGCCGCCTTCCGCTACACCAGCCGGGGCAACTTGGTGGGGGTGGTCACCAACGGCACGGCCGTGCTGGGCTTGGGCGACATCGGCCCTTTGGCCTCCAAGCCGGTGATGGAGGGCAAAGGCGTTCTGTTCAAGAAGTTCTCGGGCATTGACGTGTTCGACATCGAGATCAACGAAAAAGACCCCGACAAACTCGTCGAGATCATCGCCTCGCTCGAGCCCACCTTCGGGGGCATCAACCTCGAAGACATCAAAGCCCCCGACTGTTTCTACATCGAGCGCAAGCTGCGCGAACGCATGAAGATCCCGGTCTTTCATGACGACCAGCACGGCACGGCGATTGTTGTGGGCGCGGCCATCTTGAACGGACTGAAGGTCGTGGGCAAAGACCCCCAAAAAATCAAACTCGTGACCTCGGGTGCGGGCGCAGCCGCCCTGGCCTGCCTGGGCCTTTTGGTCAAGTTGGGCATTCCCCGCGAGAACATTTGGGTCACCGACTTGGCCGGTGTGGTCTATGAAGGCCGCACCGAGCTGATGGACGAAGACAAGATCCAGTTTGTGCAAAAAACCGACCTGCGCACCTTGTCCCAGGTCATCGAAGGCGCCGACGTGTTCCTGGGGCTGTCGGCTGGCGGCGTGCTCAAGCAAGACATGGTCAAGAAAATGGCTGCCAAGCCCTTGATCTTTGCTTTGGCCAACCCCAACCCCGAAATCAACCCCGAAGACGTCAAGGCCGTGCGCGACGACGCCATCATGGCCACGGGCCGCACCGACTACCCCAACCAGGTCAACAACGTCCTGTGTTTCCCTTACATCTTCCGAGGTGCACTCGACAGTGGCGCGACCACCATCACGCTGGAGATGGAAATCGCCGCGGTGCATGCCATCGCCGAATTGGCCCAAGCCGAGCAAAGCGAGGTCGTGGCTGCGGCCTATGCCGGAGAGCCTCTGGCATTTGGGCCTGAGTATTTGATTCCCAAGCCGTTTGACCCCCGCTTGATGATCAAAATTGCGCCCGCAGTGGCCCAAGCGGCGGCAGACAGTGGTGTGGCCTTGAGACCCATCAAGGACATGGACGCCTATCGCGAGAGCTTGCAGGGCTTTGTGTACGCATCGGGCACGATGATGAAGCCGATTTTCACGGCGGCCAAGCGTGCACTGAAAAAACGCATTGCCTACAGCGAAGGTGAAGAAGAGCGCGTCCTGCGCGCCGCCCAGATTGTGGTGGACGAAGGCATTGCGCGCCCCACCCTGATTGGCCGACCTGCCGTGATCGCCGAGCGCATTGAAAAGTTCGGTTTGCGGCTCAGGGAGGAACTCGATTACGACGTCGTCAACGTGGAAGACGACCACCGCTACCGAGATTTTTGGCAGACCTACCACCGCATGACCGAGCGCAAGGGCATCACCCAGCAAATGGCCAAAATCGAAATGCGTCGGCGCCTCTCCCTGATTGGAGCGATGTTGCTGCACAAAGGTGATGTGGACGGCATGATTTGCGGCACCTGGGGCACCAACCCGATGCACCTGAACTACATCGACCAGGTGATTGGCAAGCGAGCCGGCGTCAACACGTTTGCCTGCATGAATGGTTTGATGCTGCCAGGGCGCCAAGTCTTCATGGTCGACACCCACGTCAACTACGACCCCAGCGCTGAGCAATTGGCCGAATTCACCGTGATGGCGGCGGAAGAAATGCGCCGTTTTGGTATCCAGCCCAAGGCGGCCTTGTTGTCGCACTCCAATTTTGGATCCTCTAACCAGCCCAGTGCGGTCAAGATGCGCGACGTGCTGAACTTGCTGCGCGACAAGGCCCCTTGGCTGGAGGTGGATGGCGAAATGCACGGTGACGTCGCGCTCGATGCTGCCGCTCGGCACGCCATCATGCCCAACAGCACCTTGATCGGCGATGCCAATTTACTGGTTTTGCCAAATATTGATGCTGCCAACATTGCCTACAACCTGCTCAAGACGGCAGCCGGCGGCAACATTGCCGTGGGTCCGGTTTTGCTGGGCGCCGCCAAGCCTGTTCATATCTTGACCCCCAGCACCACGGTGCGCCGGATTGTCAACATGACGGCCTTGACCGTGGCCGATGCCAACGCCGCGAGATAAGCGCGTGAATGAGGGTGTGCGCTCACTTGACATGAAAATGTTCAAAATACCTTTGCCTGTTTATTGGGCATTCGCTTGCATTTTTATCGCATTTGTCGCACACTAGCGCCTTCGAGTTTTCGGGTAAACCCGGATGCTCCTGAAAGGTTTATTCATGAGGGTGCTGCAACACGCCTTGACCCGTCAGACTTGGTTCACCCTGCTGATGGGTTTTATTTTGATGGCTTGCACAATTTTGGTGCATGCTCAGGCACCTCAAGAGGCGACGTCTTTGGCCACCGTCAGGTTGTCAGAGTTGCCCCGCGAAGCACAAGAGACCTATGCGGCCATTCGGAAGGGTGGCCCCTTTCCTTACGACAAGGACGGTACGGTTTTTGGCAATCGTGAGCGGCTTTTGCCCCGACATGAGCGTGGTTTTTACCGCGAATACACCGTCAGGACGCCAGGCGTTGGCCATCGAGGGGCTCGCCGCATTGTTTGCGGTGGCCAAGTGCCGACACAGCCGAAAGCCTGTTATTACACCCAAGACCACTATGCGAGTTTTCGCTTGATGGTCGAAGGATCTTGATTCTTGTTTGAGAAAGACCACGGAGATGGACACGCTGACACGCCATGACCAAGAGGCGCCCCTGAAGGGCGTGAGGTCAAACATCGTGCAGTCGATTCGCGCCTACCGCGTGAGCGATTTGCAGGAAGCCGCCCAAGGCTTGGGCCACCACTTTTTGTATGCCAATTTGGCCGAAGCCCAAAGCAAACAGGACGTGCTGGATTTGATCGGTGCGCAATTCACATTGCCATCACATTTCGGCAAGAACTTTGATGCTTTGTACGACTGCATGACGGACCCTTTGCACAAATCGGGCCCACAGCCAGGTTTCATTGTGGTTTTGGAGCAGATTCCGGCGCACGTCAAATTTGACAAGGAAGCCCGCGAGCAATTGCTGGACATCTTCCGCGACACCGCCGATTACTGGGGAGACAGGAAGGTACCCTTCCGATGCTTCTATTCTTTTCTGTAGCCCGTTCTGCGCAAAACAGCCAAGCAGGACGGGCGAATGAGGCACAAACCGAAGACGCCACCATGGCCGAATCGATCGAAGAAGGTGAAAAAATGCCCACCGACAAGTTGGTGGACGTTTCTCCCCTGGCGCTGCGCATGAGCAGCCCTTTCAACGCAGGGTACTGGCTCGCCGCGGCCTGACACCTGTCGGCAGGCCCTGATGCAGGGCCTCGTCACCATCAAAAAACCCGCTTTTCAGCGGGTTTTTTGATGGTTTTGCCCCTTGAGCCTTGGCCGTACTCAGGTGGGTGCATGCGGCAGTCGTTGCAGCAAGCCTTGCAGACTGTGGGCCACGGTGGCTTCGCGGATGGTATGGCGCTGGCCCTCAAACTGCTGGCGCTCGGCGTGCACCTGGCCATCGATGCACCAAGCCAGCCAGACGGTGCCCACGGGTTTGTCGGCGCTGCCCCCATCGGGGCCTGCGACACCGGTGACGGCCACCGAAACCCTGGCGGGGGTTCGGTAATAAGCGCCCAGCGCCATGGCGCGGGCGACTGACTCGCTGACTGCGCCCTCGGCGGCGATCACATCCGGTGGGACGCCCAGCAACTCGGTCTTGGCCGCGTTCGAGTAGGTCACAAACCCCCGTTCAAACCATTTGCTGGAGCCCGGCAGGTCGGTGCAATGGGCGGCAATCAAGCCACCTGTGCAGCTTTCGGCGGTGGCCATCATCCAGTTCAAGGCGGTCAATCGGGAAGCCAGACGGGTAGTCAAATCGGTCATGTGGCATACCTCCACAAAGCAATCACGAGCAAGGTACAAAAAGCGGCGACCAGGTCATCCAGAACGATTCCGAAACCGCCGCGCCAGCCAAAACCCTTGAACAATCCGTCAGCCCAAGCCACCGGGCCCGGTTTGACCGCATCAAAAAACCGGAACAGCGCAAAAGCAGCCAGTTGTCCCATGAAGTCGGTGGGCATGACCAGGAAGAAGATCAGCCACATGGCCACAATTTCATCCCAAACAATGGCACCCGGATCGCACACGCGCAGATGCCGGGCTGTGACGGTGCATGCCCACCAGCCCAACAAGAGACCCACCACAATCACCATGGCTTGCATGGGGGTGGACAGATGGTGCTGAATCAGCAACCAAGACACCCAGCCCCACAAGCTGCCGACGGTTCCCGGCGCTTTGGGTGACAAACCAGAGCCCAAGCCCAAAGCGATCAGATGGGCAGGGTGCTTGAGCATGAAGGCGGCCGTCGGCCGCAGGGGGCCTGGTGCGTCGGGGGGGCGCGCTTCAGGGTGTGGCCAACTCGTGGTCATGCGAAGTGATCAAATGAGGGGTAAGTGGCGGGCTGAACAGTGCCTTTTTCATCGACCAAACGCACGGAGGGTTCGGCGCTGATGTGGCCAATGTGGGTAATCTGCGTGCCGCAGTCGGATGCCGCAGATTCAAGCGCTTGGCGTGATGAGGCTGGGGCCGTGAACACCAGTTCATAGTCGTCACCGCCAGACAGCACACACCGCAACAGCCATTCCTGCGGGCAGGTCCAAAGAGGTCGGCTCATCATCAAGCCCGAAAGGGCCGGTAAAGACAAAACAGCCCCGGCTCCACTGGCTTTCAGGATATGCCCCAGGTCGCCCAGCAGGCCATCGCTGACATCGGCCATGGCGTGAGCCAGACCGCGCAGCGACACCCCCAAAGTGTTGCGAGGTGTGGGGCTTTCCAGGCGGGACCTGGCCAGTTCAAAAATGTTTTGCGGCAGGCTCAAATGGCCTCGAAAAGCCTCCAGGGCCAAGCGGGCATCTCCCAGATGGCCACTCACATAGATGTCATCGCCCACCTGAGCCCCGCTGCGCAAGATGGCTTGCCCCACAGGGACTTCTCCCATCACGGTGATGCTGATGTTCAAGGGGCCTTGGGTGGTGTCGCCACCGATCAACTCGCAATCGTGCGCAACGGCCAGCGCAAACAAGCCTTGCGAAAAGTCGGACAACCAATCTTCATCGACCCGGGGCAAGGACAAGGACAGCAAAAAAGCGCGTGGCACAGCGCCGCAGGCGGCCAGATCGCTCAGGTTCACGGCCAGGGCTTTGTGACCCAAATGACGGGGATTCACAGTGGACAGGAAATGACGGCCTTCCACCAGCATGTCCGACGACAAAGCCAGTTGCTGACCCGGTTGGGGCGCCCAGATGGCGCAATCGTCGCCCACACCGACAACGGCGTTTCGTGCCGGTCGCTTGAAAAAACGTTCAATCAGCTCAAATTCACCCATGCCTGTGAGCTTAACCGCAAGTCAAGCCAGGTCTGCGGTTCAGTGCAGGGTGCGCCCTGTGGGTAGGGCGGTGGAAGAATCCAAAACAAATGTGGCGATGCTGGCATCAAACCGGTGTCCGTCTTCGGCCACAAAAAAGTAACTCCCGCCCATGGTGCCACTGGGCGCACGCAAGCGACAGCCACTGCTGTACTGGAATGATTCTCCGGGGCGCAGCAGCGGCTGCTGCCCAACCACACCCAAGCCTTTGACCTCTTCCTTGTGCCCGCGTTCGTCTTGAATCACCCAGTGACGCGAGATCAGTTGCACGGGCACCTGCCCTGTGTTGGTCACGGTGACGGTGTATGCAAAAGCGAAAACCTCTTGAAGAGGATGACTTTGGTCGGCCACGTAATGGGGCATGACCTCGATGAGAACGTTGTAGGCAGACATTCGGCGATGTTAACTGCGACAATTCGCAGATGACCAAGACCTTCAGAATTGCCCCTTCCATCCTATCGGCTGATTTCGCCCGCTTGGGCGAGGAAGTCAAAAGCGTCATCGACGCCGGAGCCGACTGGATCCACTTTGACGTGATGGACAACCATTACGTGCCCAACCTCACTTTCGGCCCCATGATTTGCCAGGCGCTCAAGCCGCACGCCAAAACCGCTGCAGGCGTGGCTGTGCCGATCGATGTGCATTTGATGATTTCGCCCGTGGATGCGTTGGCAGCCTCATTTGCCGAGGCGGGGGCTGACCTGATCAGTTTTCATCCGGATGCCAGCGCCCATGTGCACCGCAGCATTCAGGCCATCAAAAGCAAGGGTGTCAAGGCGGGCTTGGTGTTCAACCCGGCTGAGCCGCTGGATGTGCTGGAGTGGACGATCGATGAGATCGACCTGATCCTGATCATGAGCGTCAACCCGGGCTTTGGGGGGCAAAGCTTCATCGATTCGGCCTTGCGCAAGATAGAGCATGTGCGCAAGCTCATCGATGCCAGTGGCCGCGACATTCGCCTGGAAGTGGACGGCGGCATCAAGGCCGACAACATCCGCCGAGTGGCCGATGCAGGGGCCGACACCTTTGTGGCGGGCAGTGCCATTTTTGGCAAACCCGACTACAAGGCCGTGATCGACCAGATGCGCGTGGTGTTGGGCTGACATGACGGTCCATGCTCATGACCTGAAGCAGATCGAAGCGGTCATTTTTGACCTGGATGGCACCATGGTCAACACCTTGGGTGATTTTCAGGTGGCTTTGCATCGCACCATGGCCGATTTGAATTTGCCCTCGGTGCCGGATGCGCTGATCGAGCAAACCATTGGCAAAGGGTCGGAACACCTGATACGCACTCTGCTGGCTTATCAAGTCGCCAGGCCAGAGGTCAAGGGGGTTGGCCAGGCCTGTCCTGCCTTGTCGGTCGATGCCTTGTTTGACCGTGCATGGCAACGCTACCAACACCACTACATGGCCATCAACGGGCAATTTGCCGATGTGTATCCGGGTGTGTTGGAGGCGCTGCATGGCTTGGCGAGCCAAGGGGTGCCCATGGCCTGCCTGACCAACAAACCCCTTGCTTTTGCCCAAGCCTTGTTGAGAGAAAAGTCCTTGACCCATTTTTTTGCACGGGTTTTTGGCGGGGACAGTTTCGAGCGCAAAAAACCGGACCCTTTGCCCATTTTGAAAACCTGCCAAGCGCTGGGGACGGCCGTCACACGCACCTTGATGGTGGGCGATTCCAGCAATGACGCTCAGGCGGCGCATGCTGCGGGTTGTCCTGTGGTGCTGGTCACCTATGGCTATAACCACGGGCAACCCGTGCAAGACACGCCCGCGGCGGCTTGGTTGGACACCTTGGCCGATCTGCCGATCCGTTTGGCTTGAACCATGTGGCAGGCTGAGTCGGTGGTCGATCACGTCGGACCAGACCCCAGGTCAGGGCTTTGCTACACTTGGCCCATCATGTTCATCCCAAGCCACTCCTGCGCAGCCAGCCTGCCGAGCCATTCCCCAGCGGAAGGCCGGGGAGCCTGGCCCTGGCGTCAGCCAGCCTGACCCCACCCACGTGCGGCCTTGCCCGCCCCCCGCGCCCGCAGTCATGCCCACCATGACCGGGCACCTGGATGAATGAAAAGCACCTCGAACGAGGTCGCTGAGCGCTTTGGAGGCTCTAGCCTGTGATCACCGAACTTGAATTCAAAAGCCTGGCCAGCCAAGGCTACAACCGCATTCCCCTCATGCTGGAGGCCTTTGCGGACCTGGAAACCCCCCTGTCGCTTTACCTGAAACTGGCCCACACCAAGGACAACGGCAAGTACAGCTTCTTGCTTGAATCGGTGGTGGGTGGCGAGCGTTTTGGTCGCTACAGCTTCATCGGTTTGCCAGCCCGTACCTTGCTGCGCGCCAGCGGCTTTGGCGCTGAAGCCAAGACCGAAGTGGTGCACGATGGCGCAGTCATCGAAACGGCCACGGGCAACCCGCTGGACTTCATCGAGCAATACCAAAAGCGATTCAAGGTCGCCTTGCGCCCCGGTTTACCGCGTTTTTGCGGTGGTCTGGCAGGCTATTTCGGCTACGACGCCGTGCGTTACATCGAGAAAAAACTCGAAAAAACCTGCCCGCCCGACACCCTGGGCACACCCGACATCTTGCTGCTGCAGTGCGAAGAACTGGCGGTGATCGACAACCTGTCGGGCAAGCTTTATCTGATGGTGTACGCTGACCCGGCCACGCCAGAGGCCTATGTCGGCGCCAAAAAACGTTTGCGCGACCTCAAAGAGCAGCTCAAGTACTCGGTCAGCGCGCCTGTGGTCAAGGCCAGCCAGTCGTATCCGGCTGAGCGGGACTTTGCCAAAGCCGATTACATCGCGGCGGTGGAAAAAGCCAAGGAGTTGATCGCCGGTGGCGACTTCATGCAGGTGCAAGTGGGCCAGCGCATCAAGAAGCGTTACACCGAGAGCCCACTCTCGCTCTACCGGGCGCTGCGTTCGCTCAACCCCAGCCCCTACATGTATTTCTACAACTTCGGCGACTTCCATGTCGTTGGGGCCAGCCCCGAGATTCTGGTGCGCCAGGAACTTACCGAAGAGGGCGCCAAAGTCATCATCCGCCCCTTGGCGGGCACACGCCCACGCGGCGCGACGCCCGAAAAGGACAAGGCCGCCGAGCAGGACTTGATCAACGACCCGAAAGAGCGCGCCGAGCATGTGATGCTGATTGACTTGGCACGCAACGACATTGGACGCATCGCCCAGATCGGCTCGGTCAAGGTGACCGAGGCTTTTGTGGTCGAGCGCTACAGCCATGTCATGCACA
Source organism: Comamonadaceae bacterium (assembly GCA_027484105.1). Lineage (GTDB taxonomy): Bacteria > Pseudomonadota > Gammaproteobacteria > Burkholderiales > Burkholderiaceae_C > Limnohabitans_A. Next base: position 100,203 of record JAIXUG010000023.1, read on the forward strand.
TCGTGAGCAACGTCGAAGGTGTGTTGAACGAGGGCATGAGCAATATGGACGTGCTCAAAGCCACCTTCCCGGCGGGCACCTTGACGGGTGCGCCCAAGGTGCATGCGATGGAGTTGATCGACCAGTTCGAGCCCGTCAAGCGCGGCATTTACGGTGGGGCCTGCGGCTACATCAGTTATGCGGGCGACATGGACGTGGCCATTGCGATCCGCACCGCGGTCATCAAAGACCAGACCCTGTATGTGCAAGCCGCTGCCGGGGTGGTGGCCGATTCGGTGCCCGAGATGGAGTGGCGCGAAACAGAGCACAAGGCGCGTGCCTTGCTGCGGGCCAGTGAATTGGTCGAAGAAGGCTTGGAGTGATCATGGCGAAAAAAATCAAACTCCTGATGGTCGACAACTACGACTCCTTCACCTTCAACATCGTGCAGTACTTTGGCGAGCTGGGGGCAGAAGTTGAGGTGTTTCGCAACGACGAAATCACCCTGGAAGGCATTGCAGCGCGCCAACCCGATCGTCTGGTGATCTCGCCCGGTCCCTGTTCGCCAGCCGAGGCGGGCATCTCGGTGGCGGCCATCCAGCACTTCGCGGGCAAGTTGCCCATTTTGGGTGTGTGCCTGGGACACCAGAGCATTGGCGCGGCCTTTGGCGGCAAGATTGTTCGGGCGCAAGAGTTGATGCACGGCAAGACCAGTGTCATCACCACCACGCAAGAAGGCGTGTTCGCAGGTTTGCCTGAAAAATTCACCGTCAACCGCTACCACTCTCTGGCCATTGAGCGGGCCACTTGCCCGTCATGCCTCAAAGTCACGGCCTGGACTGACGATGGCGAGATCATGGGCGTGCGCCACACCGAGCTCGACATCGAGGGCGTGCAGTTCCACCCCGAATCCATCCTCACCGAGCACGGCCACGCCATGCTCAAGAACTTTCTGGAGCGGCCATGATTGATTTGCGCAGCGACACTGTCACGCAGCCCACCGCGGCCATGCGCGAGGCCATGTTGCGCGCGCCCTTAGGGGACGATGTGTTTGGCGATGACCCCACGGTCAACGCCCTGCAAGAACGCATCGCGCAGATCACCGGCAAAGAAGCGGCGCTGTTCATGCCATCGGGCACACAGAGCAACTTGTGCGCCTTGATGGCGCATTGCGAGCGGGGTGACGAGTACATCGTGGGCCAAAACGCCCACACATACCGCTACGAAGGCGGCGGCGCAGCCGTGCTGGGCAGCATCCAGCCGCAGCCCCTGGCGCAAAACGCCGTGGGTGAAATGGCGTTGACCGAAATCGCCGCAGCCATCAAACCCATCGATTGCCACTTTGCCCGCACCCGTCTGCTGGCGCTGGAAAACACCTGGAACGGCCACCCCATGTCGCAAGACTATCTGGCACAAGCCACGGGTCTGGCCAGACGGCATGGCTTGGCCACGCACCTGGACGGCGCGCGCTTGTTCAATGCCGCCGTGGCCCAAGCCCATGGTGGCCCGGTGGCCGACAGTGTTCGTCGGATCACCGACCAATTCGACAGCGTGTCCGTGTGTTTCAGCAAGGGTTTGGGCGCGCCCGTGGGCTCGGCCCTGTGCGGCTCGCGTGAGCTGATAGCCAAAGCCTTGCGTTGGCGCAAAGTGCTGGGCGGTGGCCTGCGTCAATCCGGCGTGTTGGCGGCAGCGGCTTTGTATGCACTGGACCACCATGTCGATCGGCTGGCCGATGACCATGCTTTGGCACAGCGTCTGGCCCAAGGCCTGCAAGGCGTTCCTGGTTTGAGCGTGCGTTCGGCGCAGACCAACATCGTGTTTGTGGACGTGGCCGATGGCCGAGGCCCGGCACTCTTGGAAGCCATGAAAGCGCAGGGCGTTTTGGCCACAGGCCTGATCGGTCTGCGTTTTGTGACGCACTTGCATGTCGACCCGGCCGGCATCGACCAAGCGGTCGAATGCATTCGCCGTTTCATGGCCAGCCATGCGCCGAATTCGGTGCAAGGCACCACGCCTTCGGGCGTGTACTGATGGCCCTCCTGCCATGATGCGCAGCCTTTTTTGATTCACTTTTTATACCGAGGACATAGCCATGCCCATCACTCCCCAGGAAGCGTTGCAGCGCACCATTGAGCACCGCGAAATTTTTCACGATGAGATGCTCAAGATCATGCGCATGATCATGAATGGCGAGCTGTCGCCTGTCATGACGGCGGCGCTCATCACGGGCTTGCGCGTGAAAAAGGAAACCATTGGTGAGATCACCGCCGCCGCGCAAGTCATGCGCGAGTTTTCAACCAAGGTGCATGTGGCCGACCCCACCCACTTGGTAGACATCGTGGGCACGGGGGGGGATGGTGCGCACACCTTCAACATCTCCACTTGCGCGATGTTTGTGGCTGCGGCAGCTGGGGCCAAAACCGCCAAACATGGCGGGCGCAGCGTCAGCAGCAAGTCCGGCAGCGCCGATGTGGTGGAGGCCCTAGGCGGCAACATCAACCTCAAGCCAGAGCAGATTGCCCGCTCGATCGAGGAAGTGGGCATTGGCTTCATGTTTGCGCCCAACCACCATCCGGCCATGAAAAATGTGGCCCCGGTGCGCAAGGAGCTGGGCGTGCGCACGATTTTCAACATCCTCGGGCCCTTGACCAACCCGGCCAGCGCGCCCAACATCCTGATGGGTGTGTTCCACTCCGACCTGGTGGGCATCCAGGTGCGTGCCTTGCAGCGCTTGGGGGCAGAACACGCGGTGGTGGTTTATGGCCGCGATGGCATGGACGAGATCAGCTTGGGCGCCGCCACTTTGGTGGGCGAGTTGAAAAACGGCCAGATCAGCGAATACGAAATCCACCCGGAAGACTTTGGCCTGACCATGGCCAGCAACCGCGCCTTGAAAGTGGACACGCCCGAGGAGTCCATGGCCATGTTGCGTGGCGTGTTGGACAATCAGCCCGGCGCAGCGCGCGACATCGTCATGATCAACGCGGGCGCTGCCCTGTATGCGGCCAATGTGGCCAGCAGCATTGCGGATGGCCTGGCGCGTGCGCGAGAGGCCATCGAGTCGGGTGCGGCCAAAGCCAAGTTGGCGCAGTTTGTGGCGTTTGGCCAGTCGGCGGGTTGAGCTTGGCGCCGTCCTTTTTGCTTGAATTTTGAAAAACGGTGCCGCTGAGCCCTTACACGAAAGAAAACCATGAGTGACATCCTCGACAAAATCGTCGCCGTCAAACGTGAAGAGGTCGCTGCCGCTATGGTCAGAAAGCCCATGGACGTGATGCGGGCCGATGCCGAAAGCCGTGTGCTCACGCGTGACTTTGAAGGTGCCATGCGTGCCAAGCTGGCGGCAGGTCAGGCGGCAGTCATCGCCGAAATCAAAAAGGCCAGCCCCTCCAAAGGTGTGCTGCGGGCTGACTTCATCCCGGCCGACATCGCCCAAAGCTATGCCGAGCACGGCGCGGCCTGTTTGTCGGTCTTGACAGACAAACAGTTCTTTCAGGGCAGTGTGGATTTCCTCAAGCAAGCCCGCGCCAGTTGTGATTTGCCGGTGCTGCGCAAGGATTTCATGGTCGACCCCTACCAAATCTACGAAGCGCGGGCCATGGGTGCGGATGCCATTTTGCTGATCGCCGCTTGCCTGGACGATGCGCAGATGGCCGACATGGAGGCTGTGGCCCGCCGTTTGGACATGGCGGTGTTGGTGGAAGTGCACGACCGGGCCGAGTTGGATCGCGCCCTGAAACTGAAAACCCGACTGGTGGGCGTCAACAACCGCAATTTGAAAACTTTCGAAGTGTCTTTGCAGGCCACATTGGATTTGTTGCCGCACGTGCCTGCCGACCGTTTGCTGGTGACCGAAAGCGGCATTTTGTCTGCTGACGATGTCAAGCGCATGCGTGAAGCGCAGGTCAACGCCTTCTTGGTCGGCGAGGCTTTCATGCGCGCCGACGAGCCGGGCGAGGCACTGGCGAAGCTTTTTGCCTGATGTCCAGCGCCGGTGCTCAGCAGACTTTGGGCTTTGGGGATGCCCCCTTGGAGGCCGACGGTTTGAGGCAGTGGCCACCGGATTTACGGGATCTGGATGAGGGTTGGGCCCCCCTGGTGCAAGAATTCTTGGCCTCTGCGGCGGGGCAGGCTCTGTCTGTGCGATTGGCAAACGCATTGAGGGCAGGGAAAACCGTGTACCCCGCTGCGCCATTCAAAGCGCTCACCTTGACCCCCCTGAGTCATGTGCGTGTGGTGATTTTGGGCCAAGACCCCTATCACGGGCCAGGTCAAGCCGAAGGCCTGGCCTTTTCGGTCGCCCCCGGGGTGCGCCTGCCGCCCAGTTTGCGCAATATATTCAAGGAGTTGCATCAAAGTCTGGCCATTCCAAGTCCCACGGATGGCTCCTTGGTGCGATGGGCGCAGCAGGGCGTTCTCCTGCTCAACACCTGTTTGACGGTCGAAGCCGGGCAGGCGGCCAGCCACGCCGGTTGGGGGTGGGAGGCCTTGACCGACGCCTTGGTGCTGGCCGTGGCCCAAAGCCCCCAGCCCGTGGTGTTCATGCTGTGGGGTGGGCACGCACAATCAAAAAAGAAGGTGATCCATGCCGCCTGTGGCACGCCAAGGCACCTGATTTTGGAGGCCAACCACCCCTCACCCTTGTCTGCTTTACGCCCTCCCGTGCCTTTTTTGGGTTGCCACCACTTCGCAAGTGCCAATCGTTTCCTGCTTGAATCCGGTGCAAAACCCATCGCATGGTGAAAACTTGCAGGGGATCTTGCAGGGTCCCGCAAAAAGATGGCATAATCTAAGACTCGCTTCTGGAGGGGTGCCCGAGTGGCTAAAGGGGGCAGACTGTAAATCTGTTGGCTTACGCCTACACTGGTTCGAATCCAGTCTCCTCCACCAGCAAACTGGCTAATCACCGGATTGATTTGAGCAATTGGAAATGGTTTCCAAGCATTGGCAGCGCATTCACTCGTGCGTTGCACACAGTGCGGGAGTAGTTTAATGGTAGAACCTTAGCCTTCCAAGCTAATGACACGGGTTCGATTCCCGTTTCCCGCTCCAGTCTGCCGGTGAGTTTGTCAGAAGTTTCGCCCTTGTGGCTCAGTGGTAGAGCACTCCCTTGGTAAGGGAGAGGTCGCGGGTCCGATTCCCGCCAAGGGCACCAGTTTTGGGGCGTACAACGCCAGTTGTACGCCCTCTGTCTTGGTTGTTGACCGCTACTTTTCGGAGTCTAAGATATGGCAAAAGAGAAATTTGAACGGACCAAACCCCACGTGAACGTGGGCACCATCGGTCACGTTGACCACGGCAAGACCACCCTGACCGCCGCCATCACCACCGTGTTGGCTGCCAAGTTCGGCGGTGCCGCCAAAGC
>JAIXUG010000006.1 GCA_027484105.1 Comamonadaceae bacterium
TCACCAAGGGGCGAGGCTCGTAGCCCATAATGCCCGCCAAAGGGCCTTGGGCTGCAGCGGCAAACAAGGCGTTGACTTCTTCGGCGCTGGTTTCGCGCTTCATCTCGAATACGCAATCGGTCAGAGACGCATTGAGCACCGGCGCGCGCACCGCGTGGCCGTTGAGCTTGCCTTTGAGTTCGGGGTAAATCAGGGCAATGGCTGTGGCGCTGCCGGTGGTGGTGGGCGCCAGGCTCATCATGGCGCTGCGGGCGCGGCGCAGGTCTTTGTGCGGCGCGTCTACCACTAAATTGGTGTTGGTCGGGTCGTGGATGGTGGTGATCTGGCCGTGCTTGATGCCAATGGCTTCGTGCACGACTTTGACCACCGGAGCCAGGCAGTTGGTGGTGCAGGATGCGGCGGTGACGATGCGGTCTTTGGCGGGGTTGTACAGCGTGTGGTTGATGCCCACCACGATGTTCAGCACATCGCCCACCTTGATGGGTGCGGCCACGATCACGCGCTTGGCGCCCCGCTCCAGATGGCCTTGGATGGTTTCGGGGGTCAAAAACTTGCCGGTGCATTCGAGCACCAGGTCCACCCCCATGTCACCCCAGGGGATGTCGGCCGGGTTGGCGTGCGATGAAAAACCCAAAGTGCGCTCAGCGATGCGGATCTGGCTGTCGCCCTCGGCTTCGATGCGCTCGCGCCATTTGCCTTGCACGCTGTCAAACGCCAGCAAATGCGCGGTGGCTGCTGCGCCACCTTTGAGTTCGTTCAGGTGCACCACCTCCAGGCGGTTGCCTGCGCGGGGGTCGTCCAGTTGGCGCTCTGCAGCGCCCATGGCCGCACGCAGGGCCAAACGGCCGATGCGGCCCATTCCGTTGATGCCGACTTTCATAACGATTCCATTTCTTTAATTCGATAACTATGGAATTGTGACTTGTCTTTGTGTCAGCTGAATGACAAAAAAGAGGTTCAAGTTTAGTGGCAGCTCGGAAGGGCTTTACACACCCATCTCAAGTTGCAGGTGGGTGTGAAATGGTGCTTTCGTAGAACGATGAAAACCAGCTCCAGGGCTGATTTATTCGAATCAATCCGCAGGCGCCAAGATCACCTCGATCGCGTACTGCGTAGGCAACGGACCGGTTTGCTGAATCGAAATTGTCATGGCCCCCTCGCCCAGTTGAGACTTGGGCACATTGGCTAACACGTTGCGCCCCAAATCACGGGGTCCCATGTGGCCATGAACCAACATGCGCGAGACATCGACGCCCGCATCAAACACCGTGTTGCGTTGCAAAGCATAAAAGGCGATGGCATCTTGTGATTCATACTGCACCAGCCTGACTGACTGCAACTTTTGTCCTTTGGGGATGTCCCAACTCACATAGTCGGCATCACCGCGCACCACCACGCCATGGATCAAATAGGTTTGCAAACCTGGCGTTAAAACGCTGGGTTGCAATGGGTTGCCGGATGCTTCATTGGCTGCCATGCTTTGGTTTTGCAAGTCGAATACTTGGGCGCCAGAAGCGTTGCCAGCCAAGTCCACTTGGCGCAACCAGATCCGGCTCAGGTTATTGCCCAAAATGCCCAGTGCGGTGCATTGACCGGGGGCCCATGATCGTTGCTCATCCAGCGAATACTCCCAGCGCGCACCGGGTTCAATGCCCGAGAGTTTCAAGCTGTGGGTCACCCCTTCGATTTGGCTGGCGACACCCAATGCAGCGGGTGGGGTGGTGTCTAAAACACAGTTGACGCGCACGATTTCAGATTTGTTGCCCGCATCGTCACGTGCGCGAACCCAAATCATTTTGGCGCCGTCGCCCGTAACTTCGAAAGAGGAGCCGATGCCCCTGGTCCAGGTGGCGCCTTGGTCCAAAGAAAACTCCCAGTCAATGCCAGGACTGTCCACTGCCCACAAACCGTTGCGCGTAACGCCGTCGCTCACACTCAGACCTGTATCGTTGAATGACAAGACTGGCGCCTTGAGGATGATGGTGCCCAAGATTGGAAGAGGACTTGGGTTTAATTCTGCAGGGGATGCTCTTTGGATGCCAGAACCAGCGCAAGCGGTCAAACAAGTCACCACAGCCAGCGCGACGGCAGGCCGCAAAAAAAAATGCTGGTCAAACAACATGTGCATCACTTTTTTAATGGAGAACATCCATTGACCCACACCAATGTGACAAAAAAATGAAACTCATAAGCACTGCTTTTCGTCAATCCGTCATAGAACGGTCACATCCCTTGTCCAAGATAAATCTTGTTAATGAACTCAAATTAATGGACTTATCACATGTCACACCACGACCACGACCCCATTTTCAACACTTCTGACAACGTCCACTTCCAGGATGTATTGGCCCAATCTTTGCAAAACCCTGCTCGTCGCGGCTTGCTGCGTGGTGGCTTGGGTCTGGCGGGGCTGGCCATGCTGCCTGGATGCGCGACCCTGACTTCTGACATGGCCGCTGTACCCAAGGCCTTGGGTTTTCCTTCTGTAGGCAAGAGCCTGCTCGACAACGTGATCTTGCCGCCCGGTTACCAATACAGTGTTTTGCATGCCACGGGCGATGCCCTGGATTCATCCTTGCCCGCTTATTCCAACAAAGGGACAGAAGCGGACGACTGGTCGCGCCGTGTGGGCGATCACCACGATGGCATGGACATTTATTACATCGATGCCAAGGGCAAGTACTCTGAAAAAGACACGGGCCGAGCCGTGCTGTGTGTAAACCACGAAAGCTCGGCTGACGCGCATTTCATGCACCCCAATGGCCAGACCTCGAACCGGGTCAGCGGTAAAAAATTCACACAATTTGGCGACTGGGACTTGGGCGTTCGCCCTGAGCTTGAAGTGCTCAAAGAGATCAACCACCATGGCGTGTCGGTGGTCGAGATCGTGAAGACACCCCAGGGCTGGCGCGTCAAGCAAGACTCTCTGCTCAACCGCCGGATCACGGCGCAAACGCCTGCACGCATCAGCGGTCCTCGGGCTCACATTGAGGCCATCCGCAGCTTCATGGTCACCCGCTGGGATGCAGCAGGCGGCATGGCGCGTGGCACCCTTAACAACTGTGGTCACGGCAAAACGCCTTGGGGCACCTATTTGGGTTGCGAAGAAAACTGGGCTTTTTACTTTCAAACTACGGGTGCGGGGGCTGCTTTGTCTGCCAATGAGGTGGCTTCGCGCAGGCGTTACGGCGTGCCGGCGGCGGCACCCGCTGCTGGCGCCACCCGCGCGCCCAGCCAGGGCTGGCACACCGTGTCAAGCACCGATGACCGTTTTGCCCGTTGGAACCTGGCAGCCACTGGTGCCAATGCCGAGCGTGATTTCCGCAACGAGGCCAATACCTTTGGCTACAACGTGGAGATTGATCCCTTGGATCCCAACGCCACGCCCGTCAAACGCGTGTCCATGGGCCGATTCGCCCACGAAGCGGCGGTCTGCAGCTTGCCTGTGGCGGGCCAACCCTTGGCGTTTTACATGGGCTGCGATGCCCGCAACGAATACATCTACAAGTTTGTATCCACAGCCGTTTGGGACCCGCGCGATGTGGGTGGCGGTCTGTTGGCCGGTGACAAGTACCTGAGCGAGGGCAAGCTGTATGTCGCCCGCTTCGATGCCACAGGTCAGGGTGAGTGGTTGGAGTTGAACATCGCCGACCCACGCATTGCCAACCACAGTGCCTACAAGTTTGCCAACCAGGCGGATGTGTTCATCAATGCGCGATTGGCGGCAGACGCTGTGGGCGCGACCAAAATGGACCGCCCGGAGTGGGGCGCGGTGAACTACCGAAATGGCGAGGTGTATTTCGCCTTGACCAACAACAATGCAGCCAACCGTACACCCTCTAAAACCGATCCTGCCAACCCTCGTGCCTACATGGATCTGGATGGCATGAAGGGAACGGGTAACCCGCACGGTCACATCATCCGCTTCAAAGAACCAGGCCACCAAGCCACAGCCAAGACCTTTGCCTGGGACATCTTTTTGTTTGGCGCAGAAGAAGACTCGGGCGACGCCAACCTGTCGGGCCTGACGGCCAAGAATTCTTTTTCCTCGCCCGACGGCCTCTGGTTCAGCAAAGCCACGGGCATTTGCTGGATCCAGACCGACGATGGTGCTTTCACCGACGAAACCAACTGCATGATGTTGGCCGCCATTCCAGGCCAGGTCGGAGACGGTGGCAAAGTGACTGTGAAGAACAAAATGATGGTGGGTGGTGTTGAGCAAAACGGCACCCAAGAGACTTTCATGGGCGCGGCCTTGGGTGAGGCCAAGTTGCGCCGTTTCTTGGTGGCACCCCAAGGTGCAGAAGTCACGGGCATCACCGAGACGCCAGACGGCCGTACCTTGTTTGTCAACATCCAGCACCCTGGCGAATTGTCCAAACCATTGGCTTCTGGTGCGGCACCCCAAAGCCAGTGGCCTGGTAATGCAGGCTACGGTCCACAAGGTCGCCCACGCTCGGCCACCATTGTCATCACCCGTGCGGACGGTGGTGTGATCGGATTTTGAATCTGCTGGGCCAAGGGTTCAATTGAAACGGGGGTTACCCTCTCCGTCTTCGATGAACACTTGGCTCTTTGCAGTCATCAGCAGTTGGTGTTGGCTGGGATGAGTTGATGTGTTTATCCCAAGAGTTGGAAAAGTCTTTTGATGCCAATTCCAATCGTGCACCAACGACAAGAATGGTTCGTCAGTGCCCTGTGATGACCACTCGCCAAGAACGCCAATTTCCGGTATCGCCGTCTTGTCCATCCTTGAGTTGAAGTTGCCATCCTGGATGGGCTTGATTGGGCAAGGCGTTTTGCGCGGCAGCACTGATGGGCTCGCCCATGTGGCGAACGCTGTGAAAAGTCCATCCCCGCGACAAGTCACCACATGGCCCAGACAGATCGGCAGGGCACAGGTGGGGTCGAGCCAGTTGGCTGCGCGTGCCTGTGGGTGAAATCAAGACCACATCAAGGTCTGCGCCATAGGGATGATCGACCGTCAACGTCACTTGCACAGACTCCACAGTCTTCAGATCGCAAGCCTCCAAAGGGGCGGCAGCGGTCAGCGCAGGCGCCGGAGCGTCACCGATCGGCTGGTCCATCCAAAGAAGACCGCTGTCACAAGTTTTTTCTGGCGGGAGACCGCTGAATTGTCTGGCCGCTTGAACCGCATCACCGGCATGCACACGCCCGAAACCCACCCGTGGATGAAAGCCGTGGGCGTTCATGGCCGAAGGCTCAGCCAGGGCCAAACCGAGATCCGCCGGTCGTGCCGTGCGGGCCAACAGCCAACGCACATCACGCCAAGTCAAGTTCGGGTTGGCTTCCAGCATCAGTGCCACAACCCCCGAGACCATGGGTGCGGAGGCCGAAGAGCCCCCTGCAAATGCGGCGTAGTCAGCGTTTTCGGGTTGGGTCCCTGCTGCCAAACCCCGAGGGCCCGAAATGTCGGTGGTCCAGATGTCAGCCACGCCGTTCGAGCGGCGCAGCAGACTCATGGCCGGGGCACTGACCAACACATTGGCACCGGGTTCGGCATAGGCCGACGGACGACCCCGGTGATCCACGGCGCCCACAGCCAACACACCAGGGTGGTTGGCATAGGCATCACGGTTGCTGTCTTCGCTGGGGCCACCATTGCCTGCAGCAAAAACCACCACCGAGCCTTTGCCTCGGCGTCCTTGAGTCATTGCCGCAGTCATGGACTCTCGCCATGCCGAATCCGCACTGACATAGCTGCCTTTGCCACTTTGGGAGTCGAGCGCGCCCCAACTGTTATTGACAATGTCGGCCCCCAACTGGATGGCCGAGCGCAAGGCCGATGCCACCAAGCCGGTTGAAACGCCGTCATACGCCAAAAATTTGGATTCGGGTGCGACACCACGACCGCCCAAGCTGTTGTTGGCACTGGCCACGGCAATACCGACCACGGCCGTGCCGTGGGCGTCGTCCCATTGTCCCGGGTTGGCGTTCTCAGGTGCACCGGGTGCTGCCCTTGGAGGTGAGGGGTCTGGGGTGGGCAGCAGGCCGTTCAATGTGAACACATTGGCCACCAAATCGGGGTGGTTCAATTGAACGGCACCATCTACAAATGCGATCAGAACCCCACGCCCCGTTTCTTTGACGCCTTGCAAACCGATGTCCATGCCCGGCACGCCACCACTTTGGCCCGTGTTGAACAAGTGCCATTGGCGTTCCAGCAAAGGGTCTGGGCCTGGCGTGGTCGGCGGCACGAGGGGTGCAGGTCCTGAAACCTGAGTGTCCCCGCCGCTGCCACCTCCGCAGCCCGACAACAGGCCCGCCAGCAGCCAACTGGCCATGACCGTCTTCAAGCGTTCATGGCGCGGGTTGAAAAACAAGCTCGATGGCATATTCGGTGGCCTGAGGGCCAGTTTGTTGGAACCACAGTGTCATGGGACCCGCAGACAACTGATTGGGCGTGACGTCCTGAACCACATTGCGGTTGAGGTCTTGCGGCCCCATGTGGCCATACACCAGCATGCGCTTCACATCGATGCCAGCATCAAAGACCGGGGCCCGCTGCAAGGCAAAAAATGCGATCGGGTCGGCAGAAACATAATGAACCAGCCGCATGCTCTGTAAACGTTGACCCACCGGGATGTCAAAGCGGACGTAGTCGGCATCGCCACGGACCACAGAGCCGTGCACAACCACAGTGCGGGCTTGTTGCAAAGACAAAAAGCTGGGTTGCAAAGGGTTGCCAGATGCTTCGTGCCAAGTGGTGCTGCTTGTTTCTTGGAGGTTGACCCGCTCTACAGGGGACTTGTTGCCCGCCAGGTCTATTTGACGCAGCCAAAGCACCGGCAAAGCATTGCCCAACAAGGCGAGACGATCGCCCGATCCAGCTAACCAAGTGCGTTGGTCGTCCACAGAGTATTCCCAGCGTCCTTGTGCTTCGACGCCATTCACTTTGACCAAACGGGTGAAGTCTTGCGACACCAAATCCGCTTGAACTGCTGCCGGTGGCATGGTGTCGAGGACACAACTGACGACCACGATTTCGGAGGTGTTGCCCTGGTCGTCTCGGGCGCGCACCCAGATGGTTTTGGCGCCGTCCCCTTGAACATCAAAAAAATCACCCTGACCACGGGTCCAAGTTGCACCCATGTCGAAGGAATATTCCCAGCTTTCCAGGCTGCTGACCTGCCACGCGCCAATGTGGGTCACACCGTCCGACACACTCAAACCAGTGTCCGAGAAAGAGAGCACGGGCTTGGGCAAGACTTTTGCGGCTTTTTCTGGCGATGGAGACATGCCCACAGGGTCTTGACCCCCTTCACCGCTGCCTGCTGGAGGGTTGGCACCGCCACCGCCACAAGCGGCCAGGAGCAGGGTCAATGTGGCAGAAAAAATGGCTCGGGCCGAAAGGTATCGAAGGATGGAGGACATTGCTTGTCACCCTTGGAATGGGAAGAGACTCATGCGCTGTGCAAGCACAAGGCATGTGCCGAGGGGATGCAAAAAGGGCCACCCCCAGGGCGGCCCCATCAAATTCAACAGCATCAAGTTGGCCAGCCAACCGATGCTGTGACCATCAGGTACCGATCACACCACCGTCGTTCTTGCGAATGACCACGGTGGCGGAACGTGGACGACCAGCGCTGGCGCCATCAGGCCACTTCGAGAAGGCAGTGGGGTTCGCATTGACCCAAGCGTCCTTGTTGGCTGCAGCGGTATAGCCAGCGGGTGCGTTCGGGTGGCTGCCCACCTCACCGGGGTGCTGGATGTTGATGAACATGGTGCGTCCATCGGGTGTCCAGCACACGCCCGTGACCTCGCAGCCTGCAGGGCCTACCAGGAAACGGGTGATTTTTTTGGTTTCGATGTCGGCCACCAGCATCTGGTTATTGCCTTGGTTGACAAAGTCACCTGTGTTGGCATAGCTGCCATCCGTCTGGATCCAGAGACGGCCCTCGGGGTCAACCTGAATTCCATCAGGCGAGTTGAACGTGTTGCTGGCGTCGATGTTGCTCGATCCTTTCTTGGCACCGTCCAGGGCCGGGTTGCCGGCAATCACAAAGATGTCCCAGTTGAAGGCCAGGGCAGCGGCGTCGGCGCCGGTTTCGTTGATGCGGATCACATGGCCCCAGTTGTTGACGGCACGGGGGTTGGCTTCATCGATGGCGGGGCGAGCTGAACCAGCTGTCGTGGTGCCGTTCACCATGTTGGACGAGGGGGTGGCTGAACTGCCACGGCGGTTGTTGTTGGTGCAAGCCAGGAAGACCTCGCCTGGCTTGGTGCGGTTGGCCGCCACCCACTCAGGGCGGTCCATCATGGTGGCGCCGACGCGGTCAGCCGCCTGACGCGCCTTGATCAGGACTTCGGCTTGGTTGGCAAAGCCGTTTTCGGCGGTCAGGCCGTTTTGGCCGTGGACCAAGGGCAACCAGACGCCGGTGCCCTGGTTGTCACCTACCACGGTGCCAGCATCAAAACGGGCCACATACAAGATGCCGGTGTCGAGCAAGTTCGCACCGCTGGCCTTGTTGGCCGCATCGTAGGTGCCGGTCGACACGAATTTGTAGAGGTACTCGTTGCGCTCGTCACAGCCTGTGTAAACCACAGCCCTGTTCATTCTGGAGAGCACACACTCGGCGTTCTCGTGCTTGAAGCGGCCCAAGGCGGTGCGCTTTTTGGGTGTGCTGGTGGGGGCATAGGGGTCGATCTCGACCACCCAGCCGTGGCGGTTGGGTTCATTGGGGTTGACTGCCACATCGAAACGAGGGTCACCCTTGTGCCAGCCGTAGCCAAAGCCAGCTGCAGAGATGCCATAGCGGTTTTGCAAGGCATTGGGGGTCCAGCCTGCAGCGTCTGTTCCAAAGTAACCATTGAAGTTTTCTTCGCAGGTGATGTATGTGCCCCATGGGGTCTGGCCAGCACCGCAGTTGTTGAGCGTGCCCAACACTTGGGTGCCTGTGGCGTCCGCGGCGGTCTTGAGCAGATCATGGCCAGCCGCAGGGCCTGTGAGGGTCATGGGGGTGTAACCGGTGATGCGGCGGTTGTACTGGGAATTCTTGACGTATTCCCACTTGCCTGCTGCATTGCGCTGCACTTCGATGACCGACACGCCGTGTGCAGCCAACTGCTTCTTGGTGTTGTCAGGAATTTCTGGCTTGTTGAAATTTGCGACGTTGTGGAAGTACTCGGGGTTGATGTACTCGTGGTTCATGGCCAGGATGCCGCGGCTGTTGCCATCGGTGCCCGGGAAGGGGAAGAAGTTGATGCCGTCGTGGTTGTCACCGGATTGCACCTCTTGTTCGCGCCAGGTCTCGCTGGCGTCGCCTTTGAACGCAGGGGCTGTGGCGGTGATGGGGTCGCCCCAACGGTACATGACGTCGGCGGTGTAACCCTCGGGCACCACAATTGCATCGCCACTGCTGGTGGCCACAGCTTTGAAGCCAATCGAGCCCGCTGCAGGGCCCGAGCTTCCACCGCAGGCCGTCAAGGCGCTGCCGAAAATGCCGAGCAAGCCCAAAGCCGCGCCGGATTTCAGCATGTTGCGGCGGCTGGGGTTGCGAGCGATTTCACGCTCGATCAGATCATGCAAATGGTCATTGGCTGATGCGTTGGAAACACCGTCATCGTCACGGATCATGTTGGACATTGCGTCACTCCTGTGGGTTGAAAAACCAGGTGATGCTAAAAAAGAGGTATGAACAATTGATGACGCAAACAAGCTGTCGTGAAAATCTCACGGACATCAAAAATTCTTTGAGTTGTCATCGTGATTTCAAACAAATACTGATTTCATGCCCTCGTAAAATCCAAGCCCACATTCTTCGAAGATTTCCCATGGTGTATCGAAAGACCAGACTCTGGACGATTCCAGTAGCCCTCAGCTTGATGGTGTGTTCTGGGTTGGCGCCCGCTGTGACGGGTCCGTCTGCAGCGCCCACGCAGTCCAAAGACCTGGTGCGCAACGCGGCCGCTCCGGTGTCCTTTCAAGTGCAAACTTTGGTCAAGGGTTTGAGCCACCCGTGGTCGATGGCGTGGTTGCCGAGTGGGGACATGCTGATCACCGAGCGCGACGGGCGCTTGCGCCGGGTCAGTCGCGATTTTCAACTGGACCCACGCCCCATTGAAGGGTTGCCTGCCGACATCGTGGTGGACGGGCAGGGGGGTTTGTTTGACGTGGCTGTGCACCCCGACCATGCCCGCAATGGCTGGGTTTACCTGGCGTATGCGCAGGCCGCCAAAGACGGTCCACGCGGCGCATCGGCCACGGCCTTGGTCAGGGCGCGCTTGCAGGGGCATCGGCTGGTGGATCTGCAGCCTTTGTTTGCCATGCGACCTGCCTCGCGCGGTGGGCGGCATTTTGGTGGGCGCATCGTGTTCGATCGCCAAGGCCATCTGTTTTTGACCTTGGGCGACCGGGGCGACGATGCGCGCGCCCAAAAGCTGCGCGACCATGCCGGCTCGGTCATCCGCTTGCACGACGACGGTCGCGTGCCCAGCAGCAACCCTTTTGTGCAGCAGCCCCAGCAGATGCCCGAGGTGTTCAGCCGTGGTCACCGCAACATCCAGGGCGCGGCCATTCACCCCAAAACGGGAGAGTTGTGGGCGCATGAGCATGGCCCACAAGGCGGGGACGAGCTCAACATCGTGCGCAACGGGCGCGACTTCGGCTGGCCCACCATCAGCTATGGGGTGAATTACGTGACGGGCACGCGCATCGGTGTGGGCACGCACCAAGCGGGCATGGTGCAGCCCGTGCACATTTGGGTGCCATCGATTGCCCCCTCGGGCATGGCGTTTTACGAAGGCAATGCCTTCCCGGCCTGGCGGGGCAGCTTGCTGCTGGGAGCATTGCGCGGGCAAAGCCTGGTGCGGTTGGTGCTGGAGGGTGACAAAGTGGTCGCCGAAGAGCGCTTGCTCACCCAGCAAGTGGGCCGCATCCGCGATGTGCGGGTGGGCCCGGATGGCCTGGTTTACCTCTTGAGCGATTCACCCGACGGCTCTTTGTGGCGTCTGAAGCCCTGAAAGCCACGTGCTCTGCCTGGTGTGGAAAGAGGGCCGATGCAAGGCTGGAAAGCTCAGTTTTTGCCCAGCAGGCCCTTCGGTTGCCCGTTATTTGCCATTTAAATCAAGGTTTTTTGACACAAACTTGTCACAATCGGGGGCTAAAGTCAGGCCAATCAACAGCAAACAGGTTGTTGATAAGAATTTATTTGA
The DNA here is from genome assembly GCA_027484105.1 of Comamonadaceae bacterium. Lineage (GTDB taxonomy): Bacteria > Pseudomonadota > Gammaproteobacteria > Burkholderiales > Burkholderiaceae_C > Limnohabitans_A. Next base: position 11,176 of record JAIXUG010000006.1, read on the forward strand.
ACCTGAACAAGGAGCTGAAATGCTGAAATTTAAATCCCTCGTGGCCGCCATCGGCCTGAGCGCTGTGGCTGCCACCACATGGGCGGCCGACATCACCGGCGCCGGCGCGACATTCCCGTTCCCCATCTATGCCAAATGGGCTGAAGCCTACAAAAAAGAAACTGGCGTGGGCTTGAACTATCAGTCGATTGGCTCTTCTGGCGGTATCCGCCAAATCCGTGCAAAAACAGTTACTTTTGGTGCCACAGACGCGCCCTTGTCTGGTGCTGACCTGGACAAGGATGGCATGGTTCAGTTCCCCGCCATCATTGGCGGCACCGTGCCCATCTTCAACCTCGACGGTTTCGCTGCGGGTGATTTGCGCGTGACCGGCCCCGTGTTGGCCGAAATGTTCATGGGCAAGATCAGCAAGTGGAACGACCCCAAGTTGGCCGCCTTGAACCCTGGTAAGCGTTTGCCAGATACAGCCATCACCGTGGTGCACCGCGCTGACGGTTCCGGCACCACCTTCAACTGGACCGATTACCTGTCCACCGTGAGTAAAGAGTGGGCCGACACCGTGGGCAAGGGCGCTGCGGTCAAGTGGCCAGCCCCCACATCTGTGGGCGGCAAGGGCAACGAAGGTGTGGCTGCCAACGTGTCGCGCACAAAGGGCTCGATTGGTTACGTGGAATACGCCTACGCCAAGAAGAACAACATTGCCGTGATGGCCATGCAAAACAAAGCTGGCAACTACGTGATGCCTGATGACGAGACTTTCGCCGCTGCGGCGGCTGGTGCAGACTGGTTCAGCGTGCCTGGCATGGGTTTGTCCATCGTGGATCAGCCCGGAGCCAAGTCCTACCCAGTGACCACGGCTTCTTTCATCTTGATGTACAAGACGCCCGTTGACAAAGCCCAGTCTGCCGAAGTTCTGAAGTTCTTCGATTGGTCGTTCAAGAACGGCAAGAAGATGGCTCTGGAATTGGAATACGTGCCTCTGCCGGACGCTTTGACCAATCAGATCCGCCAGCGTGTTTGGAACCAGATCAACACCAAGTGATGATTTGAGAGTTGATTGACGCTACCTATGACCACCGACATTCATGACGATTGTCGGTGGTTTGTCTTTCTGTTTTTTTGAAACCTTGTATGTCTGACGCTCAGATCATGAACACAACACAATCACCGACACAGTCCGATGCCGTACCCAGTGTCAACCGGGCGGAAATCGCCAAGCGTCAACGTGTACAAGACATCGTTTTCCATCGCACAACACAGTCGTTTTCATTGTTGGTCTTGGTTGCGTTGGTCGGCATCATTGTTTCCTTGTTCATCAATGCATGGCCTACGTTTGCCAAATTTGGAGCCCACTTTCTGTGGTATGTCGAGTGGGACATCATCAACCAAGAATTTGGTGCCGCGATTTCGATTGTGGGTACCGTGTTGAGCGCGGGCATTGCCATGCTGTTGGCGGTGCCTTTGGCATTTGGCATTGCGGTTTTTTTGACTGAAACCTGCCCGCTTTGGCTGCGTCGCCCACTGGGTACAGCCATTGAGTTGTTGGCGGCTGTGCCGTCCATCATTTACGGCATGTTTGGTTTGTTCGTGTTTGCGCCTGTGTATGCCGACTATTTGCAGGTGCCTTTGCAGTCGGTGTTGGGCGGCATGCCCATGGTGGGCTGGTTGTTCGGTGGGGCCACCAACGGCCTGGGTATCTTGGCGGCAGGCATCATCCTCGCTTTCATGGTGTTGCCTTTTGTGGCCGCCGTGATGCGCGATGTGTTTGAAATCACCCCTCCCATCTTGCGGGAGTCGGCCTATGGCTTGGGTTGCACCACATGGGAGGTGGTGCGTAAGGTGGTGTTGCCTTACACCCAAACCGGGGTGATCGGCGGCATCATGCTGGGACTGGGCCGTGCTTTGGGCGAGACCATGGCGGTGACCTTTGTGATTGGCAATGCCAACCGCATGCCCAATTCCTTGTTTTCCCCGGGCACATCGATTGCATCCTTGTTGGCCAACGAATTTGGCGAGGCTGAGGGCTTGCACTTCAACACCCTCTTTGCGTTGGGCTTCCTCTTGTTTTGCATCACTTTCGTGGTGTTGGCCTTGGCCAAGTGGTTGATCGTTCGCACCGAAAAAGCCAAAGGCAACTGATTCGACATGACTTTTGCCTGGACCTCTTACTTTCATTGAATCGAGCCACATCATGCTGATGCAACCTTCACCTCTTTATCTCAAGCGCAAGCGCACCAATTTGGTGGGTTTGACATTGTCCATGCTCGCGATGAGCCTGGGCTTGATCGCCTTGTTCTGGATCTTGTTTGTGCTGTTTTCCAATGGTTTGGCGGCCTTGGAATTGACGATCTTCACCAATGACACGCCAGCGCCCGGCTCTGAGGGTGGCGGCTTGCGCAACGCCATTGTGGGCAGCCTGATGATCGTGGGCTTGGCCGTGGCCGTTTCGACACCTATCGGCATTTTGGCGGGCATCTATCTGACTGAATACGGTGACACCAGCAAAACGGCGGAGTTCACCCGTTTTGTGGTTGACATCATGTTGTCGGCACCATCGATCGTGTTGGGCTTGTTTGTGTATGCGATTGCCGTGGCCACTGTGGGTAATTTTTCGGGCTATGCCGGCAGTCTCGCCTTGTCTTTGATTGCGATTCCGGTGGTGATGCGCACCACAGAAAACATGCTGCGCTTGGTGCCAGGCAGTTTGCGCGAAGCGGCTTTTGCCTTGGGCGCGCCGCGCTGGAAGGTCTCCACCATGGTGACCTTGCGTGCCGCCAAGAGTGGTGTGATCACCGGGCTGTTGCTCGCCTTGGCCCGCATCAGTGGTGAGACCGCGCCCCTGCTGTTCACCGCCTTGAACAACCAGTTTTTCAGCACCAACATGGAAGCGCCCATGGCCAATTTGCCGGTGGTGATCTTCCAGTTCGCCATGAGCCCCTATGAAAACTGGATTCAGTTGGCCTGGGGCGGTGCACTGTTGATCACGCTCACCGTGTTGGCCTTGAACATCCTGGCCCGCGTGTTCTTCCGCGAAAAAGTCAAAGCCTGAATTCAATACGAGGTTTCACAATGCCCAATACACAGCAGACCCCCATCAAAAACGCGATCGAAATTCGCAATCTGAGTTTTTTCTATGGCACCTTCATGGGCCTGAAAGACGTCAACCTCAACATCGCTGAAAACAAGGTCACAGCCTTCATCGGTCCATCGGGTTGCGGCAAGTCCACCTTGCTGCGCACACTCAACCGCATGTACAGCTTGTACCCGGGGCAGCGTGCCGAGGGCGAAATCAGCCTGTATGGCACCAACATCCTGGACAAAAAACAAGACCTGAATTTGTTGCGCGCCCAAGTGGGCATGGTGTTCCAAAAGCCCACGCCTTTCCCGATGTCCATTTACGACAACATTGCTTTTGGTGTTCGTCTTTATGAAAACCTGAGCCGCTCGGACATGGACGACCGCGTCGAATGGGCCTTGTCCAAAGCCGCGATCTGGAACGAGGTCAAAGACAAATTGGGTCAAAACGGCTTGTCGCTCTCGGGTGGCCAGCAGCAGCGTTTGTGCATTGCCCGTTCGGTGGCGGTCAAACCCAAAGTGATCTTGTTGGACGAGCCGACATCGGCGCTTGATCCGATCTCGACGGCCAAAGTGGAGGAGCTCGTGAGCGAGCTGAAGAAGGATTACACCGTGGCCATCGTGACCCACAACATGCAACAGGCGGCCAGGGTCTCTGACTTCACCGCTTACATGTATTTGGGTGAATTGGTGGAGTTTGGTGTGACCGAACAAATTTTCATGAAACCCGTCAAGCAAGAAACCGAAGACTACATCACCGGCCGATTCGGCTGATCAGGAGACACCCATGGACAAACACATTTCTAGCCAATTCGACGCCGAACTCACAGGCGTGTCTTCTCGCGTTCTGGAGCTGGGGGGACTGGTGGAATCGCAAACGCGTCATGCCGTTTACGCATTGGCGCAATTCAGCTCGGAAGTCGCTGAACAGGTGATTGCGGCAGAAAAACAGGTCAATGCCCTGGAAGTCGAGATTGACGCCGAATTGGCATCCATCATTGCACGCCGTCAGCCCACAGCACGCGATTTGCGCCTGCTCATGGCCATCTCCAAGATCACGGGCAATCTGGAGCGTGCTGGCGATGAGGCAGATCGCATTGCCCGCATGGTCAAACTGATTTTGGAGCAGGGCAGCCCCCGCAATTTGCCTTCCTCAGAGTTGCGCGTGGCGGCCGATTTGGCGACAGGCTTGTTGCGAAAGGCGCTCGATGCCTTTGCACGCCTGGATGTCAATACGGCATTGGTCATCCTCAAGGAAGACGATCTGATTGATTTGGAGTTCAACGGCTTTTTGCGCAAGTTGGTCACTTACATGATGGAAGACCCCCGCACCATCTCGGCCAGCTTGGACTTGTTGTTTGTGGCCAAGGCCATTGAGCGCATTGGCGACCATGCGAAAAACATCGCTGAATTTGTGATTTATGTGGTCAAGGGCGCCGATGTCCGTCATACCGCTTTGACCGAGATTGAAAAAGCTGTTCAATGAGATCGCTCCCACGCATTTTGATCGTAGAAGACGAAGCGTCGATTGCCGAGTTGATTGCCGTCAACCTGAAGCACAATGGCTTTCAGCCAATCTGGACCATCGATGCCGAAACTGCCCAACGCGAGATGGATGAGGTTTTGCCAGATGTCATCTTGCTCGATTGGATGTTACCCGGCGAAAGTGGTCTGACCCTGGCACGTCGCTGGCGCAATGCTGCACGCACCAAGGCAGTTCCCATCTTGATGTTGACCGCTCGAGGCGATGAAGCTGACCGCGTGGCAGGTTTGGACGCAGGCGCTGACGATTACATTGTCAAACCCTTTTCTCCCCGAGAGCTGTTGGCTCGAATCCGAGCGGTGTTGCGTCGGCGTGTACCCGAAGCTTCCAGCGGGGTGATCAAAATGGGTCAATTGCAGTTGGATGCTGACACACACCGTGTGAGCTTGGCTGACAAGCCACTCAAAGTAGGGCCGACTGAATTCAAGCTGCTTCAATTTTTGATGCGGCATCCCGAACGTGTCCACAGCCGAGGTGCATTGCTCGATAAAGTGTGGGGCGATCATGTTTACATTGAAGAGCGCACGGTGGATGTCCATGTCAAACGCTTGCGCGAATCTTTGGGTGAAGCAGCTGCCATGATCGAAACGGTTCGTGGATCGGGATATCGGATCACGCTGTTGACCCATACTTGAGCAATGGCTGCGGATGTTCATCGCTGTTCTTGAGTTGTTGATCGCGGTTGGCTTGATTGCATTTCCTGTCTGGTTATGGGCTGGCAGTCTCGCGGCCAGTTTGTCGGCCTTGATGCTTTTGCTGATTTATGCGTTTGCCCAAATATGGAAACTTGAGCGGCTCGAGCGTTGGCTGGCTGCACCCCAATTGCATTTCGATCCGCCATGGAAGGGCAACTGGCTGGATGTGGCGCTCCGAGTACAACGCCTCGTTAAACAGCTGGATCTCAAAGCTCAGGCCCATGAAAAAAAACTAAACTATTTTCTTCAGGCCATTCAAGCTTCACCCAATGGGGTGGTTTTGCTGGACGATCATGCCCGCATCGATTGGTGCAACAACACTGCAGCGGATCATTTGGGTTTAGACCCTCAAAGAGACAGATTGCAACACATCGTGCACCTGGTGCGTGATCCTGTTTTCGCAAGATACTTTGCACAGGAAAGCCATCAGGGCGAAGTTGTGATCGACAGCCGATCTCTCTCAGTGAGTCAAGTGCGCAAGCTGTCCTTGCAGTTGCATACCTACGGAGATGGTCGCTTGCTTTTGTTGAGCCGCGACATCACGGAGATAGCCAAAGCCGATGCCATGCGCAGAGATTTTGTCGCCAACGTTTCCCATGAGATTCGAACACCTTTGACCGTTTTGGGCGGTTTCGTTGAGACTTTGCAGTCCATCCCTTTGGGACCAGATGAAATCAAACACTATCTGCAATTGATGTCGGTGCAATCGGACCGAATGCAATCCTTGGTGGCGGACTTGTTGACTCTTTCCCAGCTGGAAGGCAGTCAGTCACCAGGTGTGCAAGAAGAGGTCTCTTTGCCAGATTTGGTGAATCAGGTGATGTCAGATGCGCATGCTTTGTCAGAATTACTCGCCAACCAAAATCAAGGACGCAAGCATGCTTTGGTTTTTGACAGGGTTCCCATGGTCAATTGGTTGGGGGCCAAGTCTGAATTGATGAGTGCTGTCTCCAATTTGGTGAACAATGCCGTGCGCTACACACCATTGGGTGGCTTGGTCCATGTGACTTTCCAACAAACCAACGACGCCTTGGTTTTGTCTGTCAAGGACACTGGACCGGGTATCGCACCAGAACATTTACCACGCCTTTCCGAACGTTTTTACCGCATTGATCGCAGTCGATCTCGTGACACGGGTGGTACCGGTTTGGGCCTTGCGATCACCAAACACGTCATGCAACGCCATGGTGGCGAATTGCGGATTGAAAGTGAGTTGGGCAAGGGTTCCACATTCATGCTCCTGATGCCATTGAGCCGAGTGACTCCTCAAACGCACGAATAAGCCAGCAGTGCTTCATCCGCGCTGTCGTCGTTTCTTCATTTTTTTGACACGGCATCTTCACGCAAGTCCCCAATGATGTCTCCATTAACAGGAGAGCAATCATGCGCATCACGGTCGTGGGTTCTGGGTATGTTGGCTTGGTGACGGGCGCCTGCCTTTCAGACTTGGGTTTCAAGGTGGTTTGCCTGGACAAGGACGAATCAAAAATTCGTGTTTTGCAAGATGGTGAAGTGCCGATTTACGAGCCGGGTTTGAAGGAGATGCTCAGCCGTAACCGTGCAGATGGTCGCATTCGCTTTACCAGCAATTACACCGAAGCGATTGAGCATGGCGACATTATTGTCATTGCCGTCGGCACCCCAGCCAGTGAAGATGGATCGGCTGACTTGGGTCATGTCTTGTCTGTGGCCTCCAGCATTGGGCGACACCTGAAAAGTTTCAAACTGGTGGTGAACAAGTCGACCGTACCGGTGGGCACCGCAGACAAAGTGCGTGCCGCGATTTCACATGAATTGGTACAACGGGGCATGCTACCCGATCTGTTTGATGTGGTGTCGAACCCTGAATTTTTGAAAGAGGGTGCAGCCATCGATGATTTCATGCGTCCTGATCGGATTGTGGTGGGTATTGATGAAGGTTTGCACCATGCCCGAAGCAAAAGGATGATGGGTGATTTGTATGCCAGCTTCAACCGTCACCATGCCCGTACCGTGTGGATGGATGTGCGCAGCGCCGAGTTGACCAAGTATGCAGCCAACGCCATGTTGGCCACACGTATTTCCTTCATGAATGAGATAGCCAATCTGGCCGATGTTTTGGGGGCGGATGTGGACCATATCCGTCGCGGCATTGGTGCCGATAACCGCATTGGGCACAGTTTTTTATATGCCGGTTGTGGCTACGGTGGAAGCTGCTTTCCCAAAGATACACAAGCATTGGTCAGCACTGCACGCGCGCATGGCCAGCAAATGGCCGTGGTGAGTGCGACAGAGCAAGTGAATGAGCGTCAAAAAATGATCCTCATTGATCGTTTGATGCAATGCATGGGTGCAGATCTGAGTGGGCGGAAAATTGCGGTTTGGGGGCTTGCATTCAAACCCAATACCGATGACATGCGTGAGGCTCCAAGCCGCGTGGTGATTGGTCAGTTGCTGATGCGCGGCGCAACTGTCTGTGCCTATGACCCGGTTGCAGCGCAAGAGGCTTTTCATGCACTGCATTTTGACTTTGCGGGCAACACCAAGCCTTTGGAGCGTCTAACAATGGTTGCCAATGAGATGCAAGCACTCGAAGGTGCAGATGCTTTGTTGATCATGACCGAGTGGAAACATTTTCATAACCCGGATTTTTCCGCGATGAAAGCGCTTATGCGCACGGCCTTGATTTTGGATGGACGAAATTTGTACAACCCGGAAGCGCTTTGCGATTTGGGAATTGCTTATCAAGGGGTTGGGCGCCGCAACCATTTGGCGCAGACGGTAAGCTTTGAGCGACCAGTGCATGATCTGATGGAGGACTTGTCCGTCTTGGATTGAAAACGAATTGATTCGCCAAAGTAGGTCATCAAGCGCTGGGATTTTCTTCGACAGATATTCTGAAAATCGCTTCCATCTGCGTGGCGATGACCTTCCAGTCCATGTGTTGCACGCTTTGATGAGCGTATGCCCTGACTTCACCCAGCACCTTGTTGCTTTGGGCAATCGATAAAGCTTTGAGGACATAACGTTGAGGGTCCTCTCCTTGAACAAGCCAACCGTTTTTGGCGTCTTGGATCAGTTCACTGGCTGCTGCGCAGTCGAAAGCCAGAACTGGCGTGCCACAGGCCAAAGCTTCGAGGGTGACATTGCCAAATGTTTCTGTCAAGCTGGGGAATAAAAGCAAATCTGCGCTGGCATACAGCTCAGACAATTCAAGCTGTGTGCACATGCCAGTGAAGATCGCTTCTGGACAATGGCTTTGGAGCTTGCTGCGGTAGGGGCCATCCCCTGCAAAGACCAGTTTCACTCGCTTGCCACTTTGTTTGAGTGCATAGAAAGTATTGATCACAAGATCCAGGTTCTTTTCGCTCGCCAGACGGCCAACAGAGAGGAGGACGGTGCAGGCGTCGTCAGCCAGCCATTGAGCACGCAAATTTTGACTGCGCTTGGAGGGGTTGAAAAGTCGGGTGTCCACCCCACGCGCCACCACCTGGAGATTGTCAAAGCCAAGCATTTGGAGCTGGTTTTTCAGGGATTGAGTGGGCACCATGGTGAAGAGGGTGCGGTTGTGAAATTTGCGCAAATAGGCGGCTATGGGTTTGCTGAACCAACCCACGCCGTAGTGCTGGCTGTAGCTGTGAAAGTTGGTCCTGAAGTCCGAGGTGACAGGTAAACGTAAAACCCGAGCCGCTTGCAAAGCAGACCAGCCCAAGGGACCTTCGGTGGCGATGTGAACCACATCGGGCCTTTTTTGTGTCCATGCACGGATGAGTGCCTTTTTGCTCGGAAGGCCAAGCTTGAGTTGTGGATAACTGGGTATGGGCATGCCACGCATCAACATTTCAGACCAGCCCAGATGCTCGCGTGCGGTGTCCTGCTTGTCTTGCCTCAAACGGATCAATTGAATTGTGTGTTGTTTCAAACTGAGGTGTTCGACCAACTTGAACAAGGTCAATGCCACACCATTGACTTCTGGCGGCCAAGTCTCTGTGACCACGGCAATCCGCATAGGCGCATTGTCAGGTTCAAAGTTTTCAACCAAGAGGTTGTCATTCATAGGTGTTTCCATGAGCTTCATGATGGCCATCTCGTTTAACAACTTGATGACAAAGTCATTTTTTTATTGTTTGCATGTCTGAAGCATGAATCTACGGCTTGTCACTGTTTTTTCACAACATCGCGCGATGATGTACATCTCTTTCAACTGGAGGCGTTCTTGTGAATACATTTTTTGAAGAGCTGCGCGTTCAACGCTGGGATGACCACCGTTACTACCACCATTGCCGCATCAACCAGTCGCTGCATTTGATCAGTGCGATGGCCTTTGTGGTGTCGTATGTTTTGCTGTTCATAGATCCACCGCTGGCAGCCCTGCTGGCTTGGTTGGTTTCGATGACAACGCGTCAAGCGGGTCATTTTTTCTTCGAGCCATTGGGCTATGACCATGTCAACAAGGCGACGAATGAATACAAAGAAGAGATCAAAGTGGGCTACAACTTGCGCCGTAAAGTGGTCTTGCTCAGTGTTTGGGCATGTTTACCTTTGGCCATTTTCATGAACCCGGGGCTGTTTGGCCTTTTGCCTGAGCACGACAACTTTGCTGACTATTTGCGTGCCGTTGGTTATGCCTGGTTGTTCTTGGGTGCTGCTGCATTGCTGGTCCGAACCGTGCATCTGTTTTTCATCAAGGATGTTCAAAGTGGACTGGTCTGGATGACGAAAATCTTGACGGATCCCTTCCATGACATTTACCTTTACCACAAGGCACCCATTCAGTTACTCCGTGGTGAACGCTTTGCGCCCATGAGTGCTCGCCACGTTCAGTGATGCACGCCTGCTGCAGGTTTGGTGCTGTATCGATGTTTTTTTCGTGAGCCGATCGGTGTGTCGATCGATCGGTTCACGGTGTTATTTCAGCAGTGTTTCTTTCAGGATGCGTCGGCGAATGCGTTTGTTGCTGAGCTCGGGGCTGTCCCACCACCAGCCATCTGCTTGCATTTGCTGCGCCGCCAATACAAACTTTTGCAAGACAGCGGCGAAGTCATCGTCGCTGTAGTTCAAACTGAAAATCAGGCGACCGGTGCCCACCCAGCTGAGAGCCAAACCATGCCGCCGAAGGTAGTATTGCAACATCCAGTTGTATCGGCTCGGCTGTGTATAAAAAAGAGTCCAGACGCTCGACATGTTGGCAGCCTGCAATGGCAAACCATGTTGTGTCATGGTTTCGTTAAAGCGTCGGGCTCTGCCATTCCATTTTTCGTCCAATCCATCGTAAAGAGCTTTGATTTCCGGTGTTTTCAAGGCGTCCAAAAATGCCGACATGGCGCCCATGACGGCTGGGTGTGCATTGAAAGTGCCACGTGCGAAGCAAATGTCGGCTGGATGTTTTTCGTTAAACCGACGCATCCAATTCGACTTGCCACACACCACGCCCACCGGGAACCCTCCGCCCAGCGTTTTGCCATAGGTCACCAAGTCTGCTTGTATGCCAAAGTAGGCTTGCGCACCGCCTTCGGCCAGGCGAAACCCCAAAAAGACTTCGTCAAAGATCAAGGCAATGCCTTTTTCCGTGCAGACTTGACGCAATTGTCGCAGCCAGGCTGTGTAAGCATCTCGGTCATAGGCAGCCCGTCGGCTGCTGTCCACCAAGGTCGAGTCGCCAGGGGCATTGGCGTTGGGATGCAGGGCCTGCAAGGGGTTGATGAGCACGCAGGCGATGTCCTTGCGGGTGCGCAACACTTCCAGGCTGCGAGGATTCATGTCGCTGAGGGTGTAGGTCTCGCGCGGGGGCATTGGATTGCCAGGGCCAGGTTGGACGTCCTCCCACCAACCGTGGTAGGCACCGCAAAAGCGCACGATGTTTTTGCGGCGCGTATGGTAGCGGGCCAAGCGGACAGCTTGCATCACGGCTTCTGTGCCCGACATGTGAAAAGACACTTCGTCCAGACCCGAAATGGCTTTGAGACGCTCTGCGTTGTCTGCCACTACAGGATGGTAAGAGCCCAGCACCGGGCCCAGGGCTTGAGTGCGGGTCATGCCCTCGGCCATGGTTTTTTTATAAAAGTCAGCGCCAAAAACGTTCACGCCGTAGGAGCCTGTGAGGTCGTAAAAGATTTGACCATCCAGATCTGTGACTTGTACGCCTTGGGCGGATTGCCAAAAACTGCCGACTTTCAGATGTTCTTGGACCAAGCGACTGAATTGAAAAGGCACGCGATAAGCCGCAATGAATTGCATGTCGGTGATGTTTTCGCGTGCTGCAGCGGAAGCTTGGATGCTCAGCGGATGGCGCTGTTGCAGCGTCTGGGCCAGCTCAAAAAATGCTTTTTGGCGCAGCGCCCGAACCGTTGCCGGCGCACCATCACAGTCAAAAAATGCGTTTTCATCGAGGCTGTAGCCTGGCAACCAGCGTGCCAGACGCTTGGCCATGCGCGAATGGCCCGCCAACGAGCGGTGCTTGGCGCGAGAGAGTTGTATGCGTCGATGCACAGACGGAGCCAGTACGGCCAAGAGTCCCAAACCCATCAAAGTGGTATTCACTGCGGTTTCCTTTTGCCAATGGATTTTTCTTTTTATTCAATTTGAGTGACAAATTCATGAACATACGTGCTTTGTTTCAAAAACTCCTGCTCCAGGAAGACCTGAACTTTTTACTGACCAACCGCATTCCTCGCATCGGATTGACACGATTCATGGGCTGGTGGAGCCAGATACGTCACCCTTGGGTGGTCAAGTCGTCGATGGCTGTGTGGCGCTTGTTCAGCGACTTGGATTTGTCGGACTCCAAGACTCAAAAGTTTGACAGTTTGCATGCTTGTTTCACACGCGAGTTGGTCGACGGTGCACGCCCGGTGTGGCCCGATCCAGAATGCATGACTTCACCGTGCGATGCCATTGTTGGCGCTTTGGGTAGGATAGAAAAAGGTCAGGTGTTCCAGGCCAAAGGTTTCCCGTATTCACTGAGCTCCTTGTTGGGTGATTCACCGGCTTGTTTGAATTCAGCGCAGCATCTGGAGGGCGGCACTTACATCACCCTGAGATTGACCAGCAGCATGTACCATCGCTTTCATGCACCGCAGGATGTTTCGCTTCACCATGTGACTTACATCTCAGGCGATGTGTGGAACGTCAACCCGGTGGCACTCAAGCGGGTGGCTGAATTGTTTTGCAAAAACGAACGTGCTGTTCTGCATTTGCAAACCCTCGATGGTGTGCCTTTCCTGGTGGTACCTGTGGCCGCAGTTTTGGTGGCCAGCATGCGCTTGCATGCGGTCGATGTGTTACTGAATCTGCGTTACAAAGGCCCCAACGAAATACCATGCCAAGCCCAATACATCAAAGGGCAGGAGATGGGTTGGTTTGAGCATGGCTCGACCCTCTTGATTTTTGTGCCACCTGGCTTTGAGTTGGCCCCTGGGATCGAGTTGGGTCGAACCATCCGGATGGGACAGGCGCTGTTGCGCCGACTTTGATGGTTGGCCGACAGTTGGCTCGGTTGTTTCAGTATTTTTCTGGAACCATCATTTCCCGGGGCACCGGGTGACGAATGTAGTCCGGGTTGCGCACCCGACCCGGTAAGCTGACTTCGGGGTGTTCAATCTCGTGATACGGCACTTGGGCCAACAGGTGGTCAATGCAATTGAGACGCGCTTTTTTCTTGTCCACGGCCTGAACAACCCACCAAGGGGCTTCAGGGATATGGGTGCGCTCGATCATGGTTTCTTTGGCGCGGGTGTAGTCTTCCCAGCGACGACGGCTTTCAAGGTCCATGGGACTGAGCTTCCACTGTTTCAGGGGGTCGTGGATGCGACCCAGAAAGCGCGCATGTTGCTCATCATCGGTGATCGAAAACCAGTATTTGACCAACTGAATGCCGCTGCGAACCAGCATTTTTTCAAATTCAGGGACTGAACGGAAAAACTCTTCGTATTCGTCATCGGTGCAAAATCCCATGACTTTCTCAACGCCTGCACGGTTGTACCAACTGCGGTCAAACAGGACTATTTCACCGGCCGCTGGCAAGTGCGAGATGTAGCGCTGGAAATACCACTGGGTTTTCTCGCGGTCGTTGGGTGCGGGCAGGGCCGCAACACGACAAACGCGGGGGTTCAGTCTTTGGGTGATTCGCTTGATCACACCACCTTTGCCGGCAGCATCACGTCCCTCGAACAAGATCACCATACGGTGTCCATTTTTGACGACCCAGTCCTGGAGCTTTACCAGTTCAGATTGCAATCGCAAGAGTTCTCTGAAATAGCGAACCCTCTCACTCAAAGTCGGGTCATTGGCAGCTTCGGGTTGACCCCAGCGGTCGTCCAGTTCCAATTCAAGTTCTTCGTCCAGACTGTCCAGCAGGTCTTCACGCAATTGGCGCATCTGAGCTTCGCTCACAGATTCTGTGGATGACATGGTGCACCTTGAGCAAAAAACATCAATTTCCCTGATTTTCATGAAGCTTTCATGACACAGGGTCAAGCTTCAGACAATTTTTTGGAAAGCGATGGTCTACTGGCCAGGATGCGCTTTGAAGCGAGCAAGCTGCTCACCAGGTCATCTCGACTGGGTCAAAAGGGAGGTCATTCACCACGGTTCATGGTGGCGATTTTTTTTCATGACAGGCCCACCACACCAAGACCGCAAACATGATGGAGACAGCGCTCAGGGCCAGGCTGCTGCTGATCCAGAACGCATCGACCGAGGGACGTGCTGCCCAGTGCATGAATCCGCCCAAGACCGAGGTGTCATAGGCCCAAAGGTAACCGCCATAGAGTCCAAGCCCCCATAAAAATGCCGTGTAAATGAGCAAAGGGGCAACGGTGATGCGGTAGCAGCGCAGCAAAAAAGCACAGACGGCCTGCACCGCATCGGCCAGGTGATAAACGGCCACCCAGCCCAGCCAAACGATGGCAGCTTGCGCCACCAGGGGGTCATTGGTGAAAGCGTGGGCGATGTGCTCGCGGCCCAACAGCAACAGGCCAGCGCATGCAAGGGCTGCCCCCATGGCCAAACCAATGCCCATGCCGGCGGCCTGACGCGCGCGGCGTGCATCACCTGCGCCCAGCCAATAGCCTGTGCGTGCACTGCTGGCAATGCCCAGCGCCAAAGGCACCATGTACAACAACGCCGCCAAACTGGCCGCGATCTGGTGGCTGGCAGACGCAACGGAGCCGAGCCGGGCGATGAAAAGCGCCATCAATGTGAAAGAGGTCACCTCCACCATGATGGACAGTCCGGCGGGTACACCCATTCTCAAAAAACGCCCGATGACAGGCCATTCGATTTTTTCAGGCAGGCGCCACAACTGGTAAGGGCGGTAAATGTCTTGTGTTCTGAGCAGCCACAGTCCCGTCATCATCATGAGGGTGTTGACCGCCAAGGTGGCCCAAGCGCAGCCCACCACGCCCATGCCCGTCACATCGCCCAGGCCAAAGGTCAACACCCACGACAGAGGAATTTTGACGAGCAAAGCACCTGCTTGCAGCCAAGTGACCAATCTGGGGTAACCCAAACTTTGGTTGAGCGTGCTGTACATTCGAAAGAGCAGGGATGGCACCAAGGCAATGGCCAATATGCGCAAATAAGCGCGGACATCGGGCCACAGTTCGGTGGGCACCTGAGTCCAGGACAACCAGGGGTCTGGATACAACAAGGCCAGCATGCCCAAAGCGGCGGCACCTGCGGCGATGTAGAGGGCCTGCCGCACCGAGCGACCGAACGCCAGTGTGCGGTTGGCGCCGTGCAACTCCGCCCAAACCGGCAAGAGGGCTTGCAGCATGCCGTTGAGTGCCACATAGATGCTGATGTAAATCGACGAAGCCAGCGACAACACCGCCAAGGCGTGTGGGCTGTAACGGCCTGCGATGATGGTGTCGGCAACGCCAAAAGCCATCACCGCCAGTTGCCCCACCAGCACGGTGCCGGCATGGCGGCTTAGGGTGCGCAATTCGGACATGCGTCGGGCGTGGGTCTGAAAATCAGCAGGCTTTCACTGCGATCGCCCAGGCGTTGGGCCTTGCCCGTCAGGGCCCAGCCCCATGTCTGGAGTTTGTCATTCAACAAGGGCAAGTTGCGCTCGTCCATGACCAGCCAAGGGCAGTCTTGGCTGGGTGACTGAGCCGCCTGGAGTCGCACTTGCGCATGAAACAGCAGCGCAGCGCCTTGGGCCTGGGTGATGCCAGCGTATTGCAAGCAGGAGGCAGGGCCGGTGACCAACTGCACTTTTTGCACCATGGGCCCCAGGCTCCGTGCGTGGTTGAGTAGGGGCAGCCACAGCGTCATGAGCAACAGCCAGCACAGCACTGCGCCTGCGGCAGGCAAGACCATGCTTTTCCAAATCGCAGCCCTGTGGCGGCCGATGCGCCATTTGACCAGCCATGCCCAAGCCAGCGTTGCCACCAAGGCCAAAGTGAAGGCGACGGCCGAAAATTCCGGCAGAAATCCAGGCGCAAGTTTGGCGACATTGGCAGCCGGTTTGGCCGGGAAACCGGTTTGCATGGCGACCCAGATGACCCAAATCGAGAGTGCGCAAAAACTGAAAAACAGCAATGTGAACCAATCGATCCAGGCCCCCAAACTGCGGCGCAAGGTGGGCAGGGCGAAAGCCGCCAAAGCGGCGATGCCGGGCAGGGCCAACAAGAGTGCGCTGTCAGACAGGCCCGTCAACCAAGTGGCCACCAGCGGCACCACGATGAACCACAAGGGCAAAGCCAGATGGGGGAAACGCCAGCCTCGAGACAGTTGTGAGCGCCAGCGCCACAAAGACCATCCCGCCAAGGGCCAGGCAGGCCAGGTGAACCACAAGATCAGTTTGCCCAATGCACCCAGATCGAGCAGGGTGTGGGTCTGCACACGCCAACGCCACAGGTCCAGATAGCCTGAGGTGGTCATGCACAACAAACACAACAAGGCCAGCAGTCCCAGATCGAGCATGCGCAGACGACTTTGCGCGGGGTCGATTTGGCCGAGTGCTTTCAAAAGCGAGCCACCGACACCCAGCCACAGCGCAATGCTGGGCGCGCCTGAGAGCGTCAGGCCGACCATGCCCAAGCCGACCGTGACGCCGCTGAACAAACGCCAGCGGGGCAGGGTCGACAAACCGGCAAAAATCAGGGAAGAAAAACACAGTTGACTCAATGCCGGTGTGGCCTCGTGGGCCAGTCGGGCCAAGCCCAGACAAGCCAGCAAAGCGAGCAAACCGCCGTCGGCCAAGGCCCGCGCGTAGTCCACGGGCTTGGCTTCACCCCCAAATGCAAAAGCCACAGGCTGGGCTGCAGGGTGTCTGGCCAAAGCATAGACCGCATACCAGGTTGCGGCGAGTGTGGAGGCCAGCATCGCAACAAATGGCAAGCGCGCAAAGGTGTCCTCCCACCCGTTGGGAGCCACACTCAAAAAGGCGGCGCCAAGCCAGTAGGGCAACAAGGCCAGTTGCTGATCGTGTTGTCCCAACAAGCTCGGGCGAAACCAATTGGCGACTTCTCCCAAGTTGGGTTGGGCCAGTTGCAGCATGTAACCCAAGGCCTCCAGGTCTTGGGATTTCCAAGGCTCGCGTCCCCAAAAGCCGGGCAACACGTAGGCGGCGCACAGCAGCAGCAGGGCCAGACGCGGCAGCCTGCGAACAGCACTTTGGGCAACGATGGCAGGTGTAGGGTGATTCACTGGGCGTGTGGAGAGCGGCAGGGCAGGGTGGCCACGTTTTAGACGTATTTTAAAAAACCGGGAGCGCCTGATCAGCGCTGAACATCTGGCTTGGCCATGCAAAAAGGGCAGGCCGGTTGCCCGGGCTGCCCTTTGGGGACACCAATGCGCGAATTACTTGGCGATGGTGGTGGTCTTGCCGAAACGGTTGCGGAACTTCTCCACGCGACCGCCCATGTTGTCGACCGACTTTTGGGTGCCGGTGTAGAAGGGGTGCGACTCGCTGGTGGTGTCCAGCTTGTACAGAGGCAACTCGCGGCCGTCTTCCATGGTGATCATTTCTTTGGTGTTGGCGCATGAACGGGTCACGAACTTGAAACCATTGGACATGTCTTGGAAGCAAATTTCACGGTAGTTGGGGTGAATGCCGTCTTTCATGGGGAAATCCTTTTTCTTTCGCTACGGTAGCCACTCTTCAGCCTATCTGAGAGCACTTTCCGCAAAACCTGTGGATTATAGGGCATCAGCCGCCGCGACGCATCATTTCGAAGAACTCGGAGTTGTTCTTGGTGGCCTTCATGCTCTTCAAGACCATCTCCATCGCCTCGATTTCGTCCATGTTGTACATGAATTGGCGCAGGATGCGGGTTTTTTGCAGCACCTCGGGCTGGAGCAGCATTTCTTCGCGGCGGGTACCGCTTCGGTTCAAGTTGATGGCCGGGAACACGCGTTTTTCGTACAGGCGGCGCTCCAGGTGAATCTCGCAGTTGCCGGTGCCCTTGAATTCTTCAAAGATCACCTCGTCCATGCGGCTGCCGGTATCGACCAGGGCTGTGGCGATGATGGTCAAACTGCCGCCCTCTTCGACATTGCGGGCGGCACCGAAGAAGCGCTTGGGGCGTTGCAAGGCGTTGGCGTCCACACCGCCCGACAGCACTTTGCCGGACGATGGCACCACGTTGTTGTAGGCGCGGGCCAGTCGGGTGATCGAGTCGAGCAGGATCACCACGTCTTTTTTCAGCTCGACCAGACGCTTGGCGCGCTCAATCACCATCTCGGCCACGTGCACGTGGCGTGAAGCGGGTTCGTCAAAAGTGGAGGAGATCACTTCGCCGCGCACGCTGCGCTGCATTTCGGTCACTTCTTCCGGACGCTCGTCCACCAGCAACACCATGAGGTGCACATCGGGGTAATTGGCGGTGATGGCGTGGGCGATCTGCTGCATCATCACCGTCTTGCCCGACTTGGGCTGGGCCACGATCAGCGCGCGCTGACCACGGCCGAGCGGGGCGATGATGTCGATCACGCGGGCGGTGATGTTCTCGTCACCCTTGATGTCACGCTCCAAACGCATCTGCTCTTTGGGGAACAGGGGCGTCAGGTTCTCAAACATGACTTTGTGTTTGTTGTTCTCGGGCAGGTCGTCGTTGACCTTGTCCAGCTTGGTCAGGGCAAAGTAGCGCTCGCCGTCTTTGGGGATGCGCACTTCGCCTTCAATCATGTCACCCGTGTGCAGGTTGAAGCGCCGCACTTGGCTGGGACTGATGTAGATGTCGTCAGTGCTGGCCGTATAGCTGGAGTCCGGGCTGCGCAAAAAACCAAAGCCGTCGGGCAGGATTTCCAGCACGCCATCAGCAAACACCTGTTCGCCCGCTTTGGCGCGCTTTTTGATGATGGCAAACATCAGCTCCTGTTTGCGCATGCGACCGGTGTTCTCGATTTCGAGTGCGTCGGCTTGCTTCAGGAGTTCGGACACATGAAGTGCCTTGAGTTCGTTCAAATGCATGGAAATGGGCCTGTGGCAAATCGGTTCGATGTGAACCGTTGAGAGAAAAAAGCGGGTGGAATGTTATGGACCGAAAGATGCCCGGGTTTGGGGGCGGTGCCTGGCGGTCATGTGGGGCGCTGATCCCTGTTCGGGATGCCTGAGAGAAATTATGACAGGTTTTGGACTGTCCCCGAAAGAAAAACCGGACCCATCGGGTCCGGCGTATGCTGGCGCACCCGATGGGGCATGCCTGGCAGGAGTCTCAGGCCAGTTGTTGATCGATGAAGGCTGTGAGTTGAGACTTGCTCATGGCGCCGACTTTCGTGGCCGCCAGTTGGCCGCCCTTGAAAATCATCAAGGTGGGGATGCCGCGGATGCCGAATTTGGCAGGGATGTCACGGTTGTCGTCCACATTCATCTTGGTGATTTGAAGTTTGCCCTCGTAAGCGTTGGCGACTTCGTCCAGAATCGGCGCGATCATTTTGCAAGGGCCACACCACTCGGCCCAAAAATCGACCACCACAGGTTGGCTGGACTGGAGCACGTCGGCTTCAAATGTGGCATCGGTAATGTGTTTGATCAAATCGCTGGCCATGGCCTTTTCCTTGTGAACAATGAAGATACAGCTAAAGTTAATGCTATTTTGACAGAAACTGGTTGCTCTTGTGCCATGAGTCGCACCGGCCTGGCCCCCATCCGATGACACTTTTGAACCCCACCCTTTTTTTGGAAGAGCCTCCCGCACTGCAGGTGGATGTGGCCATCGTGGGGGGAGGCCCTGCAGGGTTGATGGCGGCTGAAGTCTTGTCCCGTGCCGGCATTGCGGTGCATTTGTTTGATGCCATGCCCTCAGTGGGGCGCAAATTTTTGCTGGCTGGCAAAGGGGGCTTGAACTTGACCCATTCTGAGTCCTCCGAGCTGTTTAGAACCCGGTTCGGGCAACGCCAATCGGCCGTGGCCAATTGGTTGAACGCAATGGATGCCCAGGCCATCCGAGATTGGGCCCATGGTTTGGGGGTCAAGACTTTTGTCGGAACGTCCGGTCGTGTTTTCCCTGAAGAAATGAAAGCTGCGCCTTTGCTCAGGGCCTGGTTACACCGATTGCGCCACCCTTCGGTGGGCGTGCCCGTGCAGTTTCACATGCGCCACCGTTGGCGGGGGTGGTTGGGTGATGCCTTGGTGTTTGAGCCCACAGGTGTTGCAGGTGTCCGTCGGGTGCAGGCCAAGGCGACCTTGCTCGCTTTGGGTGGGGCCAGTTGGCCCCATTTGGGCTCGGACGGTGCATGGGTGCCGTTATTGGCTGAAAAAGGTGTTCCGTTGGCGCCCTTGCAAGCGGCCAATTGTGGTTTTGATGTGATGGGGCGAGAAGGGCAAGGCTGGACCGCCAGGTTTGCTGAGAAGTTTGCCGGTCAACCCTTGAAGTCAGTGACTTTGAGGGTGGATGCTGGTCCCCAACATCCCCCCCATGCCGCCCCCAGGTTCTTCAGGCAGGGAGAGTTTGTCATCACCCAAACGGGCGTGGAGGGCAGCTTGGTCTATGCCGCCGGGGCCCATCTGCGGGAGGACTTGAACCTTGGCGCTGCCCATTTTTCGCTGGATTTGTTGCCCCACCTGACGCCCGAGAAGGTGCTGACCGAGGTCAGTTGGCCGCGTGGCAGCAAGAGTTTGTCCAGCCACCTCAAAAGCCGCTTGGGTGTGGAGGGGGTCAAGATGGGTCTGGTTTACGAGTTGTGTTCTGCAGCACAGCTGGCCGACCCGCAAACACTGGCTTTCTCGCTGAAAAACCTCAAGGTTTCCCTGAAAAAAGCTCGATCAGTGGCAGAGGCCATCAGCACGGCGGGTGGGGTGATGTTCGAGGGTTTGAGCCCGGACTTGATGCTGAGTGCGCAACCGGGGGTTTATTGCGCAGGCGAAATGCTGGACTGGGAAGCGCCCACAGGGGGGTATTTGTTGACGGCCAGTTTGGCCAGCGGTTGGCGTGCGGGGCAGGGTATTTTGACAAATTTCTAACAATTTCATACAAATCTTGTCGGCGGCTGCGATCACTGCTGCGTTGATGTTGGGCGAATTCATTCATTCCAACCCAGAGGTCGACATGACGCCAGAAGCCACTCAGGAATACCAGCGTGCCATTGAAGAGGCAGCCAATGCCTTTATGAAAGTGATGAGCTTGCGGGGGTTTTCCGTCAGGGATTACCCGCATAACTTTGTGGCGCAAATGGCCAACAACACCCGTTTGGCTTTTGAGGCCGATCGACAAGGCCCCCATGTCAGAGCCGATGCGCTGGTCGCTGACATGTTGAAGATGGCGACACGCCCATCGGCACCGCAGGTGGCGGTCACCCCAGAAAAGAAACGCCCTTTTGTCGCACTGAGCCGTCGTTTGGCCTGATTCTGGAAGGGCATGCACCGGGATCGTTCAACCCGGGGCGCATGCAGCAAGGGCTTGCTTCGCAGCCCTTGACAGCAATAAGGTGACGAGCCTTGACCCCGGCACTGGATTCACAGTTAGGGCTGCTTGGTTCCCCACCTGACCCGGTTGGCCGCTTCACCATGCGGGAAGGCCCGTCGGTTGACATTGTAGGCCAGCTTGTCGTGGCCCTTGGATCCCTCAGAGGTTTTTCACACAGACAAGCGCCCTGACTGGATGGCGCATGGGCCCTGGGGCGGGCCAGTCCGGTTCGCCAATGCCACACCGATGGCGAGCCGATAGAATCAGCCCCCATGTCTTACCTTGTTCTCGCGCGCAAATACCGCCCCCGCAATTTCACCGAAATGGTGGGGCAAGAGCACGTGGTGCAAGCCCTGACCAATGCCTTGGTGCAGCAACGTCTGCACCACGCTTATTTGTTCACCGGCACCCGGGGGGTGGGCAAGACCACCGTCTCGCGCATTTTGGCCAAGTCGCTCAACTGTCAGGGCGCAGACGGGCAAGGCGGCATCACCGCCGAACCCTGTGGCGTGTGCCAAGCGTGCCGCGACATCGATGCCGGACGCTTTGTGGATTACACAGAGTTGGATGCGGCCTCGAACCGGGGCGTGGACGAGGTGCAGAGTCTGTTGGAGCAGGCGGTTTACAAACCTGTCCAAGGGCGCTTCAAGGTCTTCATGATCGACGAAGTGCACATGCTGACCAACACCGCGTTCAACGCGATGTTGAAGACCCTGGAAGAGCCCCCTGAATATTTGAAGTTCGTGCTGGCCACGACCGACCCGCAAAAAGTGCCTGTGACGGTGCTCTCGCGTTGCCTGCAGTTCAACCTGCGCCCCATGGCCCCCGAGACGGTGTTTGAACACTTGACCCAGGTGCTGGCCGCCGAACAGCTGAGCGCCGAGCCTTTGGCCTTGCGTCTGTTGGCCCGTGCTGCACGCGGCTCCATGCGCGACGCGCTGAGCCTGACCGACCAGGCCATTGCCTTTGGCAACGGCCAGCTGCAAGAAGCCGGTGTGCGCCAGATGCTGGGCAGCGTGGACCGCAGCCATGTGCTGCACATGATCCGCGCCCTGGCCGAGGGCGACGGCGCAGCGGTGGTGAACCAAGTCAATGCCCTGCGCCTGCAAGGTGTGTCGGCCGCCGCCACGCTGGAAGACATGGCCATGCTGCTGCAGCGCATGGCCGTGATGCAGATGGTGCCCAGCATGGCGCAAGACGGTGAAGACCCCGACACCCTGGGCCTGGCCGATCTGGCCCAAACCATGCCTGCCGAAGAAACCCAATTGCTCTACAGCCTGTGCCTGCACGGGCGCACCGAGCTGGGCCTGGCCCCGGACGAGTACGCGGCCCTGACCATGGTGCTGTTGCGCTTGTTGGCCTTCAAGCCCCCAGCGGGATCGGCTGAAAAAAAAAGCCCACTGACCCGCCCACAGCCCGTCACTGAGCCCCGCAGGCCCAACGCGATCACCGCCTCAGCTCCCCAGAGTACACCCGAACTTGCTGCGCGCAACGCAGTCCTGCCACCTCCGGCTGGTCCGGCGACTGCGCCTTTGGCTCCAACACCTGTCACGGCACCTGTTCAGGCGCGCGCGCCAGTGCCAGAGCCACCAGCCCTTGTTGATCAGGCCCTCACCGAACCACCGCCTTGGGAAGACTGGCCCGACACCAACGACGAGGTCGATGCTCAGCGCAGCGCAATGGCGGTGAGCTTGCACGATGTGCCAGTACCAGAGGCGGCCCACGCGGCCTCCACTGTGCGCACTTTGCCCGTGCGAGAGGTCATGCCTTCGCAGCGTGCCGATGTGCCCATGCAGGCTGGGCCCGCCACTGTGCAAGCCACGCCCGAAGGCGATGTGTGGCTGGAGGTGGTGCAAAGTCTGATGGCGCAAGACGCCATCACCGCCTTGGTGCGCGAGCTGGCCCAGCAGTCGCAGCTGTTGGCACGCGATGCAGACCAATGGCAGCTGCGCGTGGAGCGCGAGACCCTCAACCACCCGGCCAGCCGCGAACGCTTGCAAGCAGCTTTGCAGGCTGCAGGTCATGGCCATGTCAAACTGGGCATCGAAATTGGCCCCGTGACCGACAGCCCTGCCAAGCGACTGGCTGCCAAAGCCGCCGAAAAAATGGTGGCCGCCAAGGCGCTGATTGAAAACGACCCGCTGGTCCAGGCCATGGTGCGCGACTTTGGCGCCAGAATCGTGCCCGGCAGCATCCAGATCATTTGACATTGATCCCCCCCACATCCACTCTGATCGAAGGAAACCCCATGTTCAACAAAGGACAACTCGCTGGCTTGATGAAACAAGCCCAAGCCATGCAGGACAACCTGAAAAAAGCCCAGGACGAACTCGCATTCGTTGAAGTGGAAGGTCAGTCCGGCTCGGGCATGGTCAAGGTGCTGATGACCTGCAAACACAATGTGCGCCGCGTGACCATCGACCCCAGCTTGCTGGCCGACGACAAGGACATGCTGGAAGACCTGGTGGCCGCCGCCTTCAACGATGCCGTGCGCATGGCCGAAGAAGTCTCGCAGCAAAAAATGGGCAAGCTCACTGCTGGTTTGCCACCGGGCATGAAGCTGCCTTTCTGAGCGCCTGAACATGGCCGACACCCACGCCCTTGCCACACTGGTGCAAGCCCTCAAGGGCTTGCCGGGGGTGGGCATCAAGTCGGCCCAGCGCATGGCCTTTCAGCTGTTGCAAAACGACCGGGCCACGGCCAGGCAACTGGCGGCGGCTTTGGACAATGCCGTTCAGAAGATTCGCCATTGCGCCTGTTGCCACACCTTCACCGAATCGGAACTGTGCGACACCTGCCTGGACGACACCCGTGACCGCACCCAGCTGTGCGTGATCGAAACCCCGGCCGACCAGTCGGCCATTGAGCGCACGGGCACCTACCGGGGCTTGTACTTTGTGCTGATGGGCAAGCTCAGCCCGCTCGACGGCATCGGCCCGCACGACATCGGCCTGGCCAAGCTCAAGCAGCGCGTGGGCGATGGCGTCTTGGTCGAGGTGATCTTGGCGACCAACTTCACCGCCGAGGGCGAGGCCACCGCCCATGTGATTTCTGAAATGATCCGCCAGCAAGGCCTGCGCGTGACGCGCCTGGCCCGTGGCGTGCCCGCTGGCAGCGAGCTGGAATATGTGGACCTGGGCACCATCGCCCACGCGCTGGTCGACCGGCGCTGAACATCTGCCCAGCTTGCGCTGACCTTTTGCTCGGCGCTCATGCAGGCAGGGGCTAGCTGCAATCCATTACGTGAAAACCCGCTTGGGAACATTCCCGATGTGCAAAACAGGGGGCCTGCTTATGCTTGAGGCAATTTCTTGCAGGAGTATTCCCGGTGTCGTCAGTTCATCGCTCGCGTCGTTCAATGCTGGTGGCGGCACTGGGCGCGCTGGCGACGACGTCGGGTCTGCCCGCGCTGGCCTCCGACACGGGGCGACAGTGGCCCCGGGTCAAGCTGGCTTTGGCGGCCAGCCAGAGCCTTTACCACTTGCCCCTGACGGTCGCCGAGCACATGGGCTTTTTTCGCCAGACGGGTGTGCAGGTGGAGTGGTGGCCACACGAGTCAGGTGCCCAAGCCTTGAACAGTGTGCTCAACGGGCAAGCCGATGTCATGGCGGGCGCCTATGAACATTTGTTTGGCTTGCACCAAAAAGGGCTGCCCTACCAAAGCTTTGTGCAGATGAGCAGAACCCCTCAAGTCAGCTTGGGGGGCAGCACACGCAGCGGCAAGGCGTGGCGTTCCATGGCCGATATCCGTGGCACCCGCCTGGGGGTTTCTGCACTTGACTCCACCACGCACTGGATGGCCTGTCAGTGGCTCAGGCGACATGGCATGTCTCAGGACGAAGTCATGTTTGTGGAGGTGGGTTCGTCCACCGGCGTTTTGGACGCCCTGCGCAGCGGCAGCATTGATGCGCTGTGCAATCCTGACCCGATCATGCACTGGCTGGAGCAAAAAAACGAAATCCGCCTGCTGGGCGAAACCCGCACCCTGACAGGCACACGCAAAGTCATGGGTGGCGCAGTGCCGGGGGCCAGCTTGATGGCGCATACGGACTACTTGCAGCGGCATCCAGATCGTGTTCAAGCACTGACCGATGGGGTGGTGATGGCGCTCAAGTGGTTGCCTACCGCGGGCCTCACCGACATTTTGAAAACCGTCCCTCCCAGCCATTGGTCCTGGGATCGGGCGGCTTACCTGGGCGCTTTTGAAAAGCTGAGGGAGTCGTATGCCGTGGATGGTTTGGTGCGTGGCGAAGAGGTCTCGCGGGCTTGGCAAGTCCACTCGCATTTAAAACCCACACCGTCACCAGGTCGGATTTTCCCCGAACGCACGTTCACGAATGCGTTTGCCCAGGCGGCCCAAAGTGCCCAACGGCTCAGAAGCCGCGCCACCGGTTAACAACCGCTTCAGCGCGGCGTTGCACGAGGTGCAGACTTCTGGCCCGCTTGAGCAGAGGCACTGGCTTTTTTATTCACTTGGGTTTTGGGCTTGCCCTTGCCCGCACTGGTGGACCCGGGGGCGGTTTTGCTCACGCGCCGGTTTTCCTTGGACGGAACAAACACCGCCAGCTTTTTGCCCGCCGTCAACTTGCTCTGGGGATGAAGGTCGTTCCAGGTGGCCAAGTTGGCGGCCGAGACACCATGGCGCGCCGCCAGCAAGGCCATGTTGTCGCCTTGACGCGCGGTGACAAAAATCTTGCGCAGCACCACCTCGGGGGCCAGCAGCAGGTGGCCGTTGTCGGCCAGATGCTCGGCCACGTTGCTGTCCTTGCGGCTGGTTCGTGGCACCAGCAAAGTGGAGCCAGCCTTGACCAACATGCGCGGAGGAATGCCATTGACCGCACGCAACTGCTCGGCCGTCATGCCCACCTCTTTGGCCACTTCTGCGGCTTTCATGGTGCGTGGTGCCTGCCAAGCTGTCCATGTTGACAAACGGCTCTCGGAGCTCGATTGCAGGTTGTTTTCAAACACCGTCGCATTGTCCCAAGGCAGCAAAACATGCGGTGTGCCCGCTGCCAGGATGACTGGACGGTTCATGGCGGGGTTCAGCGCTTTGAAATCCTTGAGGCTGACGTTGGCCAATTTGGCCGCCATGTCCACATCGATGTCTTTGTGGATGGGGACACTCTTGAAGAACGGGTGGTTCTGGATCAAGGGCAAAACTGTTTTGAACGCCTCGGGTTGAGCAATGATGTTCTTCACGGCTTGCAGTTTGGGCACGTAATACCGTGTCTCATCCGGCATCCGAAGGTCGCTGTAGGTCAGGGGCTTGCCCTGCGCCTTGTTGCGCGCCAGAGCGCGGCCCACACTGCCTTCGCCCCAGTTGTAAGCGGCCAAGGCCAAGTGCCAATCGCCAAACATGTTGTAGAGCTTTTGCAAGTAATCCAGCGCGGCACGGGTGGATTCCAGCACATCCCGTCGTTCGTCCCTGAACAGGTTTTGTTTCAGGTCGAAATACTTGCCCGTCGCGGGCATGAACTGCCACATGCCTGCGGCTTTGGCGCTCGATACGGCTTGCGGGTTGAAGGCCGACTCAATGAAGGGCAAAAGTGCCAACTCGGTGGGCATCTTGCGGCGTTCCAGTTCTTCAACAATGTGAAAAATATAAGGCCTGGAGCGCTCGGTCATGCGCAGAAAATAGTCCGGTCGACTGGCGTACCAGACCTCGCGATTGCGCACCAAATCGTTGTCCAGGTCGGGCATGGCAAAGCCCATGCGGATGCGTTCCCAGATGTCGACGGGCGCTTGCAGTCCCAACAGGGCATGGGGCCTCAGATCGGCCTCCCTGCTGGAGGGCGGCTCTGGAGCGGGTGTGGTCTTTGTGATGGCTGGCGCTGGCGCTGGCGGGGGCGCAGGGTCTGCAGACGCCTGAACTGCCGGCGGCATCGACTGAACCGGTGCGCGGTCTGGCTCGGGGGCGGGCGTGGAGACGGCACACCCTGAAAGCAGCAGCGCCAAAAGAACGCTCGCGTGGAGGGTGGGGGCGTGCGCAAATCGGAAGAAGGGCAGGTTCATCGAAAATCGTTTTTCCATTGGCGAAGGACCGCAAAGGTGGAGACTTCGTCCACGGCCTGCGGGTTGTGCAGCCGCACAGCAGAGCAGACGGTGGGCTCCCGGCTTCGCAAAAAGGGGTTGATGGCCCGTTCGGTGTGCAGTGCAACGGGCAGGGTGGGCAAGCCTTGTTCGCGCAATCGGGTGCAAAGTCCCATGTGGGCAATCAAGGCCAGGTTGCCAGGCTCGACGGCCAGCGCGAACTTCAGGTTGGACAAGGTGTACTCATGTGCACAGCACACACGGGTGTGACCCGGCAAAGCGGCCAAGCGGTCCAGTGAGTCCAGCATCTGGGCTGGCGTGCCTTCGAACAAGCGGCCACAGCCACCCGAAAACAGCGTGTCCCCACAAAAAAGGACGGGGTCTTGGTCCGGTGCTTGGGTCCAAAAAGCGATGTGTCCCAAAGTGTGACCGGGAACCTCGTGCACCTCAAAGGTCAGTTCGTGCCAGTCAAACACATCGCCATGCCCAAGACCTTGCGACATGACGGGCATTTTTTCCATGGCCGGCCCCAGCACCCGCGCCCCGGTGCGTTCGACCAGTTCGACCAAGCCCCCTGTGTGATCGGCATGGTGGTGCGTGACTAGAATCGTGTCCAACTGCACACCCGGATGACTTTGCATCCAGGCCAGTACAGGCGCACTGTCCCCCGGGTCGACCACCAGCGCGTGGCGGTCCTTGTGCATCAACCAAATGTAGTTGTCTGCGAAAGCGGGCAGGGCAATGAGTTCCATGGAGCGTTCGATTATAGAAAGCCAGCACCCCACGCCCGCCTGGTTGGCCCCCTTGGGACAACCAGCGGCTGAGCGTTTGCTGGCCTGGGAGCAAGCCCAGGCCGATGAACTGTTGGCCGATGTCTTTGGATACCACGCGGTGCAGCTGGGCTGGCCGGATTTGCAGGCCCTGCGACACAACCGGATGCCCCACCGCTGGCAAGCCTGTGCCGAATTCGAATGGCCTTGCGACCCCAAGTCGGCGGACCCCAGCCATGTGTGGCTCGACAGCCGGGCTTGGCCTTGGCAAGCCGACAGTCTGGACCTGGTGGTATTGCCCCACACGCTGGAGCGCTCGGCCGACCCGCACGCGTGTTTGCGTGAAGTCGAGCGGGTGTTGATTCCGGAAGGCCAGGTGCTGATCATGGGCTTGAACCCGCTGAGTGGCTGGGGCTGGCGACAAAAGCGTGGGGCGCATCACCGCGGGCTGGCCGGTCCTGCGCAATCCATGATTGGTTACCAGCGCATGCGCGACTGGTTGCGGCTGCTGGGTTTTGAGGTCCAGGTCAGCCGCTTTGGCGGTTGGACCCCGGCCCTGAACAGTGAACGCTGGATGCAACGCTTGAGCTGGATGGAGACTGCAGGGCAGCGGTGGTGGCCCATTCTGGGTGGGGTTTACCTGCTGATGGCCACCAAGCGGGTACCCGGGGGCCGCTTTTTGTCCAGCCGAGCCTGGCGCACGGTACGATCGCCCGCAACAGCCACTGCACCGATTGCCCGTTCTGACAACCCGCTGAGCCAGCCCTTGGCCGAGAAAGATGCCCTTGACCCCCGTTGAAATTCACACCGATGGCGCCTGCAAAGGCAATCCAGGCCCGGGTGGTTGGGGCGTTCGGCTGCAATCGGGTCAGCATGTGCAAGAGTTGTTTGGTGGCGAGCTCAACACCACCAACAACCGGATGGAGATGACCGCCGTCATTGAGGGCCTGTCGGCCCTCAAGCGACCTTGCCGGGTCACGCTTTATCTGGACAGCGAATACGTGCGCAAAGGCATCACCGAATGGATCCATGGCTGGAAAGCCCGGGGTTGGCGCACGGCGGCCAAACAACCTGTCAAAAATGCCGATTTGTGGCAAAAATTGGACAGTGTGGTGTCGTCTTCGGGACACCAAATCGACTGGCGCTGGGTCAAGGGGCACAACGGGGACCCCGGCAATGAGCGTGCCGATGCCTTGGCCAATCAAGGCGTAGACAAGGCCTTGGCCCGATCCACGGGCGCCTGAGGGCGTTGCCCGAGGCTAAAAAAAACCATTCGCAGGGCGTGATCAATGCCTCACAAAATGTGGGGAAATGTCGTTTGCGCTGTTACATTGAGGCGGTCTTGCAGCTTGCAATCTGAGAGAAATCCGAATGGCTTACAAAAAGAAATACGCAGTTTTGGCCCTTTTGGGCATTTCCGTGGCTTCTGGAGCGGCTTGGTGGTGGCAAAACAAAGCCCCTGAAGGGGATGCCGGCAAGCCAGCCACGGCGGCGCCTGCCGGGCCTTCAGGCACCGGAACGGGTGCAGGGGGCGGTCCGGCGCGCACGCCTGCTGTCGAGGTGGCCAAAGTCGAGAGCATGACCCTGGTGGACGAAACCCAGGCCGTGGGCAGCCTGCGCTCTCGCCAAGGGGTGATGTTGCGGCCAGAAGTCGGCGGACGTGTCAAACAAATCTTCTTCAACGACGGTCAACGCGTGCGCAAAGGTCAGTTGATGGTTCAGTTTGACGACCAGTTGCCGCAAGCCCAATTGGCTCAGAGCCGGGCCGAATTGTCGATCGCAGAAGCCAACCACAAGCGCAACCAGGAGTTGGTCGCGCAAAACTTCATCAGCCAGAGATCGCTGGATGAAAGTGCAGCAGCCCTGGAAGTCTCGCGGGCCAAACTCTCATTGGCGCAGGCCACGCTGCAGCGCCTGCAGGTGCTGGCGCCTTTTGATGGCATCGCGGGTCTCAAGCAAATCAACGTGGGCGATTACCTGAAAGACGGCGCGGACATGGTCAACGTCGAGGACATCGATGCCGTGTTGCTCGATTTCAGGTTGCCTGAGCGCTTTCAGACCAAGATCCGTGCCGGTCAAAAAGCCCAGTTGACGGTCGATGCCCTGCCCGGCCGACCTTTCAGCGCCATCATCCAGGCGGTGGACCCCTTGATCGAGCCCAATGGCCGCTCAGTGGGCGTGCGCGGTTGCATTGACAACCGCCAGCAGCAACTGCGCCCTGGCATGTTCGCCCGCGTCAATGCGGTCTTTGGCTCGCGCGAAAACGCCCTGGTCATTCCAGAAGAAGCCATCATCCCGCAAGGTGGCCGCACCTTTGTCGTCAGGGTCGTGCAAGGCGAAAAACCCGAGGTCAAAGTGTCGGAGCGGGTCGCGGTCAAGGTGGGTTTGCGCTTGCCCGGCAAGGTCGAAATCCTCGAAGGTTTGTCGGCAGGTGACACCGTGGTCACTGCCGGTCACCAGCGTTTGCAAAAGGATGGCACCGCCGTTCGGGTGGTTGACCTGTCTCAGCCCGGTGGGGGCAGACCCGCTGGAGGACCGCCCGGCGCAGGTGGCCCTGGCGCAGGTGGTCCCGGTGCAGGTGGCCCCGGTGCAGGTGGTCCCGGTGCAGGTGGCCCCGGTGCAGGTGGTCCCGGTGCAGGTGGTCCCGGTGCAGGTGGTCCGGGTGCTGGCGCAGGCTCAGCGGGGCCACGCCCTGGTGCTGTGGCAGGCAAACCCGGTGCGGGCGCGGCCAAGAACGCGGCCATGGCTGGTCCGAACCCTTGCCTGAGGGGCGCAGATGCAACTCGCTGAAGTTTCCATCCGCCGGCCTGTGCTGGCCGTGGTCATGTCGATGTTGATCGTGCTGATTGGTGCGGTCAGTTTCAAAGGTCTGTCGCTGCGCGAGTACCCCAAGATCGATGAACCCACCGTCACGGTCACCACGCGCTATGTGGGCGCTTCTGCGGAAGTGGTCGAATCCCAGGTCACCAAGCCCCTTGAAGACTCGATTGCCGGCATCGATGCGGTGGACGTCATCACCTCCATCAGCCGAGCTGAACAATCACAAATCACCGTGAAGTTTCGCCTCGAGAAAGACGCCGACACGGCGGCTGCTGAAGTGCGTGACCGCACGGCGCGTGTGCGCAACCGCTTGCCTCAAACGGTGGAAGAGCCTGTCATCGCCAAAGTAGAAGCTGACGCATTCCCGGTCATCTGGTTGGCATTTTCCAGTGACACGCTCAATGCCCTGCAAATCAACGATTTGGTCAACCGTGTGGTCAAGCCGCGCTTGCAAACCGTGACGGGCGTGGCCGATGTGCGCATTTTTGGTGAGCGCAAATACGCGATGCTGGTGTCTTTGGACCATGCCCGCCTGTCGTCTTATAAGTTGACACCTCAAGATGTCGAAGACGCCATCCGTCGCAACAACCTGGAGCTGCCAGCGGGCCGGATCGAATCGTCCACCCGGGAGTTCAGCGTTTCTGCGCAAACCGACCTGAACCGTGCAGGGCAATTCGGTGACATCGTGATCCGAAACGTCAACGGGTTTCCGGTCAAGCTGCGGGATGTGGCCCAAGTTCGAGAAGGTGCGGCCAACGACCGCAGCGTGGTCCGTTTGAACGGGCAATCGGCGATCTCTGCGGGCGTGATCCGTCAAGCCACGGCCAACCCTTTGGAGTTGTCGGCAGGCGTGCGCGAAATGATCCCCAAGCTCAAGGCGGACTTGCCGGGTGACATGGTCATCAACGTTGCCAACGACAACTCGGTCTTCATTGACCGGTCGATCAAGAGCGTTTTCAACACCATTTTGGAAGCCGTGGTCTTGGTGGCGCTGGTGATTTTTGTCTTTTTGCGCACCTTGCGTGCGTCAATCATCCCCATCATCACCATCCCGGTCAGTTTGATTGGCGCTTTCGCCATGATGGCTTTGGCCGGCTTCACCATCAACACCTTGACCTTGCTGGCGCTGGTTTTGGCCATTGGTTTGGTGGTGGACGATGCGATTGTGGTGCTGGAAAACATCTACCGCCACATTGAAGAAGGCTTGGACCCGTTTTCTGCCGCCATCAAGGGTGTGCGTGAAATCAGCTTTGCCGTCATTGCCATGACCCTGACGCTGGCGGCTGTGTTCGCGCCTTTGGCTTTCACGCCGGGGCGCACCGGCAAGTTGTTTGGCGAATTTGCCTTGGCTTTGGCGGGCGCGGTGTTGGTTTCGGGCTTTGTGGCGCTGACCTTGGCGCCCATGCTCAGCGCCAAATTCCTCAGACACAACCCCAACCCTGGCTGGTTCGACCGTTCCATGGAAAAGTGGCTCACGGGTCTGTCCTCGGGTTATGAACGCCTGTTGACCCTGATTTTGAGCAGGGCCCGTTGGGTGGTGGTGTTGGTCATGGTGGCCTCGGGCATTGGCATTGCCGCGATTTACCCCACCATGAAGCAAGAGCTGTCTCCCTTGGAGGACCGGGGGACGATTTTGGCCACCATCAACGCCCCGGATGGCTCGACCCTGGAGTACACCGATCGCTACGCAAGATCGCTCGAAAGAATGGGACAGGCCTATCCCGAGTTCGACCGCATTTTTGCCAACATGGGCAACCCCACCGTCGGGCAAGGCACGGTGGTGTACCGCGCCGTGGACTGGGACGAACGCCAACGCACAACGCTCGAAATTGCGCGCGAGTTGGGCGCCAAGTTCAACGGCTTGCCGGGCATCAATGCCTTCCCCATCACACCGCCTTCCTTGGGGCAGGGCTTTCGCGAGCGGCCGCTGAACTTTGTGATCCAGACCTCGGACAGCTACCAAAATTTGAATGCGATCGCACGCCAGGTGATGGATGAAGTGGCCAAAAACCCCGGCATCTTGTCGCCCGATGTGGACTTGCGTCTGAACAAGCCGGAGCTGCGGGTCGAGGTCGACCGCACCAAGGCCGCAGAGTTGGGTGTGAGCGTGGATGTGGTGGCGCGCACCATCGAGACCATGCTCGGGGGCCGCGTGGTCACGCGTTACAAGCGCGATGCCGAACAGTACGACGTGATTGTGCAAACCCTGCCTTCGGCACGCAACACGCCCGATGACATCGACGTGATTCAGGTGCGGGGCCGTAACGACACCATGGTGCCCTTGTCCAGCTTGGTCAGAGTGCGCGAAAGTGTGGCCCCGCGTGAGTTGAACCATTTTGGTCAGCGCCGCTCGGTGACCATCACGGCCAACCTGGCGCCGGATTACTCCTTGGGCGAGGCCCTGACCTTCATGGACGCCACCGCTGCCAAGATCCTCAAGCCGGGCTACACCACCGAGTTGAATGGTACCTCGCGCGAATTCAAAAACTCGCAAGGGGCTTTGGTCATCGTGTTTGTCTTGGCGCTGCTGTTCATCTTTTTGGTGCTGGCCGCGCAGTTTGAAAGCTTCATCGACCCGTTTGTGATCATGCTCTCGGTGCCCCTGTCCATGATCGGTGCCCTTCTGGCGCTGAAATACACGGGCGGCTCCCTCAATGTGTATTCCCAAATCGGCCTGATCACCCTGGTGGGCTTGATCACCAAGCACGGCATTTTGATTGTGGAGTTCACCAACCAGTTGCGCGAGCAAGGCATGGCCATGCAAGCGGCCTTGATCAAGGCTTCAGCCCAGCGTCTGCGTCCGATCCTGATGACCACTGGCGCCATGGTGCTGGGCGCCGTGCCGCTGGCGCTGGCCACCGGTGCGGGCGCTGAAAGCCGCACGCAAATCGGTTGGGTCATTGTGGGCGGCATGAGCTTGGGCACTTTGCTGGCCATCTTCGTGGTGCCCACCATGTATTCCTTGCTGGCGCGCAAGGCGGTGCCAGGACCCAACAAGGCCGTCGCGCACGACGAGCCTGTGGCCTCTGCCGGACATTGACGCTTTTTCAAAAGCCAAACTGAAAGGGCTGCGGATGCAGCCCTTTTCTTTGAAGTGGTGAAGTCCCCAGCCGCTCAAAGCTGCCCGTCGAACATCATCACCTCCACCTCGTCGCCCACCGCCACGTTGCCTTGGGCATGGCCCAGCACGATCAAGCCGTTGGCTTGCACCATGGAACTGAGCACGCCCGAGCCCTGGTTGCCGGTGGTGCTGACCACCAGCTCGCCCGCTGCATTGGTGCGGACGATGCCGCGCTGGTATTCGGTGCGGCCAGGTTTCTTGCGCAGGGCTTCGGTGCTTTTGGCCGTGAGCAAAGGCAATGGGGGCGCTTGCCAGCCCATGAGCTGCTGCAGGGCAGGGCGCACAAAAGCGGCAAAGGTCACCATGACGGCCACCGGGTTGCCCGGCAAGCCAAACAGCAGGGCCGAGCGCTCGCCTTGCGTGATGCGGCCCACCGCCATGGGGCGGCCGGGGCGCATGGCGATGCGCCAAAACGCCACATCGCCCAGTTTTTTCATCATGGCCTTGGTGTGGTCGGCTTCGCCCACGCTCACTCCGCCGCTGGTGATGACGGCATCGGCTTGCGCGGCGGCATCTCTGAAAGCCTGTTCCAGCGCGGCAGGGTCGTCGCGCACCACGCCCATGTCGATCAGCTCGCAGCCCAGCGCCTGCACCAGGCCCGCCACGGTGTAGCGGTTGCTGTCGTACACCGCGCCCTCGCGGGGTGCTTCGCCCAAGCTCAATATTTCGTCGCCGGTTGAGAAGTAAGCCACCTTGGGCCTGCGCCAAACGGTGGCGGTGGGCAGCCCCAGGCTGGCCAGCAGGCCGCAGGCGGCAGGCGTCAACCGAGCCCCGGCACGCAAGGCGGGAAGACCTGCCATCAGGTCTTCGCCCAGCAAACGGCGGTTGTCTCCGGTTTGCAGCAAGCCGGGTGGAATGTGCACCGTGTCTCCCTCGGTTTTCACCAACTCTTGCGGTGCCACCGTGTCCAGCCCGGTGGGCATGATGGCCCCGGTCATGATGCGCACGCATTCACCGGCTTGCACTGTGCCTTGCCAAGCGGCTCCGGCAAAGGCAGTGCCCACCACTTTGAAGCGGCTGGCTTGTCCAGCCATGAGTTCTGCGCCGCGCAGGGCGTAGCCATCCATGGCCGAATTGTCATGCGGGGGCACGCTGATGGGCGAGACCACCTCTTGCGCCAGGATGCGGCCGTGGGCCTGCATCAGCGGCACGGCCTCTTGTTCGCGTACGGGTTGCACCAGCTGGGCCAAAAAAGCGTTGACCTGGCTGGCCGACAAGGCCTGGGGGTCGTAGCCTTGCAGGCGTTCGGCGATCTGATCAAGGGACAGGGCTTGGGTGGTCATGGCGATGTCATTGGCAATGGCACTGCTGTGCGGCACGGTTCAAAGGGATTCGAGTTCTTGCAGTTCGGCCAGCGTGTTGGCGTTCGCAAAGGCGTGGGCGCTGTCGCTGGGCAAGTCAAAGGGCACGATGGCGCAGCGGTGCTGGCCCGTCCAGGCGTCGATCTTGCGACCGCCGCTTTGGGTGAATTTGACCAAGCTGTCGAGCAACTCGGTTTTGAGCAGGCAAAACACGGGTTGCGGGCGCACCGTGCCATCGGCTTCGGGGGCGGCGGCCATGGCCAGGTGGGCGTCTTGCTCGTGTAGGACTTTCCACAAGCGCTCCACCAGGTCCAGCGGAAACAGGGGCGAGTCACAAGGCACGGTCAGCAAGAGCGGTGTTGGGCAGCGCTGCAGGCCAGTGAGAAAGCCCGCCAAAGGCCCAGCAAAGCCGTCGAGGGAGTCGGGGCACACCGGCACCTCCAGAGACTCATAAGCAGCCAGGTTGCGGTTGGCATTGATCAGAATGTTCTGGGGCGGCAGGCTTTGCTGTTGCAGTCGCATCAGGGCTTGCTGGGCCAGTGGCAGGCCGCGAAAGTTTTGCAGGCCCTTGTCCACGCCGCCCATGCGCGAGCCCCGCCCGCCCGCCAAAATCAGGCCCGTGATGGCGGGTGCAGTGGGGCCCATGGCGTTCAGCCTCCGATGTAGCTCATTTCCACCCGGCGGCCGGGGCCGCTGGCGGTGTCGGGGCCGCGCAGGCTGCGCAGCACTGAGTATTGGTCAGTCCGCCCGCGCCAGATGGCGTCCACAGTGGCGGCCAGTGCGTGGTCGGTCTGCGCCGGATCACGCAGCAACTGGCGCAGGTCATAGCCCTGGCTGGCGAACAGGCACAAATACAGGCGACCTTCGGTGGACAGGCGGGCGCGGTTGCAGTCGCCGCAAAAGGCCTGCGTCACGCTGCTGATCACGCCGATCTCGCCGAGGGCAGGGTCGTGCTCGCCTTGGGCATTGGCATAACCCCAGCGCTCGGCGGTCTCGCCGGGGGCGGAAGGCTCCAGCTGCACCAGGGGCAGCTCGGCCTGCAGGCGGCGCACCACTTCGGCGCTGGGCAGCACCTCGTCCATGCGCCAGCCGTTGGTGGCGCCCACGTCCATGTATTCGATGAAGCGCAGCACAATGCCCGTGCCCCGGAAATGCCGGGCCATGGCCAAAATCTCGTGGTCATTGGTGCCGCGCTTGACCACCATGTTCACCTTGATCGGCCCCAGGCCCGCTGCCTGCGCGGCTTCGATCCCGGCCAGAACATCGGCCACCGGAAAATCCACATCGTTCATCTGGCGAAAGACGCTGTCGTCCAGCCCGTCCAGGCTGACGGTGACGCGTTGCAGGCCAGCGTCTTTCAGGCTTTGGGCTTTGCGTGCCAATAGCGAACCGTTGGTGGTCAGCGTCAAATCGAGCGGCTGGCCGTCGGGTGTGCGCAGGGCGGCCAGTTGCGCAATCAAAATTTCGATGTTCTTGCGCAGCAGCGGCTCACCACCCGTCAGGCGAATCTTGCGCACGCCCCGGCCCACGAAAACGTTGGCGAGGCGAGTGATTTCTTCAAAGCTCAGCAACTGGCTGTGCGGCAGGTAAGCATAGTTCTTGTCGAAGACTTCCTTGGGCATGCAGTAACTGCACCTGAAGTTGCAGCGGTCGGTCACGCTGATGCGCAAATCGGTCAGCGGTCGGCGCAGCCCGTCCAGCGGCAAGTTGCTCAGGTCTTGGCCTGCCCACACCGGGGGCAAAGGCAAGCTGGGATGGCGCTGGTCAAGCAGTGGAATGACGCGTTCAGACATAGTCAGCGATTGTGCCCGAGCCGCCTCTCCCATGAAGCTGCATGGTCAAGGAAGAACAGCGGCCTTGTCGTCTGTCCGGGAGGTCGGTGGCTTCAGCCGTGCTGGATCGCCACCGTCTTGAGGGTGGTGAAGCCCAGCAGGGCTTCGAAGCCTTTTTCGCGGCCGTAGCCGGATGACTTGACACCCCCAAAGGGCAGTTCCACCCCGCCCGCTGCACCGTAGTTGTTGATGAACACCTGCCCGCTGCGCACGCGCTTGGCGATGCGGAATTGGCGGCCACCGTCGCGCGTCCAAATGCCCGCCACCAGACCAAACTCGGTGGCATTGGCCAGTTCGATCGCGTGGTCTTCGTCCTTGAAGGCCATGGCCGACAGCACCGGACCAAACACTTCTTCTTGCGCCAGTCGGTGCATCACCGGCACGTCGCGCAGCAAGGTGGGGGCTTGGTAAAAACCGCCCGCAGGCACGCCCGCCGCAATTTGCCCCTGGGCCACCGTGGCAATGCCATCCGCCTTGGCTTGGTCCAAAAAGCCGGTGACCCGCTCCAACTGGCTGGCGCGGATCAGTGGGCCCAAGTCCAGGTTCATGGTGGCCGAGCCCACCTGCAGGCGGCCAAAGGCTTCGCCCAGGCGCTTGAGCAGTGGCTCGTAAATGCCTTGCTGAATCAAGACGCGAGAGCCCGCGCTGCAGGTCTGTCCAGAGTTTTGCACGATGGCGTTGACCACCACCGGAATCGCCGCATCCAGGTCGGCGTCGTCAAAAATGATTTGTGGGCTCTTGCCACCCAGCTCCAGCGTCACGGGGCAGTGGCGCTCAGCGGCCACTTGTTGGATGAGCGTGCCGACCCGGGGGCTGCCGGTGAAGCTGATGTGGTCGATGCCCGGGTGGCGCGCCAGCGCGTCGCCCACCTCGTGGCCATAGCCGGTGACGATGTTGATGGCCCCCGCTGGAAAGCCCACCTCGGCCGCCAGCTGTGCCACACGAATGATCGATAGGCACGCGTCTTCGGCGGGTTTGACCACGCAGGCGTTGCCTGCGGCCAAGGCGCCGCCCACGCTGCGCCCAAAAATCTGCATCGGGTAGTTCCAGGGGATCACATGGCCCGTCACGCCATGCGGCTCGCGCCAGGTCAGCACGCTGTAGCCGTTTTGGTAGGGCAGGGTTTCGCCATGCAGCTTGTCGCAGGCCCCGGCATAAAACTCAAAATACCGCGCCAGCGCCACAGCGTCGGCGGCGGCCTGTTTGGTCGGCTTGCCGCAGTCGCGCTGTTCCAGGCTGGCCAGCTCGGCGGCGTGTTCGGCCACTTTGCGCGACAAAGCCATCAACAAACGACCGCGCTCCACGCCACTGAGCCGACCCCAAGGGCCGTTGAACGCAGACCGTGCCGCTTGCACCGCTTGGTCGATGTCGGCCGCTTGGCTGCGCGGGATTTGATCGAACACCTGCCCGTCGGACGGGTCGATCACGTCGAGGGTCTGGCCTGCCAGGGCGGGAGTCGATTGGTTGGCGATGAAGTTCATTTGCATGGGGCCATTGTTGAGCCCTGCCAAAATTTGCCAATCACACCAGCGACACCCGGCTTCGGCGGTCAGGACGCTGCAGCCTGACGGAACGCAAGCCTTGTGAAAGTAAAATCGGGGTTAATCCCTAGTGATTGAACTTCCCTTCAACTTTTCGATTGAGTCACCATGTCTCTGAACAAAGTCACCCCCGGCAGCAAAGTGCCCGATGCATTCAACGTCATCATCGAAATCCCGATGAACTCCGACCCTGTGAAGTACGAAGTGGACAAAGAGTCCGGCGCCTTGTTTGTGGACCGCTTCATGGGCACCGCCATGCACTACCCCACCAACTACGGCTATGTGCCCCAGACCATCGCCGGTGACGGCGACCCGGTCGATGTGTTGGTGATGACCCCTTTCCCACTGCCCCCAGGCGTGGTGGTGTCGTGCCGCGCCATTGGCATCTTGCTGATGGAAGATGAAGGCGGCATGGACGGCAAGATCTTGGCCGTGCCCACCGAAAAAATCCTGCCCATC
The DNA here is from genome assembly GCA_027484105.1 of Comamonadaceae bacterium. Taxonomy (GTDB): domain Bacteria; phylum Pseudomonadota; class Gammaproteobacteria; order Burkholderiales; family Burkholderiaceae_C; genus Limnohabitans_A. Next base: position 50,196 of record JAIXUG010000006.1, read on the forward strand.
TACGCCAACATCAAGGCGCTGTCCGATGTGCATGAGCTGCAGCTGCAGCAAATTGCCCACTTTTTTGAGCACTACAAAGACCTCGAAAAAGGCAAGTGGGTCAAGGTCAAGGGCTGGGAAGGCGTCGAGTCTGCGGCCAAAGAACTGATGGACGGCATCGCCAACTACAAAAAGGCCTGATCGCCTGGCTCAAGGGCTTCTGACAGAGGCCGTTGACCCCAAAACGCCTGCTCGGTTTGCGCCGTGCAGGCGTTTTTTTATGGGCCTTTCTTCAAGGGCGAGTGCTGGTTGAGCGCTTCGAGGTAGTTCTCCACCCCCGCTTTTTCCCGCTCCAGAAACCGGGCCACCGCCTCAGAAAAAGCCGGGTGTGCCAGCCAGTGGGCGCTGTGGGTGGGGGTGGGCAGCAGGGCGCGGGCCATTTTGTGTTCGCCTTGTGCGCCGCCTTCAAAGCGTTTGAGACCGTGCTGGATGCACCATGCGATGGGTTGGTAGTAGCAGGCTTCAAAGTGCAGGCAGTCCACCCGGGCCAGCGCCCCCCAATAGCGGCCATAGGCCACTTCGGGCTGGCCTTGGGCGTCCAGGTGCAGGCCGATCAGGCTGATGCCTATGGGCTGGCCCGCGTGTTCGGCCACAAACAGCAGCCAGTGGGCGGCCATGTCGGTGCGCATGGATTCAAAAAACGCCGGGGTCAAATAGGGCGGGTTGCCGTGTTCCCAATAGGTTTGCTGGTAGCAGCGCAGCAGCAGAGCCCAGTCGCCTTCCGTCATGTCGGGGCCGCGCACGGCGCGAAAGGTCACGCCCGCCTCCTGCACTTTGCGGCGTTCTTGCCGGATTTTTTTGCGCTTTTCCTGGGTCAGGCTGGCCAAAAAATCATCGAAGTCGCGCCAGCCTCGGTTTTGCCAGTGGAACTGCACCTGGTCGCGTTGCAGCAGCCCGGCTTGCGCGCAGGCTTGCAGGTCGTGTGGGCTGGCAAACAGAATGTGCAGGGAAGGGATGTGGTTGCTTTGGCAAATGTCCAGCAAGGCGGCCAGCAGGGCCTGGCGGGCATCGTCAGATTCGGCCAGCAAGCGGCTGCCTGGCACCGGGGTGAAGGGCGAGGCGACCAGGGCTTTGGGGTAATAGTCCAGGCCATGGCGCTGGTAAGCGTCGGCCCAGGCGTGGTCAAACACGTATTCGCCGCGCGAGTGGGTCTTGATGTACAGCGGGCAGGCGGCGGCCAACACATCGCCTTGGGGGGTGCTGCGCCACAGGCTGATGACTTGCAGCGTCCAGCCGGTCTCGGGTGCGGCCGATTGGCTGGTCTGCATGGCCGACAAATAGGCATGCTGCATGAAGGGGGATGGTGCGTCTTGCCGGGCGAGCAAGTCGTCCCAGGCTTCAGGCGCGAGGGCACTCAGGTCGCCCAGCACCCGGGTGACATAATTCAAGCTCACATTTTCCAGCACCTGTATGACTCTCCAAATTCGTGTGGCCCAGCTCAACTTTGTCGTCGGTGACATGCCGGGCAACGCCCGCAAAATCATCGATTTCGCCACCCGGGCGCATGCCGAAGGTGCGCGCCTGGTGCTGACGCCCGAGCTGTCGATTTGCGGCTATGCGGCCGAAGACTTGTTGCTGCGCCCCGCCTTCATTGACGCCTGTGATGATGCCCTGAAAACAGTGGCCCACGAGCTGGCCGGGTTAAAAGGTTTGCATGTGGTGGTGGGCCACCCCGAAGGCGGTGGCCTGCGCACCCGCAGCGTGGCAGTGACGCGCCGACACAACCGCGTGAGCGTTTTGTGCGAGGGGCAGGTGGTCTGCGCCTACGACAAGCGCGAGCTGCCCAACTACCAGGTGTTTGACGAGCGCCGTTACTTCACGCCCGGTCATGGCGTGGGCGTGTTCGAGGTCAAGGGCGTGCGGGTGGGCTTGCTCATTTGTGAAGACGCCTGGTTTGACGAACCTGCTCGCCTGGCGCGTGACGCGGGCGCGCAGGTGCTGGCGGTGCTGAACGCCTCGCCTTTCCATGCAGGCAAGGGCCCGGAGCGCGAGTTGCGCATGCGCGAGCGCGTGGCCGATTGCGGTTTGCCCTTGATTTACGCGCATTTGGTGGGCGGCCAGGACGAGGTGATTTTTGAAGGACGCTCGTTTGCGCTCAATGCCCAAGGCGACACCGTGGCGCGGGCTGAGGGCTTTCGCGAGGCCGATTTGGCGGTGCAGGCGGCGGTGGGGCCAAATGGCGTGGCACTGAGCGCAGGGGCCGATGCGCTGGTGCCTTTGGCCAGCGCCGATGCCGAGTTGTGGGACGCGTTGGTGCTGGGCGTGCGCGACTATTTGGGCAAGAACGGTTTCAAGGGCGCGATTTTGGGCCTGTCCGGTGGCATCGATTCGGCGCTGGTGTTGGCGATTGCGGTGGACGCGATCGGGGCCGACAAGATCCACGCGGTGATGATGCCCTCGCCTTACACGGCCGACATCAGCTGGATCGATTCGCGCGACATGGTCAAGCGCTTGAACGTGCGGTACGACGAGATCTCAATTGCCCCCTTGTTTGACGGCTTCAAGCAGGCGCTGTCGGCCCAGTTTGAGGGCCTGAAAGAAGACACGACGGAAGAGAACATCCAGGCCCGCATTCGTGGCACGCTGCTCATGGCCTTGTCCAACAAGACCGGCGCGATTGTGCTGACCACCGGCAACAAGAGCGAGATGGCCACGGGTTACTGCACGCTGTATGGCGACATGGCGGGCGGTTTTGCGGTCATCAAGGACGTGGTCAAAACCCGGGTGTTTGACCTGGCGCGCTGGCGCAACCAGAACGATCCGTATGGCACAGGCAGCCAGCCGATTCCTGAGCGCATCATCACCCGCCCGCCCAGCGCCGAGCTGCGCCCCGACCAGAAAGACCAAGACAGCTTGCCTGACTATGCGGTGCTGGACGCGATCATTCAGCGCTACATGGAAAACGACGAGGGCGTGGAGGCGTTGATTGCCGACGGTTTTGAGCGCGCCGATGTGGAAAAAGTGACCCGCCTGATCAAGCTCAACGAGTACAAACGCCGCCAATCGCCCGTGGGCATTCGGGTGACCCACCGCAGTTTTGGCAAGGATTGGCGTTATCCTATGACCAACAAATTTCGCGCCTGATGGCGCGTTTGACACTTTTTTGAAGGATTTTTGCCATGAAACAGATCACCGCCGTCATCAAGCCGTTCAAACTGGAAGAAGTCCGAGAAGCATTGGCCGAATGCGGCGTGACCGGCTTGACGGTGACCGAAGTCAAGGGTTTCGGCCGTCAAAAAGGCCATACCGAGCTGTACCGTGGTGCCGAGTATGTGGTCGACTTTTTGCCCAAGGTGAAGGTGGAAGTGGTGGTCAAGGATCAAGACGTGGACAGCTGTGTGGACGCCATCATCAAGGCCGCTCGCACGGGCAAGATCGGTGACGGCAAGATTTTTGTGAGCTCGGTCGAGCGCGTGGTGCGCATCCGCACAGGCGAGCAAGACGAAACCGCGATCTGATGGGGTGATGGCAGGGCCTTCTTGCGAGGGCCTGCTTGGGTCTTTGCAGGCGGGTGGTGGCGCTTCCACCTGGACTTTGTCAGCCGATCAAATCAGTTCGACTTTGGCGCGCGGTGAAAAGCCGGCTTTTTGCACCAAACTTTGCAACAGCGCCTCGGGCTCGGTGCCCAAGGTGACGAGTTCGGTTTGCCAATCGGCCATGAAACCTTGCGCAACCACCTGGCCAATGAAGGACATCAGGCTGTCGTAATAGCCCATGCTGTTCAAGATGCCCACGGGCTTGTCGTGGTAGCCCAGCTGACGCCAAGTCCAGACCTCAAACAATTCTTCAAATGTGCCAATGCCGCCGGGCAGGGCCAAAAAGGCGTCAGCTTTGTCGGCCATGAGGCGTTTGCGCTCGTGCATGGTGTCCACCACATGCAGCTCGGTGCAGCCGTGGTGGGCCCATTCTTTTTCGACCAGGGCGGTGGGGATGATGCCGACCACGGTGCCGCCCGCTGCCATGGAGGCTTCGGCCACCAGACCCATCAGGCCGTTGCGCCCGCCGCCATAAACCAATTGGCCGCCATGCGCGCCGATCCAGGTACCGACTTGCACCGCGATTTGCGCAAACTCTGGCTGGTTGCCGGGTTTGGAGCCACAGTAAACGCAGACCGAAAAAGCGGGTGGGGCTGCGGGAGGTGACAGGGGTTGGTTCATGGGCTGTTCAGAGGGCAGAAACCAGCCGCGTGCCCGCCCAAGCGTCATGCCAGAACTGGCGCTGGGGGTGAAAGCGGCTGAGCAAGGCCCAAACGATGACCCAGACAAAAACGAGCAAACCGATGGTGCCGGGTGGCAGCCCGAGGGGGATGGTCAGCAGCAGAGGCGGCAAAAACCACATCCAGCTCAGGACGTAGCGCAGCAAGGCGCGTTTTTGGCTCAAGGGCAGGCCTTGTGCGGTGACGACTTTGACGTGCCAGGTTTTCATGGCCAGGGTTTGGCCCCGGTGCCAAAACCAGGTGAAGTAAATCCCCAGAATCAAGAACAGGAAAGCCTGCAAGCCGGGTCGGTTGTCCAAGGCATGTCGGGTCTGGCTCAAGGTGCCAAACAAATAGCCTGCTATGAAGACCACCCCGAACAGCAGCATGCCTTCGTACAACCAACAGGCCATGCGCCGCTTGAGCGAGGGGGCCTGAAGGGGGGTGCTGAGAGGCGGGGTGGATGCCGTGTCGTCGGGCGAGGGAGTGGCTGGCTTGCGCGGGGTCATGAAGGTTTGGATCTGGCGTCAGCGGGTTGCGGCAGCAGGGTTTTGGGGTGCACGGGCTGGCGGGGCGCAATGGTCTGAAAGATGCGGCCGCCATCGGCTGGCAAAGGAGGAGGTTTCACCAGACGCTTGCTGGGCGCAGCCATGCTGCGTGCACCGCTTTTCAATGGCGGCTTGATCCCGGTGCTGAGTTTGTCTTTTTCAGCCTCGGACAGTTGCTGATAGGCCTCCCATTGCGCGCGTTTGTCTTCAATGGACAAGGACTGGGTGGTGTTGAAATTGAAGCGGGCGAGGGAGCGTTGACGTGGGCTGAGCGCTGCCCATTCCCGCATGCGTCCATGCAAAACCACTTGTTCGGGGTCGCTCAACTGGTAAAAGCCGCGGGCCAAGATCAACCATTTTTGTTTTTGTTGGGGGGTCAACTCATCCCATTTGTCGTTCAGGGGCATCAAGGCTTGCTGCTGTCTCTTGCTCAATGCGGCCCAAGCGCGTGACTCAACAACGGGCTTTTCGGAAGCAGGTGTGGCGCGTTGATCGGTCACGCTGGCGGCTTCTGTGCGTGGCGCAGTCGGTGCAAGGGGGGGCGTATCCGCCGTGACCGTTTCTGCTGCTGGGGCAGAGCTTGATGCGGGGGCGTTGGCCGAAGGGCCTTGTGCCAGCGCTGGCAGGCCAACCAGCAACAAGCCCCAAACCACCCAGCTGCACAGCATCCGCTGAGCCTGTTGGGGCGGTGATGAGGTCGGCTTTGTGGCAGAACCCAGCCGGTGCAAGCCCAGCTCAATCATGTCGGCTGGGCTGGACCAGTTGGACTTTCAGAAATTGCAGAAAGCCTGGGTCGGTGTAAGCGTCGGGAGGGAGATCGTCCAGCAACAATGCAGAGTCTATGGAGGCGATGTCGGATTCCATGAGCTCTTGCTGGATGGCTTGCACCAAAATGAGGCCCATGACCAGTGCCACCAAGGGCAAGGCAGAGACCAGGATGCGCCACAGGTTCAAACCTTCATCGCCAGAACCCGTGAGCGAGCCTGGGGTCTGAAGTGCCGTGCGGTAACGCAGCAGGCGGATGGGTGCAGGGCGAGATTCAAGCGCCCGGTCGCGAGCAACGCGCAGGCGTTCGCTCAGGTCATGGCCCATATTTTGGGTGGCCAGATCAAGTTGCCGGGTGAGATGTTGGCCCCAGAGGTCCATGTCGGAATTGTTTGTTTTGGGGTTTGTCATGGGTTCATGCCTTGTTCTGACAAGGTTTTACTCAGTGCCAAAATGGCGCGAGAGCAATGGGTTTTGACGCTGCCTTCGGAGCACCCCATCACTGCAGCCGTTTCGGACACGTCCAGTTCCTCCCAATAACGCAGCAGGAAGGCTTCTCGTTGACGTGCAGGCAAATTCATCACGGCTTTTTCAATGAGCTCAAAGGTTTGCATGCGTGACACCCACGACTCTGCGCTTTGCTGGGATGGTAAGTCGCTGTCCCCGGTCAAGACCTCAATAGACTCAAACTGTCCGGGACTTTCGTCGTTTTCAAAATCGTCGCGGTTTGAAAACAGGGCGCTTCGGGTCTTGCGACGACGGAACCAGTCCAGGACCGTGTTCGACAAAATCCTCTGGAACAACAGGGGGATCTCGGACAGCGGTTTGTCCGCATAGTTGGTGCACAGCTTGATCATGCTGTCTTGGACGATGTCCAGGGCTGCGTCTTCATCACGAACGTGGTAGTAAGCTCGTTTGAAAGCTTTCTTTTCCGCATTTTTCAGAAAGTCAGACAGTTCTTTATCCGAGGCCAACTTGATGAACAGCGATGCTGTGTCCTGTGGTGATGGGGCTTTTGGGTGGGGGTTGGGTGCACCCTTTAGGCGGCTGTGATTATGGCACCGAGATGTGGGCGGTGAACTCGGGCAGTCCAATCCTTTTTCAACAGTGCGATAATGCACGGTTGCAATTGAAAAAAAGCAAACGGATCACCGTCCGGCACTTTTACAGTTTGGTGCCCATGTCTGTGGTCTTAAGTCCCAAAGCCACTTCAAAAGAGTCGCGCCCAGGGGCACCCAAGGTTTTTCGTTAGAGAAATTCACAAAGGTTGAATATGGAAATCACCAAAGCCGAAATGGCATCCGCTGCGTCCGTCGCTTCTTCTGGTCAAGAATTGCGTGGGGCCGAAATTCTGGTCAAAGCACTCCAGGCCGAAAACGTTCAGTTTGTTTGGGGCTACCCCGGTGGGGCCGTGCTCCACATCTACGACGCTTTTTACAAACAAGACACCATTCAGCACGTTCTGGTACGCCACGAACAAGCTGCTGTACACGCGGCCGATGGCTATGCCCGTGCCACGGGTGAGGTGGGGGTGGCTCTGGTCACTTCGGGCCCTGGCCTGACCAATGCCGTCACCGGCATCGCCACCGCCTACATGGACAGCATCCCCATGGTCATCATCAGCGGGCAGGTGCCCACTGCGGCCATTGGCCTCGATGCCTTCCAGGAATGCGACACCGTGGGCATCACACGCCCCATCGTCAAGCACAACTTCTTGGTCAAAGACGCCAAGGACATGGCCGAGGTCATGAAAAAGGCCTTTCACATTGCCCGCACAGGCCGCCCTGGTCCGGTGGTGGTGGACGTGCCCAAGGACGTGTCCTTTAACAAGGTTTTGTACGCTGGTTATCCCGACAAGGTCGAGATGCGCTCGTACAACCCGGTGCGCAAGGGCCACGGCGGTCAGATCCGCAAGGCCATGCAGCTGTTGATGTCGGCCAAGCGGCCTTACATCTACACCGGCGGCGGTGTGTTGCTGAGCAACGCCAGTCCCGAGTTGCGCGCGCTGGTGGATATGTTGAACTTCCCGGTCACCAACACTTTGATGGGATTGGGCGCATTTCCCGCCACCGATCGTCGCTTCCTGGGCATGCTGGGCATGCACGGCACGCTGGAGGCCAACAACGCCATGCAAAACTGCGATGTTTTGTTGGCCGTGGGCGCACGTTTTGACGACCGCGTCATTGGCAACCCCAAGCACTTTGCGCAAAACGAACGCAAAATCATCCACATCGACATCGACCCTTCCAGCATTTCCAAGCGCGTCAAGGTCGACGTGCCGATCGTGGGCGATGTCAAAGACGTGCTGATTGAGCTGATGGGCATGATCCGCGAGTCGGGTCTCAAGCCCGACAGCCAGGCGCTGGCGCAGTGGTGGGAAACGGTCGAAGGCTGGCGCAGCCGCGATTGCATGAAGTACGACAGCAACAACAGCCTGGTCATCAAGCCGCAAAAGGTCATCGAGACCTTGTGGGACATGACCAAAGACGCTGATGCCTACATCACCTCTGATGTGGGTCAGCACCAAATGTGGGCTGCTCAGTACTACAAATTCAGCGAGCCACGCCGCTGGATCAACTCCGGCGGTCTGGGCACCATGGGTGTGGGCATTCCCTATGCTATGGGCATCAAGCTGGCCAAGCCCGACAGCGAGGTGTATTGCGTGACGGGTGAAGGCTCGGTGCAAATGTGCATTCAGGAGCTCTCGACCTGCCTGCAATACAACACGCCCATCAAAGTGGTGGCCCTGAACAACGGTTACTTGGGCATGGTGCGACAGTGGCAGGAGATTGATTACTCCGGTCGTTACAGCCACAGCTACATGGATGCTTTGCCCAACTTCGTGAAGTTGGCCGAGGCCTATGGCCACGTTGGCATCTTGGTGGAAAAGCCTGAGGATGTGGAGCTTGCTTTGCGCGAGGCACGCAGGCTCAAGGACCGCACGGTGTTCCTGGATATCCGCACGGACCCGACTGAAAACGTGTTTCCCATGGTTCAGGCCGGCAAAGGCATCACCGAGATGCTGATGGGCTCTGAAGACCTTTAATTAACCCCACTGGACGAATCTATTGCCCGCCAAGCCTGCGCATTACCGTGCGCAGGGGAGGGCGGCGAGAAGAGGAATCACACATGAAACACATCATCGCTGTATTGATTGAAAACGAAGCGGGCGCCTTGTCCCGCGTGGTGGGTCTGTTTTCGGCCCGCGGCTACAACATCGAATCCTTGACCGTGGCCCCGACCGAAGACCCCAGCCTGTCGCGCATGACCATCCAGACCACCGGTTCGGACGACGTGATCGAGCAGATCACCAAGCACCTGAACCGCCTGATCGAGGTGGTGAAGGTGGTCGACCTGACCGAAGGCGCTTACACCGAGCGCGAGCTGATGCTGGTGAAGGTACGCGCCGTGGGCAAGGAGCGCGAAGAAATGAAACGCATGGCCGACATCTTCCGTGGCCGTGTGATTGATGTCACCGACAAGAGTTACACCATCGAGCTCACCGGTGACCAATCGAAGAACGACGCCTTTTTGGAGGCGATCGACCGCAGTGCCATCTTGGAGACCGTGCGCACGGGTGCGTGCGGTATCGGGCGCGGCGAGCGCATCCTGCGCGTCTAAACCCAACCCTTGAACCTGTTTTATTCCTAAGGAGAACCCTGTGAAAGTTTTTTACGACAAAGATTGTGATCTGAGCGTCATCAAGGGCAAGACTGTTGCCATCATTGGTTATGGCTCGCAAGGCCACGCACACGCCCAGAACCTGAACGACAGCGGCGTCAAGGTGGTGGTCGGTTTGCGCAAAGGCGGCGCATCGTGGGACAAAGTCGGCAAAGCCGGTCTCACGGTCATGGAAGTCAACGACGCTGTCAAAGCCGCAGACGTGGTCATGATTTTGTTGCCCGACGAACAAATCGCCGAGGTGTACAACAACAACGTCGCCCCCAACATCAAGCAAGGCGCTTCTCTGGCATTTGCCCACGGCTTCAACGTGCATTACAACCAAGTGGTGCCTCGTGAAGACCTCGATGTGTGGATGGTCGCACCCAAGGCCCCCGGCCACACTGTGCGCAACACCTACACCCAAGGTGGTGGCGTTCCCCACTTGGTGGCCATTCACCAGGACAAGAGTGGCAAGGCCCGTGCTTTGGCCCTGAGCTACGCCATGGCCAACGGTGGCGGCAAGGCCGGCATCATCGAGACCAACTTCAAGGAAGAGACCGAGACCGACTTGTTCGGCGAGCAGGCCGTTCTGTGCGGTGGCGCGGTCGAGCTGATCAAGATGGGTTACGAGACTTTGGTGGAAGCCGGTTACGCCCCAGAAATGGCTTACTTCGAGTGCCTGCACGAGTTGAAGCTGATCGTGGACCTGATCTACGAAGGCGGCATCGGCAACATGAATTACTCGATCTCCAACAACGCCGAGTACGGCGAGTACGTGACCGGTCCTGAAGTCATCAACGAGCAGTCACGCGTCGCCATGCGCAATGCCTTGAAGCGCATCCAGACGGGCGAATACGCCAAGATGTTCATCCTGGAAGGCAAGACCAACTACCCCAGCATGACCGCACGTCGTCGCTTGACTTCCGAGCACTCCATCGAGGTCGTGGGCGCCCAGTTGCGCGCCATGATGCCCTGGATTGCCAAGAACAAGCTGGTTGACAAGACCCGCAACTGATCGGGCCCTTGGGCAAGTTTGAAAAAGGCCACTCGGGTGGCCTTTTTCTTGCGTGCTCGCGCTGGCTTAAACTTCGCTGACACGGGATGGCTGCGAGCAGTTTCAACAGGAACGGACGATGAACAACGACAAAGTCGAAGACGCTGAGGTGAGTGTGCCGGTGCGCAAACCCTCCAAAGGCATTTACATGCTGCCCAACATGATCACCTTGGCGGCTTTGTTTGCCGGGTTTTATGCGGTGGTGATGGCCATCAATGGCCGCTTTGAACTGGCGACGATGGGGATTTTCAGTGCCATGGTGCTCGACAGTCTGGATGGGCGTGTGGCCCGCATGACCAACACACAAAGCGCCTTTGGCGAGCAAATGGACTCGCTGTCTGACATGGTGTCATTTGGTGCGGCCCCGGCTTTGATTGCTTATGTCTGGACTTTGAAGGAGCTGGGGCGTTGGGGCTGGATCGCCGCATTCGTTTATTGCGCCTGTGCAGCCTTGCGCTTGGCACGGTTCAACGTCAACACGGCCGTCGTGGACCGGCGTTACTTCCAGGGTCTGCCATCGCCTGCAGCCGCGGCCCTGGTGATGGGTTTCGTGTGGATCATGTTTGACAACGCCGTTCCGGCCAAAGCCGTGTCCTGGGGCATGTTTTCAGTGTGTCTGTTTGCGGGCCTGACCATGGTGACCAATGTGCCGTTTTACAGTTTCAAGGACATGACCATGAAAAAGAGCGTGCCTTTTGCCACGCTGGTGTTGGTGGCCTTGGGCATTGCGGTGGTCAACATCGACCCCCCCATTGTGTTGTTTGCCTTGTTCGTGATCTATGGCTTGAGCGGTTATGTGATTTATGTCTGGCGCAAGGCCAAGGGCCAGCCCACCAGCATGATCAGCACCTCCACCGACGAACCCGATGAGCGTGGCTTGCACCAGTGATGTCCGGTGCACGACAAGGCCTGAATTGAACTGTGCTAAAGTGTTTCCATGAAATTGATTTTGTCTGCACTACTGCTAGCGCCCCACGGGCGGGATGTGTAGCGCACGCAAACATTTTCCCAAAAGGCCCGTATGCCATCCGCAACGGGCCTTTTGCATTTTTTGCTTGGACTTGCGGTTTCTTGACCAGGAGTGAACATGACTGACAAACTGATTATTTTCGACACCACTTTGCGCGATGGCGAGCAGTCGCCTGGTGCTTCCATGACCCGTGACGAGAAGCTGCGCATTGCCCGCCAGCTGGAGCGTCTGCGCGTGGATGTGATCGAAGCCGGTTTTGCAGCCAGCTCCAATGGCGACTTTGAGGCCGTCAAGACCATTGCCGACGCCATCAAGGACTCCACCATTTGCTCTTTGTCCCGCGCCAATGACCGCGACATTTCGCGCGCTGCCGAAGCCCTGAAAGGGGCCAACAGTGGGCGCATCCACACTTTCATTGCCACTTCGCCCCTGCACATGGAAAAAAAGCTGCGCATGACACCTGACCAGGTGTTTGAGCAAGCCAAGCAGTCGGTGCGTTTTGCCCGCAACCTGGTGGGTGATGTGGAATTCAGCCCGGAAGACGGTTACCGCAGCGACATGGACTTTTTGTGCCGCGTTCTCGAGGCCGTGATCGCCGAAGGCGCCGGCACCATCAACGTGCCTGATACGGTGGGTTATGCGGTGCCTGAGTTGTACGGCGAGTTCATCCGCACCTTGCGCGAGCGCATTCCCAACTCGGACAAAGCGATTTGGTCCGTGCATTGCCACAACGACTTGGGGATGGCCGTGGCCAACTCCCTGGCGGGCGTCAAGATCGGTGGTGCACGCCAGGTGGAGTGCACCATCAACGGTCTGGGTGAGCGTGCGGGCAATTGCTCGCTCGAAGAAGTGGTCATGGCTGTCAAGACGCGCCGCGATTACTTTGGGCTGGAGGTGGGCATTGATACCAGCCACATCGTGTCGGCCAGCCGCATGGTCAGCCAGACCACCGGCTTTGTGGTGCAGCCCAACAAAGCGGTGGTCGGGGCCAACGCCTTTGCCCACGCCTCGGGCATTCACCAGGATGGCGTGCTCAAGGCGCGTGACACTTATGAAATCATGCGCGCCGAAGATGTGGGTTGGACCACCAACAAGATTGTTTTGGGCAAGCTCAGCGGCCGCAACGCTTTCAAGCAGCGTCTTCAGGACCTCGGCGTCACACTCGACAGCGAGACCGAAATCAACAATGCTTTTGCCAAGTTCAAGGAATTGGCCGATCGCAAAAGTGAAATTTTCGACGAGGACATTCTGGCTTTGGTCAGCGACGAGAGCGTGACCAGCGAAAAAGAGCAGTATGGTTTTGTCTCCATGTCCCAGCGCAGCGAAACGGGTGAGCGGCCCCATGCTTCGGTGGTGTTCACCATTTCCGGCAAAGAGGTGCGCAGCCAGTCCGATGGCAATGGCCCTGTCGATGCTTCGCTCAAAGCGATTGAATCCCAGGTCAAGAGTGGCGCCGAAATGGTCCTCTACTCTGTCAATGCCATCAGTGGTTCGACAGAGAGCCAGGGTGAAGTCACTGTTCGTCTGCAAAACAGCGGCCGGGTGGTGAACGGGGTGGGATCCGATCCCGACATCGTGGTGGCTTCGGCCAAAGCTTATCTGAGCGCGCTCAACAAGTTGCAAAGCAAGGCAGATCGGGTCGCCGCACAAGGTTGAAAAACATACTTTTTAAGTATCATTCGGCTTGAATAAAGTCGCGCAAGTTATTGTTCTTGCGCGACTTTTTTTATTTATATACACTTTGAGGCTAGAATGATTTACCGACCTCACTGGATGTGCCATTGAACTCCGCTCACCTTCACTCCCTGTCTGCAATGCGCCCCAAATCGATGCTCTGGGTGTTGACATTGCTGGTGTCATTGGGATGTGTCTTGCCATCCAGCATGGTCCAGGCACAAACCGCCAGTCAGTCGGTCAAGTCAACGGAAAAATCGGGCAAGAAGAAGGACAAACCGCCATCGGTGAGCAAGGCCTCAAGCGCCAAGGACAAAAACAAGCCCCGGGACAACGCCAAACACAAAGCGTCCTCCAACCGTTCTGTGCAGCAAGCCAAATCCAAATCAGCACCTTCAGCGGCCAAGAAGCCCTCTGCATCTGTCAAGCAGGCTCGCCTGGATAGAAATCAGAATGTGACACAGCAAGCACGGCCTGTGCGTGCTTCTTTTGGGCAATTGGCGGGATTGCATGCCACCACGGATGCGCTGGACCTGCACTCCAGTGTGGCACTGGTGGTTGACCAGGATACCCATGAAATTTTGTACCGTAAAAACGACCATGCGGTGTTGCCCATCGCCTCTTTGACCAAGTTGATGACAGGATTGGTGATCGCCGAGGCCAAACTGCCCATGGACGAGCCCATCAGGATCACGCAAGCGGATGTGGACACAGAAAAAGGCAGCACTTCTCGCTTGGCCGTCGGAACGGTGCTGAGTCGGGGAGAGTTGATGCATTTGTCCCTGATGTCCAGTGAGAACAGGGCGGCCAATGCCTTGGGCAGGTCCTATCCGGGCGGCCTGGGTGTTTTCGTTGAACGCATGAACCAGCGGGCCTCGTCATTGGGCATGAAGGACACGCGGTATGTAGAGCCCACGGGCTTGTCAAGTCGCAACCAATCCAGCGCCAGTGATTTGGCTGTTCTGGTGGCTGCTGCCTACAAAGAGCCGATGTTAAGAGAGTGGTCCACATCCCACGGTCGCGAGGTCGAGGTCGGCACCCGCACATTGCAGTACAACAACACCAACCGTCTGGTGAAAAACCCTTCCTGGGATATCGGCTTGCAAAAGACAGGCTACATCTCCGAGGCGGGTCGGTGTCTGGTGATGCAAACCCAAGTTTCAGGCCGCAAGCTGATCATGGTGTTCCTGGATTCGGCGGGCAAACTCAGCCGTTTGGGCGATGCCGAGAGGGTTCGCCAATGGCTCGAAAGCAAGCCCGCCTTGCATTCCGGACAGCCTTTGCCAAGGCAGTACTTGCCAGGTTGACACGGGCGCCTGGCTCAGGTCTTTGCGCCGTCCATCAGCGGGGAGATCAAGGGCCTGTGGGGTAACCCAAAGTGGCCGAGATGGCTTTGGCGGTCTCTTGCAGTTTGGCAAGCCAGCCGTCGTCCAAGCGGTCTGCAGGGGCCGAAATGGACAAACCTGCCAGGAGCTTTCCCTGGTCATCGTAAATGCCTGCTGCGATGCAGCGCACACCCAGTTCCAATTCTTCGTTGTCGCGGGCAAAGCCTGATTGCTTGACGCGAGAGAGTTCTCGCTCCAACACTTGCAACTGTGTGATGCTGTTGCGTGTTTGACCCGATAGACCCGTCCGGGTGGCGTAAGAGCGCACGCGCAAGGGGTCGTCTGCAGCCAGAAAAAGCTTGCCCACCGAGGTCAGGTGCAAGGGCGCACGACCGCCAATGGCACGCACCACCTGCATGCCGGATCGTTCGCTGAAGGCGCGCTCGATATACACGATTTCATCGCCTTGCCGCATGCTGAGGTTGACCGGTTGTTGAATGAGTTTGTGCAGATCGCGCATGGGAGCGAGCGCCGCATCACGCACGTTCAGGCGGCCCTTGACCAAGTTACCCAATTCGAGCAAGCGCATGCCCAGGCGGTAGCTGCCCGCTTCCGGTCGATCAACAAAGCGGCCCGAGGCCAAATCGTTCAGGATGCGGTGTGCGGTGGAGGGGTGGAGACCGGTTTTCTGACTGATCTCTTTGAGCGAGATGGCTTCTTCGCGAGAGGCCAGAACGTCTATCAAGTTGAACATCCGTTCAATGACCTGAATGGTCGGCGTGGTCGTGTGGTCGGGATCTTTTTTCATCGTACAGCCCAGATGCGACTTTATTTTACACTGTGAAATGAGATGGGGTGTGGCCAGCAAGCTTGTCCCGATGGTTTGCACTCACGCCAATGGGACCCATTCCCCTTGCACCCGCAATTCACAGGGCCTGAACCGTGATTTGTAATTCATTTTCGGGCTCTGCTCGATCCAGTAACCCAGGTAAACATAGTCCAAACCCAATTGAGCCGCTTGCTCAATTTGCCACAGCACGCCGTAGGTGCCGTAACTGGCCTTGTCATCGGGGTCATAAAACGTGTACACCGCAGACAAGCCGTTGTTGAGCACATCGACAATGCTGACCATTTTCAGCTTGCCCAACTCGCCGTCAGAGGCCGGCTCTCTGAATTCGACAATGCGGGAGTTCACGCGGCTTTGCAGCAAAAACTGGCTGTATTGGTCGATGCTGTCATGGTCCATGCCACCGCCGGGATGCCGTGAGTTTTGGTAGCTCAAATACAGCGCGTAATGCTCGGCATGGAAGTGCAAATCCAAAACCCGTGCCTTCAAGTTCTGGTGCAGGCGAAGCGCACGGCGCTGGCTGCGGTCAGGATGAAATTGGGACACCTGCACACGCAAGGGTTGACAGGCCTGGCAGCCATCGCAGTAAGGGCGGTAGGTGAACAATCCGCTGCGCCGAAACCCTTGTGACACCAGGTCTGAGTAAACCTCGTTGTGAATCAGGTGGCTGGGCGTGGCCACTTGAGAGCGCGCTGAGCGCTCGGGCAAGTAGCTGCAAGCGTAGGGCGCGGTGGCATAAAACTGCAGTGCCTGAAGAGGGAGTTCTTTGAGATGGCTCATGCCGAACCTGCCAGTGACTGCAATGCAGGCCAATGCAAGGATTGTTGTCGCCAATCGATGGCAGGGCCACCTAAGGCTTGGGCGATACCAACCATGAACTCGCTGCGCGGCATTTCTCGCGCACCCAGAGAAGCCAAGTGCCTTGTGTTTTGCTGGCAATCGATGGTTTGAATGCCGTGCTGCAAACAAACACTGACCAAATTGACCAAAGCCATTTTGGAGCCATCCGTGATGGTGGTGAACATGGATTCGCCAAAAACCGCATGCCCCAGGCTCACGAAGTAAAGCCCAGCCACCAATTGGCCATCCACCCAGACCTCGCTGCTGTGGGCCTGACCCAAGCGGTGCAGCGCCTCGTAGGCCTCCACCATTTGCGGCACGATCCAGGTGCCTTTTTGTCCGTTTCGCAAAGACGAAGCGCAACGCTGGATGACCTGCGAAAAGTCACGGTCGAAACACAGCTCAAAACCTGGGGATAAGGTCGACCGGTGAAGGGACTTGCGCAAGGATCGGTGCAGCCGAAATTGCGGCGTGACCAAAACCATGCGAGGGTCGGGACTCCACCACAGCACGGGTTGCCCATCGCTGAACCAAGGGAAGATGCCTTGTCTGTAAGCCTCAATGAGTCGTGCGGCCGACAAGTCACTGCTGGCCGCCAGCAGACCCGGTGCGGGCGAAGATGCACCCCAGGCCATAGCAGGGGGAGGCAAGGCTTGTCCTTCGGTGATCCAGGGCAGCTCAGGGGATGGCGTTTGAGCTTGGGCGACTTCGGTCATGCGGCAATTACACAATAAAAGCGCATTTCGCGTTGTCGCTGGCCTTATGATTTCTGAATGAGCAGCCTTCCCTCCCATTGGATCCGCCCCGATTGGCCAGCACCCTCCAGAGTTCAGGCTGTCATGACCAGTCGCCACGGTGGGGTGTCCGGCCAAGCCTGGAGCAGCATGAACTTGGGTGACCATGTGGGTGATTCACCCGCGCATGTTCAGGCCAACCGGGCGCAGTTGGGTGGCTGGATGGGGCGACGCCCTGTTTTTTTGAACCAAGTGCATGGTGTCTGCTCGGTCAGGTTGACCGCATCTACCCCCGATGGACAAATCGCCGATGCCTCTTGGGTCAGGGATGCCCCAGTGGCTTGTGCCGTTTTGGTTGCCGATTGTTTGCCTGTGCTTTTGTGTGATGCGGCAGGTCAGTGGGTGGCCAGTGCCCATGCAGGGTGGCGTGGATTGGCGGGTCAGCAGGGCAGGGGTGTTTTGGAGTGCTTGTTGGAAGACTTGCAAAGCGCTGGCTGTGATGTCTCGCATGTGTTGGCCTGGCTCGGGCCTTGTATCGGTCCTCAGGCTTTTGAGGTGGGCGCAGAGGTCAGGGCCGCCTTCGACGATGGTTCTCCCGCAGTCCAATCGATGTTTGCGTCAAAGCCCGAGCACAAGTTCATGGCCAATTTGGCGGGTTTGGCCCGCCTGCGCCTCAAGCAGCTGGGGGTGACGCGCCTGTTTGGCAACGATGGATCACCGTCATGGTGCACGGCCTCACAGCCTGAGGTCTTCTTTTCCCACCGCAGGGACAGCCGTGTTCTTGGCGCGACTGGGCGAATGGCTGCCTGCATCTGGCTGAACCACTGAACCGCTCGTCGAGCCCGAAGCCGCCCGTTCTTCCCTGGCCAACTGCTCCGACTTGCGAATGGCTTTTCGTCTCAAAGGGGTTCCCATGAGGTAAACCACCAGGGCCATGGGCAAAAGACCGTAGAACACAAAAGTGATGATCGCCCCCAGGACGCTGCCTTGTGTGCTGAAGGCCTCTGCCAAAGCCATCAGCAGCGTCACATAAAGCCAGGCAATGACAATCAAATACATCTTTTTTTCTCGCTTGTAATTTAGGTGACAACAATTTAAAAGATACTCTGTTGTACAGATTCATGAAAAACAGCTGAAACAGGAGACCGTGCATGAGCGCTTCGACCCCCGAATTCTGGTCCCAATTGGGTGATGGTTTTCAAAGCCATCTGACGAAAAGCTGGGGTGAAGCCATGCGCCATTTTCAGACCATCGACTTGGGTGGACTGAAAACGGGGCATGAAGGGGCGGCCATGATCAAGTTGATCCCTGAAAAACTCCAGGCCCTCCAGGGGCAGTATTTCAAAGACGCCACTGAATTATGGAACCAAGGCTTGCACAACAGCTTGCAGGTCAAAGATCGGCGCTTCTCAGGTGAGGCTTGGGCTGCCAACCCCTTGGCTGCTTTTAACGCTGCCACCTATTTGCTCAATGCCCGCACCCTGATGGGTTTGGCCGATGCGGTGGATGCCGATGACAAAACCCGCACCCGGATACGCTTTGCCATCGAACAGTGGGTGGCGGCCGCCGCACCCAGCAATTTTTTGGCCTTCAATGCCGAAGCGCAAAAGAAAGCCATTGAAACGCAAGGCGAGAGCATCGCCAAGGGCGTGAAGAACCTGATGCACGACATGCAACAGGGCCATGTGTCGATGACCGACGAGAGCCTGTTTGAAGTGGGTAAAAACGTGGCCACCACCGAGGGTGCGGTCGTTTTTGAAAACGAATTTTTCCAACTCATCGAGTACAAGCCCCTCACCGCCAAGGTCTACGAAAAGCCGTTTTTGCTGGTGCCGCCTTGCATCAACAAGTTCTATATTTTGGACTTGCAGCCCGAGAACTCGCTGATTCGCTACGCGGTCAGCCAGGGCCATCGCACCTTTGTGGTCAGCTGGCGCAACCCCGATGTGTCGATGCAGCGCAAGACATGGGACGACTACATCGAACATGCGGCCATCGAGGCCATCCAAACGGTGCAAGCCATCACCGGCGCGCCCAAGATCAACGCCCTGGGTTTTTGCGTGGGCGGCACCATTTTGTCCACCGCCTTGGCTGTGTTGGCCGCTCGAGGCGAAAAGCCCGTGGCCAGCGCCACCTTCTTGACCACGCTGATCAACTTCACCGACACCGGCATTCTGGACGTGTTCATTGACGAAAATTTCGTCAAATTCCGCGAGCAGCAATTGGGCAAAGGCGGTTTGCTCAAGGGCCAGGACCTGGCTTCCACCTTCAGCTTTTTGCGTCCCAACGACCTGGTCTGGAACTATGTGGTGGGCAACTACCTCAAAGGCGAGACGCCGCCGCCGTTTGACCTGCTTTACTGGAACAGCGATTCGACCAACCTGCCGGGACCCTTCTACGCTTGGTACCTGCGCAACACTTACCTTGAAAACAACTTGGTCAAACCCCGCAAGCTCAAGGTTTGCGGCGAGGTCATTGATCTGGGCAAGGTCGACATGCCGGTTTACATCTATGGCTCACGCGAAGACCACATCGTGCCCATCGGTGGTGCTTATGCCAGTACCCAGGTGCTGCCGGGCAAGAAACGTTTCGTCATGGGCGCCTCGGGTCACATTGCTGGCGTGATCAACCCGCCAGCGGCCAAAAAGCGCAGCCACTGGTTGAGCGAAGGCACCCAATTCCCAGCCGACGTGAACGACTGGATCGCCAAGGCCAAAGAGGTGCCGGGCAGCTGGTGGACCGATTGGTCGAACTGGCTCAAAGGTCATGCGGGCAAGCAAATCGCCGCCCCCAAGACCTTTGGCAAAGCTGGCAAGTTCAAGGTCATCGAAGCGGCACCAGGCCGTTATGTTAAGGCCAAGGCCTGATGGTTTTTTTATTGGAGACAAAAAATGGAAGACATCGTCATCGTTGCAGCCGCCCGCACCGCCGTGGGCAAATTTGGCGGCTCGCTCGCCAAGACCCCCGCCACCGAGCTGGGCAGCATCGTCATCAAAGGCTTGCTCGAGCGCAGCGGCTTGCCTGTGGACGCCATTGGTGAAGTCATCATGGGCCAGGTCTTGGCTGCAGGCGTGGGACAAAACCCTGCTCGCCAGGCCATGATGAAGGCCGGCTTGGCCAAAGAGACGCCAGCGCTGACCATCAATGCGGTGTGCGGCTCGGGCCTCAAGGCCGTGATGTTGGCCGCACAGGCCGTGGCCTGGGGCGACAGCGAGATCGTCATTGCCGGTGGCCAGGAAAACATGAGCGCCAGTCCTCATGTCTTGAACGGCAGCCGCGACGGCCAGCGCATGGGCGACTGGAAAATGACCGACACCATGATCGTGGACGGCCTGTGGGACGTGTACAACCAGTACCACATGGGCATCACCGCCGAGAACGTGGCCAAGGCCCACGGCATCACGCGCGAGATGCAAGACGCCCTGGCCGCAGGCAGCCAGCGCAAGGCGGCTGCTGCGCAAGAAGCAGGCAAGTTCAAGGACGAAATCGTCGACGTGCTGATCCCCCAGCGCAAGGGCGATGCGCTGGTGTTCAACACCGACGAATTCATCAACAAGAAAACCAGCGAAGAAGTGCTGGCAGGGCTGCGTCCTGCGTTTGACAAAGCCGGCAGCGTCACCGCCGGCAACGCCTCAGGCATCAACGACGGGGCTGCCGCCGTGATGGTCATGTCGGCCAAGAAGGCCGCTGCTTTGGGCCTCAAACCCCTGGCGCGCATTGCTGCCTTTGGCACCACCGGTCTGGACCCGGCCACCATGGGCATGGGCCCTGTGCCTGCCTCGCAAAAAGCGCTGGCCCGCGCCGGCTGGAAAGCCCAAGACGTGGACCTGTTCGAACTCAACGAAGCTTTTGCTGCGCAAGCCTGCGCCGTGAACAAGGCGCTGGACATCGATCCCGCCAAGGTCAACGTCAATGGTGGCGCCATCGCCATCGGTCACCCCATCGGGGCGTCCGGCTGCCGCATCTTGGTGACTTTGTTGCACGAAATGCAGCGCACCCAGGCCCAAAAAGGTCTGGCCGCTTTGTGCATTGGCGGGGGCATGGGCGTGTCCCTGGCCATCGAGCGCGTTTAAACGGTTTCTTTCATCTCACACAACAGGAGACATTCATGAGTCAAAAAGTAGCTTACGTCACCGGCGGCATGGGCGGCATCGGTACTGCGATCTGCCAACGCCTGCACCAAGAAGGCTTCAAGGTCATCGCCGGTTGCGGCCCCACCCGCGACTACAACAAGTGGTTGGACGAGCAAAAAGCCCTGGGCTTCACCTTCTACGCCTCGGTGGGCAACGTGGGCGACTGGGACTCCACCGTCGAGGCCTTCACCAAAGCCAAGGCCGAGCACGGCACCATCGATGTGTTGGTCAACAACGCCGGCATCACCAAGGACCGCATGTTCCTCAAGATGTCCCGTGAAGACTGGGATGCGGTGATGAACACCAACCTGGATTCCATGTTCAACGTGACCAAACAAGTGGTGGCCGACATGGTCGAAAAAGGCTGGGGCCGCATCATCAACATCAGCTCGGTCAACGGTGAAAAGGGCCAAGCCGGTCAAACCAACTACTCGGCCGCCAAAGCCGGTATGCACGGTTTCTCGATGGCCTTGGCACAAGAGCTGGCCACCAAGGGCGTGACCGTGAACACCGTGAGCCCAGGCTACATCGGCACCGATATGGTCAACGCCATCCGTCCCGATGTGCTGGAAAAGATCGTGGCCACCGTGCCCGTCAAACGTTTGGGCAAGCCCAGCGAGATCGCCTCCATCATCGCCTGGATGGCCAGCGAAGATGGCGGTTACACCACCGGCGCTGACTTCGCCGTCAACGGTGGTTTGCACATGGGTTGACGCCATGGCCCCGGGGCCAGCTAAGGGGCTTGTCGCCCACCCCCAAACCCGCTTCGGCGGGTTTTTTTGTTGGCAAGTCAGCTTCGCCGCCCACTGGTTTGCCTAGCTCACCCTATGCATGGCTGAGACGATCAGGCCAGCCAAGGATAATCAGCCCCCATGCATTTCCCCGAACCCCAACGCTGGCGCCTGTCGGTGGCGCCCATGATGGACTGGACCGACCGCCATTGCCGGTTTTTCCACCGCCTGCTGACCCGCCACACCTTGCTCTACACCGAGATGGTCACCACCGGTGCGCTGCGCCACGGCAGCGTGCAGCGGCACCTGAGCTTCAATGCCGAAGAACACCCCGTGGCCTTGCAACTGGGCGGTAGCGAAGCCGCCGACTTGGCCCACGCCGCCAAACTGGGCCAAGAGTGGGGTTACGACGAAATCAACCTCAACTGCGGCTGCCCCAGTGACCGCGTGCAACGCGGCGCATTTGGCGCTTGCCTGATGAACGAGCCGCGCACCGTGGCCGATGGCGTGAAGGCCATGCTCGATGTGGTGGATGTGCCGGTGACGGTGAAGCACCGCATCGGCATTGACCGCATTGAAAGCTACGACTTTGTGCGCGACTTTGTGGGCACGGTGAGCGAGGCCGGTTGCAAGGTGTTCATCGTCCATGCCCGCAATGCCTGGCTCGATGGCCTGTCGCCGAAAGAAAACCGCGAAATCCCACCGCTGCGCTATGAGCTGGCCTACCAGCTCAAAAAAGATTTTCCGAGTCTGCTGATTGCCGTGAACGGCGGCATCAAAACCAACGATGAAATCGCCCACCACTTGCAGCATGCCGACGGCGTGATGGTCGGGCGCGAGGCCTATTACAACCCTTGGCTGTTGGGCACTTGGGATGCCGCGTTTTATGGCGATGCCCATGAAGTGCCCAGCCGCGAAGCGGTCGAAGAGGCCATGGTGGCCTACATGGAACGTGCCTTTGCCGAAGACGGCTGCCCTTGGTACGCGATTGCGCGGCACATGCTGGGCCTGTACCACGGGCAACGCGGTGGGCGCTTGTGGCGTCAGGTTTGGAGCGACCACAAACTCAAGCCCTTGCCACCGAAAGATGTGTGGCAGCTTGCGCGTGCCGCATTGGCACGGGGCGCGGTGGTGACCGACTGAGATTCGATGGCAAGATGGTGCCTTCAGCTTTTTCACCATCCGAGCCGAGCCGATGTACATCCCCGCCCATTTCCGCATCCAGAATCCGCAAGACATCCACACGATCATCCGGGAGCACCCTTTGGGTGCCCTAGTCACGGCAGGGCCAGACGGCTTAGATGCCAACCACATTCCCTTTGAGTTTGACCCGAGCCAGGGCCCGCATGGGCTGCTGACCGCGCATGTGGCGCGGGCCAACCCCGTATGGCAACAATGCCAGGGCGGTGCGGATGTGCTGGTGATCTTTCGCGGCAACGAGAGCTACATCTCACCCAACTGGTACCCGAGCAAACACGAAACCCATCGGCAGGTGCCCACCTGGAACTACGAGGTGGTGCACGTCCATGGCCGACTCACGGTGATGGACGAGGAAAGGTTTGTCCGGGGCGTCGTGGCCAGGCTGACGCGAGAGCATGAAACTTCCGAGCCGCGCCCCTGGAAGATGGGCGATTCGCCGCCCGAGTACATTGCCCAAATGCTCAAGGCGGTGGTCGGCATTCAGGTGGAGATCCAGCGCATCGAAGGCAAGGCCAAGCTGAGTCAAAACCGTGAGCCGCGGGACCGCTTGAATGCCGCCGATATCCTGCTGGCCAAGGGGGCGGAAGGTTTGGGCAAAGCGATGCGGGAGGCGGGCTGATCTTGTGCGGCCCACACAGGCTGTTGCGGCCTGGTGAAAGCGGATGGCTTACTGCGCCGCCTGAAGGCCGTTCATGAAGTGCGCCGACATGCGCTCGGCCGCTTGTTCCGGCTGGCGCCGGGTCAGGGCCTGCACGATGGCCTGGTGCTCGGCCAATGATTGTTCAATCCGGCCTTCCTTGAACAAGGAGCTGTGTCTGTTGAGCTTCATCACCTTGCGCAGGTCGGCCACCATCTGGTAGCGCCAGCGGTTGTCGGCCAATTCCAGCAGCAGCATGTGAAAGGCTTCGTTGATCTCGAAGAAGCGATCGCGGTCGCCCACGGCCTCTTCCAGGTTCTGGTGCAGGGCCTCGATTTGCGCCATTTGTTCATTGCTGGCGCTTTGGGCCACCACGCGTGCCGCGTCGGATTCGAGCAAGGCCAGCAGGTGGTACACATCGCGCAGGTCTTTTTCGTTGACCTCGGTCACATAAGCGCCTCGGCGCACCTTCATGGTCACCAGGCCTTCGGCAGCCAGAACTTTCAGGGCTTCGCGCAGGGGGGTGCGGCTGATGCCCAGCGCCTCGGCAATGCGCAATTCGTCGATCCAGCTGCCCGGTTCCAGCTCACGCGCGAAGATGCGCTGGCGCAAGAGTTCGGCCACTTCTTCATACAGGGCGCGGGGGGCAAGAGACAGGGCAGACATGGCAGGATGGGTCGCGAAGCGGCGTCGGGAGAATGCGTTTCAGATGCTGAATTGTAAGCCGGTTAAAATATTCTGCATCAATAATTATGAATCACGGCACTTGTAAGCCGGTAGGCGGCCACCAGCTGCCAAAATCCGGCTCAGCCATTTTTGTCCCGAAAGCACAGCGCCATGACGTCCAAATCCTTTGAATTCAACGCTTCCAATCTGGAAGCCTGGCAAAAAGCAGCGGTCAAATCCGCCCCCGGTGGCGATGTGAACGCCCTGAACTGGAAGACGCCCGACGGCATCGTCGTCAAGCCGCTGTACACGGCCGAAGACACAGCCAACTTGCCCTATGCCAACACGCTGCCGGGCTTTGAGCCGTTCTTGCGTGGCCCGCAGGCCACCATGTACGCGGTGCGCCCTTGGACCATCCGCCAATACGCCGGCTTCTCTACAGCCGAAGAGTCCAACGCCTTCTACCGCAAGGCCTTGGCCGCAGGCGGGCAGGGCGTGTCGGTGGCCTTTGACTTGGCCACGCACCGCGGCTACGACTCCGACCACCCGCGTGTGACGGGCGACGTGGGCAAAGCCGGTGTGGCGATTGACTCGGTCGAAGACATGAAGATCTTGTTTGACCAAATTCCGCTGGACAAGGTATCGGTCTCGATGACGATGAACGGCGCGGTGCTACCCGTGCTGGCGGGCTACGTGGTCGCCGCCGAAGAGCAGGGCGTGTCGCAAGACAAACTGTCTGGAACCATTCAGAACGACATTCTGAAAGAGTTCATGGTGCGCAACACCTACATTTATCCGCCTGAGCCGTCGATGAAGATCATCGGCGACATCATCGAGTACACGAGCAAGAACATGCCCAAGTTCAACTCGATCTCGATCTCGGGTTACCACATGCAAGAAGCCGGTGCCAACCAAGCGCTCGAGATGGCCTTCACCCTGGCCGACGGCAAGGAATACGTGAAGACCGCCATCGCCAAGGGCATGGACGTGGACGATTTTGCCGGTCGCTTGTCCTTCTTCTGGGCGGTGGGCATGAACTTCTACCTGGAAATCGCCAAGATGCGCGCGGCCCGCCTGCTGTGGTGCCGCATCATGAAGGGCTTTGATGCCAAGAACCCCAAGAGCCTCATGCTGCGCACGCACAGCCAGACCTCGGGCTGGTCGCTCACCGAGCAAGACCCGTACAACAACGTGGTGCGCACCACCATCGAAGCCATGGCGGCCGTGTTCGGTGGCACCCAGTCGCTGCACACCAACTCGTTTGACGAGGCGATTGCCTTGCCAACCGAATTCAGCGCGCGCATCGCTCGCAACACGCAACTCATCATTCAAGAAGAGACCCACATCACCAACGTGATCGACCCTTGGGCCGGTTCTTACATGATGGAGAGCCTGACCCAAGAGATGGCCGACAAGGCCTGGGCCATCATCGAAGAAGTCGAAGCCATGGGCGGCATGACCAAGGCCGTGGGCAGCGGCTGGGCCAAACTCAAGATCGAAGCGGCTGCCGCTGAAAAGCAGGCCCGCATCGATTCGGGCAAAGACGTCATCGTGGGCGTGAACAAATACAAGCTGGCCAAAGAAGACCCGATCGAGACGCTGTCGATCGACAACGTCAAGGTGCGCGATGGTCAGATCGAGCGCTTGGCCAAGATTCGCGCCAGCCGCGACAGCGCCAAGGTGCAAGCCGCGCTGGACGCCTTGACCGCATCGGCCGAATCCGGTCAAGGCAACCTGCTGGACTTGTCCATCCAGGCCGTGCGCCTGCGCGCCACGGTGGGCGAGATTTCGGATGCGCTGGAAAAAGCCTTCGGCCGCCACCGCGCCGACACGCAAAAAGTCACCGGCGTTTACGCTGCGGCTTATGGCGACGGCGAGAACGTGGGAGACACCATGGAATACTGGAACCAGATCAAGGCCGACATCGCTGCCTTTGCCGACGATCAAGGCCGTCGCCCCCGCGTGATGATTTCCAAGCTGGGCCAGGACGGCCACGACCGTGGGGCCAAAGTGGTCGCCACCGCTTTTGCCGACCTGGGTTTTGACGTGGACATGGGTCCGCTGTTCCAGACCCCCGAAGAATGCGCCCGCCAAGCGATTGAAAACGACGTGCACGCCGTGGGTGTGTCCACCTTGGCTGCTGGCCACAAAACCCTGGTGCCCGCCATCATCGCCGAGCTCAAAAAGCAAGGCGCTGACGACATCATCGTGTTCGTGGGCGGTGTGATCCCACGCCAAGACTACGACATGCTGTATGAAGCCGGCGTCAAAGGCATCTACGGCCCCGGCACCCCGATCCCGGTCAGCGCCAAAGATGTGCTGGAGCAAATCAAAAAGGCGATCGGGTGAACCCTGGCCAGTTGCTCGACGGTCTGTTGCACGGCAACGCTGCCGGGCAACGCCGCGCCATGGCCAAAGCGATCACGCTGCTCGAATCCACGCGTGTGGACCACCGCGCCCTGGCCGACGCGTTGCTCACGGCCATGCTGCCGCACACGGGCCAATCGTTCCGTTTGGGCATCAGCGGCGTGCCGGGGGTGGGCAAGTCCACCTTCATCGAGGCGCTGGGTTTGTATTTGATTGGCCAAGGGCACCGCGTCGCGGTGCTTGCGGTGGACCCGTCCAGCACCGTGTCCGGTGGCTCTATCTTGGGTGACAAAACCCGCATGGAGCACTTGTCCGTCCACCCGCAGGCCTATATCCGCCCCAGCCCCAGCAGCGGCACCTTGGGCGGTGTGGCCGAAAAAACCCGCGAGTCGATGCTGGTCTGCGAGGCTGCAGGCTACGACGTGGTGATCGTCGAGACGGTGGGCGTTGGCCAATCGGAGACCGCCGTGGCCAACATGACCGACATGTTCGTGCTGATGCAGCTGCCCAATGCGGGCGACGATTTACAGGCCATCAAAAAAGGCGTGATGGAGATCGCCGATCTGGTGGTCATCAACAAGGCCGACATCGATGCCATCGCGGCCACCCGCGCCGAGTTGCAAATCACCAGCGCTTTACAGTTGCTGGGCATGCACGGCGGCTCGGGCCATGCCCATGCAGACGCCACCCAATGGCACCCCAAGGTGGTCAAGCTGAGTGCTTTGCTGAGCCAAGGCGTGGACAGTTTTTGGGCGGCGGTGAGTGAATTTCGAAGCCTGCAAACGGCCAATGGCCGTTTGGTGCAGCGCCGCCAACAGCAAGCCCTGTCGTGGATGTGGGAGCGCATCGACGCAGGGCTCAAACACAATTTTCGCGCGCAGCAGGGTGTCCAAACACTGCTGCCCCAACTCAGCCAACAAGTCGCAGCCGGTCAGCTCGCTGCGTCCACAGCGGCCCGTCAACTGCTCAGTGCTTACCAGGCGCCGAGTGAAACCCCTTCTTCCTGAGAAAAAGAGAGTACCACCATGCAAGACATCCTTGAACAACTGGAAAAAAAGCGCGCTGCGGCCCGCCTGGGCGGCGGGCAAAAGCGCATCGACGCGCAACACGCCAAAGGCAAACTCACCGCGCGTGAGCGCATTGAAGTTTTGCTGGACGAAGGCACTTTCGAAGAGTGGGACATGTTCGTCGAACACCGTTGCACCGACTTTGGCATGGAGGACAACAAGATCCCCGGCGACGGCGTGGTCACCGGCTACGGCATGATCAATGGCCGCTTGGTGTTTGTGTACAGCCAGGACTTCACGGTCTATGGTGGCGCTTTGTCCGAAACCCATGCCGAGAAAATTTGCAAAGTCATGGACCAAGCGATGAAAGTCGGCGCACCCGTGATTGGCCTCAACGACTCGGGTGGCGCGCGTATTCAAGAGGGCGTGGCTTCACTCGGCGGTTACGCCGAGGTGTTCCAGCGCAACGTGATGGCCTCGGGCGTGGTGCCTCAGATCAGCATGATCATGGGCCCATCGGCCGGTGGTGCGGTGTACTCGCCCGCCCTGACCGATTTCATCTTCATGGTGAAAGACACCTCCTACATGTTTGTGACGGGCCCCGATGTGGTCAAGACCGTGACGCACGAAGAAGTCACGGCCGAAGAGCTGGGCGGTGCCCTGACGCACACCACCAAGAGCGGTGTGGCCGACATGGCGTTCGAGAACGACGTGGAAGCGCTCCTCATGCTGCGCCGCCTCTTCAACTACCTGCCACTGAACAACAAAGAAAAAGCGCCGGTGCGCAAGAGCGGTGATCCGACCGACCGCATGGACCTGAGCTTGGACACCTTGGTGCCCGAGAACCCCAACAAGGCCTATGACATGAAGGAGCTCATCGTCAAAACCGTGGACGATGGTGACTTCTTTGAGCTCCAACCCGATTACGCCAAGAACATCCTGATCGGCTTTGCCCGCATCGACGGTCAAACCGTGGGCATCGTGGCCAACCAGCCCTTGGTTTTGGCCGGTTGCCTGGACATCAAGAGCTCCATCAAGGCCGCCCGCTTTGTGCGCTTCTGCGATGCCTTCAACATCCCGGTCATCACCTTTGTGGATGTGCCCGGCTTCATGCCCGGCACTTCTCAAGAGTTCGGCGGCATCATCAAACACGGCGCGAAGTTGCTGTATGCGTACGCCGAATGCACCGTGCCCAAGATCACCGTCATCACCCGCAAAGCCTATGGCGGCGCCTACGACGTGATGGCCTCCAAGCACCTGCGCGGTGACGTCAACTTTTCTTGGCCCAACGCCGAGATCGCGGTCATGGGCGCCAAGGGCGCGGTGGAGATCATCTTCCGCGAAGACAAGGGCGACCCGGTCAAGTTGGCCGCCAAAGAAGCCGAATACAAAGCCCGTTTTGCCAACCCCTTTGTGGCCGGTGCCCGTGGCTTCATCGACGACGTGATCCAGCCGCACGAAACCCGCAAGCGCATTGCCCGTTCTTTGGTGATGCTCAAAGACAAGAAAATTGAAAACCCATGGCGCAAGCACGGGAACATTCCACTGTGATTGCCAAGGAGAAGAACACCATGTTTACCAAAATCCTGATTGCCAACCGCGGCGAGATCGCCTGCCGAGTCATCGCCACCGCCCAAAAAATGGGCATCCAAACCGTGGCCGTTTACTCCGAAGCCGACAAGGAAGCACGCCATGTGCAACTGGCCGACGAGGCCGTGTTGCTCGGCCCCGCACCGTCGCGCGAGTCGTACTTGGTCGCGGAGAAAATCATCGCGGCGGCCAAGGCCACCGGCGCCCAGGCCATCCACCCCGGCTACGGCTTTTTGAGCGAGAACACCGACTTTGCCAAGCGCTGCGAAGACGAGGGCATTGCCTTCATTGGCCCCAAGGCCCACTCGATCGCAGCCATGGGCGACAAGATCGCGTCCAAGAAATTGGCCAACGAAGCCAAGGTCAACACCATCCCCGGCTACAACGACGCCATCGACACCGCCGAACAAGCGGTTGACATTGCCAAAGGCATTGGCTACCCCGTCATGATCAAGGCTTCGGCCGGGGGTGGCGGCAAGGGCCTGCGCGTGGCCTTCAACGACAAGGAAGCCTTTGAAGGCTTCACCTCTTGCCGCAACGAAGCGCGCAACAGCTTTGGCGACGACCGCGTGTTCATCGAGAAGTACGTGCTGGAGCCGCGCCACATCGAGATCCAGATCTTGGGC
Source organism: Comamonadaceae bacterium (assembly GCA_027484105.1). Taxonomy (GTDB): domain Bacteria; phylum Pseudomonadota; class Gammaproteobacteria; order Burkholderiales; family Burkholderiaceae_C; genus Limnohabitans_A. The sequence goes on from JAIXUG010000006.1 coordinate 79,807, forward strand.
GACAGCCACGGCAACGTGGTGTACCTCAACGAGCGCGAGTGCTCGATCCAACGCCGCCACCAAAAGGTGATCGAAGAGGCGCCGTCGCCTTTCATCAGCGACGCCACCCGCAAAGCCATGGGCGAGCAGGCCGTGGCGCTGGCCAAGGCTGTGAAGTACCAGTCGGCCGGTACGGTCGAGTTCGTGGTCGGCAAAGACCAGGACTTCTACTTCCTTGAGATGAACACCCGCTTGCAGGTGGAGCACCCGGTCACCGAGTGCATCACCGGCCTGGACTTGGTCGAGCAAATGATCCGCGTGGCCGCGGGGGAGAAGTTGTCATTTGGCCAAGCCGACGTCAAGCGCGACGGCTGGGCCATCGAGTGCCGCATCAACGCCGAAGACCCTTTCCGCAACTTCTTGCCCTCCACCGGCCGTTTGGTGCGCTTCCAGCCACCCAAACAGACCATGTTCCAAGGCAATACGGCCGACCTGCAAGGCGTGCGTGTGGACACCGGCGTGCAAGACGGCGGCGAGATCCCGATGTTCTACGACTCGATGATCGCCAAACTCATCGTGCACGGCAAAGACCGAAATGAAGCAATCGCCAAGATGCGCGAAGCCTTGAATGGCTTTGTGATCCGGGGCATCAGCTCCAACATCCCGTTCCAGGCGGCTTTGTTGGCCCACCCCAAATTCGTCAGTGGCCAGTTCAACACCGGCTTCATCGCCGAGCACTACGCACAAGGCTTCCGCGCCGAAGACGTGCCGCACGATGACCACGACTTCTTGGCTGCGCTGGCCGCTTTTGTGCGCCGCAAGTCGCGCGAACGCGCAGCGGGCCTGAGCGGTCAGTTGCCTGGCTACGACGTGAAGATCGGCCAGGACTATGCGGTGGTCGAACTCGGGCAGGGCGGCAAGAACCGCTATGTGTCCGTTCATGTGGACGAGTTCGTGGGCAAACCCGGCGTGGCGCAAATCACCATCGCGGGCAAAACCTACGCCATCGAGAGCCAATCGCGCTTGAACGACATCCGCATCCAGGGCATTTGCAACGGCAAGCCTTTTACCGCGCAGGTCGAACGCGGCACCTTGAAAAACCCGCTGGCACTGCAAGTGCAACACAACGGCACGCGCATCGAAGCCTTGGTGATGTCGCCCCGCATGGCCGAGCTGCACCAGCTCATGCCCTTCAAAGCCCCGCCAGACCTCAGCCGCTTTGTGCTCTCACCCATGCCAGGCCTCTTGGTCGAGGTCTCGGTGCAGCCGGGCCAAAAGGTGCAGGCCGGTGAACGGGTGGCCGTGATCGAAGCCATGAAGATGGAAAACGTGCTGTTTGCTTCGGCCGATGGCGTGGTGAAAAAAGTGGTGGCGGCCAAGGGTGAGTCGCTCACGGTGGACCAGATGATCGTGGAGTTCGAATAAATGACCCGCCCCTTCAAAGTGCTCGGCGTCCAGCAAATCGCCATTGGCGGGCCTGACAAGAGTCGCCTGCAAAAGCTCTGGGTTGAGATGTTCGGTCTGGAGGTGACGGGCACCTTCAAGAGTGAACGCGAGAACGTGGACGAAGACATTTGCGCCATCGGCACCGGCCCCTTCAAGGTCGAGGTCGATCTGATGCAACCGCTGGACCCCGAGAAAAAGCCCGCCGTGCACACCACACCGCTCAACCACATTGGTTTGTGGATCGACGACCTGCCTGTGGCCGTCGAGTGGCTCACATCACAAGGGGTGCGCTTTGCACCCGGTGGCATCCGCAAAGGGGCCGCCGGTTTTGACATCACCTTCTTGCACCCCAAGGCGAACGAGGAGTTCCCGATTGGTGGCGAAGGCGTGTTGATTGAGCTGGTGCAAGCACCGCCCGAAGTGGTGAAGGCATTCGCAGCGTTGGCGACCAACGCGCATTGAATGCTTGTCGGTGGTTTCAGCCCCGACATGACCTTCAAGAGCCCGTCAGCCTCCGGCTTGACGGGCTTTTGCTTTGGCCAGTGCCGCTTCAATGATGGCGCGTTTGCGGTCCATTTCGGGGGCGTTGTCGGTGCCCTTGGTGTGTGCGGCCAAGTCGGCCAGTTTGTGCTCGGCCTTGGCCACCTGCTGGCGCTGGTGTACCGTCTCTTCGCGTTGCAGGCGCAGCTGGCGCGCTTCAAAACGGGAGCGGGCCGTTTGGGCCTGATCGGCTGACCAGGCGGCCCAGCCAGTTTGTTCGCCTGTCACATTCTCCAGTGCAATGCAGTCCACCGGGCACACCGGAATGCACAGCTCGCAGCCCGTGCACCAGGGCTCGATCACGGTGTGCATCAGCTTGTTGGCGCCCAAAATCGCATCGGTCGGGCAGGCCTTGATGCACAGCGTGCAGCCGATGCACCAGGCTTCATCAATGATGGCCACTCGGCGCGGGCCTTCGGCGCCGTGCTCGGGGTTGAGCGCCAGCACCGGCTGACCGGTCAGCGCAGCCAGGCGTTCAATGCCGGCTTGACCGCCGGGGGGGCATTGGTTGATGGCCGCTTGCCCTTCGGCCATGGCGCGGGCGTAACTGGCGCAATCAGGAAAACCGCAACGTGTGCACTGCGTCTGGGGCAGGGCAGCGTTGAGCACAAGAAAAAGCGCCTGGTGCTCAGGCGCTGTGCTGGGCAGCGGGGGCATGGGCCTCAGGCTTTGGGAGTTACCCGTTTGGTTTTGACAGCGCCTTGTGGTTTGGCGCTTGCCTTGACGGCTTTTGCAGGCGCTTTGGCCGATGCCTTGACCGGTGTTTTGGCCGCAGCTTTGACTGCAACGCCCTTGGACACAGCCGATTTGGCTTTGGCTTTGGGTGCATGGCTGGTGATGAACTTCACCAGCTGAGGGTAGACCATGTCGCGCCAGCGGCGGCCGCTGAAAATGCCGTAGTGGCCTGCGCCAGCCACTTCCAGATGTTTGCGCTCACTGGCTGGCACACCGGTGCACAGGTCTTGCGCTGCACGGGTTTGGCCCGAACCAGAGATGTCGTCCAGCTCGCCTTCGACCGTCATCAGGGCCGTGCCCTTGATGTCTTGTGGGCGAACGCGTTCGACCTTGCCGTCGACGCCTTTGACATCCCAGGTGCCGTTGACCAGTTTGAAGTCCTGAAACACCGTCTGGATGGTTTCCAGGTAGTAATCGGCGTCCATGTCCAAAACGGCGTTGTACTCGTCGTAGAACTTGCGGTGGGCTTCGGCGCTGGCGTCGTCACCCTTGATCAGGTCCTTGAAGTAGTCGTAGTGGCTGTTGGCGTGGCGGTCGGGGTTCATGGCCACAAAGCCGGTGTACTGCAAAAAGCCGGGGTACACACGTCGCCCTGCACCGGGGAAGTTGGGCGGCACGCGGTAAATCACGTTGTTCTCGAACCACTCAAAACTCTTGTTGGTCGCCAGGTTGTTGACCGAGGTGGGGGATTTGCGCGCGTCGATGGGGCCGCCCATCATGGTCATGGTCAGCGGGGTCTTCTCGCCACGGCTGGCCATCAGGGACACGGCAGCCAACACAGGCACCGTGGGCTGACAAACGCTGACCACATGGCAGTGGCCATAGATGGACTGCAGATGACGGATGAATTCCTGCACATAGTTGACGTAATCGTCGAGGTGGAATTCGCCATCGGACAGCGGCACCAGGCGGGCGTTTTTCCAGTCGGTGATGTAGACCTTGTGGTCTTGCAACATGGTCTTGACGGTGTCGCGCAGCAAGGTGGCGTAGTGGCCCGACAAAGGTGCCACGATCAGCACCACGGGTTGCGACTTGAGCAAGCTCAGGGTGGCGGCGTCGTCAGAAAAGCGTTTGAATCGGCGCAACTCGCAAAAAGGCTTGTCTATCTCGATGCGCTCATGGATGGCCACCTCGATTTTGTTGACCTTCACCGTCTTGATGCCGAATTCTGGCTTTTCGTAGTCTTTGCCCAAGCGGTGCATCAAGGCGTAGCCCGCAGACACGCGTTGTGCCAGAGGGGTTTGGGCCATGGGATTCAAGGGGTTGCTGTACAGCTTGGCCGCTGCTTGCGCCAGATCGGAAAAGGGTTCCATGATCGAGCGTTGCGTTTCGAAGATCTGGTAAAGCATTTGACAGTTTTCCTTGCAACAAAATGATGCGGTGCAACAATACTACAGGAGACCCTTGGGTATTTTTTGAGTGTGGCCCCTAATTGGCAGTCACTTCCCGGACCGCCCAAAAATAAACCGCCCCGTCAAGGGCGGTTGCAAGCCGAGTGTCAGTCAGCTCAAACGACCTTGGCGATCGAGGCGCACACGTAATCGATGTTTTTGCTGTTGAGCGCAGCCACACACATGCGGCCGGTGTCGGTGCCGTACACGCCAAACTCGTTGCGCAGGCGCACCATCTGGTCCTTGGTCAGGCCCGAATAGCTGAACATGCCAATCTGCTGGGTGATGAAGCCCATGTCTTGCTGAACGCCAGCGGCTTTGAGGCCGTCCACCAGCTTTTGGCGCATGGCCTTGATGCGCACGCGCATCTCGGCCAGCTCGCTTTCCCACTGGGCGCGCAGCTCGGGGTTGTTGAGCACTGCCGCCACCACCGCGCCACCGTGGATGGGCGGGTTGGAGTAGTTGGTGCGGATCGCGATTTTCAGTTGCGACAACACGCGCGAAGCTTCTTCTTTGTCCGAGGCCACCACCGACAGGGCGCCCACGCGCTCGCCATACAGGCTGAAGCTCTTGGAAAACGAGGTGGACACAAAAATGTTCAGGCCTGCAGCCACAAACTTGCCGATGACTGCGCCGTCTTCGGCGATGCCGTGGCCAAAGCCTTGGTAAGCCATGTCCAGGAAAGCCGTCAGGCCCTTGGCTTTGACCACTGCAATGACCTGGGCCCACTGGGCGTCGGTGATGTCATAGCCGGTGGGGTTGTGGCAGCATGCATGCAGCACCACGATGGTGCCGGGGGCGGCGGCGTTCAGGCTGGCCAGCATGCCTTCGAAGTTGACGCCGCGCTTGGCCGCGTCGTAATAGGCGTAGCTGTCGACCTCAAAACCGGCGTTCACGAAAATGGCGCGGTGGTTTTCCCAGCTGGGGTCAGAAATCAGCACTTTGGCCTTGGGGCTGACTTTTTTCAGGAAGTCGGCACCGATTTTCAGGCCGCCCGTGCCGCCAATGGCTTGCACGGTGGAGACGCGGCCCGACTTGACCACGTCAGAATCAGCGCCGAACACCAGCGCCTTGACCGCGTTGTCGTAGGCCACGATGCCGTCAATCGGCAGGTAGCCACGCGCAGTGGGGGTGGCCATCATGGTTTTTTCGGCCGCTTGCACGCATTGCAGCAGGGGCAGTTTGCCGTTGTCGTCGAAGTACACGCCCACGCCCAGGTTCACTTTGTTGGGGTTGGTGTCGGCGTTGAATTGCTCGTTCAAACCCAAAATAGGGTCGCGGGGGGCCATTTCGACGGCGGAAAACAGAGACATGGAAAGTCCTTGGATGGTGTTCAGTGGTGGCAGGAAACCCGATCCTCGGTTAGGCTTTCGGGTTGTCCCTGATTTTAACGGCCCCTGCCGTCTGGTTTGGCCAGGCGGTCCTCACAAAGATGTCCACCGTGCCCGAAGCCCCCGTTGTTGAAGTTGTGTCTGACGCTGACAAGTTCGCTGCGGGGACCTTCGTCAGTTACCCCGGCTCGCCCTTTGAGCTGTACCAGCCCTACCCCCCCGCAGGCGACCAGCCTGTGGCGATCGGGCAATTGGTCGAAGGCGTGCAGGACGGCGAGGTGTTTCAAACCCTGTTGGGCGTGACCGGCTCGGGCAAAACCTTCACCATGGCCAATGTGATCGCCCAGCTGGGGCGGCCCGCCATCGTGTTTGCGCCCAACAAAACACTGGCCGCGCAGCTCTACAGTGAATTTCGCGAGTTCTTCCCCAAAAACGCGGTTGAGTACTTCGTCAGCTACTACGACTATTACCAGCCCGAGGCCTATGTGCCGCAGCGTGACCTGTTCATCGAAAAGGACTCGGCCATCAACGAGCACATTGAGCAGATGCGCCTGTCGTGCACCAAGAGCATCATGGAGCGGCGCGATGTGGTGATCGTGGCCACGGTGTCGGCCATCTATGGCATTGGTGAGCCCGAGAGCTACCACCGCATGATCATGACGTTGCGCACCGGCGACAAGCTGGGCCAGCGCGATGTGATTGCCCAGCTGATCCGCATGCAGTACCAGCGCAACGACATGGAGTTTTCACGCGGCAAGTTCCGGGTGCGGGGCGACACCATCGACGTGTTCCCGGCCGAGCACTCCGAGCTGGCGATTCGCATCGAGCTGTTTGATGACGAGATTGAGAGCCTGCAGTTGTTTGACCCGCTCACCGGGCGCATCCGGCAAAAAATCCCGCGCTTCACGGTGTACCCGTCCAGCCACTATGTGACGCCGCGCGACAAGGTGCTGGCGGCGGTAGAGACCATCAAGCTGGAGCTGGCCCAACGCCTCAAAGAGCTGGTGGGCATGGGCAAATTGGTCGAGGCGCAGCGCCTGGAGCAGCGCACCCGCTTTGATCTGGAAATGCTCTCGGAAGTCGGCCACTGCAAGGGCATCGAAAACTACACCCGCCATTTGTCAGGCGCAGCGCCTGGCGATCCGCCCAGCACCTTGACCGATTACATGCCGCCCGACGCCATCATGTTTCTGGACGAAAGCCACCAGATGATTGGCCAGCTCAACGCCATGTACAACGGCGACAAGGCGCGTAAAACCACGCTGGTGGAATACGGCTTTCGTCTGCCCAGTGCGCTGGACAACCGCCCGCTCAAGTTCGAAGAGTTTGAAAAGCGCATGCGCCAGTGCATTTTTGTCTCGGCCACGCCCGCCGACTATGAAAAGACGCATTCGGGCAAAGTGGTCGAGCAGGTGGTGCGCCCCACCGGTCTGGTGGACCCACAGGTCGAGGTGCGCCCTGCCACGCATCAGGTGGACGATGTGCTGCAGGAAATCCGCATCCGGGTGGACAAGCAAGAGCGTGTGCTGATCACCACGCTAACCAAACGCATGGCCGAGCAGCTGACCGATTACCTCACAGACAATGGCGTCAAGGTGCGCTATCTCCACAGCGATGTGGATACCGTCGAGCGCGTCGAGATTTTGCGTGACCTGCGCCTGGGCGCGTTCGATGTGCTGGTGGGCATCAACCTGCTGCGCGAAGGCCTGGACATTCCCGAGGTGTCCTTGGTGGCGATTCTGGACGCCGACAAAGAAGGCTTCTTGCGCGCCGAGCGCAGCCTGATCCAGACCATTGGGCGTGCAGCGCGCAACCTCAACGGCCGTGCCATTTTGTACGCCGACCGCATCACCGAGTCCATGAAGAAAGCCATGGGCGAAACCGAGCGTCGGCGCGCCAAACAGCTCGCCCACAACGAAGCCCTGGGCATCAGACCCAAGAGCATCGTCAAAAAGGTCAAGGATCTGATTGATGGGGTGTACAGCGAAAAGTCGGGCAAAGAGGCCGAACGACTCGAGCAGGCCGCGCTTCAAAGAGCCAAAGTTGAGGACATGAGCGAGAAAGACATCGCCAAAGCCATCAAACAACTGGAAAAGCAGATGATGGAACACGCCCGCAACCTGGAGTTCGAAAAAGCCGCCCAGGTGCGGGACCAGCTGACCATCTTGAAAGAGCAGGCTTTCGGGGCCACCGGCGGCGACAACATCGTGCCGCTGATTCGGGCTTGAATAACCCTATAACCCGAGTGTTTTGATCGGGATTGGTTTATACTTGACTTGTTTAGTCGGGAACCTGCCAAGCAGGTTGCGGGCCAAGCCCCTCACCACTTCAGGAGTCTGCCATGCGTTTAACCACCAAAGGCCGTTTTGCCGTCACCGCCATGATCGATCTGGCCTTGCGCCAGGATGCGGGTCCCGTGACCTTGGCCGCCATCAGCCAGCGCCAACAGATTTCACTGTCTTATCTGGAGCAGTTGTTCGGCAAGCTGCGTCGCCACAACCTGGTTGAGTCCACCCGTGGGCCTGGCGGCGGTTACACCCTGGGCCGTAAATCCACCGACATCACCGTGGCCGACATCATCTTGTCGGTGGACGAGCCCATCGACGCCACCCACTGTGGCGGCAAGGAAAACTGCAACGGCGGAGATGGCCGCTGCATGACGCACGACCTGTGGGCCTCGCTCAATTCCAAAATGGTGGAATTCCTGGACTCGGTCACCTTGCAAAAGCTGGTCGATGACCAATTGGCCAAAGGCCTCGTGGTTGAAAACAAACCCACCATCAAGCGCGCCATTGCGCCCATGCCGATCGCCAAACCGATTCGGGTGAACGTGCCCAACTCGGTGTTCGACTTGGGCAATATGTTTGCCAAACCCTGATTCAAAAAGAAGAAAACACCATGACCACGCTCCATTTCCCCATTTACCTCGATTACGGCGCGACCAACCCCTGCGACCCCCGTGTGGTGGACGCCATCATTCCCTGGTTGCGTGAACACTTTGGCAACCCCGCATCGCGCAGTCACGCTTGGGGCTGGGAAGCCGAAGCCGCTGTCGAAAAAGCCCGCGAACAAGTGGCCGACCTGATCGGTGCCGACCCCCGCGAAATCGTCTGGACCAGCGGCGCCACCGAATCCAACAACCTGGCCATCAAGGGCGCAGCGCAGTTTTACAAGTCTCGTGGCAAGCACCTGATCACCGTCAAGACCGAACACAAAGCCGTGCTCGACACCATGCGTGAGTTGGAGCGCCAGGGTTTTGATGTCACCTACATGGACGTGCAGGCCGATGGCTTACTCAGCCTGGACGCGCTCAAGGCCGCCATTCGCCCCGACACCATCCTCATCAGCGTCATGTTCGTGAACAACGAAATCGGCGTCATCCAGGACGTGACCGCCATTGGCAACCTGTGCCGCGAAAAAGGCATCATCTTCCACGTCGATGCGGCCCAGGCCACCGGCAAGGTCGAGATCGACATGACCCAGTTGCCCATCGATTTGATGAGCTTGGCCTCGCACAAAACCTATGGCCCCAAGGGCATTGGCGCTTTGTATGTGCGCCGCAAGCCCCGTGTGCGCCTCGAAGCGCAAATGCACGGCGGCGGTCATGAACGCGGCATGCGCTCGGGCACTTTGCCCACCCACCAGTGCGTGGGCATGGGCGAGGCGTTTCGCATCGCCAAGCTGGAAATGGCCCAGGACAACGCCAAGGCGCGCGCCCTGCACGATCGCCTGATCAATGGTCTGAGCGACATGGAGCAGGTGTTCCTGAACGGTCACCCCACCCAGCGTGTGCCCCACAACATCAACATGAGCTTCAACTTCGTCGAAGGCGAATCACTCATCATGGGCATCAAGGGCCTGGCGGTCTCGTCCGGTTCAGCCTGCACCTCGGCCAGCCTGGAGCCCAGCTATGTGTTGCGCGCCCTGGGCCGCAGCGACGAGTTGGCCCACAGCAGCTTGCGCATGACGATTGGCCGCTGGACTACCGAAGAAGACATTGACTACGCGATCAAGACTATCCGCGAAAACGTGGCCAAGCTGCGCGACTTGAGCCCCCTGTGGGAAATGCACAAGGATGGGATTGATCTGAGCACCATCCAGTGGGCCGCCCACTGAGCCGCGTCGCCCAAACGGCCTAGGGCTTAGTCGCGTTGTCTTGCCGTGCTAAAGCACTGTCTTCGACAACGCTCCGCGCCCTGAACCCTTTGGGCTTAGCGACCTAAATTAAGGAGAATTGAAATGGCTTATTCTGAAAAAGTGGTTGACCACTACGAAAACCCCCGCAACGTTGGCTCGTTCGACAAGGGCGACGACAGCGTGGGTACCGGCATGGTCGGTGCACCGGCTTGCGGCGACGTGATGAAGCTGCAGATCAAGGTCAACCCGCAAACCGGTGTGATCGAAGACGCACGCTTCAAGACCTATGGCTGCGGCTCGGCCATTGCATCAAGCTCACTCGTCACTGAGTGGGTCAAGGGCAAGACGCTGGACGAAGCGGCGGCGCTGAAGAACAGCCAAATTGCTGAAGAGCTGGCGCTGCCACCCGTCAAGATCCACTGCTCCATCCTGGCCGAAGACGCCATCAAGGCCGCGGTGGACGACTACAAAAAGAAACACCTGAACTGACATGGCCATCTCACTGTCTGCTGCCGCAGCTCGGCATGTGACCCGGTACCTGGCTAAACGTGGCTCGGGTGTCGGTGTGCGCCTAGGGGTCAAGACCACAGGCTGCTCAGGCTTGGCCTACAAGCTGGAATACGTGGACGAGATTGCGCCAGAAGACGTGGTCTTTGAAGGCCACGGCGTCAAGGTGCTGGTGGACCCAAAAAGCCTGGCCTACATCGACGGCACCGAACTCGACTTTGTTCGCGAAGGCCTGAACGAAGGCTTCCGCTTTAATAACCCCAACGAGCGCGACCGCTGCGGTTGCGGAGAGTCTTTCCGGGTATGAGTTTGTCGTCAACCCGAGACGCGCAGTGAGAAAATTATCGTCATCGCGAGGAGCGAAGCGACGTGGCGATCCATGGCTTGATGGCCACGCTTCGCTCGCCATGACCGTGGCTTCATGATCAACCTACAAACCAACGATTTCGAATTGTTTGATGTGCCTGCGCAATTTGCGCAGGACCGTGCCCAACTCGATGCCCGTTGGAAAGTCTTGCAGCGCGAAGCCCACCCCGACCGCTTTGCGGCAGAAGGCGCTGCCGCCCAGCGCGTGGCGATGCAGTGGTCTGTGCGCATCAACGAGGCCTATCAGCGCCTCAAAGACCCACTCAAACGTGCCGCCTATTTGTGCGAACTGCAAGGCGCACCTGTCCAGGCCGAAAACAACACCGCCATGCCCCCAGCATTTTTGATGCAACAAATGGAATGGCGCGAAAGTCTGGACGACATCGAGTCGGCAGACGGCCTGGAGGCCCTGGCTGATCAAGTGGCTGCCGAGCAGCGCCGTGTGCAACAAACGCTGGGCGACTTGCTGGATGTGGCCAAAGACCCCGCGCAAGCTGTTGGGCAGGTGAGGGCGCTCATGTTCATTGAGCGCTTCACGCAAGAAGTGAACGCTAAACTCGACCGATTGACCTGACCTTCCCTGATTGACCATGGCGTTACTGCAGATTTCTGAACCGGGCCAGTCGCCCGACCCGCACCAGCGCCGCATCGCGGTGGGCATTGACCTGGGCACCACGCACTCGCTGGTGGCTTCGGTGCGCAACGGCGTGGCCGAATGTTTGCCCGACGACGATGGTCGGGTGATCCTGCCTTCGGTCGTGCGCTTCATGCCGGGCCAGGGCCGTCAGATTGGTTTTGATGCGGTGCAGTCGGCCGCCTCAGACCCGGTGAACACCATCGCCTCGGTCAAGCGCTTCATGGGCCGTGGCCTGAACGACATCGCCGACCGCAGCAAGCTGCCGTATCAGTTCGTCGCCAGCGAGCAAGGCATGCTCAGCATCCAGACGGTGCAAGGCCCCAAGTCGCCCGTCGAAGTCAGCGCCGAAATTTTGGCCACGCTGCGTTACCGTGCCGAAGACACCTTCAACGACGACTTGTATGGCGCGGTCATCACCGTGCCCGCCTACTTTGACGATGCCCAGCGCCAGGCCACCAAAGACGCCGCGCAGCTGGCGGGCCTGAATGTGCTGCGCCTGATCAACGAACCCACCGCCGCGGCCATTGCTTATGGCCTCGACAACGCCAGCGAAGGTGTTTATGCCGTGTTCGATCTGGGTGGCGGCACCTTTGACATCTCCATCTTGCGCCTCACACAAGGCGTGTTTGAGGTCTTGTCCACCGGCGGCGACTCTGCACTGGGTGGCGACGATTACGACCAAGCCTTGGCCGATGCCGCCATGGCCCGTCAGCCCGGCTTGCAAGCGGCCACGGCCGAAGACAAAACCATTCTCAAGGCCGCTGCCCGCGCCGCCAAAGAAGCACTCACCAGCGCGGATGTGGTCACGCTGAATGCTGCCTTGTCCACCGGCAGCTTGTCAGTGCCCATCAGCCGCGCCGATTTCGAGCAAGCCACCCAGGCCCTCACGGCCCGGTGCATCACCGCGGTGCGCAAAGCGTTGCGCGATGCCCAGCTGGCCAAGGACGATGTGCAAGGCGTGGTCATGGTGGGCGGCTCCACCCGCATGCCGCAAATCCAGCAGGCCGTGGCCGACTTTTTTGGCCAGGCCCCGCTCAACAACCTCAACCCCGACGAAGTCGTGGCCCTGGGTGCGGCCATCCAGGCCAACCAGTTGGCGGGCAACAACGCTGCTGGCGAATTGCTGTTGCTTGATGTGATTCCGCTGTCGCTGGGCGTTGAAACCATGGGCGGCCTGGTCGAGCGCATCATCCCGCGCAACCAGACCATCCCCACCGCCATGGCGCAAGACTTCACCACTTACCAAGATGGCCAGACGGCCCTTGCGCTGCATGTGGTGCAGGGCGAGCGCGACCTGGTGCAAGACTGTCGCAGCCTGGCCCGCTTTGAGTTGCGCGGCATCCCGCCCATGGCCGCAGGCGCAGCCCGCATTCGAGTGACCTTCACGGTGGACGCCGATGGCCTGCTGAGCGTGGGGGCCAAAGAACAAATCAGCGGCGTGGAAGCGCGCATTGACGTCAAGCCCTCGTATGGCCTGAGCGATGACCAGATCGCCACCATGCTGCAAGAAAGCTTCACCACGGCCCAGGCCGACATGAAAGCCCGCGCCTTGGTGGAAGCGCGTGTGGACGCCGACCGCATGCTGCTGGCCACCCGCAGCGCCTTGGCCGCCGACGGTCAATTGCTCAGCGATGACGAGCGTGTCCGCATCGACGCCCTGATGGCCACCTTGCAAGCCGCTGTCCAAACCGAACAAGATGCCAAAGCGCTGGAAGACTGCACCCAAGCCCTGGCCAAGGGCACCGAAGCCTTTGCGGCAGAACGCATGAACCACAGCATCCAGAAAGCCCTGGCGGGGCAAAATATCCAAGCGCTGTGAGCCCACCCCACCGACACGATTTGCGAACACCCTTATGCCCGTCATCAAAATCCTGCCCCACGTCGAGTACTGCCCCAATGGCGCAGAAATCACCGCGCCTGCGGGTACCAGCATCTGCGAAGCCTTGCTGGACAACCACATCAACATCGAACACGCTTGCGACATGAGTGCTGCCTGCACCACCTGCCACGTCATCGTGCGTGAGGGTTTCAGAAGCCTCAATGCAATGGAAGAAACCGAGGAAGACCTGTTGGATCGCGCTTGGGGCCTCGAGCCCGACTCGCGCCTGAGCTGCCAGGCCTTTGTGGCCAAGCAAGATCTGGTCATCGAGATCCCGCGCTACACCATCAACCACGCCAAAGAAAACCACTGAAGCCCGATATGCGCCAAATCGTTCTGGACACCGAAACCACAGGCCTCTCGGCCGAAGGCGGCGACCGCATCATCGAGCTGGGCTGTGTGGAGCTGTTTGCCCGCAAGCTCACGGGCAACAACCTGCACTTTTATTTCAACCCTGAGCGCGACAGCCACGAAGATGCGCTCAAGGTGCACGGTATCAGCAACGAGTTCTTGCGCGATAAACCCAAGTTTGGGCAATTGGTCGACGAGATCCTCGAATACCTTGCTGATGCAGAGTTGATCATCCACAACGCGGCATTCGACATTGGCTTTTTGAACAAAGAGCTGGAGCGACTGGGTAAAAACCCACTCAAAGCCTACGTCAGCAACGTCATCGACACCTTGGCCATGGCCAAGGAAATGTTCCCCGGCAAACGCAACAGCCTCGATGCCCTTTGTGACCGCCTGGAAGTAGACAACTCAGGGCGCACCTTGCATGGCGCTTTGCTCGATGCCGAGTTGCTGGCCGATGTCTACATCAACATGACGCGCGGCCAGGAGGCCTTGCTCATCGACGCGGGCGATGCCACAGGCGATGCGCGCACCTCGGTGGTCAAGGCGGACCTGAGCCAATATGCACTGCCCGTGTTGACTGCCAATGCCCAGGAAATCGCTGCCCACGAAGACGTGTTGTCGCAACTGGACAAATCCAGCGGGGGTAAAACCGTCTGGCGTCAAACCCAGTTGGCTTGAGCTTGCCCTTGAGCGGGCCGTCGCGCAGCGTCCATAGCGTGCCCGCAAGATGGGCCAAGCGAAATGCGTGGTTTTTTGTGACATAATGGCGGTCTTCGCTGCAAAGCGTAGGGCGATTAGCTCAGCGGTAGAGCACTGCATTCACACTGCAGGGGTCACATGTTCGATCCATGTATCGCCCACCAAAATTACCCATGAAATCAAGCACCTGGAGGCAACTCCAGGTGCTTTTTCTTTGGTTCAAAGTAGTATGGTCCGGTTTACGACTCCTCATAGATTTTTCGATGTCTTTTCACAGATTTCGGAACAGTCAAACAAGCCTATATCAATGTCTACGCAATGAAGCGCGAATGGCTTCGGTGGGTTAGTGCGTTTCGACCCTGCGCAAACACGGCTAGCTCTGTCCGCAGCTTGAAAAAACGCTACGTTTGTTTTGATCGAAGACGAGCTACTCAGCCCACCGAGTCGAGGAAAAAACACGTTGTAGGGCTTTTTTGATGCCCGGACGGCTGCCGACTTGAAAAAAGCACAGCCTTAAGCTGACTTTGTATTAAAACTGTCGCTAAGGATGGTAGTAGTTGTGTCATTTACATTCATCGTGCACCTGGGTGAACTGTTAACCCAACAAGAAATGTAGCAATCTAAAAATGCAGTGTCTTCCCCATATGCGGGTACTACTAGTTATTACCTTACGTCAGACTTTTTTTCAGGTGGTGCAGGCTGATGCACCCATCCTTCGCCTCCAGGCGGGCGCTGCAGCATAGGCCGGTTGAAGATCTCCCCAAGTGCCGAGTAGTACGGACCACCTAAGCGCGCGACAGGGTTCATCGCCACGGAGTCAACCCGCTGTCCGTCGTAAATATCAGTCGACAAATGAAAGGCCACCACTTCGCCGATATAGAGTGTGTTGCGTCCCTTGCCAAGCACGATGAACTGGTCGAGCTTGCACTCCATCTGCACCGGGGAGGAAGCGATGCGCGGAGGCCGGACGTGTGTGCTGGTAAGCAATTCGATGTTCAACGCGTCGGTTTCGCTGACGTCTGGCGGGTACTCTGAAGCGCTGGCGTGCATCACCGCCATCGTCGCTACATCGGCCACGTTGACGACGAACTCTCGCGTTTGACGGATATTGCGTGCGGTGTCTTTGAGAGTATCGCCTTTCGACGTGATATTTACTGCCAGCATCGGCGGGTCGGTGGCAACATAGTTGTAAGAGCTGAAAGGCGCTGCGTTAACCCGACCGCTTGCGTCAACAGTAGTAATCCAGGCAATCGGCCGCGGAACAACACAACCCACCAGTAGCCGGTAAGCCTCGGCGGTATCTAAGCCAAGTGCATCAACAAAAGCAAACTTATTCATGGTTGCTGGGCCGCAAAGGCGTTGTCAATCATCCAAGGAAATGTTGGCTTGCTTGGCGATTAATTGCCAAGATCTTAAATCATCACTGATGAACTGCGCGAACTGATCGCCCAGCAAGACAGCTGGGTCAAAGCCTTTCGCTTTTACGCTTTCCAGAAAGCTCTGGTCAGTCAAGACAGCACTCATACTCTTCAACAAAGTCGCCCGAGTGCCGGCTGGTAAATTTGCGGGCGCTGCAATTCCCCACCAGTTCACGACAAGAAGTTTGGAATGGCCCAATTCAGTTGAGGAAGGAACGTCCGGCATCAGGGCGCTGCGCTGCTTGTCAAGCACCGCCAATACCCTCACCGCACCCTCTTGGGCCAAAGGTTGGACGGTGGCGGGACTCACAATCGAAGCGTCAATGTGACCCGCGCGCAGATCATTCAATACTTGGGACATGCCTTTGTAAGGGATGATATTGAGTTCGATACCGAATACCGATTGCAAGAGAGATGCGCCCATGTAGTCCAGAGCCCCGACCCCAGAAGAACCAATGCGAAGAGCCCCTGGCTTGGATTTCGCCAATTTGACAAAGTCGGCGATGTTAGTGACGGGCAGTTTTGCATTTGTCACGAGAGCAAAAGGACTACTGGCGATTCGCGCCAATAAAGTGAAATCTCGCTCAACGTTGTAGCGCATGTTTTTTCGTATCGCCGGCAAGACGCCCATACTTGCACTCGCGCAAAGCAGCAGGGTCAAACCGTCTGGCTTAGCTTTGGCAACGAACTCCGCGCCCAGCAGCGAACCGGCACCAGGCTTGTTCTCCACAATCCAGCCTCTGCCCGAACTGCGGGCCATTGCGTCTGCGAACATCCGGCCAACAATATCATTCGATGCGCCAGGCGTGAATGGCACAATCAAGCGCGTTACGGCAGCAGCCTGCGCAAAAACTGTAGGTATTCCCCCGCTTATGACTAGTGCTGCACACCCTAACAAGGTTCGTCGTTTCATCGCCATGTTTTGGTGTGAGGGGTTTATTGTCATTTAGTGGGTCTCCTGATAGTCTGATGGGCGAAGCAAAAAATACGATCAGTCAAGTGCCCCAAGAAAGCGAAGCACATGTTGATTGAATTCATGCGGCCGCTCCCAATTAAGAGAGTGTCCCGCGTCTGGTAGGTTGACGAAACTAGCGTTACGCAGGTGGCGCGCCCAACACTTCATTAATGGCGGCGGGGCCAGCAGGTCAGCACCGCCCATGATGATCAATGTCTCGGCTTGGATGTCAGATACCTTGGAGTAGGTGTTTGGCGTACGCATCAGTTGCGCTGGTGCAGCAGGTTGGCGGGCCGAATGCTCCATCTGAACAAAGCGGGCAAGTCCTTCGGGGTCTTCTGCACGGTAAGTCACCCCTACTTCAAGAAACGCGCGCAAGTCGGGGTTCCCTGTTAAACCGGGCACCGCAATTCGGTCGTAAAACGCCTGCATTTCAGGCTCTTTGAATTGCCCGTTGCTCGCGGCAACGACCAGACGGCGCAGGCGATCTGGACGCCAAGCAGCGTAGTCAAGTGCCACGAAACCACCGCCAGCGATACCGATCAGGTGAAAAGGCGGCAAATTCAAGTAATCAGCCAGTGCTTCTAGGTCTTCCGCCACCGTACCGGGTTGATTTCCCGTCAAGGGGTCAGCAGTGCTCTTGCCCCAACCGCGACGGTCAAAAGCGATGACTCGCAAGCCTGCCTTGGCGAAAACGTCGATCTGGTGTTGCCACGCTTCAACTGTCCCCGTGTTGGCGTGTAACAGCACCACGGGTGTACCTGCACCACCCGTGTCGACAAACCAAAGTCGTACCCCAGGAAGATCGGCGAAATTCCCTGCCTGAGCGTCGGTTGGAGCTGTCGGCTTTGCAGGGTTGATCATGGGCTGTGTAATCAATTCAAAATTAATTTTAGGATTTGAAATCCACCCATGTGATGCCAATAAGCGCAAGGCTGACTTGTTAATAACAAGAAACTTAACTTTCTTTCGTCCCAGATTTAATGGGCAATCAATGCTCTAGAGCTGTCAGCCCCTGCTGCAGATGCTGGCAGCCCAAACACGCGATCAAAGCACCATGCAAAGACTGGCGACCGATTGAGTCCAAGCATGAGCTGTCGGTGCAACTGCTGGGATAACGCGGTGGCTTAGTCGTTCTTCAGGAACCTGAAAAGTGAACGTATCAAAAGGCGGATTTACAGCACAAGGGCTGAGGCCAAGTCGGAAATCTTTGATTACTTTGCGGGTTTCTACAATCGAGTTCGGCGTCATAAGCACCTCGATCAATTCAGCCCCTATGAGTTCGAGCGGTAGCGTCAAACTGCGCTATAAAAACTGTCTAGGGATTTGGGAGGTTGCCACTCTTGAATGCAAACAAATGCGGTGCCAATCGGTCAGTGCATCAACTGCGCGACTCAATCCAGCATGGTCTTTGGCCGAGGTGTTATGAGTCGCTCACCAGGTTCAGTCAATTACCCATTGAGAACTGTCCATGGATTTGGGGGAATGCCAAACCATCATGGACTGCATCAGGCCGGCAGAATTGATGCCGCTCCAAGTTGCAGAATTAGGTCATATCGCCTAAGCTACATCTTCATTTCAACAACCTACATCAACGAAATTTTTTGAAAGTTGGTGTTGAGAGTGTGTATCTTTAATCTGTCTGTGGCTCAGCTGACCAATAATGGAATGCGATTTGATGACAGACGTACAGAGAAATTTTTTTATTTAAAGGATTGATTATGAAGATATTTGATTTTTTGAAAAATACAGCAAATAATGATTCTACTCAATTCAATAGAAGAAAATTTATAAATTTCGGATGTGCCTGCTGTTTTACTACAGTTGGATTAATATCCAAGGCGCAAGCGCAAATTCCGGAAGTTCAAAAACATTTGAATGCCGCCCGAGTCGCTGCAGGAAAAGATTTGCTGCCTTATCTGAAATTGGCCGAAGTGGCAGATCCTGCTTTACGAGATCCAAAAAGTTTAACCCCCCAGCAGTTGATGGCTTTGCCTGCCCCTCCACCAGGAAAGGCATTTGATAATCTTTATTTTGTAGGTAGTAAATGGGTAAGCTGCTGGGCAATTACGACAAGTGACGGCATAATATTAATTGATGCAATGGATAATGACGATGAGGCAGAGCACATCATCGAAAAAGGTATGCGCGAAATTGGATTAGATCCTGCGCAAATCAAGATGATTGTGGTGACGCATGCACATGGTGATCACTATGGTGGTGTCGGTTACCTCAAGCGCCGCTATGGACCTGGCATTCACTTCAGTGAAATAGACTGGCAAATGATGTCAACGCAATTGGAGTTTGATCGTCCCTATTGGGGAAGGCCGCCTAAACGTGATCCATCGAAGGATTTAGCGCTAAGAAATGGTGATGTGATTCAATTGGGAAACACAAAAATTGAAGTCATGCTAACGCCTGGTCATACAGTTGGAACAATATCTTTGCTTTTTGATGTACACCAAGGTCAGAAAACTTATCGGACATTTTTGTGGGGCGGTACAGCGTTTAACTTCGGCATGCGGCCAGAGCGGATGTCACGCATCCAAAGCTACATCGATGCAACGGATAAAGCAAGACAGATTGCATTGCAACAGAACATTGAGGTCTTTATTTCCAACCATAACGGATACGATGAAGCCGTCGAAAAATTGGCAACGATTCGAGCTCAATCGCAGGTAGGAAAAAATCCCTTTGTCATCGGTGCACAAGCAACCTACAGGGCTTTGACGGTCATGCACGAGTGTGCAACTGCCACCCAAATTGCTTGGCAAAATACTAAATCCTGAGCGCGTGGCAAGCATCAAACAAATGCATATCTGTTTTGCTGATTGATGTATGTCGGGAACTCTCTGTATTTCGCATAATTGCAGGCGCAAAGGAATTCAACAGTGATTACACGTCATCAATTCATCAAACTTTTGGCTTTACCTTGCGCTGCTGTTTTATCTACAGCTTCATTGGCGCAGTCTTGGCCCAGTAAGCCAGTCCGAATTGTGGTGCCCTTTGCTGCGGGTGGCCCTGCTGATTCTCTCGCCAGATTCATTGGTACAAGGATGGCAAGCGACTTAGGTCAACCTGTTGTGATAGATAACAAGGCTGGCGCAGGCGGCACCTTTGGCGCTTCAGAGGTCATTCGATCCAATGATGGTCACTCTTTTCTGTTTTCGTCTACTGGCGCACTTTCAATTGTTCCGGCCCTGATGACGAATTTGACTTACAACCCAGAACGTGACTTGACGGCTGTGGCCTATGCCGTAACAACGCCCTCCATGATCGTTGTTTCTGGCAAAAGCCCGTTCAATTCAATTGCTGAACTTGTTAAATTTGCGAAACAGAATCCTGGCAAATTGAACTTTGCCTCTGCTGGAAGCGGAACATCAACCCACCTTGGCGCGGAATTGTTGAAAAAAGAAGCCGGTATATTCATGACCCACATTCCTTACAGGGGTGCGGCACCTGCAACCACCGATTTGATCGCTGGCACGGTTGACCTCATGCTGGCCGATGTGCCCGCAGTTGTTTCTTTTGTGAAGGGTGGTCAGCTGAAAGCATTGGCTGTTACCGCGCCGCAAAGAGCCCCTGCATTGCCAGATGTTCCCACCACCACTGAGGTTAATCTCAAAGGCGTTCAAGGTGGCACTTGGTATGGTCTGATGGCCCCATCTAAGACCCCAGTTGAGAACATTGCAAAGCTGAATTCAGCAATGAACAAGGTTTTGCAAAGTCCGGAAGCCATTGCGTTTTTTAGGGCGCAGGGTGTTCAGGCAGTGGGCGGCAGTCCAGAAGAGTTTGGCTCATTCATCAAGTCAGAGTCCCTCAAATGGGGTGCTTTGGCCAAAGCAGTTGGCGCCAAGCTAGACTAATTTCGTCATTCGGATTGACTTAACCTGCTTGCTTTCATCTCTGACAGGATGGCAGGCAGTTTTTCCCGTACCTTGTCTTGCGCTTGGCGATAAGTGCTTTGTCCATGCGAGTCAATGGCGACGGTGACGGGCCCCAATCCCTCAACTCGCAGGCGTACCAGTCTGTAATGCATCAGCATGTCGCTCCAACCCACCTCAAGCACCTCTTTCACACCCTTGGTGTGCAAGGTGGCACCCCCTCCTAAAAAAGACAAGTAGACGCAGCCCACCTTTTGCATGGCTTGCACGCAAGCTTCATCAAGACCGCCTTTACCACCAACTGCATGCAATTGAAGCTCTGTAATCAGGCGAGGCATGAGTGGGTTAAAGCGCGTACTGGTGGTCGGATTGATGTACAGCAAGTCTAAATTGGGTGTGCCGTTGGCTGACGTTGTGATCTCTTGACTGTAACTACCAAGATGGAAAATTGATTTGTCTTTTAGGTCCATCGGCATTGGTTCTTTGCCATCTAAACAACCAATAAGCCTTTGATGGGTTGGAAGTCCCGCTGTCACAATAATTTCACCATCGATGATCAATTGATCACCCGCTTTTAATTTTCTGGCATCGCTGGCTGTCAATGGAAAATTCATTCGATGTGTTTGTATCGTCATTGTTCACTCCAGGATTTCAACGGAGCAGTCGTTGAAGATGCGCGCCCGTGTTCTGCGATTGATCCAGCAATTGAACGCAACTGCAACTGGCGTAAAACCGTGCCCGGCTGCATAGTTGACGTGAACTGACATGGCTGTGTTGTCTCCGCCTGTGCCCATGGGGCCAAAACCAGTTTGGTTGATAGCATTTAACAAACGTTTTTCAATGGAGGCAACCAATGGCTCTGGGTGAGACTCTCCAATGGGTCGCAAGGTAGCTTCTTTGGCCATTTTGGCTGCGTAATCAAACGTGCCGCCAATACCAACACCAATGACCACCGGAGGGCAAGGTTGTGAGCCGGCGCGAATTACAACGTCAAGCACATAGGCTTCAATGGTGTCCAAGTCCGGAAAGCTGAAAATTTCAAGTGCAGCCCATCGACCTGAGCCGAGTGCTTTTGGCGAGCAGGTAATGTCAATGTAATCCGCATCATCTAACAAGTCGAAGGTCACAATGGGCATGCCCTTACCTTCATATCCTCTTTCAAGCGTCAGCGGGTGCGTGACATGGGGCAAAAGGGGCGGGTGAATGGTTTTGACCAGATCTGCAAATCCTTCCGTGATGGCTTGCCGCACGTTGCCAGAAAAATTGGCCTGAGTTCCGACGCGGATGAAAAAAACCGGGATGCCAGCATCCGAGCAAATGAAGTGTCCACCTTCATAAGCAGCCTGTGCGCTCTGCATCATGATTTTTAAAGTGTGGCGAGCGGTTTCGTTGGATTCATTCCGATCGGCCAGCTCAAGTCCACGCATGGTGTCTGTAGGAATGCCGCGAAGCGACCGATCGTAAAGCTGTGCAGTGACCTGCTTGATTATTTCAGGAGTGATTGCCATTTTTAGCCTTTAACAATCCCATTGTTTCTGAACGCATTCTGGCTAGCGCAAAAACGGATTGAAGAGTGGGTGTGCTGATTTGGTGATGATTACCAATGGCCAAGACAGAGCCCAAGATGGCTTCTATCTCAACAAACTTTCCTGCTTCTGCATCTTGTAGCATCGAAGTTTTGATGTTGCCAAGCTTTCGTGTGGCTGCAATACGATCTGCAATCGAAGTTTCAATTTTGATGCCTAGGGCAGCGCCTACAGAAATAATTTCCGCCATCATCGACTTAAATAACTCGTAAACCAGCGGGTCATCGATTAGTAAGTCGGTTGAAGAATGGGTTAGCAAACTGACTGGATTAAAGCAAGCATTGCCTAGCAATTTTTTCCAAACTTCAGTGGTTATGTCTTCTGAGGCAATGGCATCTAAATCACAAGACTTCAGCAACGATACAAAATTCTGCAGCCTGGGTGTTACTGGCGATCTAATATCTGGATGAGGTTCTCCAAAATATAGTCTCGTTCCACCATTGTGTTTAACCTGACCTGGCGCAGTGCATTGGCAAGACGGATACGCGACTGCCCCCAAGATTTGATGCGGAGGGACAACCGATGAAATGCTGCCGAGAGAGGTTTCAAGATGTTGACCTCTGAACCACCAAGGGACACCATTGATAACAGGGATAACAAGGGTGTGAGGGCCTAAAAGTCGAGGCAGTAGTGCGCTGATATCGTTCAAAGAATAAGACTTCACCGTGAGAAAAACGTAATCTTGAGGGCCTAAAGTTGAAGCGTCGCTCACGGCATTGACTTTGGAAACAATTCGTTGCTCAGCGCTTTCAAAGATCCATCCGTTTTCTTCCAATTGCCGAAGTGTTTCACCTCTTGCTATCACGTTCACACGTGGGTAATTTTGTGCCAGTTGGACTCCCAAAAAACCGCCGATGGCCCCTGCGCCAATGATGCATATTTGGGGATTGGCTAAATGTGTCATTGTGAAATTAGCCGCTTCAATTTAGGAGTGCCAAATGCCTTGCTTCGCCATTTCGCTAACAATCTTCACCATCGTTGAAGCCGTTGCGGTCATGGCACGTGAAGGCCCTTTTGATTTAGAGAATGACATAACCACTGAGCGTTGAACGGATGGTTCTACAATTTTTGCCGCTTGCAATTGTCCAGACTGGATCTCGTGCCAAACGGCATGAATCGGCAACACCGTAAACAGTCTTTCTTGTTCTGTCAGTTGTTTTTGCAATGGCAAAGAATCGGCTTCAATTACAGGAGCAATGGACACATGCTCTTGTTTTGCAATGTTGTCTAAGGTTGTTCTCAGTCCGTTGGGGGAGGAGGGAAGTATGAACGGCAGACCATCCAGTTCTTTGAACTTCACAAACTCTTTGTTCGTGATCTTGTCACCTTTGTAACCGATTAAGTAGCTGTCAACCGTTGCCAGTAACTCTTCGTGATCGGGTTGTAAGTTTCCGTAGCGGTACAAAATTGCAATGTCTACTCTGGCATCATTGAGCCACTCCTCGACTTGACCGCTTGAGCCTTCAACGATCTTGATCTTGACATTGGGGTGTTTTTCTTTGATCTCCACAAATAGTTTGCGCATCAGCATAGTGCCGATGGAGGGTAGTGTTCCAATAATGACAGTGCCACTGGGTTCGCGATGATCTGCACGGATGTGATGCTCTAAAGCTTGTGCACGCTCTAATAGGTCTTTGACCTCAACGAAAAGTTTGGCGCCTACTTCGGACAGTTCAACCCCGCGGCCTGTTCTGATAAAAAGCCTTGTGCTGCATTCGCGTTCTAAGGCGTTAATCAGTCTGCTCAAAAAAGATTGGTTGCTGTTTAAAAAAACTGCAGCGCGCGTTAAGCTTCCTAGTTCAGCAATTGCAACAAACGATCGCCATTTTTGGAGGTCAGATGTGATGTCAAGCTGGTAGCTTGTGGCACGGTGTTGGGTCATCGCTGAATTATCCTGACGATTGATCATATTGATCACAGCATAAACACTGATAAGAGCAGGCTAAGTTATGGTCGAGAAGATTGAAACTGCATAACTGACTTGACGAAAATTAGCATACCTACTTGGCTGAGAGGTCAATAGACTGTGGCGATTAATGACAACAACTTTATTGAGAGCAAATGATGAATGATCTGACGCAATTGCAATATCAGCTCGAAAATTATGTGGCCATCTTAACTTTGGATGCGCCGCCTGTTAACGCGCTTACGCGCACCCTGAACGATGAATTGACTGCTGCTTTGGACAGAATTTCTGAGATGGACGAAGTTCGAGCTGTCATTTTGACTGGCGCAGGCAAGGTCTTTTGTGCAGGCGCTGATTTGAAAGGCCGCGCTTCCGTCATCAAAGGCCCAGGAGACCTGCCCGCTCACTCGCGCCGTACCCGCGAATGCTTTCATGCGATTCGCGAATGCGCCAAACCCGTGATATGTGCCATCAATGGCGCCGCTTTGGGTTCTGGTTTGGCAATTGCCGCTTCTAGCGATATTTTGGTCGCTTCCGAAAAGGCAAGCCTGGGTCTCCCAGAGGTCGATGTTGGACTGTTAGGTGGCTGTAGTCACGCAATGCGTCTGTTCAGTCATTCCAGATTACGTCGCATGGCTTTGACAGGGCTGCGCGTCAATGGCGCCGAGCTCTATCGATTGGGTGTGGTGGAAGCCTGTGTTGAACACGATCAATTGATGCCAACTGCTTTGGAAATTGCACGCAGCATCGCATCCAAGAGCCCTGTTTCGACACGCATGGGCAAACACACATTGAACGTCATTGAAAACATGTCTTTGCGCGATGGCTATCGCTATGAACAAGACATGACAGCACAAATTGGCAAAACAGAGGATGCCAAAGAAGCTCAGAAAGCCTTTGCCGAAAAGCGGCCGCCAGTCTTTGTTGGGCGATGAATTTAAATTGCAGGTGTCTCTTGTGAGATAACATTTTTTTCCAAAATTGCATTTAATCATCTTTGAGCTGAAGCTTTTTAATTGTTTTCAAAGGATTTAAATGTTTGCAGATTTGTCCCCTAAATCGAGAGTCTTGGTTGGCCGTTTGAAGGTGTTTTTTGACACCCATATTTACCCGAACGAAGAAAGACATCATCACGAAATGGCGGAGATGCGCCGTGAGGGCAACCCTTGGCGCCCTGTTCCCGTGGTTGAAGAACTTAAGGTAATTGCCAAATCACAAGGTCTGTGGAACATGTTTTTGCCCCATCCTTATGAGGGGCAAGGCGGTATTTCTAATCTTGACTACGCACCCCTGTGTGAAATCATGGGCCGTGTTTCTTGGTCTGGCGAAGTCTTCAATTGCTCTGCGCCCGATACCGGCAATATGGAAACCATTGAGCGATACGGTACATCTGAACAAAAAAAGACGTGGTTGGAGCCGCTGCTTGATGGCAAGATTCGCTCTGCATTTTTGATGACAGAGCCTGCAGTGGCCTCTTCTGATGCCACCAATATTCAGTGTTCTATTCGCCGTGAAGGTGACGAGTATGTGATCAATGGTCGTAAGTGGTACTCCTCTGGCGCTGGCAGTTCCAGTTGCAAAATTTTCATCGTCATGGGCAAAACAGACGTGACCGCAGCAAGGCATTCACAACAATCCATGGTGCTTGTGCCTCGTGATACCCCAGGTGTCACTGTCATTCGACCTTTGTCTGTTTTAGGATACGACGACGCCCCGCACGGCCATATGGAAGTCCTCCTGGAAAATGTGCGTGTTCCCGTTTCGAACGTTTTGTTGGGCGAAGGACGTGGTTTTGAAATTGCACAAGGCCGCTTAGGCCCTGGACGAATTCACCATTGCATGCGATCCATTGGAGCAGCAGAGCGTGCTCTGGAAATGATGTGCGATCGTCTTCAAAGCCGCGTTGCTTTTGGCAAGCCACTTTCTGAGCAGTCTGTTTGGCATGAGCGCATTGCGGAATCTCGCTGCATGATTGACCAAGCGCGTCTTTTGACTTTCAACGCAGCTTGGAAAATGGACACTGTTGGTAACAAAGATGCCAAAGCTGAGATCGCCATGATCAAGGTGGTTGCGCCTAACGTTTCTTGCAAGGTGGTTGACTGGGCCATTCAGGCGTTTGGCGCTGCCGGTGTCAGCCAAGATTTCTGGCTTGCTGAAGCTTATGCACATCAGCGTACGGTACGCTTGGTGGATGGCCCAGATGAAGTTCACCGGAATGCCATTGCCAAGTTGGAGTTGGCAAAGAGAGCTAAGCTTTCAATGGCCAAGCCTGCATGAGGTAATTCATTCGATGCATTCGCGTTTAGTCTATCCAGCTGAACGCGGCCGTGTTGTCTAGTTGTAGAGTGCCGAAGGGTTGGTTTTCAGAATCTTCTGAATTACCAACTCATCTTGGGTCCACTGCTTTAAAAGGTCCAGTAGATCTGGGGTGTTGGGTGTCGGTACAACGCGGAGATGGGGCCAATCGCTGCCCCATACCAATCGATCTGGATTTTGTTGAATCATGGCTTTCATAAATGGTTTGCCAATTTCCCAGTCTGTTTGGTTCAGCAGGTTTCGATAGACGCAAAGCTTGATCCAAACATGCCCTGAATCAAGCAGCCGTAAAAGGTTTTGAAAGCCCGCATCATTGATGCCGTTTTGAGGGTTAAATCCACCCATATGATCGATCACAATCGGCACAGGCGAGGTCTTCAGAGTTTCGTAGATATCTTGTAGAGCAGCACAATCAGTCCAAATTTCAGCATGTAAATTGGCATTAGCCAAAGTCGATTTCAGACTTTGGAAGTCTTCGATTGTGGCGCTGCCTAGAAAGTTATTGGCAGCGCCGCTTCGGTGACTAAAGCGCGCAGCACGAATGCCCTGATCACGCAAGGCTGTGAAGTTCAAAGCGTTTTCAGCGCTGGCCACGATGACGCCTCTGATCCTGTGATTGTTTTGGAGCGTCTCGAAAAGTAATCGGTAGTCATCGCCGTAAGCACTCGGGTGAACCAGCACGCCATAATCGATGCCCATTTGATCAAGCAGACTCAAATATTGCTGTACCAGGGCCTCGGGCGGCGTGTAAGTGCGGTTTGCCGCTAATGGGTAATGTTCGTAAGGACCAAAGACATGGGCATGACAGTCCCATATGCCCTTTGTCCCAGGGGTGCTCATTTTTTCAAGTGTTGTGGCCATGGGAACTCGCCAGTGACACCATCTGGAAAAGGTATTTCATGGCAGTTAAGCGTCATCGCCACCATGGTGTAGTAACCAACCAATGCAGTCAGTTCCACAATGGTTTTGGAACCTAAACTAGCCAAGGTAGCTTGATAGGTGAGGTCTGATACAGAATTGTATTGGTTCAGTTCTACGCAAAATTGCCAGATCAATAGATCTTCGGCCGACAAATTCAAAGGTTGAGTTTGGTTCAATAATGCTTCAATGACTTCGGGCTCAATGCCTGCCTTTATGGCCTCAGGTTTGTGAGCAAACCATTCGAATGGTGATTGACACGCTCTGCCTGTGATGAGGATTGCCAATTCCGATTGACGGGGTGTCAATGATGTTTTGTACCTTAAGAGAGCGCCAAGCGCTTGCCACTTGTCTGCTAATTCTGCGTTGTAAATAGCGGCTCTCAAGGGCCCTTGAATTCTTCCTCTGGGGCCAGAGACAATCTTGTCGTAGACTTTTCTTTGCTCTACGTCCATTGACTCAGGAGTGGGTAAAGGGATTCTTGACATATCAATACTTGAGTGAGGGGTAGTTAACCGACATTAGCCATCGATAGGTTGAGTCGTTTGAAATGAGGGTCTGAGGCTTAGCTGGTTGTACCATTTAGCTAAATCAACGTACTTGGATTGCCATTCAAGCGATTCAAACCGGTAATCGGCATAACCAAGAGCACACCCTAAGGTCAAGGTACCGATGTTGAATGAAGACTCCGAGAGTTCATTTATCTCAGAGGTTAGCAACTGCAAGCTGGCGTTGAATTTAAGTTCAAAAGCGTCCATAAGAGCGACCAGCGGTTGTTCGCGTTCTCTTTCATTGCGCCACAAGATAAGCGCGTCAAGCAGACCATCTCCTAAAGCATGCCATCGCAATGCTCGCCACTTTTCAGGACCGCTCATTGGAAACAAGGAGCCATTGCCTAAATCGTTGAGGTACTCACAAATAACCAAAGAATCAAAAAGGTGGATGCCGTCAGCTGTCGTCAGGGTGGGAATTTTAGAAAGAGGGTTGTCTTGCATGATCCGAGCATTTGGCTTCAGCATGGCTGCAACAGATCTTAAGTTTTCGACTTGATCGTTCATACCAAGCTCGTGCAAGCAAATCATGACTTTGCGAACATAGGGCGATTTGGGTGACCAATGAAGTTTCATTTTTGGCATTGTTAGATGACTCCCTTGTCTTTGAGCGCTTTGATTTTTAACTCCCCATAGCCTAGCTCTTGAAGAATATCATTGCTGTGCTGCCCCAACATTGGTGGCGCCTTGCACTCTGGCAATTGAGCATCACTGAAACGCATGGGTGTAGCTACTTGCGGTAAGAGGACACCACAAGGGTGTTCAACATTGCGCAACATTTCTCTGGCTTTGACTTGCGGATCTTCAAAAACATCTGCAACTGAATTGATAGGGCCGCATGGAACGCCCGCTTGATCCAAGGCATCAATGATTTTGTTCCGTTCCCACTTCAGAAATTCAGCCCGAATTAAATCCATCAGTGCAGGTAAGTTGTTAATCCGCTGTGCGTTCGTTGAATAACTTGGGTCGCTGGCATAGGTGGCTAATCCGATGACTTCACACAATTTCGTAAATTGGGCATCGTTGCCAACGACTAAAATCACGTCGCCGTCTTTGCATGAAAACACGTCTTGAGGTTGGATGTTGGGATGTGCGTTCCCGTTGCGCTTAGGTACCTTGCCTGAAACAAGAAAATTCATGGCTTGATTGGCAAGTGAGGAGACCTGCACATCCAACATTGCGATGTCAATGTAATCGCCTTTACCGGTTTCATTGCGACGAGCCAATGCAGCTAAAACAGAAACGGCTGCGTACATGCCGGTCATTAAGTCAACAATTGGTACGCCAACCTTTTGTGGACCTGCTCCCGGTTTGCCATCGCGTTCACCTGTGACACTCATCAGTCCGCCCATGGCTTGAATTAAAAAATCATAAGCAGGTTGTTCGCGCCTTGGGCCAGTTTGGCCAAATCCTGTGACAGAGCAATAAATGAGTTTGGGATTGATTTTTCGTAAAGAAGCTTCATCCAATCCGAACTTACTCAAAGTGCCAACTTTATAGTTTTCCAAAATGATGTCAGCCCGCATGGCCAAATCTTTGATGATTTGCTGTCCTTCAGGTTTTTCAATGCTTACCGTAATAGATCGCTTGCCGCGATTGACTGCAAGAAAATAGCCTGCCTCTGAGGTGTTTTGATTGTCTTTATCTTTCAGGTAAGGTGGGCCCCAGTGACGCGTGTCATCTCCTACGCCGGGACGCTCGACTTTGATGACCTCCGCCCCAAGATCCGCAAAAATTTGACCAGCCCAAGGCGCGGCCAAAATTCGACTCAGGTCCAAAACTTTGATGTGCGAAAGAGGGCCGCTGTTCATACTTTAAATCCTTGGAAAACTGCCCCATTTTGGCCCCAATTAACTTCGGGATTTAGCCTCCAAAATGCAACTCAGTCATGCAAATTTATGCATGTCGCAAATGTAGAAGGCTTTCTAAAATCCATCATGGTCAATATGTCTCTTCAACTACCAGACCAACACATGGTGCAAACACCTGATGCCAACATTCAGGTTTTTATGCATGGCCAAGGCCCCTCGGTCATCATCTTGCCATCCTTAGGTCGAGGCGTAGAAGATATGTTCGAATTTTCGAGCCTATTGGCTGCTGAGGGATTTCGCGTATGTCTGCTAAATCCCAGAGGAATAGGTGCCAGTCAAGGGAGCCTGGTGAACTTGAGCTTGGATCAGTTGGCAGACGATGTGGCGCATGTCATTGAAAAACTGTCGCCGTCTAAGGCCCACGTTGCAGGCCATGCTTTTGGAAATTGGGTTGCACGAAACTTAGCAACCCGACGTCCAGATTTGGTGAGAAGCGTGGCATTGATTGGCGCTGCCCACAAACAGTTCCCAGTTGAATTGAGGCATCAAATTGACATCTGTATGGACAGTTCGCTCAATGCTGACATCAGAATCCAGGCCTTAAAAACAGCTTTTTTTGCCAGTTGTAACGATCCAAGCAAATGGCTTGAGGGTTGGCACCCAGAAGTGGCTATCGCTCAGCGACAAGCAGCAGCAGCTTGTCCTAAAGCTGAATGGTGGCACGCGGGTAATGTGCAATTGTTGGATTTGCAAGGGGAAGAGGATCCTTTCGCGCCAATGGTTACTGCCTTTCAATTACAAGATGAACTCGGAAAAGATCGAGTGCGTGTTCATCGAATCCCCAGGGCCAGTCATGCGTTAATTCCCGAAAATCCAATGGAGGTCAGTCGGAAAATGACCAACTTTTTCAGACAGTGATGATTTTTTAGGAGCAATCAAATGGATCAATTTCTCAAATCCAAAAAAGGCTTGCTAGGCATTTTGCTAGTGACATTGATGTCCAGTGTTCATGCTTTTCCAAACAAACCCATCAAGTTGGTTGTGCCATATCCAGCAGGGGGTGCTGCCGATGTGATGGCTAGAGGTTTGGCCCTAAAAATGTCAACAGAGTTGGGGCAGCCCATTGTGATTGACAACAGGGGCGGTGCGAGTGGAACAACCGCCAGTGAGTTGGTGGCGAAGTCGAGTCCAGATGGCTACACACTTTTATTTGGAGCGATGCAAACTCACGCCATCAATCCGGCGCTGTACGACAAATTGCGTTACGACCCCATCAAAGATTTTGCGCCGATCAGCTTGACCCACATTAACCCCAGAGTTTTGGTGGTGAGCTCTTCATTGCAGATTAACTCGGTTGCTGAACTTGTCGCACTTGCCAAGAAAAAACCAGACAGCGTCAGCTTTGGCTCCGCTGGCAACGGCAGTTCTAGTCACTTGGCAGGTGTCTTATTTGCAAATTTGACGGGCACCGATTTATTGCATGTGCCCTACAAAGGAAGCGCACCCTTGGTGACTGATTTGCTCAGTGGCCGAGTCAACATTTCCTTCGATTCCTACACTGTGTATGCCGGCCATATTAAATCTGGCAAGGTGAAGGCATTGGCTGTGACTTCCAAAGACAGAATGCAAGTTTTACCAGATGTGCCTACGCTTAACGAAAGCGGACTCAAAGGCTACGAGATATTGAATTGGCTCGGACTGTTGGCGCCAGCAGGCACGCCTGACGCAGTGATCAAATCTTTGAACAGAGTTGCCGTGCAATCGATGAAGTCTGCAGATCTACGTCAGCAACTGCTTGAAGTTGGCGTCGAGCCAGCTTTCAGTACGCCAGCACAATTTTCTGATTTGATCAAGTCGGATGGCGTGAAATGGGCCGAGATTGTTAAAAAATCAGGCGCAACCATAGACTGAAATTTAGCTTACTGAAATTCCCGTCAACTGTGTGCAGGGAGGGTCGCGAGAATTGGGCAAAGACTGGCTTTCCCCAAAACCCTAGACACTTTTCACAGCGCAGTTTGACGTTGCCGCTTTAGCTCTTGGGGACTGAGTTGATCGAGGTGCTTGTGGCCCTGAACCCGATTTTAAAAACCCTCGATGTAATCGAAGATTTCTGACTTGGCTTGTGCCCTGGTTGAGTAAATCCGTTTTTATCCGCTTGCTCTATAAGCTGCTGAAAAACGACTCCACACTTTAAGAAGATGGAGCTGTGAGCAAAAAATCAAAAAAGCACTATAGGGACAGATGTCTATCGTGTTCGAGGTGACGGCTTTGCAGCGGGGAGTGTGGCGCTGGCCACATGAGATGTGAGTCGGTGTTTGCTGCTTGTTTGCGTTAAGATTGTGTTCCGTTGCGGCGTCGCTGTTTCATGCGCTCCCTTCACACTGCAGGGGTCACATGTTCGATCCATGTATCGCCCACCAAAATTACCCATGAAATCAAGCACCTGGAGGCAACTCCAGGTGCTTTTTCTTTTGCGATGACTCATTTTTGGCGCATGGCGCTTAGCAGGTATTCGATCAGGGCCAGATTCCGAGAGATCTTTTTCCGCTCAGCGCGCCCAAGATCGCTTGCAGTCGGTCAGTGCTTCAACAGCGCATTTCAATCAACATGGTCAATGACTCATATTTCATGACTGCAAAGTCGTCTACCCTTGGGTGGTGAGATTACTTTGATGGCGCCAAGTTTTTTCAGCACTGTCCCAAGCCCCCAGGGCCTGAAGGTCAGGCACCCATGCCAATCCGGATTTGGCATCAGAAGATGCAGCCTCGGGTGTGACCAAAACATCCAATAAAGCCGGCCTGTTGGCCAAGGCCCGTTGAATGGCCGCAGGTAAGTCGTCCGCTGAGGTCACGCGCTCAGCGTGCATGCCAAAGGCTCGCGCCATGGCGGCATGGTCGGCAAATTGCAATTGGGTGCCCACCACTTTACCGTGTGTCTCAAGTTGATCTCGCACTTCAATGGCCCAGGCACCGTTGTTAGCCACCACAATCAAAACGGGTGCCCGGTGCCTGACGGCGGTGTCAATTTCCATGGCATTGAAGCCAAACGCACCGTCACCTGTGGCCACCACCACGGTTCTATCGGGCAATGCCAAGCTTGCAGCAATGCCGAAGGGTGTACCTACGCCAATGCAGCCTAAAGAACCCGGATCGAGATAGGTCGCTGCAGGTAAGCCCACTCGCGCAAAGCTTAGAAAGTCACCGCCATCAGCCACTACAACGGCATCATCTGGTAAAGCAGCGCGTAAGGTGGCCAGCAGCTTGTTGGGATGCATCAATCCATCGTTACCTGCTGGGGCTTGTTGCATGCTGGTGACCAATTTATCAGCCCTTTTTTCGTGTTGTTGCCTGATGTGAGTCACCCATTCACGATCTGTTTGCGGTTCTCTTTGGCCAGCCAGTTCCAGGATGGTTTCCAGCGTACTGGACACGCTTGCAAAAACCTCAGCCACACCTCTGCGGTTGTCCCGAAGCTCAGAAGGGCAGTCGGCAATTCGCACAAACTTGGCATCGCCAAACACGGCAGGAGAGCCATAGGCCAATTGAAAGTCGAGTTTGCGTCCGAGTGTCACCACCACATCGGCCTGTGACATGACATTGCCGCGCATGGCCGCTACCACAGATGGATGATTTTCCGGGACAAGGCCGCGGCTTTCACCTGTGTCCAAATACAGTGCTCCGAGTTTGTCAAGAAATTTGACCAATGCCTCTTGCGAACCTCTGGCGCCACGGCCCGAAATGATGAGAGGTCGTTTGGCTTGCCAAAGAACTTCCATCGCGGCTTGAGCGGCGCCCAGATCGGGCAGAATTTTTTGTTTATCGCGGGCTTGAAAAAATTCTGGCAGCTGAACCGCATGACTCACATTCGCACGCAAAGTATCTACTGGAAAATCCAGATATGCCGGGCCCGGTTCACCACCGTGGCCTAAGGCTCTGGAAACCGCTTCATCCAACTCTTGCAAGACCAAGTCTGGGTAACGTACGGTGCGCGCGTAACGTGTCAGCGGTTTGACAAACTCAATATGCGACATGTCTTGCAGTGCACCTCGATTTTCTTGAGCTTGTGGCGGTGTGCCCGACAAAATAAGCACTGAGGCGCGCGCAGTGTGAGCGTTCGCAATGCCGGTCATGGCATTGGTCACCCCTGGTCCTGCTGTCACCAGCGCCACACCAATTTGTCCCGTCAGTTCAGAGTGGGCGTGGGCCATATAAACCGCAGCACGCTCGTCGCGCACATCCACGATTTGAATACCTTGAGCGTCCAATTGCATCCATATGGGCATGATGTGCCCGCCGCAAAGCGCAAACACGCGAGAGACGCCTCGTGCTTTGAGAAATTTGGCAATCAATGCCGCAGCACTGTTTGGGGAAATTTGAGGTGTGGTCATGTTGGGATGGCGATTTTGAGAGGCGATGAATGATTTGAAACGAGTATTCAGATTTCAACTTGTCGCGTGTATTGGTGCTTTCCCTAGTGAACTCTGAATTCAGAGTTCTAAAATAAAGCCTTGCTATCCATGAAACTCTACGAAAATTGCCATGAATTGCCTGTTGAACATTTCTGACGCTGTCGCCACACATGCCCGTTTAACGCCAAACAAAATAGGCGCACGAGATTCCAGGCGCTCCTTGACATTTGCCGCCTGGCAAACGCGGGCCAGTCAATTGGCCAATGGATTGATGGCACTTGGGTTGACAAAAGGTGACCGGGTGGCTTTGTTGGCATACAACCGGGTGGAGTGGATGGAGATGTATGCCGGATTGGCCCGAGCAGGTCTTGTGGCGGTGCCTTTGAACTTTCGGCTGATGACCGCTGAGATTGAATACATCTTGGAGCACAGTGGCGCGGTGGCCATGATCGTTCAAGATGAATTGACCGAGCGCGTGGAGCCGTTGCGAAAAAAATTGAAGTTATCCAACAAAGCGTTCATCGCACTGGGCGAAACAAGCATTCAAGGCTGGACGATTTATGAGGAATTGTTGGCCGCAGCGCCGCAGCACATGCCGACAGTGACAGTGATGCCAAGTGACATGAGCGCGTTGATGTACACCTCGGGCACCACGGGTCAACCCAAAGGGGCCATTCGGAGTCATGAGGGCAGTTCCTTGATCGCGTTAGCCACAGCACTTGAAATGGGTTTCAAAGCGCAAGATACCGCGCTCTTGGTGATGCCCATGTGCCATGCCAACTCCCTGTATTTCAGTCACACATTCACTCAGTTGGGTGCAACGTGCGTCATTGACGATCGCAAAAGTTTTGATCCAGAAGCTTTATTGGCCACTTTGGCGGCCGAAAAAATTACCTTCACTTCCTTGGTGCCTACACACTACATCATGATGCTGGGTTTACCGCCAGAGGTGAAGGCGAAGTACGACGTCTCGGCAGTCGAAAAATTGATGATCTCATCTGCGCCTGCACGAAAAGACACCAAATTGGCCATTCTGTCTTTCTTTAAAAACGGCAAACTCTATGAACTGTATGGTTCAACGGAGGCGGGTTGGGTCACATTGCTCAGGCCCGACGAGCAAATCGACCGATTGGGTTCTGTTGGGCGCGAGTGGGCTGGCTCGGGTGCCATCAAGTTGCTCAATAGCGATGGCATAGAAGTGAAGGACGGCGAAATTGGTGAACTGTTTTCTAAAACGCCATATGTGTTCGATGGCTACTGGAAAAATCCAGACAAAACTCATGAAGCGTTTGCTGGGCAGTGGTGCTCCGTTGGAGACATGGCACTGCGCGATCAAGACGGCTTTATCCATTTGGTTGACCGAAAAAGCAACATGATCATCAGCGGTGGCGAAAACATTTACCCCTCTGAAGTGGAAGGGGTGTTGGGTTCCCACGAAAAAGTAAAGGATGTGGCAGTGCTGGGGATCCCGCATGAAAAGTGGGGCGAGGCCGTGATGGCCTTTGTTGTGTTGCACCTGCAAGCGAAGGCCACAGAAGATGAACTGATCACTTGGTGCAAAACCCGGATGGCAGGATACAAACGTCCGCAGTCGATTGTCTTTCTTCTGGAGGATGAGATGCCGCGCACCGCCACGGGAAAAATATTGCACCGCGTGTTGCGTCAAAACCTGTTGCAAGCACCCACAAAACCATAAGCTGAGTGCGTTCGAGATAAGTCGCTTGCGATAGACTTCTCTGCCATGAAAGCCCTTACCACTCAACCTAATTTGGTCGATCAAGTCAAAGATGCTCTTCTTGCTGAGATCGCATCTGGAAAAATCAGTCAAGGTGAACGCATTATTCAAGAGCAAATCGCTCACGCTTTGGGCGTTTCCAGACAACCTGTGCAGCAAGCCTTGCTGTTGCTTCGCAATCAAGGGGTTTTAAAAGATGCGCCCGGTCGGGGCCTGGTTGTGGCGCCACTTGATGCCGATCACGTAGCGCATATTTATGACATGCGCACAGCCATTGAGGGTATGGCGTGTCGGTTGGCTGCCAACAACATCAGTGAACAGACCTTGAAACAAGGTGTTGCCATCTTAGAGGTGGGCCGAAAAGCAGTGGCCAGTGGTTCGATTCCCAAAATGATCGCTGCTGACATCCGATTTCATGAATTCTTGTACAGCCTGTCTGGCAACCCGCTCATCGGGCCTGCCATGGCCCCACATTTGACCTACACGCAACGCGTCATGGGTGAAGTGTTGATAGAAGATCAAGAACCTAGAGACATTTGGGATCAGCACGCCAAAATTTTGGATGCGATTGGTAAAGGTAAGGCGGATTTAGCCGAGAAGTTGGCCAAAGAACACCTTATTCATGCTTCGCACTTCATGGTCTCACGGTTAAAGGCTTCTTAACCCCCCATGAGAGACTTTGCATTTCCACAAATCCGTTGAACGTTTTAGAGGTTGACTGATTCGTAGAAATTGGATTTCAAGGATTGATCATGAATTATCAAAAACGCCTTGTTCAAGTCAATGGCTTGAATTTTGCCTATATTGAAAAAGGGACTGGACCTGTCGTGGTCTTGCTGCATGGTTTTCCTGATCATGCATTGACATGGAGTCATCAGATCGAAGCGCTGAGTGCGCAGGGGTACCGGGTGATTGCGCCGTATCTCAAGGGCTATCCACCCACAGAGGTTCCGCTGGATGGTTTTTATGACAAGGCAACGCTGGTTCACGACATGGCGCAGTTCATCCAGATGGTTTGCCCGCAAGAAACCTGTCATTTGGTAGGACAAGATTGGGGCGCGATCATCGGTTATGGTTTGTTGGCAGCGTATCCCGAATTATTCAAGCGAGCTGTTCTCATGGCTGTGCCCCACCCGGAAAAGGTCGGGCAAAGTATTCTTGAGGCCAAGCATATCCATCGCTCATTTCATTGGTGGTTCTTTCAACTGAAAGATTTACCCGAGAAAGCCCTCTTGCAAAACGACATGGCCTTCATTGACTACCTGTGGGCTTACTGGACTGTTGAAGGATTCCAAGACGAAGATCACATTCGAAGTATCAAGCAGATGTTGTCTCAACCCGGTGTTCTGACCGCCACCTTGGGCTACTACCGCGCAATGTTTAATCCGGACAAATTCAATCCCGAGCATGCCGATTTGAGGATCAAAATAACGCGTCCCATCGGTGTGCCCACCCTCGCATTGTGTGGAGCAGATGATCTGCGTGCTGAGTTGATGCTGGATCAATCGAAATACTTCACTTCTGACTATGACTTTCAATTGATCGAAAAAGCAGGTCATTTTTTGCATCGGGAGCAACCACAGGCGGTCACGGAATAAATTTTGACTTGGCTTAAAACCAAAAGCATCCATGGCTGACCACTGAATTTCAGAAATCAGCTTTTATTTTTGAAGCAAATGAAGGTTCATCTTGAGCGTTTCCACTTTTAAACACATTGCCGTTGTGGGTGCAGGCGCCGTAGGCAGCTTTTACGGTGCCATGCTTGCACGGGCTGGGCACAAGGTGACGCTCATTGGACGTCCCGCACATGCAGAGGCGATTCAGCGCCATGGCCTGAAACTGGATTTGGCTTCAGCACCTGCCACCGAGATCGTCCACATGGATGCAAGCACTGATTTATCGAGCTTGCAGACGGCAGACTTGGTGTTGTTCTGTGTCAAATCAACAGACAGCGCTTCGGTCGCACGCCAAATGGCGCCCCACTTGGCGCCGCATGCTTTGATCATGAGTTTGCAGAATGGCGTGGAGAATGCGGCCCTGATTGCCCAACAGGTCCCCCATGCGGTGATTCCCTGCGTCGTCTATGTGGCCACAGAAATGCCCGCCCCAGGTTGTGTGAAGCACCATGGCCGCGGCGATCTTGTGATGGGCACGATGCAGACTTCACGGCTGCAGGATCCGCAAAAAACGCTTCAAGAATTGGTTGAGCTGTTCGGTTCGGCACAGGTTCCAGTTCAGATTTCGCAAAACGTGATGGCCGAGTTGTGGTCCAAATTGCTGATCAACTGTGCGTTCAATGCGATTTCAGGCTTGGCTCAAATTCAATACGAAAAACTTGCGGCCCTGGAATCGGTTCGCAGCACCCAGACGGCTTTGGTGAAGGAAGTCATCGCAGTGGCGCTGGCCGACGGCATCCATTTGTCGGAGCCCGTCGCTCTGGAGGCAGTGGCCAAAATATCTGTCACGATGGGGGGTCAAAAATCATCCACCGCACAAGATATGGCGCGCTCCAAATCCAGTGAAATTGACCATCTGAATGGTTTCATTGTGAGACGCGGTCAAGCGCTTGGCGTTGCAACCCCTGTGAACCAAGCTTTATTCGCATTGGTCAAACTGGTTGAATCGACTTACACCGATCATGTCTGAATCCGAAGTCCCCACAGAGTTTGTTCGGGCTTTGAACGAACTGGGTCTTTCAAATGCTTCTTCCCTTTGGGGTGCCCCTCTGACGGGTGGTGTGTCGTCAGATATTTGGCGCATTGACACAGAAAAGGGTGCTGTGTGCGCCAAACGTGCATTGTCCAAATTACGGGTGAAAGCCGATTGGTATGCGCCTGTAGAGCGCAACCTTTTTGAAGCCAGATGGTTACAAGTCGCCCACCAAGCTGCTGCAGCTTGCGCGCCAAAGTTATTGGGCCAACACCCTGAACTGGGGGTTTTGGTGATGCAATTCCTGGACCCTGACCTCTACCGCGTCTGGAAGCAAGAATTGCGTGCGGGCCATGCCGATTCCCAAACTGCCCACGCGATGGGACAAATCCTTTCCAAGATTCACAGCCACGCCGCAAAAAATAGCCACTTGGCCTGCGAATTTCCAACGGACAAAATATTTTTTGAAATCAGACTGGCACCTTACTTGCTCGCCACAGCCGAGTGTCACCCCCAACTTGCGCACGCGTTGCAAGCGTTGGTCTTGCAAACCCAAAACAATGCCAAAACACTGGTGCATGGTGATGTCAGCCCCAAAAACATCCTGTTAGGACCACAAGGCCCCGTGTTGCTCGATGCAGAGTGCGCCACCTGGAGTGACCCCGCATTTGACTTGGCGTTTTGCCTCAACCACTTGTTGCTCAAGTGTCTGTGGACGCCAGCATCATCGTCAGATTTTTTGCATTGCTTTGAAGTGCTGACCACCAGCTACTTGGCATCGGTAGATTGGGAGCTGCCCAGCGATCTTGAAGCCAGGGCGGCACGCCTGCTGCCAGGCCTTTTTCTGGCCAGAGTGGATGGCAAGTCTCCTGTCGAATATGTGACGCAAGAACATCAGCGCGAGCAGGTCAGACGCGTGGCCAGTGCCTTCCTCATCAAGCCAGCCAGCCATTTGCAAGACATTGCCCAAGCGTGGGCCAAGGACATCAAAACATGACACCGTTTGCCATCCAATCGATCTTTGCAAGACGCGTCTGGGACAGTCGTGGGCGACCCACCGTAGAGGCCGAGGTCACTCTCCACGATGGTGCAATGGGCAGAGCCATTGCGCCAGCTGGCGCGTCCAAAGGCACGCGTGAAGCACTGGAGTTAAGGGACGGGGGCGATCGGTTCGGTGGGCTGGATGTGATGCAGGCGGTCGGTCATGTCAACGATGAAATCTCGAAGGCTCTTGTGGGAACAAGGGCGGACAACCAATCGGCGCTTGATCAGGCACTCATTGACCTGGATGGAACGGTCAACAAGTCACGCTTAGGCGCCAATGCCACCTTGGCCGTTTCAATGGCCGCCGCGCATGCCATGGCTGCTGCCTCTGACATGCCCTTGTACCGCTACCTTGGCCATGGAAAAATTGGCCGCCTGCCCATGCCTCAAATTCAAATTTTTGGCGGAGGTGCGCATGCCGGCAGGCGTGTCGATGTTCAGGACTTCATGGTGGTGTGTCCTGGCGCAACCAGTTTCGCTCAGGCCTTGGAGTGGACGGCAGAGGTTTACCGCCATGCAGGTTTGCTGATGGCGCACCGCGGCTCAATGCTTGGCGTTGCCGACGAAGGGGGTTGGTGGCCTGACTTTGCAAGCAACGAGCAAGCTCTGGAAATGCTTGTGCTTGCCATCGAACGCGCAGGTTTTATTCCGGGTGATCAAGTGGCCATCGCTTTGGACATTGCAGCATCCGAATTTGGGCAACAGGGCCAATACCGCCTTGGACTTGAATCTCGGGCACTGGACTCCGACGGCATGATTGAAATGCTCCTGGGATGGGTTGAGAAGTACCCCATCGTCTCCATCGAAGACCCATTGGCCGAAGACGATCCTGTCGGGTTTGCTCGCTTTACCCAAGCCATTGGCCATCGCCTGCAAATTGTGGGCGATGATTTTTTGGTCTCCAATTCAAAGCTCATTCGCGAAGCCGCCCAGATGGGCGCTGCCAACACGGTGCTCCTCAAACCCAACCAACAGGGCACACTGAGCGAAACTTTGCAAGCTTGGCAGGTGGCCAAAGAGATGGGCTACTCAGCCATCGTGTCTGCCCGCTCTGGTGAAACCGAAGACACCACCATCGTCGACCTGGCCATTGCTTGGGATGTGGGACAACTCAAAGTCGGATCGTTCGCCAGAAGTGAACGCATGGTCAAGTGGAATCATGCACTGCGCATCGAAGAACAACTGGGGGCACAAGCCAGTTTTGCTGGCGGCAGCGTGTTCAGAAAAGCGCCCTGACGCGCATCTTCCGAGCAACAGTTGGCATTGCCCTGAATCCCTGGGGCCGTGGTGGGTCGCCAAAACGTTTTGACATGCTCAGAACAAAGCGCGCGGGATTTCACGTGTCGAGTCTATGCATCCCCCATTGGCGTAAACACCTGCAGGATCGCGATACGCCATCATTTTTGACATGACGAGATTCAATTGATCAGGAGACTGTCGTGTGAGTGCGACCTGTTGCTCAACGATGCTTTCATCCATTGACAATTTGCCGCTGGAATTCACGCAGGCACCATCACGCCAGTGGTAGATTTCGAGGCATTTGGAAGCCAAGTCAAAGGGCTGGTCGCGTCGCCAGAAATTGCTGAACAAACCCCCACCCAAGTAAAACACCCAAGAGCCTTCAAAACCTTTGACATCCGAGGACCGATCGTCAGGGTTCTTGAACCACAAACGATCACCCGGGACGTAATAGCGCATGGGAATTGGGTTTTCAGGCGTCCCGTATTCATAGACATAGGTGGTGTGGAATGGATCCGACCTGGGGACTGCCAGACGACACTGTGCTTCCAGCTCGTTCAAATAAGTCGGATTCACGAGCTTGGCTTCCTGTGCCAGACCGAGCAGCACCAAATATTCAGCTGCCCGGTAGCAAGAAAACTCATACTGACGACCTGTGACTTCGGGCTGGGTGGCCGCGATGATGGCATCTTCCAGACTGACACCTTGCCGGATGACAAACCCCTTTTCGGAGTCTCCTTGCCAGTATTCTGAAGGGCGCTCGGCCGCTTCGGTGTTGAATGCCAAGGAGGTTTTGGCTGCTGCCCTGGCGATGTTGACGCGTACACGAATGTGTGATTCGAGTTGCGCCACACTTTTAAATGACATGGGCACAGGCGCAGCCAACATGGTCAGAACCACTTCACGCGCCAGAGTCTGCTCACCTGACAGGCCCAAGTCATGTGCAAGCGTTCTCACCTGCAGTGTGTCAAAGCCCGGGCACCAACGGTCGAAATACCGATCCTGCAGGCGGGCCTCCAAACCGAGATCGGCCTTGTGGGCAGAGGGCGAGATCAGGGCAAGGTCTTGCAGGTCAAGGCGCTGGAAAAAACGATGACATTCGTCAGCCGTGGAAGCAGGAGAGAAATCATGGCCGCCTTCAATCAGGATGCCTGCGGGTGTCGACGCGTTGACCTTTTCGGGCATGGAACTCCCTTGTTGTCCCAATCAAAGCGAAGCGCTGTGTCCCTTGATGTAAGTCTCTAAAAAACCAATCTGCTGACCCATTTGGCGAATGTTGTCCTTGACGACATCACCAATGGAAATCACACCAACGACCCGTCCAGCTTCCACCACCGGAAGATGACGGAAATTGCGCGACGCCATCAAGCCTGTGCAGGCTTCGATGGGGTCTTCTGGCTTGACGGAGATCGGGTTGGCGGTCATGACGTCTTGGACCAGCACTTGTTTGGCATCCAGGCCGGGTAACAGTACCTTGATGGCGCAGTCGCCTTGGGTGATGATGCCCATCAGTTTTTCGTCCTTGATCACCAGGATCGCACGCACCCGGTTGTCGCGCATCAGCTGTAAAGCGACGACCACTTTTTCATCGGGCCTGACGCTGATCACGGCAGCGGATGTTCCTTTTTGCGCAAGGCATGCTTTGACGCTGGTCATGTGAATTCCTATGGATGGGTTAAGGTTGATGAAATTTTCTCATAGACATCGAAATCGTGCCTGCGCTGCATTTCTGTGCCAGCGCCTTGGGTCAATCGCGGTCTTGTATTTTGCTGATCACCCAACAGGCAATGGCAATCATCAAAATGGCCCCACTTTCATACAAAAGAATGGAAGGGTCACCGTCTTTGCCCTGAAGGATGATCAGGCGGCTCAATGCCGTCATTGCAATGACCAAAGGTATGGTGATTGGAATTCGGTGGCTGCTGTAAAAGGCGCCCAACATGCCCAATACTTCCGCATAGATAAACATCAGCAACAGGTCTTTCAGCGCTACGCTGCGCTGCTCGATCAGCAGCATGACTTCTTGCAACATTGCACCCACAGTGAACAGTGCGATGGTGACCAGAAAAACTTTTTCAGTCACATCAATGATTTTTTTGATGGGCATAAACTTTCCAGTTCCGGGGGTTGATCAAGTCATTATGAAATGGATCCCGTCATGGATGCGGCCCATTTCTGAATAATCTTGGGTTTGCTGAGTCCAACTGGATCGCCATTGGTTCGTCTGAGCCAAAACGCCAGACGGCTTGGACATGGCGGCAGTGCATCTGCAAGATCAGGTCTTGTCGACGCCCGCTTGTGTCTGAGCTGGACGCGGTGATCTCGCCTTCGCCGGTAAGCTCAGCGCCAACAATGCACCGAGCAGGTTCACGCCAGCGGCAATGCGCATGGCTTGGTCATAGCCCTGGGTCTGGTCGTACAGCCAGCCCGCCAGCACCGGCAAACTGATGGCCGCGATGCACCAGGCAATGTACAACTGACTCGCCACCCGGCCAAAGGCATTGGGATGCCAGTAGCGCGCAATGGCACCCGCCGTCAGACCCGAAATGAAGCCATAACCGCAGCCGATCAGCGTCATGGACAGGACCGCCATGCCTGGCCCCGGCCAGGTCAGCAGCAGGCACGAACCACTGAGGGCGATCAGGTGGGCCATGCAGGCCACGCGCGGTACCGCGAAACGATCGATGAGCCAGCCCCCACCGATGCGTGCAGCAGCAATCGCACCGGTGATGAATGTGGTGCCGCCCAGCGCAAACAGGCTTTTGGCGCCATAGGCCTGCAAAATGCCTGCGGCCTGGCTCATCACCATCAGACCCGCCGAGGCGGCCAGAAAGAAAACGGTGAACAGCCGGGCAAACAAGCCCCAGTGGCGGGCCTCGCTGTCGGCTGCACTCGCACCAGGGTCTTGCATCCGAACCTGGGCACGACGCCAAAGCATGGCAGCGATGGCGCAGCAGCTCAGCACTGTCAGCGCAAGACCCGCCAGGGTGGCGCGCAGGCCGAAGGCCTCGATGGCCCAGCCAAAAACCGGTGCACCCAACATGGCACCCATGGGATACAGGCTCACCACGTAGCCGTTGGCCAGCCCGCTCATCGGGCTGATGGTCTGGTTCAGACCCTGCTGCATCATGATGAAAGCCACCCCGCCGCCCAGCCCGAACAGAACGCCGTAGCCCAGCAGCAAATGCGCAATACCTTGTGCAGTGGCGCAGATCAAGAGGCCAGAGGCGCTCAATGCGCCGCACACCAGCAGCAGGGGCACAGGTGCAAAACGACGGTAAAGGGCGGGACCGATGAGCATGCCGATCGTGAGGAAGATCGACGCCATGGAAAACACGATGGCCATCTCGGCCCGACCAATTCCGAGCAGGGCCTCCATGGGCTTGAGGAAGACCGAAAACGCATAGACGGTGCCGAAGGGCAGATTCACCACGGTGGCCGCCGCCAGCACGAGTGCCCCTCGGCTCATGCCGCGTGAGGTGGGCAAATCGCTCACCGCTGGCCCCCAAGACGGCCGAGATCACGCCTAGAAAGACCCATCCGATGGGACAAGACAGGATGGGGCATGCGTCGCGTTTCCATGGTGAATTCAGAGTGTCAGTTTATCGGACTGAATCAGGCGGGCAAATTTGGCCTGCCTTTTCGCATCGGTCAAGTCGGGCGATTTTTAGTCGGCCCTTTCGATCAATCCCCGCAAATTCAACACCTCAATCCAGCCGCGACCCAGTTTCAAAACACCGTCGCCCTCCAGCCCTTTGAGGGCAATGGAGGCTTTCGGACGGCTGATGCCGCAGCTGGCCGCAATCTGTTCATGCGTGGCGACGACGACGGTGCGCCCGTCGGAACGGTTGGGCAAATCAGCCGCCATGCGCGCCAAACCGGCACACAGCCGGTGCTGCACGCCTCTTGACGCCCAACTGCGCTCACGTGCTTGCACCTCCCGCAGGCGCTGCCCGAGAAACCGCACCAGCATCAGCAACAAGCCTTGGTCATGGAGCAGGCAAGACTCAATGTCTTGCAGGGGAAG
This sequence comes from Comamonadaceae bacterium, assembly GCA_027484105.1. GTDB lineage: Bacteria > Pseudomonadota > Gammaproteobacteria > Burkholderiales > Burkholderiaceae_C > Limnohabitans_A. The sequence continues at coordinate 124,255 of JAIXUG010000006.1, forward strand.
CCATTGAATGGTGCTGGGCTCTGCCACCACCAAGTCACTGCCGCTGGGCAGCTGGTTGAACAAATAAGACAAAAAAGCCATCTCACCCGCGCGAAACGAGATCGGAACAATTTGCCCGCCTTGGACGCCCGGCACGTGCACCACGGCATCGAGCCGCCCGCTCATGACGTAGGGCAGTTGCGTCACGCGATCTCCCGCTTTGCACAAGCTCACGCCCGCATCCAATCGGTGCAAGGGTCTGCTCTTGAAGGCCAGCGGTTGCGCCAAGGCGTTCGCAAACTTGCGGCCCAATCGGCGGCTTTGCAAAAGTTCTGCAGCGAAGCGATCGTTGGCGTTGGGCAGAGTAGGGGTCATCCCTTGATTGTTACCGAAGATACTGAAACAAGCACAGGCCCGGCACATGATCATTCCGTTTGTTCATGGGCTTCACAGCGAACATGCCCTCATCCAATGCTGATTTCAGCTTCCTTGAAAGGATCAACATGTTGAATCGTCGTCACTGCTTGAGCTACATCGGAACCAGTGCTGTCGCGGGTCTCGCCCCGAGTCTGGCCTTCGCGCAAGGCAAACCATTGAAGATCCTGGTGGGCTACCCTGCCGGGGGCGCTGTGGATGTGGTGGCTCGCCAAGTCGGTGAAGAGCTTCGCGCTGCAGGCTACAACGCGATTGTTGAAAACCGCACGGGTGCCGCAGGTCAATTGGCCACCGAGGCAATGCTGGCCGCACCCGCCGACGGCAGCACGATTGTGATGATGCCAGGGGGCAACGCGACGATATTCCCGCATGTCTATCCCAAGCTGCGTTATGCGATGGGTGATCTCGCACCGCTGGCCAGTGTGTGTTCTTTCCAGTTTGCTTTGGGGGTCGGGCCAGGTACGCCTGCCAAGACACTCAAGGAGTTTGTGGATTGGGCCAAGGCCAACCCTGGCAAAGCCAGCTACGGCACGCCGGGCGCTGGCACGGCCATGCACTTCATGGGGGTGATGTTTGCACGCAGGGCGGGCATCGATTTTCAGCATGTGCCCTATCGGGGTGGCGCAGCGGCGATGACGGATGTGTTGGGCGGGACGATTCCCTCACTGGCCACCACGCTGCCCAACCTGGTGACGCATCACAAGTCCGGCAAACTTCGCATTCTGGCGTTCAGCGGCGACAAGGCCTTGCCGAGCCTGCCGGGCGTGCCCACTTTCAAAGACCAAGGCTATCCAGACTTGCAACTGACCGAGGTGTTTGCGTTCTTTGCATCGAGCAAAACACCCACAGCGGTCCAACGCGAACTGGAGGCAGCGATCACAGTTGCAGCGCGCAGCCCGCGCTTGGTCGCCGCCATTGAAAAGCTGGAGTTTGATTCTGACATCAGGTCTTCGGCTGATTTGGCACGCCATCTCAAACAAGATTTTGAACGCTGGGGACCGGTCATCAAAGCCACGGGATACACCGCTGACAACTGATGCACTTCACTCCGCGAACTTCGGTAACCCGCTTTGAAACGACCTAATATATTGCTGATCATGAGCGATCAGCACCGCGCTGATTGCTATGGATTCGAAGGGCGCAGGGTGCGCACACCGCATCTTGATTTGCTGGCACGGCAAGGCACGCGCTTCACAAATTGCATCACGCCCAATGTGGTGTGTATGCCCTCAAGAAGTGCCATCTTGACCGGCATGCTGCCGCTGACCAGCGGGGTGCACGACAACGGCATCGACCTGGACGAGTCCATCGCCGCGCAAGGCTTTGCAGGGTCGCTGAGCAAAGCAGGCTACGACACGCGATTCATCGGCAAGGCGCATTTTTCGAGCAACCATTCCTACGCCAACCGTCCCACCGGCCGCTGCGAGAACATTCCCAGCTCGCATATGTTCGCAGACGATTGGCGCGGCCCCTACATGGGCTTTGAGCAGGTCGAATTGATGCAGTTGGGGCACAACTATTGGCTGCCCGAGGCCAGCCCCGGTGGTTTGCATTACGAGCGCTGGTACCACCGCGATGGCTTGGGCGCCATGAAAAACGCCCTTTACAGCCAGCGCCTTGATCCGCCAACACAGGCTGCGCAAACACACAACAGCGCCTTGCCCACGGCTTGGCACAACAGCACTTGGGTGGGGGATCGCACGGTCGAGTACATCGCTGAGCAAGGGCGGCGACAGCGAGATGCCGTTGATGCAAATCCCTTTTGCGCCTGGGTGTCGATGGCAGACCCCCATCATCCGTTTGATGCACCTGCGCCCTGGTGCTGGATGCACCGTCCGGATGAGGTGGATCTGCCCCTCCATCGGAGCCGCGATTTGGACAAACGGCCGTGGTGGCACAGAGCCGCACTGGAAAACACGCCCGGCGGCACACCAGAAAGCCGAAAAGTGCGTGAGGAATACTCCCGCATGTCACCGCAAACCGATGCCCAGTTGCGAGAAATCATTGCCAATTACTACGGCATGATTTCTTTGGTGGACCACCAAGTGGGGCGTATCTTGTCAGCGCTGGACGATGCAGGCTTGGCAGACAACACGCTCGTGGTCTTCACGTCTGACCACGGTGAGTTGCTGGGCGATCACGGCCTCATGCTCAAGGGCCCGATGCATTACGACGGCCTGCTGCGCGTCGGCCTGATCATGCGCGGCCCCGGTATCGCTGCCGATCAACAGAACCATCAGCCCGTCTCCACGCTGGATTTGGCGGCCACCTTTGGTGACTATGCAGCCACTGCTGTCCCCTCTGCTGTGCACAGCCAGAGCCTGCGTCCGCTGCTCACCGGCGATGGCCATTCAGAACGCGATCACGCTTACAACGAATGGCGGCTGGGCCCATCGCGTTGTGGCGTGGCCTTGGACTTGCGCACAGTGCGCACCCCCAGCGCCAAGCTCACGCTTGAACTGACCAGTGGCGTCGGTGAAATGTACGACCTGAGCAATGACCCTCACGAGTGCGCCAACCTGTTTGACGACCGCAAGCATCGGGGCTTGCGTGAGGAGTTGATGCAGCGACTCCTGAGTCGCCCCGACGATATTCGCTCCCCGCTGCCTGAGCCGGTAGGCCCAGCCTAAAGGCATTGCACGATGACATTCAATACTCTGATTCTTCTCACCGACGAGCAAGATGCACATGCCTTGGGTTGCGCGCGTCACCCTGTCGTCAAGACCCCCCATTTGGATGCCCTGGCTGCCCGTGGCACGCGATTCACCCAAGCCCACACACCTTCGCCCATCTGCGTCCCCGCACGGGCTGCGCTGGCCACCGGGCGCTGGGTGCATGACATCGGCTATTGGGACAACGCCATGGGCTACGACGGGCGTGTGGCCGGATGGGGGCATGCCCTGCAAGCTGCAGGTCACGGCGTCGAGTCAATCGGCAAATTGCACTATGTCCATGCTGCTGCATCCACCGGATTTTCCGAGCAGCATGAACCCTTGCATTTGGCCGACGGCATCGGTCAGGTTTGGGGCTCGGTGCGCAACCCCTTGCCCAACACGCCACGTCCATCGCGGCTGTTCACCGAACTCGGTGCAGGGCTCTCCAGCTACAACCGGTACGACATCTCCTCGGCAGAGCGCGCAGCGCAATGGCTGCATGACAAAGCCGCCGAAAAAGAGGCCGCACCGTGGACATTGTTCGTCGGTTTCGTCGCGCCGCATTTCCCTTTGGTCGTGCCCCAACGCTATCTCGATGCCATCGACATGGATGCCATTGCCGACCCTCGGCTGCATCCGCTCAGCGGCTACCAACGTCATCCCTGGGTGCAGCGGCACGCCGACTTTTCGAATGCAGACGATGAATTGGGCACGCCTGAGCGCCGCCGCTTGGCTTTGGCTTGCTATTACGCATTGACATGCTTCATTGACGAGCAAATCGGCAAAGTCCTGCAAGCGCTGGGGCAAACCGGTTTGCAAGCATCCACCCGCGTGATCATGAGCAGCGATCATGGTGACAACCAAGGCGTGCGAGGGATGTGGAACAAGTCAACGCTCTACCGCGAAGCCACCCACATTCCGTTGATCTTGGCTGGGCCGGGGATCCCGGAGGGCAAGGTCTGTGCGACCCAAGTCAACCTGGTCGATATCGCCCCGACCGTGCTCGACAATGCAAACCTGCCCGCAGACCCCACACTCCCAGGCCGATCGTTGGTGGCCATCGCCCAAGAAAAGGATGATCCAGAGCGTATCGGCTTCAGCGAGTACCACGCCGTAGGCTCGCCCAGCGCGGCTTATTTGGTGCGGCAAGGCCAGTGGGCGTACCACCACTACGTGGGCTATGAACCGGAACTGTTTGACATGGCAGCCGATCCAGGCCAAACCATGGACCTCGCCGCGCAAGACAGCTATCGGCCCATCCGTGAACACATGGCTTCGCTTCTGAATCAAATGCTGGACCCGGAGGCCACCGACCAACGTGCCAAGGCCGATCAAGACGCGCTGGTCGCCCGATTCGGCGGCCGGGAAGCCGCTTTGGGCAAAGGGCCCGCTGGCGCCAGCCCTGTGCCCTCACGCTGAGGCAGACAGTGCCTGGTGAACCCAGGCCATCACCGTGGTCTGGACGGCCATGCGAACCCTGAGCCTCACAGTGCTTTTCAAATGCGAAATGCAGCTTGTATTCAGCCGCCGGTTGCGTCCTTGATGCACTTTTTCGTGAAGCTGTTTTTGGCCGCGCCTGCCAGCTTCTTGTCTGCGGCCTGTGCCTCACACGTCGCGGTGGCAGCGGCCAAGGCGGCCGCAGCGTCTTTTTCGCATTTCTGGACAAAGCTGTTTTTGGCAGCCCCCGCCAGTTTTTTCTCAGCCGCTTGTGCGTCGCAGGTGGCGGCAAAAGAGGGCGCGCTCAAAGTCAAAAGCGCAACAGACCATAAAGCAGTGAATTTTTTCATTGGGTTTCCGTAAATGAAGGCCGAATGAAAATTAACAAAATTAACAATATTTGGCAAGGGGTTGATATTGCCAATTTCAATCTAGCGGAGGTGGTTTGGCCGTGCCCAACCCTGTGTGCGTTGGGCGCGCTGTCACGCGGCCCAAGCTGTGCTCAACAACAAAGGGCCAAAGCCCTTCAGCGGTTTTCTCTCACCGTGTTTTCGAGTCGCCCAATTCGGTCGATTTCACACACGATGCGGTCACCGTCTTTGAGGTAGCCCGTGGCGGGCACCATGCCGTCGGTCCCGCTCCATTTGCCGCCGAGCTCTGCGTCGGTGGACCAGGCGGTGCCACTGGGTGTGCCGGTGATGATGACCATGCCAGGGCGCAGCGTCACGTTGACCGAGAAAAAATGGACCAACTGCGCCACGCTCCAAATCATTTGCGATGTGCTGCTGATTTGGCGCAGCTCGCCATTGACCCATGAACGCACCATCAGGTCTTGTGGGTTGCCCAGTTCGTCGGCGGTGGTGATGCAGGGCCCAAGGGGCGCGCTCGAGTCAAAAAATTTGCCTCTGCCCAGCTCGTACCAAAAGCTGCCGTCAGGGCGCTTGCGCACTTGGCGGTCACGCGCGGTGACGTCATTGACAATGGTGTAGCCAAACACGTGTTCCAGCGCCTTTTCTTTGGGGATGTGCCTGCCCGGCTTGCCAATCACAACCGCCAGCTCCACCTCACCATCCAGCTTCTGGGTCAGTATGCGGTCAAGCACGATGTCCGCCCCAGGGCCCACCACACAGTCCCCCGTTTTGATGAAAAACTCAGGCTCTTTGCCGCTGATGTCGGCGTTGGCTTTCTCTGCGTTGTGGCTCAAGTAATTGCTGCCCGAGCACAAAATGGAGCTCGGCACCATGGGGGCCAACAAGCGCACAGCTTGGCTGGGCATCCGGCCAGCGCCACTGTGTTGGCTGTTTTTGACGGCCTGCTCGAAGCCAGCGCGCAAGGCTTGCCAATGCGCAATCACCGAGACGGTATCGCCCAAGAGGGCAGCATGTTCTGGCGTGAAGACCGAATTGGCTTGGTGCGCGGCCAAAACATCCACCACGAAGTCGCCATCGAGTACACCAACGCGCGCACCCGACGAGGACTGGAAATTAACGATCTTCATAAATTCATCCTGTTTCTAAAAAAATCAACTCACTCGATCTTGCCCATCTTGGTGAGCACCGCATCCAGACGTCGCGTGTCTGCTTGCAGAAAGCGTGCAAAGTCATCGCTGTCCAAGTATTGAACGGGCGTGCGTTGTGTTGCCATGGCTTGTGTGAATGCAGGGTGCACCGAGCCTTCTTTGACGGCCGCACGCAAGCGATTGACCACCGCGTCGGGCGTGGCCACTGGGGCAAAGACGCCCGTCCAGAGATAAAACTCACCGTCGTAGCCCAACTCACGTGCGGTCGGCACATCGGGCTGGGACGGGACGCGGTCTCGGCTCATGGCCGTGAGCAAGCGCAACTTGCCAGAGGCAATGTGGGCCGCAATGGCGCCGGGGGTCTGCATGGTGGCATCCACCTGGCCCGCCAGCAGGGCTTGGATTTGTTGACCACCGCCGCTGAAGGGGACGTGAATCATCTGGAGGCCCGCCGCGTTCGCCAGGATTTCCATGGCGACGTGGGTGGTGCCATAAATGCCTGAGGAGCTGTAAGTCAGCTTGCCGGGTTGGGCCTTGGCATCGCGGATGAAATCGGCCAAGGTATTCCATTTGCTTTCAGCGCGCACGGCCAGCACGGTGGGGTCGGCCGTCAAGCGGGCGATGGGCTTGAATTGGTCCATCTGAAAGCTTGAAGCCCTACCGCTGATGCGGTCCGAGATCGGGATGGTGATGATGCTGGGCAAGGCCATCATCAGGGTGTAGCCATCGGGCCTGGCCTTGGCCGTGGCCGACATGCCAATCGCGCCGCCCGCGCCGCCGCGGTTGTCGATGACGATGTTGTGGCCCAAGTTGTTGGCCATGCCAATGGCCAGGGGGCGAGCCGTGATGTCAGAAACGCCCCCAGGGGTGAACGGGACAATCATCGTGATGGGCCGCTCTGGAAACGTTTGCGCATGCACGGTTGCACCCGCCAAGGCCAGCAAGCTGAGAGATGTCTGAATCCAGCGAAGCAATTTCATTTACAACTCCTGTATGTCCAAAATGGGTGATTCATTTGGCGAGGTTTTTGTCTTTTTTGACAGGGGGAAACCCCGGTGAATTTGTGGATTTAGTCATGAATGTGACAGCAACTCCAAGCCAATGAATTCGTTGGGGTCACAGGCGATAGCGCACAGGTGCGGTGCAACCCTCGTCGATCAGTTTTTCGACCAAAGCCTCCACCACACCCTTGTCGTTTTCTGGGCATGCTATGCAGCCATAACGCACGTCCGCCCGTCCTATGCTTGTCATTGCATACTCGCCTCTAACCCTTTGGGGGTCTGGTCAAATGCCATACCGCAGGTCTGCCCACTTGTGCCAGATTTGCGAAAAACGAATAACCCGTGATTGGAAGATGGAGAAACACCATGCAAGCCCATGAAACCTTTGAAGCCCTCTTGCCCCTGCGTGAAGACCTGGCGCTGGCCTTGCGTGCCGCCGCCCACCAGGGGCTGAGCGAGGGCGTGTGCAACCACTTCAGCGTGGCGGTGCCTGAACGGGACGACTGGTTTTTGCTCAACCCGCGTGGCCTGCATTGGAGCGAGGTGCAAGCGGCCGACATCGTCATGTGCAACGCCGCGGGCGAGCAACTGGCAGGCCGTCACCCGGTGGAGCCCACGGCCATGTTCATCCATGCGGCGGTGCACCGCATTGCGCGCAAGTCGGTCGTGCTCCACACCCACATGCCGCACGCCACGGCCCTCACCCTGACGGCGGCGCGGGCCCTGGACACGCGGCTGTCCCAAACCGCCATGCGCTTTCATGGCCGCCTGGCGGTGGACGCCAATTACAACGGACTGGCGCTGGACATGACCGAAGGCGAGCGCATCGCGAATGCCATGCAAGGGGCGGATGTGGTGTTCTTGGGCAACCATGGCGTCATCGTGTGCGGTGAGCGGGTGGACTACGCCTATGACGACCTGTATTACCTGGAGCGTGCCTGCCAAGCCCAGGTGTTGGCAGCATCGACCGGTGTGGCGCTGAAACCCGTGGATGCCGAGCTGGCTGAGCGTGTGGCGGAGCAGATCAACGGCGAGCGGCTGCAGTCGGAGCTGTTTTTTGGCAGCTTGCGCAGGATGATGAGTTAAGACTGGTGGAAAGGTAATTGCCCACACCCCTGTTTTTTTGAACAGTTCTGTGGGCTCAATGGGAGAGCCTGGTCCCTTTAGACTCTCCAGGTGTGCACCAATTTCACGCCAACCCGACGCGCCCAGTGGGTCAAAGACACCCTGGGTGTTGATCTGCCTTCAGGCTACTCTGACGAAACCTTTCCCGGCTACCTGGCCCCCTTGGTCGTCAAGAGCCATCAATCCGCGCGCGTTGCCTGTGGCTTGGCGCGGTTCGGTTTGATTCCGGCTTGGGCCAAGGACGACAAGATCAGTCGGCACACCTACAACGCCCGCAGCGAGACCGCTGCAGAAAAGCCCAGTTACCGGGCCGCATGGCGGCAGCGACAGTTTGGACTGGTGCTGGTGGACAACTTCTTTGAGCCGAGCTACGAATCGGGCAGGGCTGTCCGATGGAAAATTGAACGCGCGTCCGGCGATCCATTTGGCATTGCCTGCCTTTGGGACCGGTGGACTGACCCCGCTTCGGGCCAACGGGTGGTGAGCTTTTCCATGCTGACGGTCAATGCCGATGACCATCCGGTGATGAAGCAGTTTCACAAGCCCGGAGACGAAAAACGCACGCCGGTGATCATTGCGCCAGAGTTGCACGACGCGTGGCTGTCTGCCGATACAGTCCAGGCTTTGGAGCTGATGACTTGGGCGCACATGCCCGATTTGTCAGCCATGTCAGCGCCTTTGAGGTAGCCCAACCAGCTTGCAAGATGCCACCCAGACCTCAAGGCCTGCATGCCTGGCAGGCGGGCTCAGGTTTTTTTGACTTTTGGGGGTGATGCGCTTTGGCGGCTTTTGCGCAAGGTGGGCAGGCCAACTCCTGCGGCGTCAAACCCACCGTCCACCGCGATGGTTTGGCCGTTGATGTAGCTGGCCTCGTGGCTGCACAAAAAGGCCACTGCGTTGGCGATTTCTTGTGTGCTGCCGTAGCGGTTCATGGGGATGGTGTCGTGGTAGTCCTTGATGATGGCCTTGCTGTGGACCAACTTGGCCATTTCAGTGGCCACCGGCCCAGGGGCGACACAGTTGACGCGGATGCCCACATCACCCAACTCTGCGGCTTGTTGTTTGGTCAGGTGGATGATGGCCGCTTTGCTGGTGCCATAGGCCACCCGAAGGGTGCTGGCTCTGAGGCCCGAGATCGAAGCGATGTTGACGACGCTTCCACCCCCGTTTTTGAGCATGACCTGGGCACAGGCCTGCGTGCAACAAAAGGCACCGTCCAGGTTGGTGTCCATGATGCTGCGCCAATCTTGCCAAGTCACCTCGAGTATCGGTTTGAAAATGGCAACGCCCGCGTTGTTGACGAGTGCGTCGATGCGGCCAAATTTTTTCTCGATCCGAGCAACAGAGCGTGACACCTGGGCGGGCTTGGACACATCGCAGTGAATCGCCAGGAAATTGGGGTTGTCGAAGTGGGCCTCGGTGTTGGCCAGTGTTGCCTTGTCGATGTCCAGCGCCGCCACGCGGTGACCGCGTTGGAGGAATGTGTTGCAAATTTCCAGTCCAATGCCGCGCGCGCCTCCGGTCACGACCACCACGGGGCTGGAATTTTTGGGGGTTTTCATGGCTTTGGAGTGGAAGAGGGGTTCGGAGAGCAGGGCTGTGAGGGACAAATGTGCACGTTAAGCCATGCGTTTGTTGCCCGGATAGCGTTGAAAGCTTTGGGTGCTGCCGTCTTTTTGGACCAGCAGAACATCGTAGGCGTCTTTGCGGCCCTTGTATTCGGGGCCATCCATGCCAGGGCTGCCAATGGGCATGCCGGGCACCGACAGGCCCAAGGCCTGGGGGCGTTCTTTGAGCAGGCGATGGATGTCGGCTGCAGGGACATGCCCTTCGATCACATAGCCGCCCACGCTGGCGGTGTGGCAAGAGCCGAGTTTGTCGGGCATGCCCAAGCGTTTGCGGGCTGCCGTGTTGCCCACGTCGCGCACCTCCACCTTGAAGCCATGGCTTTGCAGGTGTTCCACCCAGAGTTGGCAGCACCCGCAATTGGGGTCTTTCCAGACCTGCACGGTCGTGGCTTGGGACAGTGCACTGCGGTGAAATCCTGCTGTGGCGGCCATGCCCATGAGGGCGGCCATCCCCAGCCATTGGCGTCTTTGCATGGGCTTATCTTTCGCAAGCGAAGCTTGAAGCGGACTCGGCATCGCCGCCCTTGAAGCGTGCGACCGATGGGTAGGGGCACAGCGGCCGGGTGCGTGTGGGTGACCATGAGGCTGGCACATCGGGGTTGGCGCCGCCTGGGTTGCCTGGCCCACGCGCGCCCGCCAAGATGCGCTCGGGCGCACGCCCGAACTCCACCCATTCGACCAGCGCGCCGAGTGCATCGAACTGTTCGGTGGCAGGGCCGCCACGGGAGTGGCCCATGCCCGGCACCGGGAAGAAGCGTGCGAAGGCATTGGCCTGGCCCCGGTGGTGCGCGTCCAGTGCCTTGTACCAGGCCTCGGTGTCGTCGATCGAGAAGATCGGGTCAGAGGTGCCGTGCACCACGATGATCTTGCCGCCGCGTGCCCGCAGCGAGTCCAGTTGGCTGGCCTTGGGCGGCGTCATGAACGACATGCCGCTTTCGGTGTAAGTGCTGTTGGTGGCAAAGATCTTGGGCGCTTCGGTCTCGATGTCGAAGTTCAGCGCAAAGGCCAAGGTGCGCGAAGGGTCCTTGGCTTTGGCCAGGTCGGAGGAGGGCGGTGTCGAAAAAATGAAACCCACCGAAACGGGGTTACGGGCCGTGCGAACCGAGTTGCGGAATTTCCATTCCGCCCAACCCGGTTGGGCCATGCCTGGGTCGAACGGGAAGCCGGGGTAAAAAACCTCGCCATTGGCCCGCTTGACGGGGGCGAAGGCGGCCGCCACGACCGATTTTTGTGCGCTGCTCAGGCAGCTGCCATCGCGGGCTGCGCTGCAGGTGGGCACATCACGCTGCAGATCAAAGGCGCTGCGGCAGGCTTCGGTGTCCTGCACCAGGCCATCGACCAAGCCATCGAACGCATCGCAGCGCGAGAGGATGGCGTTGGCGATCAGCCGCCGTTCGGCCACGGGCAGGGCCGATTCCAGGTCTGGCAGCCCATTGACCATTTGGGTGGTGGCCACCGAGCCCCAACGTTTGACATGCGACAGGTTAGACACCGATGCTTTGGGCAAGTGAATGCCAGGCGCGTTGGCCAGAATGCCGTCGTACTCGGCGGCATAGCGTGAAGCGGCCACCAGGGCGTGTCGCCCGCCATTGGAGGTGCCACCAATGTAGGAGCGGTCGGGGCCTTTGCCGTAAGCCGCCCGGATCAGGGCCTTGGCCATGGGGGTGAGGGTGCCGACGGCCTGATAGCCGTAGTCCAGCCGGGCCTGTGGATCGAGTCCGAACAGCGGGTTTTGTGCTGCGGTGTGTCCGGCATCGGAGCTGATGACCGCAAAGCCTTGCTGCAGCCCGTGGCGCAGGATGCCGCCGCTGCCCATGGAGGCGCCGCCATCGGCCGTCACCACCATGCCATCGGTTCCCCCATTGCCCTGGTAGAGGTAGCGGCCACTCCACTGGCGGGGCAGGCGCATTTCGAAGCCAATGGCGTAGTTCTGACCATCGACAGGACTGATGCGGCGGTTCATTTGGCCCGTGACTTGGCAGTGCTCGCCCACAGGCTGACCACCGTTGCTCAAGGTGCCTGATGGCACCACACGTGCGGCGGTGATGGCGGTGTTGGGGAAAGCAAAGCCTGCCAGGTTTTCGCAGTTCAACAAAAGCCCTGCTTGGGCGGGTGCCAGTTGGGGGGGTGGTGTGCGCCCGACCATCGAACTGCAGCCCGTCAGGACCAGACTGGCCAAGAGGGCCGATGGGGCGAAAAATTTCAAACGCATGCGCTGTCTCCGGTTGGGATGTTCTGCTTGTGTTGAGGGCATGTAGAAAACGGTTGGCAATCACTTTACCCCAATTGCCCAGCCCTCAAACCGTCGTTTCTGTGTGCAGACGGATGACGAATCGAGCACGACTTGTCGCGCACTTCATCGACGAAACCATTTCAGGGACAGACCCATGGCCAGCAACACCAACAAGGCGGCCATCGCTGCCAGTAAGGCGCTGACTTCGGTGTCACGCCGCTCGATGGTGAATTTGGAGGAGAGGTGCTGGTAAATCGTGGCCAGCTCATTGGCGTTGGTGGCCCTGAAAAATTCTCCGCCAGTGGTTTCTGCGACTTTCTGTAAAGACTCTTCGTCGACCCGCGCATAAAAAGAGAAGCCTTCCAGACCAGGGATGAAACCATTGGGGGTGCCAAAAGCCACGGTGTAAACACGGACGCCTTTGGACGCGGCCCACTTGGCAACCTCCACCGGATCGGGGCCGATCGTGCGGCGTCCATCGGACAACAAAATCACGGCGCCTGCGGTGTAAGAGCCCACCGGCATGGTTTTGGCTGCGTCTGCGGCGGCTGGGGCAGGACGCTGGTCCAAAGCGCGTCCGGTCAGGGCACTGCCTTGTGCGACCAGGCTACCCGATTTGAATTCGGCGCCGTACAACACGGTCTCCAGATCCACTGCCGACTCGGGCATGAGGGTGTTGAGCGCCACCAACAAGCCACTGCCCGTGGCGGTGCCGCGCTGAAGCTGAAAGTTGTCAATGGCCGTCATCAGCGCTTCTTTTTGGTCGGTGACCCCTTGCACCAACTGGGCGTTTCCCGCGAAGGACACGATGGCCACGCGCACATGGTCAGGCAGTTCCTGAAGAAACGACTTGGCGGCTTGCTGGGCCGCCACGATTCGGCTGGGCGGCACATCTTCGGCCAGCATGCTGCGCGATACATCCATGGCCAGCACCAGGGTCAAGTAGTCGGCTGGCAAGGTGATCCTGGCACTGGGCCTGGCGGTGCCGAAAATCACCAGCGAGATCGCGAGCAACAGCAAAGCGGGGGGGATGTGCCTGCGGAACTTGTTGCCTGGACCCAAGGCGGGACGTATGAGTTGAAGGCTTGAGTAAAGCACCGCTTCGGTGCGTTTGCGGCGCAAAGCCCTGATGTAACCCATCACCAACACGGGGATGATCAACAATAGCCAAAGCAGCTCGGGCCAGATAAAGTGCATGTTATGTGGCGTACGATGAAGTCTGCCCACTGTATCACCGAAGGCCTTGACCACCATGAAACGTGCCGCGCTCTACAGCCGAAAATCCACTGCAGCAAGGGCAGAGGGCGTTTCCCAGGCTTCGGTGGCGGCCCCTCATCCAGGGGCTGAGCGCCATGGTTCTTTCGGCATTCAAAGCATCCGCGAGGGTTTTGCGCGGTGGCCGCTGGGGGTCGCATTTCTTTTGTGCGCCTTGCTTGCAGCCTCGCTGGCCTGGGCCTTCACCCGACAGGGGGCTGCACCGCAGAGGTTGACGCAAGACGACATCAATGCGGCAGTGCTGCATGCGCTGAACACGCAAGATCTGCCCTCACGGGCGGCACGGGCTGCCCAACTGATTGCCCCTTCTGTGGTGCGCGTTCGCCCCCAGGACGAAAGCACCCAAGACATCAGCAAGTTGCAAGACAGTGGTGTGGGTTCGGGCGTGGTGATTTCAGAGGATGGCGTCATCTTGACCAACTTGCATGTGGTGCAAGGCGCCAAACGGATCAAAGTCACTTTTGCGGACGGCATGGAATCCGAGGCGCAAGTCATCGGGGTGCAACCCGAAAATGATTTGGCGGTGATCAAGGCCCTTCGATTGCCAGACGATCTGCAGCCAGCTGTTTTGGGCAGCAGTCAGAGTTTGCAACCCGGGGACGAAGTGGTCGCTGTGGGTTTTCCGTTTGGTATTGGGCCATCGGTTTCGGCCGGAGTGGTCTCGGGTCTGAACCGTCAATTTGGCTCGCATGACAAACCCGTCATGCGTGGACTGATCCAAGCCGATGCGGCGGCCAACCCGGGCAATTCCGGTGGGCCGCTCATCAACATGTCGGGGGAGGTTGTGGGGATCGTCACGGCCATTCTCAACCCTGGCTCGGCACGGACGTTCATCGGCATCATGTTTGCGGCCACCATTGAAAGCGCGGGTGGTGGCGTCGGTATGTCGCCATTTTGATCTTGGGTTTGTCAAACAATGAAAGGCTTTGTGCATGAATCCCTCTGAATTGGCCTGGAACCAGGGTCAGGCGTCTCCAAGCAACGGCGCCAATGCGGCGCTGATGGAACGTGTGCTCTACGAAGTCAAACGCGTGGTGGTGGGGCAAGACGCTTTTCTCGAACGCATTTTGGTGGCCATCCTGGCCCAAGGACATTTGCTGATTGAGGGTGTCCCCGGGCTGGCCAAGACCCTGACCGTGAACACATTGGCCCAAACCGTGCGCGGCAGTTTCAAGCGCATCCAGTTCACACCCGACTTGCTGCCCGCCGATTTGGTGGGCACCCGCATCTACAACCAAAAGAGCGGTGAATTCAGCACGGTGCTGGGTCCGGTGTTTGCCAACCTGCTGTTGGCCGATGAGATCAACCGAGCCCCTGCCAAAGTGCAAAGCGCGCTGCTCGAAGTCATGCAAGAAAGGCAAGTGACCATCGCGGGTGAAACCCATGCTGTGCCGCGTCCTTTCTTGGTCATGGCCACCCAAAACCCGATCGAGACCGAGGGCACCTACCCGCTGCCTGAAGCGCAGGTCGACCGTTTCATGATGAAGGTGCTGGTGGGCTACCCCACCGAGGAAGAAGAGTTTGTGATCGTGCAACGCGTGACCGGCATGCCCGCCGCCGCAGCAGCGGTGGCCGACACCGCACAGCTGGTGGCGCTGCAGGCCCAATGCCGCCAAGGCTATGTAGACCCGGCCCTGGTGCAGTATGCGGTCAAGCTGGTGGCTGCCACACGTGATCCGGTGCGTTGTGGTTTGCCCGAACTGGCGCCTTATTTGACCTTTGGGGCCAGCCCCCGCGCCACCATTGCGCTGATCGAAGGCGCACGGGCGCTGGCCTTCTTGCGCGGGCGGCCCTACGCCTTGCCGCAAGACCTGATCGACCTGGTGCCCGACGTATTGCGCCACCGCCTGGTGTTGTCTTATGAAGCCTTGTCCGATGGCATGACGGCCGATGCGCTGATCCTGAAAATCCTGCAGGCCGTGCCTGCCCCAAGTCAACCCCTGGGCCGTCATGTTCAGCTGGCTGCTTCCTAAGCAAGCTGAGACCGGGGCCGTTGCCGGCAAGCGCCAGCCCGAGACCTCGGTGCCAAACACCCAGGCCGCGCAATGGCTGCAGCGGCTGGAATGGACTGTGCTCAAACGACTCGATGGCCAATTGCAGGGCGACTACCGCAGCCTGTTTCGCGGCAGCGGCCTGGTGCTGGCCGATCTGCGCGAGTACCAGGCGCATGACGATGTGCGTCACATCGACTGGAACGTGACCGCCCGCATGCAAACCCCGTATGTGCGCGAGCATCAGGAAGACCGCGAAATCGCTGCCTGGTTTGTGGTCGACCTGTCGGCCTCGGTGGCATTTGGTTCGGGTCGAACCAGCAAACGCCATTTGGCTTGTGACATTGTGGCGGTGTTGTCCAAACTGCTGTCCAGGCACGGGAATCGGGTGGGTCTGATGCTGTTCACCGGGCAAGACCATGCCCACAGTGTGGTGCCCGCCCGTTGCGGCAGAAGGCATTTGCTGCACATGGTGCACCAGATGCTGCAGGCGGGACAAGCACCCGGCCAAGCCCAAGCTTTGCAAACCAGCGCGTTGGGGTCTTGGCTGGCACAGGCCCAGTCGGTGCTGCGGCGCCGTTCGGCGGTTTTTGTGGTGTCCGACTTCATCAGCCCCGCGGGTTGGGAAAAAAATCTGGTGCAGTTGGCCAGGCGCCATGAAGTGGTGGCAGTGCGGCTGCGTGACCCTCTTGAAATGGCCTGGCCCGACACCGGCATGCTGCTGGTGCAAGACGCCGAGTCGGGCGAGCAACTGCTGGTGGACGGCAACGACGCGGCCTTTCGCCAGCGTTTTGAAACACAGGCCCAGGAGCGTGAAGCGGCTTTGCTCAGCAGTTTGGCCCAATCGGGTGTGGATTGCCTGGAGCTCAATACCGACGAAGCCCTGGACCAGGCGCTGCTGCGCTTTGCCCAGTTGCGCAAACGCGCCAGCCAGTTGAGCACCGGTGGTCGTGCTGCGCCCTTGGGCAGACCTGAGCCCGCGCAAACCGGGGGTGTTCATGCCTGAATGGCATTCGATCCAGTTCGTCTGGCCACGCTTGCTTTGGCTGTTGGCCATTTTGCCGCTGTGCTTGGGCTGGTACATCGCATGGCAGCGCCGAGGCGTGCATCGGCCATGGCCCCAGAGCAGATCGACAGGCACAGGCCCCGGTGTGGGCCCTGTGCGTTTCACCCAATATGCGCCTTTGTTGTTGGTGTTGCTGGGCTTGGCCGCTTTGCTGACAGCCATCGCCAGACCCCAGGCCATTTTGCTCTTGCCCAGCCGCATCGACACGGTGATGTTGGCCATCGACAGTTCGGGCAGCATGCGCGCCACCGATGTGCAACCCAGCCGCATCGAAGCAGCTCAGGCCGCCGCCAAAAGCTTTGTGCTGGGGCAGCCTGGGCAAGTCAAGTTGGGCGTGGTCAGTGTGGCTGGCGCTGCTGCGCTGGTGCAGGCCCCTACCGACCAGCGCGACCTGGTGATTCAGGCGATCGACCAGCTGAGCTTGCAAGCGGGTTCGGCCCTTGGCAGCGGCATCGTGATTGCACTGCATGCCATGTTGCCTGGCTCTGGCATCGATGTGCGCGGTTTGTTGGAGGGGGAGAGCCCAGCCTCGGGCGCGAGCGCTAAGCCGCTGGATGGTGGGGCCGCCGCGCCTTCTGCCGCGGCTGGATCGGCCAAGCCAGCCAGTTTGCCCAAGGTGTCACCCGGATCGAACACGTCGGCGGCCATCGTGTTGCTCAGCGATGGGCAAAGCAATGCGGGGCCCGATGCCATCAAGATGGCCCAAGTGGCCGCCGATTTGGGCGTTCGTGTTTACACCGTGGGGGTTGGCACGGCGCAGGGGGTGGTGCTGAAGGCGCAAGGCATGCAAATGCGCGTCAAGCTGGACGACACCACTTTGAAAAAGATCGCAGACATCACCCGCGCGGAATACTTCAATGCCGACAGCCGTGAGGACTTGGTGAAAATTTACCAGTCGCTGAGTCAAAGAATCGTGCTGAAAAAACACCGACTGACCGAAGTTTCTTCTCTGTGTGCCTTGTTGGGCATGCTGCTGGTGTTCGCGGGTTGTGCTTGGACTTGGCGGCGGTATGGCCGAATCGCCTGACAGCGAAACGGATCACTTGCGAATCAACAATTGGCCCGGCGATGGTCTGCCACCTGGCGGTCCCCGAATTTCATGCTCGGGCTTCTCAGGGCGCGATGTTTCGTGGTGCGGCCTTTCATGCGCTTGCGCCACATCCGAAACGAGCTGGGCTGCAGTTCATGGCGCATGAGCCGAATGAGCTCTGACTCTGACCATCCCGTGCGTTCCTGGATGGTCTCAAAAGCCGTCCGGTCTTCCCAGGCCATTTGAATCAAGGCCGATTTGTCGCCGGCTGAAAGGCTTGAAAGACGCTGAGAAAACTTGTCCGACACGGCGACGCTCCTGGATCAAAAATGGCTGGCAGCCAACACATGGGGTGTGAACAGTGCAAGAGTGTGCCTTGAGCGGTCAATTCCCCAGCGCCTGTTGGGGGTAAAGCCGGCTGCAAGCGATGGTGTGGCGGTCAGTTGCAATAACCTTCAAGGCCATGCTTTCGCAACAAAGCCCTTGTGCTCCTGAATTTGTGACACACCCCCTGTCCACTTACCTTCTTCGCGAACTGCGTTCTGACCATGCGGGTGAGACGGGTGCTGTTTGCATTTACAAAGGCATTGAGGCTGTGGCGCAGTGGCGCGGCGATGCCGAGTTGCTCGCGTTTGCCAAGGCCCATGGGGCCACCGAAGCCGACCACTTGACGCAAGTGGCGCAGTGGTTGCCAGCCTCGCAAAGAAGTCGGCTCTTGGGGCCCTGGCGTTTGGCCGGTTGGTTGACGGGTGCTTTGCCTGCCTTGTTTGGTCGGCGCGCGGTTTACGCCACGATTGCGGCGGTGGAGACCTTTGTGGACCACCATTACCAGCAGCAAATCGACCACCTCCAGGCCTGCGGTGGACCCGAGGGCTTGTTGCCTTTGTTGGTGCAGTGCCAAGCAGATGAGCAGCATCACCGGGATGAATCCGCCGCTTTGGCAGGCGAGCGTCTGGGGTTTTTTTTACGGGCCTGGTGCTGGACGGTCGGTTGGGGATCGTCTGCCGCAGTGGTGTTGGCCCGCCGTATCTGATGGATTGACAAGAAAGGAGTGAGGAGTGATGTGGCCATTCATGCGCAAACCGATCTCGGATGCATTCTGTAAGGGTGCTGGACCCTTGGTTTTGGGCTTGTTGTTTTCCATGTTGGTGGGCTCGGCTGCCCTGGCTTCCGAGCCGGTGTGCATCACCGCTGGCCGTCTGAACGCCCAAGGGCAATGGGCCCCGAAATTGGATGCGATCCGCTTGCTGGATGCTGCGGGTCGGACGATTTCAAGCGCCAGCCAAGCGGACATGAAAAATGTGCAAACACTGGAAATCACCCAGCCCGCCTTGTTGTCAGCGTGCGAGGGCGACAAGCCCCTCACATCCGCTGACGGTTCTCAAGCCCAGCCCAAAGCACCTGTCCCTGCGGCCAAACCGGGTCGGCTGGCGGTGCTCGGGCTGTCTTACCCACCACTGCGTGTGGGGGGTGTGCTGGTGGAAGTCAAGGTGCGAGTGCCTGCCGACCAAATCGTGATGGTGATGCGTTGAGCCCCAAGCCCAATTCACATGGCCCTCACTGCGACAATGGGGCTCCAACCCTACAGGAGTGAACATGCGATGGACAACACCACGATGGGCCGTGACGCTGGTCTGCTGGGCGGCTTTGGGTCTTCATGTTGGGGCTTGGGCCGGAGCAGCGCTCACTCGCCCTGACGGCCCCGATGCCGACCGTTTGGGGATGAAGCAGGGTTACCCGGTGTGCGTGCAAGCGCTGACCCGACCCGAATGCCGCGTGGGCACTTGGTCGGCCAATGAAAAAGTCGCTGCCAGCACCGTGGTGCGACCTGCCGCCGATCCCATGCCCTTGCCGCGCTGGCAGGAGGCACCAGCCATCACTTACCGTTGGGGGTTTTCCAGCAAGACCCTGGACGACTTCATGGCCGACACCAAAACCACAGGCCTGATGGTCCTCCACAATGGCCGTGTGGTGGCCGAGCGCTACCAATATGGGCGACAGCCTGACATGCGCTTTCGCTCCTTTTCCATGGCCAAAACCTTCACGGCCATGCTGGTGGGCATTGCGCATGGCAAGGGCCTGATTCGGTCACTGGACGACAAAGCTGCCGACTATTGGCCTGAAATCGCGCCTTCAGCTTACGGGCAAACCACCATCCGCAATTTGCTGCGCATGGCTTCTGGGGTGCCTTTCCGTGAGCTCTACACCTGGACGCCCGATGACGACATCTGGCTGTGGGGGCGGGTCTTGAATTTGCCCGAGAACCGCATGCGCCCGGAAAAAATTGTGGAATACCTCAACACCAAAACCAGCCGTGAGGCGGAGCAGGGGGTGCGCTTCAAGTACGCCACCATCGAGACCGAAATACTGGGCAGGGTCTTGAGCCGGGCGGCTGGTATGAGCATCAGCCAGATGACTCAGGAATGGCTGTGGCAACCCATGGGCGCAGAGGCCGAGGCGCGCTGGTTGCTGGCCGGGACTGATCAAGGCGAGGGCACGGGGGGCAGCTTCAATGCCACGCTGCGCGACTATGCCCGCTTTGGTGTGCTGCTGGCCAACGATGGCTTGCGGGGTGATGTGCAGATTATCCCCCGCGACTTCTTGCTGGAGGCCACAGACCCCGCACGACAACCCGCGGCGTTTCGCCCGCGTATTGCGACACCCGGCATGGGTTACGGTTACCAAACATGGATCGCACCTTTCAAAGAGCGCACGTTCGCCTTGCAAGGCATTCACGGTCAACACATCATGGTCCAGCCCAAGTCGGGCATCGTGATGGTTCAGACATCGGTCAATGACCAGCCCAGCGGTCGCCAAGACCCCCGGCCTTACCAAATGCGCGATGCCTTGTGGATGGGGGTCGTCAAATCTCTGGGTGGGGCCACCGACTGAGGCAAGGGCCTTCCGTTCTTGAGGGCCTGGCCATGCCCACCCGCAAAAGTATTTAAACCGACAAAACTATCAACACCTATGACAAACTACAGGAATGAAGAAATTCCTGTATTTGCTGGTTTTCTTGTCGGTGTGCTGGACGGGTCTGCAGGCCCAGGCCAAAGTGCTTCACGGTCGGGTGGTGGGGGTGTCGGATGGCGACAGCATCACGGTGCTCGATGCCGACAAGCGGACCCACAAAATCAGGCTTCAGGGCATCGACGCGCCTGAAAAAGCCCAGCCTTACGGGCAAAAGTCCAAAGAGGCGCTGTCCGATCTGGTTTACCGCCAGGCGGTGCAAGTGGTTTGGACCCAGCAAGACCGTTATGGCCGTACTGTGGGTCAGGTGTTTCTGGATGGCACCGACGTGAACCTGCAGCAAGTGCTGCGCGGCATGGCCTGGCATTACAAGCAATACGAGCGCGAACAGTCGGAGTCAGACCGGTCGCTTTATGCCATGGCACAAGCGCAAGCGCGTCAACTCAGTCTGGGGTTGTGGCAAGACCCGGAGGCTGTCGAGCCGTCCGTGTTCAGACGCAAAAAATGAGAGCCCGTGCTCCGATGTGAGCAACACCCGCCGGTTTGCTCAACTTCGCGCACAGACCGATTGTTGCGCTTGAGCCGGGGTTTGCAGGTGGGGCAGGGCGGTGTTTTGCAGCCAGCGGGCCATGTCCTGCAGGGGCTCGCGGGAGCGCAGTTGGCGTGTCAGCAGGTGCCAGCCATCCGGGTAGATGAGCACATCGGTCGCGTCGGCTTGGGGAGCCGTGTTGTTCAGGTGCATCAGCCAATCGCAAACAGGTGGCGGCGGGATGATGCGGTCGCGCAGGCCATACAGCACCAGGCTGCGTTGGCGCGGCAACTGGTTTTGGGTTTGGGCGCGGCCCATGAGCTCGGTCACGCCAGCCAGGCTGCTGACGCGGGTGGCTTTGATGAACAGGGGGTCACGGCTGAGGTCGCGTGCGACTTCGGGGTCATCGGTAGGGCGGATGCCCAATGAGGGCAGGCCTCGGCCGGTGAAGCTCATGTCGGGTGCGAGCAGGTTCATGGTGAACAGGCTCAGGCGTTGGTACCAAGGCATGCTCTGCGCGCCCCACACTGCGGGGGCCTTGAGGATGAGTTGGTCGGCGGCCAGGCCAGGGGATTCGCTGGCGGCCACCAGCACGACCGCACCTCCCATGCTTTCGCCCACCACCGTCAGGGGCAGCCCAGGGTGACGCTCGCGCAGTTGGGCGGCGATGTGTCGCAGGTCGGCCAGCAGCGCTTCAGAGCCGGGCCAGATGCCCGCTTGGGGGTTGGCGCCAAAGCCGCGTTGGTCATAGGCGTACACCGTGGCTTGCAGTTCGGCCACCAGATGCTGGGCCAGGGGTTCAAAGGCTTTGCTGTAGTCGTTGAAGCCATGCACGCCCAGCACGATTTGCCGGGGTTGAGGGCTGGCCCAGACGCGGGCGGCCAGGCTGATGCCACTTGGCAAGTGGAAGGGGACGGGGCTGGCAGACACCGGGTGGGCGACGACGATTTGGTCGGGCTCGACCGGCGCTGGGGCTTGTGCTTCGGGCGCCGAGCAGGCGGTCAGCAGTGCCATGAGACCCGTGATCAGGCAACGCTGGGCCAGTGTGCAGACGCTCAGAGGTTTGGACGCTGCTGCGGCAGGCATGTTCAAAGGGGCGAGCGGTAGGAGGCGGCCATGCGCTGGATTTCGGCTTGAACCTGTTCACGCAAGCGCGGTGGGCCCACGACCTCGACTTCGGCACCAAAGCGCAGGATGTCGCCCATCAGCTCGCGTTCATCCGAGTAGGGCAGCACCAGTTCGTAACGCCCGTCGGGCAGGGTTTGGCTTTTTTGTTGGGGGTGCCAAATTTCTTGCGCCACCCAGGGCGCGCGGGCTGCCGAAAACCGCAGTTGCGCCCAGGCTTTGGGGCTGCCAGCAAAGATGCCGTAACCCCCATTGAGTTGCTCTCGCATGGCGAGCAGATCCATGTCCTTGGCCGCTTTGTCCAGCAAGGTGGCGCCTTGGATGGCGTCGATCGAAAAACTTCTGACGCCGCCGCGCAAGTGGCACCAGGCGTCGACGTACCAGTTGTCGCGGTAGTGGACCAGTTGCTGGGGCGAGATGTCGCGCAGCACGGTTTCGCCGTTTTGTCGGTTCAGGTGCGCGATGTGGACTTGTTTGCGCTCGAGCGTGGCTTTGGCCAGCGTTTCAAAGCTGGTCAGTGGCAGGTGGCGTTTGCCCGCATGCACGGCCCTTACCCGCTGGGTCAGGGTGGCGGCATCCAGTCCCTGGCTGGCCAACATGTCGTCGAGTCGCTTTTGAAAGGGCTTGAGCTTGGGGCCGAGCAGGCCGGGTTCAAGCTGCACGATCATGCTCTGAATGGTCATGAGGGCCAGCATTTCGTCTTGGCTGAACCACAGTCCCGGCAGTTCGGTGCTGTCCGACTTTTCCAGCCGGTAGCCGCCAAGGTCGCGGTCAAAAACGATGGGCGTGTGCAGCTGGTCGCGCAGTTTGGCAATGTCACGCTTGAAGGTGGCCAGGGAGATTTCGAGCTGGGCCATGATGTCTGCGCGTGACATGGCCCTGCGACCGCTCAGCAGGGTTTTGTATTGGTAGAGGCGGTTGATTTCGGACATGAAAAACCACGGCGTGTTGCGTGCATTGCCCGTGTCAGGGGCCCGCCTCAACCCTCTGCACGCAACTCCACCCGGCGGATTTTCCCGGAAATGGTTTTGGGCAAGGTGTCTCTGAATTCAATCTCTCGCGGGTATTTGTAGGGCGCTGTTTGCTCTTTCACAAAGTTTTGCAATTCGAGGGCCAGTGCATCCGAAGGGGTGTAGCCTTTGGCCAAGATGACAAAGGCCTTGACGATTTCGCCGCGCAGTTCGTCGGGCTTGCCAACCACCGCTGCTTCGGCCACAGCCGGATGTTCGATGAGGGTGGACTCCACCTCAAAGGGGCTGATGCGGTAGCTGGACGAAGAGATGATGTCGTCCGATCGGCCGACAAACCAGATGTAGCCATCTTCGTCACGTTTGGCGGTGTCACCGGTGTAGTACCAGCCATGTCGAAACGCTTTGGCCGTGGTTTCGGGGTCGCCGTAATAGCCGCGAAACAAGCCGGGTGGGTAGGGGTCGGTGATCTTGACGGCAATGTGCCCGACTTCGTGATCGGGCATGACGCGGCCTTCGTCGTCGATCACGTCGACGTGCAGACCGGGACACGGTTTGCCCATGGAGCCGGGTCGAATGGGCATGCCGGGGAAGTTGGCCACGATGTTGATGGTTTCGGTTTGGCCGTAGCCGTCATAGATGTCGCAACCTGTGGCGATTTTCCAGGCCCGCATGGCTTCAGGGTTGAGCGGTTCACCCGCACCAAAACAGTGACGCAGCGAGCTGAAGTCAGCACCCGACAAGTCGGCTTTGGCCATGACGCGGTAGATGGTGGGGGGCGCGCAAAAGGTGGTGACCTTGTGCTTTTGGATGATGTCGAGGTGAATTTGCAGGTCAAAGCCTTCACCGTCATACAAAACAATGGTGGCGCCTGCCGTCAGAGGTGGGTACAGCAGTCCCCACGCTGCTTTGGCCCAACCGGTGTCGGTCAGGGTCCAGTGCACATCGCTTTCGCGCAGGTCTTGCCAGTATCGCCCGGTGATCGAATGGGCCAGGGCATAGGCATGGTCTCTTTCGACCATTTTGGGCAGTGAGGTGGTGCCGGATGTGAAATAGATCAGCATCGTTTCATCAGACCGGGTGGGGGTGAGGCTCTGACGGTCGATGTGGGGCGCCTGTGCCGCACACATGCGCTCAAAGTTCAGCCAGCCGGGGCGGTTTTCGCCGACCAGGATCTTGTGCTGCAGCGAGGGGCACTCTGATGCGATGGCCTCGATGGCCTGGGCATGTGTGGGTCCCACCACAACCACACTGGCTTTGGAGCGGTTGATCCGGTACTCCAGGTCTTTGGCCTTGAGTTGGGTGGTGCCCGGCATCGCAATGGCGCCAATTTTGGTGCAACCCAGCAACACAAAATACCACTCAGGGGTGCGTGGCAACACCACCATGACCGAGTCGCCTTTGCGCACGCCCGCATTGAGCAGGGCGTTGGCAAAACGGTTCGATTCGCGCTCCAGGTCGCTGTAGCGGTAGTGCGTGACCTGCTGACCGGTGCGGTCAATGGCGATCAAGGCCAATTTGTCGTTTTCCTGGGCCCGGCGGTCAACGACGTCAAAGCCGAAATTGAAAAACTCGGGCACCGTGTAGGAAAAATCAGCCCGAGCTGCCTCGTAGTCAAACGCAGGAAATGGGGTTTTCATGACATCAAACTTGGCTGGGGAGTTGGTCGAGGGATTTTTCGCGTGCACGCAAAATCAGCAAGGCCACAACGCCGCTGGCGATGAGCCACATCGAGACGTGAATGGCTTTTTGAGAAATGGCGTAGGTCACGCTGGAATAGGTCAACCATGCGCAAACGGCGCAAAAAATCAGCGGCAACACAGGGTAGAGCGGCACCTTGAAGGGGCGCGTGGTGTGCGGATCGGTTTGCCTCAACCACAGCAAAGCCAGCCCCACCATGAACAGGAAACCCCAGAACACGGGGGCGGTGAATTCCACCATGGCAGAAAAGCCGTCGGCTTCTTGGGTACCCAAGGCAATCAGGCCAATGCTGATCAGGGCCTGCAGGAGCAAAGCTTGTTTGGGGCTGCCGATGTCAATTTGCCATTGCCCCAGTTTGCGCAGTGCTTTCCAGTCGCTGCCAACCGCAAAGTTGGTGCGCGCGCCGACAAACATGGTGGCGTTAATACTGGTCAAGGCGGCAATGGCCACAAACAAGCCCAAGGCTTTTTGCGCCCAAGGCCCAAAGGCCAGGCCGAGTAGATCACCTGCAGCGGTTTTGCTTTGGCTCAAGCCGCTCAAGCCCAGGCCCAACAGCAGAGCTGTGTTGACCAACAGGTAAATGACCGTCAAGGTGAACATGCTGGCCAAGATGACCCAGACCATGGTGCGGGGGCCGCCCTTCAATTCGGCCGAGATGTAGGCGGATTCGTTCCAGCCACCAAAAGTGAGCAAGACGAAGACCAAACACAGTCCCCACTGCGCTGGCGCAGGCGCTTGTGCAAACCATTGGATGGCGCCGGAGGCCGGGGCATCGACCCAAAATCCTGCAATGACAACCGCCAGCAGACCCGCAATTTCGGTCAAGGTCAACCAGGTCTGCATGCGCGAAGAGGCATGAATACCGGCCAGGTTGACCAAGGTGAGGGCCACCACAATGATGAAGGCCCAGATGGCACTGGAGTAGGCCCCCAGATTCACCAGTGTGGACATGTAATCGCCAAAAACAAAGGCCAGCAAGGCGATGGAGCCTGTGTTGATGATCGTGGCGCGTGACCAACCGTAAATGAAAGACAGGTTGCGCCCAAACGCCCTGTGCAGGAAGTGGTAGTCACCCCCGGCATTGGGGTAAGCCGTGCACAGCTCTGCATAGCACAGGGCGCCCACGATGGAGATCAGGGCCCCTGCCAGCCAGAGCACCAGAGCCCAGCCAGCGTCACCACTGATGCCGGCAACCAGTGAAGGTGTTTTGAAAATGCCAGCGCCAATCACGATGCCCACAATCAGCGCCACGGCTGAAAGGGGGTGCAACAAACGGAGCATCTTGGCGGGGGCGGAACTGTCGGGTTTCATCGGGTTCGTCCAACTCGGTGGTTTTTGTGGAATGCGTCTCAGGGCCGGGTGATTTCGACCGGTGTGTGCATGAAGTCAGAGACCACACTGCCCGTGATGCGGCGACCTTCGACCTTGCCAGTGAAGGCGTGCACCTTGCGGTCCTGGGTGATGAATTGGAACTTGATCTCATCGCCTCGCAACCTCGCGCCCAGCATGGCAAGGGTTTGGCTGCCGCGGGTCAAAGTTCCGCCGATGTTTTGGAAGGATTGACTCAAGCTCATGCGCATGGGCCCACCCTCCATTCCGGTCATCACCCAAGCGCCTTCAACTTGCGCAGGGACCACCCAGAAGTAGCCTTGCGAGTGTTGGTAGGACATGGTTTCGTCGGGCTCCCAGTCCCCCATCGTGAAAGCGTGCGAGACCACCCGCGTGCCAGGCTTCATTTTGAGCAACTGGGGGCGAAGCTTCAAATTCAGGTGCGGCATCAGGTACAGGGTGACCACGGTGGCAGAAGTGAAGTCTTCTTGGAAGATGTCCCCCGTGATGATCCGCACTTTGTCGCTCATGCCCGCTTCGGCCACTTTGCGCCGTGCAAATTGGGCCATGTCGGGGTTGAACTCGATGCCCACGGATTGCGCACCGTATTTGCGTGCAGCGGTGATGGCGATGATGCCGTCGCCTGCGCCCAAATCAAACAACCGGTCTTGTTCGGTGACTTTGGCCGCCGAGAGCATTTTGTCGATCAGGCCTTCAGGGGTAGGGATCCAGATCACGTCTTTGCCGGCTTGACCGCGCACGGGCTCATAGGCCGTTGTGGCGGCTTTGGGGCTGGCCGTGTTGGTGGCAGGTGCGGTGGTGGTGCTGGAGCAGGCCACATTCAGCCAGCTGGTCATCAGGATGGGCAACAAAACACGGGATAACTTCATGATCGATTCCTTATGAGATGCGTTGGGTTTGGCCATGCAGATCTGAGCAGGGGAAGCCCCTGGGTCAAAGCACTAGATTAATCTGTCTTTGCATTAATTTTTGATGAACGGTTATTTTTTATGGCCCCATTGGTGTTTACCCTTGATTTGATCGACAGGGCCGATGGATGCACGCGCTCAGGCTGGGTGATGCTTGGAGAAACGCGATTTCAATAACATGAAAAGCGGTCAGCATCCATCGTCAAATTCCCTGTCCATGACCAGAAAAACAACTTGCACGGGTGACGCCGTCAGGACTTGAATCTCAATGGCGCTTGTAGAATCGGCGCCGTTCCAAAGTGGACAAGTGGATTTGCTGTTTCTGTTGACATGGATGGCAAGGCGTTGAATTTATAAACGAGTTGAAAGTGCTGGTTTGATTGCCAGTCAAAACGTAGACATGACCCATCCCTTACCCAGCCAATCCCGCAATCCCTGGAGTTTCTTGCCATTTGCGCTGACGATATTCACCAGCGCGTTTTTGCTGTTTCAGGTGCAGCCCCTGCTGAGCAAACAAATCCTGCCGTGGTTTGGCGGCAGTCCCGCCGTGTGGACCACGGCCATGCTGTTTTTTCAAACCCTGTTGTGCTTGGGCTACCTGTATGCCCATGCTTTGGCCGCTTTGCCCTCTCGCCAAACCCAGGCGCGTATCCATGTGGTCTTGTTGGTCGCAGCAGCCTTGCTGGCGGCCAGAGTATTGCCGGGTGCGGAGCTTCGTCCTGAATCACCGGATTCGCCAGTTTTTCAAGTGCTGCTGATTTTGGGCGCAAGTGTGGGCTTGCCCTATTTTTGTTTGGCGACCACCGGGCCCTTGGTTCAGCATTGGTTCACCAGCACGGCGCACGCTTCATCGGTTTTCCGTTTGTATGCTTTGTCCAATGTGGGCTCGTTCCTCGCACTCTTGTCTTTCCCGTATGTGCTGGAGCCTTGGCTGGAGCAGCAGGAAATGGGTCGCCTTTGGACCGCTGGCTTTTGGGTGTTTGCCTTGTTGTGTTTGCCGGTGGCTTTGGGCGCGTGGCAAAACAAGTCTGCCCTTGGCGCAGCCCGCACGGATGCGGCAGAAGGTGGGACAGCCTCAACGGGGGACGCGGTCAGCACGCTCAAACCCTCGCTGTTACAGCGCCTGTCCTGGGTGGCTTTGCCGGCATTGGCGTCATTGGTTTTCATTGCGACCACCGACCAGATCAGCCACGATGTGGCCCCCGAGCCCAGGCTGTGGATTTCGACGCTGGGCTTGTACCTGGTCACTTTCATCCTGACTTTTGACCATCCGCGTTGGTACCGCCCGAAATTGTTTGCGTTCCTGACGCTGGTGTTGCTGTTGGCCGCATCGGGCTTGAACGACATACCGCGTTGGCTCGGTATCCAGTGGGACTATGGCGTCAATGAGGTGCGTTGGTCACATTACGCCTTGCTGTTCGTGGTGTGCATGCTGTGCCATGGCGAGTTGTACCGCCGCAGGCCGGTGGATACGCGTCGCTTGACCGAGTTCTACCTGTGCATGTCGATTGGTGGGGCCTTCGGCGGCTTGTTTGTGACCCTCGTGGCCACCCAGTTCTTTGACGACTACCACGAGTGGTTGTTGGCACTGGTGCTGGTGGCTTTGTTGGCTTGTCATGTCTTGTTCCGCTTTGGGGACAAGTCCCATGGCCGTGCACGTCATGCCGCAGGTACCGTGACGGCGGTGGTCATGGTGGTGTTGCTCTATGCCATGCAAAACCCCTGGTCCTGGCGTGAGGTCCGCAAGGAAGACCGCACCGAAGTTTTGTTGGACCAGGTGCGAAATTTCTATGGCACCGTGTCGGTGAAAGAGCGACGCTTTGTGAACGAGCCCGAGCGCGATGACCGGGTGTTTTTCAGTGGCAACGTGACCCATGGACAACAGTTTTTGTCGGATGCGCTGCGCCATGTGCCGACCACCTATTACGCACGCGACAGCGGCATCGGCGAGACCTTGCAGTGGGCGATGGACCAAAAACCCTCGCTGTCAGTGGCCTTGATTGGTTTGGGCGCAGGCTCCTTGGCCAATTACGCGCGCCAAGCCGATGCCTATGACTTTTATGAGATCAACCCTGCGGCCGTTCAGTTCGCGCAGAAATGGTTTGACAACTTGTCGACCTGCAAAGCGGCTGAGCAAAACATTTTGTTGGGCGATGCCCGCTTGCGCATGGAGCAGCTGCCCAAAGACAAGTTGTATGACGTGATTGTGCTGGACGCTTTCACGGGCGGATCGGTGCCCATCCATTTGTTGACCCGTGAGGCGTTCAAGATTTACCGCGACCACCTCAAGCCCGATGGTCACATCGCGATCAACATCACGAATGCTTATCTGAACCTCTACCCCATTGTGAAAGCCCAAGCCGAGGTTTTGGGCATGGCCTACCGGCACAAATACCAAGCCGTGGACGAGGTGCGCAATGTGAGACGGAACCTGCACTTCATCATGACGCATGACCAGGCTTATCTGAAAGCCTACCCCTCGGTCAATCGTGAAGTCCGGGACGAGCAAGGCCGTTTCCTGAAAAACGAGCCTTACGACCAACCGGGCTTGAGGCTGTGGACAGACCAGTTCAGCAGCATTGCGCCGATTGTTCGCTGAGGTTTGGACTCGGGACAAACCCTGATTTTTGGTGTAAATGCTTATGAAATGTAAGGATTCGGCGATTTTTCATTTGGCTGATTGAGCATGCTCGCGTACCATCAAACCGTTTTCAATCCCATCTAAAACCAGGAGACAACCATGATGAAATCTCGTCGTCAAGCCCTCATTCAGGGTGCCAGCGCGGCAGCCGCGCTGGGCTTGGGCCATTTGCCCGCATTTGCACAGGCGATTCCGGACACCTTGAGGATCGTGGTCGGTTTCCCGCCCGGTGGTACCACCGACGCTTTTGCGCGCCGCATTGGCGAGAAGCTGCGCGGTGTTTATGCCACCAACATCATCGTCGAGAACCGTCCAGGTGCAGGTGGCCAAATTGGCGTGTCGACCTTGAAAGCCGCAGCAGGCGACGGAGCCACCATGTTGTACACGCCAGCGTCCATGTTGACGGTGTACCCACACTCTTATTCCAAGCTGCCTTATTCCCAGGCGGATGTGGCGCCCATCAGCATTGGTCATGCCACTGACCACGCTTTCGTTGTCGGGCCAGCGGTACCCGCCGAAGTGACCAATTTGCGCCAGTATGTGGCTTGGGCCAAGGCCAATCCTGGCAAAGCCACGGTGGGTAATCCCGGTGCCGGTTCCATGCCGCATTTGTTGGCGGGACGTTTTGCGCAAATTGCTGACATTCAATCTTTGAATGTGCCTTTTGCAGGCTCCGGCCCTGGCGTGCCTCAGGTTTTGGGTGGCCAAATCACCTCCATGTCATCACCTCTCGGTGACTGGATTCAGCACCACGCGAATGGCCGTGCACGCATTTTGGCGACCTCGGGTCCGAACCGGTCCACTTTTGTTCCCAACGTGCCGACCTACAGAGAGCAGGGTTTTGACGAACTGGTCATGCGCGAGTGGTTTGGCTTCTTTTTGCCTGCCACCGCCCCTGCCGCCATCCGTGACCGGGCTTCGAACTTGCTGCGCGCTGCATTGACCCAGCCCGATGTGGCGGAAGCGGTGGCGCCTCTGGGTGTGCAAGTGACGCCCACCACCCAAGAGCAGTTTGCCGAGCGCCTGAGGGCTGACACCGAGTTTGCCGGCCGCTTGGTCAAGGCTTTGGGTTTCCGTGCTGACTCCTGATTCTGGACAGATGGGCGCCTGAAACTTTCAGGCCAATGGGGGCGCTTGTGTCAAGCGCCCCTTTTTTTCAGGGTGCCGGGGTGTTGTGACCAGCCAGGGCCTCTGGCGTGCCTTGCCTTTGCAGTTGATCACGCGCTTTGTCGAGCCAGGTCTGCAAGGCTTGCAGTTGGTCTTTTTGACTGAATGAGCAACTTTCTTCGGTGAACAGGGCACCCGACTCCATGCGGTCGAGCAAGCCGTGGAGCACTTCGCCATACCGGGGTGGCAAGGGCAGTTGGGCTGCCGCAAGGCGCCAAGCGCGTGCCAGATGGGCAGTGGATGCATCGCCCCGCTGGCATTGCAGCAGGGTTTGCGTCATGTTCTCCAGGGGGCTTGCAGCGTTGGTCATCATGGTGGGTCAGTGTGATGTCTGTGGATTTCGAGGTGACAATCATGCCCCATGAAAGCTCCATCAATGAAACCCATGCGCCTGGAAGACATCTTGTTCAGTCAGGGCTTTGGGACCCGCCGGGTCTGTGCAGGACTGATTCAACAGGGGCATGTGCAGGTCAACGGTGAAACCATTGTGGACGCGGGGCAATGGTTTGATTTGGAAGGCCTGCGGTTTCAGGTTCAGGGTCAAGAGTGGCCTTTTGCGGCCCAGGCCTATGTGATGCTGAACAAGCCTGCAGGTACCGAGTGTTCTCAAAAGCCCTCGACCTGGCCCAGCATTTACACCTTGTTGCCCGCGCCATTGCGCCAGCGCCCACAAAAAGCGGCGGTGCAGGGGGTGCAGGCGGTGGGCCGACTGGACCAGGACACCACGGGCCTGTTGTTGTTGACCGATGACGGCAAGTTCATCCACAAAATGAGCTCGCCCAAGCACCATGTGCCCAAGGTGTATGAAGTCACCACCAAGCACCCGGTGACCGCTGACATGGTGGCCCGCTTGTTGTCGGGGGTGGTGCTCGATGACGACCCTCGACCTGTGAAAGCTGCGGCTTGCGAAGCGGTCGGAGATTTGCACCTGAAACTCACCCTGACCGAAGGCAAGTACCACCAGGTCAAACGCATGTTGGCAGCGGTGGGCAACCGGGTGGAAGCTTTGCACCGTTCGCAGATCGGGGGGCTGGTGCTGAGCGACTTGGCGCCAGGGCAATGGCGCTGGTTGAGCGAGCAGGATTTGGCCCTGCTCAAGCCCTGAGGCGGTGCAAGAATTCGGTGATGGCTTGCGTGACCACCAAGGTTTGGTCTCGGTGGGGTGAGTGGCCACAAGCGGGCAGTTGCAGCCGCTGCGTCTGTGGCGCTTGGGCTGCGATGTCGTCGATTTGGGCCATCGAGCCATAGGGGTCATCGACACCCTGAATGGCCAACAAAGGCGCTTTGATGCGGGACAAGTCCTGCCGGATGTCAAAAGAACGGAAGGCTTCACTGAGCCAGACATCGTTCCATTGCCAAAACGCGCAGTCGACGTCGGCGTGGTAAGGGGCCAAGCGATCACGCAGGGTGCCCTTTTCAAAAGCTTCGCGGGCCAAGGTGATGGCTTGCAGGGACAGGTCTTCGACCATGACATGCGGTGCCATGACGATGCAGGCATGCACGTCGACATGGGCTGCGTGCAGCAAGGCGATGGTGCCCCCGTCCGAGTGTCCCAACAGCACCGGTTTTTCAATGCCCAGTTGGCGCAGCAATTCGGGCAGAACCACCAGCGCTTCGCGGTGCATGTAGTCCGGCTGCAAGCGCCCCGATCTTTGGTGCCCTCGCTGCATGGCAGGGTCGCGCACGTCAGGCACCGGGTCCGATTTGCCGTAGCCTTGGCGCGAATAAACCAGGCCAGCACAGCCGAGTTGTTGGCACAAGGCGAGAGGCCAGTCACGCCACATGCGCACACTGCCCAAGCCTTCGTGCAAGAAGACCAAAGTGGGTGAAGACGGGTCAAGCGAAGCTGCAATCGACTGAGTCTCCAGCAGAACACCATGGACCGTGGTGGTTTGGGTGATGGGTTGCAGCATCGGAATTCTTTCAAAGAGAGCGTCGGATGGGGCGGATTTTGAAGGTTTTGGGTCACAGGTCGCCGATGCACCTGCAACACAGTCAAGCGTTTTCAGCTGTTAAGCTTTATGCCATGAAGTTGTTGATTGAGTCATTTTGGCGTGCCGGCGTCTATTGCCTCCATCCCCGTGTCATGGTCTTGTCGATCGCGCCTTTGGTGCTGATGGTGGCCCTGTCATGGGTGCTGGGCTATTTGTATTGGGATGTGGCCATCACGCAAGTGCGCGCCTGGCTCGATGCATCGAGTGGTCTGGACACGGTTTGGCGCTGGTTGGAGGGCGTCGGGCTGCCTGACTTGAAAACGGTCGTGGCGCCTTTGGCCGTTATTTTTTTGGTGACGCCGCTGGTGGTCGTGGTGTGTTTGTTGTTGGTGTCCTTGTTGATGACACCTGCACTCACCCGCATGGTTGCCCGCCGGCGTTTTGAAGGGCTTGCCCTGAAAAAAGGGGGCAGTTTTCTGGCCGGTCTGGGTTGGGCTTTGTGGTCCATGTTGTTGGCCTTGGGTGCGCTCTTGGTCACATTGCCCATGTGGTTGGTGCCACCCTTGGCCATGGTGTTGCCAGCGCTGATTTGGGGCTGGCTCACCTACCGCATCATGGCCTTTGATGTGTTGGCTGAGTTCGCCAGCGCGCCAGAGCGGCAGGCGCTGTTGTCGCGTCACCGCATGGGTTTTTTGGCCATGGGCGTGATCTCGGGTGTGATGGGGGCTGCGCCCAGTTTGGTCTGGGCTTCGGGCGCTTTGTTTGCCGCGGCTTTCGTGATTTTGGTGCCCTTGGCCATCTGGATTTACACCCTGGTTTTTGCTTTTGCGTCCTTGTGGTTTGCGCATTTTGCGTTGAGCGCTTTGCACGCCATGCGTCAAGAGCCTCATGCCCCAGGGATGGACCCCTTGCAGCCAGCCAAGCCCGTTTCGCCCCACACAGACGCCCGATTGGCGGCGGCCACGGGGCCAGTGCAAGGTTTGGCGGGCAACCCCAAAAACGACGTGACGGATGTCGATCCGCGCGAGAGCCGTTGAATTGCTTTTTTTCTTTTGAACACCATGACCCCTTCTTTTGGCCTGATCGTCATTGGCGACGAAATCATGTCCGGCAAGCGCCAGGACAAACACCTGCCCAAAGTCATCGAGTTGATGAGCGCCCGCGGCTTGAGCTTGAGTTGGGCCGAATACATTGGGGACTCACCCGAGCGCATCACGGCGACCCTGCAAAGGGCTTTTCGGTCGGCGGACGTGGTGTTCAGTTGCGGCGGTATTGGGGCCACACCGGACGACCATACCCGTCAATGTGCCGGACGTGCCCTGGGGGTGCCCTTGGTCCTGCATCCCGAAGCCAAGGCCTTGATTCAAGAGCGGATGCAGGACACGGCCAAAGAGCAGGGCGTGCCTTATGAGCCCGAGCGGCCAGACAACATCCATCGCCTCAATATGGGCGTATTTCCTCAGGGTGCGACCATCATCCGCAACCCCTACAACAAGATCCCCGGCTTCAGTTGCCAAGGGCAGAGTCAGGGCGTGGTGCATTTCGTGCCGGGTTTTCCGGTCATGGCCTGGCCCATGATCGAATCGGTTCTGGATGCCCATTACAGCCAGTACTTTCTTCAAAATGCCTATGTCGAAAAGTCAGTGATCATCCTGGGCGCCATGGAAGCGACCCTGACCCCCTTGATGGAATCCATCGAGTCCGCGCATCCCGGTGTCAAAGTGTTCAGTTTGCCCAGCGTGGATCACCCGCAGTGGGGTCGGCACATCGAGCTGGGCGTCAAAGGGGCACCCGATGCGGCAGAAATGGCCTACCGCGATCTGCGACAAGGCCTGACGGCTTTTGCGCTGCAATATGGCCCCGAATTGGTGCGATGACGAAATATGCACTTAAATGGTGCAATAATGCACCATTTAAGTGATTTCTGAGAGGCTCGCAGCGGTGGGCGATGGGCTCGCAGAGGCCTCTTGCTGGCCCTGCTTGAGGGGTGCTGTTCCGATGGGGTCTTTTTTACAAGGGCCAAGCCTGAACAGCGCCTGCTCAAGGCACAATCTCGGTCTGTTCGGGCGGGCTCCAATGTGTCAAGTTGGCACAGAAACTGCAAGACCTGTGCGTTAACTTTTCAATCCCTTTATATCCAGGAGAATTTGATGGCCAAGACCGTCGCAGATGTGATGAACATGGTGAAAGAAAACGAAGTCAAGTTCGTTGATTTCCGCTTCACCGATACCCGTGGCAAGTGGCAGCACATCACGGTGCCCGTGTCACAGTTTGACGAGAGCAAGTTCGAAGACGGTCAAGCCTTTGACGGTTCTTCCATCGCGGGTTGGAAAGGCATCGAAGCCTCTGACATGTTGTTGATCCCGGATGCCAGCAGCGCCATCATCGATCCTTTCTTTGAAGAAGTCACCTTGGTCTTGATCTGCGATGTGATCGAGCCCACCGACGGCAAGGCCTACGAGCGTGATCCCCGTTCGATCGCCAAACGCGCCGAAACCTACCTCAAGCAATCGGGCCTGGGCGACACCGCCTATTTCGGTCCCGAGCCAGAATTCTTCTTGTTTGACGAAGTGCGCTGGAGCACCGAGCCCAACAACACTTTCTATTCGATCGACGAAGCCGAAGCGCCCTGGAACAGCGGCTCCAAAATCGACGGCGGCAACAAGGGCCACCGCAACCGTGTCAAGGGCGGCTACTTCCCCGTGCCGCCCGTGGACAGCACGCACGACATGCGCAGCGAGATGTCCCTGATCCTCGAATCCGTGGGCATTCCGGTCGAAGTCCACCACCACGAAGTCGCTGGCGCTGGCCAGTGCGAAATCGGCACCAAGTTCTCCACTTTGGTGGAGCGCGCCGACTGGACCCTGCTGCAAAAGTACGTGATCCACAACGTGGCCAATGCCTACGGCAAAACTGCCACTTTCATGCCCAAGCCCTACGCGGGCGACAACGGCTCCGGCATGCACGTTCACCAGTCCATCTGGAAAGACGGCAAGAACCTCTTCGCAGGCAATGGCTATGCCGGTTTGTCCGAGTTCGCGCTGTACTACATCGGCGGCATCATCAAGCACGCCCGTGCCCTGAACGCCATCACCAACCCCGGCACCAACAGCTACAAGCGTTTGGTCCCGCACTTCGAAGCTCCGGTCAAACTGGCTTACTCGGCCAAGAACCGCTCGGCTTCGATCCGCATCCCCAACGTCGCGTCTGACAAGGCCCGTCGCGTGGAAGCCCGCTTCCCCGATCCACTGTGCAACCCCTACCTCGGTTTTGCGGCCCTCTTGATGGCGGGTCTGGACGGTATCGAGAACAAGATCCACCCCGGCGAAGCAGCCACCAAGGACCTGTACCACCTGCCCCCAGAGGAAGACAAACTGGTGCCGACCGTTTGCTCCAGCCTGGATCAGGCCCTCGAAGCCCTGAATGCCGACCGCGCTTTCCTGACCAAAGGCGGCGTGTTCACGGATGCCTGGATCGATGCGTACATCGAACTCAAGATGCAGGAAGTCACACGCAGCCGTGTGGAAGTCTCGCCTGTTGAGTACGACATGTACTACTCGCTGTAAAAGGCATGGACAGATTGCACAGTTCAGTGCAATTGAAAAAGGACGGCCTTGGCCGTCCTTTTTTTCTGGTTCAATGTGGTTTTGGTTTTCCCTTGTCGGTTTGCACCGGAGTCCAATGATGGTCAAGTGTCGACTGCTTCAACACAGACTTTCGTCTTGCGCCTGGGCGGCGCTGTTGCTCGGTGCTGGCATGAGCTGGCTTCAGACGGCCTCGGCTCAAGAGGTGGTCTACCGCTGTGGGAACGAATACACCAACGCCCCCAGAGACATTCAGCTGTGCGAGCGCATGGCTGCGCAGGCGGTGACGGTCATTACCGGAACGCGACCTGCTCCTTCGCGTGTCATCGCACCAGCGGCCAACCCGGTAGGTGAAGCCCGCAGCACGGTGGAGCCCCCGCGTGGACAAAATCCGCAACAAGTCGAGCGGGATTTGCAGGCCCGCACCATTGTGAGTCATGAGCTGGACAAAGCCCGCCAGCAACTCACCTTGCTGGTGCAAGAGTACAACGATGGGGAGCCGGTCAAATGGGCTTCCGAGAGCCGTCACCACCAAAGGTACCTGGACCGTGTGGCTTCGCTCAAGTCTGCGATAGAGCGCACACAACGCGACATTGACAGCTTGCAAAGGGAGCTTGACCGTCGCCCGGTGGTGGCTGGCACGCGAACACCATGAACCGATTAGCCCGCTTTCAGGCCTTTGATTTGCTGGCCACCCCCGTCGCCGTGATGCAAGGGCAAGGGCGCATCCGCTTTGTCAATGCGGCCTTGGAAGATGCCTTGGGTCTGTCCCGGCGCTCCTTGCACGACATGCATTTGCCGGACTATTTTGTCGACCCTCAACCGTTGATGACGGCCTTGGTCGGTGCTCAGTCCAACGAGTTTGCGGCTTTGCGCTACGAAGCGCAATTGCGCCGCCTGCACCACGAAGACACCTTGCCTGTGCATGTCATCGTGGCCCCTTCGGACGAGCCCGACGAGGTGATTGTGGAGTTGTTGCCGGTTGAGCAGCAAACCCGTCAAGAGCGCGAGGAGCGCCTGCTGGACCAGGCCCAAGCCAACAAGGAGTTGATCCGCAATTTGGCGCACGAGATCAAGAATCCGCTGGGCGGCATTCGCGGCTCGGCCCAGCTGCTGGAGATGGAACTCGACAACAAGGACTTGACCGAATACACCCAGGTCATCATCCATGAGGCAGATCGATTGCAAACCTTGGTGGATCGTCTGCTGGCGCCACACCGTCGTCCGCATGTGGTGGGCGATGTCAACATCCACGAGGTCTGTGAACGGGTGCGGAGCTTGATCCTGGCCGAGTTCCCGCGGGGCCTGAAAGTCGTGCGTGACTACGATATTTCGATTCCCGAGTTTCGCGGTGACCGCGAACAGCTGATCCAGGCCGTGCTCAACATTGCACACAACGCGGCTCAGGCGCTGCAAGACCGGATTGTCATCGGGGATGCTCAGATCAACTTGCGCACCCGAATCACCCGGCAGGTCACGTTTGGCAAGCAGCGCTACCGCCTGGCATTGGAATTGCATGTGATGGACAACGGGCCTGGTGTTCCAGACTCGATCAAGGACCGGATCTTTTTTCCGCTCATCTCGGGGCGTGAAGGGGGGTCTGGCTTGGGGCTGACATTGGCACAGACTTTTGTGCAACAGCACCACGGCATGATCGAGTGTGACAGCGAGCCCGGCCGTACGGATTTCAAGATCTTGATTCCGTTGCCCTGACCGCACATGAGTGTGACCAAAGAAAGCACCGCGTTGATGAAGCCGATCTGGATCGTAGACGATGACCAATCCATCCGCTTTGTGCTTGAAAAAGCACTGTTGCGTGAAGGCTTGCCCACCCGCAGCTTCACCAACCCGCGGGAGGTCATGAAAGCCCTGGAGGCAGAAATCGAAGGCCCCCAGGTGTTGGTCAGCGACATCCGCATGCCCGGTGGTTCTGGCCTGGATTTGCTCGCCACCATCAAGGAACGCATGCCGGGTTTGCCGGTCATCATCATGACCGCCTTTTCCGATTTGGACAGCGCAGTCTCGGCCTTTTCAAGCGGTGCATTCGAGTACCTCCCCAAGCCCTTTGATTTGCCCAAGGCGATCGAGCTGATCCGCCGCGCCGTGGGGGAGAGTCAGCGCGAAGACGTGGCCGAAGAAAAAATGGACGGTGCGCCCGAGATGCTGGGACAGGCCCCTGCCATGCAGGATGTTTTCAGGGGCATTGGACGCCTGGCGCAAAGCCATGTGACGGTGCTGATCACAGGCGAGTCGGGTTCGGGCAAAGAACTGGTGGCACATGCGCTGCACAAACACTCACCGCGTGCCCAACAGCCTTTTGTGGCCATCAACACGGCGGCCATCCCCAAGGATTTGCTCGAAAGCGAGCTCTTTGGCCATGAACGCGGTGCCTTCACCGGGGCGCAGGCTTCGCGTCGGGGGCGCTTTGAGCAGGCCGATGGCGGCACGCTGTTTCTGGACGAGATCGGCGACATGCCCTTCGATCTTCAAACCCGCTTGTTGCGCGTGTTGTCCGATGGTCATTTTTACCGCGTGGGCGGACACAGCGCCGTCAAGGCCAATGTGCGCGTCATCGCAGCGACCCACCAGGACCTGGAGCAGCGCGTCAAGGAAGGCGCGTTCCGCGAAGACCTTTACCACCGCCTGAATGTCATCCGTTTGCGTCTGCCTGCCTTGCGCGAGCGGCGCGAAGACGTACCCGCTTTGGCCCGCCACTTTCTGCAGCGCAGCGCCCAACAACTGGGCGTGGAGCCCAAACGCATGGACGATGCGGCGCTGGACCGACTGAGCCATTTCCAGTTTCCCGGCAATGTGCGTCAGCTGGAAAACATTTGCCACTGGCTGACGGTGATGGCGCCGACGCAGTTGATTGAAGTCAAGGACCTGCCGCCCGAAGTGCTGGACAGTGGCCCGGCCGCTGAATTGGCACCGAACCTGCAGGCCCCTGATGCACCGATCATGGCGGATGCCACCAGCCCCGCACTGACCACGGCTGCCCCGCATGTTCACGACATGGCTGTGTCTGCCGTGGCAGTGGGCGCGCTTGGCGGGGGTTGGGAGTCAGGCCTGGAACAAGAGGCTTTGTTGCTGCTCAATTCCGGCCGTACCGATGTCTGGGACACGTTGACTCAGCGCTTTGAAACCAGCCTGATCCAGGCCGCTTTGGCCACCACGCGCGGGCGCCGCATCGAGGCGGCACAAAAACTGGGCATTGGTCGCAACACCATCACCCGCAAAATCCAGGAGCTGGGCCTCGAAGATTGAGGCGCCGTGCTGGAGGAGTCAGTGGGCCATCACGGCGCGGTCACAAGCCGGGTGTGATGTTCAATCGGCCCAAGGGTCTTGGAGCACCACGTCGGTCACAGGGCGAGCCACGCAAGGCAACACGTAAGCCTCGGCCAACTCCTCGGCGCTCAGGCCAGGCCAATCCATTTCATAGCGCACCTGGCCCGACACCAGCTTGCCGATGCAGGTGCGACATGTGCCCGAGCGGCAAGAGCTGGGCCACTGCAGGCCGCCTTGCTCCAGCGAGTCGAGCAAAGACTGCTCGCGCCAAGCGTCAAAACTGCCGCCGTCGGGTTCAATGCGGCCTTGTACAAAAGGAATTTCTGGGCTCATGGCCCCAGTTTAGCGGGGACGGATGGCTTCTCACACCGCCCGGTCACACCGTTGTGGCCCACATTCTGCCCCGGTGTCAGGGCCACTTGGGGCACCGTGTCAAAATGAGCGGATGCACCGCTGGAGGTATTTTTGAATCCAAGCTCCCCCATGCCCAGGCCCAAAAGCCAGGCCGAAACTTGGCGGGGAGGCGTCATTTTGGCCATGGCTGCCATGGCTTTTTTGAGCTTCAGCGATGCCACCAGCAAATGGGTCATGGTCACGGTCACACCGCTGATGGTGTTGTGGTTTCGCTATGCCGTGCAGGCCTTGGGCACCGCCTTGGTGCTGGCTCCGCGCCGGGGGCGCAGCATGTGGCGCACCCACAGTTGGCGCTGGCAATTGTTGCGCGGTTTGCTCATGGTGTCGTGCAGCGGCCTGGCTTTTTATTGTTTGCAACGCATGCCGGTGGCCGAGTTCACGGCCACGGTGATGCTCACACCCTTGGTGCTGACCGCTTTGGCCCGCTTTGTCATGAAAGAGCAGGTGTCGCTGCTGCGCTGGCTGATGGTCTTGGGCGGGCTGGTGGGGGCCTTGCTGGTCATCCGCCCCGGTGGACAGGTGGACGGCACGGTGGGCTGGATGGCGTTGACGGTGGTGGTGACTTATGCGGTTTTTCAGGCAGTGACCAGCCACATGACGCGCACCGAAGACCCGGCCGTGATGCAGTTGTACACGGGCTGGGTCGGTTGGGCGGTGAGCAGCGTGCTGGTGTTCAACGCGTGGGTCACGCCACAGGGTTGGGCGCAATGGGCTTTGCTGCTGCTGGTGGGTCTGGCGGCCACGGTGGGCCAGTACTTTTTGATTGTGGCTTTTTCCAAGGCACCGGCTTCGGTGGTGTCGCCGTTTCTCTACACCGGGGTGGCTTTTTCCACCTTGATCGGGTGGTGGATGTTTGACCACCTGCCCGATGCCTTGGCCTTCATGGGCATGGGCTTGGTGGTGCTGTGCGGGATTGTGGCGGGGCGTAACCGGGAGGCGACGCTGTCCAAGCCATCGGCGAACTGAACGCCATGGGAGCCTCGGTGAAGGGGTGTGGAAAAGCCAATTCCTGAGCATGCAGCATCAGGCGTGGACTCAAGGCCCGGATCTCGGCTGGGGCGTACAGCGAGTCCCCCAGCATCGGATGACCAATGCTTTGCAGGTGCACACGCAACTGGTGCGTGCGGCCAGTGACGGGCTCCAGTTCAAGCAAGGTGGCGGCTTCGGTGCTTTGCAGTGCGCGCCAGCGGCTGCGGCTGGGTTTGCCGTCAGGGTGGATGATGTGGATCGGGCGACGCTCCCAGTCCAGCAATATCGGTCCGTCAATGCAGCGCCAACCTTGCGCATCGGCCTGCACCTGGGCCTGGGTTTGCAGGGGCTGGCCCGAGACCACGGCCAGGTAACGCTTGTGGACTTGGCGGGTTTCAAATAACCGACTGAGGCGGCGCTGCGCTTCGATGCCGCGCGCCATGAGCAAGAGGCCCGAGGTGTCCTGGTCCAGACGGTGCACCACCAATGCTTCGGGGTATCGGGCCTGCACGCGCGCTGACAGGCAGTCTTGCTTGTCGGGGCCGCGTCCGGGTACGGAGAGCAAACCGCTGGGTTTTTCAAGCACCAGCAGGTGCTCGTCTTCGAAGAGGGGGGTCATGCCGAAAATTCAAAAAACCAAAAGCACTGGCCGCGGATGCCATCGCCATGCAGGGGGCGCTCAGGCGGGTTTGACTTTGCCGCGAGGCGCGACAAAAGTGCTTGGGGCTATGGGGCGGTCAGAGGTGAACGTCTTGGGCGGCGAGGTGTCTTTTTTCGGCTTCTTGGCCATTTTGTTGCTGCGTTGTTCGCCTTTGGCCATGGTGTTTCCTTGGGTTGCTTCCCGGCTTGGGAGTGCCGTGATGTTAAAGCACAAAGCCGCAAGGGCTGCGGCTTTGTCAGAGGGGCGCTCAGATGGCTGAAGGCCGCCCTCTAGCTGCAGCCTTGAACCCCATCGCTTGGGCAGCCTTGTTATTTGACTTCGGTCACAAACTGCGCGGTGGGACGGCGCACTTTTTTCAGCTTGACCAACCAATCGCCCTCACTGGCGCGGTAGCCCAGGGGCACGATGACCACGCTGCGCAGGCCGCGCGCGCGCAGGCCCAAAATCTCGTCCACCGCTTTGGGGTCAAAGCCTTCCATGGGCGTGGCGTCCACTTCTTCAAAAGCGGCAGCG
This sequence comes from Comamonadaceae bacterium, assembly GCA_027484105.1. Taxonomy (GTDB): domain Bacteria; phylum Pseudomonadota; class Gammaproteobacteria; order Burkholderiales; family Burkholderiaceae_C; genus Limnohabitans_A. The sequence goes on from JAIXUG010000006.1 coordinate 166,347, forward strand.
ATCAAGGCCGCGCCCAAGCCGATGTAAGCCTGACGCGCCGCGTGTTCGTAGTTCACCTCGGGCGTGCGGGCAGGGTAGTTCTTGAGCAACATCTGGCGGTAGTTTTCCCAGCCTTCGTTGGTGCCGCCGCGCTGCGCATTGGTCATGTCAAACATCATGTTGATGCGCTCGGCGGTGTAGTTGTCCCATGCGGCAAACACCAGCAGGTGCGAGCCGTCGGTGATCTGGCCCTGGCCCCAGGCCTTGGGTTTGATCTGCTCGCGCACGGCGGTATTGGTCACCACGATGATTTCAAACGGTTGCAGGCCGCTCGATGTGGGGGCCAAGCGGGCGGCTTCGACGATGCGGTCCACCTTGTCTTGCGGCACGGCTTTCGTCGGGTCCATTTTTTTGCAGGCGTAGCGCCATTCGAGTTTGTTCAGCAATTCAGACATGGGAACTCCCTGGAGTGTTGAGTGATGCGCGATTGTGCAGGAAGAAGCCGGACGACTGCGTCGCCTTGGTGCAAGCCAAGGCCACCGCCTCAGACTTCCTGCCAAGTGCCTGTGGGCAAATCGTTCAAATGGTAAGGCCCCACGGCGGTGCGGATGAGGCGCAGCGTGGGCAGGCCCACGGCAGCGGTCATGCGGCGCACTTGGCGGTTGCGGCCTTCTCGAATCACCAACTCCAGCCAAGAAGTGGGAATGCTCTTGCGCTCGCGTATCGGCGGGTTGCGCGGCCACAGCTCAGCGGGCGGCTGCACTGCGCGGGCGCGGGCGGGCAGGGTGGGGCCGTCGTTCAGCGTCACGCCCCGGCACAAAGCGCTCAGGGCTTTGTCGTCCACCACGCCCTCGACCTGCACCAGATAGGTCTTTTCCATCTTGAAGCGCGGGTCGGCAATGCGCGCCTGCAGTTGGCCGTCGTCGGTCAGCAGCAGCAAACCTTCGCTGTCGGCGTCCAACCGACCCGCCACGTAAACCCCCGGCAGGTCGATGTGGTCTTTCAGGCCCTGCCAGCGCCCCTCGGGGGTGAATTGGCTGAGCACGCCATACGGTTTGTTGAAGCGGATCAGCATGGGTAGGCAAGTCTTGTCATCAGGATCTGAGCGTATCAGGTCGGTTAGCATGGGCCGCATGAGCACCCAATACGAATGCCTGAAAAGCCCCGACCTTTACGCCGAGGCCTTTGGCATCGCCCCACCCGATGCCCTGTTGGGCAAAGAAGTCTGGCCGCGCCAGCCGGGTTTTTTCATCCGAAAGGCGCAGGTGTCGGAACTGGCCCAAGGCCAGTTTGGCCTGGTGCCCACTTGGGTCAAGTCGGCGTCTGACGCCAAGCTGCGGTCCACCAAGTTGGCCGTGACCCGCTACGAGACCATGAGCACGGCCACGGCCACTCGGGATGTCTGGTTGAAGGGCCAGCGTTGCATCATCCCGATGCAGGCCTTTTTGGAAGACGACTGGCGCAGCGGCAAAGCCGTGCCCACGCGCATTGCACGTGTGGACGGTCAACCCATGGGGGTGGCGGGACTGTGGGAGCGCTGGACGCAAGGCGACCAAGAAATCGTCAGCTTCACCCTGCTCACGGTGAACGCCAATAGCCACGCCCTGATGAACCGCTACGGTCAAAACGGCAACGAAAAACGCATGCCCGCCATCCTGAACGAAGGGGCGTACGGCGCCTGGCTCAGCGCCCCCCTCGACAAAGCCCGCGAGTTCATGCGCGCCTATCCGGCCCACTTGTTGTTGGCCAATCCGGTGCAAAAGAAATAAGCGGCGTGGGGCAGCTCGGTGCCCCATGCTGACGTGCAGGCTCAGCCCAAACGCGCGCGGTGGCGGGCGATTTGCAAGCGCACCTGGGCTGGGGCGGTGCCGCCCAGTGTGTTGCGGGCGTTGAGCGAGCCTTGCAGGCTGAGCGGCCCGAACACATCGGCTTCGATGCGGTTGTCGAACTTTTGCAGCGTTTCCAGCGGCAGCTCGGACAAGTCCACGCCCAGGCCCTGCGCAGTCTTGACCGCGTGCGCCACCACTTCGTGTGCATCGCGAAACGGCAAGCCCTTTTTCACCAGGTAGTCGGCCAAGTCCGTGGCGGTGGCGTAGCCTTTTTTCACGGCAGCTTCCATGGCGGGGGCGTTGACGGTGATGCCGCCTTCTTTTTGGCCGGTAGCGGGGTTGAACTGGCCGCCCACCATCTCGCAGAAGATGCGCAGCGTGTCTTTGAGCGTGTCCACCGTGTCGAACAGCGGCTCTTTGTCTTCCTGGTTGTCTTTGTTGTAGGCCAGCGGCTGGCCTTTCATCAGGGTGATCAGGCCCATCAGGTGACCGACCACACGGCCGGTCTTGCCGCGTGCCAGCTCGGGCACATCGGGGTTTTTCTTCTGCGGCATGATGGACGAGCCGGTGGTGAAGCGATCGGCAATGCGCACAAAACCGAAGTTCTGGCTCATCCACAAAATCAACTCTTCAGAGAACCTGCTGATGTGCACCATGCACAGCGAAGCGGCGGCGGTGAATTCGATGGCGAAGTCGCGGTCGCTTACACCGTCCAAGCTGTTTTGGCAAACCTGTGGGTGGCCTTGCTCGTCGACCATGCCCAGCGTGCGGGCCACGCGTTCGCGGTCCAGAGGGTAGGTGGTGCCTGCCAAAGCGGCAGAGCCCAGCGGCAGGCGGTTGGTGCGGCGGCGCACGTCGCTCATGCGTTCGGCATCGCGGCTGAACATTTCCACATAGGCCAGCAGGTGGTGGGCAAAGCTCACGGGCTGGGCCACTTGCAGGTGGGTGAAGCCGGGCAAGATGACTTCGACGTTGCGCTCGGCCACATCGACCAGCGACTTTTGCAGGTCGGCCAGCAAATCGATGATCAGGTCCATTTCGCTGCGCAACCACAGGCGCACGTCGGTGGCCACCTGGTCGTTGCGGCTGCGGCCGGTGTGCAGGCGCTTGCCCGCATCGCCCACCAGCTGCGTCAGGCGCGCCTCGATGTTCAGGTGCACGTCTTCGAGGTCGAGCTTCCATTCAAAAGCGCCGGATTCGATCTCTTGGGTGATCTGCGCCATGCCGCGCTGGATGTCGGCCAGGTCTTGGGCGGCAATGATCTTTTGCGCGGCCAGCATCTCGGCGTGGGCCAAAGAGCCCTGGATGTCGGCTTGCCAGAGGCGTTTGTCAAAGAACACGCTGGCGGTGTAGCGCTTGACCAACTCGCTCATGGGTTCAGAAAAAAGCGCGGACCAGGCTTGGGATTTGGTGTCGAGTTGGTTTGTCATAAGGGTGAGATTTTATCGGGCGGTCAGCGACCCACGGCAAACCGGTGTTCAACCTGTATTGCGCAGCCCCGCCGCGATCCCGTTGATGCTGATGTGAATGCCGCGCTGCACCCGTTCGTCGGCCAGGCCCGCCCGGTAGCGACGGATCAGCTCGACTTGCAGGTGGTGCAGCGGGTCGATGTAGGGGAAGCGGTGGCGGATCGAGCGGTCGAGGGCCGGGTTGCTGGTCAGGCGGTTTTTCTCGCCGGTGATTTGCGTGAGCGCATCGGCCGTGCGCTGCCATTCGGCTTCGATGGCCGCAAAAATCTTCTTGCGCAGTCGCGCGTCGCCCACCAGTTCGGCGTAGCGAGAGGCCAGGGCCAGATCGCTCTTGGCCAGCACCATGTCCATGTTGGACAGCAGGGTGCGGAAAAACGGCCATTGGCGGTACATCTTTTGCAGCAAGGCCAAGGCGGCTTTGCGCTCAGCGGTGTCCGGTTTGTCCAGAAAAGCTTGCACTGCGGAGCCAAAGCCCAGCCAGCCAGGCAGCGTCAGGCGGCACTGGCCCCAGCTGAAGCCCCAGGGAATGGCGCGCAGGTCTTCGATTTTTTCCAGCGCTTTGCGCGAGGCGGGGCGCGAGCCGATGTTCAGCTGCGTCAGTTCCTTGAGCGGGGTGGCGCCAAAAAAGTAGTCGGTGAAGCCGGGGGTCTCGTAGACCAGGGCGCGGTAGGCGCCCATGCTGGCTTCAGACAACTCAGCGGCCGCATCCAGGAATGCCCGGGTGGCGGGTTTGGTGGGTTGCAGCAGTGTGGCCTCCAGCGTGGCGGCGACCAGGGTTTCGAGGTTGCGGCGGCCGATTTCTGGGTTGGCGTATTTCGAGCCAATGACTTCGCCTTGCTCGGTCAGGCGAATTTGCCCGCGCACGGTGCCCGGGGGTTGGGCCAGGATGGCCTGGTAGCTGGGGCCACCGCCCCGGCCCACAGTGCCGCCCCGGCCATGGAACATGCGCAAGGTGATGCCGTGGCTGCCTTTGAGGCTGTCAAACAGCTCGACCAAGGCGATTTCGGCGCGGTACAGCTCCCAGTTGCTGGTGAAGATGCCGCCGTCCTTGTTGCTGTCGGAGTAGCCCAGCATGATGTCCTGCTCGCCCCCCGAGCGCTGGATCAGCGCAGTCACCCCGGGCAGTGCGTAAAAGTCACGCATGATGGGCGCGGCGTTGCGCAGGTCCTCAATCGTCTCGAACAGCGGCACCACGATCAGGTCGTTGTGTGCCTGCGCGTCCAGCGTGCCGCGCAGCAGGCCCGCTTCTTTTTGCAAAAGCAGCACTTCCAGCAAGTCGCTCACGGTTTCGGTGTGGCTGATGATGTAGTGGCGAATGGCTTGTTTGCCATAGCTGGCGAGCATGCGGCGGGCCATTTCGAAAATGGCCAGTTCAGACAAGGTGTGCGCGCTGTAGTTGGCCCCGGGCACGCGCAAGGGTCGAGCGTCGTTCAAAAGGTTCAGCAGCAGGGCTTGTTTGGCGTGTTCATCGAGCTGGCCGTAGTGCTTTTCCACGCGCGCAGTGCTCAGCAGCTCGGCCACCACTTTTTCATGTGGGTCCGAGCTTTGGCGCAGGTCCACCGTGGCCAGGTGGAAGCCAAAGACCTCCACAGCCCGGATCAGCGGGTGCAGGCGCTGGGCGGCCAGCGCTTGGGCGTGGTGGCTGCACAAGGACGCCTCGATGACGCGCAAATCGGCCAAAAATTCTTCGGCGCTGGCGTAGGGGTTTTGCGGGGCCACAGCGTGGCGGGCAGCGTCACCGCCGGTCAGGGTTTTGAGGGTCGCGGCCAGGCGGGCGTAGATGCCCGTGAGCGCCAGGCGATAAGGCTCGTCCTGGCGGTGTTCGTTGGCGTCGGGCGAGCGCTCGGCCAAGGCCAGCATCTCGGGGCCGAAGTGCACCAGCATGGTCGACAGTGACAATTCGCTGCCCAAAAAGTGCACCTCCGTCAGGTAGTGGCGCAGGGCCACATCGCACTGGCGCGTCAAGGCATGCTCCAGGGTTTGCGCAGTCACGTTGGGGTTGCCGTCGCGGTCGCCGCCAATCCACTGGCCCATGCGCAAAAAGCTGGCCACGGGTTGACCGGGCAAAGCCGCTTCCAGTTCGGCGTACAGCTTGGGGATTTCGCGCAAAAAAGTGGCTTCGTAATAGCTCAAAGCGTTTTCAATCTCGTCGGCCACAGTCAATTTGGTCAAGCGCAGCAAGCGGGTTTGCCACAACTGCATCACGCGGGCACGCATTTGCAGCTCGTTGGCAGCCAATTCTTTGGGGCTGAGCGCATCCTTGGCCGCGTTGACGGCTGCGGCGCGGGCCTTGATGCCGTCGCGCTCGGTCAACAGGTGCGCGATGTCCCGTTCAGCGTCCAGAATGCTTTTGCGTTGCACTTCGGTGGGGTGGGCCGTGAGCACGGGCGAGACGTAGCTGCTGGCCAGCATGTCCGAGATGCTGCGGGGGGTGATGCCTGCCCAGCGCAAGCGTTGCAGCGCAACGTCGATGCTGCCCTCTTGGGTGTGGCCCGCGCGCTCGTGGATGGCGCGGCGGCGGATGTGGTGGCGGTCCTCGGCCAGGTTGGCCAGGTGTGAAAAGTAGGTGAAGGCGCGGATGACGCTCACAGCACGGTCGCCCGGCAGGCTTTTGAGCAGTTTTTTCAGGGCCTTGTCGGCCTCGTGGTCCGCATCTCGCCTGAAAGCCACCGAGAGTTTGCGAATTCGCTCGACCAATTCATAGGCCTCGGGGCCTTCTTGCGCCCGGATCACATCGCCCAGAATGCGGCCCAGCAGGCGGATGTCCTCGACCAGGGGGCGCTCGCTGTCGCGTTTTTCGCTGCGGGGGATGGCCTTCGCCGGGGCGTGGGCGGCGGTGTGGGTGGTGGCTGGCTTCATGGGTGTGGGTGTTCAAGCGCAACGGTCATGGAAGGGACAGGCGAAAAGTTTCAAGGCCCTTGTGGGTGTCAATTTCCCTTGACATCATGCTAGCATCGCCGAAGGAGACAAAATTACCCATTGATTTCATTTTGATGAGGTCAAAATTTTTTCAGGAAGCCTGCTGTGACCGAGTCGAAACACCCCCATATCGTCATCGCCACCCGTGAAAGCCGTTTGGCTTTGTGGCAGGCCGAACACGTCAAATCCTTGCTGGAGGCCATGGGCTGCAGCGTGCAGCTGTTGGGCATGACCACACAGGGGGACCAAATTTTGGACCGCAGCTTGTCCAAAGTGGGCGGCAAGGGCCTGTTCGTGAAAGAACTCGAGGTCGCGCTGCATGAGGGGCGCGCCGACATTGCGGTGCATTCGCTCAAGGATGTGCCCATGGACATGCCAGAGGGCTTTGAGCTGGCCTGCGTGATGGAACGCGAAGACCCGCGAGACGCCTGGGTCTCGTCCCAATACGCCCGCTTGGAAGACTTGCCGCAAGGCGCTGTGGTGGGTACATCGAGCCTGCGCCGCACCGTGCTGCTGCGTGCTTTGCGCCCCGATTTGAAGATCGAGCCGCTGCGCGGCAACCTGGACACCCGCTTGCGCAAGCTCGACGAAGGCCAGTACGCCGGCATCGTGTTGGCCGCAGCGGGGCTCAAGCGCCTGGAGATGAGCGAGCGCATCCGTCATATTTTTGAAACCGACCAGATGTTGCCCGCCGCAGGGCAGGGCGCTTTGGGCATCGAGATCCGCAGCGACCGCGCCGACCTGCGCGCCTTGCTGGCGCCGCTGGCCGATGCGCCTTCGTGGCGGCGCGTGGCGGCCGAGCGGGCCGTGAGCCGCGCCATGGGGGGCAGTTGTTCCATGCCGCTGGCTGCCCATGCGGTCATCGAAGGCGGTGTCTTGCAACTGCGTGCGGCTTGGGGTGACCCGGAAGGCGCAGCCACCCTGGTGCGTGCCGAAGCCCAGGCCAGCGCCGATGGCCTGCACGCTGCCGAGGCCCTGGGTCTGAGCGTGGCCCAAGCCTTGCGTGACGGCGGAGCGCATTGAGCGCTGGCGCAGACATGGCGCCGGCTGATTGGGCCCCTTCCAGTGTGATCGTCACCCGGCCTGAGCGCGAGGCCAAAGCCTGGGCCGATGCTTTGCATGCGCAGGGCGTGCGCTGCGAAACCTTGCCCTTGATTGACATTGCCGCATTGCCAGAGCCTTCGGTCTTGGCCACTGTTTGGCACGCGGTGCCTCAGCACCTGGCGGTGATGTTTGTCAGCGCCAATGCGGTGCGATTTTTCATGGCCGCCCGCCCAGACCACTTGCCCTGGAATGCTTGTCGTGCCTGGTCAACGGGCCCCGGCACTCGGGCGGCTTTGTTGGCAGCGGGTTGGCCCGCTGATTTGATCGATTCACCAGATGAGACCGCCTCGCAGTTTGATTCTGAAGCGCTTTGGTCCTTGGTGGCACCAAGCGTAGAGGCAGAGGTCAAGCGTTGCCAGTCTTTGAACTTGAGCGCGGACGTCCAGCAACCTTCTGTGTTGATTGTGCGGGGCGCTGATGCGCACGGTCAATTGGCGGGCCGCGACTGGTTGGCCCTGCAGATGGAGGCGGCGGGTCTGCAGGTGCTGCAGACGGTGGCCTATGTGCGCCAACCCCCTCGCCTGACCCTGGCGCAGCAGCAGCGTGCGCGCCAAGCCATGAGCGACGGCAGCCGATGGTTGTTCAGCAGTTCCGAAGCGGCCCAATTTTTGTTGCAGGCTTGTCCCGACCTGATTCTGGATCACGCCAAAGCCCTGGCGACCCACCCTCGAATTGCCCTGAAGTTGAAACAGTCCGGTTGGCCTTGTGTTGAATTGGTGCCGCCTGGCCTGGAGGCCCAAGCGCAGTCGATAAAATCGAGGCCATGACATCCCCTACAGACCTTGTCCCGGATCCTCAGCCTCCAGCCAAGGCCAGCGCCCCCAGCACACTTGGGGCCAAGCGTTCACGGCTGATGTTGGCCGTGGTGGCGGGTTTGGCACTGCTGGCCTTCTTGTCCTCTTTGTTCTTGTGGCAAAAGCTGGGCAGGATTCAGGAACAACTGGCTCGCCAGAGCGCTGATGCGGGCGTGCAAGCCCTCGAGGCCAGAACTTGGGCCAAACAAGCGCAGGAAACCGTGCAGGACAATGTGGCACGGGTGGCGCTTTTGGAGGCCCGTTTGGCCGAATTGGCGCAGCAGCGCACTCAGCTCGACGATTTGATGCAAAGCCTGTCGCGCTCGAGAGATGAGAACCTGGTGGTGGACATGGAGTCCGCTTTGCGCATCGCTCAGCAACAGGCTTTGATGACGGGCAGCACTGAGCCCTTGCTGGCGGCCCTGAAATCGGCGCACAAGCGTGTGCAGCGAACTGCCCAACCCCGTTTGTTGCCAGTCTCGCGTGCCCTGGAGAAAGACCTGGAGCGACTGAACAATTTGCCGGTTTTCGATTTGCCTGGCCTGATGGTCAAGCTCGACGAGGGGGTGGCCTTGGTCGATGGCCTGGTTTTCGCCAATGAGGCTTTGTCTTCGGCCAGCAAGACACGACAAAGCGCCGAAACCACGGGTTCGCCCAGCAGCTTGTCCTGGTGGATGGCGGGGTTGACGCGCATGGGGGACGAGTTCAAGGGTTTGCTCCGGGTCAGCCGCATCGATGCCCCAGAGGCTGCTTTGTTGTCCCCCGAGCAAGCGTTTTTTGTTCGTGAAAACCTCAAGCTCAAGCTGCTCAACGCCCGGTTGGGCTTGTTGGCCCGGCAAAAAGATGCGGTGCGCGCCGATCTGAGTGCCTCGGCCATTTTGGTGCGCCGCTATGCCGAGCCGCAATCGCGGCGCACGACCCAATTGTTGCAGTTGCTGGAACAAACCAGCGAACAGGTGCGCACGGCTGAGGTGCCCCGCATTGACGCTTCTTTGGCGGCCTTGAGTGCCGCTGCTGCTGGCCGGTAAAGCACCATGCGCGCAGCTCTTTGGCTCATTGCTCTGTTTGCCTTGGCTGCGGCGGGGGCTTGGTTGGCGGGCAACAACCAAGGCAGTGTCAGCCTGTTTCTCTACCCGCACCGGGTGGACATTTCCTTGAACTTGGCTTTTTTGCTGGTGTTCTCGGTGATTGTTCTGGTGATTTTGGCCCAGCGAGCCTTGGCCGCGTTTGTCTCCTTGCCGCAAAAAGCCCAGCGTTGGCGATTGCAACAAAAGGAAAGAGCCAGCCATGCTGCCTTGTTGGACGCGATGGGGCACTTCATGGCAGGGCGTTTTTTGCGCGCCCGCAAAGCGGCTGAACAGGCCTTGAGCAAAGAGGCCTTGTTGGCCGAGTCCGGCGTGAGTCTGGAGCATGCCGTGTCTTTGCGGACCCTGGCGCACATCATGGCCGCGGAGGCTTGTCATGCCCTGCAGGACAAGGCCCAGCGACAACACCATCTGGATCAAGCGATGTCCGAGGCATTGAAAGCCCCGGGCAGTGAGCGTCAAACTTTGCTGGAAGGCACTCGCATGCGCGCGGCCCGCTGGTTGCTGGATGACCGTGATGCGGCTGCCAGTTTGAACGAGCTGGAGGCTTTGCCGCCTGCAGCGGGTCGGCGCATGGTGGCGATGCGGCTTCAGCTCAAGGCCGCGCGTTTGTCCGGTCAACCCGCCAAAGCGCTGGAAACCGCGGCATTGCTGGCCAAGCACAAGGCCTTTTCGCCCGCTGCAGCCCAAAGCCTGTTGTCCCGCTTGGTTCTGGAGTTGATCGCGCACACCCACGACACAGAAGCTTTGCAGCGCACTTGGCAGCGCTTGACGGCTGCGCAGCGTTTGATGCCCGAGGTGGCTGCTGAGGCCGTTTTGCGTTGGTTGAAGTTGGGGGGTTCCCCCCAGATGGGCAGGACTTGGCTGCAGGACTTGTGGGCGCCTCTTCAATCGCAACACACCCAGTGGTCCCACGAGCAACGGGTGAAAGTTGTTCTGGCCCTGGATGCCTGCCTGCCGGATGTCGACGCTCAAGATGCGCTGGTCTGGCTGTCGCGTCTGGAGAGTGCCCAACAATCCCAGCCCCGGTCTGCCCATTTGCAGTATTTGGCGGGCATGCTGTGTTGGCGTCATCAGCTTTGGGGGAAGTCCCAAAGCTTGTTGAGTCAAGCGGCCAAAAATCTGGACAGCCCTGTACTCCTGCGAAAGGCCTGGATCGCCTTGGCCGAACTGGCTGAACAACGCCAGGACCCGGTGGCTGCAGCACACGCATGGAAACAGGCCGCGAAGTCTTCAAGCGACTGAAAACTTGTCCGGGCCGGTGCCCTCTGAGTCAGCGCGATGTGCCCGTTCACGAGGTTTGATCCACTCGAAAAAAAACCGGGCCATGTGGCCCGGTTTTGGATGGAAGCCAAGGTGCATTCACCGAAATCAGAATGGCACTTTCAGCGTGTTGAGGTCTTTGCGTGTTTCCACCAGAACCAGCGGGCCTTCGTTCAGCACCACAGCTGGCGGACGCTCACGGGGCACGCGCACCGGTTGGGGTTCGGCGGCAATGGCAGCCTGAACGGCAGCCACTTTGCTGGCGTCGGAGTTCACCCAGATCAGACCTGAGCTTTGTGCCAGTTGTTGCAGACCTTCCATGGGCAAGGTGTACTGCGCCACTGGGGGCAGGCTGGCGCGAGCGGTCTCGGTGGCCGATGCAGCAGGTGGTGAAGCGGAGGGTGCAGCGGGTGCAGAGGCCGTGGCAGGCGCTGGTGCAGGTTCAGCCACTGGTGCCGGGCTTTCAGACACCTGCGGCGCCACAGCGGGCGCAGCCGTGGTGTCAGGCGCTGCGGCCACGGGGGCTGCAGGCGCTGGGTTGCTGACGACCGATTCTTCAGCGGCAGGTGCCACGGCGGCTGGCTGTGCGCGCTCAAAATACGAGCGCGGGGCAGGACGGTCTTGTGTGCTGGTTTCGCTGGCGACGGGTGCGGCATTGATTTCGCCAGAGCTGTCTTCAGCAGCGCCGTCTGGGCGTGATTCGCCTGCGCGTTCACGGCGGTCCCGGCCGTAACGGTCACGTGAGCGCCTTTCGCGGCGTTCACCGTTGTGGTCGGCTGGCGTGCCACCTTCTGCAGCGATCGTGCTTGCTTGGGCATCCGTGTTGGTCACCTCGGCTTCAGGGGCGTTGTCCGTTTGGCGGCGCTCGCCACCGCGCTCACGACGGCCCTCACCGCCGCGTTCGCCACGTTCACGGCGACCTTCACCACGCGGTGCACGCTCTTGACGCACTTCGGTGCTGTCGGTGCTCAACTCAGGGCTGGCATCGCTGCGGCCTTCATTTTTGCCTTCCTGGCGGTTTTCGCTGCGGCCATCGCGACGGCCTTCACGGGCAGGGCGTTCGGCCCGCTCACCCCGCTCGGCGCGTTCGCCACGTGCCGGGCGGGTTTCGCCGTCACGCAATTCGTTGCGACCTTCCGCACGGCTCTCACCGCGACCTTCGCCGCGTCGACCGCCTTCGCGGGGCGCACGCACTTCCGCATTGGCTGATTCGCTGCGCTCGCCTCGGCGGCCACCACGTCGGCCCTCGCGTCCAGCTTCACGGCCTTCGGTGCGGCGCTCGACGTTGCGGCCTTCGCGCGGCTTGTCATCTTTTTTGTCAACGGCGGCTGGCGCCGCTTCTGGGGTGCTGCCCCCGAACAGGTTTTTCAGCCAGCCAAAGAAACCGCCGGTGGCTGCCGGTGCAGCCACCGGTGCGGCGGCAGCTGGGCGCGCAGGTTTGGCCGTGGCGGCAGGTGCCTCTGGCTTGGCCGGGGCGATCGGCGCAGGCGCGTCGGGCAACACACCCTTGATGACGGGCGTTTGCTTGTTGGTGGGCTCTTGTGAACGGCGCGTCACGGTGGTCGCGTCTTCGATCTCTTCGGCCATCTTGTAGCTGGCTTCGATGCGGTCCAGGCGCGGGTCGTCGTGCTTCAAGCGCTCCAGTTTGTAATGAGGGGTTTCCAGCGATTTGTTGGGCACCAGCAGCACATTGATGCGTTGCTGCAACTCGATCTTGGCGATCTCGGAGCGCTTTTCGTTGAGCAGGAAAGACGCCACCTCGACAGGCACTTGGGCGTGCACCGCCGCGCTGTTGTCCTTCATGGACTCTTCCTGGATGATGCGCAGAATTTGCAGCGCCGAGCTTTCGGTGTCGCGGATGTGGCCTGCGCCACCGCAACGTGGGCAAGGGATCGAGGCGCCTTCGGAGAGGGCGGGTTTGAGGCGCTGGCGGCTCATCTCCAGCAGGCCGAATTTGCTGATGGCGCCGAACTGCACGCGGGCACGGTCTTGGCGCAGGGCGTCGCGCAAGCGGTTTTCCACTTCGCGGCGGTTCTTGGCTTCTTCCATGTCGATGAAGTCGATCACGATCAGGCCACCCAAGTCGCGCAAGCGCATCTGGCGGGCCACTTCGTCGGCGGCTTCCAGGTTGGTGCGGGTCGCGGTTTCTTCGATGTCACCACCCTTGATGGCGCGCGCCGAGTTGACGTCCACCGAGACCAAGGCTTCGGTGTGGTCGATCACGATGGCACCACCCGAAGGCAGTTGCACCGTGCGGGCATAGGCCGATTCGATCTGGTGCTCGATCTGGAAGCGGCTGAACAGCGGCGCGTCGTCGCGGTAGCGCTTCACACGGGGCGCGAACTCGGGCATCACGTGGCTCATGAATTGCTGAGCCTGTTCGTAGATGTCGTCGGTGTCGATCAGGATGTCGCCGATGTCGTTGTTGAAGTAATCGCGGATGGCGCGGATCACCAGACTCGATTCCTGGTAAATCAGGAAAGCGCCTTTGCCTTGGGAAGCTCCGTCGATCGCGGTCCAGAGCTTGAGCAGGTAGTTCAGGTCCCACTGCAGTTCGGGCGCGGAGCGGCCAATGCCGGCGGTGCGGGCGATGATGGACATGCCCTTGGGGTACTCCAGCTGGTCCATCGCCTCCTTGAGTTCGGCGCGGTCGTCGCCCTCGATGCGGCGGCTGACGCCACCACCCCGGGGGTTGTTGGGCATGAGCACCACATAGCGGCCCGCCAGACTGACGAAGGTGGTGAGGGCCGCGCCCTTGTTGCCGCGCTCTTCCTTTTCGACCTGCACCAAAAGGGATTGGCCTTCTTTGATGACGTCCTGGATGCGGGCCTGGCTGACGGACACGCCTTCGGCAAAGTATTGGCGTGAGATTTCCTTGAAGGGCAAAAAGCCGTGCCTGTCTTCACCGTAGTCCACGAAGCAGGCTTCGAGCGAGGGCTCGACGCGCGTCACGATGGCTTTGTAGATGTTGCCCTTGCGCTGTTCGCGCCCTTCGATTTCGATTTCGTAGTCGAGGAGTTTTTGTCCATCGACGATGGCCAGGCGGCGCTCTTCAGCTTGCGTGGCGTTGATCAGCATCCGTTTCATGATGCGTTCCTTTTCTTGTCAGCTTGGCTTCGGTGCAGACAATGTCCGCACGCGAAAAACCTGTTTACACAACCGGCTTCCGGTTCTTGGGAACCGCGAAGCCCACGTTGCCGGAGCTGACGCCTGAAACGAAGGGAATTGCCGAGGGTGATCGCCATTCAACTGTGCGTGAGCACAGGAATGGGGATCGTGGCGCGTGGATGGTGCGAGAGACAAGGCGTGCACAGATTCGTCCACTGCCGGGGGCTTCCCCCGGTGTCCAAGACAAACTGCCGGTCACCAGGCGTGACGATGGAGCATGGCTTCGTGAGCCACTCCAAGTACATCAGCAAAGTTCCGAACAACACAACCATCTCGCTTTGATCCGCCCAGCAGACCATGGGGCTGCTGGATTGGGGGTATTCCGTATCTGGGTTTCTGGGCGTCGGCCCAACCTCCGGGGCGTTTTGCCACTGTCGGCGTTGGCCTTCAGTCTGCAAATCGTGCCGGGGGTGGCATCGACCATCTGGTTTGGTGCGGTGGTGGTGGACTAAACTCCAGCTAGACAGGAATTCATTTCCATTTGAATCAACCACTTACAGCCAATTGCCAGTGAATCACATTATAGGGGCCAAGTCTGCTGCTGCGATGCCCGCCGTCAAATGGTTGTTGGTGGACGAGGAGTCGGCAGGGCAGCGATTGGACAACTTTTTGATGCGTCAGCTCAAAGGCGTGCCCAAAACGCACGTCTACCGCATCATCCGCAGTGGTGAAGTGCGCATCAACAAGGGGCGGGCCTCGGCCGAAACCCGGGTGGAGGTGGGCGACGAAGTGCGTGTGCCGCCAGTGCGGGTGTCCGAAAAGCTGGCGGACAAGGCTGCAAACCCAGCGCCTGGCCGTGAATTTCCGCTTTTGCTGGAAGACGACAGCCTGATGGCGATCAACAAACCGGCCGGTGTGGCGGTGCATGGCGGATCGGGTGTGAGTTTTGGGGTGATCGAACAATTGCGTCAGGCCCGCCCCCAGGCCAAGCTGTTGGAGTTGGTGCACCGCTTGGACCGGGACACCAGCGGTATTTTGCTGGTGGCCAAGAAGCGCAGCGCCCTCAAAAACCTGCAGGACCAGTTTCGCGAACGAGAAACGGGCAAGACCTACCTGGCGCTGGTCAAAGGCGATTGGCCTGCCAAACTCAAGGTGATCGACCAGCCCTTGCAAAAATTTTTGCTGCCAGGCAAGGACGGGATGGAAGGCGAGCGTCGCGTCAAAGTGACGACGCCCGAGGACCCGGACGGCATGCGGTCCATCACCCTGGTCAAGGTGTCACAACGCTTGCAAGGGGCCACCTTGCTCGAAGTGACCATCAAGACCGGGCGCACGCACCAGATCCGGGTGCATTTGTCCTCGCAGGGCCATCCGATTGCGGGCGACGACAAATACGGTGATTTTGAGTGGAATCGTCAGCTTCAAAAGCCAACGGCCCAGCCCGGACTCAAACGCATGTTTTTGCATGCCTGGCGCTTGCAGTTCAACCACCCTGTGACCGCTGAGCGCGTCGCCCTGCAAGCCGATTTACCCCCCGAATTGAAGGCTTACGTAGACCATGTCCCAGCCAAGACCCCGCCAGTTTGACCTGATCGCTTTCGATTGGGACGGCACTTTGTTCGATTCCACCGCCATCATCACCCGCTGCATCCAAAGGGCCGTGGTGGATGTTGGCGGTCAGGAGCCCACGCGCGAAGCGGCTTCTTATGTGATCGGCATGGCGCTCATGCCTGCCCTGGCCCATGCCGCGCCCGATGTGCCCAAAGACAAATACCCGGCACTGGGGGAGCGTTACCGCCACCATTACCTTCAGCACCAAAACGACATCAGCTTGTTTGAGGGTGTGTTGGGCATGCTGGACGAGCTCAAAGCAAGGCACCATTGGCTGACGGTGGCCACCGGCAAAAGCCGCCATGGCCTGAACGAAGCGCTGCAGGCGGTCGAGTTGCGTCACCGTTTTGACGGTTCGCGCACGGCCGACGAGACTGCGGGCAAGCCCAACCCCTTGATGCTCAACGAATTGATGCGGGAGTTTGGCGTCGAGCCCGAGCGCACTTTGATGATTGGCGACACCACACACGACCTGCAAATGGCCTTGAATGCGGGTTGCGCCAGTGTGGGCGTGAGTTACGGCGCCCACGAACCCGCCGCCTTTCATGCCTTGCAACCGCGCCACGTGGCGCACAGCGTGCGCGAATTGCACGACTGGTTGCTGCAACACGCCTGAAGCCTGAAACAAGGAGCGCCCATGGAGCCGATGATCCCTTTGTGCAACAGCGCCGACCTGGTCAATGGGGGGCGTGCTGTGCCCTTTGACATCGTCTATGCCGGGCAGACCTGCCGTGCTTTTGCCATCCGATACCAAGGCCAGGTGCATGCCTATTTGAACCGGTGCACCCATGTGGCGATGGAGATGGATTACCAACCCGACCGTTTCTTTGACAACACCGGCCGCTGGCTGATGTGTGCCACACACGGTGCCACTTACGAGCCCGACAGCGGTGCTTGCGCGGGCGGTCCCTGCCGTGGCGGCCTGGTCAAAATAGACTTGTCAGAGCGTGACGGGGTGGTTCACTGGCATACTGCCTACAACTTGAAACCCCTCGAATTTTGACCATGCAAGACCCCCAGGACAAACTGTCCAAGCCTGATGAACAACCCGTCCAGACTGCGCCCGAGTCGGGCGCAGGCACGGCGGCCATGGCGGCCCAGGAGAGTTGGGCACGAGAAACGCTTGAAAAGTTGGCCTTTGCCCAACTCCAAGAGCAGCAGACAGCGCGGCGCTGGAAACTGGGGATGCGTCTGGCTTGGCTGGGCATCTTTGTTGTGGTGCTTTGGCAATTGTTCAGTTTCGGTTCTGCATCGACCAGTCCCAGTTTCCCGCACACGGCCTTGGTCACCATCGTGGGGGAGATTTCACCCGATACCGAGGCCAGTGCGGAAAACGTCATGTCGGCCATGCGCACAGCGCTCGAAGACCCTGGCTCCAGGGCTTTGATCTTGTTGATCAATTCGCCCGGTGGCAGCCCGGTTCAAGCCGGTTTGATCAACGATGAAATCAGACGCCTGAGGGCCTTGCACAACAAACCCGTGTATGCGGTGGTGGAAGAGTCTTGTGCGTCGGCTGCGTACTACATCGCCGTTGCCGCAGATCAAATTTTTGTCGACAAGGCCAGCTTGGTGGGCAGCATCGGTGTGTTGATGGATGGTTTTGGCTTCACCGGCTTGATGGACAAGCTGGGCGTGGAGCGGCGTTTGATGACGGCCGGCGAAAACAAGGGTTTTCTGGACCCCTTCAGTCCCCAGACAGCACCCCAGCGGCAACATGCGCAAGCGATGTTGGACCAGATTCACAAGCAATTCATCGAGGCCGTCAGGAAAGGCCGGGGCGAGCGTTTGAAGGACAACCCTGAAATGTTCAGTGGTTTGTTTTGGAGCGGTCAGCAAGCGGTGGACCTCGGTTTGGCTGACGGTCTGGGCAGCATCGATGGCGTGGCCAGGGATGTGGTCAAAGCCCCCGATGTGATCGACTACACCCAAAGAGAAAATGTCGCCGAGCGTTTGGTCAAACGTTTTGGTGTGGCGGTCGGTGAGGGCTCCGTGCGCGCATTGCGCGCCAGCGCAACCATGCGCTGAGATGCGTTGCGCTGTGGGGTCAGAGCTTCGTCATCTCAAGGCTCAAGGCCCGATGGCATAGACCGCTGGCGTGTGACCATCAGGGCCTTTGAGGCCCTTTTTCCATTGTGCAATCGTGTGGCTCTGGATGCTGGCTGAGGGCAGTGTGAGGCCACTCGCAATGGCCAAGCGGGTGTTGGCTTGCAAGCTCTGCAACAGTCCCGCGAGCATGGCGGCATTGCGATAAGGGGTTTCAATCCACAGCTGTGTCTGGCCGGTTTTGAGCGCCAGTGACTCCAGCTGTTTCAGGCGTGCGGTGCGTTCTGTTGCGTCTTGGGGCAGGTAGCCCACAAATGCAAAATTTTGGCCATTAAGGCCACTGGCGGCCAGTGCCAGCAGCAAGGACACCGGGCCCACCAGCGGCACCACGGTCATGCCCAAGTCGTGTGCGGCGCGTACCACCGAACTGCCCGGGTCGGCCACGGCGGGCATGCCGGCCTCGCTGACCAGGCCGATGTCGTGGCCTTGCAAGGCGGCCGAGAGCATCGATTTGCCGTCAAAACCCGATTGGTGATCGCCTTTTTTGTGCACATGCCGTGGCAACTCGGTGATTTCTTGTTCGGCCAAGGGTGCCACCAGTGGGTGGGTTTCTCCCACGCGCTTGAGGAAGGCCCGTGTGCTTTTGGCGTTCTCGCAGACCCAATGGCGCAAGCCGGCCGCTGCAACCAAGGTGGCTTCGGGCAAGACATGCTCGATGGGTGCTTGTGCTTGGCAAGCAAAGTCCAGTGGGGTGGGTACCAAAAGCAAGCGACCTTTGACAGGAGGGGTCTTCACAGCAATTTCACTCCGGCTTGACGAAGCAATCGCGCGGTGCGGATCAGGGGCAGACCGATCAGCGCGGTCGGGTCGTCGTTGTCGATCGATTCGAGCAGGGCGATGCCCAAGCCCTCGCTTTTGGCACTGCCTGCGCAGTCGTAGGGCTGTTCGGCCTGCAGGTAGGACTCGATCTCCTCGTCGCTCAGATCCCGAAAAACCACCCGCACCGCTGCCAGATCCACGGCTTCAAAGCCGCTGTCCAGGCAAACCACGGCCAATGCAGTCTGAAAAATCACGGTCTTCCCGCGCATTTGGCGGAGCTGCGCCACAGCGCGTGCGTGTTCGCCCGGCTTGCCCAAGGGTTGGCCCGCCAAATCTGCCACCTGGTCGGACCCGATCACGACGGCGCCAGGGTGCAGTTCGGCCACCGCCTTTGCTTTGGCCAGCGCCAGGCGCAACGCCAAATCCCGGGGGGATTCGCCAGGCCAGGGTGTTTCATCCACATTCGGGGCGCTCACGCTGAAGGGCAGGCGCAGCCGCTCCATCAATTCGCGGCGGTAACGTGAAGTGGAGCCCAGCACCACTGGGCGGGACTCGGTATCAGAAGTCGTCATGTTCATGGAGTGATTCTCTTACACTGCGGGTATGGACAAAAAGTTTGATGCTCAGCATTTGGATGTGGCAGCGTTTGCCCGGGACGCTGCCCTGCTGGAAGGACAAGTGGCCTTGTCATCCATGACGCGGCTTTGGGATGAGCAGGTGGCGGGCAGCCTGCAGCCTGGCGCGGTGGTCTGGCGCTTGCAAGGCCGTCTGGCGCCTCAGGCCGGTGGCGCAGACCAAATTTGGCTCGATCTGCAAGCCTCGGTGGCTTTGCCCATGCAGTGCCAGCGCTGCCTGACCCCTGTTTTGGAGACGGTTCAAGCCGAGCGTGCTTTCCGTTTTGTGGCGGACGAAGCCACAGCCGCCGCCCTGGACGACGAGGCTGAAGAGGATATTTTGGTGATCAGCCGGGATTTGGATGCCTTGGCCCTGATTGAAGATGAGCTGATTCTGTCGCTGCCTCTTGTGGCCTTGCATGAGGTGTGTCCTCTGCCTGTACCCATGTCGTCGGTGGACCCGGATTTTCAAGAGGCGGCTGAGCGGCCTAACCCCTTTGGCGTCCTGGCCGGTCTCAAATCTGGCCGGTCCTGAGGGGGCGGCCCAGGGCGTGCAGGCGGGATGTCTGGCTTGGGCTATAATCAGCGGCTTCGCTCAGGTGTCTGGGCAAATCTCTCATCAACCAGAAGCTGCGTCTTGATTAGCGCGGCCTCCAAGCTTCCAAGGAGCCATCATGGCTGTTCAGCAAAACAAAAAGTCGCCTTCCAAGCGCGGTATGCACCGTTCGCACAATGCCCTGAACGTGCCAGGCATCGCTGTGGAGCCCACCACCGGCGAAACCCATCTGCGTCACCACATCAGCCCCAACGGTTTTTACCGTGGTCGTCAGGTGCTGAAAAACAAATCCGAAGCCTGATCGGCGTCAGCCCCAAGCCTCAAAAGGCCCGGCGCTACTTTGCAAGTAGCCTCGGGCTTTTGTTTTTATGGATTTGATTTTCAACTGGCTTTGAGTTCCACAACCCGATGACATCGCCTACTCCGATCACTTTGGCTGTCGATTGCATGGGCGGCGACCATGGTCCGCGCGTCACGCTGGCGGCATGTCGCCGTTTCTTGTCGACACACCCCGACGCCCGACTGTTGCTGGTGGGGCATGCCCATGCCCTGGGGGGATGGGTGGATCCTCGTGTTGAAGTGGTCGCCGCGACCGAGGTGGTCGAAATGGACGACCCGCTCGAAGTGGCTTTGCGCAAGAAGAAAGACTCTTCCATGCGCGTGGCCATTGAACTGGTGCGTGATGGCAAAGCCACGGCCGCCATTTCTGCGGGGAATACCGGTGCCTTGATGGCCATTGCCCGTTATGTGCTGAAAACCATGGACGGCATTGACCGACCGGCCATTGCAGGCCAGATGCCCAATTTCAAGGGTGGCGGCACCACCATGCTCGATCTGGGGGCCAATGTGGACTGCACGCCCGAGCATTTGCTCCAGTTCGCGGTCATGGGCTCAGCCCTGGTGTCGGTGCTGCAAAGCAAGGATCAGCCCTCTGTTGGCTTGCTCAATATTGGTGAGGAAGCCATTAAAGGCAATGAAATCATCAAAAAAGCGGGCGAATTGCTGCGTTCTGCAGGCAACGCCGGAGATTTGAACTTTCACGGCAATGTCGAAGGCAATGATATTTTCAAGGGCACGGTGGACATTGTGGTCTGCGATGGCTTTGTCGGCAACGTGGCGCTCAAGGCCAGTGAAGGCCTGGCCACCATGATCGGCGGCTTCTTGAAAAATGAGTTTTCCCGCAGCATTTTCACGAAAATGGTCGCAATTTTGGCCTATCCGGTGTTAACTGCATTTAAAAACCGTGTTGACCACCGTCGTTACAACGGTGCGGCACTCTTGGGTTTGAGGGGCTTGGTGTTCAAGAGCCATGGCTCAGCCGATGAGGTGGCGTTTGAGACCGCCCTCAACCGCGCTTATGATGCAGGCCGAAATCAATTGTTGGACCGCGTTCGTGAACGCATTGCCCATGCTGCCCCTTTGTTGATGGGCGCGCAGGCTGAGCGTTCAGAGCCAGCGGTCACCACACCATGAGAATTTATTCCCGCATTTTGGGCACGGGCAGTTACCTGCCAGACCGCCGCCTGACCAATGCCGATTTGGCAGCCGATCTGGCGCAGCAAGGCGTTGAAACTTCGGACGACTGGATCGTTGAGCGCACCGGCATACGAGCGCGCCACTTCGCTGCCGATCACCAAGGTTGCAGTGATCTGGCCACCGAAGCCGCGCGCAAGGCCCTGGAGGCCGCCGGTCTGACGGCCAGCGACATCGATCTGATCATCGTGGGCACCTCCACCCCCGACATGGTGTTCCCGTCTGTGGCGACCATGGTTCAACACAAGCTGGGTACAGCGGGTTGTCCGGCCTTTGATGTGCAGGCCGTTTGCAGTGGCTTCATCTATGCCCTGACGGTGGCGGATGCCATGATCCAATCGGGCTCTGCCAAGCGGGCGCTGGTCATTGGGGCCGAAGTGTTCAGCCGCATTCTGGATTTCAAGGACCGCACCACCTGCGTGCTGTTTGGGGATGGCGCTGGCGCTGTGATCCTGGAGGCCTCCGAGCAGCCGGGCATTTTGGCCACCGATTTGCATGCCGATGGCAAGTACAAAGACATCTTGTGCGTGCCCGGTCATGTGAATCGGGGCGGTATTCTGGGTGATCCGGTGCTCAAGATGGACGGGCAGGCGGTGTTCAAACTGGCCGTGGGTGTGCTCGAAGAAACCGCTCGCACCAGCTTGGCCAAGGCCAACATGACCGACGCCGACATCGACTGGCTGATCCCGCATCAAGCCAACATCCGCATCATGCAAAGTACAGCGCGCAAGCTCAAGCTCGGGGCTGACAAGGTGGTGGTCACAGTGGACCAGCACGGCAACACCTCGGCTGCATCGATTCCGCTGGCGCTGGACGCCGCTGTACGGGATGGGCGCATCCAGCGCGGCCAGATGCTCATGCTCGAAGGCGTGGGTGGAGGCTTCACCTGGGGCTCTGTTTTCTTGCGATATTGACCCTTCCAAAGGTTTGACAGCCCTGTTCTGAGATGCACGGCACCAGGGAACGGATTCTTTTCAGTTAATGATCTTGCACATGACCACATTTGCTTTTGTTTTTCCAGGTCAGGGCTCCCAATCGGTGGGCATGCTCGACGCTTGGGGTGATCACCCCGTGGTGCTCGAAACCCTGAAAGAAGCTTCGGATGCCCTGGGTGAAGATGTCGCCCGACTGATCCATGAAGGCCCCAAGGAAGCGCTGGCCATGACCACCAACACCCAGCCCGTGATGCTGGTGTCGGCCGTGGCTGCTTACCGCGCCTGGCTGGCAGAAGGCGGTGCCAAACCCTCTGTGGTGGCGGGTCACTCGCTGGGCGAGTACAGCGCCTTGGTCGCATCGGGTGTGCTGACGCTCGCGCAAGCAGCGCCATTGGTGCGCCTGCGCGCTGCCGCCATGCAAGAAGCCGTGCCTATGGGTGTGGGCGCGATGGCCGCCATTTTGGGTCTGGCCTCGGACAAAGTCATGGAGGGCTGCAAAACGGCCCAAGCCACATTCGCGGCTGACAGCACCGAAGTGGTCGAAGCCGTGAACTTCAACGACGCCGCACAAACCGTGATCGCCGGCAGCAAGGCTGCCGTCGACAAAGCCTGTGAAGTCCTCAAGGGCATGGGGGCCAAGCGCGCTTTGCTCTTGCCCGTGTCGGCTCCTTTCCATTCGAGCCTGATGAAGCCCGCCGCCGAAAAGCTGCGCGAGAAACTGGCCACATTGACACTGGGCGCGCCGCAGATCCCGGTGCTCAACAACATCGATGTGGCGATCGAGACCGATGCCGACCGCATCCGCGATGCCTTGTACCGTCAGGCCTTTGGTCCGGTGCGATGGGTGGAGTGCGTGCAGGCCATCAAGGCCCGTGGTGTGAGCACCCTGGTCGAATGCGGCCCCGGCAAGGTGCTGGCGGGCATGACCAAACGGATCGATGCCGAATTGAATGGCCTCGCTTTGTACGACCCCGCCACCCTGGCCGAAGTGAAAGGAATCCTGGCATGAGCAACAAGCAAGTGGCCCTCGTGACCGGTGCCTCCCGTGGCATCGGTGCCTCTATTGCCTTGCATTTGGCGCAACAAGGTTTTGTGGTCATTGGCACCGCCACCAGCGATGACGGCGCCGCCAAGATCAGCCAAGCCCTGTCGGCCTTTCCTGGCAGCCGGGGTGCCAATCTGAATGTGAACGATGCCGCCGCAGGCGAAGCCTTGATCGATGCCATCGTCAAGGAGCACGGTGGCCTGCAGGTGCTGGTGAACAACGCCGGCATCACCCGCGACACCCTGACCATGCGCATGAAGGACGACGATTGGGATGCGGTGCTCGACACCAACCTCAAGGCCGTGTTCCGCATGAGCCGCGCCGTGATCCGCCCCATGATGAAGCAGCGCTATGGCCGCATCATCAGCATCACCAGCGTGGTGGGCGCATCGGGCAACCCCGGTCAAGCCAATTACGCTGCCGCCAAGGCGGGAGTTGCAGGGATGACCCGTGCACTGGCTCGCGAGCTGGGCAGCCGAGGCATCACGGTCAATTGTGTGGCGCCTGGTTTCATTGCCACCGACATGACGGCCAGCCTGCCCGAGGAACAGCACAAAGCCTTGCTGGGCCAGATTCCTCTGGGCCATCTGGGAAAACCCGAAGACATTGCCCACGCGGTCGCTTACTTGGCAGGCGCAGGTGCGGGCTATGTCACCGGACAGGAATTGCATGTCAATGGTGGCATGTTCATGGCCTGATTTGCCGGAACACCCTTTCGGACAGGTAAAATCTCCATTTTTCACAACCCTCAGAGGGAACCCATGAGCGATATCGAAGCACGTGTCAAAAAAATCATTGCCGAACAACTCGGCGTGGAAGAGTCACAAGTCACCAATGAGAAAGCCTTTGTGGCCGATCTGGGTGCCGACTCCCTGGACACGGTCGAACTGGTGATGGCACTCGAAGACGAGTTCGGCATCGAGATTCCCGACGAAGACGCTGAAAAGATCACCACAGTGCAAGCGGCGATCGATTACGCGCAAAGCAAAAAGGCCTGATCACCAATGACCCGGCGCCGCGTTGTAGTCACGGGTTTGGGATGCATCAGCCCCGTGGGCAACACGGTGTCTGAAGCATGGTCCAACCTGATTGCCGGCCAATCCGGCATTGGTCCCATCACCCGATTTGACGCGACGGCCATGCCGTGCCGGATTGCAGGTGAAGTCAAGAACTTTGACCTCGAGTCCTACATCTCTGCCAAAGAGGCTCGGACGATGGACCGGTTCATCCATTACGGCATCGCTGCTGCAGCCCAGGCCATTCAAGACGCCGGTTTGCCCACTGGCGATGCCTTGGGTGAAGAGGCAGCCTGTCGCACCGGTGTGGTGATTGGTTCGGGCATCGGTGGCTTGCCGCTGATCGAAGAAACCCACATCGAGTACGTGGCCCGCGGTGCGCGCCGCATTTCCCCATTTTTTGTACCGGCCTCGATCATCAACATGATCTCCGGTCACGTGTCGATGCGTCATGGCTACAAAGGCCCGAATCTGGCCGTGGTCACTGCCTGCACCACAGGTTTGCACAGCATTGGCGAAGCCGGTCGACTGATCGAGTATGGCGACGCCGATGTGATGATCGCAGGCGGCGCCGAAGGCACGGTGTCCCCATTGGGCGTGGGTGGCTTTGCCGCCATGCGCGCCTTGTCGACCCGCAATGACGACCCCAGCACCGCATCACGCCCTTGGGACAAAGACCGAGACGGCTTTGTGTTGGGCGAGGGCGCAGGCGTCATGGTGCTCGAAGAGTACGAACACGCCAAAGCCCGTGGCGCCAAGATTTACGCCGAACTGGGCGGCTACGGCATGAGCGCTGACGCGGGTCACATGACTGCGCCCAACATGGACGGACCCCGCCGCGCCATGTTGAGCGCCATGCGCAATGCCGGTGTCAATCCGGACCAGATCCACTACCTGAACGCACACGGCACATCCACACCGCTGGGCGACATCAACGAAACCAATGCGATCAAGGCGGCTTTGGGTGATCACGCCTACAAAACCGTGGTCAGCTCCACCAAGTCCATGACCGGTCACCTGCTGGGCGGAGCCGGCGGCATTGAGAGTGTGTTCACGGTCCTGGCCTTGCACCACCAGAAAGTGCCACCGACCATCAACCTGCACAATCCAGATCCTGAGTGTGATTTGGATTATTGCGCCAACACGGCGCGAGACCTGAAAATCGATGTGGCCTTGAAAAACAACTTCGGATTCGGTGGCACCAACGGCTCTCTGGTGTTCAAACGCATCTGAATTCAGCGTCCCGCCATGTACAACGCCCCACCTGTGGTCTTCCCGGTGGGGCGTTTTGCTTGGGGCCGGGTATGGGGAGTCGGCGCAGCGGCATTGTCTGCCATTGGCTTGCTGGCCTGGCAATGGCTCACGCAGGCCCATGGCATGTGGGTGGCTTGCATGTGGGGCGGGTGGTTGATGTGTCTCCTTGGCGCCGCATGGTGGGCGCCCCGACAGTTGTGGGTCAGTGGCAGCTTGGTTTGGTCGGGTGAAGCTTGGTTTTGGCAAGCTGAGCCGGGCCAATCTGGTCCGCTGCAACCGGTCAGTTTGTCGGTCGGGCTGGATGCCGGTCACGGCATGTTGTTGTGGGTCCGGCGCCTGGATGCGAATGCCATGCGCATCAATCCTTGGGGCAGTGCGTGGTTGCAGGAGGACGCCATGCCCACAAAGTGGCACGGATTTAGATGCGCTGTATATTCGCGCCCCAAGGGGGACAGGGCAGCCGACAGATCGGTGACAGACCCTGTTTGACATGGCTTGAATTGGGTGAATCGCACCTCATTTGAAGTTGGATTCCCCCCAGTTTTTGAACAACACAAGGAGGCTTTTGTGAAGAGTCATCATTGGATCGGCGCTGCGGCTTCGGCCCTGCTGGGCAGTGTTTTGGTGGTCGGTTCGCTCACCATACCGACATCCGCCGCCATGGCGCAAACATCAGGCGCTGTGGTCAGAGGTTTGCCTGATTTCACCGAACTGGTAGAGCAAGTCGGGCCCTCGGTGGTCAACATTCGCACCCTGGAAAAAGCACGTCCCAGCGCAGCGGCCTCGGGTGGTCCTGAAGACGAAATGCAGGAGTTGTTTCGCCGATTTTTTGGTGTCCCCATGCCCAATGCACCACGTCAGGCACCCAGACCCAATCGGCCAGAATCAGAGGCACAACCCCGGGGCGTGGGTTCCGGCTTCATCTTGAGCCCGGATGGCTTCATCATGACCAATGCGCATGTGGTGGACGGGGCCGATGAAGTGTTGGTCACTTTGCCCGACAAGCGTGAGTTCAGGGCGCGCATCGTGGGTGCAGACAAACGCACCGATGTGGCCGTCGTCAAAATCCAGGCCACCGGTTTGCCGGCAGTCAAAGTGGGTGATGTCAGCCGTTTGCGTGTGGGTGAGTGGGTCATGGCGATCGGTTCACCTTTTGGGCTCGACAACACCGTCACTGCGGGTATCGTGAGCGCCAAGCAGCGCGATACCGGTGATTTTTTACCTTTCATTCAGACCGATGTGGCGATCAACCCCGGCAACTCGGGAGGACCCCTGATCAACATGCGGGGCGAGGTGGTGGGCATCAACAGCCAGATCTACTCCCGATCTGGTGGGTTCATGGGCATTTCATTTGCCATCCCGATGGATGAGGCCATCCGCGTCAGCGACCAGCTGCGCGCCAGCGGCCGCGTCAGTCGTGGCCGCATTGGCGTGCAGATTGCACCGGTCACCAAAGATGTTGCCGAATCCATCGGCTTGGGCAAGGCCCAAGGTGTCTTGGTGCGCGGCGTGGAAGAGGGCTCACCGGCAGAAAAAGCCGGGGTAGAGGCTGGCGACATCATTGTGCGGTTCGACGGCAAAGTGATTGAAAAGCCAGCTGACTTGCCGCGCGCAGTGGGCAACACCCGACCTGGCAACCGCGTCACGCTGACCGTCTTTCGCCGCGGTGCTCAGCGTGATCTCAGCGTGACGGTGGCCGAGTTGGAGCCCGAAAAGCCTGCGGGCGTTGTGGCCGAGAAGAAATCACCCCCCGCGACGGTGGCGCATCTGGGTTTGACCTTGAGTGACTTGTCGGATGCTCAGCGCAAAGAAGCCCGCATTCGCGCCGGTGTGCGTGTGGACGCAGCGGTAGATGCTGCAGCCCGTGCCGGCATTCGTGAAGGCGATTTGATTTTGGCAGTCGCCAACTCGGAGGTGGCTTCGGTTCAAGCTTTCGAGGCTTTGGTGGCGCGCATCGACAAATCCAGGCCTTTGAGTCTGTTGATTCGCCGTGGCAGCGCGGTCGATTTCGTGACCATCCGGCCCACACCGTGAACAAACCGGCAAGCCCAGCAACCCTGAAACCTCAAGGCTTTTAGGGTTGTGGGGTCTTTTGATGCATTTTTGGGCAGCTGACGGTCCTTCAAGAAATTTTTTTCCAGGTTTGTGCACACTGACTTTCAAAAGGAATCATGACGAATTTGGCTAAAATCTCAGCACTTGTTGCATGACAGATGGCTTGAAAAGCAGGGTTGAATTCACCATGCGGTATGAGGTGCTTGTTTCCACCGACGATCCACAGGCAACCCACAAGTTGTTCATTTTTTAGCCATTTCAATTGTGGATAAGTTGTTGATAATTTTCCTGTTGCATGACCGCAACGACCTGCTGAACCCGATTTTGGGGCTGTGCGAACGGACCAATTTGCCTACAATGAAGTCCCAACTATCGCAGTTGCCATTGATTGTTGGTTCAGGGCGCGTCAACACCAGACGCGCCCTTTTTTCTTTTCCGGATCATTGATCCACAAACACTTGCAGAACTTCCTTGATGAATCACATCAGAAATTTTTCGATCATTGCCCACATTGACCATGGCAAATCCACCTTGGCCGATCGTTTGATTCAACGTTGTGGGGGTTTGGAAGCCCGTGAAATGGAAGCGCAGGTGCTGGACTCGATGGACATTGAGAAAGAGCGCGGCATCACCATCAAGGCGCAGACGGCGGCATTGCAATACAAAGCCCAGGATGGACAGGTTTACAACCTGAACCTGATCGACACACCGGGCCATGTGGACTTCTCTTATGAAGTGAGTCGCTCGCTCTCTGCCTGCGAGGGCGCATTGCTGGTGGTCGATGCCAGCCAAGGTGTGGAAGCCCAGACGGTGGCCAACTGCTACACCGCCCTCGACCTGGGTGTGGAGGTGGTGCCCGTCCTCAACAAGATGGACTTGCCCAATGCCGATCCGGACAACGCGCGTGCCGAAGTGGAGGACGTGATTGGCATCGATGCCACCGACGCCATCCCTTGCTCGGCCAAGACCGGCATGGGCATCGAGGACATCCTGGAAGCCGTCGTGGCCCGCATTCCGCCACCCAAGGGCAACCCTGACGCACCCTTGCGCGCCATGATCATTGACAGCTGGTTCGACACCTATGTGGGCGTGGTCATGCTGGTGCGCGTGGTCGATGGCCAATTGCTCAAGGGTGAGCGCATCCGGATGATGGCCAGCAATGCCGTCTACGAAGCCGGCAGCCTGGGCGTGTTCACCCCTGCCAACCAGCCGCGCGAATCGCTCAAGGCGGGTGAGGTCGGTTACATCATTGCGGGCATCAAGGAACTGCAAGCGGCCAAAGTCGGTGACACGGTGACCCTGGAGAAAAAGCTGCCCAACAACATGGGGCCTGCTGCCGAGGCCTTGCCGGGTTTCAAGGAGATCCAGCCGCAGGTGTTTGCCGGGCTTTACCCCACCGAGGCCAACCAGTACGACGCGCTGCGCGATGCGCTGGAAAAACTCAAGCTCAACGACGCTTCGCTGCACTACGAGCCCGAAGTCTCGCAGGCGCTGGGTTTTGGTTTTCGCTGCGGCTTTTTGGGTTTGCTGCACATGGAAATCGTGCAAGAGCGGCTGGAGCGCGAATTTGACCAGGACCTCATCACCACCGCGCCGAGCGTGGTCTATGAAGTGCTCAAGGGCGATGGCGAAGTCATCATGGTGGAGAACCCCTCCAAGATGCCCGACCAGGGCAAGCTTCAGGAAATCCGTGAACCGATTGTCACGGTGCACTTGTACATGCCGCAGGACTATGTGGGTCCCGTCATGACGCTGGCCAACCAAAAGCGTGGGGTGCAGATGAACATGGCCTACCACGGCCGTCAGGTCATGCTGACCTACGAGATGCCGCTGGGCGAGATCGTGCTGGACTTTTTTGACAAACTCAAATCGGTCAGCCGGGGTTATGCCTCGATGGACTACGAGTTCAAGGAGTACCGCGCCTCTGATGTGGTCAAGGTCGACATCATGCTCAACGGCGAAAAGGTCGATGCGCTGTCCATCATCGTGCACCGCACGCAAGCCCAGTACCGCGGTCGTGCGGTGGCGGCCAAGATGCGTGAGATCATCAGCCGCCAGATGTTCGATGTGGCCATCCAGGCTGCAATCGGGGCCAACATCATTGCCCGTGAAACCATCAAGGCTTTGCGCAAGAACGTGCTGGCCAAGTGCTACGGTGGCGACATCACCCGCAAACGCAAGCTGCTGGAAAAGCAGAAGGCGGGTAAAAAGCGCATGAAACAGATCGGTTCGGTCGAGGTGCCGCAAGAGGCGTTCTTGGCCATTTTGCAGGTGGAAGATTGATGCAGTTTTTAACGTCTTTGGTGCTGGCTGCCTTCGTGGGCTATGCGGGCGCTTGGTACCTCGGCTATATCGAGGGCAACTTCTCGTTGCTCTTGCTGTTGGCAACGGTGGTGACCGGCATTTACTGGTTGGCCGAACGCTTTGTTTTCTTGCCCCGTCGCCAAGCGGCGGTGGAACAACTGGAGACCCAGGCGGCCCAGCGCCGTGCTGAACTGGCCAAAATGGGCATTGAGCAGGTGGACACGGATCTGCGTGAAAGCCGTGAAAAGCTGCTCATGCAACCTTGGTGGCTGGACTGGACCGCCGGCCTGTTCCCGGTCATTGTGGTGGTGTTTGTGTTGCGCTCGTTCTTGTTCGAGCCCTTCAAAATTCCATCGGGCTCGATGATCCCCACCTTGCACATTGGCGACCTGATCTTGGTGAACAAATTCCATTACGGCATCCGCTTGCCCGTGGCCAACACCAAGCTGACCGAAGGCACGCCTGTGCAGCGCGGCGATGTGATGGTGTTCCGTTACCCCCCCAAACCCAGTGTGGACTACATCAAGCGGGTGGTGGGTTTGCCCGGGGATGAGGTGGCTTATCTGAACAAAAGCCTGACCATCAATGGCCAAGCCGTCCCCACCGAAGTGCTGCCCGACTTCTTTGACGAATCGACCATGCGCTACCACAAGCAACGCCGCGAAACCCTGGGTGCCAAGCCGCATCAAACCCTGCAGGACGATGACCGTCCGGCTTTTGTGCCGGGGGCCGACCAATTTCCTGGCCGTGAAAACTGCCGATACACCGTCGAAGGGGTCACCTGCAAGGTGCCTGCTGGCCACTATTTCATGATGGGCGACAACCGCGACAACTCCTTGGATTCGCGTTTCTTTGGCTTTGTGCCGGACGCCAACATCGTGGGCAAAGCCTTCTTTGTGTGGATGAACTTTGGCAACCTCAAACGCATTGGTGCGTTTGACTGAGGAGCGCGTAGTGACCTCATCTGCTGCAGCCCACGATTTGTCCGCTTTGCAAGTTCGCTTGGGCTATGCCTTTCGACAAGTTGGCTTGCTGCAACAGGCGGTGACCCACCGCAGCTTCAGCGCTGACCACAATGAGCGCCTGGAGTTCCTGGGGGATTCGGTGCTGAACCTGTCGGTCGCCCACTTGCTCTATGCACAACTGTCCAGTTTGCCTGAAGGCGATTTGTCGCGTGTGCGGGCCAACCTGGTCAAGCAAGACACCTTGCACCAACTGGCCAAAACCCTGGATTTGCCCGCCGTGATGCGCTTGGGCGAGGGCGAGATGCGCTCGGGCGGTCAAAACCGCCCGTCCATCCTGGCCGACGCCCTGGAGGCCATCATCGGCGCGGTGTATCTGGACGGGGGCTACAAGGACGCACAAGCCTTGGTCGAGCGCCTGTTTGCCCAGGTTGACATCAAACCTGACATGCAGGCCGTGGGCAAAGACCCCAAGACCGAGCTGCAAGAGTGGCTGCAAGGGCGCAAGCTCGCACT
This sequence comes from Comamonadaceae bacterium, assembly GCA_027484105.1. Classification (GTDB taxonomy): domain Bacteria; phylum Pseudomonadota; class Gammaproteobacteria; order Burkholderiales; family Burkholderiaceae_C; genus Limnohabitans_A. The sequence goes on from JAIXUG010000006.1 coordinate 197,160, forward strand.
GCCCAAATACACCGTTGTGGGCACCTCTGGTGCGGCGCATCGGCAGCAATTCGAAGTCTCGTGCGAAGTGACCGAATTGCGTCAAACCCAGCAAGGCTCGGGCGCGTCCCGTCGGGCTGCCGAACAAGCAGCGGCAGCCGCCATGCTGCAGACCCTGAAATCTGAAAGCGCCGCATGAGCACCGACAAAAAAACGCCTGAAACTGGACGCACGCCACAAGAGCAAACCATGCGCCGTCCCGTTCAAATCGCGGGCGTGACCATCCAGCCACGCGACGCGTCTGAAGACGCCGCCTTGCCCCCGGTCGCTGCTGCCCCCGCGCCTGTGCCGGTGGAGGGTCAGCGCTGCGGCCTGGTGGCCATTGTGGGCAAGCCCAATGTGGGCAAATCGACCTTGCTCAACGCCTTGGTGGGCCAAAAAATCAGCATCACCTCGCGCAAAGCCCAAACCACGCGCCACCGCATCACCGGCATCCGCACCCAAGGCGCGGCCCAGTGTGTGTTTGTGGACACGCCCGGTTTCCAGACCATCCACGGCACCGCACTCAACAAGTCGCTCAACAAAACCGTGGTCGGTGCGGTGAGCGATGTGGACCTGGTCTTGTTCGTGGTCGAGGCGGGCAGCTTCACCACCGCAGACGCCAAGGTGCTGGCCCTGCTCAAGCCCGGTATCCCGGTATTGCTCGTGGCCAACAAGCTCGACAACGTGCACCGCCGTGGCGACATCGCCCCCTGGCTGCAAAGCATGCAAGAGCGCCATGCCTTTGCCGAGTTTGTGCCCATGTCGGCCAAGCAGCCCAAGGACATCGAACGCCTGCTCGGCATCTGCGAAAAATACCTGCCTGAGCAGCCCTGGTGGCATGCCGAAGACGAGCTCACCGACCGCAGCGAGAAGTTCCTCGCCAGCGAAATGGTGCGCGAAAAACTCTTTCGTCTGACGGGGGACGAATTGCCTTACACCTCCACGGTGGTGATCGACAAGTTCGAAGAAGAGGCAGGGCGCACGGCCAAACGCATGCTGCGCATTGCGGCCACCATCGTGGTCGAGCGCGAAAGCCACAAGGCCATCGTGATCGGTGACAAGGGCGAAAAGCTCAAGCGCATCGGCACCGAAACCCGCATGGAGCTGGAAAAGCTACTGGACGCCAAGGTGTTCATCGAGCTGTGGGTCAAGGTGCGCTCGGGTTGGGCCGATGACGAAGCGCGCGTGCGCAGCTTCGGCTACGAGTAATTCCGCCGCCAATGGCTTCCAAGCGGATCGCAGACGAGCCAGCCTATGTGCTGCACCGCTACGACTGGAGCGAAACGAGTCTGATCCTCGAAGTCTTCACCCGCCACCATGGCCGGGTGGCTTTGGTGGCCAAGGGGGCCAAGCGTCCCACATCGAGCTTTCGCCCTGTCTTGCTGCCTTTGCAGCCTTTGTCCTTGGCTTTCGGCGGCGAAGGCGACATCCGCACGCTCAAATCGGCCGAATGGGTGGGCGGGCACGTCATGCCCACCGGCGAGGCGCTCATCTCCGGTTATTACCTCAACGAACTGTTGATGCGCCTCACGGCGCGAGACGATCCCCATCCGGCTTTGTTCGAGGTGTATGCCGCCGCCGTGCGTTTGCTCGCCAGTGGCGATCCCGACGCCTTGCAATGGGCCTTGCGGGCGTTTGAGTTGCTGCTGCTCAAAGAGATGGGCTTGCTGCCCGCACTCAACCTGCAGACCCTGACGCTTCAGCCGCTGTCACCGGATGACCGGTACACCCTGGTCCCCGAGGCCGGCTTGCAATGGGTGCCGGAGGAGGGGCGACAGGCCATGAGCGGCGCGCAATGGCTGGCGCTGGACGCGGCCTTGAATGCAGCCAACCCTCTGACGGCCCTGTTGCGCGATTGCGCAGACCTGCTCATGCCGCTGCAACGCCCCTTGCGCCTGATGCTCAACTACCATTGCGGGGTTGGTGCCTTGCGCACCCGCCAAATGATGCTGGACCTGCAAACCTTATGAACACAAACCATCGTGTGGCCTTGTCGGTCAACGTCAACAAAGTCGCGCTGCTGCGCAATTCGCGCCACCTGGGCATCCCGAGCGTCACGCGCGCGGCCGAGTTGTGCCTGCAAGCAGGCGCCCATGGCATCACCATCCACCCCCGGCCCGACGAGCGCCACATCCGCGCCAGCGATGTGCCCCCATTGCACGCCCTCATGCAGGCCTGGCCCGAGCGCGAGTTCAACATCGAGGGCAACCCCTTCCACAACCTGATGGACCACGTGCGCGCTGTGCGCCCGCACCAGGTGACCTTTGTGCCCGACAGCGAAGGCCAGTTCACCAGCGACCACGGCTGGACCTTTCCGCAAGACGCCGATCGCCTGAAACCCTTGATCGACGAGTGCAAGGCACTGGGGGTGCGCGTGAGCCTGTTCATGGACCCGCTGCCGGAACAAATGGCTGCGGCCCGCGCCGTGGGCGCTGACCGTGTGGAGTTGTACACCGAGCCCTATGCAGCCGCTTTTGGCACGCCCGAGCAAGCCATGCAGCTGCAGCGTTATGCCGATGCCGCCGTGGCCGCCACGCAAGCAGGCCTGGGCCTGAACGCCGGGCATGACCTGAACCGTGACAACCTGCCTGCCTTTGTGGCGGCCGTCAAAGGGCTGCAGGAAGTCTCGATTGGCCACGCCTTCATGGCCGATGCGCTGGAGCGGGGCTACACCGCCACAGTGCAGGCGTATTTGGCTTGCCTGCAAAAATGATCTACGGCATCGGCACCGACATTTGCGACATCCGCCGCATCCGGGCCAGCCTGGAGCGGCACGGCGAGCGCTTTGCTGCCAAGGTGCTGTCAGAGGCCGAGATGGCCACCTGGAAGGCGCGCAGCGCCCGTTGGCCCGAGCGCGGCGTGCGCTACTTGGCGACACGGTTCTCGGCCAAAGAGGCTTTCAGCAAAGCCATTGGCCTGGGCATGCGCATGCCCATGACCTGGCGGCTGTGCGAGGTGGGCAAGCTGCCCAGCGGCCAGCCGGTCATCGTGCTGCACGGCGTGCTCAAAGAATGGTTTGAGGCCAAGGGCCTGCACGCCCACATCACCGTGACCGACGAATCCGAATACGCCGCCAGTTTTTGCGTAGTCGAGACCATCAACCCTGCCGCTTCACCAGCATCTGTGCATGCTGGCCCTTGATATGGGGTGGTTCACCCCGAACTCTCTTTTGAATTTGAAACACCCATGACCCTGCACGCCCCCCTGATCATCGACATCGAAGGCCACCATCTGAGCGACGTGGACCGCCGCCGTTTGGCGCACCCCTTGGTGGGCGGCATGATTTTGTTTGGCCGCAATTGGCAAAGCCGAGCCCAACTGAGTGACTTGTGCGCCCAGATCAAAAGCATCCGTGCAGACCTCTTGATCGCGGTGGACCACGAAGGCGGCCGCGTGCAGCGCTTTCGCACCGACGGTTTCACCCATGTGCCACCCATGCGCGCTCTGGGCGAACGCTGGTCGCAAGACGACAAGGGCCAGCCTGGCTCCGGTGTGCTCAAGGCCTGCGAAGCGGCCACCTCGGCAGGCTTTGTGTTGGCCAGTGAATTGCGCGCTTGTGGTGTGGACTTCAGCTTCACGCCTGTGCTCGATTTGGACCACGGTGAAAGCGGCGTCATTGGCGACCGCGCCTTTGCCCGCGACCCGCGCGTGGTCAGCCTGCTCGCCCGCAGCCTGATGCAGGGCTTGCTGCAAGCGGGCATGGGCAATTGCGGCAAGCATTTCCCCGGACACGGCGCGGTCAAGGCCGACTCGCATGTGGCCTTGCCGGTCGACAAGCGCGGCCTCAAAGCCATCCTGGCCGATGACGCCCAGCCTTACGGTTGGCTCACCAGCGTGCTCACGGCGGTGATGCCCGCGCATGTGATTTACAGCAAGGTGGACAGCCGCCCGGCGGGTTTTTCGCCGCGCTGGCTGCAAGACATTTTGCGAGGGCAATTGAACTTTCAGGGCGTGGTCTGCACCGACGACCTGTCGATGGCCGCTGCCCGCCAGCTGGACGGCCACACCCTCAGCTACACCGAAGCGGTGATCACCGCGCTGCACGCGGGCTGCGACCTGGCCCTGCTGTGCAACCGCTCTGCCGTGAACGGTGGGGCCGAATTGGACGACCTGCTGGACCAGCTGGCCGAAGCCCAGCTCAAAGGCCGCTGGACGCCCAGCGAGATCAGCGAAGAGCGGCGTTTGAACCTCTTGCCCCGATCGCCCGCCCGACCTTGGGATGAGCTGGTGCGCTCTGCCGACTACATGCAGGCGCTTGACCGTTTGCTTTGAGCTGAGGGGACACTGGAATGAACTGGATCGTGCGCATCGTCATGGGCCTGCTCGGCCTGGTTTTCCTGGCCATCTTGCTCTTGGGTTTGCTTGGCTACATCGTTTTTGCCACGGTTCGCTGGCTGTTGACGGGCCGCAAACCGCAGGTGGTGATGGTCTGGCAGCAGTTCAGCGCCATGCGCCAAAACTTCAGGCAAGGTGGTTTCCGGGCTTCAAGCAACCCAGGCTTTGAGCACCCCAGAGGACACGGCACGCCCTTTGCCCGTGACGACCAGGTGGTCGACGTGGAGGTGCGCGAGGTGGTCGAGGACGCGCCGCGCTTACCGTCCGACCGACGCCCCTGAACGGACTTGCCCCGCTTATTCCTGCACGTGCCGCAGGGCCGGGAACAGGATCACATCGCGGATGCTGGCGCTGTCGGTCAGCAGCATCATCAGGCGGTCGATGCCGATGCCGCAGCCACCGGCGGGGGGCATGCCGTACTCGAGGGCACGCACAAAGTCGTGGTCGTAGTACATGGCTTCATCGTCACCATCGTCCTTGGCGGCCACTTGCGCATGAAAGCGCGCGGCTTGGTCTTCGGCATCGTTCAACTCGCTGAAGCCGTTGCCGAATTCGCGGCCGGTGATGTAGAGCTCAAAGCGCTCGGTCACTTCGGGTCGGCTGTCGTTGGCGCGGGCCAGGGGTGAGATTTCGGTCGGGTGCTCCATGATGAAGGTCGGCTCCCAGAGCTTGTCTTCCACGGTTTCTTCGAAGTAAAACACCTGCAAGCTGGCCAGGCTGCGGGTGGACAGCTTGTCCTTGGCTTCGCTCATGCCCAGTTTTTTCAAGGCATTGATCAGCCACTCGGCCTTGTCCACGTTGTCGCCAGCCTCGGTGTGCTTCACGATGGCTTCGCGGATCGTCATGCGGGCGAAAGGCTTGCTCAGGTCCACCGGCTTGCCGTTGTAGGTGAGTTGGAGCGTGCCAGCAGCGGTCATGGCCGCGTTGCGGATCAGGCTTTCGGTAAAGCCCATCAGGTCCTGGTAGTTCCAGTAGGCCGCGTAGAACTCCATCATGGTGAACTCGGGGTTGTGGCGCACCGAGATGCCTTCGTTGCGGAAGTTGCGGTTGATCTCGAACACGCGCTCAAA
>JAIXUG010000014.1 GCA_027484105.1 Comamonadaceae bacterium
GGCCATCCGCCACGAGGGCGGACCCCAGGGCAAGAAAACCCTGCAGGCCGTCGGTCACGAAGCCAAGGCCATGCTGGGCAAGGTGCCCGGCAACATCGAGGCCATCCGCCCCATGAAGGACGGCGTGATCGCCGACTTCACCGTGACCGAGCAGATGCTCAAGCAGTTCATCCGGATGGTGCACCCCCGCAGCACTTTCCGGCCCAGCCCACGCATCATCATTTGCGTGCCCTGCGGTTCGACCCAGGTCGAGCGCCGCGCCATCCGAGAATCGGCGCTGGGCGCAGGCGCCTCCGAGGTGTACCTGATCGAAGAACCCATGGCCGCGGCCATCGGCGCGGGTCTGCCAGTGTCGGAAGCCTCTGGCTCGATGGTGGTGGACATCGGCGGCGGCACCACCGAAGTCGGCGTCATCTCGCTGGGTGGCATGGTCTACAAGGGCAGCGTGCGCGTGGGTGGCGACAAATTCGACGAAGCCATCATCAACTACATCCGCCGCAACTACGGCATGCTGATTGGCGAGCCCACTGCCGAAGCCATCAAGAAACAAATTGGCTCGGCCTTCCCTGGCAGCGAAGTCAAGGAGATGGAAGTCAAAGGCCGCAATCTGTCCGAAGGCGTGCCGCGCAGCTTCACCATCAGCTCCAACGAAATCCTTGAAGCCCTGACCGATCCGCTCAACCAAATCGTCTCGGCCGTCAAAACCGCACTCGAGCACACCCCACCCGAGTTGGGCGCTGACATTGCCGACCGCGGCATGATGCTGACGGGCGGCGGCGCTTTGCTGCGCGACCTGGACCGTCTGCTGGCCGAAGAAACCGGCTTGCCCGTGCTGGTGGCTGAAGACCCGCTGACCTGCGTGGCGCGCGGTTGCGGCATGGCCCTGGAGCGCATGGACCAGCTGGGCAGCATCTTCACCAGCGAATAAGCAGGGGATCACCCGCGCCCCGCATCCGGAGCACTCACCGCATGGCCCTGGATACTTATGAGCGCAGCGCCCCGCCGATTTTTCGGCAGGGCTTGTCCACAACCACCAAACTCATTTTGCTGAGCCTGGTGTCGTTGATGTTGATGGCCGCTGACCATCGCTTGCAGATTTCACAACCCCTGCGTGCGGGGGTGGCATTTGCCTTGTCGCCTTTGCAATGGCTGTCATTGCAGCCCGCCCGCTTATGGGACGTGGCAGGCAATTACCTCAGTGGTGTGGAGTCTGCACGCGATGCCGCCTTGTCGTATGAAGCCCGAACCATTGCCCAGGCCCAACGGCTGCAGCAAGTCGAACAATTGAGCCAAGAAAACGCCAACCTGCGCCAACTGCTCGAACTGCGCTCGAGCGTCGCAGGTCCAAGCAAAGCGGTTGAGGTTTTGTACGACACGGCCGATCCCTATTCGCGTCGGCTGGTGGTCGACCGCGGCCAGCTGGCTGGCATCGTGACAGGCTCTGCCGTCATCGATGCTGCCGGCGTGGTCGGTCAGGTCACTCGGGTCTACCCACTGGTGAGCGAAGTCACCTTGCTGACGGATCGCCAGCAAAACATTCCGGTCATCAATGCCCGTTCGGGCAGTCGTCATGTGGCCAGCGGCAGTCCTCTGTCGGCGGGCGGTCCGATCGAACTGAAGTTTGTGCCCTCGGGCACCGACATGCAAAAGGGCGACCTGTTGACCACCAGTGGCATTGACGGCATTTACCCTCCAGGCCTGCATGTCGGGCGCATCACGCAAATCGACCGCCGGGTGGACGGCTCTTTTGCGACCGTGCATGCTGAACCCACCGCCAGTGAACGTGGGCGCCACTTGCTGGTCTTGTTACCCGTCAAGGACTGGCCCGCCAGACCAGCGGCCGACAAGGCCCCTGACACCAAAGGCAAAACACCCAACAAAGGTGCACAAAGCAATACCTCAGGAGCCAAGCCATGATCATGCCGGCTGGACGTCCTCTGCTCTTGCCTGCCAACCCCCGGTTCATCGGATTGAGTCTGGTGCTGGCCTTGCTCTTGCACATGCTGCTGGGCCTTTGGGGACAAGACTGGGTACCCGATGTGCTGGCGATCGCCATGGTGTTTTGGACCGTCCACCAGCCACGCAAAGTCGGGCTGGTACTGGCCTTTTTCATGGGCTTGATGGTGGACGTGCACGAATCGGCCTTGCTGGGTCAAAACGCACTGTCTTATGTGGTGCTGTGCGGCTTGGCCACCGCCACACAGCGGCGCATGCTGTGGTTTCCGCTGGGCGAACAAGCGCTGCAAATTCTGCCTCTGTTCATCGCAGCCTCAGTGGTCGAGTGGCTGACCCGGTTGTTGGTGCACGACGCTTGGCCCAGCTGGTCGATGCTGCTGGCGCCTGCGCTCCAAGCCGGTCTTTGGCCCTTGATCGGTGCCTTGCTGCTGGCGCCTCAACGCCGGGCTTTTCAGCGCGATGACATCCGGCCACTTTGAGCATGTCACTGCACCTGCCCTCACTCGCGGAATTGCGCGACACCCGCGCTGAAATTGACCGCTTTCAAACGCGGGTAGTCATCGTTCAGTGGGCGATCCTGCTGTGTTTTATCCTCCTCGCTTCACGACTGATTTATCTGCAGGTCATTCGGCACGATGACCTGATGACCCAAGCAGAAAGCAACCGCACGGCCATCTTGCCGACGGTGCCGCCACGCGGCAACATCCTGGACCGCAATGGCGTCGTGCTGGCCAACAACTACTCGGCCTACACACTGGAGATCACGCCCTCCAAAGTGAAAGATCTGGAAGCCACCATCGACGCACTGGCCGAACTGGTGGACATCCAGACCAAAGACCGCCGTCGCTTCAAGCGTTTGCGTGAAGAGTCCAAAAGCTTTGATTCCCTGCCCATTCGGAACCGACTCAGCGACGAAGAAGTCGCCCGTTTCAGTGCGCAGAGTTACCGATTCCCGGGGGTAGAAATCAAGGCCCGGCTGTTCAGGCAATACCCCTATGGCGAGCTGGCCAGCCACGTGATTGGCTACATCGGCCGCATCAACCAGCGTGACAAGGAAATGCTGGAGGAAAACGACGACCTCGCCAATTACCGCGGCACCGAATACATCGGCAAGCTGGGTGTCGAGCAGCGCTACGAACGCGAGCTGCACGGCATCACGGGCGTCAACCAGGTCGAGACTTCGGCGGGTGGTCGGGCCATTCGCAGCCTGTCGAACCGGCCTGCCACACCAGGCCAAAACGTGGTCTTGTCGATCGACATCCAGCTGCAAAAGATGACCGAAGACCTGTTCGGCAACCGCCGAGGCGCCTTGGTCGCGCTGGACCCGCAAACCGGCGAAGTGCTGGCCTTTGTGAGTAAGCCCACCTTCGACCCCAACTGGTTCGTCGACGGCATTGATGTTGAAAACTGGCAAATGCTCAATGGCTCGATCGACAAGCCCTTGCTCAACCGTGCCCTGCGCGGCACCTACCCTCCAGGCTCGACCTACAAACCTTTCATGGCCCTGGCTGCATTGACCACCGGTAAACGCACCGCCAGCGCCATCACACAGGACTCAGGTTCATGGACGTATGGCGGTCACACGTTCCGCAGCCATGGCGACCATGGCCTGGGAGCCGTGGACATGGTTCGGTCCATTGTGTCGTCGAGCAATGTGTACTACTACTCGCTGGCCAATGACATGGGGGTGGACGCCATCCATGATTTCATGAAGCCCTTGTGGTTTGGCCAGTTCACAGGCATCGACTTGCCTGGCGAGGTGCGCGGCATCCTGCCCAGCACCGAATGGAAGCGCAACTATTTCAAAAAGCCCGAACAAAAGAAATGGTTTGGCGGCGAGACCATTTCGCTGGGCATTGGCCAGGGCTACAACACCTTCACCATGCTGCAATTGGCTTCGGCCACAGCCACCTTGGCCAACCGGGGTGTGCAATTCAAGCCGCGCGTGGTCACCGCCACACAAGACGCTCTGACCCATGCCCAAACGCAAGTGGCCGCGCAAGCACCGTTGAATTTGGGCTACCAAGCCGAGCACCTGGATGTGGTGCACAAAGGGCTGGTGGGCGTGGTGACTTCGGGCACCTCGGCCCGGGTGTTTGCGGGGGCAGGCTACACCAGCGCCGGCAAAACCGGTACGGCGCAAGCGGTGACGATTGGGCAAAAAGAAAAATACGATGCAGCCAAGTTGTCCGAATACCAGCGTGACCACTCGCTGTACATGGCCTATGCCCCTGCAGAATCCCCAAGAATCGCGGTCGCTGTGGTGGTTGAAAACGCAGGCTTTGGTGCCGCCGCGGCGGCACCCATTGCTCGACGGGTGTTTGACTATTGGTTGATGGGGCATTACCCCAGTGAAGAAGACATGGCCGCGACGCAAAGAGGTCAATCGTCCAGCCCGATCGGCAAACCCCGGGCCAAGAAAGATGTGCCGCTGCTGAACCCCAAAGCAGTGTCCGCCGACAGGGCGCTGGAAGCCGTCAAGCCGTGAAATGCGGTGGATTCAGCTGGCGTAAACCGAATCGAAACTGGCAAAACCTTTGACCTCGATGGGGTTGCCAAACGGGTCCATGAAAAACATGGTCCATTGCTCACCAGGCTGCCCAGCAAAGCGCAGGTGGGGTTCGACCACAAACGCCATGTTGCTGGATTTCAGGCGCTCGGCCAGCGCATGCCAGTCGGCCTCCTGCAAGACCAGACCGAAATGCGGCATGGGCACCAGATGATCCCCCACGTGGCCCGTCAAGCTGGTCTTGAAAGGCTCACCCAGATGCAGCGAGATCTGGTGCGAAAAAAAGTCAAAGTCAACCCAGGTGTCGGTCGATCGGCCCTCTTTGCAACCGAGCACATCGCCATAAAAGCGACGCGCTTCATCGAGGTCTGTGACGTGAAAAGCGAAATGAAAAAGGCTGTGCATGACCCCAAGCATAGCAGCGCCAACCCCCCCAAACCATGGGTGAAAACCGCGATTGGCCAACCTAGAAAGGGCGGGGTCGGTTGCCAAAATGTTCAGCGGCCTTGTTCCTTGCGGGTCTGGCAGACGATGCAGCGTTTGGCGGTGGGGTATGCGTTCAGGCGTGCAGAGGGTATGCCCACGCCGCAGTCGGTGCACAGGGCATAGGTGCCCGCCTGAATGCGCTCGAGTGCGGCGTCGATGTCTCCCAGCTCGGCGGTTGCGTGTTCGTTCATGGCGAATTCGTCGTCACGCTCGGAAATGGCCTGGGCCCGGTTTTCAAAACTGCGCACATCGTGCTCGGAAGCCATGTCCGCACGCGAGACCAAACCGCCACGCTGTTGAGCAATGCGTTCCAGCAGTGAAGCACGCTCACGCAAGAGGCGTTCGCGGTAGAGGGTGAGGCTTGGGGTGTCGGATGAAGTCATGGTTTCATCCTAGGCGACTGCAGTGACGCAGCATTGATGTGGGTCAACCCCGGCTGCCGCAAGGCCGCAGCCTTGGGCAAGGGGTGCTGCGCATCATGTACTCAAGCGCACAGGCTCAGCTCTTGGCTTTCATGCGTGACATCATCAATTCCATATTGGCCTTGCGGTCCGCGTTGACCGTCTGCATGTGGGGACGCTCGCCCATCATCTTGAGATAGTCGCGCACAGGCAGTTCGGCCAGGAAGTCTTTGCCGTAAACCAGCTTGGTGGCACCAGACACCAAGGGCAAGTGCGTCACGGCAGCGCAGTCGGCCAGAGTCAAACTGTCGCCCGCGACGAAGGGCGAGAACTTGGCCAACTTGGCAAAGGCCGCCACGCTCTTTTCGAGTTGCGCTGCGGTTTTCTCTTTGACCGAATCGCTCACCTTGCCACCAAAAAAGGCTTCGGGGTACAGGTTGCGCGCGACCAGCTCCAGGTGCAGGTCGAGAAACAGCGCCAACTCGCGCACCTTGGCAGCGGCAAAAGGGTCGGCAGGGATCAAGGGGTTTTGCGGGTATTTTTGCTCGATGTATTCCAGCATCACGGCCGACTCACACACTGCGCCCTCTGGCGTCTTGAGGTAAGGCACTTTGCCCAAAGGGCTGGCTTGGGCATCTGTCCCACCCACCCAGGCCAGCTCTTCTGTGAAGGGGACGCCTTTTTCGAGCAAGGCCAATTTGACTTTGTTGTAGTAATTGCTGGCAGAAAAGCCGCAGAGAGTGAGCATGGGAATCTCCGAAAGAAGTTTGAACAAGACCAAAGGTTAGCCCAAGGGCGGCAGCAACCGGGTCACACAGTTGACCGGGCCCCCAAGAGACGGGGTTTGGCTTGTAAGGCTCATATCAAACGTTTCGTCAAGAATGTCGGGCCTTTATTTGGAGCCCCAATGCTGGAACGCCTTGTTTACCGATCAAAAGCCACCCACAAGCTGGGCAGTTTGCATTTGTCCAATTTGCTGTTGCAGTGTCGCAAACGCAACCGCGAACTGGGCATCACCGGGCATTTGCTTTACACCGAAGAGGTATTTGTCCAATGCATTGAAGGGCCCACCGAGTCCATCGAAGCTGTTTGGCAAAGCTTGCAGCGCGACGAACGTCACCATGACCTGCAATTGCTGTCACGACACCCTGAAACCACCCGAAGGTTTGCCGAGTGGTCCATGGCGTTTTCTTCGTATGCACATTTCAACAAGTACGACATTCCTGGCTTTTTCCCGGTCGATCATGACGGGATGACTCAAGCCGCCGAGCGTTGTGCCAATTCAACGGTATCGCTGGTTTAGACCCGGTTTTTCAGCCGGTGCCATAATCACGGCCCATGTCCATCCTGCAGACTCTGCGCAACGCCCATCGCCTCACCCGCTTCGTGCTGGTGTGGTTTGCGTTGTTCTTGGGCGTTGCAGTGGCGTCTCCAGTGATCAACCCCGAAAGCCTGCAGCTGGTCTGCACCTCGGCGGGCAATGTGAAACTGGTTGTAGCGGCCAATGATGGTCAGGATGGTTCTGACAAAAGCCACAGCCTGGACTGCCCCCTGTGCTTGCCCATGGTCGCGCCCTTGGCAGCATCTGTCCAGACACCCGGTCACACCGGATTGTCTTTTGCGCTGACCCCTCTCGAGCAGGCACGCCTGGCCTCGCTCATCGGCCTGCCATGGCAGGCCCGAGCCCCTCCCTCTTTGTCCTGATCCCGCAGTCTGTTGACGCTCAGCTGGACCTGCCTTTTGCCGGTCGGTGGCTGATAGCACCTGCTGACGACTGGCGCCTGCCCCATGGGGCTCAGCCAAACCTTTTCCATTTTTTCTACTGGAGTTCACCATGAAACGTGTTGTGATGTCTTTGGCCGCCATCGTGCTGGCCAGTGCTGCCCAAGCCCAAGTGACCGTGAAAGACGCTTGGGTGCGCGCCACCGTACCCCAGCAAAAGGCCACGGGTGCCTTCATGCAGCTGCAATCGGCGCAAGACGCCAAATTGGTCTCGGCCCAATCGCCTGTGGCGGGTGTGGTCGAGGTGCATGAAATGAGCATGGACGGCGGCGTCATGAAAATGCGTGCCATCCCCAGTCTGGACTTGCCTGCAGGCAAGGCCGTCGAACTCAAGCCTGGCGGTTTCCACGTCATGCTGATGGACCTGAAGGCCCAAGTCAAAGACGGTGACACCGTGCCGGTGACCCTGGTGGTGGAAGGCAAGGACGGCAAGCGCCAGTCGCTGGAGCTGAAAGTGCCTGCCCGCACCGCCGCTGCACCGGCCATGAAGCACGGCGAAGGCCACAAGCACAAGCACTGAAACAGCCTCGTGCACGCTCTCAAATCCTGATCCTTTCCATTTAAGGGGGCATGGATGAAATCACTGGAGATCCATTGATGGATTTTTTATCCCACATCCCTGTGACGAACACCATTGATGTGCCACGTGGTCAACTCTTAATGCACGCCGGCTGCAGTGGGCCTCTATGGCGTGTGACGCATGGTGTTTTCAAACTCGTGCGTCACGGCCAAGATGGCGACACCCTGGTGCAGTTAGCCCAGACAGGCGATCTGATCGGTGTAGAGGCTCTGTGCGCCTCACCCTATGCATTCACCGCTATTGCACTGGTGACGGCACAGGTTCAATCTGTTGGAATGCCCAATAGCTTGGATGCCTACGAGACGATGTCAGTAGGTTTTGTGCAGCAACAGCGCCAAACCTGCGACATGTTGCGTTTGCGAACGGGGCCGATTGCCCAACGCCTGTCTTGCTTATTGCAAATACTGGGCAAACAAGCCGATGGTCGGATTCTGCGTGTGCAACGCAAAGAACTTCCCACTTTGAAGGAAATGGCCCGCGTGGTTGACGCAAGTTTTGAAACGGTTTGTCGCGAGCTCAACTCTCTGATGCCTGAGCACAAACGGGTCCAAAAACGAGTCACTACAAAATGGATCAGACCCTGCCCCTTTGCTGTATCGGTCTGATGGCACACCATGCAGATGAACAAACTTGTCGCTTGTCAGCACCGATCAAAAACCAGCTTGATCGCAAGCGTGATTTTTAGCAGCTTGTTGCTGGGGGGCTTGGCACTGTCATTCAACCTGGCACACGCCCACGACTTCAAGCTGGGCGATCTGTTGATCGACCATCCCTATGCCACGCCCAGCCTGGCTGGCACACGCAACGGCAGCGTGTACTTCAAAGGCCTGCGCAACCGAGGCGGCCAAGCCGACCGCTTGATCGCCGCCAAAAGCGCCGTGGCCGAACGTGTCGAGCTGCACCAGATGCAGATGGACGGGACCATCATGCGCATGCGTGAAGTGCCCGCCATCGAACTGCCTGCACGCACCGAAGTCAATCTGCGCCACGGTGGTGCGGGCACACACCACCTGATGCTGCACGGTCTGAAACAGCCTTTAAAAGACGGCGACCGCTTCGACCTGGAGCTGGTCTTTGAAAAAGCCGGAACACGCAAAGTCAATGTCTGGGTGCAAACACCGCGCTCAGGCAACGCCACCCATACACATCCACACTAAAACCTTTTAGGAGTCCCCATGAAAACCCTCCTCATCACAGCCGCCGCCCTGGCACTCGCCGCGTGCAGTACGGTGCCCAACGCGCCCAAAACCGCGCAGGTATCGCTGAACTTTGCGGCGCAAATCAACGGCCAGCCTTTTGCCTGCGGCCAGCGTTACGACGGCGTGGGCACCACACGTTCGAGCATCACGCCCAGTGACTTTCGCATGTATGTGAGCGAGGTGAAGTTGTTGCGTCAAGACGGCAGCGCCGTGCCGGTGCAATTGGCGCAAGACGGCATTTGGCAGCACCAAAACGTGGCCCTGATCGATTTTGAAAACGGCACCGGCCCCTGCCGCAATGGCACCACCGCCACCAACACCGCTGTGCGGGGCCAAGTACCTGCAGGCAACTATGTGGGCGTGGAACTCACCGTGGGCGTGCCCTTTGCACAAAACCACCAGGACCCCACCGTGGCCCCCGCACCGCTCAACTCCACCGCCATGTTCTGGAACTGGCAAGGCGGCTACAAGTTCATCAAGTTTGACACCACCAGCAGCGGCATCAACGAGCAACAGCCTGCTGGTGCCAATGCCATGGGCCCCATCACGCGTTACTCGGTGCACCTGGGCAGCACTGCATGCGCAAGCGAGAGCCGAACCCAATCCCCCAGTGCTTGCCAAAACCCCAACCGCATGACCGTGCGCCTGAACCAATTTGACCTGGCCAAAAACACCGTGGTGGTGGACATGGGCGCTGTTTTGGCGCAGGCCAATGTGGACGTGAACGCCAAAGGCACATCGCCTGGCTGCATGAGCTTTCCCAAAGATGCCGACTGCACACCCGTGATGAACGCCCTGGGCCTGGCCTATGACGGTGTGCCCGCCAATGGGGCGCAACGCCTGTTGTCCAAGCGTTGATCGGTCATGAAGCGCTTGCCTCGCATCTTGGTGTTGTTGCCCGCTTTGGTGTTGGGCTGGGTGTTGCTGAGCGGCAGCGCCTTGCAGGCGTACCACTGGGGCCTGCCGGCCTGGGTGCCTCGCCCGGTAGAGCCCGCTGACAACCCCATGAGTGCGGCCAAGGTCGAGCTGGGCCGGCACTTGTTTTATGACCAACGCCTGTCGGCCGACAACAGCATGTCGTGCGCCAGCTGCCACCATCAGGACAAGGCCTTCACCGACGGGCGGGCCTTGTCCGAAGGTGTAACGAAGGAGTTGAGTAGCAGAAGTGCAATGTCTTTGGCCAATGTGGCGTATTTGCCCGTGCTCACCTGGGCCAACCCCAACCTGACTGCGCTGGAGGTGCAAGCCTTGCTGCCCCTGTTTGGCGAACACCCGGTCGAGATGGGCATGGCGGGGCGCGAAAAAGAGCTGTTTGCACGCCTGCAAGCCGATGCACGATACCGCGAACTGTTTGCCAAAGCCTTCCCAGCCGAGGCGCGTCAAGGGTCTGAGGCACTTTTTTCTTTGAGCACACTGACCAAGGCTCTTGCCAGTTTTCAGCGCAGCCTGCTGTCGTTTGACAGCCCGTATGACCGCTACAAATACGGTGGGCAAACCCATGCGATCAGTGCCTCGGCCAAGCGCGGCGAAGCGCTGTTCTTTGGCGAAAAAATGGAGTGCTACCACTGCCACGGCAGTTTCACCTTCACGGACAATATCCGCCACAAAAAACTGCCTTTAGCCGAGCAGGGCTTTCACAACACAGGTCTCTATAACCTGGACGGCCGAGGCGCATATCCGGCCGACAACATCGGCATCAGCGAGCTGACGGGTAACCCTGACGACATGGGCCAGTTCCGCACGCCCACGCTGCGCAACGTGGCGCTGACCGCGCCCTACATGCACGACGGCTCGATCCCGACACTGCAGCAAGTCATTCGCGAGCACTACGCCCAAGCGGGCCGCGCCGGCAACACGCCTAAAGGGCCCAACCCCATGCGCAGTTCGCTGATCGCGGGGTTTGAAGTGAGCGAGCAAGAAGTCACCGACTTGGTGGCGTTCTTGAATGCACTGACGGACAAGACATTCGTTCAGAACCCTCGGCATGCCAATCCATGGGTTATGAATCGCTGAAATCGAGCGCGCCATGTTCATCCCTCCTTCAAATTTGTGTCGTCTCGCCCGCCTGGTGCTGGCCTGGTACATCTTGTTTGTCGGCGTGTCGGTTCTGGCTTCAACGCTGCAGCCCAAAACCATGGAAGTGGTGTGCTCCAGCATGGGCATCATGAAACTGGTGGTGCAGGGCGAGGGGGGTGATGCCCAGGCGCGCAGCAGCATGGACTGCTCCCTTTGTGCCCACGCCACGCCCGCCTTGCCGCCGCCCTCGGTAGCCCATCTGGCCCATGTGCCTGATGCACGCTCGCACATCGTGCAGCGTCTGCCTGAAGCTGTGCTGATCGCACGCACGGCCCCGCCTTTGCCCTCTCGCGGGCCACCTGAACTGATCTGAGGCTGCAAGGCCAATTCGCTTCACCCGAATTTGTCGGGGTGATCTCTTTTCGCGTGTACGACTGTGTCTGCACGCACAGATTTGTTCAATTCATGAAAACAAAATTCAACCTCTCATCGACTGCGATGGCCACCTTGGCTTGCTGCAGCACTTTGGCGCAAGCCCAACTCCAGACCATCGAAGTCACCGCTGCCAAGGACCGCTACACCCCCATGCAGACGCAGGCTGCGACACGCTCGCCTGTTCCTGTCGAGCAGGTGCCCCAGAGCGTGGTCAGCATTCCTCGGTCCATCATTGAAGACCAAGCCAGCAAAACCGTTTCGGATGTGCTGCGGAACGTGAGCAACGTCAATGAGATTGACCCACGCGACAGCAACAACGTAGGGTTCAAAGTTCGCGGCTTCAATGCGGCCATGGTGATCGATGGCGTGTCTGTGCCTGGCTGGTTTCAGAACCAGGAAAGCTTGGTGGGCGTACAACAGATCGATGTGATCAAGGGCCCCGCCGGTGGCTTGTATGGCAGCGGCCAGGCCATTGGCAACTATTCCACGGTGGGCGGCACCATCGCTGTGACCACCAAACGCCCGGAGGCCAAGGCTTACCGCGAAGTCGGCATCAAGGCGGGCACCTATGGTCGACGCCAAGCGCATTTCGACCTCAATCAGCCACTGAACAATGCATGGGCTTTCAGAATCAATGGCGAAACTGACCGATCTGACAGCGAAACCCAGGGCGTGTTTTTCCGCAAGACCGCCTTGAACCCCAGCCTGGCATGGTCACCTGACGCCAAAACCAAAGTGGTCATCAAGGCCCGCATGTTGGACAACACCACCGTGGATTTTTCGGGCTTGCCCCGCGCCAGTGCGAATTCACATGAGCCCGCAGCCGGTTTGTCGCGCAGCACCTTTGTGACGGTAACAGGCTTGCCTGACACCACGCAAAAATCACGCGGATTGAATGTCCAGTGGACGCAAGTCCTGAATGACGATTGGACATTCAAGGCATTGGCTGCGCACAACACCGCCGAGGTGGATCAACGTGGGGTGTTTCCGTTTCCATATGGTCGAGCAGGCGGCTTCGGTACCAACGTGGTGCTCAGCGGCGCACGCCTTTGGGAAAAACTAACGTCCGACACGCTTCAACTGAGTCTGACTACAGCCGTTAAATCCGGTAACGCATTGCATCGCATGAGCTTCGGAATTGACCGGGACGAAACCCGCGATGATGGATTCATGGCATTTGCCAACCTGCCATTCGTCATGACCGATCTGTCCAGCAATGTACGCCCGGCTTGGGGAGAGCCAGCGGTACCTGCGGCTGCAAACCAGCAACGAAACAGCAGCACATCCACCGTTGTGTATGTGCAAGACCAAATCCAAATGGGCGCCCTGCACTTGCATGGCAGCTTGCGCCACACACGCACGGAAGCCAAGGACCGCTATCTTGACTGGGGTATCAATAATCAGAGCACCAACAATAAAGTGACGCCTCGATTGGGCGCGGTTTTCAACGCAAGCGATGTCTTGTCGTTTTTCGGCGGCTACAGTCAGATGGCACGCGTACCGTTTGGATCGTTGTTCAGCGTGGCTCCAAAAATGGAGGAAGCCGAACAGAAAGAGCTGGGCTTGCGCATCAAAGGCTGGAACGGCGTCAGTGCTACAGCAGCCTTGTTTGACATCCAACGAAAAAATGCCGCCGTGGCTGATCCTGTGAACATGGGCCTTTCCGTACAAACAGGTGTTCAGCAAGCCAAAGGGCTGGACCTTGACCTGCGCTGGCAAGCGTCGCCTTCGCTGGCCTGGATTGCAGCATTCACCCACCAAACAGCAGAAATCACGCAAGACACCAACGCGGCTTGGGTGGGTAAACGCTTGTTCAATGTGCCCGAGCAAACACTGCGCGTAGCCGCCCGATACGACGTGCGCCAGGGCGATTGGCGCGGCCTGGGCTTGGGCTTGGGCGCAACACATCGGTCCAGCTTGGCAGGGGACACCAGCAACACGTTTTTCACGCCGGCAGTCACCTTGGTGGATGCTCAGGCCAGCTACAAGCGCGGCAACATGCGGTACAGCGCCAGTCTGACCAACTTGCTCAACAAGCAGTATTTCGCGCCCATGGCCTATTTTGGCGGAGGCCAAGTGGTGCCCGGTATGCCGCGCAGCCTGGTGGTCGGCGTCAGCACACATTTCTGATCATCCATCACGACCGAGGGGGCATCCGCAAGGGTGCCCTTTGAACCCCATGAACCGTCGCTATTTTTCCCGTTTGTTGTCTTGGCCTTCTGTGCTGTTGGGGGCTTCTGCTGTCTCCGTGTCAACCGCATCGGCCAAACAGCCTGCTGCGGTTGCCGCACCGTCCAAACAAGCTGCTGATGAACACCATTTGGCCACCATGGACCGTTATGCGCCCCTCATCGGAGGCCCCAAGATCACCATTGGCATGTTGGTGTATCCCGGCATGTTTTTGCAGGATTTGGTGGGGCCATTGACGGTATTTGAGGCCTTGATGAACAAGGAGATCCATCTGCTGTGGAAAAACCTGGAACCCGTCGGAAACGAAGGGGATGGTCCTGCCGCCCTGATCCCGGTCAAGCCCACAACTACTTTCGCGCAATGCCCCGAACAACTGGATGTGTTGTTTGTGCCGGGTGGCATTCCAGGTACTTTCACCATGATGGAAGACCCCGAAGTTTTAGCGTTCCTCAAAGCCAAAGGCCAGACGGCACGTTATGTGACCAGTGTGTGCACGGGTTCACTGATTTTGGGCGCAGCTGGGTTGCTCAAGGGCTACAAGGCCACGTCGTACTGGGACACTCGAGACGTGCTGAAAGAGTTGGGAGCCATCCCCACAAAAGGACGCATTGTGGTGGACCGCAACCGCATCACGGGCGGTGGCGTGACCGCTGGCATTGACTTTGGCTTAAAGCTGGTGGCCAGACTCAAAAGCCGTGTTTATGCCGAGGCGGTGCAGCTGTATTTGGAATACGACCCGCAACCACCTTTCAATGCCGGGTCGCCCGAAAAAGCGCATCCTTTGGCAAGGCGGTTTCTGAAAGACATGTTTGCGGGGATGAGGGCCAATGCTTTTGCGACAGCCAAAAGGGCGATGCAGCGTTTGTGAATTTTTTATCGCGCAAATGGGCATCTTTCATTTCTCTGACCGACATACCGACACAGGATCTTAAAAAGCGCCCGGGAAAAATCCATGCCGATCCAGCGATAGATTTTTCCCTCATGAACACATAGCCAAACAGTCGTTTGCGTTTTGCGGACTCACTTCCAGAATCCAGCTCATCAAATTTTTGATGTGCATTTCTGG
Organism: Comamonadaceae bacterium; assembly: GCA_027484105.1. GTDB lineage: Bacteria > Pseudomonadota > Gammaproteobacteria > Burkholderiales > Burkholderiaceae_C > Limnohabitans_A. The sequence continues at coordinate 14,621 of JAIXUG010000014.1, forward strand.
AGTGATTCAAATGAAAAACAAAAACCGTTTCATGGGCCTGCTGGCCAGCTTGGCGCTCGCATTGGCCGTTGGGTCCGCGCAGGCGCAAGCCCCGGTGTCTTTGCTCAACGTGTCGTATGACCCGACCCGTGAGCTGTACGCCGAATTCAACCAAGCCTTTGCCAAACACTGGAAAGCCAAGACGGGGCAGGACGTGTCGATCCGGCAGTCACACGGTGGCTCTGGCAAGCAGGCCCGCTCGGTGATCGATGGCAACGATGCCGATGTCGTCACGCTGGCTCTGGCGGGGGATGTGGATGCCCTGCATACCAACGGCAAGCTGATTCCCAAAGACTGGCAAAAGCGTTTGCCGCACAACAGCTCGCCCTACACCTCCACCATCGTGCTGGTGGTGCGCGCGGGCAACCCCAAGGGCATCAAGGATTGGGATGATTTGGTGCGCCCTGACATCAAGGTCATCACCCCCAACCCCAAAACTTCGGGCGGTGCGCGCTGGAATTATTTGGCCGCCTGGGAGTTCGCCAAACGCCAATACGGCAGCGATGCCAAAGCCCGAGCCTTTGTGGCCAATCTCTACAAAAACGTGCCCGTGCTGGACACCGGGGCGCGCGGCTCGTCGGTGACTTTTGCGCAGCGCAACCAAGGCGATGTGTTCATTTCTTGGGAAAACGAGGCGCACTTGCTGGAGAAAGAATTTGGCAACCGGGTGGACATCGTCTACCCCTCGCTGTCGATCCTGGCCGAGCCGCCCGTAGCTTTGGTCGACAAAAACGTGGACCGCAAAGGCACACGCGCCGTGGCATAGGCTTATCTGGAATACCTCTACAGCGATGAGGCGCAAGACTTGGCGGGCAAGCATTTTTACCGCCCCCGCCATGAAAAATTCCTGGCCAAGTACGCCGCCAAGCTGCCCAAAATGCAGCTGTTCACCCTGGAAAAAGCCTTTGGCAGCTGGGAGCAAGTGGGCAAAGAACACTTTGCCGATGGCGGCATCTTCGACCAGATTTACAGCCGCCCATGAGCGTCTATAGTCAGTTATTGGCATAAGCAAACAACGAATGATTCGTTTGAGATTTAAAGAGACGCTCTCACAATCGCGGCCATGACGGGATGGCCTTGGGCCCCAAGGCTCAGCCAGACCCGTCAAGACTCAACACGTCTCGCCCTCTATCAGACCGAATCACCATGAAAAAACTCACGCACATCGCATTGGCCACCACCCTGGCCTTGACCGGCTTTGCAGCCAGCGCCCAAAACTTGCTCAACGCCTCGTACGACGTGGCCCGAGAGTTCTACAAGGACTACAACGCCGCTTTCGTGGCGCATTACAAGAAGACCACCGGCAGAGACATCAAGATCGACCAGGCCCATGGCGGCTCCAGCGCGCAAGCACGTGCCGTCAACGACGGGCTGGACGCCGATGTGGTGACCATGAACACCACCACCGATGTGGACTTTTTGGCGGGCACCGGCGTGGTGGCCAAGGACTGGAACAAGCGCTTCCCGCACAACGCGGCGCCCACCACATCGACCATGCTGTTCCTGACCCGCAACGGCAACCCCAAGAACATCAAGGACTGGGACGACCTGGTCAAGCCTGGCATCCAGGTGATCGTGGTCAACCCCAAGACCGGTGGCAACGGCCGCATGGCCTATTTGGCGGCTTGGGGTTACGCCAAGAAAAAGGGCGCGAACGATGCACAAGCCGCCGAGTTCGTCAGCAAGCTCTACAAGAACGTGCCGGTGCTTGCCAAGGGCGGGCGCGATGCGACCACCATCTTCTTGCAGCGCAACATCGGTGACGTGCTGGTGACCTTTGAATCCGAAGTGGTCTCGGTCGACCGCGAATTTGGCGCGGGCAAGGTCGATGCAATTCACCCATCCATCAGCATCGTGGCCGAGAACCCGGTGGCGGTGGTGGAGCGCACCGTGGCCAAAAAAGGCACGGGCGCCGTGGCCAAGGCCTACCTGGATTACCTGTACTCTGAAGAAGCCCAAGAAATCGCGGCCAAACACGCGCTGCGTCCACGCTCGCAGGCCGTACTCAGAAAGCACGCCCAAACCTTCAAGCCTTTGCAGCTGTTCACGGTGGACGAAGTGTTTGGCTCCTTTGCCGAAGCGCAGCGGTTGCACTTCAACGACGGCGGTCAGTTCGACAAGATTTACACCGTCAAATAAGTTCCCGCCATGACCGCATTGCCCATCGCGGCGCCTGCCCCACGGCGGGTGCCCGCCAGGGTGTTGCCCGGGTTCAACCTGACCCTCGGCTTCACCCTGTTTTACCTGTGCTTGATCGTGCTGATCCCGCTGTCTGCCCTGGTCTTCAAAACCTTCACCTTGAGCTGGGACCAGTTCTGGGTGGCCGTGACGAGCCCGCGCGTCATGGCGTCTTACCGGCTGACCTTTGGCGCGTCGCTGATCGCCGCATTGGTCAATGTGTTTTTTGGCCTGCTGGTGGCCTGGGTGCTGGTGCGTTATGACTTCTTTGGCAAAAAGATCGTGGATGCCTTGGTCGATTTGCCTTTTGCTTTGCCCACGGCCGTGGCGGGCATTTCGCTGACGGCTTTGCTGGCGGGCAATGGTTGGATTGGCCAGTACCTGGAGCCTTGGGGCATTCAGCTGGCCTTCAACCCCAATGGCGTGGTGATTGCGCTGATCTTCATTGGCTTGCCCTTTGTGGTACGAACGGTGCAGCCGGTGCTGGAAGACGCCGAGAAAGAGCTGGAAGAAGCGGCCACTTGCCTGGGCGCCACGCGTTGGCAAACCTTCAGCAAAGTGATTTTCCCGAGCATTGCGCCTGCGCTGCTGACCGGCTTTGCCATGGCTTTTGCCCGGGCCATCGGTGAGTATGGTTCGGTCATTTTCATCGCCGGCAACATGCCCATGGTGTCCGAGATCACGCCGCTGATCATCATCGGCAAGCTGGAGCAATACGACTACGCGGGTGCCACCGCTGTGGCCTTGGTGATGTTGGTCATCTCCTTCATGTTGCTCTTGGTCATCAACGCTTTGCAAACCTGGCAGCGCCGCCGTTCGGGAGCTTCGTCATGAGCACAACCCTCACCGCCAACAAGGTCCAGGCGGGCACCACCGAGGCCCGATGGATTCGCCGTGGCCTGATTGGCCTGGCGCTGCTGTTCATGTTTTTGTTTCTGGTCTTGCCTTTGGCGGCGGTGTTCACCGAAGCCCTGCGCAAAGGTCTGGATGCTTATCTGGAGGCGCTCAAGGAGCCCGATGCCTGGTCAGCGATCCGCCTCACTTTGATCGTGGCGGCTGTAGCCGTACCGCTCAATTTGTTGTTTGGCGTGGCAGCGGCCTGGGCCATTGCCAAGTACGAGTTCAAGGGCAAGTCACTGTTGACCACGCTGGTGGACTTGCCGTTTTCGGTGTCCCCGGTGGTGGCGGGCTTGGTCTATGTGCTGGTGTTTGGGGCCCATGGCTGGTTTGGCCCTTGGCTGCAAGCCAACGACATCAAGATCGTGTTCGCGGTGCCGGGCATCATCTTGGCCACCGTGTTTGTCACCTTTCCCTTCATTGCGCGCGAGCTGATTCCCCTCATGCAAGCGCAAGGAAGCGAAGAAGAGCAAGCGGCCATCGTGTTGGGCGCCACGGGGTGGCAAACCTTTTGGCGGGTCACTTTGCCCAACATCAAATGGGGCCTGCTGTACGGCGTCATCTTGTGCAACGCACGCGCCATGGGCGAGTTCGGTGCGGTGTCGGTGGTGTCGGGCCACATCCGTGGACAGACCAACACCATGCCCTTGCATGTGGAGATCCTCTACAACGAATACCAGTCGGTGGCCGCTTTTGCGGTGGCCTCGCTATTGGCTTTGCTGGCCCTGGTCACCCTGGCCATCAAGTCGTTCATTGAATGGCGTCATGCCCAAGAAATGCAAGCCTCGGCCAACACCCCGCCCGAGCAGCCTGTCCACTGACTTCACCTTGAGATACTGGTTTGAAACATGAGCATCGAAATCCGCAACGTCCACAAACAGTTTGGTGACTTCACCGCGCTGAACAAGGTCAGCCTTGACATCGAGTCGGGGGAACTCGTCGCCTTGCTGGGGCCATCGGGCTGCGGCAAAACCACGCTGCTGCGCATCATCGCGGGACTGGAAACAGCCGACCAGGGCACCATCGCCTTCAGTGGCGAAGACACCACCCATGTGCATGTGCGCGAACGCCAGGTGGGTTTTGTGTTCCAGCACTACGCGCTGTTCCGCCACATGACGGTGTTCGAAAACGTGGCCTTTGGCCTGCGCGTCAAGCCGCGCAACCAGCGCCCCCCAGAATCCGAAATCAAACGCAAGGTGCATGAGCTTTTGGGCTTGGTGCAACTCGACTGGCTGGCCGACCGTTACCCCTCGCAGTTGTCGGGCGGTCAACGCCAACGCATCGCGCTGGCCCGTGCGCTGGCAGTGGAGCCCAAGGTGCTGCTGCTGGACGAGCCCTTTGGCGCGCTCGACGCCAAGGTGCGCAAGGAACTGCGCCGCTGGCTGCGCCGCCTGCACGACGAGCTGCATGTGACCAGCATCTTTGTGACGCACGACCAGGAAGAAGCCCTGGAGGTGGCCGACCGCGTGGTGCTGATGAACAAGGGCAACATCGAGCAGATCGGTTCACCCCAACAGGTTTGGGACCAACCGGCCAGCCCCTTTGTGTATGGCTTTTTGGGTGATGTGAACCTGTTCCATGGCCGCGCCCACGAGGGCGAGATGCTGATTGGTGCCGACCAACACGCCATCCGCCTGGAAAGCCCCGAACACGGCCAAGTGCAAGACGCCAAGGCCTTTGCCTATGTGCGCCCGCACGACCTGGATGTGACACGTTACGCAGCGGGCACGACCCACACCGGCATCGTGGCCAAACTGACCCGCGCCATTGTGGTGGGCCCTGTGGCACGGCTGGAATTGGAGCCGGTGGAAGCGGGCATGTTTGGCAAGGATGCAGTGATTGAAGCGCAGTTGTCGGCATCGCAATACCGCCAGCAAGACTTCAAGGAAGGGGAGACGCTGGTACTCACGCCCCGAAAGGCGCGGGTGTTTGTGGAGGGCTGAAGTCTCTTGGGGTAAGCTTTGCAGACCTCTTTACAAGGAACTGCCATGAGTGACCCTTCTGCTTTCGGGTTTGGCCAATTTGTGCCGGGTTTTGATTTTTTGCAAAACCTCTCCAAAACCGCATCGACCGCCCAACCCACCGCAGCGGCCGGCATGCCAGGGATGGCCAGCTGGGTGGCGCCCACGCTCAGCGTTGAAGACATCGACAAGCGGATTCAAGAACTCAAATCGGTGCTGTTCTGGCTCGAGCAAAACACCACGGCGCTCAAGGCGACCATCCAGGCCATGGAAGTCCAGAAGATGACCTTGACCACCTTGCAAAGCATGAACGTGAACATGGCCGATCTGGCCAAGGCTTTCACGGCCAGGCCACCCCGCACAAGCTCTGAAGCCACCGGCACTGCCTCCAGCACGGCGTCATCTGCCAACCCTGCCTCGCCCCCCAAAACCTCGCTCTTCACACCCAAGCCCGAGGCCCCAAGCCCCAGCACGCCGCCTTCGACTGCGCAAGCCTCGGCACATGCATCAGCCGACCCCACCCAAGCCGAGCCTGCTCAAGACAGCAGCAAAGTCGCGGTGGACCCCATGCAATGGTGGGGCGCCTTGACACAACAGTTTCAGGGCATTGCCGCTGCCGCCCTCAAAGACGTGGCCGGTGAAGCCTTGAAGGCAGGGGTCAAAGCACCCAGCGTCAAAGCGCGCAAAGCATCAACAGGCACCCGCAAGCGGACCGCCCAGGCCCGCAGCCCAGCCGCCGCCAAAACGAGCGCGGCCTCACGCTCTGCCGCCAAAGCCAACAAAACCCCGAGCGCCAGGTCCAAACCCGGTCCAAGCGCTGGACGCAAGACCCCGTCAAAATCAATTCCATGAAGCTGTTTCCTTGTGGGCATGCCACCCATCCCCAGTGGCGCATGGCGGCCAACCTGGTGCTGGCCCAGCTGCAGGCCCAAATGGCTTTGCCAGACTACGCCAGCCAGCCGCGCTTGGGGCTGCTGTACATCACCGACCACTTCGCCTCAGACGCTCAGGACTTGCTCGACCACTTGCGCCAAGCCCTGCCGGGCGTGACCGATTGGGCTGGCACGGTTGGCATTGGCGTGGCCGTGAACAACGCCGAGTACTTTGACGAGCCCGCCATGGCCCTCATGTTGTGTGATGTGTCACCCACGCAATACCGGGTGTTTTCTGGCGTGTCACCGCTGCCTGCCGGTTGGGCCGATGCCGCCCTGGTTCATGCCGACCCGCACACCCCCGAGCTGACCGAATTGATCAGCGAAATGGCAGCGCGCACCCAGCAGGGGTATTTGTTTGGCGGACTCAGCGCCAGCCGTTCGCGCAGCATGCAGTTTGCGGTGCGGGCCGATGACGCCGGTGGTCCGCAGGTGCATGGCGGCGTGCTTGAAGGGGGCTTGAGCGGCGTCGCTTTTTCGCCCCAAGTGAAGCTGATGTCACGGGTCACGCAAGGCTGCCAGCCCATTGCCCCCGAGCGCGAAATCACCCAAGCCGAAGGCCATGTGGTGTTGCAACTCGGAGGCGAACCTGCCCTCGATGTGATGCTGGCCGATTTGGGCATCAGCCTGAGCGAGCCCCAAAAAGCCATCGCGGTGGTGCGCTCGACCTTGGTGGGGCTGAGCGCAGCAGGGCAAACCGGTGTGGGCCGCACTGGCCATCTGGGCCACGATGTGCGTGTGCGCCACATCATTGGCCTGGACCCGCTGCGTCACGGTGTGGCCATTGCCGAACATCTGCAAGCGGGCATGCGCCTGGCTTTTTGTCGGCGTGATGTGCAAGCAGCACGTGCCGACTTGGTGCGTGTGTGTGCCGAAATTCGTGAAGAACTCGAGCCAGAGTCGCTGTCCATCGAGGCCATCAATGCCTTGAGCGATGACCCTTTGCCCACCACGCCCCCTGCGGGCCGGCGCATCGCTGGCGCGGTGTATGTGAGCTGCACAGGCCGCGGTGGCCCACACTTTGGCGGGCCCAATGCCGAATTGCACATCATCCGGCACGCGCTGGGTGATGTGCCCTTGGTGGGCTTTTTTGCAGCCGGTGAAATCGCGCGCCAACAACTGTACGGCTACACCGGGGTGTTGACGGTTTTCACCACCGATTGACAGGCCGCTTTTGCTGCCCGCCACGGGCCATCAAGCCTGCGGCCATTTGCGCCGCCCAACTTCGTGGATCATGTGCTTCTTGAAGGCCAAGGCCAGAGGCGACAGCCTTTTGCTGGCCGGGTGGACGATGTGCCAGGCCGATGACACCGGGAAGCCCTCCATGTCGATCACGCTTACGCCGTTTTCCTTTTTGAGCCCGTGCAGGGCGTGGCGAGACACCACGCCCAAACCCAGACCACCGGCGACCGACTCCTTGACGGCTTCGTTGCTGCCCAACTCCAGCCGCACATCCGGGCGAAATTTCATTTTTCGGAAAAATTGATCGGCCGCCATGCGCGTGCCGGAGCCTTTTTCGCGAACGATGAAACGGCGCTGCGCCAATTCGTGCAAGGGCACCTGGGTGCGTTTGGCCAAAGGGTCGGCGCTGGGCGCAATCAACACAATTGGATTGGGCATGAAAGCCTCGTCCCCCAAATCCATGTCTTTGGGGGGCATGGACATGATGTACAGGTCGTCGAGGTTTTCGCGCAAGCGTTGCACCACCCCGTCACGGTTGAGGATTTCGAGCGACACATCTATGGCCGGGTGCTTGGTACAAAAACTGCCAATCAGGTGCGGCATGAAATATTTGGCCGTGCTCACCACCGCCACCCGCAACTTGCCCCGGGACAATCCTTTGGCCGCATCGACGTTTTGCTCAAAGGCGTCCCAAGTCTGGGCCACCGCACGGGCCGTAACGGCCAGCTCTTTGCCCACATCGGTGAGGTAAATCCTTTTGCCGACCACTTCATACAAAGCCAGCCCCACCGACAAGCTCATTTCCTTGAGTTGCATGGAGGCCGTGGGTTGGGTCACATGCATCACCTTGGCCGCAGCACTCACGCTGCCGGTTTCGGCCAAAGCCAAAAACAAACGCAACTGGCGAAAAGTCACATTCATAGATATTTACCTATACATGCATATTGAAGAATCGATTTTACAAGAATGGTACAAATTTTTATGATCGGCAAAAGGAATAAGAAATGCAAAACCTGATCGATCCCGCCATCCTCTTTTTCATCTTTGGTGTGCTGGCCGGCACCGTCAAATCCAACCTGGAAATCCCCCCGGCCATTTCCCGCTTCTTGTCGCTGTACCTGCTAATGGCCTTGGGCCTGAAGGGCGGCTTTGCGCTGTCCCAGTCGGGTCTGACCGCCAGCGTGGGCATCAGCTTGGCCGCCGCCGTCGGCCTGGCCATCGTCATCCCCTTGATCGGATACACCCTCTTGCGGCGCTTTGTGTCGGGCTTTGATGCGGCTGCGGTGGCAGCCACCTATGGCTCCGTGAGCGCGGTGACCTTTGTGACGGCCGTGCAATACCTCGAAAACCAGGACATCGCCTATGGGGGTCACATGGCCGCTGCCATGGCTTTGATGGAGTCACCCGCCATCATCTTGGCGGTGGTGTTTGCTAACTCTTTGCGACAGAAGGCGGCCAAAGGCACGCAGCTGGCGAGCGATGGCGCGACTGCGCCCAAAACGGGCGTATCGGTGGGCAAAATCCTGCATGAATCCTTCACCGATGGGGCGCAATTGCTGCTCTTGGGCGCCATGGCGATTGGCATGATCACGGGCGATGCCGGCAAGTCGGCGATGCAGCCTTTCTCGGTCGATTTGTTCAAGGGCATGTTGGCCTTCTTCTTGCTGGACATGGGTTTGATGGCCGCGCGCAACCTGCCGCAGGTCAAGGGCAAGTCCCCGGTCTTGATTGCCTACGCGGTCATCGGCCCCATGGCACATGCCTGCTTGGCTTTGGGGCTGGCATTTCTGCTAAATTTGTCGGCTGGCAATGGTGCCTTGCTCATAGTGTTGGCCGCGAGTGCTTCCTACATTGCGGTCCCGGCTGTGCTGCGCTATGCGCTGCCCGAAGCCAACCCTTCGCTGTATTTCGGTTTGAGCCTGGGCATCACCTTCCCTTTGAACATTGTGTTCGGAATCCCCATCTATGTGGCGATCGCCCAGGGGGTCCTGATGTAAGGCTTGCATGGACAGATCGGATCGAAACGCAGGACAAACACGCCGTGTGGCATTTCTCACGCAACACGGCAAACAGGATTTGGTTCGCGGCCCTCTGGAGGCCGCTTTGGGGTGTGAGCTGGTGCACACCGATGCCTACGACACCGACCAACTGGGCACCTACACCCGCGAAGTCGCGCGCCCTGGCTCACAACTGGATGCGGCCCGACGCAAAGCCCAAATCGGGATGCGCTTGACGGATGCCCCTATCGGCATCGCCAGCGAAGGCTCCTTCGGCTCAGACCCCTTTGGGGGCTTCATGCCCTGGAACACCGAATTGCTGCTTTGGGTCGACCCCAGTCAGAACCTGGAAGTCACCGGATTCGCTCACGGCCCCGCGCAAAGCCTGCACAGGAACGTCAAGACCCTGGACGAGTTGATGGCGTTTGCCCAAGAGGCCCGCTTCCCCGAACACCACCTAGTGATGCGCCCGGGTCATGAGGACCACCCCCACATCATCAAGAACATCCACGATGAGTCCACGTTGCGGCAAGCCTTTGCGCAGCTTCAGGGCGAGTCAGGCAGTGGCTTGGTTTTCGTGGAAAACGACCTGCGGGCCTTTTGCAACCCCACCAGACAAGGCGTCATCCGCCAAGCTTGCGAGGACCTGATTCGCAAATTGCAGTCCACCTGCCCACAGTGCCAAAGTCCTGGGTTCTGGGTGAAGTCGCGCGTCGCAGGGCTGCCGTGCCGGGTCTGCGGTCAAAAGACACGCCTGCCCATTGGCGAGATTTGGCACTGCGCGCAATGCCAGCACGAAGAACAACGCGCCACACCCACACAAGCCTGGGCCGACCCCAGCCGCTGCGACTTTTGCAACCCCTGAGTGGGCTGCAGTCGGTCCGGGGCCCGCTCAAACGGAGCGCATGAGCCCCCCATCGATGCGGATGTTTTGGCCCGTGATGTAGGCCCCGCCCTCTGAAGCCAAAAAAGCAATGGTGGCCGCCACTTCTTCGCTGGTGCCATAGCGCTGCATGGGCACACTTTGTCGGCGCTGTTCCTGGGCCGGCAAACTGTCGATCCAGCCTGGCAGCACATTGTTCATGCGCACTTGGTGGACCGCATGCTCGTCGGCAAAGAGCTTGGTGAAGGCAGCCAGCCCAGCGCGCGCCACCGCCGAGGTGGGAAACATCGCACTGGGCTCATCCACCCATGCACTGGAGATGTTGACGATGGCGCCGGTTTTTTGCTGAACCATGATGGGGGCCGCCAGCCGCACGGCGCGCACCACATTCAAGAAATACATGTCGAAGCCCAAATGCCACTGCGCATCGGTCAACTCCAGCACCGGGCCTTTGGGACCATGGCCCGCACTGTTGACCAGCACATCGATGCGGCCCCAGCGCGCCATGGTTTGGTCAACCAGCTTTTGCAGGTCTTCGGATGATTGGTTCGAGCCCGTCAGCCCCAAACCGCCCAACTCAAGGCCCAAAGCCTCGCCTTTGCCAGACGAGGACAACACCGCCACCTGGTAACCGTCTTGCGCCAATTTGCGGGCCGCCGCAGCGCCGATGCCACTGCCTCCGCCCACCACCACTGCAACTTTGTTGCTCATGCATGTCTCCTTGCTTGTGTGAGTTTTCTGTAGATACGGCCTGACCACTGGCCCAAATCGTCCAGGTAGGTGAAGACCACCGGGATCACCAACAGGCTGAGCACGGTGCTGGTCATCAGGCCGCCAATGACGGCAATGGCCATGGGCGAGCGAAAGCTCGCGTCGGCCGCGCCCCAACCCACGGCAATGGGCAGCATGCCAGCGCCCATGGCAATCGTCGTCATGACGATGGGCCTGGCACGCTTGTGGCAAGCGTCCATCAGCGCGTCCCAGCGGTTCATGCCGGGCACAGCGGGACGATCGCCCTCGGCGGGTTTGCCGCGCCGCGCTTCGATGGCATATTCAACCAGCAAGATCGAGTTTTTGGTGGCGATGCCCATGAGCATGATCAGGCCAATCAATGAGGGCATGGAAAAGCTCTTTTGCGCGATCAGCAGGCCCACAAAAGCACCGCCCAGCGACAGGGGCAATGCAGCCAGAATCGTCACAGGATGCAAGAAGCCCTTGAACAACAACACCAGCACGATGTAAATGCACAGCACGCCGATCGTCATGGCCAAACCAAAGCTGGCAAAGAGTTCGCCCATGACTTCGGCATCGCCAATTTCCACGACCTTCACCCCTGGTGGCAGGCTTTGCAAGGCAGGCAACTGTTGCACCGCCAGGGTCACATCACCCAGCGGCATGCCGGACAACTCGATCTCGAGGTTGATGTTGCGTTGCCGGTCATAGCGGTCGATCACAGCAGGGCCACCCGCCACCTCGATGCTGGCCACCTGGCTCAACATGACCGGGCCTCGGCTGCCGGGCACCATCAAACGCTCCAAGGTGCCCAGGTCATGGCGCGCATCGGCGTCCAGCTTGACCACAATGGGCACCTGCCGTTCAGACAGATTGAACTTGGGAAGCGCCGCGTCGTAGTCACCCAGTGTGGCCACACGCAAGGTGTCGCTGATGGCTGCGCTCGTCACGCCCAGATCGGCGGCCTTGGCAAAGTCAGGCCGCACCGCGATTTCGGGGCGCACCAGGCTGGCCGTGGAGGCGATGGAGCCCAACCCAGGGATGGTGCGCAGGTCGCGCTCCACCGCCATGGCGGCGCTTTGCAGGGCCTGTGGGTCTTCACCGGTGAGCACCAACACGTACTTTTCACCAGAGCCGCCCAAACCCACCTTGGTGCGCACGCCCGGCAATGGTTGCAGCGCTGTGCGGATGTCGTTTTCAATGGCTTGTTTGCGCGGGCGCGTGCCGCGTTCGCTCAGCTGGATGGTGAGCGTGGCCTTGCGCACTTCAGCGGCACCGCCAGCGGCAAACGGGTCAGAACCCGCGCTGCCGCCTCCTATCGTGGTGTAAACACTCTGAACCGTTGGCACCTGCATCACCAACTGGCGGGCGTGGTCTGCGCTGGCCTGGGTTTGAGCGAGTGTGGCACCGGGCGGCAATTCCACATAGACCTGGGTTTGCGAGTTGTCGTCGGGCGGAATGAAGCCCTTGGGCAAAAGCGGCACCAACATCAAGGAGCCGATGAAAAAAAGCGTGGCCATGAGCATGGTCTTGCCCCGATGCCGCATGCACCAGGCCACCCACACCATGTAGTGTTGCAACCATTTCGGTTCTCGCTCGGCCGCCACTATGGGCTTCATCAAATAAGCCGCCATCATGGGCGTGAGCACTCGCGCCACCACCAAAGAGGCGAACACCGCCAGTGAGGCGGTCCAGCCAAACTGCTTGAAAAACTTGCCCGGAATGCCGCTCATGAAAGCGGTGGGCAAAAACACCGCAATCAAGGTGAAGGTGGTGGCGATCACGGCCAGGCCAATCTCGTCAGCGGCTTCCATGGCGGCTTGGTAAGGTGTTTTGCCCATGCGCAAATGGCGCACGATGTTTTCCACCTCGACAATCGCATCGTCCACCAAAATGCCGATCACCAGCGACAGCGCGAGCAAGGTCACCACGTTGATGGAAAACCCCAAATAAGCCATGCCGATGAAGGCCGGGATGACCGACAAAGGCAGCGCCACCGCCGAGACAAAGGTGGCCCGAAAGTCGCGCAGGAACAACCACACCACCAGCACCGCCAGCGCCGCGCCCTCATAGAGCAAAACCAAAGAGCCGTTGTATTCCTCTTCCACCGGGGTCACAAAGTCAAAGGCTTCGGTGATCTCGATGTCGGGGTTTTGCAGTCGGTATTCGGCCAAGGCCTGGCGCACCAGCTGTCCCACGGCCACTTCGCTTTCACCCCGGCTGCGCACCACCTCAAAACCTACCACCGGCGCGCCGTTCAGGCTGGCCGCCGAGCGCGGATCGGCCAGCGTGTCGCTGACCGTGGCCACCTGGTTCAGGCGAATGCTGCCACCACGGGCGGTGGCCAACTCGATCTGCCCCACCTCTTGCGCACTTTTGACGGTGGCCAGGGTGCGCACAGCTTGCTCGCCCACACCCAACTCCATGCGTCCACCCGAGCCCTCTTGCTGCACCTGTTTGAGCTGACGTGACACCTCAGCGGCCGTGATGCCCAGCGCCTGCAGGCGATTCACGTCGAGGGCCACGCGCACCTCGCGCGTCACGCCACCCACGCGGTTGACGGCACCCACACCGCGCAGTGACAAGAGCTTGCGCGTGATGTCCTTGTCCACCAGCCAGGACAAGGCCTCGTCGTCCATGCGTGTCGAGCGCACGGTGTAGGCCAACACGGGCGTGCCCGCCAGGTTGAGCTTTTTGACCACCGGGTCGCGCAGGTCACTGGGCAGGTCGGCACGCACGCCTTGAATGGCCGAGCGCACATCGTCCACCGCTTCCTGCACCGGCTTTTCCATGCGGAATTCGGCGGTGATCGACACCACACCGTCCTGCACTTTGGTGGTGATGTGCTTCAAGCCCTGCAGCGGGGCCAGCGCGTTTTCGAGCTTGCGCGCCACATCGGTTTCCAGCTGTGAGGGTGCTGCACCCGGCAAAGTCGCTGTCACCGTGATGGTGGGCAAATCCAAATCGGGAAAGTTTTGCACCTTCATCGAACCGAAAGCGATGAAGCCTGCCACCGTCAGCAGCACAAACAGCATGAGGGCAGGAATGGGGTTGCGGATCGACCACGACGAGACGTTGAGCATGGCGTCCCTTTATTTGACGGCAGTGGCAGCGGGTACAGCAGGAGCAGCTGGCGTGTCCACCACACGCACTGTGTCACCGTGGTTCAAAAACGCACCCCCGCTGGCCACCACGCGGGCATCGGCTTTGAGGCCGCTGGTCACCTCGACGCGGTCGCCGCTTTGGCGTCCGGTTTGCACTTTGAGCTGGCTGACTTTCTGGTCGGCGCCCACGGTGTAAACGTAACTGAAACCGTCGCGCACCACCACGGCCGTTTGTGGCACGGTGAGTGCCTGACTTTGGCCCAGCGCGATCTCGCCCTGGGCGTACATGCCTGCGCGGGCGCTACCGGTGGCCGCTGGCAAGTCCACATAAACGATGGCGTTGCGGGTTTGGGCATCGACCGAGGGTGCGACCATGCGCACTTTGCCTTGCAACTGTTGGCCGCTGGCGGCCTTGATTTGGACAGGCGCGCCGACCTGAATGCGGCCAATCTCGGCGGCTGTGACTTCAGCGCGCCACTCGATGCGGCCTTGCCGGATCAGCCGGAACAACTCGGTGCCCGCGCCCACCACGCTGCCCACCGTAGCCTGCCGCGCCGAAATCACGCCCGCATCGGGCGCGCGCACCTGGGTTTGCGACAGGCGCACGTTTTGCAGCTGGACCAAGGCGCGGGCCGACTGCACACGCGCCTGTGCCGACGCATCGGCGGCCAGGGTCTGGCTCAGTTGCGCGTTGCTGAAAAAGCCCTGCTGCTGCAAGCTGCGCGCGCGGTCCGATTGGGCTTTGGCTTCTTGCGCACTTGCCGTGGCTTCGGCCAAGGCCGCTTCAGCCTGCGCCAGCTCCGCGCGCAAAGTGTCGCTTTGTAAAGTGGCCAGCACGTCACCGCGCTGGACCCGGTCACCCACGTTAACCCGCACTTCTGCGATCTTCAGACCATTGGCCTCAGCCCCAATGATGGCCTCCTGCCAAGCGGCCAGGCTGCCGTTGGCCCTGATTTTTTGGGGCAGCATGGCTGTTTGTGGGGTGGCGACCACAACGGTCAGAGATGGTTTCCCGGCTGATGGTACCGATGGGCCTTCAGCCGCTCGCGCGCCCCCCACCATTGCAAGACATAGGCAAACCACCGACAAGACCCAAGAACCGCTTCTTCGCATGAAACATCTCATTTTTGAATGCCATTTTTGACTTTCATTGAGTTTAGCGGGTGGGGGTTTCCTGGGCGTAATGGGGCCATCCATCTGTCCTGCAAAGGTGATCAGAAACGGTAAGTCATCCCCACCTGAACAGTTCGGCCCAACAAGCTGCTGTTTTGGCTATTGACACCCCAAACAGCTGTGGTGGGTGAGTAAAACGACAAGGGCGGTTGACGATCTGTCAAGTTGGCAATGCCAATTCGTACCCTGGTCGATGGCGTCAACTGATAAATACCGAACAAATCCCAAGTGAGGTAACTGCCCACTTTTCGACCCGCGATCGTCTCGGTACGGGAAGTCTCCAGGTTGAAAGCACTGATGTTTCGGTCGCGGTATGCGCTGTTGAAATTGGCATTCAGTTGCCAATTCATGTTGAGCTTTTCCAAATTGAACATCAGACGTCCCCGCATTCTGGGCGTCACCAGGTCAGTGATCGCAGAGTAAGCGGCCAAGTCGGAGGACCATTGAGCGTTAGGGCTGATTTTTTCTTTGGACGTCAGCATGTGGGTCGCTTGGGCCCCGATCATTAAACGACCCCAATCGGTGGGCATTCGATAACGCACGTCAATGTCTACCCCCTCTTTGACAGACGCACCGAGGTTTTGCATCTTGAGCAAGAAACCGAGGTAGTGAAAACTCTCCGTGCCAAAGTTACGCGTGACCACACTGGGGTCAACCATGTAGGCCGATGCAAAGCGATCCGGATCGGCCAATGCAGCGCTCAAACTTTCAAATTGCAATGTGTCTCGCATGTCAACTCGCCAGTAGTCGGCCGACATGCTGAGGTTGCGAAAAGGCATGAATGCCAAGCCCAGTGAGGCTTGCGTGGATTTTTCCGGACGCAAACCCCCGTTGCCGTTGGTAAAAATTCGTGCTGGACCATTGGCTGGACAGACCACCGGAAAACCCGTGCTTGGCACCAATTGGCTGGTTCTGGCCAACATGGCGGTTGTACATTCAGCCAAAGTGAATGTTGAGTGTCTGAATGGTGCGTTGGCCACATGCATTTGTCCGATTGATGGCGCTCTGAACCCCGTTCCAACTGAACCTCGGAATGCCAAACTGGAGTTCATGGCCCATCGTGTGGCCAGTTTGGCATTGTGGGTTGAACCCACATCGTTGTAGTGATCACTGCGCAATGCAGCAATCACATCCCAATCAGGCCTAACTGGAATCTGCAACTCAGCATAAGCGGCCGTGTTTCGACGTTTCCCTTGGAAACCAGGTTGTGCAGCGGTCGCGTTCACAACCGATTCAGCCCGTTCATGGCGCGCCTCGATGCCCCAGCCCAACATAACATCCTTGCCCTGTATTTCAAAAAGTGGGCGCGATGCTCGAAACTCAGTGGCGGTAAATGACGTTTGACCACTGGCCTGCTGATCCCAATATCGGGCATTCAACAATTGCGCGGTCAGCGTATTCTGCTCATCCAGCGGCCTTAACAGGCGCGCATCCAAGAGTGGAGACGAAGGTCCGGTATTGGTGATGCCAAGATCGTTGTAATTGCCCATTTCTTGGTTCTGAACGACCCTAGATGTGCTTTGGTAAATGTTCGCGTGGTAATCCCATGGGCCCCACTCCCCGCGAAGTCCGGCAACGGCACGCATTTGTGATTTGTCAAAGTTTTGTCTGAGCGCCCTCAAATTTGGCTGCCAGAAATAAAAGCCAAAGCCCGGATTCATGCCATTGGCCACCATCTCGGCATAGCCTACAGATCCCGGTGTATTGACAATGCGTCCGGACAAGGGGCGCCAATCGTTGATGGCCAACTCTTCAGTTTGTTTGCCATACAGCAACTCGGTGTAGAAGGTGGTCGTCGGATTCAAGCTCTTTTCCCCAAGCACATGAATCCTTTGACCACTCCTTTCGGGGTAGATATCGTAGGTTGGCAATAGGTTTTGCCGGCAAGTACCCGGAAATCCACGGTAGCTCCAAGTGCCTGCGGTGCATGCCCCGTCTACGAACAGGCCCGAATAAGCTTGCTGCGATGTCCGCGGAGAGTACAACCAGGCAGGCGCTGAGAAGGCGGCCAGCTTGGGACTTTCCGCCTCAAAAGACTTTCCTTCGTGTGTAAAGCCAAGCCGACCTTGTGACGCGCGCGGGCGGTCGACAGTTCGCAAGGCATCGTATTGATCAAACTCAGCTGCCACGCGCAGATTAAAGCCATCTCTGGCCAATTGACCATGCCCCCAATTGAGGCTCAATATCGCTCCCTGACCGGCGCCCGCTGCAGGTCTGCTGTGGTTCACACTCAGCTCCACGCCCTTGAATTCGCTGCGCGTGATGATGTTGATGACACCTGCGATGGCGTCGGTGCCATACAAAGTAGACGCGCCATCGCTCAATACTTCAATGCGCTCCACCGAAGACAAGGGAATCAGACCCAAATCCACACTGCTGCGTTCTTTGCCTGAAATGGTTTGAATGCCATAAGGTGCCAAGCGTTTGCCATTCAGCAAGACCAATGTGCCATTGGGCATGCCGTGCAATGCCGCCGTTGTCATCGCACCCTGATTCAAGCCCACCTGTGGGAAATCAAGTCCATTGAATACGGCCATCAACCCCTGCACCACTTCGGTCAGACTCACCGCTCCTCTGCGTTGAATATCTTGACGACTGATCACCTGAACGGGCAAGGCCTGGGTCTGTTCTTTCCGAACAATGGAGGAGCCGGTGATTTCCACCTTTTCAAACTGGCGATACTCCACAGCTGAATCTTGGATGTGAACCGTCGGGTAATTCGTCTGTGGCACAGATGGGATTTGGGCCATGACACTGACCGCGGGAAAAAGCCAAGCCCCAATAAGCCAATGGCACATTTGAATCTGCGGCCGTGATGAATTATTCATGACAAACTCCTGGAGTTACCTACAACTCAGAACAACAGGATTTTGTCATCAATAGAACTTTTTAGTTATAAAAGTTTATTTCCCCCAATTAAAGCTCGGGTGTTCAAGAGGACTGGCTGCTGGCGATCGCCACACAATCAGCCCATCACCCGTTGCCAGAGCATCACCAGCGCATTGCGCTCCTCCACACATTGACAGGTGGGGACGTCGGTTGGCTCTTCGTTCAGACGGGCATGGTGCTGAA
Organism: Comamonadaceae bacterium; assembly: GCA_027484105.1. Lineage (GTDB taxonomy): Bacteria > Pseudomonadota > Gammaproteobacteria > Burkholderiales > Burkholderiaceae_C > Limnohabitans_A. The sequence continues at coordinate 32,771 of JAIXUG010000014.1, forward strand.
TCCGGCGCATCTCCCGATAAGCGTTGGCTGAAGACTCACCCATGCCCGCGGGCAGCAAGCCCGCTTTTTCAGCCCGCTGCAGCAGGGCGATATTGCCCACGTTGTCCGCCAACTCCGGGTGGGCCGCCGTGTGCAACAGCACCAGGTATTGCACCGCAAACTCGGCGTCCACCATGCCACCGGGGCTGTGTTTCACGTCAAAACGGTCCGGCTTGACCGGGTGGGCCTGGCGCACCCGCTCGCGCATGCCCACGATCTCGGCCTTCAGGCTGACCGCGTCACGCGGGGCGCTGATGACGGCGTGGCGCACGGCGTCAAAGCGCGCTGCCAAGCTGGGCCATCCCATGACAAAGCGGGCGCGCGTCATGGCCTGGTGTTCCCAGGTCCAGGCGGTGTTGCTGCCGCGTTGTTGCTGGTAGTCGGCATAGGCCTCAAAACGCGTGACAAGCAGGCCCGAGTTGCCGTTGGGGCGCAACGCAGTGTCGATCTCGTACAAATCTCCGTCGGCGGTTTTCACCGTCATCCAGTTGATGATTTTGCGGACATACGCGGCGTAAATTTCCTGGGCGTGCTCGTCTTCGTCGTCGTACACGAACACAATGTCCAGGTCGCTGCCATAGCCCAGCTCCTTGCCGCCCAGCTTGCCGTAGCCAATGATGGCCATGGCCGGTTCTTCACGGTGGCGGTTTTTCAGGCGGCTCCAACACCAGCGCGACGTCACACGCAACACGGCGTCGGCCAGTGCACTCAAGTCATCGGCCACTTGCTCTACTGTGAGCACGCCCTCCACATCGCGCGCCAGCGTGCGAAACTGCTCCGCATGGTGCGCACGGCGCAGCAGGTTCATCAGGCTTTCTTCATCGTCTTCACCTGTGCGTTGCAGGGCCAGGCGCCGGGCCTGCAACTCGGCTTCAAATTCAGCCGCATCAAAGCGGGTCTGAAACAAATTGCCCCCGGCCAGCTCATCGATCACGCCTGGGTGTTGCAACAAGTAGCGCGCCGGCCATTTGGCCGCACCCAACAGGCGCAACAGGCGTTCGTAGACCGATGGGCGCTCCAGCATCAAGGCCAGATAACTTTCTCGGCGCAGCAAAGGCTCGATCCAATCGGCCATGCGCAGCACCGCCACTTCAGTGATGCGGCCCTCGGTCAGCCACTGCGCGGTGCGCTGCAACAACCGTGTGAGCCGCCCGCGCGCGTCTTCGCGCAAGGCCAACACACGAGGGCTGTCGCCCCACTGCGCCAAACGTTCACGCACCGGCCCCTCGAATTCACCGAGGACGGATTCCAGCTCGGCGTGTTCGCGGCCATTGCCGTTTTTTCCATTCTTGCTGTTGCAGGTTTTGCAATCGCGGTCACTGCCAAGCAAGGTGTCGAACTCTTGCGCCACCACTTCGCGGTGCGCGTCCAAGGCGCTCAAAAAATCACAGGTACCCGCAAAACCCAGCGTCTGGGCCATCCAGGCCAGGTCGTCATCACGGGTCGGCAACACGTGGGTTTGCTGATCATCCAGGTACTGGATGCGGTGCTCCACCTGGCGCAAAAACACATAAGCGGCCCCCAGCGCGTCGGCTGTGGCCTGCGGCATGAGACCGGCTTTGGCCACGCGCTGCAACGCGTCCATCGTGGGACGGGTGCGCAATTCAGGAAACTGCCCGCCCCGCACCACCTGCAAAAGCTGCACGGTGAATTCGATTTCGCGGATGCCCCCGCGCGACAGCTTGACGTCGTTGGCGCGCTCAGGGTGGCCGGCGCTGCGTTTGGCCGCATGGTCGCGGATTTGCTGGTGCAGCGTGCGCAAGGACTCGAACACGTTGTAATCCAAATAACGGCGAAAGACAAAAGGCAGCACCACGCCGCGCAGTGCCTGGGCCGATCCATTGAGCACCGCGCTGCGGGGGGCAACCACCCGGCTTTTCATCCAGGCAAAACGCTCCCATTCACGGCCCTGCACGAGCAAATACTCTTCCAAGGCATCAAGCGAGACCACACTGGGCCCAGAGTTGCCGTTCGGTCGCAGGGCCAAGTCGACCCGGAACACAAAGCCGTGCTCCGTGGTGTCACCAATCAAGGCGTACATGCGCTTGACGGCGCGGGTGAAGTATTCCTGACACGACACTTTGTTGCGGCCTTCGCTGTTGCCCAGCGTCTCGCCGTCTTCGTCGTACACATAAATCAGGTCGATGTCGCTCGACACATTCAGCTCGCGCGCACCCAGTTTGCCCATGCCCACGATCCACATTTCGGCCCGTTGGCCATTGGCTTTGGTGGGCCCACCATGCAGCGCATCCAGATCGGCCGAGACCTGCTGCCAGGCGATGTCGAGGGTGACTTCGGCCAACCAAGTCATGCTCCGGGTCACTTGGTCCAGGGTCAGGCGCCCCGCGCAATCGAGCTGGGCCAGTCGCTCCAGGGTGAGTTGACGCAAGACCCGCAGTGCTGCACTGGTGTCCAAATGGGCCGCCGTCAAGGCCTGAAATGCCGATTGCAGGGTTTCGCGGCTCGGTACACCGGGGGCCAAGAAAGGCAAAAAGTCACCATAACGGCGGTGCAGACGCTGAACAAAACGGGCGTAAAGGTGCACATCGATACGGCCTGCTTGTGGGGCATCCATCACTCGCGAGGGCTCTAACGGGGCATTGCTTTGCGTCGTTGGACTGCGGGTCATAATTCCTGCTGACTTTCTCATTTGTACGTTTGTGCCGCATCCACCCGTTTTACCCTCGCGCGAATCTCGCCCACAGCGCTGGCTGGCCGGGCTGGTTCGGCTGTTTTTATGGGTGTTGCTGATCGCCGGTCTGGTGCTGGCTTTGGCCTGGGCAAGCTTGCATTTTTGGATTGTGCCGCGAATCGATGAATTTCGCCCCGGGCTCGAACGCCTTGCCCGGCAATCTCTGGGTGTACCCATGCGCATTGGCAGTTTGTCTGCTCAAAGCACCGGCTGGGTCCCTTCTTTTGAACTGCGCGACTTGGAGTTGCTCGACGATCAAGGGCGCTCGGGATTGCGTTTGCCCAAGGTGCTCATCGCCTTGAGCCTGCGTTCAGCCATGGGTTTGAAACTGGACCAACTGGTCCTGGACGCACCCGAATTGGCGGTCCGGCAAACCAGCGAAGGCCATTGGCAGGTGGCTGGCATGGATTGGGGAACTGCACTGCAAGGCAACTCCGTGGCCGCCGATTGGCTGTTTTCCCAAAGGGAAATCATCGTCCGTGGCGGGGTGCTGCGGTGGCATGCCGCCCCCTTGGCCGATCCGCAAAACGAGCCCTCGCAAGCGCTGCAACTGCAGGATGTGGACTTGGTGATCCGCAATTCGGCGCGAACGCACAGTCTGCGCCTGGACGCCACGCCACCGCTTGGCTGGGGCGAACGCTTTGTCCTGATGGGGCAATTCAAGCGCAAACTTTTATCCATCCGCGCTGGACGTCATGCGGACTGGTCGGGTCAAGCCTATGCCTATTTCCCACAGGCCGATCTGGCCCAATTGCGTGCCGCCGCACCCGCACAATGGGCGCGCGAGTGGGGGCCCGTTCAGGGTGAAGGCGTACTTCGACTTTGGGCCGATGTGGACCAAGGTCAATGGCGCGGCGGGGTGGCCGACCTGAGCCTGGTCGGCTTGCGGGCACGCCTGAATGAACAAGGCTTGCCACTGGCGTTTGAACGCCTGTCGGGACGGGTGGGCGTTCAGGTCCATGAAGACGGGTTTATGGCCAGCACACAGGGCCTGTCTTTCGTCAACAACGAAGGGCTGCGCTGGCCCGGCGGCAACGTGTCACTGGACTACACGCGGGCAGCGGATTCACGGCCCGCCCGGGGCGTTTTACAAGCCGACCAACTCGATTTGCACGCTTTGCGCGAGCTGGCCTTGCGTTTGCCGCACGCCGCAGCCATTCATCCCGCCTTGCAGGCGCGTGACATCGCCGGGCAGGTGAGCCACTTGCACCTGCGCTGGCAAGGCGAATGGCCTCAGCCCGACACCTATGAGGCCAAAGCCAGCATTCAAGGGCTGCGTTGGCAACCCGACGCGACACACCCGGCCACACCCCCTGGCCAGATGGGCGCCCATTGGCCAGGCTTGCGGGGCGCCGATATGAATGTGGAGTGGCGACACGACGGCGGTCAGATCGGGGTGCGCATGGGCCAAAACAGCGCACTGTGGCTGCCAGGGGTGTTGTTGCCCGCAGAGGTCCCCCTCCAAAACCTGCAAGCCAATGCGCGTTGGGAGCGGCGCAGCAAGGCCCAGGGCGAGGGCTGGCGGGTGCCGAAATGGGATCTCAAAATGGCCAATGCCGACCTGAGTGGCGAATGGCGCGGCCAATGGCAAAGCTTGCCCGAGGGGCCCGGCGTTTTGACGCTGGACGGGACACTTGAAAAGGCCAACGCGTCCGCAGCCTACCGGTATTTGCCCCTCAGCCTGCCTGCTTCGGTTCGGGACTACTTGCGCGACGCCCTGGTCCAAGGCAGCTACAACAATGTGAGCGTCAAAATCAAGGGCGATTTGGCGAAATTGCCTTTTGCCAACCCCCAAGATGGTGAGTTTCGTTTTTCGGGGCGCGTCAAAGACATCCTCTTTGACATGGTGCCAGCGTCCATCTTGCCGGCCGGTCGCCCCAGCTGGCCGCGCTTGCACGGCCTGCAGGGTCAACTGATTTTTGACCGCTTGGGCATGCGGCTCAAGGACGCCAGCGCCCGCACCGGGGAAGCCGCCAACGCTGTGGTGCTGACAGCACCCCTGGTGGAAATCGCCGACATGAGCCGACAAGCCCTGCTGCAGGTGCGCGCAGAAAGCAAAAGCAGCGCCCCTGAAGTCTTGAAGCTGATCCAACAATCGGCCCTGAACCCCCTGTTGTCCAACGCGCTGCAAGAAGCGCAAGTGCGTGGCGAGCTGCAAACACAGTTTGACTTGCGCTTGCCTTTGCTCAACCTGGCTCAATCCAAAGTGCAAGGGCATGTGGTGTTCAACAACACCGATTTGCGCCTGCTGCCCGACACACCCTGGTTGGAAAAAATCCAAGGGCAACTGCAATTTCATGAATCGGGCTTTGGCTTGCAACAAATACAGGCCCAACTGTGGGGCGGGCCGGTGGCCATCGATGGGGGCATGCGCCCCTCCAATGCCGCATCTGCGCCCACCATCGAATTTCAAGCGCGTGGGCGCGTGGGTGCGGAAGGCCTGCGAACGGCCAAGGAGTTCTACCCACTGGACTGGTTGGCACAACATGCGCAAGGCAGCACCGCCTACAACGCCAGCCTGGCCTGGCGAGAAGGCCAGCCGGATCTGCTTGTGCAAAGCAGGCTCGAAGGCATGGCCGTGAACATGCCTGCCCCTTTGGGCAAAACCGCCAAGAGTGCCAGCCCCCTGAACGTGCGGATACGCACGCGCTCGGTCCCCAGCGGCCCACAAGACCATATTCAAGTCCAGCTCGCAGACAGCGTGCGCGTTGAATACGTGCGCAGTTTGTCAGGCAAAGTGCCCGAAGTTTTGCGTGGGGTTTGGGGCGTCGGCATACCCTCCAACCAAATGCCCACCTTGCCCGAGTCGGGGGTCACCGCACAAGTGGTCATGGATCGCCTGGATGTCGACGAGTGGCTGGCCCTGTTGCCCGAGCCCCAAACAGCGCCTGCCGGTCAAGCTGCACGCGCCGCCCCCGGCATGGGCACAGCCCCCGTCTGGCAAAGCTATTTGCCCACACGCATGGGGCTGAAGACCCAGACCTTGACCGTCAATGACCGCAGTTTGCACCAGGTGAACGCCGGGGGAACCCGCGACGGCGCCCAATGGCGCAGCACGATTGAAGCCAAAGAAATGGCCGGATATGTCACATTCCAGCAGTCTTTCACCGGTCAACCGGGCCAGCTTTTTGCCCGTTTGAGTCGGCTGAGCTTGCCACCCGCAGAGCTGGCCCAAGTCGAGGCCTTGCTGGAAGCTCCACCGACACAGCTGCCCGCCCTGGACATCGTGGTCGACGCATTGGAGTTGCGCGGCATTCAAATGGGCCGCGTCGAAATTGAAGCCATCAACCAGGAGGCCTCCAAAGCCCGATCCGCTGCTGCCCCTGAATGGCAACTGAACAAGTTCAACATCTTTTTGCCCGAAGCACAAATGAAGAGCACAGGCCGGTGGTTGACCGCCAGAGATGGCGGGCCGCTGCGCAAAACCGAAATGAACTTTGTTTTGGACATTCAGGATGCAGGCGCCTTGCTGAATCGGCTGGGCACACCCGATGCCCTGCGTGGTGGAGTGGGACAACTGTCTGGCGCCATCCATTGGCAAGGCTCGCCTTTGGCCCTGGATTACCCCAGCATGAATGGGCAGATGGAGGTCCGCATGGGCCGGGGCCAATTCCTCAAGGCCGATGCTGGCGCAGCCAAATTGCTGGGTGTCTTGAGCCTGCAAGCGCTGCCCCGGCGCTTGTTGCTCGATTTCAGGGATGTCTTTGCCGAAGGCTTCGCCTTTGACTCGGTGCGCGGCGATGTCACGATCCACAAGGGCACGGCCCAAACACGCAATCTGCAAATCAAAGGAGTCAACGCACTGGTCTTGTTGGACGGAGAAGCCAGTCTTGCCCAAGAAACCCAAAACCTGAAGGTTCACATCTTGCCCCTTGTGGACACGGGCACCACGTCCTTGTTGGCGGGCATGGCCCTCAACCCGGCGGTGGGGCTGACGGCATTTGTCGCGCAATGGCTTTTGAAAAACCCTCTGGCCCGCGCTTCAAGCCAAGAGTTCTTGATCGATGGCAGCTGGGCCAATCCCCGCGTCACGCGCATCGACAAACGCCCATGACACCCACCGCATTGACGCACTGGCTGCATGCACTTGAACTGCGCACCACCGCCGGGTGGAGCACATTCAAGGAAGCTTTGTCCTCAGGGCGTGGCAAGGGCGCTTTGTGGATTGCCCTGATCGCTTTGGTGATGGCGGTGTTGACCACCTTGGTTTGGTTGGCGGGTCGTTACGAAACGAGTCAATTGCAAGCCGAATTGGAAAGTGACACGGCTGAGGCCGTGGGTGATTTGCGGCGTCAATTGGCACGCCAATCGCAAAGCCTGCAAGGCTTGCAATCGAACACGCCGGCGGAAGCTTTCTGGAGCAACGAGGCGCAAGCCCTTTTGCGTGAACACCGCGAATGGCTACGCATCGAGTCGCGCGACCTGGGAATGAAACTCAAAAACCAGGTCGACACGCCCTTGCGCAAACCCATTTTTGAACGCACCCCGCGCATCGATTCACTCAACGAAACCGTACAAGCCTGTTCCAAAGCCCGCCGCATCAACGGTCCGAGTTATTCCAGCTCTTACTTTTTGCCACAAAGCGATGGCGTGGGTTTTGAGGTCATGGAAATGTGTCTGCCCCAAACAGAAGACGGGGTGCTGATCGGCTTCACCATCGTGACCTATGGTCTGCAAGAGTTGCTCAATGAGCTCTTGGGCAACAGCTTTGGTCGGCGCAACGAGATTTCTTTCACAGAACCCGATGGAACACGTCTGGCCATTGCCGGCAGCCAAAGTCGAGGCCTTCGGGTCTTCACCTCTCAACAACTCGTAAACCTGCCTGGCAACACGCTGGTGTTTCGCATGGATGGTCGTCGCGGCGAAGCCCATCTTTTTCCCAATGTCTTGACCGCCTTGGTCACAGGCATGTCGATGGCCCTGATCACGGTGATGATTTTGTTGGCCAAGGACTCTCGCCGCCGCTTAAAGGCTGAACGCGACCTGGCCGAAGCCTTGGCTTTTCGCAAAGCCATGGAGGACTCGCTGGTCACCGGACTTCGGGCGCGCGATCTGGAAGGGCGCATCACCTATGTGAACCCTGCTTTTTGCCAAATGGTCGGCTTTGAGCCCGACATGCTGACTGGAAAAAATGCACCCATGCCCTATTGGCCACCCGAGATGGTGGACGAGTACAGGCAACGCCAAGCGATTCGGCTGGCAGGCAATGTCCCGCCCCGCGAGGGCTTTGAGTCGGTGTTCATGCGGCAGGACGGCACGCGTTTTCCGGTGCTCATCATCGAAGCGCCCCTGATCAGCGTGCAAGGCGAACAAACCGGCTGGATGGGCGCCGTGATTGACATCAGCGAGCAGCGCCGCATCGAAGAGGTCTCCAGGGCAAGCCAAGAGCGCCTGCAAGCGACGGCTCGCCTGACCACGGTGGGTGAAATGGCCTCGTTACTGAGCCACGAACTGAACCAACCGCTGGCCGCCATTTCGAGCTATGCCAATGGCTCGCTCAACCTGCTCAATGACCCGCAGGCCGAACCCCAAACCATGAATGATGTGCACATGGCGCTGCGTCGGATTGCCGAGCAAGCCGAACGCGCCGGGCGCGTCATCAACAGCGTGCACGACTTCGTGCGCCGACGCGATCAGGCGCGCGAGCCCCTGCCGCCCCATGCCCTGTTCGATGCCGTGGCCCCTCTGGTCCAACTGCAAGCGCGCAAATTACAAGTGATTGTTCAGACCCAGATCGACCCCCACCTGCCGGAGGTGATGTGTGACCGCACCATGGTCGAGCAGGTTTTGCTGAACCTGGCACGCAACGGCATGCAGGCCATGGACAAGCCCGGATGCAACGATCGAAGGCTGCTGCTCAAAGCCCGCCGCGCGGCGTCCAATGCCGATCAAGCCTGGGTCGAATTCTCTGTGACCGATGTCGGGGAGGGCATCAGTGAATCGGTGGCACAGCAATTGTTCACGCCTTTTTTCACCACCAAGAGCGAAGGCATGGGCCTGGGCTTGAGCCTGTGCCGAACCGTGGTGGAACAACACGGCGGCCACCTGGAGTTTGAAGCATTCATGCCCAAAGGCACCGTGTTCCGCTTTACCTTGCCGGTCAAGACGCCCCCTGTTTTGGATAAGATCCGCGCATGAATTTCACCGACACGCCCACCGTTTTCATTGTGGATGACGACGCGAGCGTTCGCGAGGGCATGGCCTGGCTGTTGCGCACCCGGCGTTTGCTCAGCGAGTCATTTGAAAGTGCCGAGTCTTTCCTGAACATGTTGGAAACGAATTTTCAGGACACCGACAAGGGTTCCCGGTCTGAACACAACTGGCCCCGGCAAGCCGCCTGCATTTTGCTGGACGTGCGCATGCCCTCCATGAGTGGTTTGGCGCTGTTTGAACAACTGCTGAACAACGGCATCGCCCACGCATGGCCTGTGATTTTCCTGACCGGTCATGCCGATGTGCCCACCGCTGTGGACAGCGTCAAACGGGGGGCCTTTGACTTCTGTGAAAAACCGTTCTCTGACAACGCGCTGGTCGACCGTGTGGAACAAGCGCTGCTCTTGTCGCACGAGCGTTTGAGCGCCCGCCATGAACAGCTGCGCTTGCAAGCGCGCCTGATGGAGCTGACCGATCGAGAGCGGGATGTGATGCGACTGGTGGTCGAAGGCCTGCCCAACAAACTGATTGCGGACCAACTGGACATCAGTGTGCGCACGGTGGAAGTGCACCGCGCGCGCGTGTTTGACAAAATGGAAGTCAAATCGGCTGTGGAACTGGCCAATTTGATGCGGAGCCTGACGTGACAACAGGCCACGCCACCCGGCAGGCTCACGAGACCCAAGACCCCTTGCACCACCGACGGCGCATGCTGACGGGCTTGGGACTGGCCTGGGTCGGTTTGATCTCGGCCTGCTCCACCACACCGGTTTCACGGCCTGCCGAGCCTGCACCTCGAACCCCTGTGCCTTACAACACGGTGCGCAACGACTTGGCCTTGTTTGCTTTGTCCTTGCTGGACACGCCCTACAAATGGGGCGGTCGCGGCCCGGCCACCGGATTTGATTGTTCGGGCTTGGTGGCGCACATCTACCGGGAAGGGGGCGGCATCGTCGTCAAAGGCACTTCGGCCGAGCTAGGACGCAAATCACGGCCCATCGCACGATCGGCCTTGCTGCCGGGTGATCTGGTTTTTTTCAACACCTTGGGGACACGTCACTCGCACGTGGGGGTGTATGTGGGCGACGGGCGCTTTGTGCATGCCAGCAACCCTCGCACTGGCGTTCGCGTCGATCACCTGAGTCACCGCTATTACGCCCAACGCTTTGAAGGTGCACACACCTTGCTCGACTGAAGTCCTGCGCTCACTTTTTGGACTCGTCTGAAGAAGCGCCTGGGGGCTTCGATTCACCCGGAGGCAATTCACCTTTGTTGCGGCCGGAAAACATCGTCCACCAGACAATACCCACCAAAATCACCAAGGCCAGCAACGCTTCGAGCAGAATCAGACCCATGCAAGCTCCCCGTTATTTGTCCCGCCGACCGCCATGGTCTGGCTTGTTTGTGGCCGCGATTGTAGGCACCTTGAGCGCTTGCTCGGTGGCCCCTGTGCTGCATGACCCTGAACCTGCAAGTCCATCGGTTCAAGCAACCGCCCCTGCGGAAATCGCACGCCCTTTGCCCGCGCCCATGGTCCGCGAACAAAGCCGTTGGATTCCCGTGCCTTGGTCTGAACTGCCAGGCCTGAACACCGACGCCATCAACGAGGCCTGGCCCGCTTGGCTGCAAAGTTGCCAAAAACCCGGTCCCACTTGGAAAGCCCTGTGCCCCGAGATCGCCAAACTGGCCAACGCCCCGGTCGAACAACAACGCCGTTGGATGCGCGACAACCTGCAGCCCTTCCGCGTGGAGTCGCATGATCAACGTCCCTCCGGCTTGCTCACGGGCTATTACGAACCCGCACTGGTGGGCTCGCGCCAAGCGCAAGGCCACTTCAAAGTGCCCTTGTATGCGCCCCCCGCCCAATTGGGCCAACGCAAGCCTTGGTACACCCGCCAAGAGATCGACACCTTGCCCGCCGCCCGCGCAGCCTTGCGCGGCAAAGAACTGCTGTACTTGGCCGATCCGGTGGACGCGATGGTGTTGCACATCCAAGGCTCGGGCCTGGTGAATGTGACCGAGCCCGACGGCCGCCAGCGCTGGGTGCGCATGGCCTATGCGGCCACCAACGACCAGCCCTACATCAGCATTGGCCGCTGGTTGCTGGACCGCAAGCTCATCACCGACGCGAGCTGGCCCGGCATCAAGGCCTGGATCGACCGCAACCCGTCACGGGTCAATGAACTGCTGTGGCAAAACCCGCGCGTGGTGTTTTTCCGCGAAGAGGCCTTGCCCGTGGGCAGCACCCCGCCTGGCCCCAAAGGGGCGCAAGGCGTGCCGCTCACCGCCGAGCGTTCGATCGCGGTGGACCGCCGCAGCATCCCCTATGGCACGCCGGTGTGGATGAAATCCACCGGGCCACAAACTTCTTTTGACCGCCTGGTGCTGGCCCAAGACACCGGCACCGCCATCGTGGGCGCGGTGCGGGCCGACTATTACGCGGGCTCTGGCCCGGCAGCGGGCGAATTGGCGGGGCGCCTCAAGCAGCCCCTGCAAATGTGGGCCTTGTGGCCACGCTGAGCCGAATGCCATTGACCGGATGACTTTGACCTGCCGCCCCGGCTGCGCCGCTTGCTGCACCGCGCCGTCCATCTCCTCGCCCATCCCCGGCATGCCCCAAGGCAAACCGGCGGGCGTGCCGTGCGTGCAACTGGATGCACAGTTGCGCTGCAAAATTTTTGGTCAGCCCGAACGCCCGGTTGTGTGCGGGCAACTGCAAGCCTCCTTGGACATGTGCGGTCCACACGACGATGGCGGACGGTTTGCACGGCTGTACCTCACGCGTTTGGAAGAAATGACACGCCCCACATGAGCGAGCACTTCGCTCCAGCAGTCACCTGCAGGTCATCTGGCCCACAGCCGATCGCATAAGCTGTCATCTTTGACTTGGAGCCCGTGCCATGGCGTTTGAGATTCCTTCTTTGAAAGACAGCGTTCACCCTGACGAGTGGCAGCTTCGCCTGGACCTGGCGGCGTGCTACCGGCTGGTGGCGCTGTACGGCTGGAGCGACCTGGTGTTCACCCACATCAGCGCCAAACTGCCGCATTCGGTGGCGGGTGACGAGCATCAGTTTCTGATCAACCCCTACGGCCTGATGTTTGACGAGATCACCGCATCCAGCCTGGTGAAGGTGGACATGCAGTGCAACAAGTTGCACGACACTCCGTATCCGGTGAACCCGGCGGGCTTTGTGATCCACAGCGCGGTGCACGAAGCCAGGCCCGACGCGGGTTGCGTTTTGCACACCCACACGCGGGCTGGCGTGGCCGTGAGCGCTCAAGCACACGGCGTGCTGCCCATCAGCCAGCAAAGCACTTTTGTGCTGGCCTCGTTGGCCTACCACGGCTACGAGGGCGTGGCCATCCATGACGAAGAAAAGCTGCGCCTGCAAGCCGATTTGGGGCAGGCCAACTTCCTGATGCTGCGCAACCACGGCTTGCTCACGGTGGGCAAAACCATTGCCGATGCCTTCTTGTCGATGTACACCTTTGAGAACACTTGCCGCATCCAGGTCGATGCGCTGGCCGGGCAATCCGGCCCCAAGGATCTGACCGCGGTCGACCCGCAAATCCTGAACGGCGTGGCCCATGCGATGCGGGTGCAAACCGGAGGCTTGGGCGGCGCTTTTGTCTGGCCCTCATTGCTGCGCAAGCTGCAGCGTGAAAACCCGGGGTTTGATGGCTGATGCCATCAGCCGCCCCGCTTTCAAAGGCGTGGCGGCGCTTCCAACTGCAGGCTCACCTTGAGTCCGCAAGCGCCATCCGGCGTGGACAAGGACAAGCGCGCACCCAGGATGCGGGCATATTCGGCCACGATGGCCAGCCCCAGACCCGAGCCCTCTTTCAAAAGTTCGCCCTCAGCCCCCTGGGCCCAGCGGGTGAGCACACGTTCTCGTTGAGCGTCCGAAATACCGGGGCCATTGTCCTGCACAGACAGCACCACTTGCCCGGCTTGCGATCTCTCGGCAATTTCCACCGTGACGGTTCTCGCGGCACCATCGGGCGCAAGACCATAGCGCAATGCGTTGTCGATCAAGTTGTCCAGCACACCCTCGAGCAATGCGCGGTGGGCTTGAACGTACACCGGGGCATCCAGCCCGCGCGCACCCAAATCCACACCCAGAGCATCCGCCCGGTGCAGATAGCGCATGAGGCAGTCACGCACCACCTCATCCAGCGCTAAACGTTGGGTTTGAAACGAATGTTGGGCCTCTTCGGCCAAAGCCAAAGCCAACAGCTGGTCTATCAGGTGGCTGGCACGCTCCTGACTTTTGGCAATGTTGCGCAGCTGCTCATGCCACACCTGGGGATCGGGCTGCGATAGCCCGTACTCGGCCAAAGCGCGCAAACCCGCCAAGGGTGTGCGCAGCTCATGGGCCACATTGCCCGCAAATTCTTTTTGTGCCCGCACGCTTTGACCAATGCGCAGCAACAAAGCATTGATGGCTTCGCTCAGGTGTTGCACCTCGCTTGAACGGTGGGGCACGTCGATTGGCGTCAGGTCACGAAAATCGCGCCGCGCCACATCATTGGCCAGGCTCGTCAGTGGCTGCAAGTCTTTCTGAACCATGCGCCGCAGCCAGCCGGCCAGACCCAACAACAAAATCAGCTGAGGCACCAAAGAAAAGACCAACAGCCTTTCAAACAATTGCTCCTGGCTTCGCGTCGTCTGGGCCACCACCACCTTGTAAGCCGCCGGGTTCTGGCGTGAAAGCACAACGGCCCGCAAGCTCTGATTCTGAAACAGTACTTCCGTGAAAAAATAAACCTTGTCTACGTCGGCCACGGGCAAAGGTAAGCCCGGATGACCCACCAGCAAGCGCCCATCTTCTTGGTACACCGCGAAATAAAAACGCTCCTTCTGGTCAAACAACAAGGTGTCCATTTCGTTGGGGCTCATGCCCAGGGTGAGCCCCCCGTCTTCTGCATGGCGTACACGGCTGGCCAATGCAAAGGCGTCGTCCAGCAAAGCCCGGTCAAATGCCTGTTGCGTGAAGTTGCGGGCAACGCCAAACGCGAGGAGCGAGCCCAGCAACCAAGTGACTGCCAGCGGCCATATCACGCTTTGCAACAAGCGCTGGCGCAAGGAGCGGACGTGCACGCTCACGGACGCTCTTCTTCCATCAAATACCCCAAACCGCGCAAGGTGCGAATGAATGCGCCAGAGTGGAGCAGTTTTTTGCGCAGGCGTGAAATAAAGGCCTCGAGGGCGTTGTCGACCAAGGCATCGTCAAAGCCAGACAATTTGCTCGACAGGTCTTTTTTGCTGACCGTGCGACCCGGAGGGGTCATCAGTTCCGAAAGGACCGCAAATTCACGTGCGGGCAAAACAAGCTCTTGCCCATGAATCAACACACGGCAAGCCTTGCGATCTAGCACCAATTGGCCCACCTGGGTCAGGTCATCGGTGCCCTGACTGCGCCGAACCAGCGCCCGCAACCGGGCTTCCACCTCGGCCAGATCGAAGGGCTTGCCCAAATAATCATCGGCCCCAGCATCCAAGCCGGCAATGCGCTCATCTGTCCGGTTGCGGGCCGTGAGCACCAGCACCGGCGTTTTGTCCCCTCGCGCGCGACGCTCACGCAAAAGGCTGAGGCTGTTGGTCATCACGGCATCGGTGCGTGCCGACAAAGGCAAATTCAAGTCCAACAACACCGCGTCATAAATTTGCACATGCCAAAAGTGTTGCGCCGCAGCCAGGTCACCCGCGGCATCGATGCGGTGCCCGGCATCGGTCAAGCTTCGCTGCATCACACCCCGCAACACAAGATCGTCTTCTACCAACAGTATGCGCATGTGTCCTGACTTTTTGCGTTGGAGGCCGGCTTCCACACCTTGACTGTGCTGGTCAGGTGCTGGTCAGGCCCCATCACCGATAAAAGAGTGATGAGCATACGACACTTGTATCTTGGACTCGGCATGGCCGGGCTGACCAGCCTGGTCACGGGGCCGCTGTGGACGCCTGCTTGCGCCGCCGACACCCTGCCTGCCTTCACCATGGCGACGCCCGCCGCCCCGAACCCGCCCATTGCCTTGAGCTTGGCCCAGGTGCTGGAGGCGGTTCAGGGCAACCCCGATGTGCTGGTCGCTTTGCGCAACCTGGATGCGGCCCAGGCGGATGTGTTGTCCGCCAAACGCATGCCGGCCCCGGTTTTCTCAACGGGCGTGTCCTCCATCGACCTGCATAACGGCGTTGGCGGCGGTTCGCTGGTCACCCAAAAACGTCTCGACAAATCCCTGGGCGTGGACTGGACCTGGGAACGCGGCAACAAACGGGCGCTGCGGACCGAACAGGCCGAACGGCTGGTGCTGGCTGCCCAAGCAGACAGCCATGAAACTTTGGTATTGCAAAAAATCGGCGCGCTCGCTGCTTTTTATGACCTGCAGGCGGCACAACAACGTCTGCAAACCCTGCAAAACCTGGCGCAAAGCGCAGAAAAGCTGGCACAAACAGCCGAGCGACGATTGAAAGCCGGGGACCTGTCGGCACAAGACACTGCACGAACGCAAATTGAGGCGGCCCGCACCCAGGCGGATTTGAAAACCGCCCAACTCGAACGCCAACAAGCCGCCCAATGGCTCAGCACCTGGACGGGCCTGACGGTCCCAGCGGCGGGCTGGCAAATCCAAAGCGACTGGCCCGCCAATGCGACAGGACCCCTGCCTACTGCAGACCAAATCGACGCCTTGGTGGAACTGCGCAGCGACGTGATGGCTGCGCGCACGCGCTTGGCCGCAGCGCAAACCGCCGTGGAATCGGCCCAGGCCTTGCGCATCACGGACCCCACCTTGGGCAGCACCTTTGACCACATTCCCAACGCATTGGGCAACACCACCCGTCTTCTGGCGTTTCGCATATCCATGCCGCTGACAACAGGACACCGGTTCGATGGAGAAATAGGCCGGGCCACGGCACAAGAAGCCCAAAGCCGTGATGTGCTGAAAAAAACCCAGATCAAAGCGCGCGCTGAATTGACCACCCTGGTTCAGGCTTGGCAGGCCAGCCAAGCGCGTCTGAAGATTTACGAGGACAGCATCCTGCCACAGGCCATCCGCGTCGCCACACAAGCAGAGACAGCCTACAACAAAGGCGGGTTGACCCTGACCGACCTGCTGGACGCGCGCCGAACCCTGCAGATCACCCAACTCGACGCACTCGCTGTGCGCAGCGAACACGCCAAAGCCCAAGGGGCCTGGCTGTTGCGCCAAAGTGCGCAAGTCGCGCCCTGAACGATCCATTGAAGAACTCTAAAGCGAGTGTATGACCGTGAAATTTCGACACGCATCGATCACCCCCATGGCACTGGCTGTGCTGGCCCTGCTCAGCGCTTGCCAAGAGCCACCCAGCGAACCGTTGGTGACGAGCACTTCGCCCATCATCCAGAACCAAGAACTGCGCTACCCGGCCGATCATCCCCAGTTGCTGCTGCTGACCACCACACCCGCAACCCGGGCCCAAGACATGGCGGTCGAATTGCCAGCCCGCTTTGTTTGGAACGAAGAAAAAACCCAACGCATTTACCCGGCTTTTGCTGGCCGCGTGACGCACATCAAAGCCGACATCGGGCAATCGGTGAACGCTGGGCAAGAACTGGCTCTTTTGGCCTCACCCGAGTTTGGTGCCGCCCAAGCGGACACCTCGCGTGCCCGGATCGATGCCCAACTGGCCCAAAAAGCTTTGGCCAGACAGCGCGAACTGTTTGACGCCGGCGTCGTGGCCCGCAAAGACCTGGAGCAAGCCGAGGCCGAGGCCGCCAGAGCCCAAGCCGATGTGACCCGCGCACAAGCACGCACCAGCTTGTACGGCAGCACCTCGGGCGTGACGCTGCAGTTGGGCCTGCGCAGTGACATCCGCGGCGTGGTGGTCGAGCGCAACCTCAACCCCGGTCAAGAGGTGCGACCCGAGTCTGTCAATGCCCCCTTGTTCGTGGTCTCGGACCCCACAAGCTTGTGGGCCCAAATCGATGCACAGGAGGCGGACGTGCCCGATCTGCGGCCGGGCGCCAAGGTGGTTCTGATCGTTCCGACACTGCCAGATCGACGGTTTGAGGCCACCATTGCCGCGGTGACGGACCAAATCGATCCCACCACCCGAACCATCAAAATCCGAGCCGTGGTGGCCAATCCACAGCGCCTGCTCAAAAACGAAATGCTGGCGAAGGTGCACTACCAAAGAAAAGTCGCCCCCGGTGTTGAAGTGCCCGCCAGTGCGGTTTTTTTGCGTGGCAACCAACACTACGTCTTTGTGAAAAGTGACCTGGGCTTGTTTTCACCACGCGACGTCAAGCTCTCCTACGAAGGCCCCAAAACCGTGCTGCTGAGTGAAGGCCTGAAAGAAGGCGAGCAGGTGGTGATTCAAAACGGCTTGCTGCTGGCCCGTGAACTGCGCATTGCCCAAGAAGCCGCGCACACCATTCAAGCCGCCAAGCCATGAAAAAGATCATCCACTATGCACTGAACCAACCGTTGTTCATCGTGCTGGGCACCTTGCTCTTTGTCTTGGCCGGTGTGATTGCCTTCAAAAATTTGTCGGTGGAGGCTTTTCCCGATGTCACAGACACGCAAGTGACCGTGATCGCGCTGTACCCGGGCCGTGCAGCCGAAGAGGTTGAAAAGCAGGTCACCCTGCCCATTGAAGTCGCGCTGGCAGGCCTGCCCCATTCGATTCGGGTGTTTTCGCATACCCAGTTTGGCCTGTCATTCACGGTCGTCACCTACAACGACAAAGCCGATGTCAACACCGCACGTCAACAGGTCAACGAACGGTTGGGGGGCATCCATCTGCCTGCAGGGGTGGAAGCCAACATCGCCCCGAATGCCACACCGGTCGGCGAAATCATGCGGTACCGATTGCGCGGCGACGGTCAAACCACAACGGAGCTGCGCACCCTACAAGACTGGGTGGTCGAGCGCAGCTTAAGACAAGTGCCC
The DNA here is from genome assembly GCA_027484105.1 of Comamonadaceae bacterium. GTDB lineage: Bacteria > Pseudomonadota > Gammaproteobacteria > Burkholderiales > Burkholderiaceae_C > Limnohabitans_A. The sequence goes on from JAIXUG010000014.1 coordinate 50,586, forward strand.
GGTGTGGCCGATGTGGTGGCCATGGGCGGCTTCATCAAGCAATACGAGGTACAGCCTGACCTGGAAAAACTGCGCGCCCACAAATTGACTTTGCAAAACCTGCTCGAAGCCCTGGGCCGAAGCAGCTCCAATGCCGGAGGCAGTTATGTGGGCCAAGGTTTGCAGCAGTTCGCCATCCGCGGCATTGGCCTGCTGAGCTCACCCGAAGAAATCGGTCAAGTGGTGGTGGCCACCCGCAACTCCACACCCATCTTGGTGCGCGATGTGGCGACGGTCAAAATTGGCGCCATGCCTCGCTTGGGGACGGTCGGCCAGGATCTGGATGACGACATCGTGACCGGGATTGTGGTCATGCGCAAAGGCGAGAACCCGAGCTTTGTTCTCAAGGGCGTGAAGGAAAAACTTCGAGAGCTCAACGAAAGAGGGCTGCCCAAAGGGGTTCAGGTGGTGCCGTTTTACGACCGCACTTGGTTGATGGACAAAACGCTGACCACGGTTTTCAAAAATCTGGTGGAAGGCGCCTTGCTGGTATCGCTGGTTCTTTATATTTTTCTGTCCAATTTGCGTGCCAGCTTGGCGGTGGTGGTGGTGATTCCGCTGGCTTTGCTGTCCACCTTCATGGGCCTCAAAGTCATGGGGATACCGGCAAACCTGCTGGCATTGGGCGCGATTGATTTCGGCATCATCGTCGATGGTGCGGTGATTGTGATTGAGAACATCATGCGGCGCCTGGCCGAGCGCGGTGAGGGCATGAGCGACAAAGAACGAAAGGCCGTGATCACCGAAGCGGCCAACGAGGTGGCGCGACCGACCGTTTTTTCCATGTTGATCATCATCGCTGCACACATTCCGATTTTTGCTCTCGAACGCCATGAAGGCCGCATCTTTCAACCCATGGCCTTGTCGGTCACCGCCGCATTGATGGGTGCACTGGTTTTTTCCCTCACCTTGGTGCCTTTGCTCAGTTATTGGATGTTGCGAAGGAAAGTGCCCCACGAAGACAACCGCGTGGTCACAAAAGCCAAACAAATCTACATTCCAACGCTCGATTGGGCCTTGGGCCATCGCCGCAAAGTTGTCGCGCTCGCCATCGCCTGTTTTGCACTGGCCATGCTGGCCGCTTCCAAGCTGGGCTCAGAGTTTTTGCCCGAACTGAACGAAGGAACCATTTGGGTTAATGTCCGCCTGCCTTCTAGTGTCGCCAATGAGGAGGCCACCCAAATTTTGAAACAGGTGCGTCTGGCGCTCAGCCGTGTGCCCGAGGTTCGCACCACCGTTTCCAAAGCCGGTCAGCCCGAGGACGGCACCGATCCCAAAACCATCAGCATGGCCGAGGTTTTTGTCGATCTGAAACCGCCCGAGGCGTGGCGAAAAGGCTTGACGCGTGAACAACTCATTGAAGAAATGGAGCAAGCCGTTTCGGCCTTGCCCGGTATGGAACCCACGTTCTCACAGCCCATCCGGGACAACGTTTTGGAATCGATCTCGCAAATTGATGGCCAAATCGTGATCAAAGTCGCTGGCGACGATTTGGTGGTTCTGAAAAATGTCACCGAAGCCATTGAGCGCGAGATCAGACAAGTCAAAGGGGTCAGCCGCTCCGAAATCAACCGGCAAGGTGAGTTGCCGCAGTTGCTGATCAACATCCAGCGAGAGCAGGCCGCGCGTTACGGCTTGAATGTGGGGGACATCCAGGATGTGATTGAAGCTGCGCTGGCAGGCAAGGGCGCAACCATGTTGTGGGACGGTGAAAGGCGTTTTGATGTGGCCGTGCGTTTGCCGCAAGAGCGCCGCAGCATTGCCGAATTGGCCTTCATCCCCATCCCCAGACCCGATGGCGGTTATGTCAATTTGGGCGCTGTCAGCAAAATTGAACAAGCCAGCGGCGCCATGAACATCGCGCGCGAGTCCGGTCGGCGCACCATGGCGATCGGCATCTTCATCAAAGGCCGTGACATGGGGTCGGTCGTGGCCGACATGAAAAAACTGGTGGATTCGCGCGTCACGATTCCTGCCAATTACAGCGTCAGCTGGTCGGGGGAGTTTGAAAATCAGGAGCGGGCCATGAAACGCCTGTCCTTGGTGGTGCCCATTTCATTGCTGCTGATTTTTGTCCTGTTGGTGGACGCCTTCGGCTCATTCAAAAGCGCCGCGCTGATACTGATCAACGTCCCATTGGCCCTGATTGGTGGCTTTGTGGCCCTGTGGATTTTCAAAATCCCCCTGTCCGTGTCTGCGGCCATCGGCTTCATTGCCTTGTCAGGCCAAGCGGTGCTCAATGGGGTCGTGATGCTTTCGGTGTTTCAACAACTGCGCAATGCGGGCTGCACCGTCATCGATGCCATCAAGCAAGGCGCACAGCAGCGTTTGCGCACCGTGCTGATGACGGCCATGCTGGCGGCTTTGGGTTTGCTGCCCATGGCCCTGAGCCGTGAAATCGGTGCAGAAACCCAGCGACCATTGGCCATTGTGGTGATTGGCGGCCTGATCACGGCGACATTGCTCACCTTGGTGGTATTGCCGGTGCTTTACGCGTCTTGGTTCGAAAAAGACCGGGCGCCCAACGCTTCAGCAACAAGGCGTTGGCCATGACACTGACCGAGCTGAGCGCCATGGCCGCGCCCGCCATCATGGGGTTGAGGTAGCCCAACGCCGCCAAGGGAATGCCCGCCACGTTGTAGGCAAAGGCCCAAAACAGGTTTTGCCGGATCTTGGCCACGGTGCGTGCCGAGATGTCGAGCGCCGCGCCCACTAAAGCCACATCGCCGCGCATCAGGGTGATGCCCGCCGCGTGCATGGCCACATCGGTGCCGTTGCCCATGGCCATGCCCACATCGGCAGCGGCCAAGGCGGGTGCGTCGTTCACCCCATCGCCCACCATGGCCACCACTTGGCCGTTGGTGCGCAGTTGTTGCACCTGCGCTGACTTGTCACCGGGCAGCACATCGGCCAGCACCTCACTCGCTTCGGGGCGCAACCCCAAGCGGCGCGCCATGGCTTCGGCCGCGGCTTGGTTGTCACCCGAGATCATCACCAACTTCAGCCCGCGTTCGCGCAAAGCGCTCAAGGCTTGTGCGGCACCCACTTTGGGCTCGTCGCCAAAGCCCATCAGCAGCAGGGCGTGCAAACCGTTGTGGGTGCGCTCGGCCAAGGCCGACAGGCTGGCGCCTTGCGCTTGCAAGGCTTCGATGTCTGGCTGCCAAACGCCGATGTCCAGACCCTCTTCTTGCAACCAGCGCAAACTGCCCAGCATCAGCTGCCGACCATCCAGCTTGGCCAACACGCCTTTGCCGGGCACCGCCTGCAGGTCTTGGGCCGCGGGGCCTGCCAGGCCCTGCCGTTCAGCTGCGTTCACCACCGCACGCGCCAAGGGATGTTCACTGCCGCTCTGTACGCGTGCGGCTAAAGCCAAGGCTGACACCGCATCGTGTCCAGGGGCGGGCACATGGGCCAACAAGCGCGGTTGCCCCACGGTGAGCGTGCCGGTTTTGTCAAAGGCCACGGTTTGCACGCGGTGGGCCAATTCCAGCGCCTGCACGTCCTTGATCAAGATGCCGTGCTTGGCCGCCACACCCGTGCCCGCCATGATGGCCACAGGCGTGGCCAGGCCCAGCGCACAAGGGCAGGCGATGACCAGCACAGCCACCGCATGGACGAGGGCGGTTTCAAAGTCAGCCCCCACCACCATCCAGGCCCCCAGGGTGAACAAGGCGATCAGCAAGACCACGGGCACAAACACTTCAGCCACTTTGTCCACCAACCGCTGAATCGGTGCTTTGGCCGCTTGCGCATCTTCGACCAGGCGGATGATGTGCGAGAGCACAGTTTCATGGCCCACCGCCGTCACGCGCATCAGCACACGCCCTTCGCCGTTGATGGAGCCGCCGGTCAAAGCCGCACCCGGTGCCTTGGCCACGGGCAAGGGTTCTCCGGTCAGCATGGATTCGTCCACCTGGGTTTGCCCTTCCACCAAGACGCCATCCAGTGGAAAACGCTCACCGGGCCGCACCACGATCCGGTCACCCAGCAGAATTTCGTCCACGGGCACATCGACTTCGCCGTCTTCGCCCAGGCAATGCGCTTTGTCGGGGCGCAAGGCATGCAGGGCGCGGATCGCTTCGGTGGTTTGGCGTTTGGCACGCGTCTCCAGCCATTTGCCCAGCATCACTAAGGTGATGACCACGGCCGACCCTTCAAAGTACAGGTGCGGCGCGTGTCCTTCATGCGCCGTGAGCCACAACCAGACCGACAAAACCCAGCCGGCGGTGGTGCCCAGGGACACCAACAAATCCATATTGCCCGTGAGTTCCTTCAAAGCGTGCCAACCCGCCTTGTAAAAGCGTGCACCCAAGACAAATTGCACAGGGGTGGCCAGCGCAAATTGCAACCAAGCGGGCAGCATCCAGTGCTGGCCCCACAATTCGGCCAACATCGGCAAAACCAAAGGCGTGGTCAACAACAGGCCCACACCCACCGGCATGAACCCCGCCCACGGTGAATCACGGCCCACATCGGCCTGTGCTTCGGGTGTGCGGGGCTCATAACCTGCATCGCGCACAGCGCGGCGCAGGCGTGCATTGGTCACCTCATCCAATGCTACTTCGATGCGGGCCGACTCGGTCGCCAAGTTGACCGTGGCACTGAGCACGCCGGGTACTTTTTTCAAGGCTTTTTCGACCCGGGCCACACACGAAGCGCAGGTCATCCCGCCGATGCCGATGTCGTGGGTCTGCGGTTCGTTTTTGATCTGGGTCATGGTTGGTGTGACGCGATGGACTATGCTTTGCAAAGCGCGACAGGTCTTGGCGCAAAGGAAACATCATGAACCAAATTTTTACCGTTGAGGGCATGACTTGTGGTCACTGCGAAAAAGCCGTGACGAAAGCCCTGTTGGCTTTGGATGCCCAGGCCAAAATTGTGATCGACCGCACACACCATCTGGTGCAAGTCGATTCCGAGCAAAGCCGCCAGGCATTAGCCAAGGCCATCAGCGACGAAGGGTACCGCGTGACGGCTTGAATGGGTTCATGCTTCTTTACAAATCACTGCAAAGCATGCATGTGCCTGATACATGGGCGGATCAAACTTTGACATCCCATCAACCCAAGGATGTTTTTATGAAATCGATTCGCACCACCCTCATGGCGGCCTCTTTGATGGCCGGACTTTCAGGCTTGGCCATGGCCCATTCGTCTAACGAGGGCTCCATACAGGGGCCATCCACCGAACGCATGGAAAGAATGCACGCCCAAATGGGCGAGCGCCATGCCAAACATTTGGCCGAATTCAAAAGCAAACTGAACTTGCAAGCTTCTCAAGAAAGCGCTTGGGCCCAATTTGCCCAGTCGATGCAAAGACCTGAACGCATGCCACGGCCAGACCGCGCCAGCATGGAAAAACTGAGCACGCCCGAGCGTCTGGACCGCATGCAAGCCATGATGGTTGAACGCCAAGCGCAGATGCAAAAACGCATCGAAGGCGCCAAAATTTTTTATGCCGGCTTGAGCACAGCCCAGCAACAAGTCTTTGACAAAGAATCTGCCCGTGCCATGGGTCGCATGGGTGGTGATGTTCACCGCATGCATCATGGTGGTGGGCACCACGGCAGACATTGATCCATTCATTAAACCTTGCAAAGGGCTGCTTCGGCAGCCTTTTGCACATTTGATGCAGGTCAATTTTAAAAAAGCGCAGGGCGATAAGCTTCTTGGCATGAACACTCAAGCCAAGCCCCCTTCTTTTCCACCCCAAAGGCCGCCTGGTGGATGGAAGTTGCCCGCTGTTTTGCCCATCACCTTCAAAAAACCTTTCGAATGGTTGTGGATGGGGCTCAAAGACATGGGCCATTCGCCCTGGTTGAGCCTGATGCATGGCTTGGTGTTGGCATTGGGTGGTGGCTTGATCACTTGGCTGGCACACGACCGGTTTTGGTTGCTGGCCGGTGCGGTATCGGGATTTTTGGTCGTGGCGCCGGTGTTGGCCACCAGTTTGTACGCGATGAGCCGCGCCATTGAGCGCAAGGAGGCTGTCAACTTCGGCTTGTTGATCCAAACCTGGACACGCTGGCAAACCCAGCGTTTCAATGAACCGGCAAGTTATTGGTGTCTGGTGCGCTTTGGGGTTTTGCTGGGCTTGGCCGGTACAGGCTGGGTGATGACCTCTTCGGCCTTGATCACCTTGTTGACACCCGAACCCGTTCAGACCCCCATGGATTTCATCCACCATGTGGTGCTCAGCCAAGAACACCATGTGTTTGAGTTGTGGTTGGTTCTGGGAGGCTTGCTGGCGGCTCCTGTTTTTGCGTCCAGTGTCGTGGCCATGCCTTTGCTGCTGGACCGCAAAGTCAACACTTTGCAAGCTGTCTTGATCAGTTGGAAAACGGCGTTGACCCACCCCTTGCCCATGGCTTTGTGGGCCCTGCTGATCATGGGCCTTAGTCTTTTTGGGGTGTTGATGCTGTTTGTGGGTCTGGTGCTGGTCGTGCCCATCCTAGGCCATGCGTCTTGGCACGCCTACCGTGATTTGGTTGATACCAGCGATCTGGCCGAACGCACACCCAGCCAAGGGACCCTGTGATGTGGGGTTTGACCGAGGAGCAATTTGCCTGGTTTGGTTTGACCATCGGTGTCACAGCTTTCATGCTGTACATGCTGTTCATCGTGCTGCAACTGGCTTGGGAATCTAAAGCTGGAAAATTTGGAACCTTTGTCATTTTCATTGGCTTGGCTTTTGGCATGTTGGGCTTTGTTGCCAAAGGCGTCATCCAGTGGTTGATTGACAAATAATGGACACACAACAAGCCTGTGGATAGAAACGGCATAACCAGCAACTTATCCACAGCTTGGTCCATTTTTCAAAAGTTGTTCATGAACCCACGACAGCACAAAAGCAGAGTCACACACAATTTCAAAAACCAGACAAGTGCTTGTCAATCATCAAGAAAAAGACCTTGTCCACAAGAACCTCCTGCCCCTACTACTACGACTAATTAAAGATATAAACCTATAGAGAGATAACAAGCGACAAGTGCACTGTTAAGATTTGCACCTTTCCAACCCCAACAGCACCATGGCGATCGTTTCAGAAGACCCTTCCTCCAGCTGTTACGACATCAAAAGCGCAGATCTGTCCTTGGTGGCTTTGGTCCTCAAAACCCATGACGTGACGCTGGTGAATGCCGCTTTGAAGCGCCAAATGGACGAAAGTCCCGGGTTTTTTGACCAAGATCCTGTGTTGATCGATGTCAGCCACCTTGAAAGCGATCCCGAAGTCCAGGACTTGGCAACTTTGATGGGCGTCCTGCGTGACCATGGATTGGTTCCTTTGGCCATCAAAGGGGCCAAAGGCGCGTTTTTGGAACAAGCCAGGGGTCTGGGCTTGGTTGATGCCTCAGATGCCCGCATTCGGCGTTCTGTTCAATTGGCCGACATGTCTGCACCCGCTGTGCAGGTGGAGCCCAGTGCTGCATCTCAGCCATCTTTGCCAGCAGCACCGCCCGTGGCTTTGGAAGCGATGGTGATCGACAAGCCTTTGCGCTCAGGTCAACAGGTGTATGCCAAAGGGCGTGACCTGATTGTCATGGCCATGGTCAATGCAGGGGCTGAAGTCATTGCCGATGGGCATATCCATGTGTATGCCCCTTTGCGTGGCAAAGCCATTGCGGGTGCAAGAGGCAACACCCAAGCCAAAATTTTTGCTTTGGTCATGGAGCCTGAGCTCATTTCGATTGCGGGTGTTTACCGCACCAGTGAAAATCCGCTGTCCCAAGATGTTTTGGGCAAAACAGCCCAGGTCAGTTTGCAGTCGGGTCCTGAAGGGGACAAGTTGCTGATCAAACCATTGAACCCTTGAATTCATCATTTTTATTGTGTCCAAGAAAGAATCCCCATGACAAAAATCATTGTTGTGACTTCTGGCAAAGGCGGCGTGGGCAAAACCACGACCAGTGCCAGTTTTGCCTCTGGCCTGGCCTTGAGAGGTTTCAAGACCGCAGTCATTGACTTTGATGTGGGTTTGCGCAATCTGGACCTGATCATGGGATGTGAGCGCCGTGTGGTGTACGACCTGATCAATGTGATTCAGGGCGAAGCCAATTTGAACCAGGCACTGATCAAGGACAAGCAGTGCGATAACTTGTTTGTGTTGGCCGCTTCCCAAACCCGGGACAAGGATGCTTTGACCCAAGAAGGTGTTGAAAAAGTCTTGAACGATCTGAGTGGCATGGGTTTCGAGTACATCGTGTGTGACTCGCCAGCCGGCATTGAAACCGGTGCCTTGATGGCCATGCACTTTGCCGACGAAGCTTTGGTGGTGACCAATCCTGAAGTGTCTTCGGTGCGCGACTCAGACCGCATTTTGGGCATGCTCGGCAGCAAGACCAAGCGTGCCATTGAGGGTCTGGAGCCCATCAAGGAGCATTTGCTCATCACGCGCTACAACCCCAGCCGCGTGGAAGAAGGTCAGATGCTGTCGCTGCAAGACATCCAGGACATCTTGCGCATCAAGCTTTTGGGTGTGATTCCCGAAAGCGAAAACGTTTTGCAGGCATCCAACCAGGGCACACCGGCTATCCACATGGCCAACAGCGATGTGTCTGAAGCCTACAAAGATGTGATTGACCGCTTTTTGGGTGAAGACAAGCCGATGCGTTTCATTGACGCCGAGAAGCCCGGTTTCTTCAAACGTCTTTTTGGAGGCAAGTGAGCCATGTCTTTTCTTTCCTTCCTCCTGGGTGAAAAGAAGAAAACAGCGAGCGTCGCCAAAGAGCGCTTGCAAATCATCTTGGCCCATGAACGCAGTGGCCGCAATGTGGCCGAACCCGATTACCTGCCCGATTTGCAACGCGAATTGGTGGCCGTGATCAGCAAATACATCAAGATCAATCCGGATGACATCAAGGTCAATCTGGAGCGCCAGGACAACCTGGAGGTGCTCGAAGTCAAGATCGAATTGCCAGATGCCCGTTGAAATTTGATCGTTGATCGAGCTGGCCGCCAGAGTGGTGTGCAAAACAAAAAAGCCACCTTTTCAGGTGGCTTTCTTTTTGTTAACGCTCAGCCAATGAAGCCCACAATGCCCTGGCGGCACGGATGTTGCGCTCTTTGACGTGACCAAAACCCTTGATGGTTTCGGGCACACGGGCCACTTCCACGGCGTGGGCATGGGTGCTGTCCGACAACTTGCTCAGTACCCGGTCGATGTGCTGCATGTATTCACGGATCAAGGCGCGTTCGGTCAAGCGTTCTTCGGTTTTGCCAAACACATCCAGCGCCGTGCCACGCAGGCCTTTGAGTTTGGCCAGAATTTTGAAGCCGGTCAGCATGGCAGGACCAAACTTGCGCTTGACCAGTTCACCCTTGTCATTGCGCTTGGACCACAGGGGTGGCGCCAAGTGGTAATTCACGGTGAAGTCGCCTTCAAAGCTGTCGTGGATGCGCTGTAAAAAACCAGTTTGGGTGTGCAAGCGGGCCACCTCGTACTCGTCTTTGTAGGCCATGAGTTTGTACAAATGGCGTGCCACGGTTTCGCTCAGGATGGTTTTGCCCAAAGGGGCTTCTGTGCTGCGCACGCGTTCCACAATGTTTTGGTAAAGCTGCGCATAGGTGGCGTTTTGGTAGTCCGTCAACCGTGCCATGCGGTTGGCCACGATGTCTTCCAGGCTGTCGCGCTTTTTGAAGTGGACCACTTGCGCTGGGCGCATGAGTTGCATCAAGGCATCGGGTTGGTGCGCGGCATGGCGTCCCCACTCAAAGGCGGCCAGGTTGTTTTGGACCTGCACATCGTTGAGCTCGATGGCGCGCACCAGCGACTCGCGGTGCAAAGGCACCCAACCCTTTTGCCAGGCGTAGCCCAGGATCATCGGGTTGACGTAAATCGTGTCGCCCATGAGCTGTTTGGCCAGGGCATCGGCATCGAAGCTGCCCACACCGTCCAGGCCCACTTGTGCCGTGATTTCGGCCACGCATTGTTCGGCCGGGTTTTGCCAGTTGCCGTTTTTCACAAAGGCCGCGGTGGGGGTGCTGTTGCTGTTCAGCGCCACACGGGTGCGGCCCGCGCGCATGCGCAAGGTGGTTTCCTTGGACGCGCTGACGATCGGGTCACAGCCGATGATGAGATCAGCCGCCGCCATGCTCACGCGGGTGGTGCGGATCTCGTTTTGCGTGTTGGCAATCAGGATGTGGCTCCAGGTCGCGCCGCCTTTTTGAGCCAGGCCCGCCGAGTCTTGCGTGACGATGCCTTTGCCTTCCATGTGCGCCGCCATGCCCAGCAACTGGCCGATGGTGATGACGCCGGTGCCACCCACCCCGGCGACCACGGTGCCCCAAGGCACGGAGATGGTCGGCAAAATGGGCTCGGGCAAAACGCCCAAGCTGGCGGGGTTGATGGTGGTGGAGGCAGAGGCCGATTTCTTTTTGAAGGTCCCGCCTTCCACGGTCACAAAGCTCGGGCAAAAGCCCTTGAGGCAGCTGGTGTCCTTGTTGCAGGTGCTTTGGTTGATGGTGCGCTTGCGGCCAAGTTCTGTTTCCAGCGGTTCGACCGACAAACAGTTCGATTGCACGCCACAGTCGCCACAACCCTCGCACACTTCTTCGTTGATCATCACGCGCACGGCAGGGTCCACCATGGTGCCGCGCTTGCGTCGGCGGCGTTTTTCGGTGGCGCAGGTTTGGTCGTAAATGATGACGGTGGTGCCTTTGATCTCGCGCATTTCGCGCTGGATGCGGTCGAGTTCATCGCGGTGGAACACGCGCACACCTTCGGCCAAAGCGACGCCTTGGTATTTTTCGGGTTCGTCGGTCACCACCACAATGCGCTGTGCACCTTCGGCCTTCATGCTCATGGCGATTTGCACCACGCTGTGGCCTTCGGCGCGTTCACCGACGGGTTGGCCACCGGTCATGGCCACGGCGTCGTTGTACAAAATCTTGTAGGTGATGTTCACGCCCGAGGCGACGCTCTGGCGCACGGCCAGGATGCCGCTGTGAAAGTAGGTGCCGTCACCGATGTTGGCAAAGATGTGCTGGTCGGTGCTGAAGGGTTGCTGGCCTGTCCAAGGCACACCTTCGCCGCCCATTTGTGTGAAGCCCACGGTGCTGCGGTCCATCCAGATGCTCATGAAATGGCAGCCAATGCCCGCCATGGCGCGAGAACCTTCGGGCACCTTGGTGGAGGTGTTGTGTGGGCAGCCTGAGCAAAACCAGGGCTGGCGCTCGGCGGCCGCGCCCAGGGTGAGGGCTTTCATGGCCTGCTCTTTGCCATCCAGGATGGCCAAGTGCGCGTCGATGCGGGCGGTGGTGTCGGCATCGATGCCCAGCTTTTTCAGGCGCTTGGCGATGGCGCGCGCGATGATGGCGGGCGTCAGGTCGGCGTTGGCGCGCAGCAAGGTGCGTTCGGTCGGGTTGGGAATGGACCACTCGCCGCCAGACACATCGCCATCGGCTTCGTCGAACTTGCCCAAAATGTTTGGGCGCACATCGTCGCGCCAGTTGTACAGCTCTTCTTTGAGTTGGTATTCGATGACCTGGCGTTTTTCTTCGACCACCAAGATCTCGCGCAAGCCGGTGGCGAATTCGCGGGTGGTTTGCGCTTCGAGCGGCCAGACCACGCCCACCTTGTGCAAGCGGATGCCCAGGCGTTGGCAAGTGGCATCGTCCAGCCCCAGGTCGAGCAGTGCCTGGCGTGTGTCGTTGAAGGCCTTGCCGCTTGCAATCAAGCCGAACCTATCATTCTGGCCCTGGATGACGTTGTGGTTGAGCTTGTTGGCGCGGATGTAGGCGAGAGCCGCGTACCACTTGTAGTCAAACAAACGCGCCTCTTGTTCGAGCGCGGTGTCGGGCCAGCGGATGTGCACACCACCGGGGGGCATGGCGAATTCGGGCAAGACGATGTGCACCCGCTCGGGGTCGATGTGGGCTGTGGCACTGGACTCGACGATCTCTTGAATCGTCTTCATCCCCGACCAGATGCCGGCATAACGGCTCAGCGCAATGGCGTGCAGGCCCTGGTCGAGGATGTCTTGCACACTGGCCGGAAAGAACACAGGCAGACCGCAGGCCTTGAAGATGTGGTCGCTCTGGTGCGCGGCGGTGGAGCTTTTGGCCACATGGTCATCGCCCGCCACGGCCAACACGCCGCCCCAGGGCGTGGTGCCGGCCATGTTGGCGTGTTTGAACACGTCCGAGCAGCGGTCCACGCCGGGGCCTTTGCCGTACCAGATGCCGAACACACCATCGAACTTGTTGGTGCCAGGCGGTGCAAAACCCAGTTGTTGCGTGCCCCACAAGGCGGTGGCGGCCAGCTCTTCGTTCACGCCGGGCTGGAACAGGATGTGCTGCGCCTTCAGGTGGTCTTTGGCTTTCCACAGCGACTGGTCGTAGCTGCCAAAGGGCGAGCCCCGGTAACCGCTGATGAACCCGGCGGTGTTTTTGCCTTGCAGCGCGTCGCGTTGGCGCTGCAGCATCGGCAGTTTGACCAAGGCTTGCACACCACTCATGAAAGCGCGGCCGACATCGAGGCTGTACTTGTCGTCCAGTGTCACCGTTTCAAGAGCTTGTCGAATCGAATCGGGCAAGGGGGCGTTCATGGTCTGTTCTGCAACTGAGATGGATGACACAGTGTAGGGCGGCACAGCCGACAAGTGCTTGCTTTGTGCGACAGGATTTGCCCTATGATTTGGAAGAATCTTGCTCAAAAGGTGGTGTTTTGGAAACAATGGATAAATTTGATTGGGCCATATTGAACGAACTTCAAAGCAATGGCCGCCTGACCAATGCCGAACTGGCACAGCGCGTGGGCTTGTCGGCGGCACCTTGTTGGCGGCGGGTGCGCGCCCTGGAGGAGTCGGGTGTGATCAAGGGCTACCGCGCCGAGATTGACCGGCAAAAGGTGGGGCTGGATGTGCTGGCCTTTGTGCGCCTGGATGCTGAGCGCAACCGGGGCGACATCACGCGCCAGTTGGAAGAAGCGATTCAGAAAATTCCCGAGGTGGTGTCTTGCCATTACATCAGCGGCACCGGCACCTTTGAGCTACAGGTGGTCAGCAAAGATCTGAACACCTTCAGCCAGTTTGCACGCGATGTGTTGATCAACTTGCCCAACGTGAAAGACCTGCACACCAGCTTTTCATTGGGCGAGGTCAAGGCCTCAGGGGCCTTGCCTTTGCAGGGGAACAAACGGTGATCAGGGCGACAAGCCCCGCAACTCACGCGCTTGCAAGATGCGTGAACACGCCACACGCCGGCGCGCGAATGCACACCGCATCGGCGCCAGCCGGCGCATGCTGAACGGATTCAGTCGATGGTGGCGCCGGATTCCCTGACGATCCTGGCCCAGCGGGGCAAGTCGTCACGCACCAGTTGGGCAAACTGCTCGGGTGTGGACTTGTAGGCTTCGCAACCCACACCGGCCAGACGCTCTTGCACGTCCTTCGAGTCAAGCGCTTTGGAGATTTCGGCATTGAGCTGCTGGATGATCGCCCGTGGGGTTCCTGTTGGCGCAAACACGCCGTACCATGGGGTGGCGCCAAAGTCCTTGATGGTCTCGCCAATGGTGGGGGCGTCCGGCAGCACGGGCAAGCGCTTGGGGTTGACCACGCCGAGCACCTTCATCCTGCCAGACCGGATGAACGCGATCGAGGAGGGCAGGCTCTGCACCGAAACCTGCACTTGTCCAGCCACCAGGTCGGTGGCGGCGGCGGCGGCTCCCTTGTAGGGCACATGGGTGAGGTCGATGCCGGTGGCTTTGCCCAGCATTTCGCCGATCAGGTGGTTGAGGGTGCCGTTGCCCGCCGATCCGATGTTGATCTTGCCCGGCTGCTGTTTGGCCAATGCGACCAGTTCGGCGGTGTTCCTGGCGGGAAAACTCGGATGGGCCACCAGCACATAGCCGGCGGTGGCCACGCTGCCCACCGGTTCGAAATCTTTCACCGGATCAAAGCCGGTGCTCTTGTAGAGCGCTGGATTGATGACCATGGCACTGTCGGCGGTCAGCAGCAGGGTGTAGCCATCTGGCCGAGTGCGGGCGGCCGCTGCGGTGCCCACATTGCCCCCGGCGCCCGTGCGGTTTTCCACCACGAAAGACTGCCCGGTTTGTTCGGTGAGTCTTTGGGCAATCACCCGCGCGATCGTGTCGTTGGCCCCACCGGCCGCCTGAGGCACGATGATGGTGACCGGCTTGGCCGGGAATTTCTCTTGTGCCAGCGCGGGCGCGCCAACAGCCAGCGACAGGCCCAGGGCCAGAAGGGTTCTGCGTTGCGGGAACATGGTGAGTCTCCTTGTTAAAAAATCAGCATCCAGTAGAAAGGGGTGGATTCATATGAGATTTTGGAGTGTTGTAGTTGATCAGCAAACATGTTTTTGACTCTCACGTTGTTTACATGTATCGCCGTGCACGGCTTGTTTTGCACCTGTGGCCTTCGGGTGAACCCGCGGAATCCTTAATGTAGAGCCGAGGGTGCAGGTCAATATCGATCAAAGCATGCCTGAATGTTTGATCTGTTCATTGAACGAGTCAACGCCAACATCAGCAATATGCGGGCTTTGGCGGGATTTAGAGTGTCACCTGATGCGGTTCCGTAGGTGTCGTCATCAAATTCGACGTTGTGACCAACCAGGCCTAAAGATGATCGGGACACCCTGACCACCGCAATGCCTGCAGCAATGGCATCCTTGACGGCAGGGAGAAGTCTGGCACTGATCGCGGCAGTTCCTGCACCGGCCAGAACAATGCCTTTTGATCCTGTGGCGACACAGGCGTCCAACAAAGCACGATGATCGTCTTGGTATCCGTACACGATGTCCACCTTGGGCAATTCTTGCGTGTCGGATATGTCAAATTCGCTGTCGAGCGTGTGGCAACGGATGGCTGAACGGTAAAAAAAGCACGCGTTATCGACAACCATGCCCATCACACCAAACAGGGGAGACTTGAAACTGTCAACCGTCATGGTGTCCGTTTTGTGAACATCCCGAGCGCCCAAAATTTGGTCATTCATCACCACCATCACACCGCGGCCGATGGCCTGCGGCGAAGCGGCGACGACGGTGGCACGGAAAAGATTCATGGGACCGTCTGCGCTCAAGGATGTTGAAGGCCGCATTGCTCCGGTTACAACAACAGGTTTGTGGCTGCGCACGACCAAGTTGAGGAAATAAGACGTCTCTTCCAGGGTGTTTGTTCCCTGGGTGATCACCACGCCGTCGCAATCGTGGCGGCTCAACAAGCGATTGACCTCTTTGCCAAGGGCCAACAAATGTTGACTGGCCATGTCCTGGCTTGCGACCTGAAGAATTTGGTTTGCTTGTATATCTGCCACACCAGCTAACTCAGGGACGCTGGACAAAATTTCCGAAACGTCAGAAACAGCGGCACGGTAACCGGCATAAATGGTGCTTTGTGAGGCTTTTCCAGCGATTGTGCCGCCCAGGGCCAACAAAGTCAGGCGTGGGCGGTGGTGCACAGGAGCGGCTAAAGGCACAGCGTTCATGCGGCCATCCTCAGGCGTTCATTGACATGGAGCGACTCCATGCTTGACCGGGAATGGCGGCAAGTAGGCTTTGCGTGTAAGGGTGTGAGGGCCGCGCAAAGACATCCTCCGTTGTGCCCTGCTCAACCACCTGGCCTTTGCTCATGATGAGGATGTTTTCGCAAACTGTGGCTGCGACACGCAAATCGTGTGTGATGAACAGCAGCGACAGCCCCATTTCTTCACGCAACTCGTCCAGCAATTCAAGCACTTGTTTTTGCACCGAAACATCCAGCGCGGAAACGGGTTCGTCGGCCACAATCAGTTTTGGCTTTACCGCGAGTGCTCTTGCAATGCCAATGCGTTGCCGTTGACCGCCTGAAAACTCGTGCGGATAACGATCGGCCGCTTCGGCCCGAAGGCCAACCCTGCGGAGCAACTCGCGCGCCTGAGTCCATGCCTCATCACGAGAGACGCCTTGGATCATGGGGCCCAGCGAGATGATGTCCCCCACTTTTTGGCGTGGATTGAGGGAAGAAAATGGATCCTGAAAAATCATCTGGATTTTTTGACGGATCGGTCGAAGCGCGCGGCGAGTCAAGCCGTTGATGACCTGGTTTTCGAGCTCAATAGCCCCGGACTCGTTTTTTTCCAAACCAATGATGCAGCGCGCCAATGTCGATTTCCCGGAGCCTGATTCACCGACGATGGCAAGGCTGCCTTGTTTGGGCAAGGTCAAGGAAACGTTGTTCACGGCCATGACGCCTTTTGTGCCGCGTGAAAACCAGCTGCGTTGGCCAGTGTAGGTCTTGCTGACCGATGTCACATTCAGCAAAGTTGAATCTGAATTGGCATTTTTCTGAACGACACGAGGTGACAAGCTGGGCACTGCGTCAATCAACTGGCGACTGTAAGCGGTGGTGGGTGCATTCAGAACCTGTTGGGCACTGCCAATTTCTACCAACTCACCTCCTTGCATGACAGCCACACGGTCAGCTATTTCAGCCACGACACCAAAATCGTGCGTGATGAAAAGTACAGCGGTTCCGTGTTTTTTCTGCAGTTCTTTGATCAGGTGAAGAATTTGCGCTTGGGTTGTGACATCGAGTGCGGTGGTGGGTTCATCGGCAATGATCAGCTTGGGCTCAAGAGCCAAGGCCATCGCGATGACCACACGTTGCCGTTGCCCACCAGATAACTGGTGCGGGTAACTGGCATAAACCCGATCAGGATCGGGCAAGTGCACATCGTTGAGCAATTGCATCGTGCGCGCATGACGCTCGTTGGCTGTCATGTTGGTGTGCACCAGCATGACTTCTTCAATCTGTTGACCAATGCGCATCAAGGGGCTCAAGGCGGTCATGGGCTCCTGGAAGATCATGGCGATGCGGTGTCCACGCAATTGGCGCCATTCATTTTCATCAAGGTCGGTGATGTTTTGGCCCTCAAAATGAATTTGTCCACTAGATACATGCACATGCGGTTTGGGCAACAAACCCATCAGCGCTTTGCCCAGCATGGATTTGCCGGACCCTGACTCACCAACGATGCAGAGAATTTCGCCTGATGAGACGTTGAGCGACACCTTGTTGACGGCATTTGGCCTGTCTGACCAAGGCGGTAATTTAATTTCCAACCCATGGATATCGAGCACAGAGGTCAATTTGGATGTCGAGCTCATAAATCCGCCAATCTGGGGTTCAGTGCATCATTCAAACCCTCGCCCACCAAATTGATGGCCAAGACGGTCAACATGATGGTCAGACCAGGCAAGGTCACCAACCACCATGCATCGCGCAAGAAAGAGCGCGCAGCACCCACCATGAATCCCCAACTCATTTGGTTGGGCGCACCCAAGCCCAAAAAGGACAGTGCACTCTCCACCAGAATGGCTGTTGCCACCATCAAAGACCCTGTGACGATCAGTGGCGACAAGGTGTTTGGCAGAACCTGTCGCAGCAAGATGGCGCTGTCGGTTTGTCCGGCGACCACAGCCGCCTGTACATATTCCCTGGCCTTGACCGACAGCACCTCTCCTCTGACAACTCGTGCGATGGGGGGCCAACTCACTGTGGCAATGGCCACGACGAGGTTGAATGCTGAAGGCGACAAAATGGCAATTAGCACAATGGCAAACAGAAAGGACGGTATGGTTTGAAAGATCTCGGTGGCCCGCATCAGCACGTCATCGACCCATCCTCCGAAGTAGCCGGCAATCGCCCCCACAGCCGTGCCGAATGCGACGGCAGCCAGGGTTGCAAAAACGGCAATCATCAGCGTGGTTCTGGCACCGTGGATCATTCCTGCCAAAACATCACGACCCAGGCTGTCAGTACCCAGCCAATGCTCTGGACCAGAACCTGAAAAGGGTTTCCCAACGATTTCAAATGGGTTGCCAGGGGAGATGTATTGCGCAAAGAGCGCTGCGATCAGGACAAGGACAAGCCAAGTTAAACCGATCGTCACCCTTGGGTTGCTTAAAAAGCGATACTTGAAGGACTTCATAGGGGTGTCATGTCATTCGAATGCGCGGATCCAGCCAGACGTAAAGCAGGTCCACAACCAGGTTGATGATCACCACGAGACAGGCTGACATGAAAAATATGCCCAGCAGCAGGTTGTAATCGCGTGCAAAAAGAGATTGATAAGCCAGTTGTCCAAGACCTGGCCAGGCAAAAATCGCTTCGACCACCACGGATCCCCCGAGCAGCGCGCCGAATTGGACGCCAGCCATTGTCAAGACCGGCAACAAGGCATTGCGGACCACATGGCGGAAAGTGATTTGCTTTTCGTCTAGACCTTTGGCGCGAGCAGTTGTGACGTAGTCCAAGCCTCTTTGTTCCAGCATTGAGGCCCGCATGAGTCGCGCATACAAGGCCAAATAAAACAATGACAGCGTCAAGGTGGGCAGAACCAGGTGGTGTGCAATGTCGACAACCCTGGCCCATCCTTCGTGGAAGGCCGTGATGTTCTCCATGCCTGACGTTGGAAACCAGTTCAGTTTTACGGAGAAAACCAGCACCAGCATCAATCCCAGCCAAAACAATGGCATGGCATAAACAAGAACAGCACTCACTGAAATCAGATGGTCTTTCCATGTTTTTACCCACATCGCCGCCAACAAGCCCAAGAGGGTACCCAGCGAGAGAGAGACCACCAGGGTTGTACCCATCAACAGCAAGGTGGGTCCTAACCTGTCAAAAACCAATGTCGCTACAGGGGCGTTTTGGCGAAACGAGTAACCCAGATCAAATTGAAGGATGTTGCCCATGTAGGTCAACAATTGTGTCCACACGGGCTGATCTTGGCCAAAACGTTTGCGCATGGCTTCGATGTACTCTGCAGGTGCACCACCTGCTTCACCAGCCAGAACGGTTGCTAGGTCGCCAGGGGCCAGTTGCAGCAACAAGAAGTTCAAAATGACCACAACCAACACAACGGGTATGGTTTGAAACAGTCGCCGAATGATGAATTGGCTCACGATTTGCCTTTTGTTGGGTTAAAGAAAGGGGGCTTGGCCCCCGTTCTTTTTTCCAGATTACTCGCGATGCGCGGTTGCAAAGTTTCCGTAGATACCCAGCGGCGAATCAATCACGCGTTTGAATTGCTTGTTGATCACGGCGGGATAACGCAGTTCCAGCACATAGACCACAGGGCTGGCTTCAGAGACGCGTTTGACCAATTCGCCATATTGGCGACCACGAATCATGGGGTCTGTGTTCACGCTGGCTCTGTCCATCAATTGGTCGGTTTCAGGTGAGCTCCAGCGTGAACCGTTGACAAAAACAGTACCGGGACGAATACGGTCCGAGTGCAGGCCACGGTGTACGCCGAGGACTGGATCAGCCAAATTGAACAAGAAGTTCGATGTCAATGTGAAGTCGTAGTCTGTATAGACACGCTTGAGCCATTTGGGCAGATCCTCGTAGCGTAAATTGGCCTTGATGCCGACTTGGGCCAGTTGTTGTTGAACAGCTTCACCAAATCGTTGCCACTCTTCGCCGTAGGGCGTGATGTCGTGGGTGATTTCCATCCGAATGCCATTGGCCTTGCGTGTCAAACCCGCCTCGTCCAGCAACTTGTTCGCACGGGCGATGCGATCGCTGACAGTGAAATCAATCCCTTTGCCAAACAAGCCAGCTTTTTCAAAGTTGCTGCTGATGGGGCCCATCGCTGGCTTGCCGAAGCCAAACCACACGTTGTCGATGGCAAATTGGCGGTCAATCGCATAGGCGATGGCTTGTCGAACCTTGGGGTTGTCAAATGGCGCTTGTTTGGTGTTGATGATCATTTCAACCATGGGCGAAATCATCTCGGTACCGGTGGTTGTCACCTCAATAGACGGCAAAGCTGAAAGACGCTTGACGTCGTTGTAGGGTACTGCACCGAGGCCTGCGACATGTGCTTCTCCGCGCTCCAAAGCGGCAGTGCGTGTGGAGGCGTCAGCAATGAAGCGGACAACGATCCTGTCCAGGTGTGGTAAACCCTTGCGCCAGTAGTTGGTGTTTTTGTCCAGTCGGACAAATTCACCACGACGCCATTCAACAAACTTGAAGGGGCCTGAGCCGATCGGGTTGTTCGCGTTGGCGTGAGTCTTGATGTCTCCACGCTCATAGATGTGTTTGGGCAGGATTGGGCTTTCGGAGCTTGCCAGCGCCTTCATGATGTAGGGTGCAGCGACATTCAGTTTGAAGACGGCTGTGTGCGCATTGGGGGTTTCGACCGCAGTGACTTCACGGAATGTGGACATGCCACGGGGGTGGTTTTTCTTCAAAACCTCCATCACCGTGAATTGCACATCGGCTGCCGTAAATGGCTTGCCGTCGTGAAAGGTGACATCTTTGCGCAGATTGAAGGTGATGGTTTTCCCGTCGGCAGATTCGCTCCAGCTCTCAGCAAGACTTGGGCGAGGCTTCAGGTCAAAACCATATTCCAGCAAGCCGTCGAAAACCTTGACGGTGACTTGGCTGATGGGGCCCGCTGTCGAAATGTAGGGCGCCAGGTTGGGCGGTTCTGGCTGTGTGATTTGTACCAGCGTTCCTCCTGGTTTTTGCGCCCATGCTTGCGGCACTGTCAGTAGGGACAAGGCGGCGATCGCGGCCATCGAGGCCAATGTGGTTCGGATCATGGTGAGAGCCTTCAGGGTGTTGAGGTGAAATTCAGTCTAGTGACAAACCCTGTTGATGTCCCGATGCAAGTTGCTTAAGATCTGTCGCTACTTGTCGCATTTGGAGATACATAAAGTGACAGATTCCATGGCGTTCACAACCACCAACTTTGTGAACAATCTCAAATTGGCTTGCAGTTATTTCCCCTCGGTATCTGAGGTCTCCCGCAAGGTTGGCATTAACCGTCAGCAGTTCATGCGCTACCTGGCTGGGGAGTCATTTCCATCGCGACACAATTTGCGTAAACTTTGCGATTTGTTTGGTGTGGATGAATATGAGTTGCTCATGCCTGTGCACCAGTTTCGCAATTTGTTGAGGCTGAAAAAAGAGCGGGACGATGGCTTGGTCAAGTTGCCGCCCTTGTTGCCACCATTGTTGCAGTTGGTTCAGCGCCAACGTGCAGAGCTGAGCAAAAATCTGGGTTATTTTCATGTTTACTACTTGTCCGCATCCAGACCGGGATCTGTGCTCAAGTCGCTGATCCATATTTATGAGTGGCAAGAGTTCACGCTGTACAAAAGAATAGAGCGCCTGAAAACACCGGGGAGCAAAGGTCAGGCCGAGTTGTACAAGTACTCCGGTATGGTTGGCGTGGTGGGCGACAGGCTCCATCTGATTGACCAGGAAACGCTTACGGGCAGCGAGTTAACACATACGATTCTCTACCCCAGTTACCGTAATCGGATCACATACCTGACAGGCCTGACTGTTGGCGTATCAGGCAACGATGCCCATCGCCCTTCTGCTTCACGCATTGCATTGGAATATGCTGGTAACACGGTGAACCTTCGTCGCGCTATTGCCGACTGTGGGCTGTTCACGCCCGAAGATCCTGCTGTACCTTTAATTGTTTCCCGATACCTGTGTCAGCCTGGTGCAGTGGATGGGGTGGGTCCGTTGCAGGCCTTGCCCTTGTGACCGCTTGCCGTAGTCTGTATTCAAGGATATAAACCCCGCAATTCACGCGCTTGCAAGATGCGTGAACACGCCACGATGAAGGTGGCCGTGCGCAGGCTGACCCGGTGATCGTGTGCGACCTGCCAGATGGCCGCAAAAGCCTCGCGCATGATGCGCACCAATCGGGCGTTGATTTCTTCTTCGCTCCAGAAGAAGCTTGAGAAATCCTGAACCCATTCAAAGTAACTGACCGTCACACCGCCAGCATTGGCGATCACATCGGGCACCACCAAAATGCCGCGCTCGTGCAGGATGTCGTCGGCCTCGGGGGTGGTGGGACCGTTGGCGCCTTCGATTACCATGCGGGCCTTGATTTGGTCAGCGTTGGTGGCGGTGATTTGCTCTTCCAGCGCGGCAGGAATCAGGATGTCGCAATCGACCCCCCAGAATTGCGCATCCGGCAAGGTTTCAGCAGCGGCAAAGTCTTTGACGCTGCCGTGTTCGCCGACATGTTTCAGCAGGGCGGGCACATCGAGTCCGGAAGCCTTGTAAACCGTGCCACCATGATCTTGCACTGCGATGACCGTGGCGCCGGTTTGGGCAAACAATTTGGCGGCGATGCCACCCACGTTGCCAAAGCCCTGCACGGCAATTTTGGCTTTGGTGATGTCCAGACCGATGTGCTGTGCGGCCTCTTGGCCCACGGTGAAGACGCCGCGGCCAGTGGCTTCGCGTCGGCCCAGCGAACCACCCAAGGCAATGGGTTTACCGGTCACTACGCCTGAGGCGGTGGCGCCTTCGTTCATGGAATAGGTGTCCATCATCCAGGCCATGATTTGCTCGTTGGTGTTCACGTCCGGCGCGGGGATGTCTTTGGTGGGGCCGATGATGATGCCGATCTCGCTGGTGTAGCGCCGGGTCAAGCGTTCCAGTTCGCCGCGTGACAGGATTTTGGGGTCCACGCGTATGCCGCCCTTGGCTCCGCCAAAAGGCAGGTTGACGGCCGCGTTTTTCACCGACATCCAGGCCGACAGTGCCATGACCTCGGACAGCGTCACATGCTGGTGAAAGCGCACGCCGCCTTTGCCGGGTCCACGGCTGGTGTTGTGTTGCACGCGGTAGCCCTCAAAGTGGGCCATGGTGCCGTTGTCCAGTTCAATCGGCACGTCTACGATCAGGGCGCGTTTGGGGCGTTTGAGGGTTTCGACCCAGCGCGACAGCGATCCCAGATAGGGCGTGACGCGTTCGACCTGTTGCAGGTAAATACCCCAAGGGCCCAGGTGTTCTGCGTTCAAGTAAGAGGGCAAAACATGCGTGCTTTTGGCAGCATGGCTTGCGTTGGTATTCGACATAATGAGTCACCTTTGTTGAAACTGACGGCTTGTCAGTGGTGCAAATGCTAGTTCGCAGATCTTGGCCTGTCCAAGGCCACTTGGCCGTCATTTCATGCACTTAACGCATAACCCTGGGTTATTCGTGGGTGCCTTGCAAGCTGCAACGCCCAGGGTCTTGTCCATTTTTGTGAGGGCCGCACAGATGAAGCACTGCCTGTAAAATCAGCAACTACAGCCGACCCCGCAGCAGGTCGACGCCGTGGCGCAGGCAGCGCCCATTTTTGGCCTTCAAAGGGCAGAACCTCATGCTTTACCCTCAAGAATTCGACGTGATCGTGGTCGGTGGTGGCCATGCCGGAACCGAAGCCGCGTTGGCGGCCGCCCGCATGGGTTGCAAAACGCTTTTGCTCAGCCACAACATCGAGACGCTCGGGCAGATGAGTTGCAACCCCAGCATCGGCGGCATTGGCAAGGGCCATTTGGTCAAGGAGGTCGATGCGCTGGGCGGCGCCATGGCCTTGGCCACCGACGAAGGCGGCATCCAGTTCCGCATCCTCAACAGCTCCAAAGGCCCGGCCGTGCGCGCCACCCGCGCCCAGGCCGACCGCATTTTGTACAAAGCCGCCATCCGCCGCATGCTCGAAAACCAGCCCAATTTGTGGCTGTTCCAGCAAGCGGTGGACGACCTGATGGTGGAGGGCGACCGGGTGGTGGGTGCCGTCACGCAGGTGGGCATCCGCTTCCGTTCGCGCACGGTGGTGCTGACGGCAGGCACGTTTTTGGACGGCAAGATCCATGTGGGTCTGCAGAACTATTCGGCGGGCCGTGCGGGGGACCCGCCGGCGGTCAGCCTGTCGGCGCGCTTGAAAGAACTGAAGCTGCCGCAAGGGCGCCTCAAAACCGGCACACCACCACGGCTGGACGGTCGCACTATTGATTTTTCAAAATGCGCCGAGCAGCCCGGTGACGGTGTACCCGGCGGCATGAACCCCGAGGGCGGGGTGCCGGTGTTCAGCTTCATGGGCAAGGCCGCCATGCACCCCCAGCAGGTGCCGTGCTGGATCACCCACACCAACGAGCGCACGCACGAGATCATCCGCTCGGGCTTTGACCGCAGCCCCATGTTCACCGGCAAGATCGAGGGCGTGGGCCCGCGCTATTGCCCGAGTGTGGAAGACAAGATCAACCGCTTTGCCGACAAGGACAGCCACCAGATTTTTCTGGAGCCCGAAGGCTTGACGACCCACGAGTATTACCCCAACGGCATCTCGACCAGTTTGCCCTTCGACATCCAGTACGCGCTGGTGCGCTCGATGAAGGGGCTGGAGAACTGCCACATTTTGCGGCCCGGTTACGCCATCGAATACGACTACTTTGACCCGCGTTCGCTGAAAAACAGTTTCGAAACGCAGCAAATCCGTGGCTTGTTTTTTGCGGGGCAGATCAACGGCACCACCGGCTACGAAGAGGCGGCCGCCCAGGGTTTGTTCGCGGGCATCAATGCTGCGCTGCAATGCCGGGGCGAAGCGCCTTGGTTGCCCACGCGCGACCAGGCGTATCTGGGGGTGCTGGTGGATGACTTGGTCACCCAAGGCGTCACCGAGCCCTACCGCATGTTCACCAGCCGGGCCGAGTTCCGCCTGCAACTGCGTGAAGATAATGCCGACGCCCGCTTGACCGAAGTGGGGCGGCAGATGGGCTTGGTCGACGACGCGCGCTGGGATGCATTCAGCCGCAAACGCGACGCTGTTTCACGTGAAACAGAACGCCTGAAGTCCACCTGGGTGAACCCGCGCAACTTGCCTGCCGAAGAGTCGGTGCGGGTGTTGGGCAAAGCCATTGAGCACGAACACAACCTGTTTGACCTGTTGCGAAGACCCAATGTTTCATACCCCAGCCTGATGTCGCTGGATGGTGGGCGGATGGCCAGCGCCGATGTTTCACGTGAAACCTTGGGCGACTTGAGTGTCCCGGTGATCGAACAGGTGGAGATTGCCGCCAAGTATTCTGGCTACATCGATCGCCAAAAGGGCGAAGTGGAGCGGGCAGCTTTTTATGAACACCTGCGCTTGCCCGAAAACCTGGACTACATGCAGGTGTCGGCCCTGTCCATTGAGGCCCGACAAAAGTTGGCCAAACACCGCCCCGAAACCTTGGGCCAGGCTTCGCGCATCTCGGGCATCACGCCCGCCAGTGTTTCGCTGTTGTTGATCCACCTGAAGAAGGGGGGCTTCAAGGGCTTCATGCAGGCGGCCGAAGAAGGCGCGCAGGCATGAGCCTGGATTTGGAAGCCGGCTTGCGCGCTGGCGCCCAGGCCTTGGGTTTGGTGTTGTCGGACGAACAATTCCAGCGCCTGCTGGACTACACGGCGCTGATCCAAAAATGGAACAAGGTCTATAACCTGACGGCTTTGCGAGACCCGTCCGACATGTTGACCCACCATCTGCTGGACAGTCTGACGGCCATTGCACCTTTGTCCCGCCACACCCGGGGCCAAGCGACCAAGGTGCTGGATGTGGGTTCGGGCGGCGGTTTGCCGGGCGTGGTCCTTGCCATTTGCATGCCCGAATTGAACGTGAGTTGTGTGGATACCGTGGCCAAAAAAGCGGCCTTTGTCCAACAGGTGGCGGTCAGCCTGAAACTGCCCAATTTGCGGGGCATCCACGCCCGCGTTGAGTCTTTGACCGACCCTTATCAGGTCATTTGCTCCCGAGCTTTTGCGTCCTTGCCTGACTTTGTGACCTGGTCGCGCTCGGCCTTGGCGGAGGGTGGGGTGTGGATGGCCATGAAGGGCAAGCACCCGCAAGACGAAATCGACGCTTTGCCCGCCGATGTGAAAGTGTTTCACGTGGAACCATTGACGGTGCCAGGGCTGGATGTGGAGCGGTGCATGGTGTGGATGCGACCAGAGCCAAACTGAAAATCTGCTTGGATGGGCCCAGTTGCCGCATCCCATCGCGAGGTGGCCCAAGTTGTTTTTCCGTGGTTTAGGGCATGTTTCACGTGAAACAGAACCCCGAAGGCCTGCGTCGGCGGGCGCCCCATCACTTACACTCGCAAGAACCCACCCAGAAAGAAAGCCCATGTTTTTTGGCATTTCAGATTACGGATCCTTCGTCGCCGCCATCGTCGTGTTCTTGGCCATTCCCGGCCCCGGCAATCTGGCGCTGATCACCTCCACCAGCAAGGGTGGGATTGCCGGGGGTTTGGGTGCCACGCTGGGCGTGATCGCCGGGGACCAGGCCTTGATGTGGATGGCGGTGGCCGGTGTGGCCACGGTGTTGGCCACCTACCCGGCGGCATTTGTGGCTGTGCAGTGGATGGGTGCCCTGTATTTGGCTTGGTTGGGTTGGATGATGTTGGTGGCCAAGCCAGGCGATGCCCCCGTGCTGAACATTCGCCCTCGCCAGTATTTTCAGCAGGCCTTGGCCATCACCTTGCTCAACCCCAAGGCGATTGTGTTTTACATGGCGTTTTTCCCTTTGTTTGTGGACCCTAGCGTTCATCAGGGCTGGATCAGTTTTGCCGTGATGGCTGCAACCATTGCTGCTCTGACGTTTTTGTATGGTTTGGGCATGACTTTGCTGACATTCCATTTGGCCTCGCGCATGCGCGCAAACCCCCGCATTGGACGCTGGCTGGAAAAGCTGGCGGGCATTTTTCTCATTGGTTTTGGCGTCAAGCTGGCCATTTCCAAATAAATTGGACGACTCACCATGGCCAAAATCATTTGCATTGCCAACCAAAAAGGGGGCGTCGGCAAAACCACCACCACGGTCAATCTCGCAGCAGGTTTGGCCAAAATTGGTCAGCGGGTTTTGCTGATCGATCTGGACCCCCAAGGCAATGCCACCATGGGCTCCGGCATTGACAAGCGAGAGCTTGAGCTGAGCGTTTACGATGTTTTGCTGGAGTCTGCAAGCATCCAGGAAGCGGTGGTCAAGGCCGACAAGTGCGGTTATGACGTGCTCAGTGCCAACCGAGAGCTGGCCGGAGCCGAAATCGAGCTGGTCCAACTGGGGCACCGCGATCAACGCCTGAAAAACGCCTTGGTCGCGGCAGATGCCGATTACGACTTTGTGCTGATTGACTGCCCGCCCTCGCTGTCCATGCTCACGCTCAATGGCCTGTGTTCGGCCCATGGCGTGATCGTGCCCATGCAGTGCGAGTACTTCGCCCTGGAGGGTTTGACCGATCTGGTCAACACCATCAAGCAGGTGCACGCCAACCTGAACAAGCAGCTCAAGATCCTCGGCCTTTTGCGTGTCATGTTCGACCTCCGCATCACGCTCCAGGTGCAGGTCAGCGATCAGCTCAAGGCCCACTTTGGCAACAAGGTGTTTGACACGGTGATTCCGCGCAATGTGCGCCTGGCCGAAGCCCCCAGCTATGGTTTGCCTGGGGTGGTGTTTGACCCCTCGGCCAAGGGCAGTCAGGCCTACGTCGAATTCGCCCGTGAGTTGGTGCAGCGCGCACCATCGCTGTGAATGTCCGCCACCGTCTTGATCTTGCCCGGCTGGCAGGGCAGCGGCCCCGAGCATTGGCAAATGCGCTGGGCGCGCTTGCATGCGTACACCGTGGTCGAACAAAACGATTGGCTGAACCCTCTGCGCGGAGATTGGATGGCCCGTTTGGACGAAGCCGTCATCGACTCGCCCGGTCCTGTGGTGTTCGTGGCGCACAGTTTGGGCTGCATTTTGGTGACCGCTTGGGCCGCCACCTCCCGCCACACCGGCCGTGTGCAGGGCGCGCTGTTGGTGGCCCCCGGCGATACCGAAGTGCCCCACATGCAAGACAGGTTGCCCGGTTGGTCGCCCGTGTTGCGTCAGCGCCTGCCTTTCAAAAGCATCGTGGTGGCCAGCCGTGACGACCCGTATTGCGCACTTGCTCGGGCCGAGGCTTGGGCCCGGGACTGGGGCAGCCGGTGGGTGGACCTGGGCAAAGCGGGGCACATCAATGCAGATTCATCGTTGGGCGACTGGCCACAAGGCCATGCCCTCTTGCCAACACTCTTGAAGGATTGAGACCATGGTCACCAAAAAACCCAAAGGATTGGGCCGAGGACTGGAAGCCCTGTTGGGCCCCACCGTCGAAGACGTGCCGGATGCGGCTTCCGCCGACAGTGGCTTGCCCAGCCAACTCAAGCTGGACCAGATGGTGCCGGGCATCTACCAGCCACGCACCCGCATGGACGAAGGCGCTTTGTACGAGCTGGCCGAGTCCATCAAGGCGCAGGGCATCATGCAGCCGATTCTGGTGCGCCAGCTCACCGAGGGCGAAAACGCGGGCAAGTACGAGATCATTGCGGGCGAGCGGCGCTTTCGGGCCTCGCGCCTGGCAGGCCTGGAGTCGGTGCCTGTTTTGGTGCGCGACGTGCCCAACGAAGCCGCTGCGGCCATGGCGCTCATCGAAAACATCCAGCGCGAAGACCTCAACCCGCTGGAAGAAGCCCAGGGTTTGCAGCGCCTGATCAAAGAGTTTGGGCTCACTCACGAAGCGGCTGCGCAGGCGGTTGGCCGCTCGCGCAGCGCGGGCAGCAACTTGCTGCGTTTGCTCAATTTGACAGAGCCCGTGCAGTCCATGCTGATGGCGGGCGATCTCGACATGGGCCATGCCCGCGCCTTGTTGTCCCTGGACAAAGCGGCGCAAATCACTGCGGCCAACCAGATTGCGGCCAAAAAAATGTCGGTGCGCGAAGCCGAAAGCTTGGTCAAAAAACTGGGCGCCGAATTCAATTTGGTGACGCAAAAACCCAAAAAAGAAAAGTCCCGAGACATTCGCCGCATTGAAGAAGAGCTGTCCGATCTGCTGATGGCCGAGGTGGAGGTTCGTGTGAAAAAACGCGTCAAACGTTTGGGGCGAATGGAAGAGTTGGGTGAGTTGAGCATCCAGTTTGGCTCATTGGATGAACTCAATGGCTTGATTGACAAACTGCGTGGCTGACACCTGTGCCATCGCCCCTTCATAAGTGGTCCAATGCCTTTTGGCGAACCTTGTTTCGCCCAGAGGGTTTTTTGCGTCAGGAGATGCTCACCATTTATTTGATCCTGGTGAGCTTCACGACCTTTTTGGGTTATTGGTTCACCCCCATGGAAACGGTGGCCAGGGCCAACCTGGTGGTGTCGGTTCTAGCGGTGTGTTTGTTTGCGGCTGTCCGCATCCGGGCCATTTTTGACCAACTCGTGCACGCCGTGACGGCGCTTACGGTCCTCTTGACGGTTTTCACAGCCATGCACACGGGCGGCATCAACTCCACCGCCGTAGTCTGGCTCAATGTTTTGTCGGTCCCGGTTTTGCTGATGTTGGGGCGGGTGGCCACCTTGGTCTGGATCGGCATCGTGTTGCTGGCCATTCTGGGGCTGACCCTGATGACTTGGTGGGGTTTTGTAGACAGCCATGTGAATCCGTCTTCGTCCGTGGTCACCTGGGCGTACCTTAACCATGTGTTGGCGCTGCTGAACCTGATGATGGGGGTGCGCATTTATGAACACCTGCACAAGGTGCAATTGCGCAAGCTTAACCAGCGTAACGAAGAACTCAGGGCTACACACGAGGCGCTGATCCGAGCACAGGCCCACAAAGACGAGTTTGTGGCCGCCGTTGGGCACGAATTACGCACGCCCATGAATGTGATTTTGGGTTTCAACGGCGTGTTGCGCCGTGAGCTGGCCGATGAGCCCGAACCTTTGGCGGTGGTTGGGCACATCCGTCGTTCGACCGAGCATTTGCTGCAGGTGGTCAACGACATTCTGGATTTTTCTCAGTTGCAGGCGGGCAAACTGCGCTTGAACCGGGTGGATTTCGCGCTACAGAACTTGCAGGACGAATTGCAACAACGGCAAGGTGAAAAAGCACAAAACAAAGGCTTGGCTTTGCATTTTCAGCGGGACACCCATTTGCCCGAGCGGGTGCACGGAGACCACAACCGTTTGCTTCAGATCCTGAACAACCTGGTTGACAACGCCATCAAATTCACCCACCAGGGTTCTGTCAGTGTGCGCATGATGGCCCAAGGGGAGTGTTTGCGTTTTGAAGTGCAGGACACCGGACGAGGCATTCCCCGTGAACGGCAGGCGCACATTTTCCGGCGTTTCGAGCATGCCGATGTGCAGACCAACCGGGCGTATGGCGGCACAGGGCTGGGCTTGACCTTGTGTGAAAAACTGGTGACGCTGCACGCGGGCCAGATTGGTGTGGACAGCCAGGAGGGGCGTGGTGCCTGCTTTTGGTTTGAAATCCCACTGCAGGCGGCGCAAAGTCCTGACCAGCGTTCAGCCAATGTCGAGGACAGCTTGTGCGATGAGGCCTTGAGCATCCTGGTGGTGGACGACAACCAGGTCAATCTGATGGTGGCGCAATTGCAATTGCAAAAATGCTGGCCCAAGGCGCAGATCTCGACGGCGGACAGTGCGGCCAAAGCGCTCAGCTTGGTGGATGAGCATCTGTTCGATGTGGCCCTCATTGACATGATCATGCCGGACATGGATGGCATGCAGCTCACCCAGCAAATTCGCCTGAATTTCCCGGCCATTGCCGCTCGCATGCCCATTTTGGCGTTGACTGCGAACACCAATCCTGTGGACCGCGATCGCTGCCTGGCCGCCGGCATGAACGAGGTGTTACACAAGCCCATGGATACGGCCGTTTTGATGCGCACCGTGGGCCTTTACATCGGATTGGCAAGAGAGGGCAGTTTGTGAGCCCGATGCCCCGCACACCCGCTTGGATACCGCGCTTGGTGGCGCTGTTGCCTGCCCGCTACCAGCAGGGCAAGATGCCCTACGTTTTTTTCTTCGCGCTCGTGGTGATCGCGGTGCTCTTGACCTATGCCGTCGTCAGCCCCTATGCCTATGCGAGCGTGATGTTCAGCAGCTTTGCCGCGTGCCTGCTCGTTTTGCTGGTCTTGGTCAACCGGGGCTTTTCCCTGAACTGGGCCATCCATTTGGGCACGGGCTTGGGGGCCTGCATGATGTTTTATGCGGTTTGGGCCAGCGGGGGTGTTTACTCGCCCCGTCTGGCCTGGTTGTTGATTGTGCCTTTGACCCCTTTTTATGTGATTGGCCGCAGGGCGGGTTTTTTCTGGCTGCTGGCCGTGCTGGTTTTGCAAGGTGTGATGGTGATGTCCAACCACCTGGGATGGATCCAATCTTTTGAGACCGGCACGGCCCATGTGTTTTCGTCTTTTTTGACCTACACGCTGGTGACTTGTGTGTTGATTGTGGTGCCCTTGATGTACGACCACATGTATCGCCAAGTCCTTGAAAAAAGCCGCAACCACCAGCGCGAGCTGGAGGCCAAACGGGAGGAGCTGGAGCACACCTCGGCCATGCGCGAACATTTCATTGCCACGGTGAGTCATGAACTGCGCACGCCCATGAACGCGATATTGGGATTCAACGCATTGCTGTTGTCGCGTGTGCAGGACAAGCCCGAGGCCCTCAAGGTGCTCAACCATACCCACCAGTCAGCGGATCACCTGATGACGGTGATCAACGACATCCTCGACTACTCCCAATTGCAAACCGGACAACTGGTCATTCAGCTTGAAACTTTCGAGCTGCGACCCTTGGCAGAACACGCTTTTGAGTTGTTCAAGCTACGCGTGGACAGCATGGATTTGAGCTACCGCTTGGTGCTGGATGACAAATTGCCCGTTTGGGTCACGACCGATCGAAACCGGCTGTTGCAGGTGTTGGTGAATTTGTTGGGCAATGCGCTCAAATTCACGCACCAGGGCTCGGTGGTGTTGCGTGTGAAATGGACCCATCCCGGCGTGGAGTTTTCGGTACAGGACACAGGAATTGGCATTGCCAAAGAAAGGCAAGACCAGATTTTCAAGCGCTTTATGCAAGCCGAAAACGACACCCAAACTTTGTACGGCGGCAATGGTTTGGGTTTGGCGATTTCGCAAAAAGTGGCGCAGTTGTTGGGCGGCGAGATCGGCTTTGAAAGCGAGTCTGGGCAAGGGTCGCGCTTTTGGCTTCGCTTGCCTTTGATGCCTGCTGCAGCACCCGCCAAGTCGGCTGAGCAACACCTTTTGCCTTTGCAAAGCGCAGGCACCGCCTGGACTTTTTTGGTGGCGGACGACCACCCGGTCAACCGCTTGCTGCTCAAGCAGGTGTTGCAAAACGCGTGGCCCCAAAGCACCGTTCTGGAAGCCGTGGATGGGGAAAAGACTTTGGAGGTTTTGCGCCAGCATGCCGTGGACCTGGTGTTCATGGACATGGTCATGCCGGTCATGGACGGTATCGATGCCACGGAATTCATTCGCCAAGACGCGATGGACCGCATCCGACAGGTGCCTGTGCTCGGTTTGACCGCCAACGTCAACCCCGTGGATTTGGTGCGCTTCAAGGCGGCAGGCCTCAGCGATGTGATGCTCAAACCTTTCGACCCTGCCCAGTTGTGTCACCGGGTCGAGCCCTTGTTGTTGGCCAAAGGCGGTGCCGCGTGAGAAGCATTTGGCGCGACTTTTCGGTGTCCACGGGGGTGGCTGGTTTTGTGGCGGTGTTGGTGGGCTTCACCAGTTCGGCGGCGATCGTGTTTTCGGCCGCGCAAGCCTTGGGGGCCTCGTCTGAACAAATCGTGTCCTGGATGTGGGCCTTGGGTCTGGGCATGGGCGTCACCAGTCTGGGTTTGAGCCTGTGGTACCGACAGCCGGTGCTGACGGCCTGGTCAACACCCGGCGCGGCGGTCTTGGCCGTGAGCCAGGGCGTGAGCTTGCCAGAGGCCACGGGGGCCTTCATCGTCTGCGCGCTCTTGATCATGTGGGTCGGTTACAGCGGCTGGTTTGAACGCTTGATGTCCAAAATTCCTCTGGCGCTGGCCAGCGCTTTGCTGGCCGGGGTGTTGGCCCGCTTTGCGCTGGACGCCGTGGGGGCTGTGGCGCATGCGCCGGTGTTGGTGTTGGCCATGACCCTGGCCTATCTGCTCGGTCGGCGTTGGTGGCCGCGTTGGTCGGTGCCCCTTGTGTTGTTGGTGGGCATGGGGGTGGCGGCACTGCAAGGCCAGCTGCACCTGTCCAGTGTGGCCTGGACTTGGGCTGTGCCCGTCTGGGTGAGCCCGGCTTGGAGCTGGGCCGCCATGGTCAGCGTGGCCTTGCCCCTATTTGTGGTGACCATGGCTTCGCAAAACTTGCCGGGTGTGGCGGCGCAGCGGGCTTCGGGTTATGACACGCCGATCTCTCCCGTGGTGGGGGCGACCGGTTTGGCCAGCCTGGTCTTGGCCCCTTTTGGCGGCTATGCCCTCAATTTGGCGGCGATCACGGCGGCGATTTGCATGGGCAAAGAAGCCCATGCCGACCCCAGCCGCCGTTACACCGCCTCGGTCGCGGCGGGCTTGTTGTACATCGCTTTGGGTTTGGCGGGGGGCACCATCGTCAGCCTGATGGCGGCGTTTCCACAGGCGCTCGTTTTGGCCGTGGCTGGTTTGGCTTTGCTCGGCACCATGGCTTCGGGCCTGGCGGTGGCCGTCAAAGACGAGCAGCACCGCGAAGCTGCGCTGCTCACCTTTTTGGTGACCTTGTCGGGCGTCACGCTGATGGGCGTGGGCTCGGCTTTTTGGGGCGTGGTGGTCGGCGGTTTGGCGCAGTGGTTGTGGACACGACGCGCCTGGGCTTTACATTGAAAAAACCAACTCACAAGGCCAGCATTGGCCGCGCCATCGGTCTCGGGAGTCTGCCAAGCCGTTCATTGAGAGGCATGGCCTGCGCTGCCTCCTTGAAGTTCAGGATGGGGCAAACCCGGTTGGGGAGATTGTCGGATCGATATGTAATGGATGAGGTGAATCAGGCGAGAAGGTGGATCGTGTACCTCAGTGGAAAACAAACAACGTTGCTGAGCCAAATCATGCAGACCTTGGCAGAGCCCCATGAAGAACGGGAAATCCGTGAAATCATGGGCGACTTGGTTATGCAATTGCTGGGGGCTCAGTTCTATGCCAGTTTCGTCTGGCAGCCGGGGTCATTGAGCTTTACCCAGCCGATCCACATCAACATGGACCCGATGAACCTTCGGGCCTATGAAAGTTATTACCAATTCCATGACCCGATAACGCCCCTGATGCAGCGTTATCAGGTCGCCGTGCGCGCAACCGATGTGATGGCCCAAGAAGACCTGAAAAAAACCGAGTTCTTCAATGATTTCTTGCACAAGGATGGCTTGTATTGGGGTGTGAACCTGTATGCCTGGCACCAAGGGCAGAACCTGGGTGACATGCGCATCTGGCGCGACAAGCGCCGTGTCAACTTTTCCCTCGATGAACTGCGCTTGCTGGACATGCTGCAGCCAGCTTTTGTGACGGCATTGGCGCGTGCACAAAAGCCGAGCCAGCGCGATGAGTTGCAACTCAATACTTTGTCACAGCGCCTGACGCCACGTGAGCAAGACACAGCACGCCTGGTGATGCTGGGCTTGCCGGACAAGGAAATCGCACGGACCTTGCAGATTTCAAGCACCACCGTACGCACACATCTGGAAAATGCTTTTCGAAAAGTGGGCGTCAGCAACCGCGCAGCACTGGTGCACAAGCTGAGAGTGTGAGCGCCCCTGTCTCCTGACTCTTTAGGATGGTTCATTGCAGAAGGTCTGCCTAGCATGAACGGAACGTCTATCCGGGCGTTTCAACATCCAAGGAGACCTTCATGACCCCCAATGCATCACGTCGACATTTTTTCAAAAGCACGGGCGCTGTTTCAGCCGCCGCCATGATGGGTGGCGTGGGCTTGAGCGCCTGTGGCGGCAGCAGTGCCGTCGCCGCACTGACTGTCGATGAACAGTTGGCACTCACCGCCACGCAGGCGCTGACCGCCTACAAGGCGGGTAGCCTGACAGCCACCGCTTATGTCACCAACCTGATCCAACGCGCCAAGTCATTGTCTGACCTGAACGCCATGATCACCCTTGACGAAGTGGGTGCCTTGGCTGCGGCCAAACAAGTCGATGCCGATCGCGCCGCAGGCAAAACACTCGGCGTATTGGCTGGACTGCCGATTGTGGTCAAAGACAACATCAACACCAAAGGGATGAAAACCACGGGCGGCACCTCTTCGCTGCGCAATTTCACTCCCAAAACCAATGCGCCCAGCGTACAAAAGCTGGTCGATGCGGGCGCCATCATTTTGGGCAAGTCCAATTTGCATGAATGGGCCTTTGGCATCACCAACACCAATTTCACCTTGGGCATTGACCCCATCACCAAAGAAGCCACTCGGCCCTGCAAAAACCCCTACGACAACACCCGCATCCCCGGCGGCTCTTCGGGTGGCACGGCGGTGGCCATTGCCGCAAGGTTTGCGCCAGCGGGCCTGGGCACGGACACAGGCGGCTCGACCCGCGTGCCCGCATCGTTTTGCGGTATTGCGGGCTTTCGCCCCTCGGTGGGTGAAGGCGCTGGGAAGGGTCGCCGTTACCCCGACACCGCCAACGATGCGCTGCCGATCAGCACGACGCGCGACACCGTCGGCCCCATGGGTCGCACCGTCGCAGACATTGCCTTGCTTGATGCGGTCATCACGGGCGGTGCAGTGCCCACCGCCAAAACGCTCAAAGGTTTGAAAATCGGCATACCCGCTGCCTTCTGGACCGATCTGGATGACGGCGTCAAGACGGTGGCGGATGCCGCCAAGAAAAAGCTGGCGGATACGGGCGTGGTGTTTGTCGATGCCGACCTGACCGGGATCATGGCGCTCAACGATGCGATCTCTTTCCCGATTGCTTTGCATGAACCCATCGCGGCGATCCCTGCATATTTGACCGCCAACAATGCACCCGTCACCACCGTGGCTCAGGTGCAGTCCGGATTGGCCAGCCCTGACGTGGTGGGTGCTTTTGGTGCGATTGCGGGCGATGTCTTTTTCGCCGCCTATGCCGCTGCCATGGTCCCCACGACAGGTGGCCGCGCACAACTGCAAAAACTCTACAAAGACTACTTTGTGGCGCAAGGCGTGGAGTGCGTGTTGTTTCCAACGACCCTTTTGGCGGCACCCAAGATCGATGCAGCAACGGGCTCCAGTTCAGGAAAATTGCCCTACACCGTCGGCGGTGTGGCGAAACAAACCGCACGCGACACCTTTAGCACCTGCATCTTCCATACCGACCCTTGCACCAACGCCGGCATTCCCAGTCTGTCGATCCCTGCGGGTCTGACAGCCGCAGGCTTGCCTGTGGGCATGGAGATCGACGGCCCCTTGGGCTCAGATGCCAATTTGCTGGCCATTGGCATGGCCATGGAAGCGGTGTGGGGCTCGGTCAGGGCACCCGCGCTCTGATGTTGTGACATGTGCAAGGCCTGGTCACAGGCCTTGCGCAAACTCACATCGAGAAAATCTTCCCCGGGTTCATGATGTTGTGCGGGTCCAGCGCCCGCTTGATGGTGCGCATCATGTCCACCGCACCTTCACCGGTTTCGGTGCGCAAGAAGTCCATCTTGTGCAGGCCAATGCCGTGCTCGCCAGTGCAGGTGCCGCCCAAGCGCAGGGCACGGCTGACCAGTTGCTGGTTCAGTGCTTCGGCGGTTTCGCACTCTTGCGGGTTGTTTGGGTCGATCAAATAGCCAAAGTGGAAGTTGCCGTCGCCCACATGGCCCACCAAAAAGTAAGGCAGGCCGCTGGCATCGGTTTCGGTGATGGAGTCGAGCAGGCAATCGGCCAGGCGGCTGATCGGCACGCAGGTGTCGGTGCTGATGGCGCGGCAGCCGGGTTTGCTCTGGATGGCTGCAAAGTAGGCGTTGTGACGTGCTGTCCACAAGCGCGTGCGCTCTTCGGGGGTGGTGGCCCATTCAAACGCATTGCCGCCGAATTCGCTGGCGATCTCTTGGACGGTTTCGGCTTGTTCCTTCACGCCTGCAGGCGAGCCGTGGAATTCCATGAGCAACATGGGCTCTTCGCGCAGGCCCAGCTTGGCATAGGCGTTGACCATGCGCACCGTGTTGTGGTCGATCAGCTCCACCCGGGCAATCGGCACGCCCAGCTGGATGGTCTGGATGACGGTGTGCACCGCCGCCTCGATGCTGGGGAAGGAGCAAATGGCCGCCGAGATGGCTTCGGGCAAGGGGTACAGGCGCACGGTGATTTCGGTGATCACGCCCAGCGTGCCTTCGCTGCCCACCATCAGGCGCGTCAGGTCGTAACCGGCGCTCGACTTCTTGGCGCGGGTGCCGGTGCGGATGACTTCACCGGCCGAGGTGACCACTTCCATGGCCAGCACGTTCTCGCGCATGGTGCCGTAGCGCACGGCGTTGGTGCCGCTGGCGCGCGTGGCGCTCATGCCGCCAATGGTGGCGTCCGCACCCGGGTCGATCGGGAAGAACAGCCCGGTGGACTTGATTTCTTCGTTGAGTTGCTTGCGCGTCACGCCCGGCTGCACCGTCACGGTCAGATCTTCGGCGTTGATGGACAGCACCTTGTTCATGCGCGTCAGGTCGATGCTGATGCCGCCTTGCACCGCCAGCAAATGGCCTTCGAGGGAAGAACCCACGCCAAACGGGATGACGGGCACCTGGTGCTCGGCGCAGAGTTTGACCGCGTCGGCCACGTCTTGTGTGCACTCGGCAAACACTACCGCAGCCGGTGGTGGCACCGTGGTGAAGGCCGATTCGTCGCGTCCGTGCTGCTCGCGCACCACCAGCGCCGTCGAGCAGTTGTTGCCAAAACGGGCTTTCAGGGCCGCTAAAAATGCCTCTGGCACGGTGCGCTGCGTGACTTCGGGGGCCAGGTGGGCGGCAGGGGTCGGGGCGTTCATGGGTGTCTCCAGTGGGGGCAAGCGGTGGCCCGCTGTGCAAGTGAAAGCGGAGTTTACGCCGCAAACAATGGCCTTGCTGTCCACTGTCAGACAAGTTGCAGCCAGTTGGCCGACAATCGCTCATCTGTGCAGGAGCCCACCCCGGTGGGCGTTTTCCCCCATCCTGCACACTTGAGTGAACACAAACAGAGCAAGACCATGGGCAACCGACTCACACAAATCGCCACCCGCACCGGGGACAACGGCACCACCGGCCTCGGCAACAACCAGCGCGTGTCCAAAAACAGCCTGCGCGTGCATGCCATGGGCGAGGTGGACGAGTTGAACTCGCACATCGGCGTGTTGCTGTGCGAAGACATGCCTGCCGACGTGCGCGAGGTGCTGGTGGAAGTGCAGCACCAGCTGTTCAACCTGGGCGGCGAGCTGTCCATTCCTGGCTTTGAATTGCTGAAAGTGGAGGCTGTGGCGGCCTTGGACGAGGCGCTCGAAAAATACAACGCCCAGTTGCCCAAGCTCGAAGAATTCATTTTGCCCGCGGGCACACGCGGTGCATCGCAGGCCCATGTGTGTCGCACCGTGGCGCGCCGCGCCGAGCGGGCGTGTGTGGCCTTGGGCAACGAAGAGGCGATCAACGAAACCCCCCGCCAATACCTCAACCGCTTGTCAGACTTGATGTTTGTGTTGGCCCGCGTGCTCAACCGCATGAATGGCGGCGATGACGTGTACTGGAAGAGCGCACGCATGCAAAAAGGCCCCGCAGCCTGAGGGTTTGAGGGCTGTCACCTAGGTGCATGTTTCAGGGTTGATGCGCGTGACACCGGGGCATGGCCACTGATACGCTGCAACGCATGAACACCGCGACACGACCCACTGCTCCTGCCCCCCATTTGCCGCAAATCAGGCTGTACCAAAACTGGCTGCGTGACCAGCGTGGCCTGAGCTTTGCCACCTACAACGACCTGTGGCGTTGGTCGGTCACCGAGCTCGATGCGTTCTGGCAAAGCATCTGGGATTACTTTGATTTCCAGTCGCCCACGCCGTACACGGCGGTGTTGGCCAACAACGTGATGCCGGGGGCCAAGTGGTTCCCCGGGGCCCAGACCAATTACGCGCACCAGGTGTTTCGCCATGTCCAGCCTGCACACCAGGCGGGCTTTTTGGCCGTCATCAGCCACAACGAAAAAGGCCAGCGCCGCGAAATGACCTGGCCCGAGTTGCGCCGCCAGGTGGCGGCCATGGCGCTGCACCTGCAAGCCCAGGGTGTGCAGCCGGGCGACCGGGTGGCCGCCTACATGCCCAACATTCCCGAGGCCATGGTGGCGTTTTTGGCCACCGTCAGCGTGGGCGGCGTGTGGAGCATTTGCGCGCCCGACATGGGCACCAATGCTGTGCTCGACCGCTTCAAGCAAATCGAGCCCAAGGTGTTGATTGCGGTGGATGGCGTGAGCTATGGCGGGCGCGACTTTGACCGCATGGCGGTGGTGCAGGAGTTGCGCAACGCCTTGCCCAGCGTGCAGCACGTCATCGTGCACCAGAACCTGGGCACGATGGACCTGGCCCAGTGCGATGTGGGTGCCAGCGTGCAGATGTCGACCATCACGGTGCGCGACGATGCCGCCGTGCAGGCCTTCGAGCCGATGTGGTTGCCCTTTGACCACCCGCTGTGGATCGTTTACTCCAGCGGCACCACCGGCTTGCCCAAGCCCATCGTGCACGGCCATGGCGGCACGGTGATCGTGGCGCTGGCCAACAAGATCCTGCACAACGACATCGGCTGCAGCTACCACCCCAACAGCTGGGGCGAGCGCTTTCATTGGTACAGCTCCACCGGCTGGGTCATGTGGAACGCGCAGGTGGCAGGCCTGCTTAATGGGGTGACCTGCGTGATCTATGACGGCAACCCTGGCGGCAGCAAAGACAACCCCGATTGGGGCATCCTCTGGCGCATGGCGGCACAAGAGAAGGTGAGTTTTTT
This sequence comes from Comamonadaceae bacterium, assembly GCA_027484105.1. Lineage (GTDB taxonomy): Bacteria > Pseudomonadota > Gammaproteobacteria > Burkholderiales > Burkholderiaceae_C > Limnohabitans_A. The sequence goes on from JAIXUG010000014.1 coordinate 90,161, forward strand.
TGGCGCAGGTGCGGCCTTTTTTGCCAACTGCCAAAAAGCCGGGGTGGACATTTCGCGCTGTGGTGATTTGTCGCAGGTGCGCGCCCTGGGCACCACCGGATCGCCCTTGTCGGCCGAAACGCAAACTTGGGGTGTGGACCAATTCAAGGCCATTGGCACCGACATTTGGTGGTGCAACATCTCGGGCGGCACCGACTTTGCGGGCGCCTTTGTGGGCGGGCACCGCGAGCTGCCGCAAGAGCCCGGCGTGATGCAATGCCGAGAACTGGGCTGCGCGGTCGAGGCCTGGAACGAAGCGGGCGAACCGGTGCTGGGCGAAGTGGGCGAGCTGGTGTGCACCCAGCCCATCCCGTCCATGCCGCTGTATTTTTGGGGCGACCAGAACAACGCCCGCTACCTGGCCAGCTATTTCGAGATGTACCCCGCAGGCCACGGGCGCATGCCTGGCGGCGGTGACGGTCCCGCCAGCATGGGCGGCGTCTGGCGGCACGGCGACTGGCTGCGCATTGGCAACGCGCAAGGCGAGGGCGAAGGCTGCGTCATCTTTGGTCGCAGCGACGCCACCATCAACCGCTATGGTTTGCGCATGGGCACCAGCGAGCTGTACAGCGCGGTGGAAGCCTTGCCCGAAGTGATGGACTCGATGGTGGTGGACCTGGAGTACTTGGGCAAGGAAAGTTACATGCCCTTGTTTGTCGTGCTGCGCTCCGGCACCACGCTCGACGACGCGCTCAAGGCCAAGCTCAACAACGCCATCAAGGTGGCGCTCAGCCCGCGCTTCATCCCGAACGAGATTTTTCAGGTCGCCGAGATCCCGCGCACGCTGTCCGGCAAAAAGCAGGAGCTGCCGATCAAAAAACTCATGCTGGGCCAACCGCTGGAAAAGGTCGTCAACAAAGACGCCATGGCCAACCCGGGGTGTCTAGATTGGTACGTGGCGCTGGCCAAGCAGCATTTGGCCAAGGGCTGAGCCCTCTCATGGCGGGCGCCATTGGAGGGCCTGAGCGGCCCAGCTTCAGGGTGCCTTGCGCAAGCGCAAACGCCCAAGCCCGGCCAGAACGGCTTCTTTGATGCTCTGAAGCAGCGCCTGCACACGCGCCATGGGCGCGCCCTTTTTCAGAAAGATGCGGCGTTTGGAATCGACCACTTGGCTGGGCAGATCCCAACGGCTTCCTGGCCCCCAGACGCAGGTGAACACCACGTGCAAGGCAGCCAACAAGAGCATCACTTGCAAACCAAACAGCAAGAGAAACCCCCACGAAATCTCTGGCCACAGCACGCGAAAAAGCACCATCACCAAAGGCAGAGTCAAGCTGAACGCAGCGGTCAGCTGCCAGTTGAAGTTCAGGCTTGGGCGCATGGCATCAATTCTTGTGCAGTTCAGCGTTCAACTCGCCCCAGCTCTTGTTGCGCGGGATGGCGTGCAAAGCGCCGGATTGGGAATCGCGGCGGAACAAGATGCCGTTTTTGCCGGACAGCTCTTTGGCTTTCATGACCGAGCCGTCGGGCATCTGCACGCGGCTGCCGCCGGTGATGTAGCAACCGGCTTCGACCACGCAGTCGTCGCCCAGCGAAATGCCGATGCCGGCATTGGCGCCCAGCAGGCAGCGCTTGCCCACCTTGATGACCTCCTTGCCGCCACCCGACAGGGTGCCCATGATGGACGCACCGCCACCGATGTCGCTGGCGTCATCCACCACCACGCCCGCGCTGATGCGGCCTTCGACCATGCTCGCACCCAGCGTGCCGGCGTTGAAGTTGCAAAAGCCTTCGTGCATGACGGTGGTGCCACTGGCCAGGTGCGCGCCCAGGCGCACCCGGTCGGCGTTGGCAATGCGCACGCCCGATGGGATCACGTAGTCGGTCATCTGCGGGAACTTGTCCACACCTTTGATCTCGAGCACGCGGCCGGTACCACGGGCCTTCAGGCGTGCCGCGGGCACATCGGCCAGGGCGCAAGGGCCAAAGTTGGTCCAGGCCACGTTGGCCAGCAAGCCAAAAATGCCAGCCACGTTCGCGCCGTGCGGCTGAACCAAGCGGTGACTCAGCAGGTGCAGGCGCAGGTAAGCGTCGTGCGTGTCCGCGGGCGCATCGGCCAGGCTTTTGATCTCGGTGCGCACAGCCACCACGGTGGTGTTGCGCACGCCGCAGGCGCTCAGAGCCACTTCGGCGTTCAAGGCGGCAGATGCCTCGGCAGCCGTCACCAGGGTGGTGCCGCTGGCGGCCACATCGCTGGCCAATTCGGGGGCAGGGAACCAGGTGTCCAGCACGGTGCCGTCAGCGGCAATGGTGGCCAGGCCGATGGCGCGTGCGCCGATGGTTTGGAAAGTGCTCATGGGTTGCTCCGCAAAAGAAGGCCCGCAGCCATGGCGGGCCAATGGAAATCTGAAAGCGTGATTATCGTGGATGGCGGCTTAGGGCCTCGAATGGCGGGCCACATATTCGCGCAGCACGTTGTTCATGAACGATTTAGCGCAAAAACCCCAAACTGAACACCTGTGGCCGCAGCTTGTGGCTCAGTGCTTGGTAGGCCGATTCAAAGGGCGAGAAGTTGACGGGTGCGGTGTCGCCGCTTTGGTTGCGCGCGGCCAAGGCGTTGCGGATTTGGTACCAGCCCACATCGGGGCGGTTGAGCTTGTATTGCTCGCGCACGGTGCGTACGTCGGTGTGGGCGAAGTAGGCCCGCCAGAGGATGCGTCCGGCATCGAGCACGGCGGTGGCTTCGGCGGACACGGTCTTGTCCGCCAGGTACTGGACCATGAAGTCGGATTCGAAGCGGTCGGGCGCATCGACTTCTTGTTCGGTGTAGGGGATGAAGTGGTTGACGATGGACCACTTTTTGCCATTCCATTCGAGGTCGTTGGCGCTGGCGCTCAGGTTGCTGCCGTTGAACAGCATCCAGATCAGGCAGTCGGTTTTGAATTCGTTCGTGAGTGGTTCTGTGGGTTGTAGGAATTGGTCGCGGTCGTTGAGCCAGGTGGGTTTGATGAGGCGGCGGACAGCAAACACGATGGCGGATTGACAAAGATTCTTTTCGGTGACAAAGAAGCCACCAGCGCTGCAATAGCCCGATGAAAGCAACGCGGTAAGTCCGGCGTGTTGTATGTCTCCACCAGGTGCAATCATTCCGCCAATTGCGCCGTCAGCGGACTTCTTGCCGCGTACATCCTTTGTGCTTGTCGTTGGTGAAATTGCATTTTTTAAAGGCAATGCATCTACATCATTGGGCCGTGGACGAACTATCCAATTGCTCAGCAATTTCTCATCAGGAATGTTGTAAAAACTTTTCTCACCAATAGCGTTTCCATTTTTGTCGAGTACTTCAGTAATGAGATCAGTGATACCGTGTTTTCTAGATGCGCGTTGGTTGGTTGTCCAAATCAAAAACCCTATTGGAAAATTACCCTTTAGACCATCGAATGCTTGACTGTGGACCACAAAGCCAGACAAGTACGTTGCATTCCAATCGTCCCGAAACTTGTCGAAATTAGGTGCGTTGACATATTTGAGTTTGCTAAAAATCGCGATGGTTGCCGAAGGCAGCTCTCTGGCAATGCGCAACAAAAACTGAACGAACAATTCACGAGACGCATAGCCCTTTTGGTCCATCTTTGATGCAACACGTGTTTTGGATACACCCTGCTTGCTTTCAGCGTTCTTGCCGCCATCGCTTTTTACATTGTCTGCATTAGCAGCTTCCGCATAAGGCGGATTGATCAACACCAAAATCTTTTTCCCCTCCGCAATCGCTTTGCGCAGAGCCGGGGGCACCTTGTTGGTCAGGCTGTAATCAATTTGCCCGTCGTCGGTGATGTAATCGTTCAAATAGTCGTACTGAAAACGTTGCGCTGCCACGCAGGTCTTGGTGGCTTTCATCACGTCGATGTCGGCTTGGTCCAGCGTGCTCATGTAGAGGTTGCGCGGGTTGCTGTGCTTGACTTCCAGGTTGCCCACCCCGCAGCACATGTCCCAAACGATGTAGTCCTTTTGCCAGTTGGCCCCCAGCGTTTGGGTCAGCTTGTCGTAGGCCTTGTCCACCACATGCAAGGGCGTGTAGTACGCGCCTTTGAAACTGCGCTCGTCCAGAGGGATCAGGCTGTCGCGGCATTCGAGCAGGTAGTCGCGGTATTCCGATTTGGGCGGGCGGTGGTAGATGGCCCAAAACTGCCGGTAGCCCTCTTTGTTGCCCAGGTCAAAGTTTTGGCCCTTGAGGGAGAACACCGGGTGGCCGCTTTTGTGCATCAACTCGGCTGGCAAGTTGGTGTGCGTGGACACGGTGCCGTCGTGCATGATGTCCGCGAAAAAAAGCAGTGCGTAGTCTTCTTCACTCACGCCCACGATCTCGCGCCCGACCATGGCCACCCATTTGTCAAACACCTGCTTCAGGTTGTCCGGCGTGATTTGCGTGCGGATGATGTCGCCCGACTGGATGGCGGCTTTGACGGTGTGGATGAACTCCTCTTCGTGCGTCTTGATCCTGAACTGCACAAAGTAGGTGCCGATGTAGGCCGAAATCTCGTCCAGCGCTTCTGGGGTGAACTGGCTGGCGGACTTGCCCCATTGGATGGTCTTTTTGGCCAGAAAAGGCAGCACATCGGCGCTTTTCATGATGGCGGCTTTTTCGGTGTCGATCACCGCCAGGAAGGGCGGCACCGGCTCGCCCTTGTTCAGCGCCACCTGCACGTAATGCAGCAGTTGGGTGAACATGGCGTAGCTTGAGTTTCGGTCCGTGTCTTTGGCCTCGAACCAGATTTCCCGTGTCTGGATGTCGATCAGGCCTTTGGTGTATCCCTTGAGGCCTAGGGCTTTGATGTAAGCGTCCTTGACGTCTTCTTCGCTTTGGGCGGCTTGCAACTGGGTGTAGAGGCTCACGGCAGGCAATGTGGATTAAAAAATCAACATTGTCTTGTAATTTGGCCATTAAGTATTCTGATTTTTTAACTTTCTCGGTCGCCAACCCACGGGTTTTTGGGCGTTGTCACCCCTGATCCGTGCGGTCATTTCGGTGGGTTTGGCGAGCCCGGGCAGCGTGGCGAATTTGTGGCCAGCAGACCCAACCGCTGGATCAGCGGTTCAGCGACAATTACACATCGCTCATCAACGCCATGTCCATCAAGACCTCCTCCCTCCTATCCGTACTCTTGGCCGTTGCCGCTGGCGCTCTGGTGCCCAGCTCAGCCACTTTCGCGGCCAAACAAGCCGAAGGCAAAAAAACGGCGAGCAAGACCCCTGCTGCCAAGAAGGCTGTTTCTGGCAAAAAAGCGACGCCAAGTAAAAAAGCGGCGACCAGCAAAAAGGCCGCGCCGAGCAAACAAGAGGCACTCTCCGCCAAAGCATTGCCCCCTTTGGCGGCCCAAATCGCATTGGCCCCCAACGCGCCCGCCCTGCCTGCCAAAGCTTGGTTGTTGATGGATTACGACTCCGGCCAAATGCTGGCTTGGGCCAATGCCGACGAAGCTTTGCCGCCCGCTTCGCTCACCAAGATGATGACCAGCTACATCGTTGAGCAGGCATTGCGCACCGGCAAACTCAAGCCCACTGACCTGGTCACCGTGAGCGAAAACGCTTGGTGCCGAGGCACCAGCGCCGAGTCGTGCATGTATTTGCCATTGAACAGCCAGGCCACCGTGATGGACATCTTGCGCGGCATCATCGTGCAGTCGGGCAACGACGCGTCCAAGGCGATAGCCGAGCACATGGCGGGCTCTGAAGCGGGCTTTGTTAAGTTGATGAATGCCGAAGCCCAACGCTTGGGCATGAGCAAGACGAACTTCGTCAACCCCACTGGCTTGCCCGACCCGGCACACAAATCGTCGGCGAAAGATCTGGCCATCCTGGCGCGCGCCATCATCCGCGACGGTGCGGAGCTCTACCCCATCTATGCCGAGCGTGAGTTCACGTTCAACGGCATCAAGCAAGGCAACCGCAATGCCTTGCTTTACACCGACCCCAGCGTGGACGGCCTGAAAACCGGCCACACCTCGGAGGCAGGCTATTGCCTGGTCACATCCGCCAAGCGCAACGAGATGCGCCTGGTCACGGTCATCCTTAACACCCACAGCGCCCAAGCGCGCGCAGACCTGACGCGTGAGCTGCTCGGTTGGGGCTACAGCCAGTTTGAAAAAGTCACGCCCATTCAGCCCAGCGCGGTGGTTGCCAACGCCCAGGTCAGCTTTGGCAAGTCCGATACGGTGGCCGCTGTGCTGGGCGCGCCGTGGATGCTGACCATGCCGCGCGGCCAATCCGTGCAGACCCAGTTCCAGCTCAAGCCAGGCCTGGAAGCCCCCATCGCCAAAGGCGCCGTGATCGGCAAAGTGGTTGCCACAGCGAACGGCAAGACGGTGGGTGAAACCCTGCTGGTGGCGCAGGCCGAAGTGGAGCGCTCAGGCTGGCTGCGGCTGGCTTGGCAGAAATTGATGCACTTGTTCGGCCAGTGAGCGTTGGCCAGTTGACCCGCCCCTGATCCGTGCTGCGGTGGCAGCACTTGGTGCGAATCATCAAGCGTTGACGTTCACCACCACCCGCCCCCGCACCTGCCCCGCCAAAATCTCGGCGCCCAGACCAACGGCGTCGGCCAGGCCGACTTCGCGGGTCATGCGCTCGAGCTGCGCGGTGTCCAGGTCTTGGGCCAAACGCGCCCAGGCCGCTTCGCGCACGGCACGCGGGGCCATCACGCTGTCGATGCCTGCCAGCGTCACGCCGCGCAAGATGAAAGGCGCCACGCTGGACGGGAAGTCCATGCCCTGGGCCAGGCCGCAGGCGGTGACCACGCCGCCGTATTTCGTGCTGGCGCAGGCATTGGCCAGGGTGTGGCTGCCCACGGTGTCCACCACGCCGGCCCAGCGCTCTTTGGCCAGCGGCTTGCCGGGGGCAGACAGTTCGGCGCGGTCCATCACGTCGGCCGCGCCCAGCTGGCGCAGGTAATCGGCTTCTTGAAGGCGGCCGGTGCTGGCCACCACGCGGTAACCCAGCTTGGCCAGCAGCGCAATCGCCACGCTGCCCACGCCGCCGCCAGCGCCCGTGACCAAAATGTCGCCCTTGTCAGGCGTGACGCCGTGCTTTTGCAGCACCATCACGCACAGCATGGCGGTGTAACCGGCGGTGCCAATGGCCATGGCTTGGCGCGGGGTGAAAGCGGCAGGCAGTTTCACCAGCCAGTCGCCTTTGAGCCGCGCCTTTTGCGCCAGGCCGCCACTGTGGCTCTCGCCCACGCCCCAGCCGTTGAGCACGACTTTGTCGCCAGCCTTGAAGAGCGGGTGCTGGCTCTCCGTCACGGTGCCCGCCAGGTCGATGCCCGGCGTGAGCGGGAACTTGCGCACCACCGGGCTTTTGCCGGTGATGGCCAGGCCGTCTTTGTAGTTGATGGTGGAGTAGTCCACCTGCACCGTCACGTCGCCTTCGGGCAGGGCGCTGTCATCCAGCGTTTTGAGGCCGCAGCGGTAACCGGCGTCGTCTTTTTCAATGTGCAGGGCTTGGTAGGTCATGGGTGTTCTCCAATGGTAGAAGGCGCAGGTGTGTGGGGGTCATTTGCGGTTGACGAGGACGATGCCCACGGCCACCAAGGTCAAGGACAGGATCAGGGTGAGGGTCACGGCTTCGCCCAGCCAGAGCATGCCAAACAAGAGCGCGAAGAGGGGTGTCAGAAAAACAAAGGCCGAGATTTTGGTGGCCGGGTAGTGGCCCAGCATCCACATCCAGGCCAAATAGCTGGCAAATGCGCCCACCACGGTTTGTATCGCCACCGAGCCGATGGCAAAGCCGCTCCAGCTGGCGTCCCAAGGCTCGCCCATCGCGAGCGACAGCAGGCCCAGCACGACGGTGCTCACCGCCAGTTGGTAAAACAGCAACTTTTCGGCCGAGATGCGCGTCAGGTGGGTGGCGCGGATGGCCACGGTGGTCAGCCCCCACAAAGCACCGGCCGCCAGGCCCATCAAATCGCCGGCGGCATCGCCACTGCCAAAGCCTTCGCGCAGGGCGAACACCACCGCGGCAAAAGCGCAAACCATGCCCAGCCATTGCACCGGGCGCAGCCGTTCGGAGCGGATGAAAAAAGGCAAAAGCGCTGCCACCCAAAAGGGCGAGGTGTACAAAAACACCGTCAGGCGGGATGCCGAGGTGTGCTGCAGCCCCACGTAGATGAAAGCAAACTCAATGGCAAACAGGCTGCCCGCCAGCAGGCCCGGCCAAAGGCTGCCATCGCGCTTAAACAGGCGCAGACCGCGCCACCGGCACCACAGCCACAGCAGCAGTGTGGCCCCCACGCCCCGCACAGCCGACACAAACACCGGGGGCAGCTCGGCCACGGTGACTTTCACCATGACCTGTTGAAAGCCCCAAAACAGGCAGCACATCAGCAAAATCCCGATCGCCAGGGCGTCCAGGTGGTCTTTGCGGGGGCGGGTGGAGGCGCTCATGTGCCCGATTGTGCCGCCGACCATCTGGCCACGCTGTCACGTCGGGGGGCGGCGGCGGTTAACATCTTTCATGGCCTTTTCAGCCCGAACCCGTTTTGATGTGTCTCGCCGAGACCTGCACCGCATGGCTTTGGCCGCGGCCTTGGCCCCTTGGATGGCCAAGGGTGCCCAGGCGCAAAGCACGGCCCCGCGCTGGCAGGTCAACCCTTTCAGCCTGGGGGTGGCCAGTGGTCAACCCCAGCCGGGCAGTGTGGTGTTGTGGACGCGCTTGCTCATCCACGAAGCCGATGCCGCGTGGCGAACACCCGGCCCCGAAGTGGTGTGCGAACTGTTCGCCGACGAAGCTTTGCGCCTGCCGGTGCGGCAGTGGCGCTTGGTGGCCGACCCCCGGCGGGGCCACAGCCTGCATGTGCTGGCCGATGGGCTGCAAGCCGGGCGCCCTTATTGGTACCGTTTTGTCAGCGGTCAGGCCGTGAGTGCGGTGGGCCGAACCCGCACAAGCCCCGCACTGACCGAGCCGGTGCGCCGTCTGCGCCTGGCTTTGGCGTCGTGCCAGCATTACGAGCAAGGGCACTTTGTCGCGCACCGCCACATGGCGGCGCAAGACCTGGACCTGGTGCTGTTTGTGGGTGACTACATCTACGAGAGCAGCAACAAGAACTTCAAGATCCGCGCCCACGAAAGCGGCATGCCTTATTCGCTGGACGAATACCGCGCACGCCATGCGCACTACAAATCCGACCCCGACTTGCAGGCCAGCCATGCCGCGCACCCCTGGCTGATGACTTGGGACGACCACGAGGTGGTGAACGACTACGCCAACGACCTGGACCGCCATTTCACCGACGCGGCCGTGTTTTTGAAGCGACGGGCTGCGGCCTACCAGGCGTACTTTGAGCACATGCCCGTGCGCATCGGGCCCGATGCGGCGCAGCCCAGCCAGATGCGCATCCATGACCGCATGGCCTGGGGCACCTTGGCAGACCTGTGGACGCTGGACTGCAGGCAATACCGGGACCACCAGGCGTGCCCCGATCCGATGCGCGGCGGGGGGCGGGTGGTCATGGGTTGTGATGCCTTGAACGACCCGTCCCGCAGCATGCTCGGCGCCGCCCAAGAACAATGGCTGACAGCGGGCCTCACGCAAACCCAGCGCCGCTGGAAATTGCTGGCCCAGTCCACCTTGATGGCCACCAGTGGCCTGTCCACCCCCCTGGGCCGCAGCGCATTCACCGATGGCTGGGACGGTTACCCCCAAGCGCGCGCGCGCCTGTTGCAAACCGTGGCGGACGCGCGGCTCAAAGATGTGGTCATGCTGGGGGGCGATGTGCACGCCAACGTGGCGGCGCAACTGCGCTTGCAAGCGGGCGATGAGCGCTCGCCCATCGTGGCGAGCGAATTGGTGACCTCCTCGGTATCGACCCGGGGCATGTCCAAAAAGCTGATGGCGCAGATTCAGGGCGAGAACCCGGACCTGCGCCATGCCCGATCCGACGAGCGGGGATACACGCTGATCGACCTACGGCCCGATCGTCTGGAGGCACAGTTTTTGACCACCCCGCACCCGGTTTCTCCCCATGCCGCGCTGAGCGTTCAAGCCCGCTGGGCTGTACTCCAGGGTGTGGCCGGTGTCGAGCCGAGCCCATGAAATGACCTGAAGGTATGCAGGGGTAACCATTGAGTCACATTTGAGGCGGCGTGGCTAAAATGGTTCGATGCAAACCGAAACCTCATCAGCGCCCAAAAAATCGTTCAAAGTCCAGATGCTCGCCGCCCGCGAGACCGCGATCATTCAGTCGGTCAACCGCTTGTTGGCCGAAAAAGGCTTTGATGCGATGACGGTGGACGAGGTGGCGGCCGAAGTGGGCATTGCCAAGGCCAGTTTGTACAAACACTTCACCAGCAAGGAGGAGCTCGCTTGCGCCGCCATGGTCACCGCCATGCGCCGGGCGCAGGAATTCATTCAGGCCATGGACCCCAGCTTGGCACCCCTGGACAAACTGAAGTCCGTGACGCGCTGGACCATGACGCTCAAGCTGCAAGGCCTGATGCCCTCATTGCCCAGCCAAAACTCCAGCCTGCGCGCCACCCTGATGGGCAGCAAGGACTACATGGATGGCTTGATGGAAGTCAGCGATGCTTTGGGCGGCTGGATCGAAGAGGCCCAGGCCCAAGGCCAGATCAACAAGGCTTTGCCAGCGGTGGCGGTGCTTTACACCTTGTTTGCCCGGGCCTGCGACCCGGTGCTGGAGTTCTTGAAAATGGGCGAACAGCACACCGATGAGCAGATCCTTGACCTGGTGATGAGCACCTGCTTCGATGGGCTGAACGCCCGCTGAAGTTTCAGCCTCAGCGCACCAGCAGCACGGGCACTTTGCTGCCCGCCAGCACCTGTGTGGCGACCGAGCCCATGACCAGGTTGCCCAGTGTGCCGTGGCCGTGCGAGCCCATCACCACCAAGTCGAACTTGCCGCTGTCAGCGGTTTTGGAAATGGTCTCACCCGCATGGCCCACTTTGGCCATGGTCTTGGCGTCGATGCCGTGGCGCAACAAAAACTTGGTCACAGGGCTGAGTACTTTTTCGGCTTCATCCCGATGGAAGGCCTCCACCATGTCTTTGCCCACAGCGGCGCGCGCGCGGGGGGGCAGCTGGGGATTCACCGTCAGCAAGGTGTATTGGTGGCCGGTGCTGAAGAGCTCCTCGTGCGTGCTCAGGTAAGCGAGCATTTTTTTGGTGAATTCGCTGCCATCCACGGCCAATAAAATTTTCATGAAGATCTCCTGTTGCGGACCAGACAAAGTTTCACTTTATCTTTCGCTTCAGGGCGTTGACTTGACCTGTGTCATGAAAATGCGTTTCTGTCTGCTGGCTGCCGGTGGCGGGTTTGGGTGATGGCCCGCGCAGCATGGGGCAAGGCCTTCACACGGTCATCAGGCATTGGGCCTTGAACTGCAACTGCTCGTTCTTGGTGGCATAGCCCAATGGGTTGGCCACCACGCGGCAACCGTGTTGGGTGTAGTCGCTGGGGCAATGCAGGTGACCATGCAACCACAGTTGTGCGTGGGGCAGCAAGTGGTCCAGCGCATTGCAAAACCCGGCCGTGCCGGGCACCAAGCCATAGCGCGGGTCGGCGCTGTGCAGGCTGGGGGCAAAGTGCGTCACCACCACAGTTGCGCCAGCAAAAGGCGTGGTCAGTGCTTGTTGGAGCCAATCCTGGCATTGCAGCGCTTGCTCGCGCAGGCCTTCGGCCAACCAGGCCTCGCCGTGGCGTGTGGTGGCGGCTTTACGAAGGTAGAAGTTGGCGGCGCGAAAGGCTTTGTCGCGCGCCTTGAGTTGGCGCGTGTACTGGCTGTTGGGGTGGTGAAAGTGGGCGGGAAATTTCGCCGATGTCGGGTCTGGCAAGGGCTGGCCCGCCAACGGTCCCAGTGCGTCAAAGTCGGCCCACAGCGTTGTGCCCACAAAGCGCACCGCGCCCATTTGCACCACCTCGCGCTCCAGCCAGGTGATGCCCAGCTTGGCGCAGCTGTTTTGCAGCCGGGCGTGGGCCTCATCAAAGTCCAAGCCATCGTATTCGTGGTTGCCCGGCACAAAGAGCACCGGTGTGGGCCAGCCGTGCAGCGGTGAAAAACGCCGCAGGCCAAAGTCGGCATCGCCTGCTGCGCTCAGTGCCGAGTGGGCTTGGTAAGAGCCAATGTCACCGGCCAACACCAGCACATCGGCGCCAGGCGCTGGGCTGGGCATGAAACCGGGGTTGGACTCCAGGTGCAAGTCCGATAAAAGTTGAATGTTCACGCGGGTTCCTCGGCGCCAAAAGCTTGTTGTGCCACCGCTTGCAAATGCGCGCGCAGCCATTGGTGCGGGCTGTCGTGCGCGCGTTTTCTGTGCCACAAGGCATGCACTTGCACGGGGGGCACATCGAAGGGCAAATCGTGCAAGGCCAATTCTTTGGCCATGCCGGTGGTGGGCACAAAGTGGCGGGGCAGCACGGTGAGCAAGTCGGAGTTCACCACCACCCGACCTGCCGTGAAAAACTGGTTGACGGTGAGCACGATGCGCCTTTGCTGCCCAATGGCGGCCAAGGCCTCGTCCACAAAGCCGTAGGCGCGACCCGAAAAACTGACCAGCAGGTGCCGGGCCTTGCAGTAATCCTGCAGGCTGATGGGCCGTTGGGCCAAGGGGTGGTTTTTGCGCATCACGCAGACGTATTCACCCGAGTACAAGCGTTGGTGCTCAAAAGGGATGGCTTCCCCGGATTGGGCGCGCGCCGTCAAGTCGGCCAGCACCGCTGGAAAGTAGCCCAAGGCGATGTCAGCGGCGTCATCACTCAGCAGCTTGCGCGGGTCGCGCGTGGTCAAGGGCACCACGCGCAAGGACACGCCGGGGGCCTGCAGTTCCAGCTGTCGGGCCAGCCCGCCCATGAGTTCGGCCGCGGTGGCATCGGCCATGGCCAACACAAAAGTGCTGTTGGCCTGCTGCGGCGCAAAGGCATGGGGTGCGATGGCCGTTTGCAGTTGACGCAAGGCTTCGCGCACGCTGGGCCACAGGGCCAAGGCCCTGGGTGTGGGCTCGATGCCGTGGCCATGCCGTCGCACCAGTTCATCGCCCAAAGCTTCGCGCAAACGGCGCAAAGCGTTGCTCACGGCGGGCTGGGTCAGGGCCAGGTTGTGTGCGGCCCGGGTCAGGCTGCGCTCAGCCATGACCTCGTCAAACACCCGCAACAGGTTGAGGTCGAGCGTGCGAAAGGCGGCGGGGATGGGGGCGTTCATGGGGGGCGGCTATTCATCACCATTATGAATGAATGACATCATGAATATAAAGTTGAATCATATTCTCGTAAACCCTATGATGCGGTCTTGATTTTGGTAATTAGCAATGCTAAATCAAGCAAATTCAATGTCAGGGAAAACAAAATGAACACCATCACTTCCACCATGCTCAGCCCATCGCCTTCTTTGCCCTCGGCGGCAAAAGCGCCCGCTGCATTCACCCAGTTTCTGGCCACGGTCCTGCTGGCTGCAGGGGTTTCCGCCCTGTTGGTGGTGACCGATCGCTGGCTCGACGGTTGGGCCGATGCCCATCGGATCGGGGCCTGGCTGGCCTTGTGGGCGGTGGCGGTTGTGGCCATCGTGCTTTTGCGGGGCTTGACCCGTGCTTTGGCGCACAAGCTGATGGTTCGGCTGGATGCGTGGTCGGCTCAACTGGCCCGCCGCCGTGCCGACCAGCGCCTGTGGGAAATGGCCCAAAACGACCCGCGCATGATGCGCGATCTGGAAGTGGCCCTGGACCGCGTACAGGCCAAGCCCGCGACCGTGCAGCATTTGGAAAGCCTGATGACCCGCCGTGCAGCCCGTTTGTTGCGCGATCGGCTTTATTACATTTGACGCGCGATGGATGGCGTCAGCAGGCGTGATCAACGCCTCGCCGCCAGGTAAATGCCGGGCAAGATCAGGGCGGCGCCCATGACATGGTGCCAACCCATGGCCTCGCCCAAAAAGACCCATGCGGTCAAACCCCCATACAAAGGCCCCAGGTACAAACTGGCGGCCACGCGGCTGGCACCCAGCACCTTTTGGCTGAAGCCATAAGCCCAATACGCCCCGATGCCCGGCAGCAAGCCGGCGGCCACAACCAGCAAGCTGGCCTGCGTCGTCCAGGCTGGGCGATCAGGCTGCAGGTATTCCCAAACGCTGAAGGGCAGCAAGACCAGCACGCCCCCCACGCAAATGGCGGCCAGTCGTGCGGTCGAGCCCAATGGCGAGGGCCACTTTTTTTGCAACAAGGAAAACGCTGCCCAGGCCACCATGGCCACCACAATCCAGCCGTCCCCGGCCACCCATTGCACCTGACCCAGAGCCAACCATTGGCCCTTGACCACCACATGGAACACCCCCGCCATGGCCACCACCACGCCCACCCCCTGGCGCCAAGAAAAGCGCTCGCCCAGCCACAGCACGGCGCCCACTGCAATCAGCACAGGCGATGCGGCATAAATCAGCGCGATGTTGATGGCCGAGGTCGTCTTGGCACCTTGGTAAACCCATGCCCCGCAAATGAGCATGCCCAAAGCACCCAGAACCAGGTAGCGCCCGCTGTCGGACAAGGTGCTGCTGCGCTCGCGCCAGAGTTCGCTGCGCGCCACAAAAGCCAGGATCACGCCCGCCAAAGCCCAGCGGCCCAAGGCCAGCATGTGCGGCTCCACCACGCCGGGTGCCGAGCGCGCCACGATGTAGTTGACCGACCACAGGGCGGGCGTCACCCACATCAGCCACAAGGCGATGCGGGTTCGGGACTCAGCGATTTGAAACAAAGACATGGGTCTTGATTGTGCCGACAAGAAAAAACCGCCCCGGTTTGTGGCCGGGGCGGTGACAAGGCGCAGCGCCGTTTGGGCGCTTGAGCCGAATGGGTTCAGGCCAGGCGGGCTTGCAAAGCGGCTTTGGTGTCCAGCAAGGCCTGGGGCAGGTGGTAGCTCAATTGCGCAAAGTGCTCGTCGTGCAGTTTGAACTCGGCTTGCCAAGAGGCTTTGTCGATGTTGGTGACCGACTTGAACTGCTCGGCGCTGAAAGCGATGCCACTCCAGTTGATTTCGCTGTAGGTGGGCGCGATGCCGAACATGGTTTCTTCGCCCTGGGCCTTGCCCTCCAAGCGGTCAATCATCCACTTGAGCACGCGCATGTTGTCGCCATAGCCGGGCCAGACAAACGAGCCGTCTTCGCCCTTGCGGAACCAGTTGACGCAGTACATGGCGGGCAACTTGTGGCCAGCAGCTTGGGCCTTGGCACCGGTGTTGAGCCAGTGCTGGAAATAGTCGCTCATGTTGTAGCCGCAAAACGGCAGCATGGCGAAGGGGTCGCGGCGCACCACGCCTTGGGCGCCAAAGGCGGCGGCAGTCGTCTCGGAGCCCATGGTCGCAGCCATGTACACACCTTCGGTCCAGCTGCGTGCTTCGGTGACCAATGGCACGGTGCTTGAGCGGCGGCCACCGAACATGAAGGCGTCGATCGGCACGCCAGCAGCGTCGTCCCAGGCAGGGTCCAAAGCCGGGTTGTTGGTGGCAGCCACGGTGAAGCGGGCATTGGGGTGAGCGGCTTTGGCGCCGGTCTCTTTGGCAATCTGGGGGGTCCAGTCCTTGCCTTGCCAGTCGATCAAATGGTCGGGCAATTGGCCGGTGTCTTTTTCCATGCCTTCCCACCACACGTCGCCGTCGTCGGTGAGGGCCACGTTGGTGAAGATCACGTCCTTGTGCAGGCTCAGCATGCAGTTGGGGTTGGTCTTCATGTTGGTGCCGGGGGCCACGCCAAAGTAACCGGCCTCGGGGTTGATGGCGTACATCTTGCCGTCGGTGTGCGGCTTGACCCAGGCGATGTCGTCGCCAATGGTGGTGACTTTCCAGCCCTCAAACGCTGCTGGCGGCACCAGCATCGAGAAGTTGGTCTTGCCGCAGGCGCTGGGGAAAGCCGCTGCCACGTGGTACTTTTTGCCTTGGGGGTTGGTCACGCCCAAAATCAGCATGTGCTCGGCCAGCCAGCCTTGGTCGCGACCCATGTTGGAGGCGATGCGCAGCGCAAAGCACTTCTTGCCCAGCAAGGCGTTGCCGCCGTAGCCCGAACCATAAGACCAGATTTCGCGGGTCTCGGGGTAGTGCACGATGTACTTGGTGCTGGGGTTGCAAGGCCAGGAGGTTTTGTCTTTTTCGCCTGCGGCCAAAGGCGCGCCGACGGTGTGCATGCAAGGCACAAACTCGCCATCGGTACCCAGCACGTCAAACACGGCCTTGCCCATGCGGGTCATGATCTTTTGGTTGACGGCCACGTAGGCGCTGTCGCTCAGTTCGATGCCGATGTGGCTGATGTGCGAGCCCAAGGGGCCCATCGAGAAAGGCACCACATACATGGTGCGGCCCGCCATGCAACCGTCAAACAAAGGCTGCAATGTGGCGCGCATTTGCGCGGGTTCCATCCAGTTGTTGGTGGGGCCGGCATCTTCTTTTTTGGCCGAGCAGATGTAGGTGCGGTCTTCCACGCGGGCGACGTCCGAAGGGTCGGACCAAGCCAGGTATGAGTTGGCGCGCTTGGCGGGGTTGAGCTTTTTGAAGGTGCCCGCAGCCACCAGCTCGGCGCACAGGCGGTCGTACTCTTCTTGCGAGCCGTCACACCAGTAGATGTTGGCGGGCTTGCACAAGGCGGCCATCTCGGCCACCCAGGCGATCAATTTGGCATTTTTGACATACGCGGGCGTGTTCAGGTTCAGGCCCTGCATCGCGGGTGAGTTCATGGGGAAGCTCCAAAGTTTGAAAATCGTTTTTTCAAAGCCGATCTGTGGGGACTTTGAAAAAACGCCTTGAGGGCTGAGATACTGACAGTTTGGGTGTGGCGACTCACCAGCAAGGGTCTCGATTTTAGGGAGACCGCCTGTTTCTTGCTTGTCAGATTGGCCGAAAACCCCTCTAAATCTATGCAAAATAATCATGGAAGTATGCACAAGAGCATGAGCGTGGTCAGCCTGCAACGGCGGCAATGGGCGCTGTGCGGTTTGGCGGCCACGGGCTCGAGCCTGTGGCCGGGCTGGGCGCGCGCGCAAGTCCGTGTCAAAGTGGCGGCAGCCAGCAATTTGAAGTTTGTGCTTGCTGACTTGGCAGCCCTTTTCAAGCAAGAAACCAGCATCCAGATCGATGTCAATTTAGGTGCATCTGGCAATTTGGCCCGCCAAATCCTCCAAGGTCTGCCGGTGGAGCAATTCATCTCTGCCGACGAAACCTGGGTGGCCGAGCTGGTCAAGGCGGGCAGGACCCAGGATGCCGGGCAACGCTACGCCACCGGCCAATTGGCCCTGATCGTCCCCAAAAATTCAGCCCTTCCATGGCAACAAGGCCTGGCGGCGGCGGTGCGCGCTTTGAAGCCAGGTGACAAATTGGCCATTGCCAACCCGGCTTTGGCGCCCTATGGCGTGGCGGCCCAAGAGGCTATGCACCGCTCAGGGGCGGCGCCATTGGCGAGTGGACAAACGGTCTTGGGCGACAACGTCGGGCAGGCCACACAGTTTGTGGCCACGGGCGCTGCGCAGGCGGGGATCACGGCCCTCGCGCTGGCCCATGCGCCCGAGGTGGCCAATGCCGTGCACTTTGTCCCCTTGCCCGCCAAGCTGCACGAGCCTTTGCACCAGCGCATGGTTTTGTTGCGTGGGGCGAGCACGTCGGCGGCCAGTTGGCATCGGTTCTTGTTGAGCCCGCAAGCGCAGTCGATCTTTGTGCGGCACGGTTATGGCTTGCCGCAATAATCAAGTCCTTTTCCCAACAACTGCAAAGTGAGTCCCTCTGCATGGACTGGTCCGCCCTTCATGTTTCGCTCATCCTGGCGGCCCTGACCACGCTGGTCCTGTTGCCTGTCGGGCTGGCCCTGGCGCGTTGGCTGGCCGTGACGGCCTGGGCAGGCCGCCCTTTCATCGAGGCCTTGCTCTTGCTGCCCTTGCTGCTGCCCCCCACCGTCATTGGCTTTTACTTTTTGGTGGCCTTGGGCCAGGGCAGCGCCCTGGGGGCTTGGCTGGCGGCGTCGGGCATTCGCTTGGTGTTCAGCCTGGAGGGCTTGCTGCTGGTGAGCGTGCTCGTCAACTTGCCCTTCATGGTGCAGCCCATCCAGCGTGCGTTTGCGGCGGTGCCGCACAGCCTGCGCGAGGCGGCCTGGGTGTCGGGCTTGTCGTCATGGCAGACCTTTTGGCGCGTCGAGTTGCCGCTGGCCTGGCCTGGCTTGCTCGCGGGCATGGCGCTCACGGTGGCGCACACCTTGGGCGAGTTTGGTGTGGTGCTCATGGTGGGCGGCAACATCGAGGGCGAAACCCGCACCCTGTCGGTGTCGCTCTACGACAAGGTGCAGGGCATGGACTTGCAGTCGGCCCATGTGATGGCGCTGGCGCTGGTGGGCGTGTCCTTGCTGGCGCTGACGGTGGTATTGGCCTTTGACCGGGTGGGCCAGCGCGGCCGTGCCTTGCAGGAGCGCTGATGTCTGGCTTGCAAGTGCAACTGCGCTCGGCCAGCCCGATCCGGCTGCAGGCCGAATTTGACTGCGGCGCAGGTGAGTTGGTGGCCCTGGTCGGACCCTCGGGCAGCGGCAAAACCAGCATGCTGCGGGCCATTGCTGGCTTGTGGACGCCTGCCGATGTGCAGGGGCACATTCGGGTGGCGGGTGAGGCTTGGCTGGACACAGCCACGGGCGTGCAGCGCAGCCCCCAAAACCGGCGTGCCGGCTTGGTGTTCCAGCACTACGCCTTGTTTCCACACATGACGGCCCTGGCCAATGTGGCGTTGGCCGCAGGCCCCGGATGGTCACTGGAACAGGTGCACGCCTTGCTCACCCGCTTGGGTTTGGACGCGCTGGCCGATCGGCGCCCCGCGCAGCTGTCGGGCGGTCAGCAGCAGCGTGTGGCTTTGGCGCGGGCGCTGGTGCGGGTCATGCCCACACCGGCAGGGGACGCCGACTCGCAGAGCCTGTCAGGCGTTTTGTTGCTCGATGAACCCTTTTCGGCCGTGGACGCCCCCACGCGGCAAACGCTTTACCGCGAGTTGGCCGCTTTGCGCCAAAAAGTCGCAGTGCCCATGGTCCTGGTCACCCACGACCTGAGCGAAGCGCGGCGCCTGGCCGACCGGGTGGTGATTGTGGACGCAGGCCAGACCCTGCAAATTGGCGAGCCTGCCCGGGTATTTGCCAGCCCACGCAACGCGCGGGTGGCCGAGTTGGTGGGCATTCAAAACCATTTTCAGGGGCGGTTCTTCAAGGACAAGCCCGGATGGGCTCGGCTGCGTTGGTCCGATGGCCAGCAGCCACACCGTGCGCTGGACTTGGCCGTGGTCGACAAAAACAAGATCGACAACGACACGCCCGTGACCTGGGTGCTCAATGGGGAAGAGGTTGACGTGCTGGCCGATGGCGACCCTGTTCTGACCCCAGCCGAGGGGCCAAGCCGCTTGCGCTGCCAATTGCTGGAAGTGTTGTCGCTGGGAGAGATCAGCCTGTGCACAATGTCGCCGCAAGACTTGCCCAGCCAAACCATCACCTTGAACCTGACCTCACGCTTGTTGCAGCGCCTGCAAGTCGGTGCCGGGGGCTGGGTTCAATTGCTCATTGCGCCGGGTGCCTTGCACATCATGCCGGTGCGCACCACCTGAAAGGGCTGGCAGACCACCCTC
The DNA here is from genome assembly GCA_027484105.1 of Comamonadaceae bacterium. Classification (GTDB taxonomy): domain Bacteria; phylum Pseudomonadota; class Gammaproteobacteria; order Burkholderiales; family Burkholderiaceae_C; genus Limnohabitans_A. Next base: position 109,755 of record JAIXUG010000014.1, read on the forward strand.
CGGCCACTGATGCCGAAAAAGCAAGCCCTGTTGCCCTACTTGACATGGAAAAAGGCCTGGTTCGGACACAATGGCTTTTTCTGCCATTCATGAAAGAGCCTGCAATGAACACCTTCGCCGTGCGACGCATCCTCGGCCTCCTGGCCTGCACCTTGGCTGCCGTCAGCCCCTTGGCCCATGCCCAAACCGACAACTACCCCTCCAAACCCATCACCATCGTGGTCGGTTATCCGCCGGGCGGCAGCACCGACCTGACCGGGCGCGTGGTGGCCTCCGCCTTGGCCAAGAGCCTGAATGCCACCGTCGTGGTCGAGAACATCGGCGGTGCCGGCGGCGCCATCGGCGCGCAACGGGTGCTCAGTGCCGCACCCGATGGCTACACCCTGCTGGTGGGCGCCAACAACGAAGTGGCCATCAACCGGCTGGTCTCGCCCACTATCAAGTACAGCTGGCAGGACTTCACCCCCCTTGGGCTGATCGCCTCGCAGCCCCTGGTGCTGGTGACATCGCCCAAGATGGGCGTGAAAACCACCGATGAGTTCATCAAGCTGGCCAAGTCCAACCCGGGCCGCTTCAGCTATGGCAGCTCGGGCGTGGGCACTTCGCTGCACCTGGCCGGTGAAATGGTCAAGGAACAGGCGGGCATCTTCATGACGCACATTCCTTACCGCGGTGTGGCCCCGCTGGCCACGGACGTGATCGGCAACAACTTGGAGGTTGGCGTGTTCGTGCTCTCCAGCGGTCTGCCCCACATCCGCAGCGGCAAGGTGGTGGCCCTGGGCACCACTGAAAAGAACCGATCGAAGGTGACGCCCGAGATTCCCGCATTGGCCGAGCACCCGCTCCTCAAAAACACCGACATCAGCACCTGGTTTGTGTTGATGGGCCCCGGCAAGCTGCCAGAACCGGTTGCCGCCAAACTGAAAAAAGGCCTGGCCGATGCCCTGCAAAACCCCGAATTACGCAGCAAGCTTGAAGCCTCGGGCTCGGCCGTGGCCCAAGGCGCGGTGGACATGAACAAGTTCCTGCGCGAGGAGACCGCCAAGTACCAGCGCATCGTTGACTTTGCCAAGATCCGCGAATGACACCGCTTCGATTCGCGCTGCCCTGTCCCGACATCTCGATGTGGCGCCAGGGCAATACCGGCACTGAAGGCGTCTGGCATTTCGATTCGGGACAAGCTGGTCGGCACGTACTCATCAGCGCCCTCATCCACGGCAACGAACTGTGTGGCGCCTGGGCGCTCAAGGGCCTGCTGGAAGCTGGCATTCGCCCCGAGGCGGGCAAGCTGACGCTGGTGTTCGCCAACCTGAGTGCATTTGACCGCTTTGACGAGGCGAACCATGATGCATCGCGTTTTGTCGATGAGGACATGAACCGCCAATGGATGGACGAGCGCATCGCCGAGCCCCGCACGCTCGAGCGCCAGCGCGTGGCCGCGCTTGCCCCTTGGGTGCAACAGGCCGACTGGGTGCTGGACCTGCATTCCATGCACGAACCTGGCGCGCCGCTGCTGCTGACCGGTGTGCAGCCGCGCAACCTGCAACTGGCGCGTCAGCTGGCCAACCCGGTCCACATCGTGGTCGATGCCGGTCACAAGGATGGTGTGCGCATGCGCGATTACGGACGTCTTGGCCTGCCCGATGACCAGGCACCCGGGACACGCTCGTTGCTGATCGAATGCGGCTTTCATGGCGACCCGGCCAGCCGCGACGTGGCGCGCGACCTGTGCATCCGCTTCCTGGACGTGTCGGGTGTGCGCTCGGCCGCGGCCTTGCAAGCGGCATTGCCTGGCTGGAAACAGGCCGACGCCGAGCAGCAGTGGGCCCTCGAAGTGACCGGACCGGTGGTGGCGCGCAGCGAAAAATTCCGTTTCACCGAGCCCTTCAAGGGACTGGAATGCATCTCCAAGGCGGGTACAGTGATTGGCGACAACGATGGCGAGCCCGTTACCACGCCTTATGACGACTGTGTGCTGGTCATGCCCTCGGTGCGACAGGCCCGGGCCGGCGTGACCGTGGTGCGCTTCGCTCGGCGGCGGCCGCTGTAGCCGAGCCGCTTGTCCAGACCCGCCGCTGACCGGGCCTGGGCGCTGCACACCCTGCCGGTGTGCCCAAAACAAAACCCGCAAAGCTTGCGCTGTTGCGGGTTGGGCTGGGAGGGTGGCGCCATGGCGGCGCACCCGACGGGTGACGGAGCCTCAGGCCATGAACACGGCAATGAAGGCCAACAAGAAAATCAACACGGCACCAGCGGCCGGGATGACCACGGGAATGTGTTTGACCACGTTTTCCACGGGATCGTCAGAAGTGTGTGCGTCGTTGTGATTGGACATGGGAACCTCTAAAAAGAATGGCGGTATTGTAGCCAAGCCAGGCTGGCGGGGCGCTGACAACCGGTCTTACATCAGGGCATAGGTGGTGCTGGCCCGAAAAACGCTCTTGCCGTCATCGGCCCCGGCCAGGTCGATTTCGCCAAAGGCCATGGCTTTGCCTGCCCGCAGCACCCGGGCGGTGACCAGCGCGTCCTGGCCCGACAGGGGCTTCATGAAGCTGCTCGACAGCTGCACCGTGCTGCAGGGTCGAAACTGGCCAAAGTGGTTGATCAGCGCCAGCACCATGGCGGTGTCGGCAGCGGCCATCATGGCCTGGCCGCACAGCACGCCGCCCACGCGGGACAGCTGGTCGCTTTGTGGCAGACGCAGGGTCACGCCGTCGGCATCGCTGCGCTCGACACGCAAGTGCAGTGCCTGCACCCAGGGGGCAAACAATTCACCCAAGGCTTGTTGCAAGGTCTCGGGGCTCACTGGGGTGGGGGGTGTTGTCATGGCAGGGCAATCAGCAGGGAAAGCGGGCAGGGCACCGTGGCTGCCCTTCAGGGCGTGGGCGGGTTTTTGGGGTTGCCCATCCACGCCGTCAAGGATGCGCGCATGGCCTCTTCAACCGACATGTCCAGCACCTGCACCCAATCGCGGGGCACAAACACGGTGTAGCCACCAATCATGTAGCCCATGGGCAGGTACACCGCCACGTGTTGCTGGGTTTGCGCATCCAGGGGCAAGTCGGCCAGGCTCTGGCGCGTGACCAAGCCGATGATGGACAAATCGCTGTCCGGTTTCTTCAGCAGCACCACCTGTTGCGCATTGCGTTCGTTGGGCGAAAAATAATCGGCAAAACTTTTCAGCGAAGAGTAGATGCTTTTGACCAGGGGCAAATTGGTGAAGGGCAACTCCACCCAGCCCAACACCCGCTTCATGAAAGGCTGCGACACCAAGAAGCCCAGCACCAGAATCAAGGCGGTGCCCAGCACAATGCCCAGACCTGGCAGGTAAAAATCTCCCGTGACCGGGCGCAGCATGCGCATGGCCGAGGCTTCGATCCAGGTGACGAACAAGTACAACACATACACCGTCAGGCCCACCGGCAAAAAGGTGATCAAACCCCGGAAAAAGTAAGCGTAGAGGCGTTTCATGACTGACATTGTGACCGCGTGACAAAAAACCGAAAGCGCAGGGGATAGACGTGTCCCCGCATGCTGCTGCATGATGCTCGGCTTATGACTTCATCCATTCTTGTTTTGGGCGCGGGCATGGTGGGTACCTGCACCGCCTTGCACTTGCAGCAACGCGGCTTTGACGTGACGCTGGTGGACCGGGGTGCACCGGGCCAGGAAACCTCTTTGGGCAATGCCGGTTTGATCCAGCGCGAAGCGGTCGAGCCCTACCCTTTTCCGCGCGAGCCCGGCTTTATGCTGGACGTGGCCTTGGGTCGCGGCGCCCAAGTGCATTGGCACGCGCAAGGCCTGTGGCAAATGGGCAAATCCCTGCTGGGCTATCTGCACCATTCACACCCTTTGCGCCATGCCCAAGCCACTGCTGCTTACAGCCGCCTGATCGCCCACGCCAACAACGAGCATGGCCCCTTGATCGCGGCCGCAGGCGCGCAGGATTTGGTGGGGCATGAAGGTTACCGCTATGTTTTTCGCACGTCCGAGGCCTTCGACAAAGCGGCGCAGCGGGCCGAAGACTTGCTGGCCCGTTTCGGTGTGCGCTTTCAAGCAGAAAACAGCGCCCAGCTGGCGCAGGCCGAGCCTGCTTTGCGCAGACCGCTGGCGGGCGCCGTGCATTGGCTGGACACCTGGGCGGTGAATGACCCGGGCACTTTGGTGCAGCGCTATGCCAACCTGTTTGTGGCGCGTGGCGGCTGTTTGTTGATGGGCGACGCGGCCAGTTTGCGGGCGCAAGGCGCGGGCTGGTCGGTGAACACCACCGATGGTCCGGTACACGCCCAGCAAGCGGTGCTGGCCCTGGGCCCTTGGTCCGATGGTTTCATCCGCACGCTGGGCTACCGGTTTCCACTCTTCATCAAGCGCGGCTACCACCAGCACTACACCCCTTCTGCCTCGGTGCGTCAACCCATGCTCGACGCCGAGCGCGGCTACGTGCTGGCGCCCATGCAGCGTGGCTTGCGCCTGACCACCGGTGCCGAGTTTGCCCCCATCGATGCCTCGCCCACACCGGTGCAACTGGCCAAGGCCGAAGCCTTGGCGCGGGAATTGATCGACCTGGGCCAGCCCCTGCCCGAGCCGCCTTGGCTCGGCGCACGCCCTTGTGTGGCCGACATGCTGCCAGTGATGGGCCAGGCGCCGCGCCACCCAGGGCTGTGGTTCAACTTTGGTCACGCCCACCAGGGCTTCACCCTGGGCCCGGTGGCAGGCCGCTTGCTGGCCGAAATGGTGAGCGGCGAGCCGCTTTGCGTGGACCCGGCGCCCTATTCGCCGGGGCGGTTTGGCTGATCAGGGCAGGCCCTCAGCCTTCAGCACACCCGGTAAAAGCTCAAAAACACCCCGTCGGGCGCCCGCCGCCCGCTGCCGATGAACTGGCTTTCGCTCAGCCATGCCCACTGGGGTGCGGTGGCTTCGAGCTTGGGCTGGCAGCGAAAGTAAACCTCGTCCGGCTTGACCGGCTGGCCGTTCATGATGCGCTGAGAGTTCTCGAGCGAGGCCACACGCAAAGCGGTGTTTTGCACAAACACCCGGCTGCCATCGTCCAGCTCGATGACATAGCGCGCATCCAGGTGCGCTTGCGTGCCGCCGTTCAGAATCAATTGAAAGTCGGCGCCTCCTGCCAACACTTTGCCGTTTACCCGTGCACCGGTGACGGTGCCGCCGGTGATGGGGATCATGCGGCGCAAACCGGCGGGCGTGTGGCCCACCTCGACAGGCGCTGCAATGGTCACGGCCAGGTCGCACAGGTGTTCGAGTCGGGGTGCGGGGAGGGTTTCGGTCATGGGCTGCCTTTACACTTTGCGCTCATTATCGGTTCACCCTCATGCTCTCCACCCAAGACAAAACCCGCATCGACGACACCCGCATTGCTTCGGTGCGCCCCCTCATGACCCCGGCCTTGCTCGAAGAGCGACTGCCTGCATCGCCCGCTCACCTGGCGCTGGTGGAGCGCTCGAGGCAAGACATCTCGAATGTGCTGCAAGGCCAGGACGACCGTCTGGTGATCGTGGTCGGGCCATGCTCCATCCACGACCACGACCAGGCCATCGCTTACGCCCAGCTGCTCAAGGCCGAGGCCGACAAGCACGCGCAGGATTTGCACATCGTGATGCGCGTGTATTTTGAAAAGCCGCGCACCACCGTGGGCTGGAAGGGCTACATCAACGACCCGCACCTGGACGGCAGCTTTGCCATGAACCAGGGCCTGGAGATGGCGCGCAAGCTGTTGCTGGACATCCTCGATGTCGGCCTGCCCGTGGCCACCGAGTTTCTGGACTTGCTCAGCCCGCAGTACATCAGCGATCTGGTCACATGGGGTGCCATCGGCGCGCGTACGACAGAGAGCCAAAGCCACCGCCAGCTGGCCAGTGGCCTGTCGTGCCCGGTGGGCTTCAAGAACGGCACCGACGGCGGCGTTAAAGTGGCCGCCGACGCGGTGGTGGCCGCCAAGGCGCCGCACGCCTTCATGGGCATGACCAAGATGGGGCAGGCGGCGATTTTCGAAACCCGTGGCAACCAGGACGTGCACATCATCCTGCGCGGCGGCAAAGCGCCCAACTATTCGGCCGCCGATGTCGATGCCGCCTGTAAGGCGCTGGAAGCTTCAGGCATTGCACCGCAAGTCATGGTGGACGTGTCGCACGCCAACAGCAGCAAACAGCACGCCAAGCAGATCGAGGTGGCGCACGACGTGGCCGCGCAAGTGGCGGGCGGGGACCGCCGCATCATGGGCCTGATGATCGAAAGCCACCTGAACGAAGGCCGGCAAGACCTGAAACAAGGCCAGCCGCTCGCTCACGGCGTGTCCATCACCGATGCCTGCATCAGTTTTGCGCAAACCGTGCCGGTGCTGGCTGCCTTGGCGCAGGCGGTGCAAAAGCGGCGGATTGTTCAGTCGTAAATGCAGTCACAATATCTCTTTTGTACTCATTTCATCCGCCTCCAAGGTCATTTGCTCCAACATGTCACCCTCAAAAATCACCTATGACTCGTCCCCTGTCACTACGGGGCACAGCGTCAAAGAGGAGCAGATTGAATACGGCTTCATCGGCAAACTGCAAAGCCAGAAATACATCTACCGCGAAGACATCCGCGACCGCGCTGCCCTAGAGCGCAATTTCCGCCAACATTTCGAGGCGCTCAACCGCGTCAACCTGAGCGATGCCGAGTTCAAGCGCCTGCTCGAAGACATCGTCACCGCCGACGTGTTCACCGCCGCCCGCACCTTGCGCGAGCGCAACTCATTCACCCGTGACGACGGCACCCCGCTCAACTACACCCTGGTCAACATCAAGGACTGGTGCAAAAACAGCTTTGAAGTCATCAACCAGCTGCGCATCAATACCGATTACAGCCACCACCGCTACGACGTGCTCATCCTCATCAACGGCGTGCCCTGTGTTCAGATTGAGCTGAAGACGCTCACCGTCAACCCGCGCCGCGCCATGGAGCAGATCGTTGAGTACAAAAACGATCCGGGCAACGGCTACAGCAAAACCCTGCTGTGCTTCTTGCAGCTGTTCATCGTCAGCAACCGCACCAGCACCTATTACTTCGCCAACAACAACACGCGGCACTTTGCGTTCAATGCCGACGAGCGCTTTTTGCCCATCTACCAGTTTGCCGACGAAGCCAACACCAAGATCAACCACCTGGATGATTTCGCTGACAAATTTTTGCCCAAGTGCACGCTGGGCGAAACCATCAGCCGCTACATGGTGCTGGTTGCATCTGAGCAAAAGCTGTTGATGATGCGGCCCTACCAGGTGTACGCCGTCAAAGCCATCGTGGACTGCATTGCCCAAAACTGCGGCAACGGCTACATCTGGCACACCACGGGCAGCGGCAAAACGCTTACATCGTTCAAAGCGTCCACCCTGCTCAAAGACAACCCCGACATTGAGAAATGCCTCTTTGTGGTGGACCGCAAAGACCTGGACCGCCAAACCCGTGAAGAATTCAACCGCTTTCAAGAGAACTGTGTTGAAGAAAACACCAACACCGGCACACTGGTGCGCCGCCTGCTGTCTGACGACTACGCCGACAAGGTGATCGTCACCACCATCCAAAAGCTGGGCTTGGCACTCGACGACTCTAGCCGCCGCAACCAGCAGCGCAGCCAAAGCGGCCAAGCCACCTACAAAGAACAGCTCGCGGCATTGCAAGACAAACGTATTGTTTTTATCTTTGACGAGTGCCACCGCTCGCAGTTTGGAGAGAACCACAAAGCCATCAAAGCTTTCTTCCCCAAGGCGCAGTTGTTTGGCTTTACCGGCACGCCCATTTTTGAAGACAACGCCAGCCGCACGCAGATTGAAGACGAGCAAGCCAGCCTGCGCACCACCGAAGACATCTTTCAAAAGCAGCTGCACGCCTACACCATCACCCACGCCATTGAAGACGCCAACGTGCTGCGCTTTCATGTGGACTACTTCAAGCCCGAAGGCAAAAGCGTGCCCAAGCCCGGCGAGGCACTGGCTAAAAAAGCCGTCATCGACGCCATCCTGGCCAAGCACGACACCGCCACAGCGGGCCGCCGCTTCAACGCCATCTTGGCTACGGCGTCGATTCCAGACGCCATCGAATACCACGCGCTCTTCAAAGCAGCCCAAGCCGCCAAGCTAGAGGCCGACCCCAGCTTTTTGCCGCTCAACATTGCCTGCGTTTTTTCGCCCCCCGCCGAGGGCAATGCCGATGTTCAGCAAATTCAAGAAGACCTGCCGCAAGAAAAGCTCGACAACGCGCAAGACCCCGACAGCAAAAAAGCCGCGCTCAAAACCATCCTGGCCGACTACAACGCACGCTATGGCACCAACCACAGCTTGAGCGAGTTCGACCTGTATTACCAAGACGTTCAAAAGCGCATCAAAGACCAGCAGTGGCCCAACGCCGACTACCCTGCGGCCAAGAAGATCGACATCGCAATAGTGGTGGACATGCTGCTTACCGGCTTTGACAGCAAATACCTCAACACCCTGTATGTGGACAAAAACCTCAAGCACCATGGTTTGATCCAGGCGTTCTCGCGCACCAACCGCGTGCTCAATGGCAGCAAGCCCTACGGCAACATCCTCGACTTCCGCTCGCAAAAAGACGCGGTCGATGCCGCGATTGCTTTGTTCTCTGGCGAAAAGAGCGAAGAAAAAGCCCGCGAAATTTGGCTGGTGGACAAAGCGCCCGTGGTTATCGAGAAGCTTCAAGGCGCAGTGCAGCGCCTAGAAGACTTCATGAAAACCCAAGGCCTGCCTTGCACGCCCGAGGCTGTGCCCCAGCTCAAGGGCGACGATGCGCGTGCCGCCTTCATTGGCCACTTCAAAGAAGTGCAGCGCCTGAAAACGCAGCTCGACCAGTACACCGACCTCACGCCCGACAACACCGATGCGATTGAGCACATCTTGCCCAAAGAAGCCCAGCAAGGCTTCAAAGGCGTGTACATCGAAACCGCGCAGCGCCTCAAGGCGCTTCAAGACAAAACAGGCCAAGGCGAAGGTGGCGGCACCACAGACGAGGTAGACCAGCTCGACTTTGAATTTGTGCTCTTTGCCAGCGCCGTCATTGATTACGACTACATCGTGGGTCTCATGTCGCGCTTTTCTAGCCAAGCGCCCGGCAAGCAGAAGATGAGCCGCGAAGAACTCATTGGCCTCATCAGCGCCGACGCCAAGTTTATGAACGAGCGCGACGACATTGCCGCCTACATTGCCACCCTCAAGGTGGGTGAGGGCTTGAGCGAGGCCTCTATCCGCGATGGCTACGCCCGTTTCAAAAAAGAAAAAGACAGCGCCGAGCTGAGCGCCATGGCCGCCCAACACGGCTTGGCGCCTGCTGCGCTGCAAGGGTTTGTGGACGGCATCTTGCAACGCATGATTGTGGACGCCGATGCCCTGACCGACCTCATGGCCCCGCTGGAGTTGGGCTGGAAAGCTCGCGCACAGGCTGAGACCGCGCTGATGGCCGGGCTGATACCGCTGCTGACCAAACGGGCGCAAGGGCGTGACATTTCAGGCCTGAGCGCCTATGAGCACTAAGCCTATGGCACAGCAGCACCCCGTTGAAAACCACCGGGTCGAGTTCAAGCGCGAACTCACGCCTGAGCTGGACCTTGAAAAAGAAGTGGTCGCCTTTCTCAACAGCCATGAGGGCGGGTTCATCTACATCGGCATCGACAAAAACGGGCAGCGCGTGGGCGTGGCCGATGTGGACGGCGACATGCTCAAGGTCAAAGACCGCATCAAAAACAACATCAACCCATCGGCCATGGGCCTGTTTGATGTGCTCGACGAGGCTGGCCCCACAGGCGTGCACTGCATCAAAATCATCGTGGCCAGCGGCAGCGAAAAGCCCTATGCCAAAAAGAAATACGGCCTGAGCGAAAAAGGCTGCTTCATGCGCGTGGGCAGCGCCACCGAGCCCATGCCCACCGCCATGATCGAGCGGCTCTTTGCCAACCGCACCCGCAACTCGATTGGCAAAATCAAAGCCCATCGCCAAGCCCTGAGCTTTGAGCAACTGCGCATCTACTACGAAGAAAAACGCAAACCTCTTGGCCAGCAGTTCAAAGCCAACCTAGAGCTCACCACCGACGACGGCGCGCTCAACTACGCCGCCTACCTGCTGGCCGACGAGAACAACACCTCTATCAAAGTGGCCAAATACCGTGGCCTCAACCGTGTGCACCTGATCGAGAACAACGAGTATGGCCACTGCTCGCTCATCAAAGCCACCAAGGCCGTGCTCGACAAGCTGGAAATAGAAAACAAAACCGCCAGCACCATCACCGCCAAAGAACGCATTGACCGCCGCCTGTGGAATGCCGTGGCCCTGCGCGAGGCCGTGATCAACGCCATCGTGCACAACGACTACAGCCGCGAAGCGCCGCCCAAGTTTGAAATCTTTGCCGACCGCATCGAAATCACCTCCGCCTGCGCCTTGCCCGAGGGCTTGACCCCGGCCGAGTTTTTTGAGGGCTACTCCATCCCCCGCAACAAAGAGCTTATGCGCGTCTTTCGCGACCTAGAGCTGGTGGAGCACCTTGGCTCGGGCCTGCCGCGCATCACCGAGTTTTATGGGCCTGAATGTTTTCGCTTTACCGAAAACTTTTTGCGCATCACCTTTGCGGCCAGTGGGCCGGTGTATGAGGAAGAAGCGACCATGCAAGTCGAGGCCCCAGTCACCCCGCAAGTCACGGGGCAAGTAACCGAACAAGTAACCGAACAAGTAACCGAACAAGTAACCGAACAAGTCCGCAGGCTGTGTATGGCGCTGCAAAACGAGGCGCAAGGAACGAAAGACCTGATGCAATTGCTGGGCCTTAAGCATCGTCCGAGCTTTTTGGACAGCTATTTAACCCCAGCACTCAAGCTGCTATTGGTCGAAATGACTCAGCCAGAATCACCGCGTAGCCCGACACAAAAGTACCGCCTGACCGCACAAGGAAAGGGCTTGTTGAAATGAATGAACAGAAAAAATTAGTGCCTAAGCTCCGGTTTTCTGAGTTTCGGGGGGCTGCGGGATGGAAAGCCGAACCAATGGGCGGGGTTTATTCGTTCAGGGGCAACAACTCGTTCTCTCGGGACAAGCTGAACTATGTTGCTGGCTCGGTGAAAAACATCCACTACGGCGACAGCCGAGCTGATCACCGCCCGAGCCAATGCGAATGACCCCAACTTTGGTTTGCTGCATTGGAAAGGCGCCCAAGTTCGCAAGGCCGACATTGTGGTGCCCAAGAACTACCTGACCGAAGACGAGATCGACACGCTGAACCGGCTGGTGGTGATCTTTCTGGAAACTGCCGAGCTGCGCACCAAAAACCGCCAAGAAATTCGCATGGGCTTTTGGCAGCAAAACGTGGAGCAGATCATCAGCTCCAACGGCTTCACGGTGCTCACCCATGCGGGCAAGGTCAGCCATGCCCGCATGGAGCAACAGATTGAGCACTTGTTCTTGGACTTTGACCTGCGCCGCAAGCAGCAAGAAGCCGCACGAGCCGACAGCCAAGACGAGGCCGAGTTGAAGGCCTTGGAAAATAGCCTGAAGAATCGAGCCAAAAAATGAGCGAACAAAACCAAAAACAACTGGGCAAGACGCTGTGGAGCATTGCCACGAATCAGCTCTGGGGCGCGATGAACCCAGACGATTTCCGCGACTACATGCTCTCGCTGCTGTTTTTGCGTTACCTGTCCGACAACTACGAGGCCGCCGCCGAAAAAGAGCTGGGCAAGGACTACCCGACGGTAGAGCCCGATTCCAGCTTGATCCCACTGGAGGTTTGGTACGCAGCCAACGCTGACGATGTGCCCGCGTTTGAAAAGCAAATGCGTCGCAAGGTGCACTACGTGATTCAGCCCCTGCACCTGTGGAGCAGCATCGCCAACATGGCGCGCAAGCGCCAAAACCAGCTGAGCGAAGCGCACATTGCCAAGATCATTGACACCTATAAGAACCGCACTGAAGAGGCGCGGTATTCACGCCCGGTAGAGATGAGCGAGATCGAGAAGAACGATTTCAACCTCAACATCTCGCGCTACATCAGCACGGCGGTGGCAGAAGCAGAGATCGACTTATCGGCCACGCACGCCGAATTGGTGAAGATTGAAAGCGACATTGCCAAGGCTAAGGCTAAGCACAACGCGTTTTTGAAAGAGCTGGGCTTGAACCCGCTGCCTTGAGAGGTCGCCCCTCAAGGCTCGTGCTGCGCCAGGTACAGCTGCGTGGGCAGCTCGTCGGGCCGAAAAATCGGCGAGGTGCGCGCGCTTTCCATGTCAACGCCAAAGCGCAAAGCCTCAGACAGGCCGCTCAGGTCATCGGCCAGGGTGGTCAGCAGATCATCCAGCGACAGCAAGCCCATCAAGCGGCCATCGGGCTCGGTGACCAACACCCGGCGCACGCCGTGCTGGTGCATGGCCTGAATGGCTTCGTGCACCGTGGCCGAGCCTGCCACCCGCACCAGGTGCACGCTGCTGTAGGCGCCCACCGCTTGCTCGTCAGGGCTGCGGCCTTGTGCCAACAAATTGACCACCAGATCGCGGTCGGTCACCACCCCCACCACGCGTACAGGGTCTTCCGGGTCGGTCAGGGCCAGTGCGCCGATGTGTTGCGTGCGCATCAACTCGGCCGCTTTTTGCACCGGGGCCTCGGCGCTCAGGGTGAGGATGTCGCGCTGGCAAAGTTCGGACAGGGTCATGAAAAGCGCTCCTGAAATGACAACAGCCCACCTTAATCGGGTGGGCTGTGGTGTTCAGTGCGTTGCTGCACCGGTCAGAGGACTCAGCTTGCCAAGCCCACAAACACGTTTTGCACGTCGTCGTTGTTGTCGATGGCGCCCAAAAAGGCTTCGACTTCTTCCAGTTGCTCGGCGCTCAGGTTGGCCGGGTCCACCGGGTTTTTGGGTTTGTAGCCCAGCTTGGCCGACACCACGGTAAAGCCATGTTCGGGCAGGGCGCGGCTGACCAGGTCGAGGTCGGTGGCTTCGGTGATGAACACCGTCACGCCGTCTTCGTCGGCGGGTTCAAAGTCTTGCGCGCCCGCTTCGATGGCGGCCAGTTCGGGGTCGGCACCGGCCTGGGCGGGTTCGGCTTCGATGAAACCCACATGGTCAAAGTCCCACGAGACAGAACCCGAGGTGCCTTGCTGGCCCTTGCGAAACAGCACGCGCATTTCAGAAGCGCTGCGGTTGACGTTGTCGGTCAGCACTTCGATCATCACCGGCACCTGGTGCGGCGCGAAGCCTTCGTAAATCACGCGGTCAAAGCTCACGGCATCGCCCAGCAGGCCTGCGCCTTTTTTGATGGCGCGCTCCAGCGTGTCTTTGGGCATCGAGACCTTGCGGGCTTGCTCCACCACCAGGCGCAAGCGGGCATTGGCGGCCGGGTCGGCGCCGTTGCGCGCGGCGATCATGATGTCCTTGGCCAAGCGGCCAAACAATTTGCCTCTGGCGTCTGCGGCTTGTGCTTTGCCTTTGGCTTTCCATTGCGCGCCCATGGGGTCTTCCTTGTGTTGGGATCAAAGCGGGGAGTTTAAGCGCTCGCCCACCTCAGATTTCGCCCACTCTGGGTCCAAAGCGGGTCTCGCAGGTCACAGGCGACAGCGCCTGCGAGGGCAATAATGCCCATTCAGAAAAAACATCGCCCATGAACCACCCCGCCTTGCCTTTGTTTCCCGGTTTTGCCCACCACCTGCTGGAGGTCAGCCCCGGCATCTCGATCTCGGCCATGGTGGGCGGCCAAGGGCCCGGCTTGCTCTTGCTGCACGGCCACCCGCAAACCCTGGCCATCTGGCACAAGGTGGCCCCCACGCTGGCGCAGCACTTCACCGTGGTGGCCGCCGACTTGCGCGGCTATGGCGACTCGTCCAAACCCGAAGGCGGGCCCGACCACGCGGCCTATGCCAAGCGCAGCATGGCGCAAGACCAAGTGCGCCTGATGCAGCAGCTGGGTTTTGCGCGCTTTGCGGTGTTGGCGCACGATCGGGGCGCCCGTGTGGCGCACCGGCTGGCGCTGGACCACCCGCAAGCAGTCAGCCGCATGGCTTTGCTCGACATCGCGCCCACCCTGGCCATGTACGCGCAAACCACCGAAGCCTTTGCCCGCGCGTATTGGCACTGGTTCTTTTTGATCCAGCCGCAGCCCTTGCCCGAGCGCTTGATTGCGGCCAACCCGGCGGCCTATGTGACCGACGTCATGGGCAACCGCAGTGCCGGGCTGGCGCCCTTCGATGCGCGCGCTTTGGCCGAATACCAGCGCTGCCTGGCCTTGCCGGGTGCCGCGCATGGCCTGTGCGAAGACTACCGGGCGTCAGCGGGCATTGACCTAGTGCACGACCGGGAGGACATCGCCCAAGGGCGACGGCTGCAGTTGCCGCTGCAGGTGCTGTGGGGCGCGCAAGGCGTGGTGCAGCGCTGTTTTGACCCACTCCAGGAATGGCAAAAAGTGGCCAACCAGGTCAGCGGTGAGGCCTTGCCCTGCGGCCATTACATCGCCGAAGAAGCCCCTGACGCGCTGCTGGCCAAGGCGCTGCCGTTTCTGCAAGGGCTGTCGGCATGAGCCAGCACAACCGGCGTGGCATCGTCACCATGACCGGGTCCATGGCATTTTTTGTGGTCAACGACGCCTTGGTCAAATGGGTCAGCGCGGACCTCTCGACGCCGCAACTGATTTTTGTGCGCGGGGTGATGACCACCGCTTTGTTGCTGGCCCTGGCTGGGTGGATGGGCCAGTTGCAGCACTGGCGCACCACACTGACGCGTTCGGTGCCCGCTCGCGCCGTGGTCGACAGCCTGGCGTCCTTCACCTACCTCACCGCGCTGTTCCACATGCCTTTGGGCAACGCCACCGCGATCAATCTGGCGGGCCCCTTGTTCCTGACCCTGATGGCGGTGTTCTTTTTGCATGAGCGGGTCACACCGGGCCGCTGGGCGCTGATCGTGCTGGGTTTTGCAGGCGTGCTGCTGGTGGTGCAGCCCCGCATGGGCGACTTCAATGCCTATGCCTTGCTGTGCCTGTTTGCGGCGGTGCTGCACGCGGGGCGCGACTTTTTGACGCGTCTGGTACCGGCTCAAGTGCCCTCGCTCTTGATCACTTTGTCCACCTCGGTCATGGTCACCTTGATGGCGGGGGTGTGGAGTTTGTTCGAGCCCTGGAAGCCCATGGCGGCGCAGCACCTGTGGCAGCTGTTGGGCGCATCGCTGTGTTTGGCCGTGGGTTACCACCTGCTCACGCTCAGCATGCGTTGGGGTGACATGAGCGTGATCGGGCCATTCCGCTACAGCGGCTTGCTCATCGCCCTGGTGCTGGGTTACCTGATGTGGGGCGATGTGCCCAACACACTGGCCTGGTGCGGCATAGCGTTGGTGGTGGCCGCCGGGATGGGCCTGCTGCAGACCGACCGCAAGCGCAAGCAGGCCGAGGCTGGCCTCTAGGTCGGGGGCTTGAGCCCCGACATAGGTTTTCAGCGGCTGGCTTTGTCCAGTGCCTGGTCGATGTCCCACAAGATGTCGTCCAGATGCTCCAGGCCCACCGAGATGCGCACCATGTCGGGCGGCACGCCTGCGGCCAATTGCTGGGCTTCGTCCAGCTGGCGGTGCGTGGTGCTGGCGGGGTGGCTGATCAGGGTGCGGGTGTCGCCGATGTTGACCAGGTGGCTCATGAACTGGGCCGACTCGATGAAGGTCACGCCCTGCGCCAAACCGCCTTTGACGCCAAAGGACAGCAAGCCCGAGGCGCCGCGCATCTGGCGCTGCATCAGGGTGTGCTGCGGGTGGTCGGGCAAGCCGGGGTAATTGACCCAGGCCACTCGCGGGTCGGCCTGCAAAAACTTCGCCACACCCAAAGCGTTGTCGCAGTGCTTTTGCATGCGCAGCGGCAGGGTTTCAACGCCTTGCAAAATTTGCCAGGCGCTCATGGGGCTGAGCGCCGCGCCAAACACTCGCAGGCTTTCCATGCGGCAGCGCATGGTGAAGCCAAAGTCGCCAAAGGTCTCGTAAAACTTCACGCCGTGGTAACCCTTGGACGGCTCGGTCATGCCCGGAAACTTGCCGTTGTCCCAAGGGAACTTGCCCCCTTCGACCACCACGCCGCCCAAGGTGGTGCCGTGGCCCGCCAGGTATTTGGTGGCCGAATGCACCACGATGTCGGCCCCCAGCGACAGAGGCTGGCACAGCAGCGGGCTGGGCACGGTGTTGTCGATGATCAGCGGCACGCCGTGCGCGTGGGCCACCTCGGCCACGGCCGCGATGTCCAGCACCACCATGCTCGGGTTGCCCAGGCTTTCGGCGTACACCGCCCGAGTGTTGGGGCGCATGGCGGCGGCAAAGGCCTCGGGTTGGGTCGCGTCCACAAAGGTGGTCTCGATGCCGAACTTGGCCAGGCTCACGGCCAGCATCGTCACCGAGCCGCCGTACAAAGCCCCAGCGGCCACCACATGGTCGCCCGACTGCAAGATGGTCATCAGCGCCATGGTTTCGGCCGCCATGCCCGAGGCACTGGCCACCCCGGCGCGCCCGCCTTCGAGTGCGGCCACGCGTTCTTCGAGCACCGCCACCGTGGGGTTGCTCAGGCGCGAATACACATTGCCAAAGGTTTGCAGGTTGAAGAGAGATGCCGCGTGTTCGGCGCTGTCAAACACAAAGCTGCTGGTCTGGTAAATCGGCAGGGCGCGTGCGCCGGTGGCCGCATCGGGGATCTGCCCGGCGTGGATGGCGAGGGTCTCGGGGTGGAATTGGCGGTCGGTCATGGTCTTTTTATACCAGCCGCCGTGCAGAAATGATCCCGGTGTTCACGCCCACCCAGTTCAGGCCCCCGAACAGCCGAGCGTGTTCGATCTTCACGCAGCGGTTGGTCACCGAATCCAGCCCGGATTGGCGGGCCAGTGCATCGGCCTCGGGGTTGGCCACCCCCAGTTGTTGCCACAGGCACTTGGCGCCGATCTGCACCGCCTGCTCGGCAATCGGTAACACATCCTCGCTGCGGCGAAACACATCGACCATGTCCACTTGGAAAGGAATGTCGCTCAGGCTGGCGTAACAGCGTTCACCGAGGATCTCGCCGCCCGCATAGCGCGGGTTGACGGGCACGATGCGAAAGCCGTGTGACTGCATGTACTTGGCCGCGAAGTAGCTGGGCCGGTGCCACTCGGCCGACAAGCCCACCACGGCGATGGTGTGGCAAGTTTTGAGGATGCGCCGCAGCGCGTGCAAATCGTTGTGCATGCCAGTCCTTCTTTCCGTTCAATACTGCGCCAAGCCGCTGCGCTTCATCTGGTGCGAGGCCCAGGTGGCGCACAGCGACAGCACGCCGCACACCGCCATCACGCCCAAATAATGGCCGTTCCAATCGAATGCGGCCCCCGCCAGCACCGGACCCAGCAAGTTGCCCAAGGCCGCGCCGCTGTAGAGCGTGCCCACCACGCTGGCCACCGATTTGCCGCCAAAGTAGTCCATGCAAATGGCGGGCAAGAGCGACACGATGCTGCCGTAACTCAGGCCAAACCACAGGGCAAACAAAGCCAGCAGCGCATGGCCACCCGCCAAAGCCCACAGCACATACGAAGCGCCCATGGACAGCTGCATCAGCACCAGGGTTTGGGCCCGCCCCAGCCGGTCGGCCACCAAGCCAATGGCAAAGCGCCCGACCAGGCTGCCCACACCGATCAAACCGACCAAGCCCACCGCCAGCGCTTCGCTCAGGCCCAAATCGCGGGCCGAAGCCGACACGTGCGCGAACGGGATGAACATGACGGGCGAAGCCAACACCGTGGCCAGGTACAGCCAGCGGAAGGTGGGGCTGCGCAAGGTCTCGCGCAAGCTCAGGCCCGTGGCCGAGCCGCCTGCACCCGGACCGCCTGTTGCGCTGGACGGTGCTGCAGGCGCACGCCGCAACAAAGCCGCCGCCAACAAACCCAGCACCAACACGCCCAGCGCCAAGACCTGCATCGCCTCGCGCCAGGGCATGCTGCCCATCGCCATGGCCACCAGCACCGGCACCAGCAAGGTGCCCGCGCCCACGCCCGAGCTGGCAATGCCCCCGGCCAAGCCGCGCCGGGTGGTGAACCAAGGCTGCACGCTGGCAATCGACGGGGTGTAAACCAGGGCAATGCCCAAGCCCACCAGCAAGCCATAACTCACATACACCGCCAGCAAGGATGTGGCCCAACTGGTGGCCAGCAAACCCAGCGCAATGAGCGCCATGCCTGCTGAGCACACGATGCGTGGGCCAAAGCGGTCGGCCAGCATGCCGCCGCCTGCACCCAACACAAAATAAACAAAGCCCGACAGGCCAAAAATCCAGGACACATCGGCCCGCTGCGCCGAGAACTCGACGGCGAACGATTCAAAAAACGCCGCGAACGAATACGACACCCCAAAGATCACGGCCAGGCACACAAAGGTGGCCCAAACCACCACCCAGGCGTAGGGGGTTTCTTTCATGGTGTCTCCGGTGTTCGCATGTTGCAAAGCATTGTGCCTCGACCCGGTGCAGGGCCCTCGGAGGATGCGCTCGCCTGTGTCACACTGGCGCGCATGGACTCCTCACTCGAACAAGCCCGCCAGGCATTTCTGGACGGCGTTGAACAGTTTGAACGCCACCAATATGAGGCGGCGGCCTCCCTTTTTGAACGGGCTTTGCAGCTGGCACCGGGCAGACCCTCGGTGTTGATGAACCTGGGCGCCTGCTGCGTGCAATTGGGCTGCTTTGAGCGGGCCGACGAGTGCCTGCGCCAAGCCTTGGCAGCCGATGACCAGCAGTGCGACGCCTGGGTGGCTTGGGGCGTCACGCAGATGGCTTTGGGCCAATGGCCACAGGCCCTGCACAGCCACGAGCAGGCGCGTGCTTTGGGCGCCGATGGCGCCGATTTTTGTTTGCGCTGGGGCCAGTGCCTGGCGCATGCCGGGCAGCTGCCACAAGCGGTGCAGGCTTTTGACCAAGCCTTGGTGCACGCGCCCCACTTGGCCGAGGCCTGGAGCCAGCGTGCCCATGCCCAGCGTGACATGGGCCAGACCGCTGCAGCGATTGCGGGCTACCAACAAGCGCTGGCGCTCGGGGCTGACCCGCAGCTGCACCGCTATTACCTGTCTGCCTTGAGCCCCGATCAGCCGGTGGTGAACGCGCCAGCGGCCTATGTCGAAAAACTCTTTGACCAATACGCCGACGACTTCGAGGCGCACCTGGTGGGGCAACTGGGTTACCAAGGCCACAGCGTGTTGCTGCAGCATCTGCCTGCGGACCCGGCTGTGCGTTTTGAACGGGTGTGGGACTTGGGCTGCGGCACCGGCTTGTGCGGCACCTTGATCCGTCCTCGCGCCCAGCATTTGATCGGCGTGGACTTGTCTTCGCTCATGGTGGCCAAGGCCCGCGCGCTGGGGGTGTACGACAGCCTGCATGCGCAGGAGTTGGTGGCCTTCATGCAGCAGACCACCGAGCCAGCCGACTTGGTGCTGGCGGCCGATGTGTTCATTTATGTGGGCTGGCTGGAGGCGGTTTTTGAGGCCCTGAGCCCCCGTGTGCGTTCGGGCGGCTGGCTGGCCCTGACCGTGGAAGAGGCCGATCCGGGTTTTGAAGTGCAGCTGCACAGCAGCTTGCGTTACGCGCACGCTCTGCCGTATTTGCAAAAGCTCGCCGCAGAGCACGGTTGGCAATGGGCCAAGGTGCACCGCGCGCCCTTGCGGCTGGACCAAGCCCAGCCTCTCATGGGTGCTTATGTTTATCTGCAAAAAACCTGACAATGGCGAATCCCCCGTCATGGCCCTGCCAGGAGAACCTCGCTCATGAACGCACAGGAACGCGACCAACTTCAGCAATTTTTGGCCAGCTTGCGCCAGCAGCGAGTCCAGGCCAAAGACCCGGTGGCCGATGGCCTCATCCGTGACGCCCTGGCCTCGCAAGCCGATGCCACTTACCTTTTGGTGCAGCGGGCCATGGCCTTGAGCTTGGCACTGCAAGCCACGCAAAACCGATTGCAGCAATTGCAAGCCTCATCGGCTGCGGCGCTGAAAGCCTCGGAGGCCGCCAACCCTGATGTCAGCGCCGTGCCCGCTCAGGTGCAGGCGCCCGTGCCAGCCGCTGGTGCCACTGCGGCGCCACCCAGCCTGTGGATGCGGGGCTTGGTGGGGCAAGTGGGCGGCACAGCGCTTGGCGTGGCCGCGGGCGTGGTGGCGGGTGGCGCTGTGTTGCAAGGCCTGCAAGCCTTGTGGGGATCGGACGCGGCTTCGCCCGATTTGGCCCAAGGCTCCGCAGGGGGTTTGTCCACCGCCGCGCCGGATGCGGGCGACGGCCTGTGGGATTTGGGCGACGACTGGACCTGAGTTCAAGCGCCGCCTTCAGCGGCAGTTACAGCGGAGGTTTTATTGGCTATAGGCCAAGCCCAGCGCCACGCCGCCAAACAAATCGCCTTCCACCACGGGCACACCCGCAAATTCGGCCTGCAGGGTCTGCTGGAACGTGCTCAAGGCCGATGACCCGCCCGTCAGGTAAACCGCATCCAGCGATGAACCCGTGAGGCCTGCGCGCTGCACGCACTCGCGCGCACAGGCCACGGTGCGGCCCAACAAATCGTGCAGTTGCGCTGGCATGTCGCCCGCACTCAAGCGCGCTTGCAAACCGGGCGCCAACACCGACAGGTCAATGCCTGTGTCAGCCCGGCTGACCGAGCAGCGGATTTTGGCCTGCTCCACCTCGTGCGCGATGTGGTGGCCGTGGCGCTCGGTCAACACTTGCATCAAGCGTTCGTGAAGGTGCATGTCGCTGTAATTGCTGCGCAGCGTTTTGGCGTGGGCAATGGCTTTGGCTTGGTATTGCCAGTGGATCAGGTGCCAGGTGGCCAGGTCAAAAAACACGCGGCTGGGCACTTCGCGCTGTTCAGGGCCGATGTGTTTGTAGCCCAGCAGCGGCATGACCTGCGCCAAATTCAGTTGCCGGTCGTAATCGGTGCCGCCAATGTGCACGCCCGTGGTGGCCAAGATGTCACGGCTTCGGTCGGCGTGCCGCATGCGCTCAGGCCCCAAGCGCACCACCGTGAAGTCCGAGGTGCCGCCCCCCAAGTCCACCACCAGCACGGTGCTTTCTTTCGTCAGGCGCTGCTCGTAATCCAGCGCGGCGGCAATCGGCTCCAGCTGAAACGACACCTCGTCAAAGCCCACCGACAGCACCGCCTGGCGCAGCGAGGCCTCGGCCTGTGCGTCGCGCTCGGGGTCGTCGTCCACAAAGTGCACCGGCCTGCCCATCACCACGCGGCGTGGTGCGCTGCCCAAGTGCTGCGTGGCGCGCTCGCGCAGGGTGGCCAAAAAGGTGGCGATGATGTCCTGAAAGCTGATCTGCTGGTGCCCAATTTGCGTGGTCTCCAGCAGCAGCGGGCTGCCCAGCAGGCTTTTGAGCGAACGCATCAAGCGGCCCTCAGTGCCTTCCAGGTAGTGCTTCAGGGCGTCGCGCCCAAAGTGGGTGCTGCTGTCTTCGGCGTTGTAGAACACCGCCGTGGGCATGGCCAGGGCCTCACCCTCCAGCGCGATCAGGCGCGCACGGCCCTCGGGGCCCAGCCAGGCCATGGCGGAGTTGGAGGTGCCGAAATCGATGCCGAGCGTGCCAGCGGGGGAAGAAGTCATGTGAAAGGGAAGGTGCTGAGGCGAAAGTGCTGTGGCGAAAGTGCTGTGGAAGAGATGGCAAGCCAAAGCGCTGACCGTCGAAGGACTGTGGATTCTGCCACTGTCAGCCCTGTCAAATCGGGGAGAATCGGCGTTGTTTCATTTTTGACCACGCACACCCCATGTCCGACGCCACCACCCCAACAGACGCCCGCCCCGCATTGCCCGACCGCCTGGCGATCGACACCCGCAGCCCGCACCATGTGCGCGCCGTGTTCGAGCACGACATTGGCATCCGCTTCAATGGCAAGGACCGCAACGACGTTGAGGAATACTGCATCAGCGAAGGCTGGGTGCGCGTGCCCGCAGGCAAGACGCTGGACCGCAAAGGCCAGCCCTTGCTGATCAAGCTCAAGGGCAAGGTCGAAGCGTTTTACCGCTGAATTGGCGCATGACCGAAGCGGCACGCCAACTCCCGCTCGAAGGCCTGCGCGTCGTCGAGTTCACCCACATGGTCATGGGCCCCACCTGCGGCATGGTGCTGGCCGACATGGGGGCCGAAGTCATCAAGGTCGAGCCCATCGAGGGCGACCGCACACGGCATTTGTTGGGTTCGGGCGCGGGGTTTTTCCCCATGTTCAACCGCAACAAAAAGAGCATCCAGCTCAACCTGCAAAACCCCGAGGGGGCCGAGATGGCGCGCCGCCTGTGCGCCACGGCCGACGTGGTGGCCGAAAACTTCAAGCCTGGCTCCATGGCCAAGTACGGCTTGGACTATGTCAGCCTGTCAGCCGCCAACCCCAAGTTGATTTACGCCAGCCTCAAAGGCTTTTTGCCGGGGCCGTATGACCACCGCACCGCGCTCGACGAGGTGGTGCAAATGATGGGTGGCCTGGCTTACATGACAGGCCGCCCCGGCGACCCGCTGCGCGCAGGCACCAGCGTGAACGACATCATGGGCGGCATGTTCGGCGCCATTGGCGTGCTGGGCGCACTCATCCAGCGCGGCATCACCGGGCGCGGGCAAGAGATCCAGTCGGCGCTCTTTGAGAACAACGTCTTTTTGGTGGGCCAGCACATGCTGCAGTACGCCATCACCGGCAAAGCGGCCGAGCCCATGCCCAACCGCATCTCGGCCTGGGCGGTGTACGACGTGTTCACCGTCAAAAACGGCGAGCAAATCTTTTTGGCCGCCGTGAGCGACGCGCAGTGGGCCACCTTCTGCGACGTGCTGGGCTTTGCCGACCTCAAGGCCGATGCGCGCTACAGCAGCAACAACGCCCGCGTGTCCTTGCGTGCTGAGCTGATGCCGGATTTGCGCCGCCGCTTGGAGGTCTTCACCGCCGCTGAGCTCACCGCCATTTTTGAAAAAGCAGGCCTGCCCTTTGCGCCCATCGTCAAACCCGAAGAGCTGTTTGACGACCCGCACCTTCAGGCCACTGGCGGCTTGGCCGAAGTGCGCCTGTCTGATGGCCCCAAAGCGGGACAGACCGCACCTGCCGCCTTGTTGCCCTTCACCATGGGCGGGCAACGCCTGGGCGTGCGCCACCAGCCGCCCACGAAAGGTGAGAACACCGACGAGCTGCTGCAAAGCTTGGGCCTGAGCGCGGCAGACATCGCCCGTTTGCGCAGCATCCATGCGGTCGCTTGATGTTTTGGGGCAGGGTTTCAGTGCTTGACACACTGAGCGCCAGAGACGACCATCAGCCCATGTCCATCCAGGTATTGATTTTCGGCATCCACCTCGCCCGCAGCACGCGGGGCAAGCCTTGCGCACCGCCGCAGGGTTTTTAACATCCCCCCAGTTTTGTTTGACCGATATCCATTCGGGCCGCGCTCAATCTGCAGCGCGGTCCTGCTTTTCACTGGAGACTTTCATGGCCGATTTGTTTGAAAACCCCATGGGCCTGTGCGGCTTCGAGTTCGTCGAGTTTGCATCCCCCACCCCCAACACTTTGGAGCCGCTGTTCGAGCAGATGGGCTTCTCGCTGGTGGCCAAGCACCGGTCCAAAGACGTGGTGCTCTACCGCCAGGGTGACATCAACTTCATTGTCAACCGCGAGCCCAAAAGCCTGGCCGGGTACTTTGCCGCCGAGCACGGCCCTTGTGCTTGTGCGCTGGCGTTTCGCGTCAAGGACTCGCACAAGGCGTATGCGCGCGCCCTCGAATTGGGCGCACAACCGGTGGATGTGCCCACTGGCCCCATGGAGCTGCGCCTGCCCGCCATCAAGGGCATTGGCGGCGCGCCCTTGTATTTGATCGACCGGTTTGAAGACGGCAAAAGCATCTACGACATCGACTTTGAATTCATCGACGGCGTGGACCGCCACCCGCCGGGCCACGGCCTCAAGCTCATCGACCACATGACGCACAACGTCTACAAAGGGCGCATGGCTTACTGGAGCGGCTTTTATGAAAAGCTGTTCAACTTTCAAGAGATTCGCTACTTTGATATCAAGGGCGAGTACACGGGCTTGACCAGCCAGGCCATGATGGCGCCGGACGGCATGATCCGCATCCCGCTGAACGAAGAGTCGGGCAAGACCGGCGGGCAGATCGAAGAATTCTTGATGCAGTTCAACGGCGAAGGCATCCAGCACATTGCGCTGCTGACCGACGACCTTTTGAAAAGCGTGGACGCGCTGCAGATGGCGGGCATACCGCTCATGACCGCGCCCAACGACATCTATTACGAGATGCTCGAAGAGCGCCTGCCGGGCCATGGCGAGCCCGTGGCCGAGCTGCAGGCGCGCGGCATCTTGATGGACGGATCCACCGCCAATGGTGAAAAGCGCTTGCTGCTGCAAATCTTCAGCCAAACCCTGCTGGGCCCGGTGTTCTTTGAATTCATCCAGCGCAAAGCCGACGAAGGCTTTGGCGAAGGCAACTTCAAGGCGCTGTTTGAAAGCCTGGAGCGCGACCAGATTCGGCGGGGGGCGATTCAGGTGGATGCCTGATCAATCCGCTGATGCCTTGCAGCTGCGCCAAGCTCTGGGGTGCGGCCTTGGCGATTCGCTTGAGTGAGGGGTAGGCCTCGCTCCAAGCCCAAGCCTAGGGTTTGTACGGGGATTATTTGCACTGAGCGCGTTGTCCGAGAAAATCGCGCCGTGCAACATCAACCAGGAGTATGAAGTGCCAAGAGCTGCCAAGACGTGGGCTGACAAGAAGCGTGCGAAGCCCCCGCACACCGTGACGCTGGACAAGGATTTTGCGGGCGTACCGGCCGGATCGCGACTGCTCATCTCATGCCCGATGGAGCTGGAGGACTACTTGAAAACACATGTGCCGTACGGCACGACGAAAGAAATCCAGCAGGTGCGGCGTGAGCTTGCTGCACTTCACGGTGCGGACGCGACTTGCCCCGTCTCCACGGCGATCTTTTTGCGAACCGTGGCCGAGGCTGCTTGGGACGAAATTGGCGGTGGCAAGGCCACGACCGAGGTGGCACCGTTTTGGCGGGTGATTGACCCAAAGTCACCGCTGGCCAAGAAGCTGCGCGCTGGCGTTCAGTGGCTTGAGCAACAGCGGCTTGCCGAGCAGGCGTAGCGTGGCGGCTATCTGCATATGTGGCGATTTGCAGGATCAAACCCAAGTGGCCCGCATTTGCCTCCAGCATGAAAGGCGTCGCCACGCGTTACCCCGCCATCGATGCCGCCAGTGGGCGACTGTTCAACCTCGAAGACCGCATCAACCAGTGCACCACGCGCCACAAACAAGCGGCGGCCATGCCCCCGAGTCTGATGCCTTGCTGGGCTTGAGTTTGCTGGTGACGCAGGCCTTCAAAGGCATGCCCTTGCGGGTCGACATTGGCGGTGCGGCGCGCGGCCACTGGCAAGCCGGGGCGACCTTGTTTTCAAAGCGCCAAGGCCAAATGAATTTGTCGTGCGCCCAATGCCATGACCAAAACTTTGGACAACGCCTGTACACCGACCTGCTGAGTTAAGGGCAGCCCAATGGTTACCCGGTGTACCGTCTGGAATGGCAAAAGCCGGGATCGCTGGAGCGTCGTTTGCGCAGTTGTTATGCCGGTATTCGTGCCGAAACCCCGCCTTGGGGTGCTGTGGAAATGCGGCAACTGGCGCTGTACCTGATGTGGAGTGGTGAGGGCTTGCCCATCGAGATGCCTGCTGTGCGCAAGTGATCAAGCTGCGCCGTTGCAAGAGATCCCGAGCAGGAAAGCAAAAGGAAGCACGGGGCCAAACAACGAAGCGAGTAACGTTCCATCGATCAGGCGAGTACTCATCGAGGAGTGTTTCAACGTTTGAGATGAGAGGCATGACCCGGCTTGCCGGGGCAAGTCCTCTCGATTGAAGGCTTAGCCGTCAGCATGCGAAGCGCATTAGGTGAGGCGATACCTTGCCATGAGATCTTCGGATGCTTCATGGGACTGAGTCTCGGCCTTCGTAATACCGACGACTTCAATATCGTGGAATCTTCCATCAGCCTTTACGTTTGCTTTCCAGTTGACATCGAAGCCAACGACTTGAACTCTACGAACGGTTGGCATTGCAATTTCAATCAGTCCAGCAGACTTTTCTATCTCGAAGAGTCGGGCGATGTCCACTCGGCTTATCCAGTGAAACTCTCGCTCTCCTTCTAACTTGGCAAACTGTGTACTTCCGATCCACACCATCTGCTTGGCCAGCTTGGCTGTGGGAGCAGTTGTTCCAATCGCTTGGGCGAGGAAGTTGAGGGAATTCTTAGTCTGATCCTTAAAGTCCAACTCAGCCGCGAAGTCGGTAAGGATTTGTTTGCCGATATCCTTCTTCATATAGATGCAAGTCGCATCTCCTTTGAGGAAGAACTTGATTCTCGCGTGACTCTGAATCGACTTGACGAACTCGTTCGTGAACTGTTGCTGTGTTAGCTGGATGTATGACTCGAAGTCCGCGAGAGACTCGAAGGCAAGAAACTTCTTTGAAGCCTTTAGCCTCGATTCGGCCGTTGTTCTAAGAAGGTAGTCGTTGCAGACGAAGATCACAAGATCGTCTACTTTTGCAGACGTGCAAGCATGCGCGACGGTCTCGAGAATCACTGCGTCTCGAAATCCCTTTTCATTCTTCTGATCCTTTGGATCGAAAGTGAAGGGCGGCTTGCGCCAAACTGCGCCTTCCACTATAGCGGCCCAGTCTATGTCGGCTACGGGAGTCGTAAGTTCCGCGCCCCCAACGCCTTTCAACCAGCGATCTAGTTTTGCTCTAACCTGATTTCGAATTGTCGCTTCGTTGCACTTATGACCATAGCTTGAGTGCGTGATGCCAGTCAGTTCTTGAAACGCTTCCGTTATGACGCCCAGCGCCTTGAGTGCCGATGTCGTTTGCTGGAAGTGGAGTTCTCCCATGACTACATGCGGAACATGCAGTGTCATAGGCAGCAACGGCGAGTTCTTTCCCCAGAACGCACCGAACGCTGGCGATACTGGCAGCTTCTTATCCTTGTCCCACAGAATGTTCGTATCAACGATGACAAGGTGCTGTGGCGGAGGCTTGCGGCGAATCTTGGGCATGGCTTTCTGATGGCTAACGTGATGTAGACCGTAAAACCCGGTTGATGCACCCGGACCCAGTCGATACATCCTGTGAAAGCAATTGCGGCAAATGGCGTGCAGCAAGGCTTTGGGGCTTGAGTGTTGTTATGTCCTGCAGGTACAAATTTCCCATGAAACCCGGTGCTCCCTTTTTTATTCCACCCGCTGACTGACCTAACTGCGGGAATGGATTCTGGGTACGCACTATATGTTGAAAAACCTAAATTTCATCTTAATTAGATTCTTATTTATTCAATTTGACACCGGATTGCCCGGCTGTGTGCAAGTGATCAAGCCGCGCCGTTGCATACCCGCAGCACCTGCGGTCCATAGGCTTCGAGCTTTTTCACACCCAGCCCGCTGATGCCTTGCAGTTGCGCCAGGCTTTGGGGGGCTGCCTCGGCAATGGCGGCCAGCGTCGCGTCGTGGAAGATGACGTACGCGGGCAGGTTGTGTTCTTTGGCCACTTCGGCGCGCCAGGCCTTGAGGTTGATGTAGCGCACCATCGCGTCTTGCCCCAGGTTGGCGGCGGCGGGTGATGGGGCGCTGCGGCTGCGTGTGCGTTTGTCGGCACGTTGGCTGGTGCTTTCGCGCAGCTGCACCGGCACATCGCCCTTCAGCACGGCGCGCGATCCTTCGGTCAGGTGCAGGGTGCTGAAGCCTTCTTCGGTGTGCACATGCAGCGCGCCAATGGCGATCAGCTGGCGCATCACGGCGCGCAGTTGCTGCTCGCTGTACTCGGCCCCCACACCAAAGGTGCTGATGCTTTCGTGGCCGCGTTGCGCCACTTTTTCGGTCTTCTTGCCGCGCACGATGTCCATGGTGTGCGCTGCGCCAAAGCTGTGGCCGCTGGCTTGGTGGCAGCGGTACACGGTGGACAACAATTTACGCGCCGCATCGGTGCCGTCCCACACTTCGGGAGGGTTCAGGCAGTTGTCGCAATTGCCGCAATAGGGCATGTACACGCCCTGGCTGCTCTCGGTTTGGCCTTTGTAGGTTTCGCCAAAGTAGCTCAGCAAGCGCACGCGGCGGCAGTCGGTGGCTTCGGCCAGGGCCAGCAGGGCGTCGAGCTTGCCGCGCATGACCTGCTTGAACTCTTCGCCCGCCGGGCTTTCGTCGATCATGCGGCGCTGGTTCACCACGTCTTGCAGGCCATAGGCCATCCACGCGTCCGACGCCAAGCCATCCCGCCCGGCGCGCCCGGTCTCTTGGTAATAGCCTTCGATGTTTTTGGGCATGTCCAGGTGCGCCACAAAGCGCACATCGGGTTTGTCGATGCCCATGCCGAACGCGATGGTGGCCACCATCACCACGCCCTCTTCGCGCAAAAACTCATTCTGGTGGCGCTGGCGCATTTCGGCGGGCAGCCCCGCGTGGTAGGGCAGTGCATGGACGCCCGCCTCGCACAGCATGGCCGCAACCTCTTCCACCCGTTTGCGCGACTGGCAATACACCACACCCGCGGCTTCGGGGTGATCGCGCTCAATGAAGCGCAGCAGCTGGGGGCTGGCTTCTTTTTTCTCGACGATGGTGTAACGGATGTTGGGTCGGTCAAAGCTGCTGATGAACAGCTCGGCGCTTTCCAGTTGCAGTCGCTCGACGATGTCGGCGCGCGTCAGCGCATCGGCCGTGGCGGTGAGCGCCACACGCGGCACGCCGGGGTAGCGTTCGTGCAGCACCGTCAGGCCCCGGTATTCGGGCCGGAAGTCGTGGCCCCACTGGCTCACGCAATGCGCTTCGTCGATGGCAAACAGGCTGAGCAGCCCGCGCTCTTGCAGCGAGTCCATCTGGGCCAAAAAGCGCCCATTGGTCACGCGCTCAGGGGCCGCATACAGCAAGGTGATGTCGCCACGCATCAGCCGCCGTTCGGTCTCGCTGGCTTCTTCGGGGGTGAGGGTGGAGTTGAGGAAGGCGGCGCTCACACCCGCTTCGTGCAGCGCGCCCACCTGGTCGTGCATCAGCGCGATCAGCGGCGAGACGACGACGGTGATGCCGTGGCCTGCGCGTTGGCGCGCGATGGCCGGAATTTGGTAGCACAGCGACTTGCCCCCGCCCGTGGGCATGAGCACCAGCGCATCGCCCCCGGCCGCCACATGGTCAATGATGGCTTGCTGCGGGCCGCGAAAGGCGTCGTAGCCAAATACTTCGCGCAAGATGGGGAGGTGGGGGGACAAGGGGGGTTTGACTGGCTGTTGAAGTGGGTGATTGTCCGCTATTGGAGGGCAACGTTTAACATCCCAGCCCATGCACAAATCCGCCCTTGTTCTGTTTTCTGGTGGCCAAGACTCCACCACTTGCCTGGCCCATGCTTTGGCCCGTTATGAACGTGTCGAAACCCTGGCTTTTGACTACGGCCAGCGCCACAAAGTCGAGCTGGACGCCCGGCTGAACGTGTTGGCCGCGATCAAGGCGCGCTTTCCGGTCTGGGCCCCCAAGCTGGGCGAGGACCACCTGCTGGACGCGGGCATCCTCGGGCAGATCAGCGACACGTCTTTGACCCGTGACACCGCCATCGAGATGGAAAGCTCGGGCCTGCCCAACACCTTTGTGCCGGGGCGCAACCTGCTGTTCCTCACGCTGGCGGCGGCGCTGGCCTACCGCCGGGGTTTGCAGGTCATAGTCACCGGCGTGTGTGAGACTGATTTCTCGGGCTACCCGGATTGCCGCGACGACACCATGAAGGCGATGCAGGTGGCCCTTTCGCTGGGCATGGACCGCAAGCTGTTGATCGAGACGCCGCTCATGTGGATCGACAAGGCGCAGACCTGGCAACTGGCGCACGACTTGGGCCAGCAAGCCGACCCGGCGCAAGGCGGGCAGGCGCTGGTGGACTTGATCGTGGAGCACACCCACACCTGCTATTTGGGCGACCGCACACAGCGCAACGATTGGGGTTATGGCTGCGGCCAGTGCCCCGCATGCCAGTTGCGGGCAGCGGGCTTTGCGCGGTTTCAAAAAAGCTGAAACCCCAACTTTTACAATACGCCCCATGAAAACCCCCGCTTACACCCGCGCCCAAGCGCTGCCCGAGATCCTCCAAAACCGCATCGCCATCCTTGACGGGGCCATGGGCACCATGATCCAGCGCTTCAAACTGAGCGAAGCCGATTACCGGGGTGAGCGTTTCAAGGACTTCCCCAAAGACGTCAAGGGCAACAACGAGCTGCTGAGCCTGACCCGCCCCGACGTGATCCGCGACATCCACGAAGGCTACTTGGCCGCCGGGGCTGACCTGATCGAGACCAACACCTTTGGTGCGACCACCGTGGCCCAGGCTGACTACGACATGCAGGACCTGGTGCGCGAGATGAACCTGCAGTCCGCCAAATTGGCCCGCGCCGCTTGCGACAAGTTTTCTACCCCCGACAAGCCGCGCTATGTGGTGGGCGCTTTGGGCCCCACGCCCAAAACGGCCAGCATCAGCCCCGACGTGAACGACGCGGGAGCGCGTAATGTCACTTTCGAAGAACTGCGCGCCGCCTATTACGAGCAGGTTGAAGCCCTGGTCGAAGGCGGCTCGGACGTGCTGCTGGTCGAGACGATTTTTGACACGCTCAACGCCAAGGCTGCGCTGTTTGCGATTGAAGAATTCTTTGAGGCCAGCGGCGAGCGCCTGCCCCTCATCATCAGCGGCACCGTGACCGACGCTTCGGGCCGCATTTTGAGCGGCCAAACCGTCACCGCCTTTTGGCACAGCGTGCGCCACGCCCAGCCCTTGGCCATTGGCCTGAACTGCGCTTTGGGCGCCACGCTGATGCGCCCCTACATCCAAGAGTTGAACAAGGTGGCAGGCGACACCTTCATCAGCTGCTACCCCAACGCCGGTTTGCCCAACCCCATGAGCGACACCGGCTTTGACGAAACGCCCGAAGTCACCAGCCGTCTGCTGCACGAGTTTGCGGCCGAAGGCCTGGTCAACATCGTGGGTGGCTGCTGCGGCACCACGCCCGACCACATCGGCGCGATCAGCAAAGCGGTCAGCCCGCTGGCGCCGCGCGGTGTGCACGGCGGTTTCTTTTACAAAGAAGCGGCCTGAACGTTCACGCCCAGGCCATTCAGGTCGTTCAGCTCAGCGCACCAAAGGCTTTGCTGAAGAAGTCTTCGGTGCCGAAGTTGCCCGATTTGAGGGTGATGTGCACCCCGCCCGAACCTGTGGGCGCATGGCACCACGGCACGCCGGGGTCGATTTGCGGGCCAATTTGCAGCTGTGCAATGCCCAGCGCCTGCACGCAAGCGCCCGAGGTTTCGCCACCCGCCACCACCAACTGACGCACGCCCAAGCCCACCAGGCCACGCGCCACAGCGGCCAGTGCGTGTTCGACCAAAGCCCCTGCCTCGGCCACGCCCAGTTGCGCTTGCACGGCTTTGACGGCATCGGGCTCGGCGGTCGAATAGACCAGCACCGGGCCGTCTTTCAAAAGCGGCGCGGCCCAGGCCAGCACCTGCTGCACCACCGCGTCGCTTTGGCCGTTCATCAGGCTGGCGGGGGCAATGGCCATGGCGGGGCGACCTGAAGATTTGAAGTGCGCCACCTGCGCGTTGGTGGCCACAGAGCAACTGCCCGACACCACCGCCTGCAGGCCCGATGCCGCAGGCAACTGGCTGGCTTGCACAGAAGGCTGCAGGCCAAAGTTGGTGGGCAGGCCAATCGCCACGCCAGAACCTGCAGTGACCAGCGGCATGCCTTTCAAGGCAGGCCCGAGCAGGTGCAGGTCGGCGTTGCTGGTCGCGTCCACCACGGCCACGCCCACGCCTTCGGCGCGCAGGGCGGCGATGCGCTCGCGAATGGCCGCCGCGCCTTGCGCCACGGTTTTGTAATCGATCAGGCCCACGCGGCGCTTCGTTTGCGCTTGCATCACGCGCACCAAGTTGGCGTCGGTCATGGGCGTGAGCGGGTGGTTTTGCATGCCGCTCTCATTGAGCAGCACATTGCCCGCAAACAAATAGCCTTTGAACACGGTGCGGCCGTTGTCCGGAAAGGCCGGGGTCGCGATGGTGAAGTCGCATCCCAATGCGTCCATTAGCGCCTCGGTCACCGGGCCAATGTTGCCCTCTGGCGTGCTGTCAAAAGTCGAGCAATATTTGAAATAGATTTGCTCTGCGCCTTGCGCTTGCAACCACTTCAAGGCTTCCAGCGATTGCGCAATCGCCTCGGCGGCGGGGATGGTGCGCGACTTGAGCGCCACCACCACCGCGTCCACATCAGCAGCCAGGGGTGCGGCAGGCACGCCAATGGTCTGCACCACCCGCATGCCCGAGCGCACCAGGTTGTTGGCCAGGTCGGTGGCGCCGGTGAAGTCGTCTGCAATGCAACCCAGTTTCAACGCGCTCATGCTTTGCCCTTCGGCAACTCGATGCCCGGAAAAATCTTGATGACGGCGCTGTCGTCTTCTTTGGCAAAGCCTGCGGTGCTGGCCTGCATGAACATCTGGTGCGCGGTGCTGGACAGTGGCAGTGGGAACTTGCTGGCACGCGCCATGTCCAGCACGATGCCCAGATCTTTCACAAAAATGTCCACGGCCGAGAGCGGCGTGTAATCGGCCGCCAGCACATGGGCCATGCGGTTTTCAAACATCCAGCTGTTGCCCGCGCTGTTGGTGATCACCTCGTACAAAGCCGCAGCGTCCACGCCCTCGCGCAAGCCCAGCGCCATGGCTTCGGCCGCCGCGGCGATGTGCACGCCCGCCAGCAGCTGGTTGATGATCTTGACCTTGCTGCCCGCGCCCGCGCTGTCGCCCAGCTTGTACACCTTGGCGGCCATAGCGTTCAAAAACGGCTCGGCCACGGCATAAGCCTCGGGCTTGCCCGCGGTCATCATGGTCATCTGGCCACTGGCCGCTTTGGCCGCGCCACCTGAGATGGGGGCGTCCACATAGCGCAGGCCCATGGCTTCGAGGCGCGCCTCCAAAGCCACCGACCAGTTCGGGTCTACGGTGGAACACATCACGAACACGCTGCCGGGCTTCATGCTGGCGGCACAACCGGGGGTGGTGCCGTCGCCAAAGAGCACGCTTTCCGTCTGAGCGGCATTCACCACCACCGACACAATCACGTCGCACGCCGCGCCCAAAGAGGCCAGGCTGTCGTGTGCCACACCGCCATCTTGGGCAAAGGCTGCGGCCACCTCGCGGCGCACATCAAACACCTGCACGCTGTGCCCGGCGCGGCGCAACGAAGCGGCCATGCCCGAGCCCATGGCCCCCAAACCGATCAATCCCACTGTCATCATGCTGGTCGTCTCCATAATTCAACAGGTCATCATACAAATTTTCGGGAATTCACGCTTCGAGAGGCGTCTGGATACTCAACTGCTGCTGAGGCTGCTGAAGCCCATTGATCTTGGTAGATTGGCCCGCTGATCTTTGTATCTGTTGGCGGTCAGACTTACGTACTCGGCCCATAGCGGGCTCGGTCGGGAACTCTTTCAGGTCGTTTCTTGGGGCGTCCTAAGGCGTTTGAAAAACCTATTCCAGCTGGCCATGGTCGATGCAGCAGGCCAGCGCCCCCAGGAACCACAGCCGTGCGGATCGTTCTGTTCCTGCAACGATGTGTCTCGAAACTGTGCATTGACAGCCCGCAGCCGTGTCAACGATAGTGCGTCGCACCCGTACACCGATCGCAACATGACGCACCTCACACACTCCGCAGCCCACACCGGTGTGCAACTGTACCGAGGTATCCGTTATGCGCAACCGCCGATCGGCGCCCTGCGCTTTGCGCCGCCAGTGGCGCATGGCACGTACGGCCATGCGGCCACCGGCCACACCGGCATTGCCCCCCAATCCCCCTCGCGTCTGCGCAATGTGATGGGAGACTTTGCTGACCCGCAGTCCGAGGATTGCCTGAACCTGAGCGTCTGGACACCCGCAGCCGACCAGGCCCGCCGCCCTGTGTTGTTCTGGATCCATGGCGGCGCGTTCATGTCTGGCGCAGGCGCCCTGGGCTGGTACGACGGCAGCCACCTGAGCGCAGAAGGCGATGTGGTGGTGGTCAGCCCAAACTATCGCCTCGGCGCCCTGGGTTTCCTGCATCAGACCGGCCTGTCGGACGGCAACCTTGGCCTGCTCGACCTGGAACTGGCCCTGCAGTGGGTACGCATCAACATCCACCGATACGGCGGCGACCCGGACCGCATCACGGTGATGGGTCAGTCGGCCGGGGCCTGGTCTGCTGCGCTGATGGTGGCACGCATGAAGGCAGAGGCACCGTCCATCCACCAGCTGATCCTGCAAAGCGGTCCTTTGGGCGTGTCCCCGGCTTTGCCGGAATCGGCCACCGTCATGGCACAGGCCTTTCTGCACGCATTGGCGCCCGGAGCGAACGGAGCCGAGGCGCTGCAGCACGCTCGCGCTGCCAGCGTACCGGCGATCCTGGAAGCGCAGGGCGCCGCGATCCGGGCGGTCGGCAACAGCCTGACGCCACCTGGCCACCCCGGCTTACCCTTCGGCCCCGTGGCCGATGGCAAGGTGGTGCCCGGACTGGCTGACTATCGCGCATACCTTGAGCAAGCTGCTGGTCGGGTACCGGTGCTGGTGGGCTGGACACGCGACGAGATGAGCGCCTTCCAGGCAGCGGATCCAGGCAGCGCGGAAGACCGGGCCAACG
Source organism: Comamonadaceae bacterium (assembly GCA_027484105.1). GTDB lineage: Bacteria > Pseudomonadota > Gammaproteobacteria > Burkholderiales > Burkholderiaceae_C > Limnohabitans_A. The sequence goes on from JAIXUG010000014.1 coordinate 144,461, forward strand.
CTGCGACCGCGCGCGCCGTCTTCGAGAATCCATCGCGGCAGTGGGCCAGCCAGGCGCGGCGGGCTGGCCGGCCGGCTTACGCATTTTCCTTCGACTGGGCGCCGGCAGACAGCCGCTTTGGCGCCTGCCACTGCATCGAGCTGCCATTCGTATTCGGCAGTCAGGCGGCTTTCGCCGGAGCGCCGATGCTGGGAGATGAACCCGCTGTCAGCATCGACAACCTGTCGCGTCGGGTCCGTGCTGCCTGGCTTGCCTTTGTGCGGCATGGCGATCCGAATGCGGCCGGGCCACAAGGCCTGCCTGGCTGGCCACTGGTCGCAGATATCGACGGGCCTGTGATGCACATCGACACCCGCTGCCATGTCTCTGCCACCGGAATGCAGCCAGCCCGATCGACGCCTGTCCCATCCACCTTTTCCATCCCACGGAGTAGCCCCCCATGAGTCGCACCGTTTCCGCACCCATCGCCACCACGCCCGCCTTGCGGCCCGCCACACGCCGCCAGTTCGTGGCGCTGGGTGGCATGGCCCTGGCCGCTCCCTTGTCAGTCCTGGCGCAGGCCGCCGACCGCCCGGTCCGCATGGTGGTGGCCAACCCGCCGGGCGGCCCGCTGGACATCGTGGCACGCGTCATCGCAGAGCAACTGGCCGCCAAATGGAAACAGCCGGTGGTGGTGGACAACCGGGCCGCCGGCAACGGCATCGTGGCAGCGGACACCGTGGCCAAGTCACGGCCGGACGGAAATACCATTCTGATGACGGCGACCTTCACCGAATCCATCCTGCCCTACGCCGCCGAGAAACTGCCCTACAACGCCGAAAAGGACTTCACCCCGGTGACTGAGATCGCCCGCGTGGGCTTCATCCTGCTGGTGCCCGGCGACAGCCCGGTCAAGACCTTCCAGGACTTCGTGGCCATGACGCGCTCCAGCACCACACCGGTGTCGGTCGGCGGCCTGGGCCGCGGCAGCTCGATGCACCTGGCCTGGGAACTGATCAACAGGGGCGCAGGCATACGCAACGTCGAATACATCGCCTACCGGACACCTGGCCAGTCCCAGGGCGACCTGCTCGGCGGCCGGCTTTCGATGATCATCGACACCTTCGGCTCGTCGCGCGCCTTCGTGGAGAACGGCCGGCTGCGTGCCATCGCCATCACTTCGGGCAACCGTTCGGCCCAGCAACCGGCGGTGCCGACCCTGGCGGAAAGCGGGCTGAAGGACTTCCAGATCTTCCCGTGGATTGGGTTGGTGGCACCATCGGGTACACCGCCGGAGCGGGTGCTGGCGATCCAGCAGGCCGTGGCAGAGGCGATCGCGCAGCCGGCCGTTAAGGCCCGTCTGGAGCTGTTCGGATTCACGCCGGTGGGCAACGGCCCCTCGGACATGGCGGCTACGATTCGGTTGGAGCGGGCGCGGTTTGCGCCGCTGGTGAAGGAGCTGGGGATCACGTTGGATTGAGGGCCCGCTGGCTAGCCCCAGCACACCAAACATGGTAGGTACAGCCTTCCAGCAGAGAGGAATGCCGTAGCCACCAGCCACTTCACACCACTCCGTACACCTCCCGCAAAAATCCCTCGAATTCCTCAATAAACGCCCGCCCCGCCACGGACAGCGTACGCCTTGAGCCATACACCGCATACAACTGCGCCGGCGGCGGCGCCCACCCCGGTGCGACGATCTGCAACCGCCCCGCCGCCACATCAGCGGAACACATTAGCGTTGCCATCGGCGTCACACCACAGCCTGCAAGTGCCGCCTCGCGCAGCACGAGCAGGTTGTCGCTGCTCAGGCGCGGCGAGACCGCAACGTCCACGCTGCGGCCATCCTCATGGGTCAGCCGCCAACGGTCGGAGGCACCCATGTAGTCCCAGCCGATCACGTTGCGCTGTGACAGGGCCCGCGGGTCGTCCACCGGTTCCACCGCGCCTGGCGCGCTGACGAGTACGAATCGCGACATCAGCATCGGGCGCGCCACCATGCTGGTGTCTGCCAGGGGCACGCTGGTGGGGTGAACAACGATGTCATACCTATCGGCCAGCGACTCGACCCTGCCGGTGGTGGTGACTACCGACAGCCGGACGAGTGGGTACCGTTGGACAAATCCAGCTGCAAAGCGTGCCAGCAACGCCGTGGCCAGTGCGACCGGGCAGGCCACCCGCAGATCGCCGGTGGGCTGGCCCAGGCTGTCCTGCGCCACGGTGAGGGCCGAGCTGGCGCTTTCCCGAATGCGTGCGCCGTGCTCCAGCAGTTGCCGCCCGACGTCGGTGACTTCGAAGTGCCGCGAATCGCGCTTGATCAGGGGCATGCCCAACTGCTGCTCCAGCCGCGCGATGCGCCGGCTCAGGCGCGACTTCGGAATGCCACAGCGCGCGCTAGCCGCCGAGAAGCCGCCGGCCTCGACCACCTCGACCAGCAGCACCAGGTCGTCGGCAGCGGCGCCCATCTCCTTCATGCCGCCCCCCGGGCCGCGCGGAAGTCCTCCCAGAACTGAGCCTCCTGCGCGGTTGCGAAATTGTTGCGCATGAGGGTGCTGAGTTCGCGCCGCGCATGGAACAGCGCGCAGGCTGCGAGCAGGTAGCCCTGGTCATGCGCCAATGTTCTCACCTGCAGTGTGTCAAATTCTGGGCACCAACGGTCGAAATACCGCTGCTGGAGGCGGGCAGCAATGCAGCCATCTGCCCGCTGTGCAGAAGGCGAAATCTGGGTAAGGTCTTGGAGGTTCAGACGTTGGAACAAACGATTGAATTCGTCAATCGTTGAAGCAGGATATAAGTCTCGGTCACCTTCAATCAGGATGCCTGCTGGTATCGACGCGTGGACTTTTTCGGACATGTCTTTCCCTATTGAATCACCGACTAAACGCGCGGGTTTACAGGGCGACTGGTCATAAAAATTTCACTTTATCAAAATCAATGATATCCATGAACTCGATGAGTTGACAACGTATGAACGGAACTGCGGAGACAGCCTGCTCTTTTGTGATCGAGTTGGTAGCGTTCGGTTTGCGACCTTTAGCCGATGTCTCTTAACGCTGCAAGTGAGCCATCCCGCGCAGAACAAAAGTAGTTGGACAGAGGCGTCGCGCGGATGACCTTCAACAAACAGATTTCAATGGGTTTTAGCAGCCCCGGCGCATTCAGGCCTCGGGGTGTCTGTAAGACATCAAGGGCCCGTGGCGCGCTGGGTCAGCCTGTCGGCACTGCCGTCATGCCGAAAACCCAGGGCTTCGGCCATCGGTGTGCGCAGCGGGGGATACGAAGCAAACAAGCGCTGTACCGCCGGCTGAGGGTCATAGCGCACCCGCTTCAAGCATTCGGGGCCATGCGCACGCGCAATGGCCTGGACCACTTCTGCCATGGTCAGGTGCAGGGCGGGCATCTGCACCATTCGGCGAGGCCCGAGTGCTGAAGTTTCAATGCATGCGGCATGCAGCAGGTTATCGACGCAGGCACCGACCGGGCCATCAGGATTTCGCTGGCGATTTACGCCCACCGGCGCTTGCACGCCACGTTGGGCTAAGTCAGACCGATGCAGTTTGAAGAACATCAGGACGCGGCACCCCAATTGAAGGCCGCAAAATGAAGTGTCGAAGCAGTCCCGTCAGCATAGGCATGTTCGTCTTGCTCATTTGGGCTTTCGCCCTTCTTGCAGCATGGCGTGTGCCTCATCCGACAACACCGTCAAGACGCGTCCAAACGCCTCGTAATCTGCGTCGCTCAGCATCGCTCTCAAACGATTTTGACGGGCCATAGATCCCACAATGCCTTGCCTGAGCAGCGCTATCCCTGCCTCGGTCGCCGACAAAAGCTGCCGGCGGCGATCACCTGAATCCGTCGCCATGGCAATCAAGCCTTTTTCTGTCAATTCGTAGCTGGCGCGACTGACCTGACTGTGATCGAGGTGCGTGGCCGCGGCCACTTGCCCCGAGGTGCTGGGTCCCAAGCGGTTGAGGATGACCAATAGCCGCCATTGCCTGCTGGACAGGCCCAAATCCTGGCTCACGGAACTTTCCACGACCCTGGCCAGCAATTGCGACAACACGGACACACGAAACGTGATCAATTCTTCTGGCGCATGACGGCGCAAGGCGGCGACACTGACGGCTTTGTTTTTATTTGTCATGACATTATTTGCTGTAGCAAATGATTTTTGAGTATGATTTCACATCACTTTAACAAGGAGACTGGTATGTTTAAGCGTTTCGGACGGTTCTTTGGGGTGCTGGCGCTGGTGTGCTCAGGGGCTACATCGGCTTGGTCAGACACTTACCCCAACAAGCCCATCACTTTGGTGGTGACCCAAGGGCCGGGCTCAGGCAGTGACGTCACAGGCCGCTTGCTGGCGAGCTATCTGGGGCCGATATTGGGTCAAAACGTGGTGGTTGAAAACCGAGTGGGTGCGTCCGGCATCATTGGCCATCAGTCGGTGGTGCGCGCTGCACCCGACGGGTACACCTTGCTGTTCACATCGACGGCTGGCTTGTTTGTGGTGCCGGTGATGAACGCCAATGCGAAATACAGCCTCGCAGACTTCGTACCTGTGGCTCCTGTGATGCGAGCGCCCTTTGCGGTCTTGGTGGCCAACACCCCGACTGCGCCCAAGACCATGGCCGAGCTCCTCCAAGCTGTGCGGTCCAAGCCACAGAGCTACGCTTCAGCAGGCGTCGGCACCATGACGCATTTGGGCAGCGAGTTGGTCCTGCGCAAAGCGGGCGTTCAGGCCACCCACGTCCCCTACAAAGGCAGCGGTGCCGCATTGACCGACTTGATGGGTGGGCAGGTCTTGTTCGCCACCGACTCTTTGACAGCATCCATGGCCTTGATCCGCAGTGGCAAGTTGCGTGCATTGGCCACCACCGATCTGGCCCGGGAAGGCTCACTGCCTGACGTACCCACATTGAGTGAAGCAGGCATTCCTAGCGTGCAAGTGGCCGCCATCGGTGGATTGTTTGCACCTAAAGGAACTCCAAAAGAAGTGGTCGACAAAATTGCCGCAGCCACAGCCAGGGTACTCGCCAACCCCGACGTTGCGCAACGCTTTGCAGCGGTCGAAACTGACCCGCTCAGAGTGTCCATGCCCGCATTCAATGAATTGCTGCGCAAAGAGTCAGAGACATGGAGCCCCTTGGTCCGTCAACTGGACTTGAAACAGGAATGAGTGCTGGCCAACACCTTCCCAAACAAGCGCTTCAAGAGCAAGCCACGGGTCCTTTACAGGGTGTCCGCGTGGTCGACTTGTCGCGCCTGGTGGCTGGAAACATGCTCACTTTGCAGCTGGGCGACTTTGGTGCCGATGTCATCAAGGTGGAGTCCGCTGGTGCCGGAGACACTTTGCGTGAGTGGCGAGAGCCGCACCCAGACCACCCGGATGGTTACGACGGCTGGTGGCGCACCTATGCACGCAACAAACGCAGTCTGGCCTTGAACCTGCGTGATGGGCAGGCGATGCATTGGCTCAAACGCCTGATTGCGACGGCACAAGTTTTGGTGGAAAGTTTCAAACCCGGCACCCTTGAAAACATGGGCCTGAGCCCTGAACAGTTACACGCAGACAACCCGGGCTTGGTCATTGTGCGTTTGTCGGGTTGGGGGCAAACCGGCCCTTACCGCGAGTTGCCAGGCTTTGGCAGTTTGATCGAAGGCTTCAGCGGCTATGCGCACAAACACCGCAGCGATGGGGGTGCCCCCCAATTGCCGAACATGGCTTTGGCCGACATGGTGACAGGCTTGACCGGTGCATTTGCCACCTTGACCGCTTTGCGAGAGGTGGAGGTGCGTGGCGGTAAAGGCCAAGTCATTGACTTGTCCTTGCTGGAGCCGATGCTGGCCATCATGGGCCCCGATGTCAGCAATTTCGCCGCAACCGGCGTAGACCCCGAACCCGGTCAAAAAATCGCTTCTCCTCGCGGCAGTTACCTTTGCAAAGATGGTCTGTGGGTGTCCATGTCGGGGTCGACAGACACCATGGCCAAGCGGGTTTTTGAGGCCATTGGACAGTCGGCTTTATTTGAGGATCCGCGCTTTTCAAGCAACGCTGCCCGCTTGGAAAATGACGCAGAACTGGATGCCATGGTGGCCGAGTTCATGTTGCAGCGCACTCAAGACGAATGCTTGAAGCACTTTCGCCATCATGGCGTGACGGTGGGACCCATTTACGCACCACCTCAGTTGATCCAAGACGCGCATGTGGTGCAGCGCGGGGTTTATGTTCAATGCGCTGGCAGCGATGGCAGCGAGGCCACGGTCATGCACCAAGTCACACCCAGACTGCAAGGGACACCCGGCAGCATTCGCAGGGCAGCTCCTTTGCGGGGGCAGCACACCGAAGAACTCTTGAGCGAACTCGGGGCCAGCGCAGCGGCGTGCCAGTCATTAAAAGCCCAAGGAGCGATTGAATGCCGTTGAAAACTTTGCGCTCTTTGCTTTTTTTACCAGCGACCGCAGACCACCTGCTGGCCAAAGCCACAGAGCGAGGCGCTGACGCGCTGGTGGTTGACCTGGAGGATGCCATCCCCCCCGACCGCAAAGCTGAAGCCCGTCCGATGGCGCGTGCAGCCGTGGCGCAACTCGCGCAACGCGGGGCCACCGTGTTGTTGCGTGTGAACAGTGAACCGGCTCAGTGGGCACAAGACCTGCAGGGCATGCCGCTGTCGCAACTGGCGGTTGTGATGCTGCCGAAGGTGGAGACCTTGGCCCAACTGGAAAACTTTGCTCAAGCGCTGAGGGCACGAGCGGTCGACAGTGGTCATCCGCCACCGCCGATCGCGGCTTTGCTGGAAACGCCCCTCGGCGTGCTGGCGGCGGCGCACATTGCGCAGCACCCCGCGCTGTGCGCGCTGGGATTTGGTGCCGAGGACTACGCCGGCGCCTTGGGCGTGCCGCCCGAGCCGGCTGCACTGGCCTGGCCTGCACATCAGGTCCTGACATGCGCACATGCCCATGGCCTGGCCTGTTGGGGCCTGGCGGGGAGCATCGCGGCCGTCGACGACGTGGCAGGTTTTGAGCACACCGTGCGTGCCGGGCGCGCCATGGGTTTCACGGGCTCGGTTTGCATTCACCCGCGACAAGTACCCATTGTCAACCGGGGCTTCTCCCCTTCTGCCGAGGAACTCGCCTGGGCTGAACGTGTCGTGGCTGCCGATGAAGCCGCATCCCGTGATGGCCTTGGTGCGGTGCTGCTGGACGGTCGGATGATCGATCGGCCCATCGTCCAGCGGGCGCGCCGCTGGTTGCAATTGACCCCATGAGTACAGCGCTGCCATCGGCATACCACTGGGTGACCGTCTGGGCGGCGTCAGCACAAGGTGCCTACCCGGTGGGTTCCACGATCGCGCAGCCCGACCTGAGTGGGGCCTTGCCTGAAGTGACACAAGGCCTTGTCAACCAGTCCCTTCGCATAGTGCTGAGGCCTGCTTTGTGGTCACCGCGTTTCAGATTGCGCTTGAGCAACCGCTTTGGTAACAAGCCGCTGCTGTTGCGTGGGATGAGCCTGGGCCTTCACATGGGTGGCGGTGCCCTGGTACCCGGCACGCGCATCGCATTGCCCGACCAGACCATTGCTGCCGGCTCATTGGAATGGACACCCGCCATAGAGTGGGCAGCGTTGCCCGAATCAGCGCAATCGATGCAGGGCCGCAGCCTGGCCTTCAGTGCCTGGGTGGAGGGTTCCAGCGGCCCCATCACCTGGCACGCCAAGGCGATGGCAACGTCCTACTTGTCCAAGCCAGGCGACCGGGATGCCGCCGTTTCTGACAGCGAGTTGGGCTTCCCGCACAGCACCACCTCGAACTTTTTCATCGACGCGCTGGATGCTTGGCATTCGACCGAAGTCAGCACGCTGGCCGCTTTTGGCGATTCGCTCACCGATGGCACGGCGACGACTCTTAATGGCCATGACCGCTGGACCGACGTGCTGCAACGCGAATTGTGGGCCGCAGGACGACAAGATCTAGCGGTTGTGAATGCCGGCATTGGCGGCAACCAGGTCATCGGTCCAGCACCTGGTGCAGGCCCCTGGCGTGGCGGCCCAGCGGCCAAAGAAAGACTGGTGCCCGACGTGCTCGAGCTGTCTGCTGTGCGCACGATCTTCTGGCTGCAAGGCATCAACGACTTCAGCGACAACGGCCAGGCCGAAGCTGCTGCCGTGTCCGATGCCATGGCTCATTCAGTCCAACGTATGCGGGCGCAGGGGGTACGCGTCATTGGCGCGACGGTCCCAAGCGCCTTCGGTAGCACCCGGCCTGGCCATGGCAGCGAGCGACAGGACAACCGGCGTCGGGCCTTCAATGCCGAAGTGCGCAAGGGGGCACTTTTCGATGACTTCGTCGATTTGGATCTTGCCCTGACCGACCCGCTCACCGGCAGGCTGCATACCGCTTTCAATGGTGACAGCACTTCAGGCGAACCGGGCGACGGCCTACACCCTAACCGTGCGGGGCATGCTGCCATGGCCCGCTGCATCCTCAAAAAACTACCATGAATCCCATCCCAAACCCTTACGACCCTCGGTTGCGCGATGACCTGAGCGCTAACGAAACCACTTTGTTGCACTTCATGTCCGACTGCATGCACGGCCACGACATGAGTCTGGTCGATCGCTACGTGGCCGAAGACTACATCCAACACACGCCGGGCATCGGCCAGGGAAGAGATGGCCTGCGTCGTTACCTCGAGGAGGTGGCATGGAAGCGTCCTGGCCGATTGGTATGGCGGCCCATTCACCTGTTCGCTTGCGGTGATTTCGTCATCCTGCACAAGCTGTTGCCGACCACGGTCATCGCCGATTTCATGCGCTTCAATGCGCAGGGCCAGATGGCCGAACACTGGGACGTGGTGCAACCCCTGCCAGAGCCCGACTACGACCCGATGCGTCTGTCGACCGAGAACCTGTCTCGGTTCTCTGCATTGTTCAAGATCGGCTGAAGTCTTGGCGCATCGACTTGCCAAGCATCAGCCCAACATTTCATCACACGACACTGCCCGCTTCGAGGCTCCGTCGCGGTCGGCCTTCAACAAACAGATTTCAATCGGTTTCAGCAGCCCCGGCGCATTCAGGCCTCGGGGTGTCTGCAAGGCATCAAGGGGCCGTGGCACGCTGCGTCAGGCTGTCGGCACTGCCGTCATGCCGAAAACCCAGGGCTTCGGCCATGGGTGTGCGCAGAGGGGGATACGAAGCAAACAAGCGCTGTACCGCCGGCTGCGGGTCATAGCGCACCCGCTTCAAGCATTCGGGGCCATGCGCACGCGCAATGGCCTGGACCACTTCTGCCATCGTCAGGTGCAGGGCGGGCATCTGCACCATCCGGCGAGGCCCGAGTGCTGACGTGTCAATGCATGCGCCATGCAGCAGGTTATCGACGCAGGCACCGACCGAGATCCACCAGGCTGCGCCGTCGGCGCTGACGGGCAGCACCACGGGCTGACCCGCACGCAACTTCCAAAACAACTGGCTCATGAAGGCCGATATCAGGCCTTCACCATCGCCCGGTCGGGCCACCACGCCGGGCAGACGCAGTGAGCAGGCTTGCACCCAGCCGCGCCGTGCCGCATCGGCCATCAGGATTTCGCTGGCGAGCTTGTGTGCACCGTAGCTCAAGGCAGGCGCAGTTGGGGTGAGCTCGTCCACCACCTCCGGCAAGGATTCACCATAGACGGCAATGGTGCTGGCAAACACCAGCTTGGGTGCTGTGCTTTGCTGTCGCAGCATGTCCAGCAGGTGCAAGGTGGCCTCGAGGTTCACGCGCCGACCGAGCTCCGGGTCTTTTTCTGCGGCGCCCCCGGGAAGGCTGGCCAGGTGGAACACCGCGTTGACGGGTTCTGCCAGCGCCTGCCCCAGGACATGGGGGTCGGCGATGGAGCCCAGCACCGGCTGCAAGCGCGGGTCGTGGGGCCCATCCGGCAACTTCAGGTCCGCGACGATGACGCGGTCAAGGCGTTGACCGTTCAGACCCTCCTCAAGCAAGCGCTGCACCAGCACTCGCCCGATGAAGCCCCCAGCCCCGGTGACCAGTACGCGGTTCAAACGGCAGCCACCACTTGCTGGTCGATCACGCCGAAGGGGCCGTCGCGGCCGTCGGCGAATTTGGCCTGCATGCGCACGCGATCGCCAAAGCGCATGAAGCCCGTGCGGATCTCGCCGAGGTCGATCTTCTCGATCACACGCCGCTCGGCAATGCAGGCAGAACCAGCACTTCTGCTCACGTTCGAGACGGTGCCCGAGCCGACGATGGTGCCAGCCGTGAGGCGACGCGTGCGCGCTGCGTGGGCAATGAGTTGGCCGAAGTGGAAGTTCATTTCGCCGCCATGCGGTTCGCCAAAGCGCTCGCCATTCCAGGCCAGGTGCAGGTGCATCTGCACGCGCCCATCGCGCCAGTCGGCACCCAGTTCGTCGGGTGTCACCGCGATCGGCGCGAAAGCGGTGGACGGTTTGGCCTGCAAGAAGCCAAAGCCCGTCTTCATCTCGTGCGGGCCGAGTGCTCGCAGGCTCCAGTCATTGATCTGAACGACCAGGCGAACCTGTTGGAGTGCCGCTTCTGCCGTCACGCCCATGGGCACCGGGCCGCAAACCACGCCGAACTCTCCTTCGAAATCAATGCCATCGGCTTCGGTGGGCATGGGCACATCATCGTGCGGCCCCAAAAAGTCGTCGCTGGCGCCCTGGTACATCACGGGCACCGTATCGAAGTCCGGAATCGGCGGGGCATTGAACGCTTTCTCCATCAAGCGACCATGGTTGAGGAAAGCAGAACCATCGAGCCACTGGGGACTGCGCGGCAGGGGGGCGGCGCACGCACGCGGGTCGAAGGGGAACGCCCCTTGGGCTTTGCCTTCGTTCAGTTGGTTCCCAACAAGCTGGAGCTGCCCGACAAGCGCGTCCCAGCGCTGCAGCGCATCGAGCAAGCTGTGTGCGATATGGGGCACCGCGACCGCGTGTTTCAAATCGTGCGAGACCAGCACCAGTTGACCGTTGAGCGTTCCGTCTTTCAATGTCGCCAGCTTCATAGCATCTTCCTCTGTGATCAAGAGCCGTCGGAGATGGTCGTGCCACCATCGACAACCAGGTTTTGGCCGGTGATGAAGCCACCCGCAGGACTGGCGAGCATCAGCACAACGGCTGCAATTTCTTGTGGCTCACCGACGCGTCGCAGCGGCGTGGCTTGCATTCGGCGTTTCATGAAGGCCTCGTCGGCCATCAGTTGCGTGGCCAGCGGCGTGCGAACCAAGCCAGGAGAGACGGCATTGACGCGCACGCCTTGCGGGCCCCATTCGACCGCCAGGTTGCGTGCCAACTGCGCCAGTGCGGCCTTCGACAGGCCGTAAAGACCGATGGCACGGTTGCCCCTGAGGCCTGCGATGCTGGACATCAGGACCACACTGCCACCACCCCGGGAGGCCATGCCAGGAATCAACCGAGCACTCAGCCGCACAGCGGCCCGCAGATTGACATCCATCACCTGCTGCCAGTCCTCGTTGCTAGCCAAAGCACTGGGGCCCGCAGGGCCCTGGATGCCCGCATTGCAGACCAACACATCGATGGGCCCGGCAGACTTGCACAGGGCGTCGATCGATTCTTCGTGTGCCAGATCGGCAGCGACGGGCACCACATCGTGGCCCGCCCTTTGCAGCTCTTGAGCCACTCGCACGCAGGCGGCCTCATCGCGGTCCGACAAGATCAGTCGGGCCCCATGCTGGGTCAGTGCCTGCGCAATGGCCAGGCCAATGCCTTGCGTCGCCCCGGTGACCAGGGCCGTTCGGCCCGTCAAATCAAACATCGACATGCGTCAACGCTGGGCCAGCGCGGTGGCTATTGAAGGCTCGTAGGCACCGTCCACCAAAACAAAGAGCATGCGACACGGTTTCCCCGATCGGTTGGCCCATGCATGGTTGGTGCCGCGCTGCACCACCACACTGCCTTGTGGGAGCAAAACCTCGGAGTCGTCCAGCACCAGCGTCATCTCGCCTTCGATCACCACGCCGTAGTCCACCGACTCGGTCCGGTGCATCAGCGGGTGTGGCGAGTTGGTCTTGACGGTCGAGGCGGCGGTGTCACCAATCTGGCTGAAGGCGCTTTTCATGGCCGCTGCGCCCTGCTGAAGAAATGCTTCGGTGTCCGGCGGGATGTCCACAAAGCGGATGCGCGTGCCTTGTGTGGGCGGCTTGAGCTGCAGCGCACCCACGGTGGGGTCGGCCCCGTTGTCCACGCGCACCGGGGCGCCTTGCGTGCACCAGACTTCGTGGAAGACGGTGCCAGGAATGGCGGCGATTTCGGCCACGTGCGGCAAGGGCCCGTGCGAGGCCACGATGGCCTTGCCACTGGCGTCATGCCCGGTGACCGTGCGGATGATGGGCGCAAAACCCGGGGTGTTCGCAGTGCTCATTCAGGGCTCCTCGATGATCGCCACGGCCCGTGTCCAGCCCGCAGATGCGCCACGAATCTTGTGGGGGAAGCAGCTGATGGTGAAGCCGTGGGGTGGCAGGGCCTCCAGGTTGTGCAGCTTTTCCAGGTGGCAGTACCCAATGTCGCGTCCGGCTTTGTGACCTTCCCAGATCAGGCTGGTGTCGCCAGTGGCAGCCACTTTTTGTGCGGTGTACGAAAAGGGTGCGTCCCAACTCCAGGCATCGGTCCCCGTGAGTCGAACCCCACGCTCGAGCAAGTACATGGTGGCCTCATACCCCATGCCGCAACCGGCCTGCACGTAGTCGTTGTTGCCGTAGCGCGAACCTGCTCGGGTGTTGACCACCACGATGTCGAGCGGCTGCAAATCCCAGCCAATGCGAGACAGCTCGGCCTCCACATCGGCGGCGGTGGCCACATAGCCGTCAGGGAAGTGCCGGAAGTCGAGCTTGACCCCAGGCTGCAGGCACCATTCCAGCGGCACCTCGTCGATGGTGATGGAGGGCCGCGCGCCACCGAGCTTGGCGTCCTGTGTGGAGTGGAAGTGCCAGGGCGCATCCAGGTGGGTGCCGTTGTGGGTGGTGAGGGTCACCCACTCCACGGCGGCAGCTTCGCCGTCGGGGTAGTCCTCGGGCTTTGTGCCGGGCAGCAACTGGGTGAATTCGGCCACGGTTTCGGCATGCTTTTGGTAAGTGATCTTGGGCGCCAGTGGCGGGGGGTCAGAGATCACGTCGTTTTCGAGGTAGATGGACAGGTCGATCAGGCGACGGGTCGCACGCGCGGGGCGACGGGCGGTGTGGGGTGTGTTCATGGGTGTCTCCTGCGCTGGGGCATCAGATGGGCTGGGCCAGCGCCATCATCGATTCGCGCATGATCTGCGCGTGTTCATCCTTGTTGCCGTTGGTCATCTCGATTTCGCCCAGGCGCAGCGAGTTTTCCACCACCATGCGGCAACGTTCCCAGCGACGCTCCTGAAAAGCCTGGAGCGTGTCTTGTATCGGGCCACCGCGCCCCACGCACTCGGCCAGCACCAGGCCGTCTTCGATGCCAATGCACGCGCCCGAGGCCAGGTGCGGCGTGGTGGCGTGCACCGCGTCACCGATCAGCACCACACGGCCCTTGAACCAGGGCTGGGGCATCAGCAAGGCTTCGAGCGGGCGAAAGACGATGCTGGAGGTCTCGGTGATCTGTTCCCGTGCCTGGGCCACCAGGGGCGCGCTGAAGTCTGCCAACAGTTCGCGCATCAGGCGGGGGAAGTCTTTGGGGTCCACATGTTCGTTCAAGGGGCGGTGCTCGGTGATGAACATGTACATCTGGTCCTTGGACACCGGGTTCACACCCGGCTTGGTGCGCGGGCCCATCCACATCATGGCGCACTGCACTTCTGCCGGACGCGGCAGCACCGCGCGCCAGACGGCTTGGCCGGTGTATTTGGGTTGCGGGGCGCCAGGAAAAACCGTTTGACGGGTCTTGGAATACAGGCCGTCGGCACCGACCACCAGGTCGTAGCGTGCGCTGCGACCGTCGGTCAGGCGCACCGTCACGCCATCGGCGTCTTGTTCGATCGACTCAAAGCCTGTGCCCAGATGGACTTGCGTGCCGCTGGCACGGGTGGCTTCGGCCATCAGGCGCGCCAGTGTCGGTCGCATGATCGCGCCACCGCCAGGGGTGTCGGGTCCGGCAAGGCGTGGCGTCGGCAGTTCGCCGATGGGCTGGCCGTTGCCCAAAAATAACTTGACACCGTCTGCACCGTTGCCCTCGCGCAAAAAGGCGTCCAGGATGCCCAGCTGCCGAAAAGCGCGCAGCGTTGCACCGCCCAGGCTGATGCCAGCGCCGTAGGAGCGCCATCCAGCGTCGATCTCGATCAGATCCACTTGGACGCCTTGCTTGCGCAGTTCGATGGCGGCGGCCATGCCGGAAAAGCCACCGCCGATGACGAGTGCTTTGAGGTTCTGGGTCATGTCTTGTCTCCTTGGGGTTGTGGGGTGTTCAGTGTGTCGGTGTCGATTTCGATGGCGCCCGATGCATCAAGCCGCAGCGCCACGGGCCGCAAGGCCTGGCCTTGGCAAGGACCGAGGGTGCACAGCCCGCTCAAGGGGTCGAAGCGTGCGCCGTGCGCATGGCACATGAGCGATTGGCCATCGCCCGAAAAGTAAGCATGGCGTCGCCAGGCCATGGGGCCTGTGCCCCAGTGCGGGCACCAGTCCTGCCAGGCGCGCCACTGGCCCTGCCAGCGCAGCACAAACACCGTGGTCTGGCCCTGCGCCTCTGGGTCGAAGCCCAGGGCCTGGCCTTCGGCAATCGCGTCGCTGGGGCACAAGGTATGCCATGGCACAGGCTGCTCCGTTTGGCTGGGGTGAAGAGGGCACGGTGGTCTCAGTGCGCCTTCTGGCCGGGGGGTGGTGGGCCGCCGGGCGCCCATTTTTCGCGGCGGTTGAAGAGGAACAGCTGCGAGGCCTCTGCACTCATGGGCACGGCACGGGGTTGCCAGTGGTCGTCGTGCAGGTCCATGTCTGCGTCGTATTCGACGTGGCAGCCCAGGGGGCTGTTGAAGTACCAGAACCAGTTGCTGCCGAATTTGTGGCGGCCCGGTCCCCAGAAGGACTCATAGCCTTTGCCGACAAAGCGGTAACCGGCCTGCATCATCGCTGTGGGCCCAGCCATGTGGAAGGTGAAGTGCTCGACCCCCTTCATGAAAGGCGGGGTCTGGATCATGAACAGGGTGTGGTGGTCCTGGGTTCCGGCTGGCCGCAGAAAGCCCCCCGCGCCCAGCAGTCGATCGGTCTCGCGAAAACCCAGTCGCTGGGTGTAAAAAGCGGCGGCCTTGGCCTCATCGGGCACGAAATACACCACATGCGACAGGGTCAGCGGTTGGGCGGGTGCGTCTTCATTGACCGCGACATCGTTGAGCGGTCGGCCTGGGCCTGAGCCTGGACCGTTGACGCCTTCGGTGGCGGTGCGGATGGGGCGACGCACCGTGCGCTGGAAGCCCAGCACAAAGCCCATGTCGTCCACTGTCTGCAGGCTGCCGTCGGGCAAGCGCAGCACCTCGCGGTCGCGGCCCAGTTCGGTGGCGATCGCCTCCAGCGTGGCCGCATCGGCCACGCCATAGGTGGTCTTGCGCAGCTGGGATGCGGTGCCCAAACCCGCGGGCAGCTGGGGGTCGTCTTGGCGTTTGATGACGACGGCGGTGCCGTCCTCGGCCTCAAAGCGGCCGCCGCTGGCGTCGGCGCCGACAGGGGTCAGGCCGTAGTCGATCAGGTACTGACTGCAGCTGGCGACGTCGTCCACGCCGAAAACCAACTCATCGGGTCCAATGATGTTCATGGTGTGCCTCTCCTTCTTAGCGGTCCAGAAAAATCGTTTTGAAAATCAGCGCGTGTGGCCACCTAACACTTCAGCGACCCAGTCGGCGATGTAGTGACCCGCATTGATGCTGTTGTCGAAACTCGAGTGCTGCACGCCACCTTCTCGCTCGGTGAACACCTTGAGTTCCCGCTTCGGGCTGTTGACCAGTTGCTCATAAGTGCGGTGCGCCCATTGCAAGGGGATTTGGGAGTCTTTTTCGCCGTGGGTGACCAGAAAGGGCACGCGCACCCGGTCCAGCACCCCATCGAGGTGAACGTTTTCTGCGATGCGCATGAAGTCGTCGATGTCCTTGGCGCCCCAGACCCAGCAGACGTGGGCCCAGTAGTGCGGTACAGGCAGGTTGCCCTCGCGTTGCAGGCGGCGCTTTTGCACGTCGCGCCAATCGTGGTTGGCGCCCCAGACGACGCCACAGGCAAAGCGTGGCTCGAAGGCCACCGCGCGCGGGCAGTAGTAACCTCCCAGCGACACGCCCTCCATGCCGATGCGTCGGGGGTCCACCTCGGGTTGCGTTTCCAGCCAGTCAACGATGCGGCTGGCCCAATGCTCACTGTCGAAACGGGCCGTCATGCCGTGCAGGCGCAACGCTTCGCCGGTGCCGGGCTGGTCCACGAGGAGTGATGACACGCCGCGCTTGGCCAGCCATGCGGGCAGACCGACGCGGTATTTCATCTCCTTGGTCGAGTCCAGGCCGTTGGCCTGAACCAGGATGGGCGCAGGGCCTTGCACGCCCTGGGCACGCACGTACAGGGCGGAGAGCTCCTTGCCTTCGTAAGGGATGGTGACGCGTTGGCAGTTTTCTTGCGACAGCTGCAGGCCACGGGCAAAAATGTCCATGAAGCGTTGGTACAGCGCCAGCCGTCCAGGCGCGTTGTGCGCTTGCAATCGCTCACAGGTCAGAAGGTAAGTGGCGGCACGGTTGTACTTTTCGCCCGCCGACAACAAACGGCCAGCGGCTTCGTCTTCGGCGGCCAGTGTGCAGAGTTTCTCGGCCATTTGAGACCAGGTCTCGCGAAAGGCTTGGGTGCCTGCCGCATCAGGCGCTTTGGCGGCCTCTTGCAGCGGCGCGCACATGGCTTCGATTTCACCGATGCGTGCCCCCATTTCGATGGCGAGATCAACCGAGAGGTTCCAGACGTAATTGGTAGGGAAATACTTGAACACGAGTTGCTTTCAATCAGAACAAAGAGGTCACTTGAACCACAGCGCCAATGGCGGCCATGCCACGATCAGGCCCACCACCACCAGCGCTGCAGCCGCAAAGGGCAAGGCGCCACGGTAGATGTCGCTGAGGGGAATTTTGTGTCCCATGCCATCGGCGTCGAGCGTGCTCTTGACGATGAAGGGGCTGATGCCCAAGGGTGGGGTGATGATCCCCACCTCAACCGTGATCATGGTGATGATCCCGACCCACACCAGGTCGGCGCCCAGGTCCTTGAACACGGGTGCAAACACGGGCACCGCGATCAGAATGGTGGAGACACTGTCCAGCGCGGTCCCCAGCACGAGCACGATGGCGATGTACACCAGCATCACCGACAGCAATGAAAACTGGTGGGTCGCGATCCACTGACTCAGGTAACTGGGCAGGCCCGAAATGGCCAGGAAGCGGGTGAAGAGCGCAGCCGAGGCAATGATCAGGACGATGGATGCGGTGACGTAGCCGGTATCGATCAGGATTTGCCAGAAGCTGCGGGGCGTGAGCGCCCGGCGCGCCAGGGCAATCAAGGTGGCGCCAGCAGCGCCCACGGCACCCGCTTCGGTCGCGGTGAACAGGCCCGCGTACATGCCACCCAGGACCAGCACCACCAGCAGCACGATGGGCAAGATCAATCGCAGCAGACCACCGTGTGTCAAATCTCCCGACTCGCCTCGGACGGCTTCGGCCGCTGCCGCCATGCCGGGGTGCTTGCCCGCAACCACCCAGATCGTGGCCATGAAGGCCACGCTCAGGATGATGCCCGGCACGATGCCGGCGGTGTACATGTCGCCGATCGAGGTCTCGGTGATGACCGCGTAGATGATCATCAACACAGAAGGCGGGATGAGCATGCCCAGCATCGCCGAGCCGGCCACCACGCCCACGGCCAATTTGTGCGGGTATCCGCGTCGCAGCATCTCGGGCACGGCCATGCGGGTGAACATCACGACCGCCGCGATGGACACACCGGTCACCGCGGAGAAAACCGCGTTGCCCACCACAGTGGCTTGGCCGATGCCACCGCGAAAGCGCCCGAACATGCGCTCGGCCACGATGTAGCTGTCGCGGCCGATGCCGGCGGCCATCACCATGAAGCCCATGAGCACGAACAGGGGCGCTGTCCCGAATTCGTATTCGGTCACCGCGTCCGTGGCGGTTTGACCGAGCATTTTGCCGGCCATGTCCCAGTCGCCACGTATCAGCGCAATGCCCACAAAGGACACCAGCAGCAGCGATGTCGAAATGTGCATGCCCGAATAAATGAGCAGCGTCAGGGCAGCAAAACCTGCCAGGCCAATCTCCAGTGGGCTCATGACACCACCTTGTTGGCCGGGTCGATCTCGATGAACCGGCGCCGCTGCCAGCCAGCGCGCAGGAAGCCCGCGGTCATCACGAGGTACTGGATGGCCATGACCGTGGCGCCAAAGCAGATGACGGCAAAGATGGGCCACTTCGGGAACGCAAACATGCTCGGGTTGCCATAGTAGTCACCGCTGAGCTTGGCGATGCGCAGCAAGGGCCACACGTAAAAAGCCGCAACGCCAAACAAAGCGCCGCCAATCGCATGGTGCACCGCCAGCAGCCACTGCTCGGCCCGCACAGAACGCTTGCCGAGCCACTCGACCATGCCGTCGGCGGCGATGACCCTGCCCGCAGCCAAGGTGCTGGGGAACTGCAGAAACACGACGACGGCGATCGACATGGCCACCATTTCGGCGGTACCGGCCAGCGGCTTCGAAAACAGGCCGCGGCCAATGACGTCGGTCAGCACGACCCCCATGATGAACAGGACCACGCAGGTGCCCAGGGCGTTCATGCCCCGGGTCAGACCGTCGAACAGCCGGGCCGGTGACACCCTTACTCCTTGTCCCAGTCGCGCAGGAACTTCACGCCCTCGGCGCGCAAGGCATCCATATAAGCCTTGAGCACATCACGCCCGGGTTGGCCGTTTTGAGCAATCCAGGCCTTGGCGGGGTTCTCAATGGCCTTGGCCCAGCGCTCGCGTTCGGCGGGGGACAGGGCACTGACCCTGCCGCCACCGGCCCTGAAGGCCGCCTCGGCGTTGGTGACCGCCGTTTGTGTTTCGGTCACGTAACGCGTTGCATAAATGTCAGCAGCAGCGCGCACTGCAGCCTGGCCTTCGGCACCGAGCTTGTCCCAGGTCTGTTTGTTCATCGTCAGAGCGCCCGGGAAAGTGGAGCCCATACCGGTTTGGATGTAATTGGGCGCCACCTCAAACAACTTGATCGGGGCCGCCGCAGTCAGGAAGGTCAGAACGCCGCCATACACCCCCGACTTGAGGTCGTTGTAGTAGGAAGGCAGGCCCGAGGTCACACCGGTTGCGCCTGTGCCCTTGAGCCAGGACAAAGGCGCTGGCGAACTGGCGATCTTCTTGCCATTGACATCTTCGTAGCGGGTCACCGGGAAATTGGCGAAAAGACCGTAATCGTCAACCGCAGTGCCAGCAAGGAAGACCTGGTTGTGCTTTTCCCAGGCGCCGCGCAAGAGGGGGTTGTTTCGGTTCATGTCGTTCATGACCTTGACCACCGGGCGCAGGTCGGTCGGACCAAAGGGCGCCATGAAGCTGACCTGTTGCAGTGGCAATTTGGCGGGGTGGAACACCAGGCCGACGACACCCATGTCACAGATGCCTTGCTGCATCGCCTCCAGCTCGCCGCCAATCTTGGCCAGCGTGCCACCATAGGCTTCATTCCAGGTGATTTTCACCTTGCCGGTCTTGGCCAATTCGGCGTTCACGGTGGGGATGAAACTCTGGCCGATCAAGCGAACGAAAGAGAAGACCGGAGCCTGGCCAGAGCAGACGGTGATTTTGATTTCCTGTTGGGCAGAGGCTGCGGTGGCCGTCATGGCGCAGAAAACAAGGGTGCTCAGCCGAAAGATGTTGGACATTTTCACGGGTATCTCCTTCTCATGTTCAGGGGTTGGGTAGGTGCCGAGGGGCACTTTAGAACCCGTCAATTCATTCGTAAAATGGATTCGATGAATAAATCGCATTGACGCGATAAATATCAGGAGTAACCCTTGCGTTTCAAAAAGCTCGATCTCAATTTGCTGGTGGCGCTGGATGCCCTGCTGCAGGAGCGCAACATCAGCCGTGCCGCCGAGCGTGTCAACCTGAGCCAGCCCGCCATGAGCAATGCGCTGGGTCGGCTGCGCGAGTATTTCGGTGACGAACTGCTCATCCCGGTGGGCCGGCAAATGATGCTCACGCCCCGGGCCGAGTCACTCCAGCAGCCGGTGCGTGAAATCCTGTTGCGCGTGGACAGCGATGTGGTCGCCCCAGCGGTGTTCGATCCGGCCACTTCGATCCGCTCTTTCTCGATGTTGGTGTCCGACTTCACCACCACCGTGTTCATGCCGCCCTTGTTGCGCGCTTTGTATGCTGCGGCGCCCAACGTGCAGATTCATCTGGAACCCCAGGCGCGAATGCCCCATGAGCTGCTGGAGGAGGGGGAGGCTGATTTCCTGATCATCCCCATGCAGTACGTCTCCAGCTTGCACCCTTGCGTGCCCCTGTTTGAGGACGATTACGTGGTGGTCAGCTGGGAAGACCATCCCACGATCCGCGACAGCCTGAGCCGCGAGCAGTACCTGCAGGCAGGCCATGTGGTCTCCAGCTTTGGCTCAGGCGGCAGCCGCAATTTGCCGGTGCTGGAGGGCTGGTTCCTGGAGCGTGAGGGCATTGCCCGCAAGATCGAGGTCACCGCGTCCACCATGGCGGCATTGCCCAGCTTGGTGGTGGGTACGGCGCGCTTGGCGACGGTGCACAGGCGCATTGCCATGCATGCTCAGCAGCACCTGCCGATCCGCATCTGGCCCTCACCCATGAAGATTCCGAAGCTCGTGCAGATGCTGCAGTGGAACAAGGTGCGCGAGGCCGATCCCGGGCTGCGTTGGATCCGTGACCTTTGCCTGGAAATTGGGAGCAAGATTTGACGTGAATCTGTGCCCAGGATGACCGGGCACTGCGCGTTGGTTTTCACAGGCGGGTGCTAGCCTGGACCCCAATAAAGTTGGTTTGGATTGTGAACCATGACGCGCTCTATGCAATCGTGGTCAATCCACGCTTGCGCTTGAGCGATGAGTGTTTCGAAATGGCCGAACTGCTCATGGTTGGTGCAGGGCCAGTCGCTTCCCCACAGCAATGCGCTGGGGCCCATTTCCTTGAGCAAAACAGCACTCAAAACCTCTGGATTGACGCCGCCCAATCGGTAAGCACCACTCAATTTCACATAGACCGGTGCAAGGCTTGCGTGCTTTTTTAATGCCTGCAGCGTGGGGTCGCAGGCGCAGGCTTCCAAGGGTTTGGCCATGTGGTCCACCACAAGGGGTGTGTCAGCGGGTATTTGGCGCAGCACTTGTGGCAGTTTTCCGGGATCGGTGTGGACTTCCAGGTGCCAACCCAGTGTGTGGATGGCCTCCCAAATGTGGTCAGACTGCGTCCATTCTGGGATGTCATGCGAGATGCCCGACAAATTCAAGCGGATGCCCCGAACGCCCGATGGGTGCATGGCCTTCAAGGTTTCGATGCGCACATCAGGGCCGACGACCGCAATACCGCGCAGCATGTCGGGGTGCGCTTCAAGGGCCTCAATCATCAGGCTGTTGTCTGTGCCCAGAAAGCTCGGTTGCACCCAAACACCGCGGGTCACCCCCGCATGTCGGGCCTGTTGTATCCAATCGGACAGCCGCGCGCTGTATTGCGGCACGTAGCGGGCGCCTTCAACGGCAACCCCTGCGTTGAAAACATGGAAATGGGTATCGGTCCAATTTTTTGACATGCTGAAATCCACGGTGTACATTCTAGTCCTCTAGAGGTCTAGAATCAACCCATGACGGCAATCATCAAGCACCATTTACCTGGCCAAAGCCGATACGGTAATTTGGCGACGGCCTTGCGCGATCGCATCCTGCAAGGTGAATGGGTTCCGGGTGAAGTCATCCCTGCCGAATCGGCTTTGGCGCAAAGCTATGGCGTGGCGCTCGGCACGATCCGGCAAGCTTTGTCGCTGCTGGTTCAAGATGGCGTCTTGCAACGTCGGCATGGCAAAGGCACATTTGTCACCAAGGGTGTGGATGGCGCTTCCATGATGCGGTTTTTCAGATTTCGCGGCACAGACGATGGTGTCAGCATGACCCCTCAGTCGCATATTCTGGGCAGCCGATTGCGCGGTGCCAGCCCGCAAGAAATTCAGGTTCTGGGCATGGCCAAGGGTGCGCAAGTCCTTCAAATTGAACGCCTTCGAAGCCTGGCGTCAGAACCCTGTTTGCTCGAAACCATTGTGTTGCCGCTGCCACTTTTTGGCGCTTTGGCCGATTCCGACACCGATGCATGGGACGATTTGCTCTACCCCATGTACCAGCAACGCTGCGGGGTTGTGATTCAAAAGACACAGGACAGTCTGAGCTTTTCCCAACTCAATGCCCGACAAGCCAAGCGTCTCAAACTTGCTGCATCACACCCCTGCGTTCTGGTTGAGCGTCAGGCTTTCGATATGGCAGGCCGCTGCGTCGAAATTCGCACCACACGTGGCGACGCGTTTTCTTTCAAATACACCGCACAGGTGCAATAAAGACTCACTGGAGATATTTCATGAATGGTACTTCTCGACTCAAATCCATCGGTTGGATCGCGCTGGTCACATCTGCACTGTGTGGGACAGTGACCTCTGGTTTTGCACAAACGGCTTACCCGCAAAAACCGATCACTCTGGTGGTGACTTACCCGCCAGGCGGCGGCGCAGATGCCATGGCCAGACTGATCGCACCCAAAATGGGCGAAGCACTGGGTCAAACGATCGTCGTTGAAAACAGACCTGGTGCAAGTGGGCAAATTGGGGCAGCCGCTGTCGCCAAAGCCAACCCGGACGGATACACCTTGATGCTGGATGCCTCATCCTTTGCCGTCAACCCGTCGCTGTATCCCAAGTTGCCTTATGACAGTTTGAAGGCTTTTCAACCCATCGGGGTGGTGGCCTTGTTCCCGAATGTGGTTTTGGTCAACGCCAATTTCCCGGCCAAGAATGTGGCAGAACTCACGGCGGCTGCACGTAAAGCCAAGGATGCCGTGTCATATGCCTCATCGGGCAACGGCTCCGCCCAGCATTTGGCGGGCGCATTGTTTGAATCCGCTGCAAAAGTGGACATGATTCATGTCCCTTACAAGGGTGGCGGCCCCGCACTCAACGATGTGATCGGCGGACAAGTGCCACTTTTCTTTGGCAACCTCGCCTCCACTTTGCAGCACGTTCAATCCGGCAAACTCAAAGCACTGGCCGTGACTTCGGACAAACGCTCACCCATCCTGCCCGATGTCCCCACGCTGAATGAATCGGGTCTGAAAGGCACCGAGATTTACGAATGGAACGCTGTATTTGCACCGGCCAACACCCCTGAGCCCGTGATGAAAAGGCTGGCCACAGCATTTCAACAAGCTTTGGACGCGCCGGAGGTGAGGGCGCGCGTGGCCCAACTGGGTGGTGAGTTGCAAAAAAGCTCACCCGAACAGGCCAGGGCCTTCATTGAGCAACAAATCAACCTGTGGGGTCGCGTGGTCAAAGAACGAAAAATCACCATCGAGTGAGTGAAAGGGTGGCGCGACTGTTGCACACGAGCCATGGGCCCACAAAGTTCAGTCAGCTGAAGAGCCCATTGCCAACCGTGGCATGCTCGCTGTTTTAGGGATGGATCTTTCGTCATGCAGTTTGGCGTCCGCTGGTTCAGCCTTGTTGTCTTGTTGTTGTCCGCTTGCAGCAGCACCCCCACTTCATCTTACGCCCCCAAGCTGGGACAAATGGGTAAAGACGTGATGTGGCTGCCCACGCGCGATGAGTTGGTGACTCAAATGCTCACGGTGGCGCAGGTGTCACCCGATGACGAGGTGGTCGACCTGGGCGCGGGGGACGGCAAGATTGCGATAGCGGCTGCACGGCAATTTGGGGCGCGGGCTTGGGGCATTGAGTACAACAAAGACCTGGCCGCCTTGGCCCAGCGCAATGCCGAAAAGGCGGGTGTCGCAGGCCGGGTGCGCATCGTGCAGGGCGACATTTTCAAGGAAGACTTTTCCAGAGCCAGTGTGGTCACACTCTATTTGTTGGAGGAGTTGAACGAACAACTGCGCCCCACCTTGCTGGGCATGCGGCCAGGCACCCGCGTGGTGTCCAACACCTTTGGCATGGGCGACTGGGAGCCCGATCAGGTGATCCGGGTGGGCAGCAACACCGGGTATTTCTGGAAAGTGCCCGCCCAGGTGGCGGGTCGGTGGACGGTGCACGGGCTGGACCGCCGTGGCCCGGTGCTGCTGGCCCTGACCCAACGGCACCAGCGTGTGGGCGGCACGCTGACTGGCGGCCCTGCCTTGGGCCACCCGACTCAGCCTTTGCTGGGCGCCCGCATCGACGGTGCCGACTTGCATTTCAGCTTCGTCAAAGAAGACGGTCAATTGCAAGCGGTTCAAGTCCGGGTGCAAGGAGGCACGATGACAGGCGAGTGGGTGGGGCCATACGGCATGCTGGAGGGCCCGCCTGAGGTGGTGAAAGTCAGTGCCCAGCGCCTGGGCAACTGACAAGCGCTGGGCGCCCTGTGCGGCAGGTGCCTCTCGCTTCACCGGGCTCAGGGCTGCGGCCCCCAGGGCGCTGAAAGCATCAGCTTGTTTTGCTGCTCGGCAATCAGCGGGCGGATTTTGCCGGCAAAGGCCATGAAGTTGGCATCGCCGTACACCCCGGCCCAAAAAGCCCGGCGGTCGGCATCGTCGTCAAACTTCCAGATGTGGATCAGCTGGTTCAAGGCCCCCACATCGCCCGTGAAATAGCCCACCAGCTTGGGTGGGTGCTTGGACAGCACGGGCCAGCCTTCGTTTTTATACAAGACGACGAGTTCGGACATTTTTCCGACGATGGCGGTGTAGGTGCGCAGTTCATAGATGGCCATGAGAACTCCATTAGGTTGAGACAAGACGATTCACTTTAGGGTCTCAAGATTGGCCAGGCTGTCGGCAAGGTGACGCGGTGGCGGCATGGCCCTTGTAAGATCAAAACGCCCTGCTGGGGCTTTTTTTAGACGGAATCTCATGAACGCCCCTCTTTCTCACGCTGCTTTGTCCCACGTTCAAGCCGCTGATTTGGCCGCCTTGCCCCTGATCGAAAAATGGATCGCCTTTGCCACCGTCTCGCGCGACAGCAACCTGGCCTTGCTCGATTGGACCGAGGCTTACCTGAAGGACCTGGGCATTGCCTGCAGCCGCACGTATGACGACAGCGGGCAAAAAGCCAACCTGTGGGCCACACTGCCTGCGCACGATGGCGAAACGAAAATCGGCGGCCTGGTGTTGTCGGGCCACACCGACGTGGTGCCTGTGGACGGCCAGCCTTGGGACACCGACCCGTTCAAGGTCGTGATCCAGGGCGACAAAATGTACGGCCGGGGCGTGACCGACATGAAGAGCTTTGGTGCCATCTGTTTGATGATGGTGCCCGAGTTGCTGAAAAGAAAACTCAAGCGCCCGATCCACCTGGCCTTCAGCTATGACGAAGAAGTCGGCTGCATTGGCGTGCGCCGCATGATCGCCGACATGCAGGCGCAAGGCTTCAAGCCTGCGGGCTGCATCGTGGGCGAGCCCACCGGCATGCAGGTGGTCATTGCGCACAAGGGCAAGCATTCGTACAAAACCACGGTGCACGGTTTTGAGGCGCATTCCTCACTCACACCCTTGGGCGTGAACGCGGTCGAGATCGCCTGCGAGTTTGTGGCCCACCTCAAAAGCATGCACCGCGAACTGGTGCAAAACGGCCCCTTCGACCCGATTTATGACGTGCCGCACACCACCATCCACACGGGTGTGATCGCAGGCGGCACCGCGCTCAACATCATCCCGCGCCAGTGCGAGGTGAGCTGGGAAATCCGTCACCACCACATGAACACGCCCGAGGATGTGTTTGCCCGTGCGAAAGCCTTTGGCGAGAGTTTGGTGCCCGCCATGCAGGCGGTGGCCCCGGACACCGGCATCACGCACGAACTCAAATCGGTGCTGCCCGGTTTTGCCACGGCGGCCGACAGTGACATTGCCCAACTGTGTTTTGACTGCGCCGAGTTAGACCCGGCCAGCGGCGCAGGCAAGGTGTCGTTTGGCACCGAGGCGGCGCTGTTTCACCAGGCGGGTGTGCCCACCATCGTGTGCGGCCCCGGCCACATTGCCCAGGCGCACCAGCCCAATGAATGGGTCACGCTGGAGCAGCTGGCCTGGTGCGAGCGCTTCATGCGCCGCTTGGCCGATCGGGTGTGCGTGGGCTGAAGTTTGGACTGCGGGCCGATCACGCCCCCCGCACCATCAGCACCGGCACGGGGCTCAGGCGCATGACTTGCTCGGCCCCGCTGCCCAGCAGCAGGCGGCCCAGCCCTCGGCGACCGTGGCTGCCCACCACCACCAGGTCGGCTCCCCAGTTTTCGACGGCGTCGGCCACGTTTTCGCCCAGGCGCTGGCCGGGTTGGTTGATCAGTTGGGTGTCGGCGTTCACACCCAGGGCGGATGCGGCGTCCATGGCGTTTTGCAACAAATTCTTGGCATGGTCGAAGGCGTAGCTGCGCAGATCGCCCGACAACGCGTAGCCGTTGAAGTCAGGCGCATGATCGATGACATGCAAAAAACGCACGCTCGCCAAAGACTCCCGCGCCATGTCCAGGGCCATGCGCATGGCTTTGTCGGCGGTGTCGCTGCCATCGATGGGCACCAGAATTTTCTTGAAAAGGCTCATGCAGAACTCCTGCAGCAACAGTTGGTGCATCGCGCGGGCTTGCGGCGCAGCGCGCGGCAAACCAGCGCTCGATGCTGTGGCAATGTTCATGCATGGCCCTTCCCGCAAAGCCCATGCGCGCGCGTGGGTTGAATCAGGGCTTCATGCTAAGCACGCGCTGGCTGGCGCACCATCCATCCAAGGGTCTGTTGTGCGATGCCCTTGGGTTTATGCCCAAAGGTGATGTGGGGCGGGCCCTGTCCCGGGCTTGACCGACATGGCGCAAAATCGGGCCACAATTTGTCCTTTGTTCGGGCGGTTTTGCGCCCGCTCCCCGATTTTTGGAAAACACCATGACCTATCCCCATACCCAACTTTTCATCAACGGCCAATGGTGCGACGCCGAAGGCGGTCGCACCTTGCCCGTGTTCAACCCCGCCACCGGCACCGAAATCGGCCGCTTGGCCCATGCGGGCATCCCGGATCTGGAGCGTGCCGCGCAAGCTGCGCAAAAGGGTTTTGAAATTTGGCGTGATACCCCCGCCAATGAGCGCAGTGCTGTTTTGCGCAAAGCCGCCGCCCTGATGCGCGAGCGTGCCCCGCAAATTGCCGAGCTGCTCACCCAGGAACAAGGCAAGCCCCTGGCCGAAGCCAAGGTCGAGGCCATGTCGGCGGCCGACATCATCGAGTGGTTTGCCGAAGAGGGCCGCCGTGTGTATGGCCGCATCGTGCCGCCGCGCAACATCCAGGTGCAGCAGCAGGTGCTCAAGCAGCCCGTGGGCCCGGTGGCTGCGTTCACGCCCTGGAACTTTCCGGTCAACCAGGCGGTGCGCAAGATGTCGGCGGCGCTGGCCACCGGCTGCTCCATCATCGTCAAAGCGCCTGAGGAAACCCCTGCCGCGCCCGCCGAGTTGATCCGCGCCTTTCACGATGCGGGTGTGCCCGCTGGCGTGATCGGTCTGGTGTACGGCACGCCCGCCGAGATCTCGAATTATTTGATCGCGCACCCGATCATCCGCAAGATCACCTTCACGGGCTCGACCCCTGTGGGCAAGCAACTGGCCGCCTTGGCGGGCCAGCACATGAAGCGTGTGACCATGGAGTTGGGCGGCCACGCCCCGGTGATCGTGGCCGAAGACGGCGACATGGCCCTGGCCCTGAAGACAGCAGGTGCAGCCAAGTTCCGCAATGCGGGCCAGGTCTGCATCTCGCCCACTCGCTTTTTGGTGCACCACGCGATCGCCGACGAGTTTGCCCAGCGCTTTGCCGAGCAAGCGCAGGCGCTGAAGGTGGGCGATGGCCTGGCCGCAGGCACGCAGATGGGCCCACTGGCCAACGAGCGCCGCCTGGCCGCCATGCAGTCCATCGTGCAGGACGCCCGCGCCAAAGGCGCCAAGGTGCTCACCGGGGGTGAGCGCATCGGCACGCAAGGCAACTTCTTTGCGCCCACGGTGCTGTCGCATGTGCCGATGGACGCCGATGTGGTGGTCAACGAGCCCTTTGGCCCGATCGCCGCCATTCGCAGCTTCGAGAAGATCGAAGACGCCATTGCCGAAGCCAACCGCCTGCCCTTTGGTCTGGCGGCCTACGCCTTCACCAATTCCATGAAAACCCTGCACCAGCTCAGTCAGCGCATGGAGGTGGGCATGCTCTGGGTCAACCAGCCTGCCGCGCCCTGGCCCGAGCTGCCCTTTGGCGGCGTGAAGGACTCGGGCTATGGCTCTGAAGGTGGCCCCGAGGCACTGGAGGCTTACCTCAACAGCAAGACCGTGTCGGTTTTCCACGCCTGACGGGCGCGGCCTTGGTGCGCATCCTGGTCACGGGCTTCGAGCCCTTTGGCGGGCAAAGCCTCAACCCGTCCTGGGAGGTGGCGCGTGCCTTGCACGGCCTGCAATTGCCAGGTTTGCAAGGCGCACAGGTGGTGGCGGTGCAACTGCCGTGCGTGTTTGCGCAGGCGCTGCCCGCTTTGCAGCAAGCGCTGATGCAGCACACACCCGACATCGTGCTGGCGCTGGGCCAGGCCGAGGGGCGGTGTGATTTGTCGGTCGAGCGCATCGCCATCAACGTGATGGATGCGCGCATCCCCGACAACGCCGGGGCGCAGCCGATCGATGTGCCGGTGATCGCGGGTGGCCCCGCGTCGTACTTCAGCACCTTGCCCATCAAGTCCTTGGTGGCGGGTTTGAGGGCAGCAGGCTTCCCGGCTTCGGTGTCGCAAACCGCGGGCACCTTTGTCTGCAACCAGGTGTTTTATGCCCTGCAGCACACGCTGGCGGGGCAAGGGGTGCACAGCGGCTTTGTGCATTTGCCGCTTCTTCCCGAGCAGGCGGCCCACTGGCCGGGCCCCAACTTGCCCAGCTGGCCCCTCAGCCTTCAGCTTGCAGCGGTGAAGCAGGCCGTGGACTTGTTGGTGGCCCATCGCTTGCAAGGGGGTGACGATCTGCCTCTGGGGGGCGGCACCCTGAACTGAGTGGCCACCGCTTCGCCCACGGGGTGGGCTCCTGCAAAGACGCTGTTTTGGCGCGCCAGCGCACAGACTTTGGGCCTGGTTTTTTTCATGATGTTGCTCTTGCATCACGACAGGAGACCTCATGAACAACCACACCATTCAACGCGCGGTCATCGCCAGCGTCCTCAGCGTCACCGCCTCGGCTTGGGCCCAAACCTCGGTGGGCTTGGGACGTGCCGACTACCACGACAACTGCGCCAGCTGCCATGGCATGTCTGGCAAAGGCGATGGGCCGCTGCGCTCGTTTTTGGTCAAGCCACCCTCAGATCTGACCCAGATCACGCAGCGCAACGGCGGCAAGTTTCCGCAAGAGCTGATGTGGGAGGTCATCGACGGCCGCTGGTCGGGCGACAACGGGCCCCATGGTTCGCGCGAGATGCCGGTGTGGGGCAGCGAGTTCAAGGCCCGTGCCATGACCCGGCCCGGCGACTCGGCCAACACGGCCGAGTGGTCGGCGCGCAACCGCATCGTGTCGCTGCTCAGGTATCTGGAGACGATCCAGGTGCCTTGAGGGCAGGTGGGGCGCTGACCCGTTGACGCGCCCGCGCCGCCACGCCCGTCTCGGCAAAGGCCCAAGCCAGCGAAGCCCCCATGGCTTGCAGGGCGGTGCGCACGGCAGCTTGCTCGGCGGCGCATGGGCGCTCGCGCTGCAACAAGTCCAGCGCCCAATCGGGCAGCATCTGAAAGGCGGCCCGCACCATCAGCATGACCAGTGGGCGTTCGCTGGGCGCGCAGGGGTAGTTTTCGATCAGGCGGATGGTTTCGCGGGTGCGCTCGTCCACCTGCAAATCGGGCCGGTAAGCCTGCAGCTGCGAGAGCGCTTGGTGGCGCGTTTCGGGCAAGTCCTGTGCCCCCAGGCGCTGGCCCACACGGGTCATTTCCCAAAAATACCGGTCTTGCTGCGCAGGGCTGAGCGCTTGCAGTGACAGGTCTTGGTAGGCGCGCAAAAAGCTGGTGGTTTCGCCCAAGTGCACCCAGCGGATCAGCTCGGGCTCGTTGGCCACATAGCTGCGGCCATCGGGCAAGGTGCCACGAATGTGGGCATGGATGTGGTTGACGCGTTCGATGGCCTGCAGGGCTGCGGCCGTGCCGCCATAGGTGGTGGTGGCTACAAAGAAAGCGGTGCGCCCGAGCCGCGCACGCAGCTGGGTGCGAAAGCTGGAGTGGTCCCACACGGCGGCCAGCGCGCGGGGGTGCAAGGCTTGCAAGATCAGTGAAGACAGGCCGCCCGTCATCATGGCCACAAAGTGCGCATGCACCTGCCAGGTGACGGCATCCGGACCGAACAGGCCAGGGTCACCCGCAGGCTGCAAAAAATCACGGGCATCCCCCGTGGCCCCGGTCATGGCCCGCACGCGCGCGCCCATCTCCGCCTGGATGCGGGCTGTCACGGCGTCCTTGAGCGGGCAGGCCCAAGCGTGGATCGCGGAAGCTAAAGGCGAAAAAGAAGACATGGTTCCCAAAGGTGCAGGCCGGCAGTGTGGGCCAGCCTGCGCCCGCTTGCACAAATCGTGGCAATGGCCGTGCCGGGGTTCGGGCTTTGGCAGCCCAATAACCTTGCTTGAAACAAGACCTTTGACCGGGCATGGGCCCTGCCAAGCCGTGCATGCACGAACATCTGCGGCTTATTTGGAGACATGCGATGGCTTGGCTGGATTTTTTGAAAAATGGCAATGAACTGAGCGAACTGCTGATCGAGGGCCAAAACCCTTATGGTGCACAGCTGCTCAAGCAAGCCGATGTGGAGCAGATGCGTGACCACATCCAGCCGACCGAACGGGTGCTGGCCTATGTGCTGGGCCGCGTAGTACTGGCAGGTCGTGGCCTGTGGTTGTTGACCGACCAGCAGTTGTTGGTGTCAGAAAACGACACGGGCACCACAGTGCACCACTTTGCCCTGAAGGACATCACCGAGGCCGAGTGCGTCAAGGGCAAATATGGCTACACCTTGCGTGTCACGGCGGCAGGTCAAATGCGCAGCGTGTATGGTGCGTCGGCCCATTTGGCGGCGGTGTTTTACCGGGCGCTCGGCCAAAAGGTGCGGTGCCACCCGGTTTTCAAACCCACAACGCTGGATGCCGACGACGTGGCCGAGGTGGTGCACCATTTCTCGGACGCTGCTTTGCGCTTGCAACCGGTGGCCCTGGTCAATGCCGACGCACGTGCCCTGATTGCCCAACTTGCACAAGACGCTGCCAGCCAAGGCTGGCTGCAAGCCAGCGAAGCCAGCCAGGTGCGCGTGGCCGAAACGGCACACTGAGCCCGGCCATCGTTCAAGGTTTGCTGAGCTCGATCTTTTTCAGGTCAAAGCCCAGTTTGTCCAGTTTGGCCAGCAAGGCTTGGTAAGTGGCCGCTGGCAATTGCGGGGTGCGCGACAAGATCCACAGGTATTCGCGCTTGGGCTCGCTCACCACCACCCACTGGTAATCCGGGTCCAGGTCGATGATCCAGTAATCGCCCCACACCATCGGTATGAACGACAACCAGGCGGGGGCAAAGCGCACTTTGAGCTGCGCCGAAGTGGGGCCACCGATTTGCCTGGCGGCACCCAGGGCTTCGCTCCATTCGCCCTTGTCGGTTTTGCAGCGGTTGAGGACCTGCACCCGGCCATCGGCTTGCAGGCTGTAAGTGGCCTGCGTGCTGCTGGCGCATTTCTTTTGAAACCAGTTGGGGTACTTGGCGACCTCGTGCCAAGTGCCCATGTAGCGTGGCACATCCACCGCTGCCACGGTTTTCAGGGGCGCCAGCTCGGCTTGCGCAGGCATGCTGAGCACACAGGCCCATGCCAGTGCCAAGCTTCGGATGGGGGCCCAAATTTTCATACAACGATCGGGTTCAAAGCCCCGTCCATGCTCATGCAAATGCCGGTGACGTAGCTGGCTTTGGACGAGGCCAAAAACAGCACCGCATTGGCGATTTCTTCAGGCTCGGCCATGCGGCCCAGCGGGATTTTGGCCACCGATTGCGCCATGACTTCGTCGGGGCTCAGGCCCTTCAAGCGCGCATCGGCCGCAAAGCCTTCGTGCAGGCGGTCGGTCAAGGTCAGGCCGGGGTTCACCGCGTTCACCCGAATGCCTTGAGCGCCATAAGCGGCGGCCAGACCGGCGCTCACCAGCATCAGCGCCGCATTGGCCGCACCGCCGGGCAGGTGGATGGGGCTGGCCACTTTGCCGCCATTGCCCACCACATTGACCACCGCACCCAGGCCCCGTGCGGCCATGCGCTGGAGGGTGGGCGTGATCATGTGGACATAGGTGAAGTACTTGGCCTGCATCGCATCGGCAAAGGCCTCGGGCGTGAGTTCGGGCGCGGGCGTGCGTTTGGCTGCGCCCGCCGAGTTGACCAACACATCGACCGGGCCGAATGCGGCCTCGGCCGAGTTCAGGGCCGCCAATGCGGCAGCCGCGTCGCGCAAATCGGCAGCCACGGTGTGGATGCGTGCGCCGGGGCAGTTGCTCAGCAGTTGCTGCTGCGCCCGCGCCAGGTTGGCGCTGTCGCGCGAGACCAGGCTCACGCG
Organism: Comamonadaceae bacterium; assembly: GCA_027484105.1. Lineage (GTDB taxonomy): Bacteria > Pseudomonadota > Gammaproteobacteria > Burkholderiales > Burkholderiaceae_C > Limnohabitans_A. The sequence continues at coordinate 177,197 of JAIXUG010000014.1, forward strand.
GGCGCCTTCGGCCAAAAAGCCCTGCGCGCAAGCCAGGCCAATGCCTTTGCTGCCGCCGGTGATGAGGATGTGCTTGTCGCGAAGGTGAAGGTCCATGGGGCGCTCTTCTGCTGAAATGAGAAATTCTGATGTCGTCGATTTAATCACTCTTGCAAGATTTTTGTTTCATGACTTCCAAAACTTCTGCGCTGCGCGCGCGTTTGAACCAACCCGGCCTGGTGGTCGCGCCCGGCGTGTTCGACATGGTCTCGCTGCGGCTGGCCGACAGCTTTGGTTTTGACGCGCTGTACATGACTGGCTACGGCACCGTGGCCTCGCACATGGGCTTGCCCGATGCGGGTCTGGCCACCTACAGCGACATGGTGGGCCGCGTCACCGCCATGGCGGGCATGGCCCGCACGCCCCTGATTGCCGATGCCGACACGGGCTACGGCGGTTTGCTCAACATGCGCCACACCATCCGGGGCTATGAAGCCGCAGGCGCATGTGCCATCCAGCTCGAAGACCAGGAGTTCCCCAAAAAATGCGGCCATACGCCGGGCCGCCGCGTCATCCCCATGGCCGACATGGTGCGCAAGATCCAGGTGGCGGTGGACGCGCGCGCGTCGAAAGACTTCTTGATCATCGCCCGCACCGATGCCCGCACCACACTGGGCTTGGATGAAGCGCTGCGCCGGGCCGAGGCCTATGCCAAGGCCGGGGCCGACATTTTGTTTGTCGAATCGCCCGAGTCCGAAGAAGAGATGCGCCGCATCGGCCAGAGCTTTGACGTGCCGCTGGTCGCCAACATGGTCGAGAAAGGCCGCACCCCGGTGCTGACCAAGCCCGAGCTGGAAGCGCTGGGCTACAAGATCGCCATCTTCCCCGTCACCGCTTTGCTGGCCGGGGTGCAGGCCATGACCCAGGTGTACCAACAGTTCAAGGACACCGGCTCGTCCGCCAAGGGCAGCACGCCTTTGTACGACTTTGGCGATTTGACCCGCCTCATGGGTTTTGAAGACGTGTGGGCTTTTGAAAAGCGCTACGCCGAAACCGACTGATTCCCCCAGAAACCACCAGGAGACAACGATGCCAAAGAAAAGCACAACACCCCGCCGCCAATGGCTCAAAGCCGCCCTCAGTACCGGCTTGATGGCCGCTGCCTGCGCTGGCTTGGCCTTGAGCGCCAGCACGGCTGCAGCGCAAGCCGCTTACCCCGCCAAACCCATTCGCCTGGTGGTGCCCTTTGCGGTCGGTGGCGTGACCGACACCAGCGGGCGCCTGATCGCCGAGCAGCTGTCCAAGCGCTTGGGTCAGCAGGTGGTGGTGGACAACAAACCCGGCGCCTCGGGCAACATCGGCACCCAAATGGTGGCCGCGGCCGAGCCCGATGGCTACACCTTGCTGCTGGGCTTTGATGGCACCATGGTGATCAACCCGCACGTGTTTCCCAAAGTGGGTTTTGACACCGTCAAAGACTTTGCCCCCATCGGCAAAATTGGTGACGCGATTTTGATTTTGGTGTCGCACCCCAGCGTGCCCGCCAAGACACTGCAGCAAGTGATCGCCCTGTCCAAAACCCAGTCGGGTGGCCTGTCGTATGGCACCTCGGGCACGGGCGGTACGCCCCACCTGGCGGGTGAGTTGCTCAAGCAGCGCACCGGTGCCAACCTGGTTCACATCCCGTACAAAGGCGGTGGCCAGGCTTTGACCGATGTGCTGGGTGGCAACATTCCCTTGGTGTACACCGCTGTGGCGGGGGCTTTCCCCCACATCAAGTCGGGCAAGCTGCATGCGGTTGCCGTTTCCAGCGCCCAACGCGCCCCTTCTTTGCCGGACGTGCCCACATTCATTGAAGCGGGCTTGAACGATTTCGACATCAACTCCTGGGTGGGCCTGTTGGCCCCGGCCAAAACACCGCGTGCGATTGTGGAAAGGCTCAACAACGAGTTGAACGCGGTGCTGAATGACCCGGCGGTGCGCGATCGGCTGAACACCTTGGGCATCACCGCCAGCCCGGGCGGCCCCGAAAAATTTGGCCGCGACATGGCGCGGGACCTGTCGCGCTACGCAGCCGTGGTCAAGTCGGCAGGCATCAAGGCCGAATGATCTGCCCACTGGGCGCTTGTCAAAGTGCCCGTTGCTGCACCAGCGCGGGCAGCTGAAGGCAAACCCTGACTCCGCCGTCAGGGTGGTTGTCAATCTGCAAGCTGCCCCGGTGCTGTTGGGCAATGGATTTGGCAATGGACAGCCCTACGCCCAAGCCATCGGGTTTGGTGCTGAAAAACGGGGTTGCGATTTGCGCCAGCACGTCCGGGGTCATGCCGGGGCCGTTGTCCACCACCTCCAAGACGTGCGACGTTTTTTCTTGTCGGATGGTGATTTGGATGCGCCGATCTTGTTGCCCCTGTGTGGCCTGAATGGCGTTGCGCAAAACGTTTAGCAAAATTTGGGACAACTGAACGGCATCCCCCATGACCCATGCCTTCTCTTTGGGCAGTTCAACCTGGATCTGCACCGATTCGTTGAATGACAAATCGTGGATCAGATCGTTCACATCGGCGATGACTTGGCCCAATTCGACCTGCTCAAACTGGATGTCCTTGGCGCGGATGAAGTTGCGGATCCGGTGCAGGATGTCGGTGGCTTTTTGGGTGTTGCGCTGCAAAGCCTGCAGGTCGTCCGGCAGAGATCGGCCGTCTTGGTATTCCTTCGCCATGGCCATGCGGTCAATGATCAGGTGAAGGTTGGTCAGGGGCTGGCTCAGCTCGTGTCCCAGTGAGGCGGCTATCTGCCCCAAGCTGCGTTGCCTCTCCAGTTGCGAGATCTGTTGAAGCAAGCGCGAGGCTTCTTCTTGCCGGGCTTGGGCTTGTGCGATGGCGAGCGATTTGCGGGTGACGCGTTCCATGACGATGCCCAGAAAACCGATGTTGCCCACCACCGAGGTCAGCACGCCCATGGTGATGACAAACATCGACAAGACATCGGCATTCAATGCCCCCGGTTGCGTCAAACCCAGCAAGACACTGATGGCCCTGAACGACAGCAGCATGCCTAGCGCCATGTACACCAGGGCCACCACCTGGGCGCTGAAGCTTTTGCGGCGCAGACCCAGCTCTCTGGCCAAGCCAGCCACCCAGAACAACATGCCGGCAACGATGCTGGAGCTCCAGAGAAAACGCCAGGTGGTGTTGACCCACCATGAGTTGAACAGCTCGTAGACGAGCCAGAACAAGAGGTTGAACACAACCAAGCCCATGACTGGCATGGAGCGTCCCAATTTGCGCCTCAAGGCCAGAATCCACAGAGCCGCGCCTGAAAACAGCAGACCATTGGCCAGTCCGTGTGTCATCCATTCGGACAGCACGCCTCTGGATCCCAGCAACATCAAGCCCAAGCCAAAAACCAAACCACCTGAGCACCACAAAGACAAGCCCCGTGAGGGTGTTTGTCGCAGCAACAGCCACAAGGCCGAGGGCATGGCCAGGAACAAGACCCCGGCAATGAAGTAAGCGGTTGGAAAGTGAAAGAGTGTCACGCCATGCCTTCGTCGTGTCCAGGGCGACCTCGGTAGCCATGCAAATCAACATCTTTGCCGCCACAGGCTGTGAGCCTTGACCCGTTTTCTGTCGGATTAGTGAGACAAAATAGGGACATACTTATTTCACATTACCAGTTTACTTCATACAGTGAGTTTGTCGCTGCCGGGCTCAGTGCCGATACTGGGTCAAATTTCACCGGCTGCTGATCCCGCAGTACCCCCCCGATTCCGAAATGTGTCACCTTTCGGCAAGGAGAAATATGATCTGCTCAATCGATAAATGTGTTGGGGAAGGCCAGGGTGTCTCCTAACCCATTGAGAGCGCTATGTTCTGGACAAAACACTAGGGTATACACCTGACGAAGCGATAGATTTTTCAAATATCATGCTTTATGAATTTTGAAATGAGGCCGTAGAGATGAAATTAGCAAAATTGGCAACAGGCTTTCTTACTGTTTCGCTCA